>NZ_CP015114.1:0-1329838 GCF_001618885.1 Staphylococcus condimenti | reverse complement strand
ATGAAAAATAAAATTATACAGTTTGATTAACGAAGTAAATGTCAGGTATGATGATTTCACTTTTTTATGAAGGGAGCGACCTCATGCCTCAGCAACAGAATGACATTTCTTCAAAAATCACTCTGTTAATTTCACGTGCACAAGCAGATGATACAGAAGCTATTAATCAACTGCTCATCTTATTACAACCATTGATCCGCCAGCGTATACAAAATCGCAGTATTGCAGTTTCGGATTGCGATGACTTACTTCAAGATATCTCCCTAAGGATCTGCAGAAGTATAGATAAATATAAACTTTCAACTAGAACACCCTTTGATCATTTTTTAAACCGTTTAATTAAAACCTCAAAGTATGACTATTATCGAAAACAAACAAGATTAGATAAACAACGTCAATGCCTGATTGCAGAAGCTGAAACTCAATACCGTATTTCTGTTTCAGAGCTTAGTATTGAGGAAAAATTGATAATGGATGAAGAATGTAAGGATTTAATTGCTTACTGTAAGAAATTAAGCAAATTAGAGCAAGAAGTAGTACAATATACATTGGATGACTATTCCCCAAAGGAAATAGCAGAAAAGATGGGTATCAATGAGAAAGTAGTATATAACGCACTGCATCGTTGCAAGAAAAAATTGCTTAGACAATTTGAACACTATAAATGAAAATGCGACTTATTCTACATTTAGGAACAACTTACAATTGACTAGTCGTTTGACATGATGAGGGGTTCTTATGTATAGTAAGTGAGTATTTAATATAGGTAAGGTGAAGGTATTATGAAAAAAGTCCCGCTTAATTGCGAAGAATGCGGAAATAGAAATTATACCGTACCAAAGAATAGCAACCTTGCAGAAAGATTAGTATTGAAGAAGTATTGCAAAACATGCAATGCACATACGATACACAAGGAATCGAAGTAACTACCTTGCGCCCACGGATGAATTTAATGACTAATTGGAGGTACGACAATGGCTGAAGATAAGAAAAAAGCACCTAAAGATAGTTTCTTTAAAGGCGTTATTTCTGAGATGGAGAAGACAAGTTGGCCGACTAAAGAAGAATTATTCAAATATACTACTATTGTAATTGTGACAGTAGTATTCTTCTTAATCTTCTTCTATGCCTTGGATTTGGGAATCGGTAAATTGATAGAATTAATTAGTTAATATGAGGAGTGACAACATACATGTCTGAGGAAGTTGGAGCAAAGCGTTGGTATGCCGTGCATACTTACTCTGGCTATGAAAATAAAGTTAAAAAGAATTTAGAAAAACGTGTTGAATCTATGAATATGACAGAACAAATTTTTAGAGTTGTCATACCAGAAGAAGAAGAAACACAAGTTAAAGATGGTAAAGCGAAAAAATTAACGAAAAAAACATTCCCTGGATACGTTTTAGTTGAGTTAGTTATGACGGATGAATCTTGGTATGTCGTTAGAAACACACCTGGTGTAACTGGATTTGTAGGTTCAGCTGGTGCTGGTTCAAAACCTAATCCACTGCTTCCTGATGAAGTTCGCTTTATTTTGAAACAAATGGGAATGAAAGAAAAAACAATCGACGTAGAAGTTGAAGTCGGTGAACAAGTGCGTATTAAATCAGGACCATTTGCCAACCAAGTCGGCGAAGTACAAGAAATTGAAGCAGACAAATTCAAGTTGACTGTACTAGTAGATATGTTCGGAAGAGAAACTCCAGTTGAAGTGGAATTTGATCAAATCGAAAAACTGTAACAGTTTGCATTTAGACAACACATACTAAAAAAGCAAAATAGTGTTGATTTTACAATTTTTAAATGATATAATACTGTGGTCGTGCTCGTAAAGGGCAGGCCATTTCGTCACGAAATGTTTTATGAGTGGGAGGGCAAAAATGAGCCCTGTGACCACATCACGATATCAAGGAGGTGCACATCGTGGCTAAAAAAGTAGAAAAAGTAGTTAAATTACAAATTCCTGCAGGTAAAGCGAACCCAGCACCACCAGTTGGTCCAGCATTAGGTCAAGCAGGTGTGAATATCATGGGATTCTGTAAAGAGTTCAATGCAAGAACACAAGAACAAGCAGGTTTAATTATTCCGGTAGAAATCAGTGTATATGAAGACCGTTCATTTACATTCATTACTAAAACTCCACCGGCTCCAGTACTACTTAAAAAAGCAGCTGGCGTTGAAAAAGGTTCTGGTGAACCTAATAAAAACAAAGTTGCTACAGTAACTAAAGATCAAGTACGTGAAATCGCTCAAACAAAAATGCCTGACTTAAATGCGGCTGATGAAGAAGCGGCTATGCGTATTATCGAAGGTACTGCTCGTAGTATGGGTATCACTGTAGAATAATAACGTAGCAAAGAGAGCTTTTCAAAATTGCATCTCTTAAACGAACACAAATAACAATTTGAAACTTGAAACAAAATGGCAGATGACTCAAAGTTAATCCAATATTTATATTGCGAACAGCTGCAAGCGTCATCTGCTCTTAACTTGCAATAGCAAGTAATGTGGGAGGACATTCCGCTAAAACCACTAAAGGAGGAAATAATAAATGGCTAAAAAAGGTAAAAAGTATCTAGATGCTGCTAGCAAAGTTGACCGTAATGAACACTATAGTGTTGAAGACGCAATCAGCTTAGCTAAAGAAACAAGTGTTGCAAACTTTGATGCAACTGTTGAAGTAGCATTCCGTTTAGGTATCGATACTCGTAAAAACGACCAGCAAATCCGTGGTGCAGTAGTATTACCGCACGGAACTGGTAAAACTCAACGTGTATTAGTATTCGCAAAAGGTGATAAAGCTTCTGAAGCAGAAGCTGCAGGCGCTGATTACGTAGGTGAATCAGAATACGCAACTAAAATCCAACAAGGCTGGTTCGACTTTGATGTAGTTGTTGCTACACCAGATATGATGGGCGAAGTTGGTAAATTAGGTCGTGTATTAGGACCTAAAGGTTTAATGCCTAACCCTAAAACAGGTACAGTAACTATGGATGTTAAAAAAGCAGTTGAAGAAATCAAAGCAGGTAAAGTTGAATACCGTGCTGAAAAAGCTGGTATCATCCACGCTTCAATTGGTAAAGTATCATTCAGTACTGAAGATTTAGTTGAAAACTTCAACACTCTTCAAGATGTTATTGCTAAAGCTAAACCAGCTTCTGCAAAAGGTACTTACTTTAAATCTGTTGCAGTTACAACTACAATGGGTCCTGGTGTTAAAGTAGATACTTCTAACTTCAAACTATAATAAATAACTGAAATTAATGAACTAGAGAAAATGACAAGTAATAATGTGCCAAACGAATTGATTTGAATCTGAACTTACTTGAAAAATATTTTCTCTAGTTTTTTTAAAACATATTGACATATCACATCCAAACCGTTATATTGGTTAATGTGATTATTTTACCTAAGACAGTAGGAGTTAAGAAATAACTTAAAAATTATATCCTACCGAGGCTAAAATTGACTTGAACGTGGTTTGTAAAAAACTTTCAAGCACTTTTTGCCGTGGGGTGAAAGTGCTTTTTTTATTGGATTCAACCAAATGAAAAGCACCGAACAAAACTAATATGGAGGTGTCTAAATGTCTGGAATTATTGAAGCAAAAAAACAATTAGTTGAACAAATTGCTGATCAACTTAAAAATTCTGTTTCAACAGTAATCGTGAATTACCGTGGTTTAACAGTAGCCGAAGTAACTGAATTACGTAAAAAATTACGTGAAGCTGGTGTTGAGTATAAAGTATACAAAAACACGATGATGCGTCGTGCTGCAGAACAAGCAGGACTTGAAGGTCTTGACGAATTCTTAACAGGTCCAACAGCTGTTGCAACATCTACTGAAGATGTAGTTGCTCCTGCAAAAGTTATTGCTGGATTTGCTAAAGAACACGAAGCATTAGAAATTAAAACAGGCGTAATGGACGGTAGCATTATCTCAGCAGAAGAAGTTAAAACTGTTGGTTCTTTACCATCACACGACGGTCTTGTATCTATGTTACTTTCTGTATTACAAGCTCCTGTACGCAACTTCGCTTATGCAGTTAAAGCAGTCGGAGAATCTAAAGAAGAAGAAAGTGCTGAATAATCAGCATCGTAAATATTTATAAAACGGAGGAATATTAAAAATGGCTAATCAAGAACAAATCATTGAAGCAATTAAAGAAATGTCAGTATTAGAATTAAATGACTTAGTAAAAGCAATTGAAGAAGAATTTGGTGTAACTGCAGCAGCTCCAGTAGCAGCAGCAGGTGCAGCAGGTGGCGGCGAAGCTGCTGAAAAAACTGAATTTGATGTTGAATTAACTTCAGCTGGATCTTCTAAAATCAAAGTTGTTAAAGCTGTTAAAGATGCAACTGGTTTAGGATTGAAAGATGCTAAAGAATTAGTAGATAACGCTCCTAAAGTAATCAAAGAAGCTTTACCTAAAGAAGAAGCTGAAAAACTTAAAGAACAATTAGAAGAAGTTGGCGCTTCAGTAGAATTGAAATAATTCTAAGTTCTAGTTGAATTGAATGAAAAGAGAACGAGGCTAATAACCATTGTTAATATCGTGAAAATTAAGGTTTTCACAGCCTGAATTCTTTGAGAAATGAAAACCCCGTTATTGAGTTAACGGGGTTTTTCTAATGTGAGAGAGTTGAGGCGACACTTCACCTTATTGCCTTTTCATAGATTTATGAACTATAAATGTGTATTCTAAAGATGGACAGAAATGCATCTGTAGAGTGTTAAATAAATGAGGTGTAAGCATGAGTCATTATTATGATAAGGATCCAGAAGTTGCGAGTCAGAGAGAAGATTTTAAATATCGTTATCAACAAAACGAATTAAAACTTGCCACTGATTCAGGCGTGTTTTCAAAAGGAAAGATTGATTATGGATCTGATTTGTTATTACGAACATTTCTGAAAGAACATCCGCCTGGTCCGAGTAAGACAATTATTGATGTTGGTTGCGGATACGGACCGATTGGTTTAATGATCGCAAAAGTTTCTCCGCATCATAAAGTAATACTTTTAGATGTAAATCATCGTGCATTAGATTTGGCTAAAGAAAATAGCGAGAAAAACCATATTGATAATGCGGTGATTAAAGAAAGTGATGGATTAGCTGAAATTCCAGATGATTCCGCGGATATGATAGTGACCAATCCTCCAATAAGAGCAGGGAAGTCGGTTGTCCATGGAATATTAGAAGATGCATATTCGAAATTAAAAAAAGACGGCGAGCTTTATGTCGTGATTCAAAAGAAACAAGGCATGCCGTCGGCTAAAAAGAAAATGGAAACAGTTTTCGGTAATGTAGAAACCCTGGTGAAAGATAAAGGGTATTACATTTTAAAAAGCAAGCGTTAACCATTGACATTCATTTTTATTTCTGTTATAGTTATAGAATGTAAAAATTTATGTTCAAGAAGTGTGTACTTTTACGTATAAAATAACAAAGTAAATCATTAATAACGCAGAATAGAAAATGGTGTCATCAGGTGTGCTGCCGTTTTCTTTTTGTCTTGTTGGATTTCGAGTTGTTTGTACGGTAAAAGGCATTCGAACAATTTTTGAGGGGTGAATCTGTTTGGCAGGTAAATTTGTCCAATATGGAAGACATCGTAAACGTAGAAATTACGCGAGAATTTCTGAGGTTTTAGAGTTACCAAACCTTATCGAAATTCAAACGAAATCGTATGACTGGTTCTTAAAAGAAGGATTACTTGAAATGTTCCGAGATATTTCTCCAATTGAAGATTTCACAGGAAACCTATCTTTAGAATTTGTTGATTACAGATTAGGTGAACCAAAATATGATTTAGAGGAATCTAAGAACCGTGACGCAACTTATGCTGCACCTCTTCGTGTCAAAGTGCGTCTTATTAACAAAGAAACAGGAGAAGTGAAAGACCAAGAAGTATTTATGGGTGATTTCCCATTAATGACTGACACTGGTACTTTCGTAATTAATGGTGCTGAACGTGTTATCGTTTCACAATTAGTTCGTTCTCCATCCGTATATTTCAATGAAAAAATAGATAAAAACGGCCGTGAAAACTATGATGCGACTGTAATTCCTAACCGTGGTGCTTGGTTAGAATTTGAAACTGATGCAAAAGACATCGTTTATGTACGTATTGATAGAACTAGAAAATTGCCGTTAACTGTATTACTTCGTGCACTTGGTTATTCATCTGACCAATCAATTATTGATTTATTAGGTGACAATGAGTACTTACGTAATACGCTTGAAAAAGATAGTACTGAAAATACTGAACAAGCATTATTAGAAATTTATGAACGTTTACGCCCTGGCGAACCACCTACAGTAGAAAACGCAAAAAGCTTGCTCTACTCTCGTTTCTTCGATCCAAAACGTTATGATTTAGCGAGCGTAGGTCGTTACAAAATGAACAAAAAACTTCATTTAAAACATCGTTTATTCAACCAAAAATTGGCTGAACCGATTGTTAATAGTGATACTGGTGAAATTGTTGCTGATGAAGGTACTGTATTAGACCGTCGTAAATTAGACGAAATCATGGACGTATTAGAGTCTAATGCGAACATCGAAGTAGATGAATTAGATGGCAGCATTGTAAATGAACCAGTGGAAATTCAATCTATTAAAGTTTATGTACCAAATGATGAAGAAGGCAGAACAACAACTGTTATCGGTAATGCTTTCCCTGACTCTGAAGTTAAATGCATTACTCCAGCAGATATCGTGGCTTCTATGTCATATTTCTTCAACTTGTTACATGGTATCGGACAAACTGATGATATTGACCATTTAGGTAACCGTCGTTTACGTTCAGTAGGCGAATTGCTTCAAAACCAATTCAGAATCGGTTTATCAAGAATGGAACGTGTTGTACGTGAAAGAATGTCAATTCAAGATACTGACTCTATCACACCGCAACAACTTATCAATATCCGTCCGGTTATTGCTTCAATTAAAGAGTTTTTCGGAAGCTCTCAATTGTCTCAATTCATGGACCAAGCGAACCCATTAGCAGAGTTGACACATAAACGTCGTTTATCTGCATTAGGGCCTGGTGGTTTAACTCGTGAACGTGCTCAAATGGAAGTACGTGACGTTCACTATTCTCACTATGGCCGTATGTGTCCAATCGAAACTCCTGAGGGTCCAAACATCGGTTTGATCAACTCATTATCTAGTTATGCACGTGTGAACGAATTCGGTTTTATTGAAACACCATACCGTAAAGTTGACCTTGAAACTAATACTGTCACTGACCAAATTGACTATCTAACAGCTGATGAAGAAGACAGCTATGTTGTAGCCCAAGCAAACTCTCGCTTAGATGATGAAGGACACTTCATCAGTGAAGAAGTTGTTTGTCGTTTCCGCGGTAACAACACAATGATGGATAGAGAAAAAATGGACTACATGGACGTATCACCAAAACAAGTAGTATCAGCTGCGACAGCATGTATCCCATTCTTAGAAAACGATGACTCTAACCGTGCATTAATGGGTGCGAACATGCAACGTCAAGCAGTACCATTGATGAATCCAGAATCTCCATTTGTTGGAACAGGTATGGAACATGCAACTGCTCGCGACTCAGGTGCTGCAGTTATCAATAAACATTTTGGTCGTGTAGAACATGTTGAATCAAACGAAATTAAAGTTCGTCGTATTATTGAAGAAGATGGACAACAATATGATGGTGAATTAGATACGTACAGATTAGCTAAATTCAAACGTTCTAACTCTGGTACTTGTTACAACCAACGTCCTATCGTAAAAGATGGCGACATTGTAAGCCAAGGAGAAATCTTAGCAGATGGTCCTTCAATGGAACTTGGTGAAATGGCATTAGGCCGTAACGTAGTTGTAGGATTTATGACTTGGGACGGTTATAACTATGAAGATGCTGTAATCATGAGCGAACGCCTTGTTAAAGATGACGTTTATACTTCAATCCATATCGAAGAATATGAATCTGAAGCGCGTGATACTAAACTTGGACCTGAAGAAATCACTCGTGATATTCCTAACGTTGCAGAAAGTGCACTTAAAAATTTAGACGAACGCGGAATTGTATACGTTGGTGCTGAAGTAAAAGATGGTGACATCTTAGTTGGTAAAGTAACACCTAAAGGTGTAACTGAATTAACTGCTGAAGAAAGATTATTACATGCTATCTTTGGTGAAAAAGCACGTGAAGTTCGCGATACTTCATTACGTGTACCTCATGGTGCAGGCGGAATCGTTCTAGATGTTAAAGTATTCAACCGTGAAGACGGCGATGATTCATTATCTCCTGGTGTAAACCAATTAGTACGTGTTTACATTGTTCAAAAACGTAAAATCCACGTTGGGGATAAAATGTGTGGTCGTCATGGTAACAAAGGGGTTATCTCTAAGATTGTTCCTGAAGAAGATATGCCTTATTTACCAGACGGAACACCAATTGATATCATGTTGAACCCACTTGGTGTACCATCACGTATGAACATCGGACAAGTACTTGAGTTGCATTTAGGTATGGCTGCTAAAAACTTAGGCATCCACGTTGCTTCACCAGTATTTGATGGTGCTAACGATGACGATGTATGGTCTACAATTGAAGAAGCTGGTATGGCAAGAGATGGTAAAACTGTATTATATGATGGACGTACAGGTGAACCATTCGATAACCGTATTTCAGTCGGCGTAATGTACATGTTGAAACTTGCGCACATGGTTGATGACAAATTACATGCGCGTTCAACTGGTCCTTACTCACTTGTTACACAACAACCATTGGGTGGTAAAGCTCAATTCGGTGGACAACGTTTCGGTGAGATGGAGGTATGGGCACTTGAAGCATATGGTGCTGCGTACACATTACAAGAAATCCTAACTTATAAATCCGATGATACTGTAGGTCGTGTAAAAACATATGAAGCGATCGTTAAAGGTGAAAACATCTCTAAACCAAGTGTTCCTGAATCATTCCGAGTATTGATGAAAGAATTACAAAGTTTAGGTCTTGATGTTAAAGTCATGGATGAAGATGATAAAGAAATTGAAATGGCAGATGTTGATGAAGATGATGTAAATGAACACAAAGTCAACATC
The DNA here is from genome assembly GCF_001618885.1 of Staphylococcus condimenti. Lineage (NCBI taxonomy): Bacteria > Bacillati > Bacillota > Bacilli > Caryophanales > Staphylococcaceae > Staphylococcus > Staphylococcus condimenti. The sequence goes on along the minus strand of NZ_CP015114.1, from coordinate 1,320,750 downwards.
CAACAATCTTCAATTCCTGAATCACAAAAGGAAACTACTGACTAATTCATGCAATGTTCAATAAGCAAATAGCGTAATTAAAAATGAGACGAATATGAAAGGTCAGCATTAGGCAATGTCACTGGGAATCCAAACATTGTCTATATGCACCTTGAATATTTTTCATTTTATTGATCATTTATCAATCAAATAGCACAGCTAATCTAAATTGAAGGAGGTAGGCTCCTTGATTGATGTAAATAATTTCCATTATATGAAAATCGGCCTTGCTTCACCTGAAAAGATTCGTTCTTGGTCATATGGTGAGGTTAAGAAACCTGAAACTATCAACTATCGTACTTTAAAACCTGAAAAAGATGGTTTGTTCTGTGAAAGAATTTTCGGACCTACAAAAGATTGGGAATGTAGTTGCGGTAAATATAAACGTGTTCGTTATAAAGGCATGGTTTGTGACCGTTGTGGAGTTGAAGTAACTAAATCTAAAGTACGTCGTGAAAGAATGGGGCATATTGAACTTGCAGCTCCTGTATCACACATTTGGTACTTCAAAGGCATTCCAAGTCGTATGGGACTATTATTAGATATGTCTCCTAGATCATTAGAAGAAGTTATTTATTTTGCTTCTTATGTGGTTGTAGATCCAGGCCCAACAGGACTTGAGAAAAAATCATTGCTTTCTGAAGCAGAATACAGAGAATACTATGATAAATACCCTGGTCAATTCGTCGCTAAAATGGGTGCTGAAGGTATCAAAGATTTACTATCAGAAATCGATTTAGATGAAGAATTGAAAGAATTGCGTACTGAGTTAGAATCAGCTACTGGTCAAAGATTGACACGTGCAATTAAACGTTTAGAAGTAGTTGAATCATTCAGAAACTCAGGCAATGATCCTTCATGGATGATCTTGGATGTACTTCCAATTATTCCTCCAGAAATCCGTCCAATGGTTCAATTAGACGGCGGACGTTTCGCAACAAGTGACTTGAATGACTTATATCGTCGTGTTATCAACCGTAACAACCGTTTGAAACGTTTATTGGACTTAGGTGCTCCTGGCATTATTGTTCAAAACGAAAAACGTATGTTGCAAGAAGCAGTAGATGCTTTAATCGATAACGGTCGTCGCGGTCGTCCCGTTACTGGCCCAGGTAACCGTCCATTAAAATCACTTTCACATATGTTGAAAGGTAAACAAGGACGTTTCCGTCAAAACTTATTAGGTAAACGTGTTGACTATTCTGGTCGTTCAGTTATCGCAGTAGGACCAAGCTTGAAAATGTATCAATGTGGTCTGCCTAAAGAAATGGCATTAGAATTATTCAAACCTTTCGTTATGAAAGAATTAGTTCAACGCGAAATTGCAACAAATATTAAAAATGCAAAAAGTAAAATTGAACGTATGGAAGATGAAGTATGGGATGTTTTAGAAGATGTTATCAAAGAACACCCAGTTCTATTGAACCGTGCGCCTACATTGCATAGATTAGGTATCCAAGCTTTCGAACCAACATTGGTTGAAGGCCGTGCCATCCGTTTACACCCATTGGTAACAACAGCATATAACGCTGACTTTGATGGTGACCAAATGGCGGTACACGTACCTTTATCTAAAGAAGCACAAGCAGAAGCGCGTATGTTAATGCTTGCAGCTCAAAACATCTTGAACCCTAAAGATGGTAAACCAGTAGTTACACCATCACAAGATATGGTATTAGGTAACTATTACCTTACTTTAGAGCGTAAAGAAGCAGTGAATACTGGAGCAATCTTTAATAACACAAATGAAGTCTTAAAAGCATATCAAAACGGATATGTACACTTACACACTCGTATCGGACTTCATGCTGGTTCATTAAACAATCCGACATTTACTGCAGAACAAAACAATAAAATTCTTACAACTTCAGTTGGTAAAGTAATTTTCAATGAAATCATTCCAGATTCATTTGCTTATATTAACGAACCAACACAATCAAACTTAGAAGATAAAACACCTGATAAATATTTCGTAAGTGCTACTGAACTTGGAGAAGGCGGCTTGAAAGAGTACTTTGCTGAACAAGAATTAGTAGAACCATTCAACAAAAAATTCTTAGGAAATATTATCGCAGAAGTCTTTAACCGCTTTAGCATTACAGATACTTCTATGATGCTTGACCGTATGAAAGACTTAGGTTTCAAATATTCTTCTAAAGCTGGTATTACAGTTGGTGTATCTGACATCATCGTATTACCAGATAAACAAGAAATTTTAGATGAACATGAAAAATTAGTTGAACGTGTTCAAAAACAATATAATCGTGGTTTAATCACTGAAGATGAACGTTACAATGCTGTCATTGAAATTTGGACAGATGCTAAGGATGAAATTCAAAGCAGATTGATGAAATCCCTAGATAAAACTAACCCAATCTTCATGATGAGTGATTCTGGTGCCCGTGGTAACGCATCTAACTTTACTCAGTTAGCCGGTATGCGTGGCTTAATGGCTGCACCATCAGGTAAAATTATCGAAATGCCGATCACATCTTCATTCCGTGAAGGTTTAACGGTATTAGAATACTTTATCTCTACTCACGGTGCGCGTAAAGGACTTGCCGATACAGCACTTAAAACTGCCGATTCAGGTTACCTTACACGTCGTTTGGTTGACGTTGCTCAAGACGTTATTGTTCGTGAAGAAGATTGCGGAACTGACCGTGGCTTGCTTGTTTCTGATATCAAAGAAGGTACAGAAATGATCGAACCGTTCATTGAACGTATTGAAGGACGTTATTCTAAAGAAACTGTACGTCACCCTGAAACAAATGAAGTATTAGTTGAACCAGACCAATTAATCACACCAGAAATTGCAAAACGTATTACAGATGCTGGTATTGAGCAAATGTATATCCGTTCAGCATTTACATGTAACACACGTCACGGTGTTTGTGAAAAATGTTATGGTAAAAACCTTGCAACTGGTGAAAAAGTTGAAGTTGGTGAAGCAGTTGGTACAATTGCTGCACAATCAATCGGTGAACCTGGTACACAGCTTACAATGCGTACATTCCATACAGGTGGGGTAGCCGGAAGCGATATTACACAAGGTCTTCCACGTATCCAAGAGATCTTCGAAGCACGTAACCCTAAAGGTCAAGCAGTAATTACTGACATTGAAGGTACTGTTGAAGATATTAAACTTGCGAAAGACCGTCAACAAGAAATCGTGATTAAAGGTGCAAATGAAACAAGATCTTATCTTGCTTCAGGTACTTCACGCTTGAAAGTTGAAAAAGGACAACATGTTGAACGTGGTGAAGTCTTAACTGAAGGTTCAATCGAACCTAAGAACTATTTATCAGTAGCCGGCTTAAATGCAACAGAAAGCTACTTGCTTAAAGAAGTTCAAAAAGTTTACCGTATGCAAGGTGTTGAAATCGATGATAAACACGTTGAGGTAATGGTACGTCAAATGTTACGTAAAGTTCGTATTATCGAAGCTGGTGACACTAAATTATTACCAGGTTCACTTGTGGACATCCACAACTTTACAGATGCGAACCGTGAAGCATTTAAAGAGCGTAAACGTCCAGCAACTGCTAAACCAGTATTGCTTGGTATTACTAAAGCGTCTCTTGAAACAGAAAGCTTCTTGTCTGCTGCATCATTCCAAGAAACAACTCGTGTTCTTACAGATGCTGCAATCAAAGGTAAACGTGACGACTTACTAGGACTTAAAGAAAATGTTATTATCGGTAAATTAATTCCTGCTGGTACAGGCATGAGACGTTATAGCGATGCTAAATACGATAAACATGTCGATCCAATGGTTGAAGAAGCAATTGAAGAAATTGCTGCATCTGATGCACCGCAACAATAAAACGATAAATAGATTTTGTTAGATTAAGCCAATGCTGCTTCTCTATTTGAGAAGCATGCATTGGCTTTTTTTATCAAAACAAAAATCACTATTTAATATTGTTTTAAACTGAATATTAATATATCATTATTGTGTAATCTTTTTATGTAATAGTAAAATATTCACCAGGGGGCAGCATCATGAGAAAACTGTTAGGATTAAGTCTGTTGCTTGTTATACTATTAGCAGCATGTGGCAATAAAGTAGACGGCAAATACGTAAATAAAAAGGAACATGTAACTTTGGTTGCAAATGACGAGAAAAAAACAGCGCGTCTTATTGTAGAACCTTTTGGAGCACCAGTAGAAATCAAAGGGAAAATCGATACAGATAAAAAAGCAATTACTTTTGAAGAAGATGGCGAATCTTTAAAATTCAATTATGAATTTGATAAAGAACAACTCGTTTTATATGAAGAAAAAGAAAGCAAGGAAAAAGGAATCAAATTAGATAAAGAAGAATAGAGTAAAAACAAATCAGCAATCATTAGGTCTACTTTTGCATACTAAAATTAAGAGCAAAAAATAATAGAAAAAGTTGACTTGCGGCACAGATTTGTTAATATAAGAAAAGTGAGCAATATGATAACAATAGTGTTGACGAACGCTATGATAAGTGTTATTATAGTTAAGGTTGATGCAAGCAAAGCTTTGGAGGATAGTCAATGTCTAATGAAAAAGTTGCACGCTTTAACAAACACCATAGTGTTGTTGGTTTGAGAGAGACGCTTAAAGCACTCAATAAAAACCAAGTTACATCATTGATTATTGCTCAAGACGTTGAAGTTTATTTGCTTTCAGACGTATTAAGTAAGATCAATCATAGTGAAACGCCTGTTTCTTTTTTCGAAAGCAAGAAGGCTTTAGGAGAATATGCAGGTATAAACGTAGACGCAGCTATCGTTGCTCTATTGAAATGAGAATTAGTAAGTGTATGCTTACTAAATTTTATTTACTCTAAAAATGAACCACCTGGATGTGTGGGATTATAAAACAGGAGAGGAGGACATCTTAAATGCCAACTATTAACCAATTAGTGCGCAAACCTAGAAAAAGCAAAGCGAAGAAATCAGATTCACCTGCTTTGAACAAAGGTTTCAATAGTATGAAAAAACAATTTACTGACTTGAACTCACCACAAAAACGTGGCGTATGTACTCGTGTTGGTACAATGACACCTAAAAAACCTAACTCAGCATTGCGTAAATATGCTCGTGTTCGTTTGTCAAACAACATCGAAATTAACGCATATATCCCTGGTATCGGTCATAACTTACAAGAGCACAGTGTTGTACTTGTACGTGGAGGTCGTGTAAAAGACTTACCTGGTGTGCGTTACCATATCGTTCGTGGTGCACTTGATACTTCAGGTGTTGAAGGTCGTATGCAAAGCCGTTCATTATACGGTACAAAACGTCCTAAAAAATAAGTTTAAGATTGCGTAAATTTTCGAGATAAATTGTGAAATTATACTATAATATGAAGGGAGGACTCTGATTATGCCTCGTAAAGGATCAGTACCAAAAAGAGACGTTTTACCAGATCCAATTCACAACTCTAAGTTAGTGACTAAATTGATTAACAAAATCATGTTAGATGGTAAACGCGGAACAGCTCAAAGAATTCTTTATTCAGCATTCGACATCGTTCAAGAACGCAGCGGTCGTGATGCAATCGAAGTTTTCGAAGAAGCTATCAACAACATTATGCCAGTATTAGAAGTTAAAGCTCGCCGTGTAGGTGGCTCTAACTACCAAGTACCAGTAGAAGTTCGTCCAGAACGTCGTACTACTTTAGGTTTACGTTGGTTAGTTAACTATTCACGTCTTCGTGGTGAAAAAACTATGGAAGAACGTTTAGCTAACGAAATCTTAGATGCAGCTAACAATACAGGTGGCGCAGTTAAGAAACGTGAAGACACTCATAAAATGGCTGAAGCTAACAAAGCATTCGCACACTATCGCTGGTAAGATTAACGGTTTAACCCTGAGCTTGTTCCATTTGGTATACATCCAAAGGCTTGCTTAGGGCATCGCCATATCAAAGTATTTACTCAGTAATTACTGGAAGGAGAAACAATACAATGGCTAGAGACTTTTCTTTGGAAAAAACTCGTAACATTGGTATCATGGCTCACATTGACGCTGGTAAAACTACGACTACTGAACGTATCTTGTACTATACTGGCCGTATCCATAAAATTGGTGAAACTCACGAAGGGGCTTCACAAATGGACTGGATGGAACAAGAACAAGACCGTGGTATCACAATCACATCTGCAGCTACAACTGCACAATGGCATGATTATCGTGTAAACATCATCGATACACCAGGACACGTAGACTTCACTGTAGAAGTTGAACGTTCTTTACGTGTACTTGATGGTGCTGTAACAGTACTTGATGCTCAATCAGGTGTTGAACCACAAACTGAAACAGTTTGGCGTCAGGCTACAACTTATGGCGTTCCACGTATCGTATTCGTTAACAAAATGGACAAATTAGGTGCTAACTTCGAATATTCAGTAAGCACTTTACATGACCGTTTACAAGCGAATGCACAACCGATTCAATTACCAATCGGTGCAGAAGACGAATTTGAAGCAATCATTGATTTAGTAACAATGAAATGCTATCAATATAACGGCGACTTCGGTGAAGAAGTTGTTGAAATTGAAATTCCAGATGACTACAAAGACAAAGCAGCAGAAGCTCGCGAATCATTGATCGAAGCTGTTGCTGAAGCTAATGAAGACTTAATGGAAAAATATCTTGAAGGTGAAGAAATCACTGTTGATGAATTAAAAGCAGCAATCCGTCAAGCTACTTTGGATATTGAATTCTATCCTGTACTTTGCGGTACTGCATTCAAAAACAAAGGTGTTCAATTAATGTTAGACGCAGTAATTGACTACTTGCCTTCACCATTAGATGTTAAAGCAATCGTTGGTCATCATGCTGATAACCCTGATGAAGAAGTTATCGCACCACCTGATGATGATGCAGATTTCGCTGCATTAGCATTTAAAGTTATGACTGACCCATATGTTGGTAAATTAACATTCTTCCGTGTGTACTCTGGTACTTTAAATTCAGGTTCATACGTTAAAAACTCTACTAAAGACAAACGTGAACGTGTAGGTCGTTTATTACAAATGCACGCAAACACTCGTAAAGAAATCAGCACAGTTTACTCAGGAGATATCGCTGCTGCGGTAGGTCTTAAAGAAACTGGTACTGGTGACACTTTATGTGGTGAGAAAAATGACATTATCTTGGAATCAATGGAATTCCCAGAACCTGTTATTCACTTATCAGTAGAACCAAAATCTAAAGCTGACCAAGATAAAATGACTCAAGCTTTAGTTAAACTACAAGAAGAAGACCCAACATTCCATGCACATACTGATGAAGAAACTGGACAAGTTATCATCGGTGGTATGGGTGAGCTTCACTTAGATATCCTTGTAGACCGTATGAAAAAAGAATTTAACGTTGAAGCTAACGTTGGTGCACCAATGGTTTCATACCGTGAAACATTCAAAACACCAGCTAAAGTTCAAGGTAAATTCTCTCGTCAATCTGGTGGTCGTGGTCAATATGGTGATGTTCATATTGAATTCACTCCGAACGAAGTCGGCGCAGGTTTCGAATTCGAAAACGCTATCGTCGGTGGTGTAGTTCCTCGTGAATACATTCCATCAGTTGAAGCTGGTCTTAAAGATGCTATGGAAAACGGTGTAGTAGCTGGTTATCCATTAATCGACGTTAAAGCTAAGCTTTACGATGGTTCTTACCATGATGTCGATTCATCTGAAATGGCCTTCAAAATCGCTGCTTCATTAGCACTTAAAGAAGCTGCTAAAGTTGCAGATCCAGTAATCTTAGAACCAATGATGAAAGTTGAAATCTTAATGCCTGAAGAATACATGGGTGACATCATGGGTGACGTAACATCTCGTCGTGGACGCGTAGATGGTATGGAAGCTCGCGGTAACGCTCAAATGGTTCGTGCATTCGTACCACTTTCAGAAATGTTCGGTTACGCAACTTCATTACGTTCTAACACTCAAGGTCGCGGAACTTACACTATGTACTTCGATCACTATGAAGAAGTACCTAAGTCAATTGCAGAAGACATCATCAAGAAAAATAAAGGTGAATAATTAAATTCATCTTTAGGATCACAACCAAGAAATCTTTGGTAGGGTTCCTGAATTGATTTTTTCATGCAAATGCTTTATAAAGGAATTAGTCCTTTAAACAACTCAAAAATAAAGCTCTCATGATGGTGAGAAACTATCATGAGAGATAAATTAAATAACTTTTTATTAAGAAGAGGAGAGATTTCATAATGGCTAAAGAAAAATTCGATCGCTCAAAAGAACATGCCAATATTGGTACTATCGGTCACGTTGACCATGGTAAAACAACTTTAACAGCTGCAATTGCAACTGTATTAGCAAAAAATGGTGACACTGTAGCACAATCATACGACATGATTGACAACGCTCCAGAAGAAAAAGAACGTGGTATTACAATCAATACTTCACACATCGAGTATCAAACTGACAAACGTCACTATGCTCACGTTGACTGCCCAGGACACGCTGACTATGTTAAAAACATGATCACTGGTGCTGCTCAAATGGACGGCGGTATCTTAGTAGTATCTGCTGCAGATGGTCCAATGCCACAAACTCGTGAACACATCTTGTTATCACGTAACGTTGGTGTGCCAGCTTTAGTTGTATTCTTAAACAAAGCTGACATGGTTGACGATGAAGAATTATTAGAATTAGTTGAAATGGAAGTTCGTGACTTATTATCTGAATACGACTTCCCTGGTGACGATGTACCAGTAATCGTTGGTTCTGCATTGAAAGCTTTAGAAGGCGATGCTGAATACGAACAAAAAATCTTAGACTTAATGCAAGCAGTTGATGACTACATTCCAACTCCAGAACGTGACTCTGATAAACCATTCATGATGCCAGTTGAGGACGTATTCTCAATCACTGGTCGTGGTACTGTAGCTACAGGCCGTGTTGAACGTGGTCAAATCAAAGTCGGTGAAGAAGTTGAAATCATCGGTATCACTGAAGAAAGCATGAAAACAACAGTTACAGGTGTAGAAATGTTCCGTAAATTATTAGACTACGCTGAAGCTGGTGACAACATTGGTGCTTTATTACGTGGTGTTGCACGTGAAGACGTACAACGTGGACAAGTATTAGCAGCTCCTGGTTCTATTACTCCACACACTAAATTTAAAGCTGATGTTTATGTTTTATCTAAAGATGAAGGTGGACGTCATACTCCATTCTTCACTAACTACCGCCCACAATTCTACTTCCGTACTACTGACGTAACTGGTGTTGTTAACTTACCAGAAGGTACTGAAATGGTTATGCCTGGCGATAACGTAGAAATGACTGTTGAATTGATTTCTCCAATCGCTATCGAAGACGGTACTCGTTTCTCTATCCGTGAAGGTGGACGTACTGTAGGATCAGGCGTTGTTACTGAAATCCAACAATAATTTTCAACTATAACTTTAGTTGACTTTTAATAGAGAGCTCCTCATTGAGGGGCTCTTTTTTTATGTCAAAATTAAAACGGAAACCTTCTACCAAGGTCTCCGTTTCTATATTTTTTATAATCTTTCAGTCTTTATAACATCTTCTAATTCTAATATTTTTAAGAACTCACTCGCTGCATATTTCAACGCTGCTTCATCAATGTCAAAATAGGGACTATGATGTGGATGATCTGTTCCCTTACTCGCATTTCCAGAGCCAGTCAAAAAGAAAGCACCCGGTCTTACACGTTGGTAAGCAGAGAAATCTTCTCCTACCATCATCATATCTGCCTCAGTAAATCTTAAGTTCAAGTCATTAGCTGCTTCTTTCACAACTTCATAAGCTTGAGGATTATTATGCACAGGGACATATCCGCGTTCATAGGCTAAATCGTACTCGATATCATTCGCAACTGCTAAACCTTGTAATAGTTTATCTAATTTATTCATAATATGTGTTTGCACATCTGGATCAAAAGTACGCACAGTTCCTTTGCAAATAGCCGAATCAGGAATCACACTGTCTGATGCACCGGCTTGAATCATCCCAAAAGTCACAACAGCTTGTTTAATTGGATCTACAGTGCGAGAAACAATTTTTTGAGCACTTAAGATAAATTCAGCCAAAATAACAATCGGGTCGATTGTTTCATGCGGTTTTGCACCATGGCCGCCTTTTCCAGTGATTTTTACAGTGAATTCATCAGGAGATGCCATCATTGCACCGGGACGCGAATAGATAATACCTGTTGGATAACCGCTCCATAAATGATTGCCGTAAACTCTATCAACACCATCTAAACAGCCATCGTCAATCATTTGTTGTGCGCCTCCAGGGACAATTTCTTCACCATACTGAAAAATCAGAACAACATTTCCATTCAGATGGGCAAGGTGCTCATTTATAATTTCAGCAACACCTAAAAGAATAGCAGTGTGGCCGTCATGACCGCACGCATGCATACATCCTTCATTCTTAGAACGGTAAGGTTTGTCATTAAGTTCTGTAATCGGCAATGCATCAAAGTCTGCACGTAAAGCAATAGTAGGACCATCACCTTGACCTTTGAATGTTGCTACAATCCCATTTTTTCCAACCGGACGACGAATTTCACATGAAAGTTGTTCTAACTGATTAACAATATAATCATGTGTATGACTTTCTTCGAAAGATAATTCGGGGTATTGATGTAGATGTCGTCTAATTTGGATCATCGTTTTTTCTTTATCATGTGCAAGCTGATACCAGTTAATCATTGGTTTCAACCCCTTTATAAAAGTATAGATGTACATATTATAGCACGTTATGTGTTCCATAAACCTTATCCTATAAAAGCAGAAGAGTTTCTAAAAAGTCAATTTAATGCGATTTGGTAATTATCAGCTTTTATATTCTAAAAAAATGGGTTATGATAGATGTGAATTTAATAAACAAGGGGGGACCCACTTACAATGGTTCAATCACTACACAGCTTTCTAGATGAAAATATTCAGTATTTGAAAGACAATGGCCTTTACAATGAAATTGATACAGTAGAAGGTGCAAATGGTCCAGAAATTACAATTGCTGGGAAGCGCTATATCAACTTATCTTCAAATAACTATTTAGGTCTAGCAACAAATGAAGATTTAAAACAAGTTGCGAAAGACGCAGTAGATAAATACGGTGTCGGCGCAGGTGCTGTTCGTACTATCAACGGTACATTAGATATTCATGATGAATTAGAAGAAACATTAGCAGAATTCAAAGGTACAGAAGCTGCTGTTGCTTATCAATCTGGTTTTAACTGTAATATGGCAGCTATTTCAGCGGTTATGAATAAAAATGATGCGATTTTATCTGATGAATTGAACCATGCTTCTATTATTGATGGTTGCCGTTTGTCTAAAGCTAAAATCATTCGAGTTAACCATTCAGATATGGATGACTTGCGTCAAAAAGCGAAAGAAGCTGTAGAATCAGGTCAATATAATAAGGTAATGTATATCACTGATGGTGTTTTCAGCATGGATGGCGATGTTGCAAAATTGCCTGAAATCGTTGAAATTGCGGAAGAATACGGTTTAATTACTTATGTTGATGATGCACATGGCTCTGGTGTAATGGGTAAAGGTGCAGGTACTGTAAAACATTTCGGCTTACAAGATAAAATCGATTTCCAAATTGGTACATTATCTAAAGCAATAGGGGTAGTAGGCGGTTATGTTGCAGGTACACAAGAATTGATTGATTGGTTGAAAGTACAATCACGTCCATTCTTATTCTCAACGTCATTAACTCCAGAATCTTCAGCAGCTATTATTGCAGCGGTAAGAAAATTAATGAATTCTACTGAATTACATGATAAATTATGGGATAATGCAAATTATCTTAAAGATGGTTTGAAAAAACTAGGTTATGATATCGGCGATTCTGAAACACCGATTACTCCAGTTATTATTGGGGATGAAAAGAAAACACAAGAATTCAGTAAACGTTTGAAAGATGAAGGCGTGTATGTGAAATCTATCGTGTTCCCAACTGTACCGCGCGGCACAGGTCGTGTACGTAACATGCCTACAGCAGCACACACAAAAGAAATGTTAGACGAAGCATTATCAGCTTATGAAAAAGTTGGTAAAGAATTAGGTGTAATTTAATAAATTTTTCTAAATAGAAATGTGAAACAGGACCATTCATTTGATTGAACGGTCCTGTTTTGTGTTTGATAGTAAAGTTCTTTTTAGTATTAACAACTATTTTTAAATGAAGATTAGGCATCTGCTTCTTCTTCATTTAGATTTACAAATTTCAAACTTGGTTTTACGGTATAAGATTTAGGTTCATCAGCTGTAACTAAATCATCAGTTAATTCTATTGTAAATACATCAGAACCATAATAATCGCGATAATAATATTTTAAATTACTGCAATTCATTACACATTGATACTGTGTATAATGCGGCAATCCTTCTTCAAGAATGATACCGCGCGGAACACTAACCGTATCTAATAATTTGAACATATTGTTCAATCGCTTATTTTCATCTTCTGCATCTTCAATATATTGACGGAAGTAAGCAGCACGGACAAAACGGGCAGGTGACGTATAGCCTCCAGGAAGATTTTCTGTGCCTGCTTCTACTCCAATCGGTTTAATGTGTTTCATACCAAGTAATTGTGGTGCAGGTGCTTCTACATTAAACGTTGTATTTTGACGAAGGTTTTGATAATGCCATTCTAAACTTGGGTTATTTGTCAATACTTGAACGGGATTATCTTGTACGATAAGTTGTCCCTCTATAGGTGTAATAACAACACTTTGTCCTGTTTGATCAGTCACTAAAAAATGTAAAGGAGGCACTCTATCTAATGCTGGATTGACTTGTTTAAGTATACGCACTTTATCGATATTCTCCTTTAAATCCGCAATTGATTTATTCATACCGAGGAACCACATAATAAATTCTTCCGGTTCTAAATTGATATTATTAGAGGAAGTAGATGTTGCGTATGAAGCTTCTCCACTATAGTATAAAACAGCAATTGATAAACCTTGTTCATTTAAGCCGTCTGCAAATACAACACCATTTGTCGTCATTGCGGTACCTACAAACCCGTATTCCAAATCAAATGTACGGCCATTTGAAGTTTCCCATTCATAACCGCGAGGCATTACTTTTGGAAAGGAATTCAATTGAAACGAAAAATCCATTGTCCGCCCAAGATAATCAGCATCATATTGTGAAGTAAAGGTAAAACTTGTACACATGATAAAGCCCCCTTAATGATATGTATTAGATTAAAGAAATTATTAAAATCATGATAACATAGAGGCAAATCAATAAGCGACTAAATAAGGGGGGCGTGTGATAATGGAAATGCGTGAATTAAAATTAACAGACGAAGCCACTTTTAATGTTTATATCAAATCCTGGCAAACAGAACAAATCGTACCGACTGCGATAGATCTCAAACGTTATGCTTCGTATAGTGAACTAGTTTCTGAATTGAAACAGCGTAATTTAAATAAAGAATCGGTCCCTGATACGACTCTTTTTCTTTTGATAATGGTGAGATTATAGGCGCGGTCAATATAAGACATTATCTTAATGAGCACTTAAAACGAATTGGCGGTCATATCGGTTACGGAGTTCGCCCTGACTATCGAGGACAAGGTTATGCGAAAAAGTTATTGAGAGAAGGGCTTGAATTTTTAAATCAAAATGATGTAGGTGATGCCCTTGTGACATGTGATAAAAGTAATATTGCATCTGCTAAAACAATATTAGCGTTTCATCCAAAGGAATTAGAAAGTACAGTTGTAGATGGGGAAATAGTAAGAAGATTTCTTGTATCGACGAATCAATAAAAGAAGGTGAAAACAATGGAAATAAAAGTATGCAGAGATGCTGCTGTTTTAGCAAGATTGAACGAAGCGGTTCATAGTATACACGCAAAAGCGTATCCAGATATTTTTAAGCCTTTTAATTACTTAGACAGCTTAGATTTTTTTCAAAAACTATTAGAAAGAGAAGAACAGTATTTCTATGCAGTTTATCATGGGGAGGAAGCTGTCGGTTATATTTGGTTTCAAGTGGTTTCATTAATGGAAACACCTTTTCGTTACGGAATGAAGTCGCTTTACATCCATCAATTAAGTATTGAACCCAATTATCGCCAAGAAGGCCATGGCCATGCTTTGATGGCATTTGCAGAACATTTTGCAAAGCAGCAAGGATGTAAAACTGTGGAGTTAGATTACTGGGATAAGAATCTTTCAGCTACTTTCTTTTATGAGAAAGAGGGATATGAAAACCTTCGTCAATATGCACGGAAAAAATTGTAAAAGCTTCATTTTCAAATTTAAGAGACTTTGAAACTTATATATAAAGAGAAATTTGCAATTTAAAATGTAAGCGCTTTACTTATTTTTGTACATATGGTATATACAATAGTGAGTGATTATTGTAGAATATAGTTAAATAATAACAGAATGTACACCTCAGAAATACAACATGTTTTTACTATGAACTTTAAATGAGGGGATGAAATTCATGGAAAGAATTATGATTACTGGCGCACTAGGCCAAATCGGTACAGAACTTGTTTTGAAATGTCGTGAAATTTATGGAGAAGAGAATGTTTTAGCTACAGATATCAGAGAGCCAGAAACAGATTCTCCAATTAAAGATGGACCGTTTGCGCTTTTAGATGTTACAGATATTACGCGCATGGAAGAAATCGTATCAGAATTCAAACCCGATGCGCTTATGCATATGGCAGCATTGCTATCAGCCACAGCTGAAAAAAACCCATTATTAGCTTGGAATATCAATATGGGCGGATTAGTAAATGCTTTAGAGGTATCACGTGAATATAACTTGCAGTTCTTCACACCAAGTTCAATCGGTGCATTCGGCCCTACAACACCTAAAGATAAAACACCGGCATTAACAATCCAACGTCCAACTTCAATGTATGGGGTAAATAAAGTTTCTGGTGAATTATTATGTGAATATTATAATAGTAAATTCGGCGTCGATACACGCAGTGTACGTTTCCCAGGCTTGATTTCTTATGTAAAAGAACCAGGCGGCGGTACGACTGACTACGCAGTAGAAATTTATTTTGATGCTTTACGAAAAGGTGAATATACAAGCTTTATCGATAAAGGTACGTACATGGACATGATGTTCATGGATGATGCAATAGAGGCTATTATCAAGCTGATGGAAGCTGATGAAGATAAGATTAAACACCGTTGTGCTTATAATTTAAGCGGCATGAGTTTTGAACCAGAAGAAATTGCTGAAGCAATACGCAAACATATTCCTGATTTTGTATTGAAATATGATGTCGATCCTGTCCGTCAAGGTATTGCTGATAGTTGGCCAGACCGTATTGATGTCAGCTGTTCAACAGATGAATGGGGTTTCAGTCCTCAATATGATTTAGATGCAATGACAGTAGCTATGTTAGAAGGGATTAAAGCAAAAGACGCTGCAACACAACATTAAGATTTAAAGAATATAATGATGTTAGAAATTGAAATAAGCAGGTTCTTTTATCATAAAAAATAAAAAGACGAACGAAGCGGTGTTTCTTTTGAGAGAAGGAATAGTGTGCAGTTTGTCTTTTTTGTATATATGAGACTAATATGACCGCTACTGTTTGCATTTGCACCAGTGATATAGAATAATTATAGATATAAGGCAAAATCAAGGTTTTGAAAAGGGCGAAACAATTTCGATTTGTAAGTGTGTTTTTTTAATTTTCTAAAAACTCATTGAATACAATGCGCGAGATTGCTATAATTTGAGTGTTAACACTTTATTAAGTATTTATTTTAGGAGGCAAAGTCATGTCAGAAAAAGTAAAATTTGAAAAACGTGAAGACTTAAAACAAAAGCCGGATCCGAAAAATTTAGGATTTGGTCAACACTTCACAGATTACATGTTAAGTTATGACTACGATAGCGAAAAAGGCGGTTGGCATGATTTGAAGATTACACCTTATGCACCGATTGAATTAGATCCGGCTGCACAAGGACTTCATTATGGTCAACTTGTATTTGAAGGACTAAAAGCTTATAAGCATAATGGAGAAGTTGTTTTATTCAGACCAGACCAAAACTTCGCACGTATCAATCAATCACTTGATCGTTTAGAAATGCCTCAAATTGATGAAGAAGAGTTATTAGAAGGCTTGAAACAGTTAGTAGACGTAGAGCGTGATTGGGTGCCTGAAGGCGAAGGACAATCATTATATATCCGCCCATTCGTATTCGCAACAGAAGCGGGATTAGGTGTTCACCCAGCACATAATTATAAATTATTAATTATCTTATCTCCTTCAGGTTCTTATTATGGTGGAGACTCATTGAAACCAACACGTATTTATGTTGAAGACGAATATGTTCGTGCTGTACGCGGCGGTGTAGGTTTCGCAAAAGTTGCAGGTAACTATGCAGCTAGTTTATTATCACAATCTAATGCTAATGAACAAGGCTACGACCAAGTATTATGGTTAGATGGTGTAGAACGCAAATATATTGAAGAAGTGGGTAGTATGAATATCTTCTTCGTAGAAAACGGTAAACTTGTAACCCCTGAATTAAACGGCAGTATCTTGCCAGGTATTACACGTAAAACTGTCATTGCATTAGCTAAAGAATTAGGATATGAAGTAGAAGAACGTCATATCTCTATTGATGAATTACTAGAATCTTATGATAAAGGTGAATTGGAAGAAGTATTCGGAACAGGTACTGCTGCGGTTATTTCACCAGTGGGTACTTTGAAATATGAAGACCGTGAAATCACAATCAACAATAACGAAACAGGTCCAATTACACAACGCTTATATGATGAATATACAGGTATTCAAAGCGGTAAATTAGACGATCCACAAGGTTGGAGAGTCGTAGTACCAGAATATTAAAAATGTATACAAATCCGTTTAGTTAAAAGGAATTTGAACCTTTATGAATATCAGAAACAGGTCAAAACTGCTTGTTGCAGCAGGTGACCTGTTTTTTATTTTCAAACAGATATTTGATATAATTGAAATCAATTATCAATTAGAGGTGCTTGAATGAAATATTTACTCGTTACACTCGGTATCATATTTGCTGGTATAGGGTTTGTTGGAATTGTAGTACCATTATTACCCACTACACCGTTTTTATTATTAGCTGCAATCTGCTTTTCAAGAAGTTCCAAAAAATTTAACCGTTGGTTAGTGAATACAAAAATTTACGATGAATATGTAGAAAGTTTTAAAAGAGACAGAGGTTTTACTTTAAAGAAAAAATTTAAGATTTTAACAAGTTTGTATATATTGATGGGAATTTCAATTTTTATTATAGATAATTTTTATATCAGAATAACTTTGCTTATCATGCTCTTTATTCAAACGGTCGTCTTATTTACTTTTGTTAGAACACTTCCAGATAATACCAAGCCAAAAGAAAAAGAAGAGTGACACAAAGCTTGGAACCAAATTAAATAAAATATTAACGAAATGAATATTGAGTATTAGAATGAAGAATTTTATAAAAATTTCCTTCTGTATTCGCAAATTGATAAAATGAAATAAATATACAAAGAAAGAAGCGTGTTAACTGATGGCTTTGAAATGGATTTTATTTGATAAAGACGGAACTTTAATCGACTTTGATATGAGTTGGATGAAAGTTGGCATTCAAATGGTCGATGAATTTGTGGAAAAGTATATCTCACAAAAAAACGTTGAGCATGCTTATAAAACTTTAGGGGTAGATAAAGAGAAAGATCAAGTTTTACCAGGTACACCTATGGCATGCGGGTCTTTGGATGAAATTATTCAGAACTTCAATGCTTTAGCAGGAGAAGATGTCTCTGAGTGGACTCGCCAAACCAGCCAATACTTGATAGATCATCGTGTTCCGGAAATTAAATGGATTGAAGGTATGACAGATGCATTGGATACTTTAAAAGATGCCGGCTATCAAATTGGCATACTTACAAGTGATACGAAAAAAGGAACAGAGCAATTTATCGAAGCAACAGATACAGAAGCATTTTTCGATTTTATTATTTCGACTGAAGCAAACGCTGCTGAAAAGCCTAATCCAGAAGTTTTGCGACCGTTATTTGAACACGTTTCGGATTTGCGCGCTGAAGAGATAGCAATTGTGGGTGATTCTCCAAACGACATTCAAACTGCAATCAATGCTGGATTGGGACTTTCAATTGCGGTACTTACTGGTGTAGGGCAAGCACATGAATTACAACATGCTGATTATACCGTCCAATCAGCACCTGAAGCTGTAGATATTTTGGTGAAGAATAAGGCGGAAAATTAGCTTTTTAAATACAGCTTTTTACTAAGCGAGGTGGATAATATGGCAGATCAACGTACTATAGTGGATGGACGTTATGCAGAATACCAAGGAGAAATTTTTAGAGTATTGAATGAGTTCAGTCCTAAATTGAAATTAGTTACAGAGAATCCAAAAGCTGAAGCATGGGGATTCAAGGCACAAACAACCAAACATACAAATCATACGCTTTATTATAAAGAAGTCAAACGTACAGAGATAGATGCACTGTATGAAATTAAGCATGAAGCGCGTTATGGCGGCACTTTGTTTGATTTGTATTATGATGCACAAGGACAAAGTTATATCGGAACGAGCGAAGCAGATAAAGCCGAAGCCTTTGGGTTAAAAGAAACAGATGAGGATTATTATAGTAAACCAGTGGAAGAAGATGAGTATGAACCAGTCATTTATCGCAATGATTTAGATTAAGACATTTTATAGGAGGTTGTCTATGGAACATCATTTGATATTATTTGATTTTGACGAAACCTATTATAAGCATGCAACGACTAAAGAAGACATTCCTGATTTACGCAATTTAGAAGAGACATTAGAACAAGCTGTGAAAAAAGATGGTGTGGTTACGGCATTTTTATCAGGTAGTATTTTTCCTAATATCATGAAAAAAATGAAAAAAGCTGAGATGAAGTTTAAACCGCAATATATCTTTTCGGACTTATGTTCTCAGATGTATCAATTAGATGAGAACGGTGAGTACCACGAATATAAAGATTATGAAGAAGCGGTTTCTGAAACTCCCTTTACAAAAGAGAAAGTGGATGAAATTATTAATGACTTTGAACAAAAGTATGATGTAAAACTTCAACCACAGCGAAAATATAGAGATAAGGAAACTTTGTACGAATATTATTTTGATTCTCAAGGCGACCAAGATGAAGATATAAAAATGTTAGAAGACTTGCAAGAAGAAGCGGCATCTTTTGACTATGCAGTTCATTTCAATAAGACAAACCCACTAGCAGGAGATCCTGAAAATGCATATGACGTTAACTTTACACCTAAAAATGCGGGTAAGTTATTCGCAGTAAAATATTTATTAGATTTATTTGATGTACCAGCTTCTGAAGTATTAGGGTTCGGTGATAGCGGTAATGATGAAACCTATTTAAGTTATATTGGTCATCCTTTTGTTATGGTCAACAGTACAGATGATGAGATGAAAGAAAAGTTTCCAAATACCAAATATGATTATTATAAAGGTTTGAATGATGAAGTAAAAAAATATTTAAAGGAAATAGAAAAAGCTTAAATTAAAAAGCAATGAGAAATATGTATTCTCATTGCTTTATATTTATCTCGGGTCAACTTCCCGGTGTATTTTAATGATATTAGCTATTTTTTCTAATACAGGATCAAGTGTATCTAAACTTTCATGCAAATCATATTCATTAATGTTAACACGTACCACAGGACAAGCATTGAAGTTATAAATCCATTCGTCGTAACGACGAAATAATTTTTTCCAGTACTCAGGATCTGTGTCAATTTCCATTTGACGCCCACGTTGATGGATACGATCAATAACTTCGTCGTAATCGCATTCTAGATATACTAAAACATCTGGTTTAGGGAAGTAAGGCGTCATGACCATTGCATCAAAAAGCTGTGAATACGTTTCAAAATCTTCTTTAGACATTGTGCCTTGTTCTTCATGCATTTTTGCGAAGATATCAACATCTTCATAAATTGAGCGGTCTTGTATGAAACCGCCGCCGTATTCAAACATACGTTTTTGTTCTTTAAATCGTTCCGCTAAGAAATAAATTTGTAAATGGAAACTCCAACGTTCGAAGTCATCATAGAATTTATCTAAATAAGGG
Organism: Staphylococcus condimenti; assembly: GCF_001618885.1. Lineage (NCBI taxonomy): Bacteria > Bacillati > Bacillota > Bacilli > Caryophanales > Staphylococcaceae > Staphylococcus > Staphylococcus condimenti. The sequence continues at coordinate 1,300,579 of NZ_CP015114.1, read as the reverse complement.
TTATGGTCCACATTTTCAAAAGAAGTGCGGAAGTTTAATTTTTTTGCAAGGGCGCGTGTCAGGCTAGATTTTCCAACGCCTACGGTACCTGCAATTGTAATCACTGCATCTTGAGGGATACCGTAATTATTCATGATTTGTGCCTCCTATCATTGTTTGAACAATGTTTAATATCTGTGCGTAATCTTCGGAATGATTGACAAAATCAAGTTCTGTTGTATCAATCCATTCAGCTCTTTTACCTTGGGCTTTTAAGGATTGATAAAATTCCCAATACGCTTGTTTTAAATTTAATAAATAGTCATCTTCGATTTGATGTTCAAAGCTGCGATTACGTTTAGCAATACGCTGTTTTAGAACTTCTAAATCAGCATCTAGAAAAATAACAACATTCGGCATTATTAAATCTTCAGTTAGTATTTTATAGATGCGGCTGAATTTATCGAATTCTGTGTCTGTCAAAGTTTGACGAGCAAAAATTTTATTTTTAAAGATATGATAATCACTGACAATGCCAGAAGATAGCTGTTCGAGATCTTGAACTTGTTTGTATCGATTGCATAAAAAGAACATTTCAGTTTGGAAACTCCAAGTTGAGATGTCTTCGTAGAAATCAGAAAGGAAAGGATTCTCGTCCACAATTTCTTGTGCTTCATGATATTGCAGTGTTTCACTTAAATAGTGGGCCAAAGTAGATTTTCCTACTCCTATAGGACCTTCTATGGCAATATAAGGTTGATTCATAAACAACACTCCAAGTGTTAAAATAGACAATAGTTATTGTATCACAAGGTAGGAGATAGAACATATGGCTACAGATGAAAATTATATGAAACTTGCATTAGAAGAAGCAAAAAAAGCAGAGCGCATAGGGGAAGTGCCGATTGGTGCGGTTGTAGTAAAAGATGGAGAAGTTATTGCGCGTGCGCATAATTTGCGGGAAACAGTACAACAACCTACCGCACATGCAGAACATATAGCAATTGAAAAAGCTGCCGAAGTTGTAGGAAGCTGGAGACTCGAAGATTGTACGCTATATGTAACCTTAGAGCCTTGTGTGATGTGTTCAGGTGCTATCGTCATGAGTCGTATTCCCCGTGTAGTATATGGAGCATCTGATCCAAAAGGGGGATGCAGTGGAAGCTTGATGGATTTGCTGCAAGAACCTCGTTTCAACCATCGTGCTGAAGTAGTAAGCGGAGTTTTGGAAGATGAATGCGGTGTAGTACTGAAATCTTTCTTTAAACAAATAAGAGAGAAAAAGAAGGCAGCAAAAAATAATGATTAAATGTGGCAGGCTATTTAAAATTGCATTTTGGGAAATCAGACAAACAGACGATAGAAAAAAGTGACAAAAATTTGATAGAATAGCAAGTGAACCATGTGGTGTTGCGCTCTGGTTATCTATTAAAAGCTGTAGCACTGTTATTAACTTTCAATTTTTACAGTTTACTTTTAAAAATAATATTCTGCACGTTAAAGCTAATAGAAATGAGGTAAATTTATGATTAAACTAATTGCAACTGATATGGATGGCACGTTATTAAACGCGGGTCATGAGGTTTCAGAAGAAAATATACAAGCAATCAAAGCAGCGCAAGATCAAGGTATTACGGTCGTTATCGCAACAGGACGCGCGTTTTATGAAGCAAGTTCACCGATTGAACCAACTGGTTTAAAAGTGCCGTATATCTGCTTAAATGGCGCAGAGGTGCGAGATGAATCATTTGATATAATGCATACTTCAAGTTTGAATCACGAAATGATTGAACAAATTACGAATATATTGAATAGCGAAGATGTCTATTATCAAGTGTATACAAATTTTGGTATTTATACAGAAGATCCTCAAAAAGATTTGGATATTTATATCGATATCGCTGAACATGCTGGTCAAAAAGCGGATGTTGAAAAAATCCGCAATCATATTCAACATCGTATCGATCAAGGGACTTTAAAAGTAGTTGAAAATTATGATGAAATAACTGGTCGTCGTGGTGAAATTGTAATGAAGATTCTAGCTTATGATGCAGATGTAGAGAAAATTGAACGTGTCAGCAAACAGTTAGCAAAACATTCAAATTTAGCTATTTCATCTTCAGCACGCGGCAATATTGAAATTACTAATGCTTATGCTCAAAAAGGTATTGCACTTGAAGAAATCGCGAAACAACTTGGCATTGATATGAAAGATGTAATGGCAATCGGTGATAATATGAATGATGTTTCAATGTTAGAACGTGTAGGTTACCCGGTTGCTATGGAAAATGCGATTCCTGAGGTAAAGGAATACGCAAAAGAGATTACGGATACTAATGAGCATAGCGGGGTCGGCAAAGCGATTAATAAAATGTTGGTAGAAAACCAAAAACATGAAGGGTAAGCTTTAAGGGAGCACCCGTATTGAAGAGAGTCAATTATAAATAAAAATATTATGAGGTGAAATATTATGAAAGGCTTAATTATTGTAGGGAGTGCACGTGTAGATTCACATACTAAAGCACTTGCGCAATACTTAAAAGGACAATTAGAAGAAAAAGATGTTGAAACAAACATTTTTGATTTGGCAGATCAGCCAATTCATACGTTAGATGTATCAGGAGCAAGTAACCCGCCTGATGAATATAAGAAAAATGTAGAGGAACTACAATCGAAAGCGCGTGAAGCTGATTTTATCATTTTAGGAACACCAAACTATCACGGCTCTTATTCAGGTATTTTAAAAAATGCACTTGACCATTTAACTATGGATGATTTCAAGATGAAACCTGTTGGCCTAATGGGGAATAGCGGAGGCATTGTCAGTGCTGAGCCATTATCGCACTTGCGTTTGATTGTACGTACATTGCTCGGTATTGCGGTGCCGACACAAATTGCAACGCATGATTCTGATTATGGAAAACTTGATGATGGGTCTTTCTATTTACAAGATGAAGAGTTCCAACTACGTTCTCGCCTATTTGTAGAACAGATTGTATCATTTGCAGAAAGCCGTCCATATGAACACTTAAAATAATATTGTTTAAAAACACGCCCTTTTGCTGAGCTAAAAGGGCGTGTTTTAATATATAGTGCTAGTAGGTAGCTTGGAAAGGTTATCTATTTACATAAAAAAGCCTTATATCCAATTTGTTTGGACATAAGGCAATATTTATATCGATTATTCTAAATTAGCATGATTTTGCTGCATAGCTGTTTCATCAATATTGAAAATTTCCATCAAATCAAGAACAACAGCATCTAAGAAAATTTGAGCAGATTGTTCGAATAAACTGCCGAGTGGTTGTTCTGAACCTTCCGCATCATATTTTGTGCCTGCCGGCAATTCAATAACAGTATCTGCGAGTTCACCGATTTTAGAATCAGGCTTTGTTGTAATTAAGACAACTTTCGCATCTTCACCTTTTGCTTTTTCAGCCAATAATCGTAAATGCTCTGTGCTGCCTGAACCAGAAATAACGATAAACAAGTCACCTTTATGAATAGAAGGTGTTGTTGCACCACCAATTACATGTGATGCTTTGCCGAGTTGATTCAAACGCATCGCAAAACTATTTGCAACATAGCCTGAACGGCCTTTGCCTGAGGTAAAAATGTTTTTGGCATCACGTACTTCATTTTCGAATTGTTCTACTTCGTCATTTTTAACGTGACCAAGTGTGTTTTTCAATTCATCTAAAATGAGCTGATAGCGTAATTTAGTCATATTATTCACCCTTAACTGCGTCACGGCAAGTTTTTGCAGCTTCTACAGGATCGTCCGCATTTGCGATACCGCCGCCGACGATGACTAAGTCTGGACCTTCAGCTACGATATCTTTGATAGTGTCTGGTTTAATACCGCCAGCAACTGCAACTTTAGAGTTTTTAATCACAGATTTAACTTTGTGCAAGTCTTCTAAAGGAGATTTACCTTCTGCTTGCAAATCATAACCGATGTGTACTGCAATATAGTCAGCACCCATTTCGTCTAATTCTTTTGCGCGTTTTTCAATATCTTGCACAGCAATCATATCGACTAATAATTGTTTATCATTTTTGTGTGCTTCTTCGATAGCAGCTTTGATTGAAGCATCTTCAGCTACACCTAAGATTGTTACAACATCAGCACCGAATCTAACAGCTTGGCTGACTTCATAATCTGCTGCATCCATGATTTTCATGTCTGCAAGGACTTTTACACCATCAATATGTTCATCCATATATTGAACTGATGGCAAGCCTTCGTTATATATGATAGGAGTACCGATTTCTACGATATCGACATAATCTTTCACTTTATTAGCTAATTCTGCTGCTTCTTCTTTATTTAATAAATCAATTGCTAATTGTAGTTCCAAAATGATTCATCCCTTCATATTTTAAATAGTTTAATACGAGTCACAGTAATTTATATACCCCGAAGTTTAGAAATCAAACGTACTTTAAATGTTACTCTTTACGTCCCATATCGTCTGGAGCAGCTGCTTCATCTACATAAACTTCTACATTAGGATGCTCATACAAGATAGTAGCAGGCACATCCGCATCTTCGATACCGCTTGCTAATTTAGTAATAGCAGCTTTCTTCTTCTCGCCAAAAGCGAGTAAGATAATACGTTTTGCTGACATAATTGTAGATAAACCCATAGAAACCGCTTGTTTTGGGACTTCATCTTCTGTATCGAAATAGCGGCTGTTTGCACGAATTGTACTTTCAGTTAAATCTACGACACGAGTTTCACTTTCTTTAGATGTTCCAGGTTCATTAAATCCAATATGTCCATTTTCGCCAATACCAAGAATTTGAATATCTACAGGACCGCGTTCATGTACCACAGCTTCATAGCGTTTTGCTTCATCGTTTAAGTCAGCTGCATCTCCAGTAGGGATATGGATATTACTTGCTGTGAAATAAGGATATTGTTCAAACAATACTTCTTGCATGTATTGGTGGTAACTTTCGGGATGAGTTTGTGGCAAACCAACATACTCATCTAAGTTGAACGTTTCTACATTTGAAACATCTACATCGTTCATTTTTAATAAATTTACGAAATTTGCATAGACATCTACCATTGTACCGCCTGTTGCTAATCCTAACTTACTCTCAGGATTGCGTGTAATTTGATTGAATAGTTCGCATGCTGCATAAAATGATGCATCATGACGGTTACCTAAATTAATAATTTCCAATGATATCCTCCTAAATAAAAAATAATGACAGAATAAAAAGATATATCGCATTCAGCGCGTCTTCTATCCCATCTTTCTCTGATTACATATTCATTATAACTACGAGTATTTGAAAGAGATAGTAAAGCCTTTTGGAAAGAAGTTTTTTAAAATAATTTCACTGAATTAAATGTAAAAGTACCTTTAAATAGATAAAGAGCAGTGTTTGCAGACAGCAAAATTATTTTGAATAACATTGATATTTTAAGAAGTTGCTTAAACACAAGGTTTTTTATAGAAGGGATTCGTAATAATTTCATTGATTTAAAAGAAATTATCGTATTGAGAAAATAATATATATAAAATTTTTTGTTAGCTCATTATTGGCTAAATATATTTGAGTGTTCATTTGTGTATATTCAGGAAATAGCTTTGGTATTATTCTATTAAAATATTACAATAACCTCTTTAGAAACTCGACAAACAGTTATATAATTAATATATTGTTTCTAAATTATGAACGGCATGATTTTAAGGCAAGAAAACAAGTGGGTTAATAAAAAACAAATCTTACTCAAATTGTCGGAATAAACTGAGCAAGACGATATATTTATATACGCAGATTTAGTACAATTAAGTGATACAAGAAGCGATAACTCAATCTTTAGATAGAATAATATTGAATATAATGAAACAAACTATATAAATGAATTACTGAATGAATTCAATTTGTTGTGTTTTACGCAAGGGAGTGAACGAAGTGGAACCGATTGAATACGACAAAGTACAAGGTTTACTTGAATCGTATGTAGACCAGCCAGTTTATCTGCATGTTGAAACAACGAATGGGGCATATGCAAATCATTTTGATCAACGTGTCTTCAATGCAGGAACTTTTTTAAGGAATATAAAAGTAGTTTTTGAACATGCCAAACTGAAAGGCGGGGGTAAAGAGCCGTTCAGAGTGGGTTTAAAACTACAAGATAATGGTTGGGTTTACGTACAAGGTTTAACACACTATGAAGTTAACGAAAATAACGAATTTTTATTAGCAGGATTTAATTATGAAGGACAGCTAGCTGCAACATTGGAAATCAGCACTGTTCCTTTCCAATTATAAGGAGGACGTGACATGTCAGAGGAAAGCCAAGTATTAGTTATTTTTCCGCATCCTGACGATGAGACGTTCTCATCAGCAGGAACACTAGCACGTTATATCGATAATGGCGTGCCTGTAACATACGCTTGTTTGACACTTGGTCAGATGGGACGTAATTTGGGGAACCCTCCATTTGCGACACGTGAATCACTACCAGAAATTCGTGAACGCGAACTAGAAGAAGCTGCAAAAGCAATTGGTATCAAAGATTTACGTAAGATGGGTTACCGTGATAAAACAGTAGAATTCGAACCTTATGAAAAAATCGATGGAATGGTGCAGTCTTTAATTGAAGAACTTCATCCTTCATTGATTATTTCATTTTATCCAGGTTATGCTGTCCATCCTGATCATGAAGCTACAGCAGAAGCTGTAGTTCGCACAGTAGAACGCATGCCGAAAGATGAGCGACCACGTTTGCAACTGGTTGCTTTCAGCAATGATGCCATTGAAGAATTAGGAGAACCTGATGTCATCAATGATATCAGTGAATATAGAGATACAAAATTAAATGCATTCAAAGCACATGCATCACAATCTGGTCCGTTCTTGCAGCAATTAGCAGAACCACAAGTACCAGACGAAGCCAAAAGTTTCTTAGAACAAGAAGCTTATTGGACTTATAAATTTGAATCATAAGTGGAGGCGCACACAGATGAGTGAATTTGATTTAACTACACGTGAAGGTCGTTGGAGACACTTCGGTTCTGTTGATCCAATAGAAGGTACGAAACCTACGGTTAAAGAAGAAATGACCGACTTACAAAGTACACACAAAGACTTTTTGTTTGAAATAGAAGAAGTAGGTATCAAAAATTTAGTTTATCCAGTCGTTATTGATAATTACCAAACAGCGGGCACATTTGCCTTTTCTACAAGCTTGACGCGTGAAGAAAAAGGTATCAACATGAGCCGTATCTTAGAAAGTGTTGAGAAACATTATGATAATGGTTTGGAACTCACTTTTAGCAATTTAGAAACTGTTTTGCATACTTTAGAAAAACATATGAAACAAAGTTCAGCAGGTGTAGATGTATCTGGTAAATGGTTCTTCAACCGTTACAGTCCAGTTACTAATATAAAAGCAGTAGGAAATGCAGATGTAACGTACGGCTTAGCAGTTGCAGGTGACCAAGTGACACGCAAAGAATTAACAATTCAAGCTACCGTCACAACATTATGCCCGTGTTCAAAAGAAATCAGTGAATACTCAGCACATAACCAACGCGGGGTAATTACTGTAAAAATGTACATCGACCCTTCAGCAACTTTACCGACAGACTATAAAGAGGTTATTTTAGATGCTATGGAAGCCAATGCCAGCTCTATTTTATATCCTATTTTAAAACGTCCAGATGAAAAAAGAGTGACAGAACGCGCATATGAAAATCCACGTTTTGTCGAAGATTTAATTCGTTTAATCGCAGCTGACTTAGTTGAATTAGACTGGTCAGAAGGCTTTGATATTGAATGTCGCAATGAAGAATCTATTCATCAGCATGATGCATTCGCGAAATTAAAATATAGAAAATAAGTCTGAAACATTGCACTTCTGGGGTGAGACAAAAATAGTATTATTTTATGTCTCAGTCTCAGGAGTGTTTTTTCATTCATGACATCACTTTATTACTAATGCTGTTTGTCTAGCTGAAATTATTTTTTCGAGTTATAGCTAGGTATTTGGAGCTAGGACTGCTTAATAAGCCAGCTGAATAATAAAGCAATAAAATATAAATCAAAAAATGACATATCCATCCACATCCATTACCACTACAATGAATAAGGTTAAATTTATGTATATTCAGTTGTCTGTAAAAAACTATTTATTTTTTAAATGATTGCTTAATCTCCTCTTTTGGATAATCTTTTTCTTTTTATTACTTTTCATAAATTCAACCCTTTAACTTGTATAACATTTAAAAATGTTAATAATTGTTTTTGTGAAAAATTTCCGTTTCATACTTTAGAATAGTGGTATATAGTTACATATGTTTTATCACTAAACGTAGAGGAGATGAAGTACATGCGTTTTGATAAAAACAAAATTAATCGCGTGGACGCCAGTGTGGCTAAAAGAAGTGTAGTCGCAACGGGTATAGGTAATGCTATGGAATGGTTCGATTTCGGACTCTATTCATATTTAGCAGTTATTATTAGTAAGAACTTCTTTTCAGATGTTCAAAATGATCAATTAAAATTAGTATTTACATTTGCAACGTTTGCAATTGCATTTTTATTACGCCCTGTCGGAGGTATTATCTTCGGTATTATAGGGGATAAATTCGGTCGGAAAATTGTATTGACCATCACTATCGTAATGATGGCTATTTCAACAGTACTCATTGGTTGTTTGCCGACGTATGATCAGATTGGTATATGGGCACCCATACTCTTATTGATAGGCAGAATTATCCAAGGGTTTTCAACTGGTGGAGAATATGCAGGAGCAATGGTATATGTCGCAGAAACTTCACCAGATAACCGACGCAATTCATTAGGAAGCGGATTAGAAATCGGTACGCTATCCGGTTATATCGCAGCTTCAGTATTATGCGGCGTCTTGTTCTTCTCATTAAATGATCAACAAATGGCAGCATGGGGTTGGAGAATTCCATTCTTCTTCGGACTGATTTTAGGTTTTGTTGGTTTATACTTAAGAACACATTTAGAAGAAACGCCTATTTATGAAAATGAATTATCTAAAGAAGACGAACGTGATAAAATCAGTTTTTGGACAAGTATCCGTTTTTATTATAAAGACATTATTGTATGTTTCGTAATGGTTGTTTTCTTTAATGTAACAAACTACATGGTTACATCCTATTTACCGTCATACTTAGAAGAAGTCATAGGTGTCAAAAATGGTTTGGTTACTGTCTTAATCACTTGTATTATGGCAATCATGATTCCATTAGCACTGTTTTACGGCAAAACAGCAGATAAAATCGGTGATAAGAAAGTCATGCTGTTTGGTTTAGGCGGCATTATTCTATTCAGTATTTTTGCATTCTGGCTCATTAACTTAAAAGCCATTTTCCCAGTTGCTATTGGTATTTTACTTTTAGGTATTTTTCTTGCGACATACGAAGGAACAATGCCGGGTACATTGCCGACGATTTTCTTCACACATATTCGGTACCGTACATTAGCTATCACTTTTAATGTTTCTGTTTCACTGTTTGGAGGAACAACACCTTTAATCGCTACGGCTTTAGTTGCGAAAACAGGAAATCCTTTAATGCCGGCATTTTATTTAACAGCTGTTAGTATTGTAGGGTTCTTAGTAGTACTCTTCATGCATACCAGTACTGCATCCAAATCGCTTAAAGGATCATATCCGAATGTGGATTCAGATGAAGACTTTAAAAAAGCAGCTGAGAATCCTAAAAAATCATTGTGGTGGGTTCAAGAGAAAAGAAAACGTGAACACGAGTCAGGAATTGACATGGAAGGTATTAATTAAATTTAAAAATCAATTTCAGCACGGGAAGTTTGCGCATATGCGTAGCTTTCCGTGTTTTTTATTTTTCACATAAATAAAGCACCACTGTCGAACCTGAAGGGACAAATCAGGTAACTTGAGAGAAGGGACAATCTCACAAGAGACAGTGATGCTATATTTTTAGGGTGCGCCTGCAAATTGTGTCAGGGGAAGACAATTTACGGCTTTTTAAATTCAATGATTAGATTAATTGTTAATGCAATTTCATGTTTAAGTTAGGATATGAATTTCACGTCTATTTAGGAGGTTATACGCGATTTTTATTGCATTATATTTGAGAGGGAGCTGACATTTTAGGGTGGGTAGAAAGGTGTAACGATTATCATTAGAATCTATATTCAGGAATGTTTCGGATTTACACTTTTGCCGCTCCCTCTACATTAACTATTGTATTAGATATTCAATTTAAAAACATGCGTCTATAGCATCAACTTTTACTCATACAATGTGACCATCTTCTTCTCAGACTAATTACCGAGATCTTTCAAGTTGAAATTTTGAAAAGTGTTGAGATGCAAAAAAGAGGCGTTATATAGAGTGTTTTGAAGTGCATTAAAAAAGGGGCACCACTCAATTAGAGTAATGCCACTTCTCAAAATTTAAGTTTATACTTCTTTAACATCTACATCGATTTTTTCAATACGGTTATACGCTCCATGGTCAACTGGTCCGACGAATTCATTCATTTTCCAACCGTTTTTAATTGCTGAAGCTACGAATGCTTTTGCATTTACAACTGCATCTTTAGGAGATTGGCCATTTGCTAAGTTTGCAGTTGTTGCTGCTGCGAATGTACAACCTGCGCCATGGTTATAACTTTGTTGGAACATATCTGTTGTTAATTGGTAGTATTTGTCGCCATCATAATACAAGTCATAAGATTTATCTTGGTCTAGTGCTTTGCCGCCTTTGATGATTACATTTTCAGCACCTTGATCATGAATAATTTTAGCTGCTTTTTTCATATCATCGATAGATTTTAATGTGCCTAAACCTGATAATTGTCCTGCTTCGAACAAGTTTGGTGTTGTAACTGTTGCTTTAGGCAATAGATATTTAATCATTGCGTCTGTATTGCCTGGATTCAATACTTCATCTTCACCTTTGCAGACCATAACTGGGTCAACTACAAAGTATTTCGCGCCAGATTCAGTAAAGGCCTCACCAGCACGTTTGATAATTTCTTCAGAACCTAACATACCTGTTTTGACTGCGTCTGGTCCGATAGAAATTGCTGTTTCCAATTGTTTATTGAATAAATCAAATGGAAGCGGTGTAACATCATGAGACCAAGTTTTAGGATCCATTGTCACTACAGCAGCTAATGCTACCATACCGTAAGTGTCCAACTCTTGGAACGTTTTTAAATCTGCTTGCATGCCAGCGCCTGCGCTTGTATCTGAGCCTGCAATTGTTAATACTTTTTTCAATGCCATCAAAAATACACTCCTTCGCGTAATCTTTTCTTATATTTTATCATGTTTAAATCACTAGCAACATCATATTGCATAAGACTCGATTTAGATATTGGGGTACTTGCAGAGGATAAGGGACAAAGGAGTGGTTGACTACGTCTAAACCCTTGCTTTAAGTGATACTATGTTATGATAGCGATGAGGTGATTCCATGAATTGGTCAGAAGTATTTCATGATATAACAAATCGACATGACTTTAAAGAAATGCATGATTTTTTAGACAAAGAGTATTCTACAAAAACCGTTTATCCGGATAAAGAAAATATCTATCAGGCTTTTGATTTAACGCCTTTTGATAAAGTGAAAGTCGTAATTATTGGACAAGATCCGTATCATGGCCCTAAGCAAGCACATGGTTTAGCTTTTTCTGTACAGCCGGAAGGTAAATTTCCACCATCTTTACGGAATATGTATAAGGAATTAGAAGAGGATATCGGGTGTAAACGTACCGTTTCACACTTGCAAGACTGGGCAAGAGACGGCGTATTGCTTTTAAATACGGTACTGACTGTACGTAAAGGTGAAGCTGCTTCACATCGTAATATCGGTTGGGAAGTGTTTACGGATGAAATAATTAAAGCAGTTTCAGAATATCGTGACCATGTGGTTTTCATATTATGGGGAAAACCGGCACAGCAAAAAGAGAGACTAATTGATACTTCTAAACATGATGTCATTAAGTCTGTTCATCCAAGTCCGCTCTCGGCTTATCGTGGTTTCTTCGGTTCTAAACCATACTCTAGAGCAAATGCGTATTTAGAGGCACACGGTGAGACGCCGATTGATTGGTGCGGAGAGGAGGCGCAGCGTGGATAAAGACAAAATTATCGCGTTGATAGAGCAAGAGCTCGTACAAGCAGATGAGGCAGAAAGTGAAGCGGATTTTCAAAAACATATTTATGCTATTCATACTTTAACTTCATTATATGCAGACACAAGGTCAAAAAGTAACAACTATCAAAGTGTGAGACCAAGATATAATAAAACGTATCAAACTTCTAGTTCCAATGAAACTGGAATTAAAAATAATGCTAGCCAAACAGCGCATTCAAATGTTACTGCAGCTGAGATTGAAGCGATGGGTGGAAAAGTATCTCATTCTAACTCGACATCAAATACATCGACACCGCCTGGGAATTCCAATAAAATGGTAACTGACGATGAACTCGGAAACGGTGATTCAATATTCAATTTCTAGCGAGTTGAGAAGCAGAATTTAAAATAGGAAATTGCTAAAAATATCTTTGGCATCCTTATTATATTTATAAAGGAGAGTTTCATAATGAATCTAAAATCAATGAAAACATTTTTAGCACTTGGCGCAGGGGCAGCAGCGTTATCAGTTGCGACAGGTGCTTTTGGGGCACATGCTTTAGAAGGTAAATTATCAGAACATTATTTAGATGTTTGGCAAAAAGCCACACAATATGAAATGTATCATAGCTTAGGGTTGATCGGCATCGGAATCTTAAGCGGTACAACAAAAATGAATTTGAAAGCAGCAGGGTGGATGATGTTCGGAGGTATTGTTATCTTCAGTGGTTCACTTTATGTATTATCATTAACACAAATTAAACCGCTTGGGGCAATTACGCCAATCGGCGGTGTACTTTTCATCGCATCATGGGTAACATTACTCGTTCAAGCACTGAAAATTAAAAAATAAACAACAAAATAGGTTCAAAAACTCGCCTCACAGGGTATAATGTATCGAATGAGGTGAGTTTTTATTATGGGACAGAAAAATAGAGAAAATATCCATAAAAAAGTAGATCGTGGAGATTTACAGCAAAACCTATCAGAAAAATTCGTTTGGGCTATAGCATATGGCTCATGTATCGGTTGGGGTTCTTTTATCCTGCCGGGTGACTGGATTAAACAATCTGGTTCTATTGCTGCAGCTATTGGTATTACGATAGGTGCGTTATTAATGATTATTATTGCCGTAAGTTACGGCGCACTTGTTGAACATTTTCCAGTTTCCGGTGGAGCATTTGCGTTTAGTTACTTAAGTTTCGGCAGATATGTCAGTTTCTTTTCTTCTTGGTTTCTGACGTTTGGTTACATCTGTGTTGTAGCCTTAAATGCCACCGCGTTTAGTTTGCTTTTGAAATTCATGATGCCAAGTGTATTAGAGCATGGTAAGCTCTATACGATTGCTGGTTGGGATGTCTATTTGACTGAAATCATTATTGCAACAGTATTATTACTTGTATTTATGTTAATTACGATTCGTGGCGCACACGTATCAGGAAGCTTGCAGTATTATTTCTGTGTTGCAATGGTTATAGTCGTATTATTGATGTTCTTCGGTTCATTTTTCGGCAAAGATTTTTCATTCAGCAACTTACAACCTTTAACAGCAAAACATGAAGGATGGTTTACATCTATTATTATGATTGTTGCTGTTGCACCTTGGGCATATGTTGGATTTGATAATATTCCGCAAACAGCTGAAGAATTTAATTTTTCACCGAATAAAACATTTAAATTGATTGTTTATAGCTTGCTTGCCGCAGCAGGTACATATATCTTGATGATTTTATATACTGCATGGTTAGGTAAAAGCGGTTCAAGCTTAAATGGTAACCTTTGGGTGACAGGTGCAGTCACAAAACAAGCATTTGGCTATGTTGGACTTTCTGTATTAGCAATTGCGATTATTATGGGGATTTTTACTGGCTTGAATGGATTTTTAATGAGTGCCAGTAGATTGCTTTTCTCAATGGGACGTTCAGGCATAATGCCTCGTGTCTTCAGCAAGTTGCATCCAGTGTATAAAACGCCTTATGTTGCGATTATATTCTTAGTTGCATTGACATTGATTGCACCGTGGCTTGGACGTACGGCACTTACTTGGATTGTCGATATGTCATCAACAGGTGTATCAGTGGCATATTTAATCACTTGTTTATCAGCAGCAAAATTATTCAGTTATAACAAAGCCAGCAATACTTACGCGCCTGTATATAAAACATTTGCGATTATTGGCTCGGTATTCGCTGCTATCTTCTTAGGATTATTGTTAATTCCAGGATCACCCGCTGCATTATCTATACCATCTTATATTGCATTAGCTGGCTGGTTGATACTTGGGCTTATATTCTTTATTGTTCGTTATCCTAAATTGAAAAGAATCAATAAAGATGAGCTAAGTCGATTAATCTTGGATACAAGCCAAACTAAGGTTGAATCTATGATTGATGAACCGGATTCAGATAAAGAGATATCTGGGAAGTAAGATTGAAATAATAAATAAAAATGATTGGAAATGTATAAAAGCGATGAAAACACAAGGTAGTTTTCATCGCTTAATTTTTCGTTATAAAAATATTAGTTCCAGTAGAGATTTTAAAAGACCAATAACTAAAGGAACTATATTAAAATCAAGATATAAACTTATTTAACTAACATAAGCAGCATACCCATATAAGTAACCATAATTATTATTTAATTTAAACCGTCTTGAAAAACAATGATATTACTTGCAATGAGTAATGAAATTATATAAGTTATTAAAAACAAACAAGATGTATGTTTTATCTTGTTTGTTTAAAAATAAATTAGGAGGAACAGTATGGAAAAGATGGTCGAGCAATTTATCGATCAATTTGGTTACCTCGGTGTTTTCTTGCTAATTGCTTTAGAAAATATTTTTCCACCCATTCCATCAGAGTTAATCTTAACATTCAGTGGTTTTTTAACATTACATTCCGATATGAATATTATTGGTGTGATTATTGCCGCAACACTTGGATCTGTATTTGGTGCAATCGTGTTATATTTTATCGGACGATTTTTATCTATTGAACGATTGCAGAGATTAGCAAACGGTAAAACTGGTAAAATACTGCGCTTTAAAGCAAGTGATTTAGAAAAAGCAGATGATTGGTTTGATAATCATGGTAAAAAAATTGTCTTCTTTGCACGTTTTATTCCAGTTCTCAGAAGTTTGATCTCAATACCTGCAGGAACAACTAATATGCCGCTGATTTCATTTTTAATATTAACTACACTTGGAACACTGATTTGGAATACAGTGCTTGTTATACTTGGACAACAAGCTGGAGAAGCGTGGCCGAAAATTTCTGCTGCTTTTGATTCTTTCTCAAGTATTGTACTTATTGTCTTAATTATTTTACTTATTATCGGTATTATATATTTTGTGAAGAAACGTTTTGGCAAATCTAAATATAACAAGTAAACAACAACCGTCCTCATTAATAAAAATGTTGGACGGTTGTTGTTTTCTATTTCGTGAGTGATATTTTTATATAGGTAAGAAGAACTTGGAGATGACGATAATATAATGAATATGCAATTCAAAATTATGGTAATAAGCCTTTTCTTGAAACGCCAAAAGGTTTAGTGACATTAAAAATGCATCACTATTGGAAATAAATCAAATTGTGAATAAACATAAACATCTTCTTCAGGCAGGTGCAGTTTTGTTCTTACATTATGCAAAATAACTTCCTTAGGTTCCTTACTGAGTAAATTGTAATAATATTTGCCTTCTTTATCAGTTTGGTATCGCCATGCCCCTAAATATTTAAGGCTATCGATATCTGGCTTTGAGCCGGACTTTTAACAGAAACTGAATAACTTAAATAAAGTTCATCCTCGATTTTTGGACAACTTTTTCTAATACGACGATTGATTAGAATATTGAATGGAGACAATATTATAAAAACACTTATCATAATTTGCATTGGTATTAAAAGCTTTGATGACGGCTTTCCAATCGCAGTAAAGTAAGACCAAAAGGCTACACAAACGAACATAGTGAGTACTGCTAAAATAAAAATGATACGTTTGAAAAAACTGAGATATTCGTGTTCGGCTGCTTTAGTGTCTGCTAAATTATAAATAGGATTGTCCTTTTCTTTTAAATAACTATAGAGTACCGTGTACTTAGAATAATTCAGTTGTTTTGCTAAAACTGAAAGGAAAGGGCTTTTTTCTATTTTAGTGTTTGGTTCTTTTAAATCTTCACTTCTAACAAAAGTTACTTGTAGTTTCGTATCGCTGACAGCCGAATTTTCTTCAAAAGTATAAATACCATTTTTAATGTTAGTCAGCATATACCCGTCTTTTTGTTGGGTTTCTAAATAACGAATTTCTGAAGGACTACCTTTAAAATAAAGTTTGAGTTGCTTTTTCATGATGTAAATACCTTCTTTCGTTTTATCCGTATAAAGTTTTTTAGAGTAGTATTTCTTTTCTTCTTAATTATATTTTAAATATTCTGAATATTAAAAGCAAGTGTTTTCGCTTAATTTTTATAAAAAAAGTATATAAGAAGAAAAAGATAAGCATTAAAAAGAACCTACAATAAATTATTGCAGGTTCTCCTTAACTATTTAAATTTCTTTTTTTAAAAAATGTACTTTTACCAGTAACTATTAACCGTGCAATTTGATCGGCAAATAATAAACCGGCTGCAATGGCACCTGCAATTAAAGTAACTTCTAACATAGTTTTTACAGCACTGCCGAATTGTAAAATAACTAGACTCTTCGTGGCATCAAAAGCTAAGCCCCCAGGTACTAAAGGAATTATCCCAGGTACCATAAATATGATGACGGGTTCTTTTTTTAACCGTGCCATTATGTGACTTAAGAGACCTAAAGCTAAACTGCCGAAAAAGGATGCGTAAATTGTATGTAGTTCTAAACCACGGAATAACACAATATAAACCATCCAGCCACAAGCACCAACTAATCCTGCCCAAATATACATACGTCTGGGAGCATCAAAGATTACGCAAAAGAAGAGGGAAGCGATGCAGCTGAATATAAAGTTTAATAACCAAAACATAATCATCCTCCTAAAATATCAGTAACATAGTACCCACGCCAGCTCCAATGCCGAACGAAGTCACAAGTGCTTCTAATGATTTTGTTGTAAACATCATCATATGACCACCAAATAAATCTTGAATTGCATTGGTAATCAGCACACCAGGTACTATCGGCATAACTGCTGCAATGATAATGGCAGATAAGGAACCGTCAGGAACCATAGTGTGTCCAAAGATGGCAATCGCACCTATCACTGCGGATCCTAAAAATTCTGGTATGAATAATGTTTTTAAATTCGCACGATATAATGATTCCACAACTAAATAACCTAAACTTCCTGCAAAAATTGTAGCTAAGATATCAATGAATTTTCCAGTCTGTAAATATAAAAAACTGATAGAGATAATTGCTGCTGCGATGCCTTTATATATTAAATCATGTGTCTGTTTATCTTTGTATATTTGTTTCAATTGCGTATATGCTTCTTTAAGTGTAATTTGATTAGCACTTAATTGGCGAGAGACTGAATTTGTTTGAGAAATCTTAATTAAATTGGTATCGCGTGATTCGATTCGGTACATGCGAGGTGTGGTTTGGTTATCTAATAAGAAGTTGATGACTGTGTTTGTAACGAAGCTATTGCTTTCTTCGTATCCTAAAGTTTCAGCCATTCGATTCATAGTACCTTCAACTCGTGTGCCTTCAGCACCGGACTCCAAAAGAATTCTACCTGCCAACATAATGGCGTCTTTAGCCAGCTTTTCTTCGGGTGTATCTTCTATATAACTGTTTCTATTTCCTAAATTCATGTCATCACTCATTTAATAGGCATATTTTTTACATACAAATTCCGATTTTTTTGAAAATTATACGAACTAATATGATTATGTCGTAAAAACTAAAGATACTCAAGATATTATTTTGTAATATTCATGTAAAAATTTGATGTTAAAACATTATAAAGAGGCAGAAGGATAAAAATTAACACTAAAATAAATAGAGAAAATAATAAAAACAATGGATTAAATGTAATTTTTAAATGTAAGAATTTAAGAATGAAAATAGAAAGTAAACTTTGAGAATGCCTTTAGAAAGGAAGAGAAAAAATATTGTGGTAGTTGTAGTTGCGTGTGTTAAAATTTATTTTGAATTTAGAATATAAATGAATTAGAAGTATTCTATAATATGCATTTTTGTCATTACGTTATGTTTCAAATATTTCAAAACGGTTAAAGTTATAGTGGTTGGCTGTTGAAGCCTGTTAACTGGGTAGCGACGGTTGGCATCGCTTCACAGTTAACCAGAGAGATTAACAAGTAGTGGCAAAGTTCTCCAAGGACACTACACAAGGGATGAGCGACACTGTATTTACAAGCCATACACGTGTGCGCTTGCAGGCAGATGCTGCCGGCATTTAGAGTGAGGGATGCCTTTGGTCAGTGCCACTATTGTTTAGGCTGTGTTAGGCAGTATACAGAGGGTGGTACATAGGTGTCGCTCACTTTTGTGTTGTGCAGTATTCTGTCTTTGACTTTTATATATTATATTGCATGACTATAAATGAGAGCAAAAAAGGAACTTGCGCTAAGTGAATAGCCAAGTTCCGTTCGTCTTTATACATAAATGAGAAATGTTTTTAGTACAGTTTTTATTTTTATCTTTATTTTATCTTTTGTATGCGATAATCCAAAAAGATAAAAAAGAAGTAGATAATTGGTATTTGCATTATCCATCAATCCTTTAGCATTTAATTCTGTCTTAAACAAGAAAAACGTTGATTTTAAGATATATATTATCTTTATTAGATATCACAAAATGCCACTATACCTACTAGATTGCCACTCAAAAATCCTGTAGATCCTAAAACTGAACCGATTATTGCTGAACCAGCCGTTCCAATGAGACATTTCGTTGTTTCGCAGCTGTTAACTTTTTGAAAATTATTTTGTTTCATTTGAAGGTATATTATTCGCACGATATGAAAACACCTTCAATTGTTTTAAGTAATTAATTTAATGGAAATTATTCAGCTCGGATATGAAAATGCCCCGGTAAAATGAAAACTTCACTTTGCCGGGGCTATTATAATTAATTTAAATACTGTTTTGATTTTATCGATAGATTAGATTCTGAAAAATGTTTCTAAAGTTTCTTCAGGTAGAATGTGGCCTACGAAGAAGCTGCCGAAATCGCCATAACGTGCTGTTGTTTCATCGAAGCGCATTTCGTAAACGATTTTTTTGAATTGTAGCGGGTCTTGTGCAAATAATGTTACGCCCCACTCATAATCGTCAAAACCAACTGATCCTGTAATGAATTGTTTGATTTTACCAGCATATTTACGACCAATCATACCATGGTCATACATTAATTTTTGGCGCTCTTCCATTGATAGCATATACCAGTTATATGTTTCATTACGACGTTTGCTCATTGGATAGAAACAGATATAGTCTGAATGCGGTAATTCAGGATATAAGCGTGCTTTTATATGAGGATTTTCATATGGATCTTCATCTGATTTGCCAGCTAAGTAGTTGCTGAGTTCGATGATAGAAACGTATGAATAAGTAGGCACTAAGTAATCCGCAATACGTAATTTATTAAGTGCGAGCTCGATTGAGTTCAATTCTTGCATTTCAGGACGTAAAACCCATAAAAGGATGTCTGCTTTTTGACCTGTAATATTATATAATGCATGGTCGCCATTGTGATCATCACGTACAGATGCTAATTTGTCCAGGAAGTCGTGGAATTCTTGAACAATTTGGATACGGTCTTCATCAGGTACAAGACGTAATGTAGGCCAATCTACTGCATAGAATAAATGGAGGCTGTACCAGCCATCTAATGTTTCTGCTGCTTGACTCATTTAAATCGCTCCTTTAAATATCTATTATTTCACTAAAAATTCTATCATAAAGCGTAATTGAAAGCATAGAAATTGATTATGTTTTAGCGCGTGAAATGTTAATCTAAATGACGTATAATTAAGGATGGTAAAAAAATAAACTCGTAAATTTGAGGAGGACATTATGCCTAGTTTATTAAATGTATTACAAGACAAACTTTCAGGAAAAAACGTTAAAATCGTGCTACCGGAAGGTGAAGATGAACGCGTATTAACAGCAGCAGTAAAATTACATTCAACAGATTATGTAGAACCTATTGTTTTGGGCAATGCTGATAAAGTTCAATCACTTGCTGATGATAAAGGTTTAGATATTTCTGGAATTGAAATTATTACACCTGAAACAAGCGAATTGAAATCAGAACTTGTGGATGCTTTTGTTGAGCGACGTAAAGGTAAAGCAACAAAAGAACAAGCTGAAGATATGTTGAATAATGTGAATTATTTCGGAACAATGCTTGTTTATACTGGTAAAGCTGATGGACTCGTGAGCGGAGCAGCACATTCAACTGGAGATACAGTACGTCCTGCATTACAAATTATTAAAACAAAACCAGGTGTGTCTAAAACATCAGGCGTCTTCTTTATGATTAAAGATGACGAACAATATGTATTCGGAGATTGTGCTATTAATCCTACATTAGAAGCAGCAGACCTAGCAGAAATTGCTGTAGAAAGTGCAAAAACAGCGAAAAGTTTTGGAATGGATCCTCGTGTTGCTTTATTGAGCTTCTCAACTAAGGGTTCAGCTAAATCTGATGATGTAGAAAAAGTAGAATCAGCTACTAAATTGGCTCAAGAGAAAGCTGAAGAAGAAGGATTAACAGACGTTGTTATCGATGGGGAATTCCAATTTGATGCAGCGATTGTTCCTAAAGTGGCTGCTAAAAAAGCACCAGATGCTAAAATTAAAGGTGATGCAAATGTCTTCATCTTCCCAAGCTTAGAAGCTGGAAATATTGGTTATAAAATTGCACAGCGTTTAGGTGGCTACGAAGCGATTGGTCCTGTATTACAAGGTTTGAATTCTCCAGTGAATGACTTATCACGCGGTTGCTCAACTGAAGATGTTTATAACTTATCAATCATCACTGCAGCACAAACTTTACAATAATGAACTTAATACAAGAATATTTTAATGGCTCAGATTGGCGCTATATCGATCATTCTACTGGTTTAGCGCCAATGCAGTCATTTGCCTTTGATGATACCTTTTCAGAAAGTACGGGCAAGGATTTATCATGCAGTGTGGTTCGTACTTGGATTCATCAACACACAGTAATTTTAGGAACTCATGATGCACGATTACCTCATTTGAAAGACGGCATCCGCTATCTAGTAGATGAATGTGGTTACAATGTGATTGTGCGAAATTCAGGAGGTTTAGGTGTTGTATTAGATCAAGGTATTTTGAATATCTCTTTAATTTTTAAAGGGAAGACAGAGGTCTCAATCGATAAGGCTTTCAATTTAATGTATGAATTGATTTGTAAGATGTTCGAAGATGAAAATGTACAAATCGATACAAAAGAAATTGAACGGTCGTATTGTCCTGGTAAATTTGATTTAAGTATTAATGGCAAAAAATTTGCTGGCATATCACAACGTCGAGTACGCGGCGGAATAGCAGTTCAGATTTATTTGTGTGTAGAAGGTTCCGGAGAAGAACGTGCTGAAATGATGCGCAATTTTTATGAAAATGCATTACAAGGTGAAACTACGAAATTTAAATATCCAGATATTGATCCTTCTTGCATGGCTTCGTTAGAAACTTTATTAGGACATGCTTTAACAGTGAACGATGTAATGTTTAAATTGCTTCATGCATTAAAAGCGTTAGGCGCTACTTTAAACATGAATCCAGTAACAGATGAAGAATGGCTGCGATTTGAAAAGTACTTTGATCGTATGATTGAACGAAATGCAAAAATCAACGCTAAAATGGATGACTAAAATATGGAGATGCAATTAGCTGTAAGGCGAGGCATCTCCTATTTAGCGTGCTTTGCATAAATAGGCAGCATAGCATTTTTATGACAAATTTATGTCCAAATGATTTAAATCATTTATAATTTTAGGTAAAATAAGAGAGAAGTTTATTATCTGGTCTTAATTTTTCAACCTTAAGTAGGATAAAATTTAATGAAAGATAGGCTATAATAAGACGGTATTTAAACAATTTCTAAAAATTTATAGTAATATATAAGCAAAATGTTTAAAATAAACAGAGTATATAAAGACAATAAGTATATAAGAAAAATGCATTCTGTTAAGATTTGTCTAGTCATTCATTAATCCATAAAGAGAATGGCTGGTTGCTTTTGCATGCAATTGATATGCAGATATACTTCAAGAAATTCGGGAAAGTGTTGAAGGTGATGAAAATATGACACGAACAGGCTACGGAGAATCAAACGGTAAAATTATATTAGTCGGTGAACACGCAGTAACATTTGGAGAACCTGCAATTGCAATTCCTTTTTCTTCCGGAAAAGTGAAAGTAGAAATTGAAGAAATGCCTGAATTAGCTGTTTCAACCATGATAAGTGATGTGTATGAGGGAGAAGTTGCATATGCTCCTGAACACCTTCATGCATTAATCAGCAGATTTGAAGCAGAAAGTCATATTGAATCACCGATTATG
The DNA here is from genome assembly GCF_001618885.1 of Staphylococcus condimenti. Classification (NCBI taxonomy): domain Bacteria; kingdom Bacillati; phylum Bacillota; class Bacilli; order Caryophanales; family Staphylococcaceae; genus Staphylococcus; species Staphylococcus condimenti. The sequence continues at coordinate 1,277,929 of NZ_CP015114.1, read as the reverse complement.
ATTAGAATTGAAGCTAAATTGCCACCTTCTAGAGGATTAGGATCAAGTGCAGCAGTAGCCGTAGCCTTTACAAGAGCAGCGTTTGATTTTTTAGACAAACCCTTAAGTGATGAAGAGTTAATTGAGCATGTAAATTGGGCTGAAATGATTGCGCATGGGAAACCTAGCGGTATAGATGCACAAACTATAGTTTCTAACCAGCCAACATGGTTTCAAAAAGGAGTTTTTACTTCTTTAGAATCATTACGTATTCCTGGATACATGGTAGTTTTAGATACTGGTATAAAAGGGAATACCAAAGAGGCTGTCCGTGATGTGCATGAATTAGTAGAAAACAATCAAGAGAATAAACAGTTTATAGAACGTATTGGTCAATTAGTTTATTCTGCAAATCAAGCAATTAATACGCGTAATTTCGATGCACTTGCTGAAATATTTAATGAATGTCAATCATACTTAGCAACTTTAACTGTTAGTCACCCTAAAATAGATAAATTGCTGAATGCAGCAAAACAAGCTGGAGCAGTTGCAGGGAAATTGACAGGAAGTGGTCGAGGCGGAAGCGTCATAACGCTTGTGAAAGATTATGCGACAGCTGAAAAAGTAGTGAATGCAGTGACTAAAGCAGGCGCGCATCATACTTGGATAGAGAGTTTAGGAGGGTAATTCAAAGTGGCGAAAACTGGCAAAGCGAGAGCGCATACCAATATTGCGCTGATTAAATACTGGGGAAAAGCAGATGAGGCACTGATTATTCCAATGAATAATAGTATTTCTTTAACTTTAGATAAATTTTATACAGAAACACGTGTAATCTTTGATTCCACATTTGAAGAAGATACTTTCTTCTTGAATGGAGAACAAGCAAATGAAAAGGAAACTCAAAAAATATCTGCGTATTTAGATATAGTGAGAGAACAGGCAGGTACACATACAAAAGCGCGCATTGATAGTACCAACTTTGTCCCTACAGCTGCAGGGTTAGCTTCTTCTGCAAGTGCATTTGCAGCACTTGCAACTGCTTGTAATGAAGCATTAGATTTGGGACTTTCTGATAAAGATTTATCGAGACTTGCAAGACGCGGTTCGGGCTCTGCATGCAGAAGCATCTTCGGCGGCTTTGCTGAATGGGAAAAAGGACACGATGATGCTTCTTCATACAGTCACCCGATTGATGCGGATCATTGGGAAGATGAGCTTTCAATGATTTTTGTAGTAATTAATAATCAATCTAAGAAAGTGAAAAGCCGTGCAGGTATGTCATTAACCCGCAACACATCTCGTTTTTACCAGTATTGGTTAGATCATGTTGAAGCTGATATAAAAGAAGCAAAAGCAGCAATTAAAGATAAAGATTTCAAACGACTAGGCGAAGTCTTTGAAGCAAATGGATTACGTATGCACGCTACTAATTTAGGTGCTGAACCGCCATTTACATACTTAGTTTCAGATAGTTACGAGGCAATGTCTCTTGTTCATGATTGCCGTGAATCTGGTATCCCTGCATATTTTACAATGGATGCAGGCCCTAATGTAAAAGTCTTAGTTCAAAAGAAAGATCAGCAAGCTGTGATTGACAAGCTTACTTCATATTTTGATCCAGAACAAATTATTGCCAGCAACATCGGTACAGGTGTTGAAATTCTTAACGAGGAAGATGCATTATGATTCAAGTCAAAGCGCCAGGTAAATTATACATCGCAGGAGAGTATGCTGTGACAGAGCCAGGGTACAAATCAGTTTTAATTGCTGTGGATCGCTTTGTCACTGCTACTATAGAAGAAGCTTCAGTAGCTGAAGGTACAATTCATTCAAAAACACTTCATCATGAACCTATAACTTTCCAAAGGGAAGAAGATCAAATTGTTGTTTCTGACACAAACGCGGCCAATCAACTTAAATATGTTATTACAGCCGTTGAAGTCTTTGAACAATATGCCAAAAGTTGCGGCAAAGAGCTAAAACATTTTGATTTAGTTATTGATAGCAACTTAGATGATGCATCAGGTCATAAGTATGGTCTAGGTTCAAGTGCTGCTGTCCTTGTGTCTGTCGTTAAAGTGTTGAACGAATTTTATGAACTGGATTTAGCGAATTTGAACATTTATAAATTAGCAGTCATTGCTAATATGAAATTACAAAGTTTAAGTTCATGCGGAGATATTGCAGTAAGTGTCTTTACTGGATGGCTCGCATACAGTACATTCGATCATGACTGGGTGATGCAGCAAATTGAAACTTCATCAGTAGCGGAAGTTGTGAAGAAAAACTGGCCAGGGCTTTATACTGAACCGCTTCAAGCTCCTGAAAATATGGAAGTTTTAATCGGTTGGACAGGCTCCCCAGCTTCATCACCTTACTTAGTCAGCGAAGTGAAGCGGTTAAAATCAGATCCTGACTTTTATGGTCGCTTTCTAGAACAATCACAATCATGTGTAGAACGTTTGATTTATGCATTCAAAACAAATAATTTAAAAGGTGTACAAGCAATGATTCGTCGTAACCGCTCGATTATTCAACAAATGGATAAAGAAGCAAACGTCGACATTGAAACACCGCAATTAAAATTATTATGTGATATCGCTGAAACATACGGCGCAGCTGCAAAAACTTCAGGCGCAGGCGGTGGAGATTGCGGTATCGCAATTACAGGAGACCACAAAGAACGCACTTCAATTTACAAGAGTTGGAGAGCATCAGAAATCAAACCATTGCCTTTCCATGTTTACCAAGGTCAATAATACAAAAAAGAGCTGTCTAACCGCGAAAAGGTGCACACGCGGAAAAGACAGTTTTTTTCGTGGAAAAGCTGAGTGACAATCGTGTAGATGAAATGTGCGGAATTCGCTCTTGAAATTTTACGGAAAAAGGGTAAAATAGATAAAGTTGAAATTGAATGAATAACGAAAATAATAGATAACTTTAAAGATAAAGAGAGGTGGACACAGCAGTGCAAAACAAATTCCTGATTTGTGATGATTGCCAAGCAGTAAATTGCAAATCTCTAGAAAGAAAGTTGAAAAAACTAGACCCAGAAGCTGAAATTGAGATTGGCTGCCAATCATACTGCGGTCCAGGTCGCAGAAAGACATTCGCTTTCGTGAACAACCGTCCTCTTGCAGCATTGACGGAAGACGAATTGATGGAAAAAGTTGAAAAACAACTTCAAAAACCGCGTGACCCAGAAGAAGAAGAACGATTGCGCAAACGTAATGAAGAACGTAAGCGCCGCAAAGAAGAGCAAGATCGTAAACTAAAAGAGAAATTAGCAAAACGCAAACAAACGAAAGCATAATAGAAAATCCCTAGCGTTCTCATCGTTAAACAAGCTACAGAGAACATAGGGATTTTTTTAAAATTATATATAATATGAGGAGTAAATCTTAACTACTTGCTAAAATACTTTAATAACAATAAAAAGACAGAACCTATAATTACTGAGAGTATCTTTTCAATACAATGTAATTCGGATTCTGTCCCTTTAATTTATGAACTAAAATATCGCATGGTCCTTTCTATATCGACAACTTCACATGTGAGTTAACTGTAAACCTTAATAAACTTTCACATATGATCGACAAGCATTCAGCACATCTTTAGTATAGAAGTGACGTAAATTGTCCTTTGTGTAAGATGGAATTAATTGTTTCTTTCTTACCCACATATCAATTAAAGAAGATGGGATACCGTCGACTTCCATTTCGGATTCATCGGTTACTAAAGTGTCCCAATCTAATGTCACAGGCTGGGAGTCAATATAAATGTTACCAAAGCTCATATCATCCATATTATAATCACCTTTTTAAATTTTTTAGTACCAACACCTAAATTAAGTATTGTACTTGATATTGCTTATAGAGGTTAAATACCCGCTCTCAAACAAAACTATTCAATATTTTTACAAAAAATTAATGTAAGATTCATCAAAATGGTATATTAAGATGAAGTAGCCTATAATAATAAAGTAATTGTAAACGTTACCACTTTTATTTTAATAGGATATGAAAAAAGTGAATTAAATCGCGTTTAAATTGAGAAAGGAAGCGTCATATTCATATGATTACAGTTTTATTCGGAGGTAGCAGACCAGAAGGAAACTCAGCAGAATTAGCGAAAATAGTTTTGAAAGATTTAGATTATAACTGGATTGATCTTACAAAATATCACTTTGACCCAGTCAGAGATGTGCGACATAACGGAGAAATGATTACAGATTATACAGATGATTATAAAAAAATTATAGACCAAGTGCTAAAAAGCGATACGGTGTTATTTGTATCACCTGTATATTGGTATAGTATTTCCGCTTCAATGAAAGCTTTTATTGATCATTGGTCTGAAACATTAAGAGATAAAGATTATAAAGATTTTAAAGACAAAATGGCACAAATTGAATTCCGTTTGATTTTGGTAGGTGGGGATTGTCCGAAAATCAAAGCAAGACCTTGCATGCATCAAATGGAATACAGCCTGGAATTTTTAGGTGCGGCTTTAAAAGATTACTTAATCGGTAATGCCAATGCACCAGGGGACATTCTGAAAGATACATACGCAGTGAATATCGCAGAGAAATGGAATGTCGAATTAAAACAAAAGGTAGAGAAATTGCAAGAAATAAAATAGATGTAAAAGCTGCTGATCTTTCAGCAGTTTTTTTGTTAAAAGATTTTCACCTATCAGAAATACTATCTTTACCAAATTTAATTTCAGGGAAAAGGATAATGATAAGAAACATCAACTAGAGCGCTTTGAAGTGCTATTTTTAAACGAATACACTGTCACCTATGATATAATTAAATCATTATTTTGAAATATGTAAGGGGAGAAATTGCCATGCGAAAAGTAAGAGAAGCAACACCAGCAGATGTCGTGGGCATTAGAGATGTCGCAACTAAAGCTTGGTATAATACGTATTTAAATATCTATGCTGCGAAAACAGTCAATGAGTTATTAGCAGCTTCATATAACGAACAGCATTTAACAAAAAGATTGAATGACCAACTCTTTCTTGTTGCAGAAGAAGATGGAGAAATCGTCGGATTCGCAAACTTTATTAATGGCAGCGAATTATTCTTATCTGCACATTATGTGCGTCCGGCCTCTCAACGTAAAGGCTATGGAACAGATTTGCTGAATGCAGGATTAGAACATTTTAAAGGCCAATATGATGTTTTGTATCTTGAAGTAGATAATCAAAACACAGAAGGCGTAGAATATTATCGTCAACAAGGGTTTGAGTTAGTACGTGCTTACCATCATGAAATGTATGGAGAAGTGATGGACTTAGCTTTAATGAAAAAAGCGTTTTAATCTACTTGTCTGCAGAAATATCGGCTGCAGTAATATAATATACAAGGAGGGAATCGGATGACAGAGACAAATTACGGCACAAAAAAATTATTTGAAGAGAAAGTATTCAAAGATCCGATTCATCGTTATATCCATGTGAAAGATCAAGTGATTTGGGACTTGATTAAAACAAAAGAATTTCAACGTTTGCGTCGAATAAAACAGCTCGGAACACTTTATTTATCATTCCACACTGCAGAACATAGTCGTTTCGGTCATTCTCTTGGTGTGTATGAAATTGTCCGCCGAATTATAGATGAATCATTCAGAGGACGTGAAGCTTGGGATGATGCGGATCGACCGTTAGCATTGTGTGCAGCATTGCTGCATGACTTAGGTCATGGTCCATTTTCTCACAGCTTTGAAAAAATATTTGATACAGATCATGAAGCTTTTACACAAGCCATTATCACGGGCGACACTGAAGTCAATGAAGTGTTGAGCCGTGTATCACCGACTTTCCCGCAAGAAGTAGCAGATGTTATTAATAAAACGCATCAAAACAAACTCGTCATTTCCATGATTTCATCACAAATTGATGCAGATAGAATGGATTACTTGCAACGTGATGCTTATTTTACAGGTGTATCTTACGGCAAGTTTGATATGGAGCGTATTTTACGTTTAATGCGTCCGACAAAAGATGAGGTTTTGATTAAAGAAAGCGGTATGCACGCAGTAGAGAATTTTATAATGAGCCGTTATCAAATGTATTGGCAGATTTATTTCCACCCTGTCAGCCGTGGTGGGGAAGTATTATTAAATAATACATTAAAACGTGCTAAGGAATTATACCAAGACGGGTATGAGTTTGAACGTTTCCCAACAGATTTTATTCCATTCTTTGAAGGCACAATGACGATTGAGCAATATGTAGATTTGGATGAAGCAGTCGTTCTTTATTACTTAAAAGAGTGGATAAAAGAGCGCGATCCGATTTTAAGTGATTTAGCGCGTCGTTTTATTAACAGGGACTTATTTAAATTTCTGCCGTTTGATGGTTCTATTATTACAATGAATGAACTCAGAGAACTGTTTGAAGAAGCAGGAATTAATCCGAATTATTATTTTGTCAGCGAGTCATTTTCTGATTTGCCTTATGATTATGACCGACCAGGCTCTAACCGACAGCCGATTCATTTATTACAGCGTAATGGAAAGATACGTGAAATCAGCAGTCAATCTATGGTGATTCAGAGTATTACCGGTATTAATCGACAAGATTATAAATTATATTTCCCTAAAGAACTGATTTATAATATTGAAGATGATGCGATACGTGAACGTATTATCAGTATTTTAAACGAACTCAATTAATTATATTGTGTTAGAAATAACGTTAATGATACAGTAAAATAGCATTGAAAACTAGTGGAGGTGTGACTTTTGTCAGAGAATAAAGGTTTTAAATTCAACATTATTAAAAATGACCCGCTTGACGGCCATAAAGGGACAAATATCGGGGCAATCAGTTTAGATAACGTTGCACCCGTGTTTATAGATTTACAATCTAAAGAAGCATTTATCGATATTGGAGCGATGCATGCACGTGCTGATGTTGAAAAAGGTGTGAAATGGATTACTGATAAAGAAACTGTTGAAGGTCCAGAAGCTAAAGAATATTGGTTATGCTGGGTAACGACTGAACGTGGCGAACAAGGTGCTTATTATGCAGGTTTGACTGCATGTTATTTAATGGTGAATAAGAAAATCCGCCGCGGTTATAAGAGCATGCCGGAACACGTGAATATGATGGACAAATCGATGAAACATAAAGTAGTTATTGATCATATCGGTGATGAAAATATTGATATTATCCGTGAATTCTTAAAAAATCATGACATTGACATGTGGAATAATTCTAGCGATGAGTTGAAATCTGCATTACATGAAAATTAAAGTATTAAGATAAATCTCTCAGCAAAATTGTACTGCATCCTCAAAGTTGAACCTAAAAAATTCAACTTTGAGGATGCTTTATTTATGAGTAAAAACACAATGCTTCTTATTAATCATTTTTATTTTTGAGTATTGTGCATCTCTTTTAAATACCATTTCAAAACATATAAATACTTCCTCATATCAAAAGATTAAATGTAAAATGTTTTTCGCAATAATCAAACTAACTATAATAACAATAACACTAGATACTTTATTTAAAATCATTATATATTTGCCAGTCTTATCTATAGAGCCTAACATCTTCCCTAATATAGCTAATAAAATAAACCATAATAGTGGAAATACTGAACAATACTTTTCCTGTCCCTGAATAAACAGAAGCACTGGTCCCAATAACACCTACTGTATCCATAATTGCATGAGGATTTAATAGCGATACGGATAAAGCAAAACCAATTTGCTTTTTAACACGCATATTAAAATTGGCAATGTTTACCACAAAGCTTATAGTTTTACTGATAATGATGTTACTTACTACATAGAACAGGGACGTGAAATAGAGTTTTTAAGCACATCAGAGGGTGCAAAAATAGAAGAGATAGAAAGTAAGTTTAATGAATGCTCTGACTTAGCTGAACAACAAAAAAAGAGAAAGAAAAAAGAAAAAAGAAAAAGAACTAAGCTAAGGAATTATCTTAGTTAAATTATACAACTTATGGTACAAAGATTTTGAGGAGATGATAATAATGACTGTTGAAACATATTCAAATGCTAGAAAAAACTTTAGAAGTTTAATTAAACAAGTAAATGAAAATAGTGAAGCTGTTACCATCACAACAAATGAAGAAAACGCCGTTTTAATGTCTGAAACTGATTATAATGCAATAAATAATGGAAACTCTTTACTTACAACAAAACCCAGCTAACGCTGCACATCTTAAACGTTCAATTGAACAACTAGAAAAAGGCAATTCTGTTCAGGTAGAAATAGATGAGTAAATTAAATATTTCATTTTCTCCTGAAGCATTTGAAGATTATAAGAATTGGCAAACTTAAGATGAAAAAGTTTGGAAGAAAAATAATCAATTGACTAAAAGTATTAATCGTGATGGCATGTTAGATGGAATTGGCAGGCCAGAACGTTTAAAAGGTGATTTCAGGGGTTGGTATAGCAGACGTATCACACAAGAACACAGATTAGTTTATAAAGTAACAAGTGAATCAATTTTAGTTGCTTCATGCAAGTATCATTATCAATAAAGAAAAGGGACTGGGACATAATTCCAGTCTCAAATAAAAGGAGCTAGAACATTAATATCCCACCCCCTTTTTCTCATTTATTAGGTGAAATACTTCTCATATATCAAGTGAAATGACACCATATTTTAACTGAATATGTTACAGTGATAGTATTAATTATCAGAATAATTCTAATTATTTAACATTTGTAAGTTGGAATATTCACATATACAAGGAGTGGGGAGTATGAGTTCAGAATTAATTCGCAGACTTAAACAAAAAGAAGATAAAATGGTGGAAATGCGCCGTTATTTACATGCGCATCCTGAACTATCTTTTAAAGAAGTAGAAACACCGAAGTATATTGCGGATTTTTATAAGGGGAAAGATTGTGAAGTAGAAACTAATGTAGGTGACAATGGCGTAAAAGTTACAATCGATAGCGGAAAACCAGGGAAAACCATTGCGATTCGTGCTGACTTTGATGCTTTACCTATTGAAGAGGATACAGGGTTGCCGTTTGCATCTGAAAATCCAGGAGTGATGCATGCGTGCGGTCATGATGCACATACAGCTTATATGCTGACGTTAGCAGATACATTAATTGATATGAAAGATCAATTCAAAGGGAAGGTTGTTGTGATTCACCAACCAGCTGAAGAAATGCCGCCAGGCGGTGCACTCGGTATGATTCGTGACGGTGTATTAGACGGTGTCGATCATGTGTTGGGTGTGCATGTGATGAGTAATGGTGAACGAGGTACAATTTATTATCGTGAAGGCTATGTGCAGACCGGCCGAGCATATTTTAAATTGACAATTCATGGCCAAGGCGGCCATGGTTCATCGCCACATGCTGCTAATGATGCTATTGTAGCTGGTGCTAATTTTGTTACAACAGTTCAAACTGTGGTTTCTCGTCGTTTAAGTCCTTTTGAAACAGGTGTGGTATCTATCGGCTCATTTGATGCTAAAGGGCAATTTAATGTTATTAAAGATAAAGTAGAAATTGAAGGAGATGTCCGTGGGCTGAATGATGAGACTAAACATAAAATAGCAGAGGAACTAGAACGCATTGTAGATGGACTTGAGCATACATTCGGGGTGACGTGTGATTATGAATTTGTAGATGATTATCCAGCGTTATACAATGACCCTGACTTCACAGAATATGTCGCAAATACTATGAAAGATTCAGAGCGTGAAGCAGTTAAAAAGGTAGAACGATGTGCACCTTGGCCGCCATCAGAAGACTTTGCCTATTATGCAAAAGAATTGCCGAGTGCTTTTATTTTTGCAGGTGCAGAACCTGAAAAAGGTGATGTTTATCCGCATCATCATCCGAAATTCAATATTAGTGAAACTTCTATGATGTCAGCTGCAGAAGCAGTTGGTACGGTAGTTTTAGATTATTTGAATCAAGAGGATGAAAAATAGTGAAGAAGTGGATTCAAAAAGCACTTCTAAAATTTAAAAATAACTTTAAAATCAGGGCATACGGTGTGAATTTCATCACTGTATGCCCTGTATATATATGATATAATGATGTGTATTAATTCAAAATTAAAGAATAGGGTGAGTGCGTCAATTGGACCAGAATATCCACATCCAAACGTTGCAAGTAATCAAACGCGATGGAGAAACAGATGAGTTTGAATATGAAACAAATGGCACTTGGCAAGAAAAGCGTCAAGTGGAATATATTCGTTTTGACGAACAAATTGAAGATATTACGATTCATGTCACATTGAAAATTCAAGATGGCGAAGTTAAATTAATGCGTAATGGGGAGATTAAACAAAACTTGCATTTTGTTGAAGGTAAAGACACAGTCTCTTTATATGAAATCCCCGCAGGTAAAATCCCGTTAACTGTACGCACATTAAGCATTAACCATTTTATACAACCAGAAATGTCAAAACTTAAAATTCGTTATGAACTTTTTCAAGATGAAGAAAAAATGGGCACCTACCTTTATCAAATTACCTATAAGGAGCTGACATAAGTGAATATTATTGATCAAGTCAAACAAACATTAATTGAAGAAATCACAGCAAGTGTTAAAGCCGCTGGACTTGCAGAAGAAGTTCCTGAAGTCAAAGTGGAAATTCCAAAAGACCCTAAAAATGGGGATTACTCAACAAACATTGCGATGGTACTTACTAAAATTGCAAAACGCAATCCACGTGAAATCGCACAAGCGATTGTGGACCATTTAGATAAATCTAAAGCAAATGTTGAAAAAATTGAAATTGCAGGTCCTGGTTTTATTAATTTCTATCTTAACAATCAATATTTAACTGCAGTAATTCCAGAAGCTTTAGAAAAAGATGAAGCTTTCGGACGTAATGAAAATCCGAAACATCAAAAAGTATTAGTTGAATATGTTTCAGCTAACCCGACTGGCGACTTGCATATCGGACATGCACGTAACGCAGCTGTCGGTGATACTTTAAGTAATATTTTAGATGCAGCAGGCTATGATGTGACACGTGAATATTACATTAATGATGCAGGTAATCAAATTACGAATTTAGCGCATTCTATCGAAGCGCGTTATGACCAAGCAATGGGCCGAGAAACAGAACTTCCTGCTGATGGTTACTACGGTAAAGATATTATTAATATTGGTAAAGATTTAGCAGAAAAACGTCCTGAATTGAAAGATCTTCCTGAAGATGAAAGATTGAAAGTCTTTAGACAATTAGGCGTTGATTATGAAATGGAAAAATTGAAAAAAGACCTTGCTGATTTCAATACTCACTTTGATGGCTGGTTCAGTGAAACAACACTGTATGATAAAGGTGAAATCAAAAAAGTATTAGAATTGATGAAAGAAAATGGTTATACGTACGAAGCAGACGGTGCGACTTGGTTACGTACAACAGACTTTAATGATGACAAAGACCGTGTCATTATTAAAAAAGACGGTTCTTACACTTATTTCTTGCCAGATGTTGCTTATCACTATGACAAATTCCATCGTGACGGTGGCCAAGATATCTTGATTAATTTATTTGGTGCAGACCACCATGGTTATATCAACCGTTTGAAAGCATCTGTTGAAACATATGGTATTGACGCAGATCGTTTGGAAATTCAAATTATGCAGATGGTACGTTTAATGCAAGATGGTGAAGAAGTGAAAATGAGTAAACGTACTGGTAATGCGATTACACTTCGTGAAATCATGGATGAAGTCGGTATTGACGCAGCGCGTTACTTCTTAACAATGCGCAGCCCGGATACACATTTTGATTTCGATATGGAATTAGCAAAAGAAAATTCAGCGGAAAACCCTGTGTATTATGCACAATATGCACATGCGCGTATTTCTTCAATTTTAAAACAAGCTGGCGAACGTGGTATCACACCTTCTGAAAATGCAGATTTCAGTGTGATTACAAACGATAAAGCTATTGATCTATTGAAAAAAGTAGCTGAATTCGAACCGATGATTGAAAGTGCTGCAGAACATCGTGCACCGCATCGTGTTACAAATTATATTCAAGAACTTGCATCAGCATTCCATAAATTCTATAATGCTGACAAAGTTTTAACAGATGATGATAAGAAAACACAAGCTTATGTTTCAATGATTGCAGCTGTACAAATTACGTTACGTAATGCATTAGCTTTAGTAGGTGTATCTGCACCGCATAATATGTAAATTGTATTCTCTAGAAGCACTTTTAAAGTGCTTCTTTTTTTATATCTTCTTTTGTTAAACTCCCTATTTCAACGCTTCTCAAATATGCTAAAATGAGATTTACAATACAATAAAATAATAGGAGAAACAAATGAAACAAAAATTATGGGTTTTCTTAATCGTCATTATCTTAATCGCTGCAGGATGTTCTGCGCCAACAAAAACAGATAAGAAGGACAATCAGGACAAAGCTGAGAATGCTCAAAAGTCTAAACCTAAGTATCATCGTATTATTTCGTTGATGCCTAGCAATACTGAAATTTTATATCAACTTGGTCTCGGTGATGATATTGTGGGTGTCTCAACTGTTGATGATTATCCTAACGATGTAAAACATAAGCAGAAATTTGACGCGATGAAGCTGAACAAAGAGCAGTTGTTAAAAGCCAAGCCAGATTTGATTGTCGCGCATGAATCGCAAAAAGGAATGGATGGAAAAGTACTGCAATCTTTAAAAAATAAAGGTATTAAAGTGGTATATATTAAAGATGCAAAGACGTTAGATGAAATTTATGATACTTTTAAACAAGTCGGCAAAGTTACTGGTCGTGAATCTCAAGCCAGTACATTGGTTTATGATACAAAACATCGTGTCGATGTGGTATTGAAAGATGTACCAAAGCATGAGAAGAAACCGACTGTCTTTTTAGAAGTTTCGCATGAACCTGAAATTTATACGGCAGGAAAAGATACATTCTTTAATTATATGTTAGAGAAGTTGAATGCAGAAAATAGTTTTAACGACGTTACGGGTTGGAAGAAAGTAAGTAAAGAAAGTATTATTAAAAAGAATCCGAATGTGTTAATCACGACAGAAGGTATTTCACGCTCAGAATATTTGAAAGTCATTCGAAAACGCGGCGGCTTTGAAGATTTAGAGGCAGTGAAGAAAGGAAGAGTTGAAGCGGTGGATGGCGACAAAATTTCACGTCCAGGTCCACGTATTGATCAAGGGCTGGAAGAGTTGCGTGACGCGATTTACCGTGATGAATAAATGATATGAGAGATAAAAAAATCATTTTGAGTTGGATGATTGCGCTTGTTTGCAGTATTGCAATCAGTCTTTTATGGCATCTTGGCAGCTGGTCAGATCCTTTAAATAACAGTATTTTATTAGAAGTGCGTTTACCGAGAATGTTAGAAGCATTATTAGCCGGTATCGGTCTTTCAATTGCTGGGCAAATGTTTCAGACAGTATTAAATAATCCGCTTGCAGACAGCTTAACGCTTGGACTTGCGAGCGGTTCTGTCTTAGGTTCGGGGATTGCAGTTTTTATAGGTTTAACGAGTTTATGGATACCGCTAGCATCTATGATAGCGAGTGTTTTAACACTTATGATTGTACTTACTTTAACATCAATCATGTCAAAAGGTTATCCGATGCGTGCCTTGATTTTATCAGGCATTATGATTGGGGCATTGTTTAACGCATTTCTTTATTTGTTGGTTTTATTAGATGAACGTCGGCTTAAAAATATAGTGATGTATATGTTTGGAGGCTTTTCAGCGGCAGAAATGCGCGAAGTTTTTGTAATGACTCCTGTTATAGCAATATGTTTAGTTTTATTGATTTTGCTGCTTCCTAAAATCAAATTATTGCAAGTCGGTGCTTTAAAAGCGCAATCTTTGAGTTTAAATGTAACGCAAGTGATGTATAGTGTGTTGGCAATTGCTTCTATCATGACAGCAGTGATTATTTCTTACACTGGCATTATAGGATTTATCGGCATGATTGTACCTCAACTGATACGCAGAACTTATCGCTTTAAACTTGGCGGTCAACTGTTGTTAAATGGTATGATTGGGGGAACAGTTATGGTATTAGCGGATAGTTTAGGAGCACAGCTTCTTGTGCCGACTGAAATACCAGCAAGTATTATTCTCGCATTATTAGGTATTCCGGTTTTGGGGTATTTAATAGCGACACAGCCGCGTTAGAAGGGTTAATCTTTTTTAAAAAGAGAAAATAAAAGATTAAAGCATGCTCATGCACGCAATTTATAGGAGAGAAGAAGCTATGAGTTTAGAAGGAATTAAAGCAGTTGTCTTTGACTTAGAAGGTACATTGTTGGATCGTAAAAAATCGAGAGATAAATTTATAGAAGAGCAGTATGAGCGTTTTCATGACTACTTTGTACATATTCAAGCACAAGATTTTAAAAAGCAGTTTATTGAATTAGATGATGATGAAGATCATGATAAACCTGAATTGTATAAAGCGATTATTAAGCGATTCCATATTGACCGTTTATCTTGGAAAGATTTATTCTCTGATTTTGAGATGCATTTTTATCGTTATGTTTTCCCTTATCATGACACACAATATACATTAGAGCGTTTAGTGCAGCGAGGTTACTTGATAGGTGTCATTGCAAACGGCAAATCGCATATTAAACAATATCGTTTAGACAGCTTAGGCATTTTGTCTTATATCAACTTTTTGTCTACATCTGAAATGGTGGGTTATAGAAAACCGCACCCTAGAATTTTTGAAGATATCATTGAGCAATTAGGGGTCAAAGCTGAAGAAGTGATGTATGTCGGTGATGATGCGTTGAATGATGTAGCCCCTGCAAGAGCGATGGGTATGGTAAGTGTGTGGTTTAACCATGAAGATGAAGAAGTTGAGTTAGCACCTGAAGAACATGAAGTGGATTATGAGATTTCAACACTTGAAGAATTATTGGAGATACTTCCAGACGTAGCACCTAATCCTGAGGAGAGTGAAGAGGCAAATGGAACTATATACGACGAAAGATGATACGGCGCTTAATTACGAAACGATGGGAAGCGGCCAACCTATTGTGATGATACATTCGGCATTTGAAAATTATTCAATCTTTAATCAAATTGCTGAAAAATTATCAAGTTCATACCAAATTGTATTAATTGATTTACGTGGGCACGGATTTTCTGATAAACCGTTGCATATTAATTTTGAAACTTATGCTTCAGACATTAAAGAATTGATGGATTTTTTATACATTCGCCATGCTTTTTTTATCGGACAAGAATTAGGCAGTTCTATTGCGGCAGATTTTGCAGTTAAACACCCAGAATATACTGATGCACTTGTATTAGTTAATCCGACAAAGGTTCAAAAAGAATTGCCAGCTGAACGTTTATTTAAAAAATATGCTGATAAAATCAGAACTTGGGAAGATGAAAAACAAGAGAAATTTTTAGATAAACATACTTATGGTTCATTGAAAAAAATAAAAAAATTCTCGAAAAATGTTGCAGATACAACCGGGCTTATGACAGATTATGAAAAAGATGCTGTAGAACAATCATTTAAGAGAGATTATATCGGTTTAGAATTAAATGAAATTAAAGCGCCGACATTAATCATAGCAGGTAAATATGACGAGCGTTCTACATCAGAAGATATCGAAACATTTTTACATGAAATTCCAGACGCGCAATTAGAAACTTTTAAACAATCTGGTTTATATCCAATGGCTGAAGAAATGAGAGGATTTTTAGAAGTGATTACAGCTTTCTTCAATGTTAAGGAAGTAATGGAAGATGAGCAAAAAAGACTTCATAATTCAAATAAATAATATTAATTTTAATCATTATCGAAAGATTAATGAAATGACACAAAATTGAAAAATATTACAAAAAGTTACAACTTCAGACTGATTACTGTAATACTATTTCAGGGTATAGTAAAATTAAGTAAAGCACGAGATACAGAAATATAGATTACAAAGGAGTTAGTGCTTATGAAAAAAATATTATCAGCAGCTATCGTTTCTGCAACAGTTATCACTGGTTTAGGTGTCAGCCAAGCAGATGCAGCATCTGGCAATACCATTCAAAATGTTCAACAAATCCATCATGGTGATCAATCACTTGAGGGTGTAAAATTAGGTCAAAATATCCAAGATGTTCTAAAAAAACAAAAAGCGACTGGATATTCATACAAACCTGATAAGACTGAACACTATTATGAATTCAAAACGGCTAAAGGTTTAATGATTGTTACAGCCAATGGTAAAAAAGATAATGGTGTAATCACAGGTATTTCTATGGGATACAATAAACCTGACGGTCCTACATTCAAAGAAGTGCGTAATCAATTAGGAAATACTGTGAAATGGCGCTATCATTTTGATGATAGAACTGGCAATTTCGGTTACATTAAAGATGGAAAAACAACATATCAATTTGGTACAGAATCTCCAAAAGATAGAAACTTAAAACTTTATCGCATTGATATCGAAAAATAATAAATAATAGTAAGAGTTGCTGATTAAATAGAAATCAGCAACTCTTTTTAATTTCTAAAGTAGAAAAAATATCTGTGAAATGATAAATTGATAGAGATAGCAAACTAAAAGGAGATGCTTTATGCGACCGAATGATAAAATTTTATTGGAAAATATAGGTGATTATTTTAATTATAAAGGCCTATCTCCTAATATGATTGATGATATTAAAGAAAATTTAAGAGAAGATCTGCATAAATCAGAAGCAAAAGATGAGGATTATATTGAATATCGTCGTAAATCGCCAGCTGAAATAATTTTGACAATACAACGTAACTTATTCGGTCTTCAACTCAATCCGATTTTGTTTTTTATCGTAAACTTTCTTTTGATTTCGTATTTGTATGATAAGCAGTTTGTTCCATTTCAAGCAGCAACAGGATTATCAATTATTTATTGTCTGCTTGTATTGCCCGCAACTGTGATGATTTACTTCAGAATTGTGAAGAAAAATTATCTCTATAGTAATCGCATCGAAGTATTATTAGGATGGATGATTATTATCATCGCTGCAATATTAGTGGGATTACATGCGTTCAATATTGATTTAGGTGTATTTGTTGTTACAAAGTATGCTCATATATTTGTATTTTTTGCAGGAATAATCATTAGTATTGCTGGATTATATTTTAAACGGTTAGAGTTTACAGGTATAGGTTTATTATTAACACAAAAAACGATTGATGCAGTTATTGTAAATCCTAATGCAGCACAAATAGGTACAGTAATTATTTGGGTATTGATTTTAGCTGTAATTATTTATTATTCTATTAGACTATCCACAAGGGATAAATAAAACGAGGTCGAAATTCAACTGGTTTTAGTTGATTTCGACCTCGTTTGTATATAAAAAAGACTTTCAATCAATAGTTGAAAGTCCCCATAAAATAGAATTAGATTTTAACTTCTTTGTTAGCTTTTACAATGCGTTCGTTAATTCTGTTTAACAACTCATTAATTTTATCGCGTTGTTTACTATTAACTAAAATTAAAACTGTTCTTTCATCTTGTTCGTTACGTTTTTTATCGAAGTAATCTTCTTGAGAAAGATTTTTTACTGCTTTAACAACTTGTGGTTGTTTGTAGTTTAAGTGGTTGATAATATCTTTAAGATAGTATTCGCTATCATCAGATTGGCTGATGAAAGTTAAAACAGCAAACTCTTCAAAGCTGATTGAGAATTCTTTCTTGATGATACTTTTCATTTTATCTGCATAAGTTACCATAGCTAGTAAGTCAGATGAATTTTTAATTTTAGAAACGGCCATGCGTAATCCTCCCTTATTATAACAGTTCCCTATATTTATTAATAACGCTCACAAGCAAGCATTTATTAACACTAATATACATAATATGAGGCTCGAAAGGCATATTAAAATATTCAAGTCTCTATTATTTATTTAATTATAACTAAATAAAAATGAAATGTAAACAAAAAAACATTATAAAAGTATAGTTTTTTCGTAAAGATGTACTTTTAAAAAGTTACCATTTTAAGCACTTAACTTATTGAACATCATTTGAATTATGAGAAATTAAATAATTAGATTCTGATTTTTGCTTGTAAACGTAATTACATAGGATAATTATATAAAATCATTAGTTAAACGTGAAGTTTTTTGATTGGGCAATAACCTTTTCGCCCGGTATTAATCCCTCACTAATAATAACCATACCCGATTTTACCCGATATTTAATAATTCTTTTAACCATTTTCTTATCTTTTTTTATTATAACCGAATTTTTATCATACAGAACATCTTTTGGTAAAGAAATCAGGCGGGTGGGAATGGAAATTTTAAAATGTGTGCCTAGTGGATAAGTTGCATCAGTAGAAATTGCAACTTTGTATTTAGCTGAAGTGTCTGATTTGGTTGAAGACATTGCAGGAAAGGTATCAATTTTAATAATTTTTCCTTTAAATGATTTGCCAAAATGAGGTTGTATATCGACTTCTTGATTGTTTTTTAGTTGATGACGTATTTTTTCATCAATGGTACATTGAATAATTCTCTTATGGCTGTAAATTTTAGCGAAAACTTCATTATTTAGTGAGGGATAAGGCTCAACAATATGCAACGTGCCTTCGAATATACTGTTTTCTTGTATTCTGAGTTTTGTTTGGGTGAGATAAAACTGCTTTTCTAAAAAAGTACGAAGAGACGATTGATCAGATTTTTGATCAAGGACAATAAGTTGCTTGCGCAGAGCTGTCAATTTCTGTTCTGCTTTAAAATTATAATATTCCAAAACAGGGGTATTCCTTTTTACAACTTTACCTGACTGAATAAACCAGTCATGAATTTTACCATTTTCAGGGTGGTATATAAGCGTTTGTGTATATTGTGCTTGTTGTTCCCCGATAAAAGTGAGAGGTTGGTTATATGTGACAGTGTATGTCTTAGGATGCTTTTGTGCCTGGAGATATTGATGTCGGAAGACGGCATAGATTCCGACGGTGATAAGTGTTAATAAGAGGATAGATATTAGCACTATCAACCGGAGAGAGTTTTTCAAAGATAAATCACCTCATAATATTTTATTTTAATATTATTATACAGTGATGTTATGATTTGTGCAACATATAAATTTACCTCTATTTTCGATAAAAAAATAGGAATTGGATCCTAGAATAATCTTAGGATAACAATTCCAATAATGATACATATGATACCAACGCATTTACGCACTGAAATGCGATTGCGCGGTGCTCCAAGTAAAGCAAAGTGATCAATTAAGACACCCATCATCATTTGCCCAAGCATCGCGATAATTGTTGTTAAAGCAGCACCTAGATGCGGCATTAAAATAATATTAGCTGTCACAAATACAACTCCTAAAATTCCACCAATAAAGTAGAACCATTTAATTTTACCGCTTTCAGGTGAATGTGCACGCATTCTCAGTGAGCGATTCATAATTAATGTGATAATGAATAATGTGATTGTACCAACAAAGAATGAAATGAAAGAAGCAAGGAATGGACTTTGTACAGTTTGTCCTAATTGACTGTTAATTGCTGTTTGGATAGGAGGCGCAAATCCGAATGAGAAACCGATGGCTAACCATAATACTAATGATAAGGGGTTACTTTGTGTTTCAGTCGCTGCTTTTTGCTTAGTATAATTCATAATAAAAATACCAAAGAAGAGAAGTAAAACGCCGCAAAGCTTCAAGAACGTGAAGGGTTCTGTATTAGCGCCGAACCAACCAAAAGTATCAATAAGGACTCCCATTACGATTTGTCCGGCAATTGTGATAATAACAGTTAGTGATGCTCCTAGTCTTGGGAATAAAATTAAGTTTCCTGTTAAGAAAATAACGCCTAAAATACCGCCTGTAATCCAAGTGTAGTTAAAATCAAAATGATAATAATTGACATTAAATACACCTGGATTAACAATCAAGTTCACAAGTACTAAGAAGAGTGAACCGACAGCAAAAGAAATAGTAGAAGCATAAAATGATGAACGAGTATATTCAATCAAACGGGAGTTGATTGAAGTCTGAATCGGAACCATTGTGCCTGCTATTAATCCTAAAAGTAATAATAGTGCCATTGAATACCTCCTTTATTATTTTTCAATCAGTTACATAACTTTATCATACTGATGAAAGGTAAACAATAATTAGATGACATATATCAACAATGACATAAATGTTTTTTTAATTTTTTGTTTTTTAAGACACTTTTTATTTGATAATTGTAAAAAATGTAGATTTTTTCAATATATCTATATATAATTTGGTAAAATAAGAGTTGAGTGAAAAAACTTAATGAAAGTAAGAAAGAGAGGATTTAATATGCATGATATTTCGATTATTCGTGTACTTGATGAAGAAACTTTCTTTATTGATGCTGGGCAGAATGCGCAAATTCAAGATCAACAATTTATTGAAGTACTCAATCCTAAACTTGCTTACAAAAATCTAGCACAGGTTATTGATGTGTATGATGATTACGCTATTTGTAAAAAACTGGGCGATAAACGTATTTTTTTCGGGGATATAGTCAAACCTAGACAAGTAGAATAAAAAGCCGAGCATACTCAAATAATGAGTATACTCGGCAATTTGTTTTAGAAGATAATATGTGTTTCTTTTTCAATGATTTGTGCACTTTTGACTGCTACGGGTTTACCAGTTGTAGGATTAAGTACATTCGTTTCCAGTAAAGTATTCATAGCATTACGTGCGCTTTCCTCACTGACATCTTGCGTTAAATCTGGAATTTGTAATTTTACAGGTTTGTTAGCTGCGTTAAGAAAAATCAGTTCTAAAGTTTTAGACATTATGTTTCCTCCTTTTATAAAGTTTCTACTGTAGTGACTTCAACATTGATGTACGTTTCTCCAGTTAATTTTTCAATCACATTTTTAAAAGTTAATAATTCTTTTGAAGTGATCTCTGGGTTCAAACGAGAGAATTTACGACGTTTTTGTACAACTTTGCTGTTTTCACCAAGTTCTTCGTGAATCAAAGTGATAGCGACATCTTTAATTTTTTTCATTTGTCTGACCTCCTTTCTCACTCTATATATCGTTTCTCGTTCAAAAAAAGCACATCTTTTTTAAAAAAAGATAAAATTTTTTTGGTGCTGTAATAAAGAAAGGAGAGAACGGGTAAAACAGTATTATCATGATTCTATTTATATAGCCTCAGAAATAACAAGGGAGCATTAATTTTCATTATTTGCTTTGTATAAATGTAGTGTGGCTGAAGTTATATAAATAGATTTTGTGCAATTAAATATTGTATTATTATAACTAGACGATAAAAACTGAATGAACCAGCTTTTATCATCCACTTCATATGATTGAACATAGAAAGAGGTGACGATTTGGAGATAGTTGAAGGTTTGCTGATATTTTTAGCAGCAATAATTGTAAGTTCCTTAATTCATTCACTATTTCTCCCTAAAGTACCTTTAGCATTTATCCAAATTGTTTTAGGGGCTTTGTTGTTCTTAACACCTATCCCAGTCAGTTTTGACTTTGATACAGAAGTATTTATGGTTGCCTTAATCGCACCATTACTATTTGTAGAAGGTGTTCAAGTTTCCCGTGTCAGTTTGCGACGGTATATAAAACCCGTCATGTTGATGGCATTAGGTTTAGTATTTACAACTGTTGTTGGTGTGGGATTCTTTATCCACTGGGTATGGCCTAATCTGCCTATGCCCGCAGGTTTTGCTTTAGCAGCAATTCTTTGTCCGACAGATGCTGTAGCAGTTTCTGCCATTACAAAAGGTAAAATATTACCGAAAGGTGCCATGACAATTTTGGAAGGGGAGTCTTTATTAAATGATGCAGCGGGTATCATTTCTTTCAAAATTGCTGTAACCGCATTGATTACAGGTACTTTTTCTATCACCCATGCTGTTGGTGAATTTTTAGTCGCAGCTATTGGTGGTTTGATTGTCGGTATGATTATCGGTATTGCACTCGTACGATTGCGCGTAACACTTTCTAGACGTGGCGTAGAAAGTAATAATATGTTTATTTTCATTCAATTACTGACGCCATTTGTCACATATCTGATTGCGGAAGTATTCCATGCTTCAGGAATTATTGCGGCTGTTGTAGCAGGTCTTGTACATGGATTTGAAAGAGATCGTATTACACATGTCAGTACACAATTACAGTTGAGTTATACACAAACATGGAACGTATTGAGTTATGCATTAAACGGTTTTGTATTTGTTATTTTAGGTTATATGGTTCCGGAAGTTGTTGTGAATATACTTAAAACAGAACCGCAAAATCTTGTGTTCTTACTTACAACAACAGGTGTTATAGCACTCGCTGTATATGTATTCCGCTTCGTATGGGTTTATGTACTTTATCCTTATTTTTACCTTCCAGTCAGTCCTTTCGAAAGAGCAATGAATGAAGGAGGGCCTCAAAAACCTTCTGAAAAACCGAAACGCAGCATGTATGCTCTAATCATGACATTATGTGGTGTGCACGGTACAATTTCTCTTGCTATCGCGTTAACATTACCATTCGTATTAGGTGAAAATGAGTCGTTTATTTATCGAAATGATTTACTATTCATTTCTTCAGGAATGGTTATATTAAGTTTGGTTATTGCACAAGTATTTTTACCGCTTGTAACACCTGCAATGAAAAAGGCGAAACTAGAAGGTATGTCATTCAAGCAGACACGCGTTTATATATTAGAGCAAGTAGTCGACTACTTAAGAAAAAATGCAACACCAGAAACTTCTTTTAAATATGGGAATGTGATTAAAGATTATCACGACCGTATTGCTTTCTTGAAAGTATTAGATGATGACGATGAAGATTCAAAAGAATTGGAACGTCTGCAAGGTATTGCTTTTGATACAGAAACAAAAACATTGGATGATTTAGCAAAAGAAGGACGAATCTCTCAAAGTGATTTTGATAACTATATGCGTTATGCAGAACGTACACAAGTTTATCGTCAAGCTTCATTATTAAGACGTATTTGGATTAGAGTTAAAACAAGTTATTTAAGACGTCGTGTGCGTATTCAAACTAATGCATCATCTTCATTGGATATTAAAGAAAACTTGAAAGAAATTTCAAAGATAATGCGTATCGTGCACTACAATGTAGTTAAACGATTATCTAAAGAAGCAAATTCAGATAATCAGTTAGAAATCAGTACAATTGCAGACAGTTATTTATTACGTACCGATAATCTGACACCATCTAATTTCTTTAATACTAAAAATCATGAATCAATGTCGAAAATCAAGCTGAATGCATTACGTGAACAACGCCATATATTAAATGAATTGGTAGATGAAGGGGAAGTAAGTGAAAAAACAGCACTTAAAGTAAGAAAAGCGATTAATTATGATGAAATGATCTTAGTAGATCGCTTAACATAAAATATCAATAAAGCTGCGAAACAAATGTTTGAAAAAGTATTGTTTCGCAGCTTTTTTATGTAAAAAAAGAGCCAGTCTTGGAGGGGACTGGCTCTTTAAAAAGCGATATCATCGCATTACCGCTTTTTCATTAGGAGTTTTCGTGGTCTCTAGGGAGGATTGTGACCACAGCTTATTATTTATGTTTAGGATAGATTATTTATGGAAGATGACGGTATTGGAATTAGGAGGTAAACCGTCATCTCAAGGATAATGTGTTATTTCATACTGTTATGGACAGTTTCAATATTAGATTCCATCATTTTGTAATAGGAATCGCCCTTACTGCCTTTTTTGCCAATAGAATCTGTATAAACTTCTCCAGAAATCGGTACACCTGTTTCTTCACTTAAACTTTGCATACTTTTGTGATCTACACTTGTTTCGACTAATAGATTTTTTAAGTGGTGTGATTTCACAAATTGAATTGCTTGTTTCATTTGTTTTGGTGTACCTTGTTTTTCTGTGTTGATTTCCCAAATATAGCCGGGTGTAATGCCATATTGTTTAGAGAAATATTTAAATGCACCTTCACTTGTTATCATGGCGCGTTGGTCTTTAGGAATGTCATCGAATTTATCGTGACTGTCTTTATTCAATTTTTCAAGTTTGCTGAGATAGTCATCACCTCGTTTTTGGTAATCATCTTGATGTGCTTTGTCATGCTTGATAACAGCTTGTTGGATTGTTTTCACATATTTCAAGCCGTTTTCCAAACTTAACCATGCATGCGGATCTTGTTTAGATGCGTCACCTTCAGCACCGTTCAAATAAATAGGTTTCACATCTTTAGAAACGCGTACGACACTTTTATCTTTTGTGTTTTTGCCAGCTTGTTCTAAAGCTTTATCAAACCATCCATTGCCTGTTTCAAGGTTCAGGCCATTATATAAGATGATATCTGCATCTGTTAATGCTTTAATATCTTTGGGCTTTACTTCGTATTCATGCGGATCTTGACCGACTGGGACAATGCTATGTATTTCAGCATGATTACCAGTTATATTTTTGGTCATATCATACAGAATAGAGTTGGTAGTGACGATTTTCAATTTATGATCAGAAGAAGATGGTTGTGAATGACCTCCTCCTCCGCAAGCAGCTAAGAATAGTAATACTGCAATTAACAAAGGTACTAACTTTTTCATGATGGAACTCCTTTTCTAATTTGTTGAGATATTTTCGAATAGATAAATGTACCTATATAAATCGCGAATGCACACAATACAATCGTTGCACCGCTTGGAATGTTATAAATATAACTGAAATACATTCCGACAATTGCACTGATAACACTAATAACACTCGCAACGATCATCATTGACCAAAGTTTTTTTGTAATCAAGAAGGCTGCTGAAGCTGGTGTAATCAATAATGCAACGACTAAGATGATACCAACGGTTTGGATGCTGGCTACAGTAACTAATGAAAGCAGCAACATCACAAAATAATGTATAAATGTAGTATTTAAACCGCTCATTCTACTAAATGTTGGATCAAATGTAGAAATCATCAACGGGCGGTAGAAAATGATGATAAGCAGGAGCACAATTATGCTGACAATAATCGTCGACCAATATGCAGTTTTGGTAATCGCTAGCAAATTACCAAAAAGAATATGATAAAGGTCTGTTGTACTATTAATCAGGCTGATAATAATAACTCCGACTGCTAAAAATGCTGTAAAACTAATTCCGATAGCTGCATCTTGTTTCGTTTTGCTTTTATCAGAAATAAATCCGATAAATAAACTTGCAAGCATTCCTGTAACAAGCGCACCGACAAACATCGGAATCTTGAACAGAAATGATAATGCTACACCGGGTAATACAGCATGGCTCATCGCATCACCCATTAGAGACAATCCTCTTAAAACAATCAGACTGCCAACCGTTCCGCAGACAATTCCTACAAAGATAGAAATGATAAGTGCACGGCTTAAAAATTGGTAATCAAATATGTGTTGTAAAAAATCAAGCATTTTTAATTCTCTCTTTCTCACTATGTTCAAACATAGTATTCTCCGTACTTTGATTCATATAGGTTTCATTTAAGCGTTCTGTTGTCATCGCTTCTTGACTTGGGCCGAAATAACGTATGGTCCGATTCAATAGCATAATACGATCAAAATATTCAGCAGCTTTTGATAAATCATGATGCACAATCAAAATTAATTTGCCTTGTGCTTTTAAACGTTGAAGTTTGTCCATTATCAATTGCTCACTGGTAAAATCGATGCCGACAAAAGGTTCATCGAGCAAATAAAGCGTACTCTCTGTCATCAATGCACGTGCTACAAGTACACGTTGTAATTGACCGCCGCTTAGTTCTGAAATTTGGCGTTTACGCAAAGAGACTAATTCCATATCTTCAAGCAAATCGTCAAGACGCTTCTTTATGTGTCGTGTTGGACGTTTGAACCATCCTATTTCTTTGAATGCTCCAGAAAGTACGACAGATTCAACACTGATAGGGAAATCTAAATCTAATTGTGTTTTTTGCGGTATGTATGTAATTTTCTTTAATTGGGAAGCAACAGGTTTCCCATTTAATCTCTTGATGCCTTCTGATTTGAATTCACCAATCAGTGTCTTGATTAAAGAAGATTTACCCGCTCCGTTCGGACCCATTATGCCGATCAATTCTCCTTGAATAGGCAATTGCAGATTAATATCTTGCAGGATATGTTTATTCCCTAGATATAAGTTAAGGTTTTTGACTTCTAAAATTATAATACACCTCCTAACTAAATTTTTAGGTTAACCTAATTTATTTCATCATAAGACATGAAATTTAGCGTGTCAAGTATTTTCGTGATACAATAAAGTGAATCTGGATGGAAGGATCGGTGACAGGATGTTAACGGAAGAAAAGGAAGATTATCTGAAAGCGATTTTGAATAATGGCGGCGCTACTTCATTCGTTACAAATAAAAAACTCTCTCAATATTTGAATATCAAACCACCATCCGTGAGTGAAATGGTTAATCGCTTGGAAAAAGCAGGCTATGTCATTACGAAACCTTATAAAGGTGTGAAGTTATCAGAAGAAGGTTTTAATCATACGTTGGAAATTATTAAACGCCATCGTTTATTAGAACTTTTTTTAATAGAGATTTTGAAATATAACTGGGAAGAAGTCCATCAAGAGGCAGAGGTGTTAGAACATCGCGTTTCGGATTTGTTTGTTGAACGCTTGGATTCACTTTTGAATTACCCTACGACTTGTCCGCATGGCGGGGTCATTCCGCGCAATGGAAAATTCGAAGAAATTTATAACGATTCATTGAAAAACTTCGAAGAAGGCGATCATGTTACGATTCGCAGGGTGCGAGATCGTACAAAATTATTGATTTATTTATCTAGCAAGTCCATTTCAATCGGTGATGAAATCGTTGTAGAATCACAAGATGATACGAATCAAGTCATTGCAATTCGAAAAGAGGATGATCCATTGATTATTCTCAGTTATGAAAATGCAGCACATATTTTTGGTGAAAAATTAAAAGCATAACTTTTAGAAATAAAGACGCAACCTTTTTTGAGAAGTTGCGTCTTTTTCAATATACAAGTATATGTGTTAACAAGAAATTAGAACTGAAAATTTATTTGCTATGATATAGAAAGCTATAAAAGTTAAATTTTACTTTGTAAAAATAGAAAAAAGCACTTCGCAGGTAACAAAACTCGCGAAACGCTTTTTTAAATCAAATATGTTTGCCCCATATACATAAATCCAGACGTTTTTCATCAATGTGTGCAATTTGCGGTAAATTGCCCCAAAGTGTATAGCCTTGTTTTTCAAAGAGTTTATTGCATGGAACATTTTGAGCAAATACATAACCGGTAAGATAGTGAATATTGAGTGATGCAGCTTCTTTTTCTAAAAGCTGCATTACTTTTGTGCCGTAACCTTGACCGCGTGTTTGTTCATCTAAATAAATACTAAGTTCTGCAGTTTCATCATAAGCAGGGCGTCCATAAAAATGGTTTAAACTTGCATAACCGATAGCTTGCCCTTGTTCATTTAAAATAGTGTACAACGGACGAGAAGTATCGTGGTTATTAAAAATGTGTGCCATTTCTTCATTTGACACTTCCTCGATATCTGCTGTGACATTGCGCATAAGAATGGCTTGATTATAGACTTTAGTGAAAACTGGTAAATCTTCTTTTTCAGCGATTTTCAATTGTATCATGGTTTATCTCCTAACCTTGGAAGAGTAAGTATTTTACGATAGCATATACGACATAAAAGTTGAAAGCAATCCAAAGCGTTGTAAAGACAACGACTGGAAGGTGTGTTAAATTGCGTAAAGCTGTACCATCCCATTCAATAGGGTATTTGGTGAAAGTCAAACGCAGCATCGTCCAAGTTGACTGCAAGAGTTCTCCGAATAATACACCTAAAATAAAGTGATAAACGATGGACAGTATCATTACAATCATTTCAGGCTGATTGTTTTGTATTAGTAAATAAATCATCAACCCAAGAAAAATAGCGATTAAAATCGGTATACCTTTGCGTGAAGTAATACAAACAAAGTAGATGAAGATGAGAAGATAACTTAAAACAAAAAGCGACGGATAGTGAAAATACGCACTGAAAATTCCGAGTGCAAGCATTAATGGCGGCATAACATAGCCACCTAATGTGGTGATAATCATTGTAGAACGACGAGATGCACGTGTGATAGCAAAACCTTGTTGCGAAGTTGCAAAGCGTTCTCTTGGTGATGTTACGATGACTAAATCTTCAGTGCGGCCTCCGCTGATTTTATTAAAAACAATATGGCCGAACTCGTGTGTCAGAACAGGGATATAATTTAAAATAATATCTGTAACTGCAAGTCCCGGACGATTACGATAATGATGCACTGTCATATAGATAATAGCAATGATGACAACCAGATAAAGGTGCAGTGTCATCGGTGTGCTGATAATTTCTTTGAATAGTTGCATAGCAGATACCTCTGAATCTTTGTAATACTATCCATTATAAATGAAAACAAGACGCCTTTGCTTGCGTCTTGAGACCTATTCTAATCTAACGGGACTTCACGAATAAAACGCGCTGGGTTACCGGCTACAACTTGATTGTCGGGAATGTCTTTTGTTACAACACTGCCCGCACCTACTACAACATTATCTCCAATTGTCACACCAGGCAGTACAATTGCACCTGCACCAATCCAAACATGATCACCAATCGTAATAGGAAAAGCAAGTTCTAATCCAGAAGCACGTTCAGCGGGATTCAACGGATGTGTTGCTGTAATGAGTTGAACATTCGGACCAAGGAGAACATGGTTACCGATTGTAATTGGGGCAACGTCTAACATAACTGGATTGAAATTGGCGTAAAAATGATTGCCGAGTGAGATGTTATAACCGTAGTCAAAATGAATATCAGGTTCGATAAATACATTATCACCGCAATGACCGATGCTTTGTCTTAATAGAAAATGGCGCTCTTTGATTGAAAATGCATTGTTGATTGCTTTTGTCGCATGACGCGCTTTATGACGTTCTTTTACAAGTTGAGGATCTCTTGAATCATAAAGTTGTCCGCTCAGCATTTTTTCTTTTTCAGTTGTCATAATTAAAAACCTCTTTGATCAATAGTGTATTAAATTCAGATTAACACTTCTTGAAAGAAATGCAATCTATCAGGTTAGTAGTGTATAATGATGTAAATGATAGGTTGATTCAACCGGATGCGCAAGTTAGGAGACTTTATTATGGAAAATCAACGAACAGCAAAGCGCGAAAAAGTAGATATCTTGTCTGTTCAATTTGATAATGTAACGATGGATGAGATGAAACATCATGTAACAAACTTTATAGAAGCTGATACGACAGATAATATGTTTGTGGTTACCGCAAATCCTGAGATTGTCGATTATGCACTCGAAGATGAAAATTATTATGATTTAATTGGAGAAGCGGACTTTATCATTCCTGATGGAACAGGGATTATACAAGCAGGCCGAATTTTAGGTACACCATTGAAGGAACGTGTGCCTGGTATTGAATTTATGGCTGCCTGTTTAGTGATAGCAGAGCGCCATCGACAAAAAGTATTTTTATTAGGTGCTTCAACGCATGTAGTGGCTGAAGCAGTAAAACATCTTCAACAGAAATATCCTCATATTGAATTTGCCTCACATCATGGTTATATCGATACTAGAGATGAAAGTGTAGCACGTCAAGTATGCAACTTTAATCCAGATTATATTTTTGTAGGCATGGGTTATCCCAAACAAGAAGAATGGATTAAACGGCACCGTCATCGTTTTCAACATACTTTGATGATGGGCGTCGGCGGTTCTATTGAAGTATATAGTGGTACAAAAAAAAGAGCGCCGCTTATCTTCCGTAAATTAAACTTAGAATGGTTTTATCGTTTGATTACAGATTGGAAACGAATGGCACGTATGCAGCGCTTACCTCGATTTGTATCCAAGGTCTTTCGAACAAGATTAAAAAAATAAAGAATAAAATCTACTGCTTTGAATGGTCTGAAGACGAGTCTAAGCAGTTTTTTTATGAGAATTAGAGTTTCGTATGAGTTAATTAAAAATA
The DNA here is from genome assembly GCF_001618885.1 of Staphylococcus condimenti. Classification (NCBI taxonomy): domain Bacteria; kingdom Bacillati; phylum Bacillota; class Bacilli; order Caryophanales; family Staphylococcaceae; genus Staphylococcus; species Staphylococcus condimenti. Next base: position 1,247,952 of record NZ_CP015114.1, on the reverse strand, counting down.
AAAGGAGGGTGAAAAAAATGAGGCATAAAATCTACGATATGGCTTTTGCCAGTGTTTATCCGCATTATGTAACGAAAGTTGAGAAAAAAGGACGTTCGCAAAAAGAATTGAATGAAGTGATTAGTTGGTTGACGGGTTATGATGAATCTGGTCTTGAAACAGTTTTAAATAATAATATCTCATTTGAAACATTTTTTGCTCAAGCGCCAAAAATGAATCCTAACCGTAAATTAATCAAAGGTGTGATATGCGGTGTTCGCGTTGAAGAGATTGAAGCACCGTTAATGCAAGAAATTCGTTATTTAGATAAATTAGTGGATGAACTTGCTAAGGGTAAGACGATGGAAAAAGTATTGCGTAAAGAATGAAAGCGTTATTAAGTTTTACAAAAATATGAACATCAAAAAATAGATTGATAAATCGTAATTATTACGATATACTATAAACAATTTAAAAATTGATTCGGTGATAAAGACAATAAATGCACAAAAAGACAGAGAGTAGAAGTCATCGGCTGTGAGCTTCTGCATTAATTGAAAGTGTATTTTACTACTTTAGAGAAGTATATGAAAATATACCGTTTAATGACATGTTACGTCATTCCAATGAGGAAATAAATGTTGCTGCAGCATAGCTGAAGAAGTTGTAATTGCTTATGTTGTTGTTTTATTTGTTTTGAATCTGGGTGGTACCACGAGCAGAAACTGCACTCGTCCCTTTATATCTAAAGGGATAGGTGCAGTTTTTTTATTTTAATCAGGAATTTAAGGAGGCAATATGTATGGGAAATCAAGTCATCGTAACTTTACCAGATCAACGCAAATTGGAGGTGGAACAAAGCACAACACTTTACCAAGTTGCACAACAAATCGGCAGTTCTTTTGCCAAAAAAGCAGCTGTAGCATCTGTAGATGGTGAATTACACGATTTGAATCATCAAATCGAGAAAGATTGCCAAGTTGAATTCTTTACTTATGAAGATGAAGAGGGCTTAGCAGCGATTCGTTATACTTTAAGTTTTTTAGTAGGGGAAGCAGCTGTGAAGCACAAAGTTGAAGTTGCAGATTTTGGTGTGAATAAAGAACAATTCTATTGTGATTTTAAAGCTGAAAACACATTGAAGGCCGCTGATTTAAAAGAAGTCGCAAAAACAATTAATAAAGCAATCAGTGCCAATCACCCTATTGAAATATATGAGTATTCAAAATTAGATGCATTAGATTTATTTAAAGATAATCCATTTATGCAGTATCACATTGAACAAGGTGAAGAACCTGTGAAAGTAGCTGTGCATGGAGATTATAAAGCAGTGATTAATCAACCACTTGTTACTAATTTATCTAAAGTTAAGAATTATAAATTGCAATCTATTTCAGCAACTAATTGGTTGCGCGATGTAAATAATGAATCATTGCAACGTATTGCTGGTTTTGCATTTGCTGATGGTGAAGCATTAGAAGAACACCAAGCTTTTATTGAAAAGTATGAACAAGTAAACCATCGTCGCTTAGGTAAAGAATTAGACATTTTCTCATTCTCAGAATATGCACCAGGTATGCCGTTTTATGCGCATAATGGACAAGTGATTCGTTTAGAATTACAAAATATGTTGAGACAATTGCAGTTTGAAGCAGATTATGAAGAAGTTTATACTCCGTTTATTATGGATGAAACTTTATGGAAAAACAGCGGTCACTGGGATCATTATCAAGATAATATGTACTTCACAGAAGTAGATGAACAAACTTATGCTTTAAAACCTATGAACTGTCCTGGTCACATGTTAATTTATAAAAATCATTTGCATTCTTATCGTGATTTGCCAATTCGCATGGCTGAATTCGGCCAAGTACATCGTCATGAATTAAGCGGTTCATTAAATGGTTTATTCCGTGTACGTACTTTCAACCAAGATGATGCACATATCTTTGTACGACGTGATCAAATTGAATCAGAAATTTTAGATGTTTTAGGATTGATTCATAAAGTTTATAGTGTCTTTGGTTTTGATTACAGTATTGAGCTATCTACTCGTCCAGATGACTTTATGGGCGAAATTGAATTATGGGATTTCGCAGAGCAATCTCTTGAGAATGTATTAAATCAACATGGATTTAAATATACTGTGAATGAAAAAGATAGTGCTTTCTATGGTCCGAAAATCGACATTCATATTAAGGATGCGTTAGGACGCAGCCATCAATGCGGTACTGTACAACTGGATTTCCAAATGCCTGAAAAATTCGATTTAACATTTATTAATCAAGCAGGTGAAAAAGAGCGTCCTGTTGTAATCCACCGTGCGATTTATGGATCAAGCGATCGATTTATCGGAATATTACTTGAACACTTTGGCGGCAATTTGCCGTTATGGCTTGCACCTGTACAAATGGAAGTTGTTCCAGTAAATGCAGATTTACATTTGGATGCAGTAAAAGATTTAAAACGCCGATTGAAAAAAGAAGGCTTCAGAGTGGAACTTGATTTGTCAGATGAAAAAATGGGCTATAAAATTCGTCAAGCGCATTTGAAAAAAATACCTTACACTCTTGTAGTCGGAGATAACGAAGTGGAGAATGGCACAGTAGCTGTTCGTAAACGTGGAGAATCTGAAGAACATAGTGTTAATGTCGAAGATTTTGTAAAACAGTTGAAACAAGAAGTTGATGTATTGAATAAAGTGCAATAAATAAAGTTTGAAATAGGGGCTGGGACATAATTCCAGTCTCAAATACAAGCCGGTGAAAACTTTTAAAGTTTTCACCGGCTTTTTTATATAAAATATACATATTATTTCAAAAAATAAAGGCCTCGCTTATAATTAGAGAATAACCACAAACCCAAATCATAGGAGGACCTTTATGTATAAAAATTATAACATGTCTCAAATCTCTCTGCCACTGACAACAGAATTTACGTTTTCCGAAAGTGATACTGCCAGCATAGTTAATGAAATCGTCGAAAAAATCCCTGAAACAGCTTTCGACAACTATAAAAATCACAGAGGCGCCCCTTCTCACAATCCACGCATGATGCTTAAAATAATATTGTATGCTTATAGTAATTCGATATTTTCCGGACGGAAAATAGAATTTGCATTAAAAGACAGTATTAGGTTTATGTGGTTGGCACAAGAACAGCAACCTTCTTATCGAACAATCAACCGTTTTCGTTCTGACTCCAGAACAAATAAGTTAATAAAAGATTGTTTTGTAGTTTTCAGAACTTTTTTAGTCGAAAATCAATATATTGATGAAGAAGCCGTTTATATAGATGGTACTAAAATCGAAGCTGATGCCAATAAGTATTCGTTGGTTTGGAGAGCGAATACTGAACGCTACAGCAAAGCCAACTTGGAAAAGTCGGAAGCTGCGTATGAAGAATTATTACAAAAGGAAATCATACCGAATATAAAAGAAGAGTCTTCAAAGGAAATACAATCTCATGAATTAGAAGCAATCGAAGATTGTTTGAATAAGAAGGTTGAAGAACTGACTGATGATATTGAATCCAGCAATGATACTGAACAAAGAAAAATATTGAGATCAGAACGCACTGAATTAAAAAAGCATAAGAAAGTAATTACAGAATGTAAAGAGAAAAAAGAAAAGTACGAGGAACAAAAGAAGATTTTAGGTACAAGAAATAGTTATTCCAAAACTGATAATGATGCCACCTTTATGCGAATGAAAGATGATCATATGAGAAACGGTCAATTAAAACCAGCATACAATATTCAAGTAGGTACAAATAATCAATTTGCTTTGGCAGTAGGTGTATATCAAAATCCGACGGATACAAGAACTTTAGAAAATTTTTTAAACAGGATTCAAGAAGTTAATAGTGACATTCCTGAGTATATAGTATGTGATGCAGGGTATGGCAGCGAAAGCAATTATGGAATAGTTATAGATATATTTAACAGAACTCCTGTAATGCCGTACGGCATGTTTTTAAAAGAACAAAAAAGAAAATATAAAAACAACCCATTCAATTCATTAAATTGGAATTACGACGAAAAAGATGACAGGTATATATGCCCGAACAATAAAATTCTATTCTTCTCTGGATACAGATACAGTACTGATAAATATGGATATCAGAGACAATTCAAAGAATATAAATGTTATGACTGCATAGATTGTCCGCTTAGACAAGAATGTATGAATCCAAAAGCCAAACCGGATACATTAAAAACAATTCGTCGAAATATGGTTTGGGAATTTTATAAGCAGTTCACTAGAGAAAAGCTTTCAGATCCGAAAACATCATCAATTTACAGCAAAAGAAAAACTGATGTTGAAACATTTTTCGGTAATTTGAAGGCTAATTTGGGTTTCACTCGAATGTCTGTAAGGGGCATTGAAAAAGTTGAAACCGAAGTTAGTATTGCTTGTATGGCAACAAACTTAAAGAAATTAACAGCTCTACGAGCTGATTTTTTCTTTAAATTATATAAAAAAGGACGATTTTCATTTTCAATTGTGAAAATCGTCCTTTTTTCGGGATTCTAGAACATTAATGTCCCAGCCCCTATTTTTTACGATACTTTTTACATTATTATTTACAAAAAGTGTTGTTTGATATTTTAGATATCTGAAAATTTGGAATAATCTGTTTACAAAGCGCTTGATTAACTGTATATTACATATATTCATTATTTTTATAGAAAGATAAAAGGACTAAAGAAAGTGTATTTATAGGGGGATGTGATTTTATGACAAGAGCACAGGAGATATTTGAACGTGATGAAAAATATTTTGCAAGAGCAGGTCGTATTCCGTACTACCCGCTTATTATTGATCACGCTCATGGAGCAGTTTTAACAGACGTCGATGGAAAAAAGTATATTGATTTGTTATCTAGTGCAAGTTCTCAAAATATTGGACACACACCAGAACGTGTTGTAAAAGCAATACAAGCACAAACAGAAAAGATGATTCATTACACACCTGCATATATGTATCATGAACCTTTAGCAGAACTTGCTGAAAAAATCTGTAGTATATCACCTGGAGATTTTGAAAAACGCGTTATATTCGGTTTAACAGGTTCAGATGCTTGTGACGGTATTATAAAATTTGCCCGCGCTTATACCGGAAGACCTAACGTAATTAGTTTTACGAACGCTTATCATGGTTCAACGTATGGATCAATTTCTTTATCAGCAATCAGTTTAAATATGAGAAGAAAAATCGGGCCATTATTACCAGGTGTTCACCACATTCCTTTTCCTGACAGTTATCGGGGGATGTTTAACAGTACAGAACCAAATACTGTAGATGAGTACTTAGCACCTTTAAAAGAAATGTTTGAAAAATATCTGCCTCCTGAAGAAGTTGCATGTATCATGTTAGAAACAATACAAGGAGACGGCGGATTATTAGAACCCGTGCCTGGTTATTTCGAAGCTTTAGAAAAATTGTGTCGCGAACATGGCATTCTTTTAGCTGTAGATGATATTCAGCAAGGTATGGGACGTACAGGCAAATGGAGTTCTATTGAGCATTTTAATTTTGAACCTGATTTAGTTGCTTATGGTAAATCATTAGCAGGCGGTATGCCGATGTCGGCCATAGTTGGCAGAGAAGAAATCATGAGTAGTTTAGATGCGCCTGCTCACTTATTTACAATGGGGGCTAATCCAGTAAGCTGTGCAGCAGCTGTTGCAACTTTAGAAATGATGAAAGAAGAAAATTTAGTGGAGGAAGCAGCAAGAAAAGGTGAATATGCGAAATCACGTATGAAAGCATGGGAAAATCAATATGAATTTATTGGCAATGTTCGTGGTTTAGGTCTATCTATCGGTGTAGATATTGTTACAGATAAACAGTCTAAAACACGTGATAACGATGCTGCATTAAAGATTTGTAATCGATGCTATGAACGTGGTGTTGTGATTATTGCTGTAGCAGGAAATGTCTTAAGATTCCAACCGCCACTTGTAATTACTGATGAGGAACTCAATCAAGCATTGACTATCTTAGAAGAAACATTTGAAGAACTTGAACAAGGAAAATTAGAAGCTTATCAAGTTACAGGACAAGGATGGTAAGGGGGTTAAGACAATGGAACAACAAATAGATTGGAAGAATGTATTGAAGTTAAGCGGAGCTTATATGGCATACTTAATCGGATCTGGTTTTGCTACGGGGCAAGAAGTGATGCAGTTTTTCGCTTCATATGGTAAAGCAGGTATCGCAGGTATCATTTTAAGTGCAATTTTGTTTTGCTCTTTAGGTGTAACACTGATGACAAGAGGCTATGAATTGCAATTAGAACATCCAGGGGATATTTTCAGGGTATATTGTGGTAAAATTATCGGACGATTGATTGAATATTTTACGTTGCTGTTCTTATTCTGTATTGTGGTTATTATGATTTCCGGTACTGGAGCAATTGCACATGAACACTTTGGTATTCCTGCAATAGTTGGCTTGCTTGGGATGGGAATTATAACTATGATAACAGTGATTTTCGGATTGAATAAATTAGTAGATATTATTGGTGCAGTCGGTCCGGTGATTGTAGTTTTAACAATTGCTATTTGTTTGGTTGTATTCTTTAAAAATATCGGTTCGTTACCATCTTTAGATACATTGCCTCAAGCAGCTAAAGATTTACAACCGGCTGGTCATTGGTGGCAATCCAGTATTTTATTCTTTTGTTACAACATTTTGGCAGGTACGATTTTCTTTACACAATTAGGACAACAATCAGGAAGTAAGAAAGAAGCAGCAGCCGCTGGAATTTTAGGTGGCGCTGGTTTGATGTTGGCAGTATTGGCTATGGTCGTTGCGATGTTTGCACATTACAATCATGTATTGAAATTAGAAGTGCCCGTTTTATATTTAGGGGATACAATTAGTCCTTGGGTAGCTATTGTATTTTCTATTTGTATTTTACTTGGGATTTATTCAACAACAGCACCAATGTACTGGTTGATAAAGAATGAATTCATGCGAATATTTCCAGCTAAATTTGGGGTTATCGTAACGATAGTATTGGGTATTGTATTTATGCTTGGCGGATCGTTGCCTTTTGGAAAGCTGGTTGCTATTATATATCCATTCGTAGGATATGTAGGACTAGCAGTAGTAATTATTATTTTTGTACGAACGATTTGGGCGAAAATGAATCCGCAAAAATCTAAAGTTTAAATGATTGAATGAGATAAAAAAGTATATAAAAAATACGCGTTGCAGTAGAAAGGGTAGCTGCAACGCGTTTTTTGTTTAAGGGTTATAGTTTTATAGTGAATGTGTATCAATTAAGTAGTTGAGGGAACTTAATTGTACACAGGTCATTCGACATTTTATTACTTTTTTATTATTGAGGGTATGTGCTCAGATTGAAGGGCTATTTACAATCTGAGCTGTCGTGTGATTTATGAGATTACGTTATAATCTCTTTTCCATATACAATTCTGCACGTGTCATCGATAGTTATAGGACAGAGCTGATTTATGACTCTGTTTAATTTAAGGGTTTGTGGGCAAGCAGCATAATAGTGTTGTATATTCAGTTTGAGTTGAGGGGTTCTGCTGGTGGTGATGAATTGTGGGAATTCAGTTCAGCAGAATACTGAGATAATAACACCTTATTATGCTACACGTACGTTTTAAAATTTTTAACGTGTTTTTAAAACTATCAATCAATATAGATGTTGTAATTCTATTTTGTGCCAACATTGAAACTTATCAGGTTTTATGAGTTGTTAGGGTTATTTTTGAGAATCAGATTTATCACTTACGCTTAGGAATTTCTTTTTCAATCACATTATTATTCGGAAAGGAGGTCGCAAGTAATAGATATTCGACGCTGATTTCAATAGATATAAAGGTGTTTGAATGGGCTGAGTAAACACTTTTATATTGAATTTGTTTTGGGCTTACTATGCCATTTACCAATAATTGTGGTGAGAGTAAATTGTCATAGTATTTTATTTTTTATAGAAATGAATGGGTTTTACAATGATAAGTTTCAACTCAATTGTATATGAAAAATAAAAACTCGATCCTGTTTACATATATCACCTCCTTGAAAGTTATTACGAGTTTCAAAGCGGGTTAGTAAACAGCACCGAGTACCTTACACCAATCCTGATTTATTCGATTGAACGGTCAAATACAAAAATTGAAATGACCTCGTCATCTTCTAGATTAACATCTGTAAATAATTTTACAAATTTTGCGCCTACCAATTCTTCCATTTCTGTTGGAGGATGTTGGTTATAAAGCTGCTTAATTTCTTCTGTACGGCCAAATTTAAGCATTCGTTCAAATTCTTTACTTTCCGTATTACGTAAGTAAAAATTTTCGACCTTACTCAAACTACCTGTCATATGTGCAATTGCCCAGTTATCTTTAAAGAAAACTTTAATTTGTTCTGGACCTTTTCCAATATGTGCTTTTCGATATGCACGCACGAGATTAGCAAATTCTTGAGTTTTATTTTTAGTATTCTTGTTAGCTATATCAATCACCTGCTTACTTGAGAAATGATATGACATAATGGATTACAGGCTCTATGTTTATCTGTGCACGCCAATACTTCTTTTCTTCATCTTGAAAAAAACTAAGCAGTGGAAAGCTGTTGTTTTAGATAGCTCTTATACAAAATGTCATTTGCTGAATGTCTGGACATTCTCGAAAATGAGCGAATTTTCAATGCCTGTTATTAATACACTTGTTCTTAATAATAATACTTTTAACAATCAATTTAAAGGGTTTTGCTTAAAAAATTGAAAAAAAGTAAGTAACGTATTTAATAACTTTAACTATGATTATATCTACCCAAACTTATGAGTGATTCAAACTCATTTATATTCTGAAAATATATAAACGAACAGAAAAATTTATTTCATTACAAATCGTGATTTGTCTAATTCTTGTTTAAACTCTTTTTGTTGTGCTTTAGATTTTTTTCTAAAATCTTTTAGGAACTGTTCGTATTTTGGCAGAATGTCATCTACATCACCGAATTCTTTAAGTCTTCCGCCTTCAATCCATGCAATTTTTGTACAGAATTCACGCACTTGCCCAATATTATGGCTGACAAAGAAGATGGTTTTATCTGCTTCTTTAAATTCATGGATTTTATCTAATGATTTCTGTGTGAAAGTTTGATCGCCAACCGATAATGCTTCATCGATTACCAAGATATCCGGATCAATTGTAACGTTTATTGAAAAACCTAATTTTGCACGCATACCGCTAGAATATTTCTTAACAGGTTGATAAATAAATTCACCTAACTCACTGAATTCAATAATTTTAGGTGTAAGTTCTTTTATTTCTTTAGGTTTGAATCCCATGCATAACATTTTGAATTCAATATTTTCTAAACCTGTCAATTGCGCATTCAATCCAGCATTGATGGCAATGACGCTGACTTCGCCGTGTTTTTCAATTTCTCCGCTTGTATTAGATAATGAGCCACCGATGATATTGCTTAGTGTTGATTTCCCAGAACCATTGATACCTACTAATCCAATAATATCGCCCTTATAAGCTGTTATAGAAACATCATTTAATGCGTAAAAAGTTTTATTTTTATGGTTGGGAATGAGAGCATCTTTGACTCTTTCTTTATTATTACGATAAATACGATATTCTTTTGTTATATTTTCCATCTTTACAGATATATCTTTCATAAAAAAACCGTCCTCATTTTACGTTGCTTAATAGTGCTGCACTACACGTGATTAACTATATTATATTATAATAATGACGTGAAAGTGAGAAAAACGCATGCATGTTAATCAATGTTCTAAATTTTACCATTAATTATGAGAAAGGTCATTATTTTAACATGTAAGATGTTTTCAACTGGAATCTAATGAAAATTGTTTCAATCTATACTATAATTACGTATAATATTAAGATGTATATATTAGGCATACGAAAATTATTACATATGGCTTGTAATGAAATGCGCAAATCGTTTGAAAGCGTGGTTTAAACATGGGAGCATTAATAACTGTTCTTAAAGAACATATTAAAGGTTTTTATTTAATTAATAGATTGGCTCAATTCGAATTGAAAATTGCCAATCATAATAACTATCTTGGAATGGCATGGGAGTTAATAAACCCGCTCATTCAAATTTTAGTTTATTGGTTTGTATTTGGATTTGGTATCCGCACGAATGCACCTGTAGACGGTATCCCATTCATTTATTGGATGCTTGTCGGTATCAGTATGTGGTTCTTTATCAACCAAGGTATTTTAGATGGAACGCGTTCGATTGTTTCAAAATATAACCAAGTTGCCAAAATGAATTTCCCGTTATCGATAATTCCAACTTATACGGTAACAGCGAAATTATATGGACACCTTGTTTTATTGTTAATTATTTTTATATTCTGTATAGCTTCAGGAATTTACCCGACTATTCATATTATTCAGTTGTTGTTGTATGTACCTTTTGCATATATTTTCACATGTGCAGTAGCGCTTGTGACTTCAACATTAGGGGTATTAATCCGTGATACGCAAATGTTGATGCAGGCATTAATGCGTGTGCTTTTTTACGCTTCACCTATCTTATGGGTAGCACAACCGGGTTCAATTGTACAAAAGATTTTAATGTTAAACCCAATTTATTTTATTGCAGAAGCATACCGTGCAGCATTGTTATATCATAAGTGGTATTTCATCGAGCATTGGGAACTCGCATTATACAATTTATTCATCGTCTTATTCTTGTTCTTTGTGGGCTCGGTTTTACACATGCGTTACAGAGACCAATTTGCAGACTTTATGTAAGTATTGATAGAGAAGATAACTCCAAGCATGTTTTCACGTGTTTGGAGTTTTTTTAAAAGAATAACAAAGGGGCATCCTTAAATGAGACAAATCATAAAGAAGGTTTATCTGCTGATTATCAGCGTTTTAAATAGTGCGTATAAAAAAAGAAAAATAAATTCAAACCACATTGTCGTATTCATGACATTTAAAGAAGATGTCATGCCGATAATTAAAAGGTTGAGTGATGAAGGATATGAGATTACTGTTATAGGTAAACCTTTAGATAAGTTAAGCATTAAACACTTAAAAAATGTAGATTTCATTGATAATAGCAATAAAATGGTCTTTGCACAAATTCATGTGCTTTCTACTGCAAAGGTTATTTTTGTAGATAATTACTATTTATTGATGGGTGGTTTTCATAAGAAGAAAGGCCAAACAGTTATACAAACTTGGCATGCAGCAGGCGCATTAAAATATTTCGGTTTAAAAGATCATGCTGTAGATTTAACAAATAAAAAAATGGTTGATCAATATATGAAAGTGTATAATGCGACTGACCGTTATCTTGTAGGCGGTAAACCGATGGAAATTTGTTTTACCAATGCATTTGGAGCTAAACCTTATCAAATGCTGCAATTTGGTTTGCCTCGTATGCTGCAATATTTTTCTAAAGATTTAGAAGCACAAAAGGTTGCTTTGAAAAATGAATATGGTATTGAAGGAAAGTTGGCAGTTTACGTACCTACATATCGCGAGCATTATCAAGCCAATCGTGAGATTAATAAGGAGAAATTTGAAGCTGCGCTTCCAGAATATACTTTAATAAATAAATTGCATCCTGCAGCGCTTAAATTAGGAGAAACTTCTAAAATTGATACACAACGTTTGTTTTTAATGGCAGACGTAATTATCACAGATTATAGTTCATTAGCTATTGAGGCAAGTTTATTAAATAAACCTGTGTTATTTTATGTGTATGACCAAGCAGAATATGAAACAGAAAGAGGACTAAATCATTTTTATTGGGAAATTCCAGAAACATATAAGGCTTATAATGAAGAAGACTTGTTGCATAAATTACAAGAGGGACCTGAATATTATCCTCCTTTATTTAAAGAATGGCATACTTTCAGCACACCTGATACACTGAATGAAATATCAAACTATATTAGAGAATTGGTGAAAAAGTAATGAAAATTTCTATAATTATTCCAGTATATAATTCAGAAGAAGTTGTGAAACGCGCAGTACGTTCTATTGATACAAAGTATAATCATGAGATTATTTGTATCAATGATGGGTCAACAGACCATACATTGCAAACATTAGAAGAATTGAAAAAAGAAAATAAGCATATAAAAATTATTAATCAAGAGAATAAAGGCGCAGCGGCAAGTCGTAATGTCGGATTATCTCAAATGACAGGCGATGTTTATATGTTTTTAGATGCGGATGATGAGTTTCTTCCAAGTCGTATAGATTTAATGGCCCGCCGTTATGAAGCTAATGATGATGTAGAAATTGTTGTAGGCCAAACAGGACGTGATTATCACGGCGAATGGCGTACGTTCCCTACACACGAAGAAATTAAAAAAGATGAAGTTGTGAATTTGTCGCAATGTCCTGCAATTTTACAATCGATTGGACCTCGAGATAAAATGTTCAGTTCACGTTTTAAAAATTTACGCTTTGAAGAAGATATCGTTTTTTGTGAAGAGCATACTTACATGGCACATGCATTTAACCAAGCAAGAGATATTCAATTATTGCCAGATATTATTGCTGGTTATAATATGCGTGAAAATTCGATTACTGCACAAAGTGTTGAACGATTCTTTCCTTATATGAGAGATGCGTATAAAGTGCGTCAACGTGTAATGGACTATTTAAGAATGCCAAATGTCCAAGAATACTATAGCTACCGTATGGATGAATTAATTGTAAGTTATATGTTGCAAGCATATATCACTGCTAAACCAAAAGTTACACAAGAATTATTGGATGTAGTGATTCAATATATCGAAGGTATGCAAAAAACTCATTATGATGGGAACGCACTTTTTAGAATTGTAAAAGTAATGGAAGGCGGCGCTATAGGCTGGACACCAGCGTTTTATCGACAATGGCGTGAAGCGCTTAATAAAGTAGGTATCGGACGACCGAATTACGTTGCATTCCATTTACAACTTGTACCGAAAATAGGTGTATTCAGAGGGCGTAATGCATTGAAAAAAGCCTTGAAAAGATAAAAATAGGCCATTTAATATGGCTTATTTTTTTATATGTTTTCATATTGAGAATGAATTTAAAATAAAATTATGGTATTTTTTAAACAGTGAAAGAAAAAAGAGGAGAGAGACTAATGAAACGTGTTATCACATATGGAACATATGACTTGTTGCATTATGGTCATATTGAATTACTTAGAAGAGCAAGAGAAATGGGCGATTATTTAATTGTTGCACTTTCTTCTGACGAATTTAACCGTATTAAAAATAAAAAATCATATTACAATTACGAACAACGTAAAATGATGTTAGAATCTATTCGCTATGTAGATCTCGTTATTCCAGAAGAAGATTGGGGTCAAAAAGAACGCGATGTAGAACGTTATGATGTAGATACCTTTGTCATGGGACATGACTGGGAAGGTGAATTCGATTTCCTTAAAGACAAGTGCGAAGTGATTTACCTTAAACGTACAGAAGGAATTTCTACGACTCAAATTAAGAAAGAATTATATGGTAAAGATGCGAAGTAATTTATCAATGAAATAAAAAAAGAGCTCATACACAGTACCTTTTAAAGATTAGCCTTTAAAAAGTACGAACATGAGCTCTTTTTATAGTTTCAATTATTTTTTTCGACGAATAAAGTCGATGATTAAGAAAATAATAATAGCAAGTGCAGCAACGATGAATCCAAAACCAATGACAGTTAGTACTGGATGTTCAGAAAATGATGTTTTAGCAAAAGACGTTGCTTCGTGTGCAAGTGGTCTATTCACTTCTACAGAAGGAGGACCATATTTTTTAGAAATAAATTGTCTTGGGTAATCGATGTGTACTTTTCCGTCTTCAACTACGAATTTATAATCTTTTTTAGTATAATTTTTTGGTAAAACATCATACAAGTCTTTTTTTACATAGTATTTCTTACCATTGATTTTTTGTTCACCTTTAGAAAGAATTTTGACGTATTTGTATTGATCAAAAGATCTATTCATAATACTGTTGCCCATTTTATTACGTTCTTTCTCACCACCAAGATGTTTAAAGTCTCCTGCTCCCATAATTGTCTGGTCGATGCGGAAACCATCTCTTTTTGTCGTAATAGTATGGTTATAGTCTGCAATATCGCTCGATCCAGTTTTTAATCCATCTGTTCCTTTGAGACCTAATTCAGCACCTTCAAGCGACCAGTTAAATGTATAATATGTAACTCCGTGTTGGGTTGGAGCTAATTGTTTGGTGAAATAAAGAATTTTTGGCGTATCTTGAATAACTCTTTGAGATAAAATCGCATAGTCTCTAGCAGATGCTCTGCTCGACATTTCATTTTTATATTTCTTAGGTGCAAAACTTTGTAATAAATTATTTTCTGCACCAGTCGGGTTTACATAATGTGTATTGGTCATACCGAGTTCTTTAGCTTTTTTGTTCATTTTGTCAGTGAAATCCGATGTATTTCCAGATACCTTTTTAGCTAATATCAAAGCTGCCGCATTACTAGACGCAGATACTGTTATTTGTAATAGCTCTTTGATAGTATAGGTTTCGCCTGGATATAATTTCGTATTGCTGAGTTTTGGTAATGTAGACATACGATAGTCGTCTTCAGTGATTTTGACTTTATCATTAAGAGACAATTTATGTTCTTTAACTGCTTCTAACGTAAGATACATCGTCATTAATTTTGTCATAGATGCAGGATACCATTTTTTATCCATGTGATAATCATAAAGCACTTGGCCTGTTTGACTTATATTTACAGCACCTTCTGGATTAAAGGCATCTGATATATCGTATCCATATTCATTTGCTACTTGAGCAGGAGAAGGGGTATTGGTGTCCGCTTCCGAAAATGGTGTTATAATTGTACTTGCGAAGAATATCAGCAGTGTTAGTAATATTATTTTTTTCATAACGTAACTTTCATTCCTTCAACATTAATTTATGAACAGAACTATTCTATCACAAAAGAAGTTGGAAACAAGGTATGTACCCTTCACAGAAACTGACAATAGGGGAAAGTCAGTCTGGCGTTTGTCTAACCGAAGTGTCACCAACCTCTTATATAGCTTGTTCTGTAAATGTTATGCAAGTTCTTAATTTAGAATAAAGAAATTTTTAAAATTTAATTGAGGTAAGTGTAATGGAACAAACAAAAACGAAAAACAACCCTTTATTATTTCTACTGAAAAAATTAAAGTGGCCAATTGGTCTCATCATAGTTGCAGTTTCTATTTCTTCATTAGGAAGTATCAGTGGATTGCTTGTCCCATTATTTACCGGAAGAATGGTGGATAAATTTACGGGCGATCAATTCAATATGCAGTTTATCCTCATATTTGTTGCTGTATTTGCGCTTAATGCAGTGTTAAGCGGAATCGGTTTATATTTACTAAGTAAAATCGGTGAAAAGGTTATTTATGCAATTCGTTCAGTCGTATGGGCGCATATTATTCGTTTGCGCATGCGCTTTTTTGATGTGAACGAAAGTGGACAGCTCATGAGTCGACTGACAGACGATACAAAAGTGATTAATGAGTTTGTCTCACAAAAATTGCCGAATGTATTACCGTCCATCATTACATTAATCGGATCATTGATTATGTTATTTATAATGGATTGGCAAATGACATTGTTAACGTTTATTACAATTCCGCTATTTGTGGCCATTATGATTCCATTAGGCAGAGTGATGCAGCGTATTTCCACTCGTACCCAAGCAGAAATTGCAAATTTCAGCGGTTTGTTAGGGCGCGTGCTTACAGAAATGCGTTTAGTTAAAGTAGCAAATACAGAACAAGTTGAATTAGATAAAGCACATTTGAATTTAAAAGAAATTTACAATCTAGGTTTAAAACAAGCTAAAATTTCAGCAGTGATTCAACCAATATCTGGATTGATTATGCTGCTGACAATTGGCATCATTCTTGGGTTCGGCGGAATCAGAATTTCATCTGGCGCTATTACTGCAGGTACATTAGTGGCAATGATTTTCTATGTTATTCAATTATCGATGCCATTAGTCAATTTATCGACTTTAATGACAGATTATAAAAAAGCAGTAGGTGCCAGCAGCCGAATATATGAAATTATGCAAGAACCATTAGAAGAAGTGAAAGCACCTACAGGTCAAGAATTAGAAAATGGCAACCTTGATTTTAAGCATGTTGATTTTGGATATGATACGAAACAAGTTTTGCATGACTTGAATTTTGAAATTCCGAAAGGGAAAGTAACAGCTTTCGTAGGACCATCAGGATCAGGTAAAAGTACGATATTTAATTTGATTGAAAGAATGTATGACGTAACAGAAGGTGATATTTTACATGCAGGTGTTTCAATCTATCAACTTCCTTTATCTGACTGGCGAAACAAAATAGGTTATGTTATGCAATCGAATGCGATGATGAGCGGCACCATCAGAGATAACATTTTGTATGGTATTAACCGCGAAGTGACGGATGCCGAACTTGAAAATTATACAAAGTTAGCAAATTGTCATGATTTCATTATGGAATTTGATGAAGGCTACGATACATTAGTCGGTGAACGCGGCTTGAAATTATCTGGCGGTCAAAGGCAGCGTATTGATATTGCACGCAGCTTTGTGAAGAACCCTGATATTTTATTACTTGATGAAGCTACAGCAAACTTGGATAGCGAGAGTGAGAAGAAAATTCAAGAAGCGTTAGAGACATTGATGGAAGATCGTACTACTGTGGTTATTGCACACCGTCTCTCTACAATTATGAAAGCTGATCAAATTATCTTTTTAGATAACGGATATGTAACAGGTATGGGTAAACATAAAGAATTAATGGAAACACATACGAAATATAAAGAGTTTGTGATGACGCAAAAATTAACAGATTAAATCAGTATCACTTCCGAATAAGCAGAATTCGGAAGTGATTTTTTTATGAGTGATTACGGAAACTCGCTGAATTAGAGATGAAGTAGTTCATAATAAAAAAAGAATCAATAATTTGATGACTGCTTATAATAGTGTTTTTTGTTTGACTTTTTAAAATTGTAATTCAAAGCGACGTTTCAACATGATATACTATAAAAGCACTTAAAAATTACATTTGTAAACTCAAAAACAACAGAATTGTGAAGCGTGTTGTATAAAGTTGAGAAAGACGTCAGTATCCTTATCTTTATGCAATAAGTCATTCATACATAATTCAGAAAAAATAAAAAAGGCGGGTGTCTTATGTACTTACTGATTAATATTATCGGATTGGCAGTATTCCTAGGAATTGCAGTGTTGTTTTCAAGAAATCGTAAAGAAATTCACTGGAAGTCAGTCGTGATATTAGTTATTGTTAACTTATTTCTTGCATGGTTCTTTGTATTCTTCCCATGGGGGAACTGGTTTGTATCAAAAATGGCAGATGGTATTTCCTGGGTAATTGAATCTGCCAATGCAGGAACTAGTTTTGCATTTGCAAGCTTTGTAAATCAAAAACAAATGGATATGGCTGTGGCTGCCTTATTCCCAATTTTACTTGTAGTACCACTATTTGATATTTTAATGTACTTAAATATTCTACCTAAATTCATTGGGGCAATTGGCTGGTTGCTCGCAAAAGTTACACGCCAACCTAAGTTTGAATCTTTCTTTGGTATTGAAATGATGTTTTTAGGAAACACTGAAGCTTTAGCAGTTTCAAGTGAACAGTTAAAAAGAATGAATGAAGTTCGTGTTTTGACAATCGCAATGATGTCTATGAGTTCAGTTTCAGGCGCAATTGTCGGCGCATATGTGACTATGATTCCTGGTGAATTAGTATTGACTGCGATTCCGTTAAACATTATTAATGCAATCATTGTGACTTCGATTTTAAACCCAGTCACTGTAGAAGAACGTGAGGATATTATTTATAACCTTAAAGAAGAAGGAGTTCAACGCCAACCATTCTTCTCATTCTTAGGCGACTCAGTAATTAATGCTGGTAAATTAGTTTTAATTATTATCGCATTTGTAATCAGCTTCGTTGCTTTAGCTGATTTATTAGATCGTTTAATCAATCTTATCACTGGTATTATCGGTGGTTGGATTCACGTGAAAGGCAGCTTCGGACTCAACCAAATCTTAGGTGTATTCATGTATCCGTTCGCTTTATTACTTGGTTTGCCATGGGATACAGCATGGATTGTAGCACAACAAATGGCGAAGAAAATTGTAACAAACGAATTCGTTGTAATGGGACAAATTTCAGATGTTGTGAAATCTTATGATCCTCATAGACGTGCAGTTATTTCGACATTCCTTGTATCATTCGCAAACTTCTCAACAATCGGTATGATTGTAGGAACATTAAAAGGAATTGTAAATGCAAAAACGTCAGATTTCGTATCAAAATATGTACCGATGATGTTATTGTCAGGTATTCTCGTATCATTATTGACAGCAGCTTTTGTCGGATTATTTGCATGGTAGATCGATGTTTTTATAACGCAATGTTCAACTTAAAGTTGAGTGTTGCGTTTTTTTGTGGAGTCAAAAATTTGAATTCAACAACCGGATCAGATTAAAAGTAGAATTTGAAAATGGAAAGACCAAGTGAATGAATGTGGGGAGACACAATCATTACTTGGTCTTTTACGGGAAATGAATTTGATACACGTAATCAGTAAGGACTAGGTACTGGACGTGCATTCGAGCGAAAATTTTGTTTGTTTATTGTAAACAACACAAAGGAGATAACTTCCTTAATCTATTGACTAAGGAAGTTGAAATTTATTATAGCAAACCTCAAAAGCAAAGTAAACAAAATTTTCAGAATTATTAATAAAATAATAAGCGCAGAAATGATGAGGGCTATATTGTAGGCATGACGGGAGTTATGCTACCATTTAATTGTATATACAATTTTATAAGGGGGCGGTCATTTTGAATAAAAAAACAATGCGTGACCTTGCGCTAGTTGTTTTTGGATCGTTTGTTTTTTCGGCAGGCGTCAATACTTTCATTATTTCAGGTAAACTAGGCGAGGGCGGCGTAACAGGGCTCGCAATTGTATTATATTATGCATTTCACATATCACCTGGTATTAC
This sequence comes from Staphylococcus condimenti, assembly GCF_001618885.1. NCBI lineage: Bacteria > Bacillati > Bacillota > Bacilli > Caryophanales > Staphylococcaceae > Staphylococcus > Staphylococcus condimenti. Next base: position 1,228,905 of record NZ_CP015114.1, on the reverse strand, counting down.
AAACTTTGTGTTGAATGCAATTTTAATTGTAATCGGTTATAAGTTTTTAAGTAAACGCAGTATGTTTTTGACAATTATAGCTACTGTTTTGATATCTGTGTTCTTGGGGTTGACGGAATCATGGCATATCGAAACTGGAAATGTTGTGGTGAATGCAGTCTTTGGGGGTTCTTGTGTTGGACTTGGTATCGGTGTCATTGTCTTAGCTGGAGGAACAACTGCCGGAACTACAATTTTAGCTCGGTTAGCGCATAAGTATTTAGATGTAAGTACGTCATACGCTTTGTTATTTTTTGATTTAATTGTAGTTGCAATTTCAATTACTGTTATTCCGATGGATAAAATTTTAGTAACGATTATTTCGTTATACATCGGTACTAAAGTGATGGAATTCGTAATAGAAGGTTTGAATACAAAGAAAGCAATGACAATTATTTCAAGCCGCCCCGATGAAGTGGCTAAAGTAATTGATGAGAAAGTTGGTCGTGGGGTAACGATTATAGACGGCCGCGGTTATTATTCTAAAGAAGATAAAGAAATTTTATATGTAGTTATTAGTAAAACACAAGTATCTAAAGCGAAACGACTTATTCGCAGTTTAGATGAAAATGCATTCTTAGTGATTCATGATGTGCGTGATGTCTATGGAAATGGATTTTTAGCAGATGAATAATATAAATCCGGGGGCGTGTACCTCGGATTTTTTCATATTTAAAATAAGGATTTGTTAGGAAAATGTGTGTTGAGGTGTTATAATATACTCTATGATAATGATTATCAATTACATTTTTGTAGTTGATAAAGTACTTTAGATAAATGTTAATAGATTGAATTTAAACGTAGTATGATTCAATCTCACGATATAAATAAGATTAAAGATATGAAAGGAAATTTGGGGAAGTCTTGAAATGGGTCAGAGTTATAGAAGTTATCTGAATTCAAGACTGGTTCAAACGTTTTCAAAATGGAAGGATGAAAGAAATTGATGAATCGTTTAAACGGTCAACAAGTAACAATCGGATATGGGGAACATGTTATTGTTAGTGATTTAGATGTTGAAATTCCTGATGGTAAAGTGACATCCATTATCGGACCGAACGGTTGCGGTAAATCGACGCTATTAAAAGCGCTGTCACGTTTGCTTTCTGTAAAGAATGGTAAAATTTTATTGGATGGTAAAAATATTCACACGCAATCCACAAAAGAAATTGCTAAGAAAATTGCTATTTTACCTCAATCACCAGATGTAGCTGATGGGTTAACAGCTGGAGAATTGGTATCTTACGGACGTTTTCCACACCAAAAAGGCTTCGGTCGTTTGAGTACAGAGGATAAAGAAGAAATTGATTGGGCTTTAAAAGTGACTGGAACGTATGACTTTAAGCATAGAGCAATTAATGATTTAAGTGGCGGTCAAAGACAACGTGTTTGGATTGCGATGGCTTTAGCACAAAAAACAGATATTATTTTCTTAGATGAACCTACAACATATTTAGATATCAGCCACCAGTTAGAAATTTTGGAACTCGTACAAGAGTTGAACCGTGAACATGGTACGACGATTGTGATGGTATTGCACGATATTAACCAAGCTATTCGCTTTTCTGATCATTTGATTGCTATGAAAGGCGGAGACATTGTTTCTTCAGGTGAAACACAAGAAGTATTAACAAAAGAAATTTTAGAAAAAGTATTCAATATTGATGCTGAATTAAGCACAGATCCGCGTACGGGCAAACCGATGCTTGTCACATATGACTTATTATGTAAGCATTACTCAAAAGTGTGAGGAAAGTTAAATGACACAAAAGCAGAAAAAACAAAAACAAATTAATTTTACATCTGCGTTTATCTTATCTTGTCTTTTACTTTTCGTTATGTTGTTGATATCTATTTTGTACGGTGATGCGAGAATTCATTTATCTACGATTTACCAAGCAATCTTCCATTATAATCCAAACATTGAACAACATAATATTATAAGTGAAATCCGAATACCGCGCGATTTAGGCGCGGTATTAGTCGGTATGGCACTTGCAGTGGCAGGTGCTGTAGTACAAGGTGTGACTAAAAACGGATTAGCAGACCCTAGTTTGATTGGTTTGAATGCAGGTGCAAGCTTCATGTTGGCTGTGACTTATGCATTTTATCCAAGTGCTAATTTCAGTATTCTAATGCTGGCTGGGTTTATAGGTGCTATTTTAGGAGGCACGATTGTTCTTTTAATGGGGCGCACACGCCAAGATGGGTTCAATCCAATTCGCATTATTTTAGCGGGGGCTGCAGTCAGCGCTTTCTTAACTGCACTTAGTCAAGGTATTGCACTATTCTTCAAATTGAATCAAGATATTAACTTTTGGAGTATGGGCGGTGTTTCTGGTACAACATGGATTCAATTAAAATGGAGTGCGCCCATTATTATTGCGACTGTCATTTTAATCATACTTTTAAGTAAACAGTTGACGATACTTAACCTAGGAGAAAGTTTAGCGACTGGATTAGGACAAAACGTCACAATGATTCGCACAATCAGTTTAGTATTGACGATGCTTTTAGCAGGTATCGCAGTAGCGATGGTTGGACAAATTGCCTTTGTCGGATTGATTGTGCCGCATATCGTACGCTTTTTAATCGGCACAGACTATGCCAAAGTTATTCCATTAACAGCAGTACTCGGCGGGTTCTTAGTATTGCTTGCGGATACTGTTGCGCGCATGTTGGGTGATGCGCCTGTGGGTGCAATTGTATCGTTTATCGGTGTGCCTTACTTTATCTATTTGATTAGAAAAGGAGGACGTACGATATGATTGATAATAAGTTACGTATTAAGCAACTCGTTGCTTTGGCGATTTCTATTATATTACTCTTCGCAGCATGTGCTTGGAGTGTTACTTCTGGGGAGTATCATATGTCAATCAGCACTTTTTTCAAGACTTTGTTTGGACAAGGTGAATACACAGATAGTCTGATTCTATTAGATTTCAGGTTACCTCGAATGTTGATAACGATATTAGCTGGTGCTGCTTTGAGTATGAGCGGTGCGATGATGCAAAGTGTGACCAACAACCCGCTTGCAGAACCTGGTATTTTAGGGATTAATGCAGGAAGCGGCTTTTTAATCGCGCTATTTTTAGTAGTAGGACATGTCAGTGCAGATAACTTTATTTATATTTTACCGCTACTTAGTATTATCGGCGGTATGCTAACTGCGATTATTATTTTCTATTTCAGCTGTACTAAAGAAAAAGGAATTACACCAGCAAGTATGGTGCTTGTGGGTGTAGGACTTTCTGCGGCATTATCTGGTGGTTCTCTGACATTAATGTCTAAATTTGATCGTGATCAATCAGAATTTATGGCAACTTGGCTTGCCGGAAATATTTGGGGAGATGACTGGAGTTTTGTCATCGCCTTATTACCATGGTTGATTGTGATTATTCCATTTCTATTTACTAAGGCAAATACATTGAATATCTTGAATACCAATGAGCAGATTGCCCAAGGTTTAGGAATTAATGTGCGTCGAGAACGTATGATTATTTTATTTGCAGCCGTTGCTTTATCTTCTGCAGCGGTTGCAGTAAGTGGTGCTATCAGTTTTATTGGTTTAATGGGGCCGCACATTGCTAAAACAATTGTCGGACCAAGACATCAATTGTTCATGCCGCTTGCAATTTTTATTGGTGCTTTTCTATTAGTCTTTTCTGATACAGTCGGTCAAGTCATCTTACAACCTTCTGGTATTCCAGCAGGAATTGTCGTTGCACTGATAGGTGCACCGTATTTCTTATACCTGATGTATCGCACAAAAAGTTTTTAATTAAAATATATCGCATGCACACAAGGTTATTAATGTTAATTGCAAAAGATTGTGATAGAATAACAGTAATTGCAAATAAAATCTGTTCAAATATAGGAGGACATTGCCATGCAAGATTTAATAAAGCGACATGTCTTAAACGGCGAATTTGAATCAGTAAAACAATTAATGTCCGAATCAGATTTTATGGAATTCGAAGAGGCTTACATTTCAAGTGCACACGATGTCGAAAGTGTAATGTTTTATACTTGCATTTTAGACATGATGAAAGAAGGCGAGACTGCAGAACTGCATGATTTAGCATTCTTACTGTTGGTTTATCCACTCAGTGAAGTCGAAGGCGCACTTGATTCTGCGTATTACCATGCTGAATCTTCCATAAAACTCACTGAGGGCAAAGAAGTGAAGAGCTTATTGCAAATGTTATTACTTCACGCTATTCCTGAACCTGTTATTTCAGATAAAAAAGCTTTCGATATTTCTAAACAAATCCTTAAATTGGATCCGAACAATAACGTAGCTCGTAATATTCTTAAACAAACAGCCAAACGAATGGATAATGTAGTAGTCAGCATTGATGAATTAAATCAAAATCGCGATGCAAAATAACAAACATGTGAAATGAATATGAACACAATCAAAGAACATCTTGAGCAAGGTGTTCTTTTTTTATGGGTGGGTTGATGGGAAAGATACAATTTATTTATATCCTTAAGTTTTACTTATAGATAACCTCAGTAATATTAATGAGTAATATGATTAAATAGAGGGTAATTTAAAATTGTATTTGCAAAATATGCGAAACGCGGTTTGCGCAATATAGTGATTTATTGTTACTATATACTTTTCATGGAAAAATTCATGACCTTTAAAAAAAGAGACAGAAAACGCTATGGATAGTAAGTATAATCGTTGGCAAGCATTGTTTTTAATTACACGAGGAGGTATTATACGTTATCATGACGTTTAATAAAGAAACTGTAAAAATTGGCTTTGCCTATGTCGGTGTAGTAGTCGGCGCAGGTTTTTCAACAGGCCAAGAAGTTATGCAATTTTTCACAGATTATGGATTATATGCATACATTGGTGTTTTAATAGCAGGATTAATTTTAGGATTCATCGGAAGACAAGTAGCAAAAATAGGGACAGCTTTCGATGCTGAAAACCATGAATCGACACTTTCATATATTTTTGGTAAGCAATTTGGACGAATCATCGACTATATACTCGTCTTCTTCTTATTTGGAATTTCTGTCACAATGATTGCAGGGGCAGGCGCTGCATTCCATGAAAGTTATGGTATCCCAACTTGGTTAGGTTCATTAATCATGGTAATCGCAATTTACATTACATTATTAATGGACTTCAACAAAATAGTACGCGCACTTGGTGTAGTGACACCATTCTTAATAGTTTTAGTAATTATTATTGCTGGCGTGTACTTAGTAAAAGGTCAAGTACCTATTTCTCAAATTAACTCAGTTGTACCTGAGGCTAATCCGATAAAAGGTATTTGGAGAGGTACAATTTACGGCGGACTCGCATTTGCAGTTGGTTTTAGTACAATTGTCGCAATCGGCGGTGATGCTAGTAGACGTAAAGTATCAGGTGCTGGAGCCTTGTTCGGCGGTGTTGTTTATACAATCTTACTTGCTTTGATTACGTTTGCATTGCAAACAGAATATCCAGCAATTAAAGATGCAGCAATTCCGACACTTACATTAGCACATGGTATTCACCCGATTGTTACGATTTTACTATCAATTGTTATGCTGGCTGTTATGTATAACACAATTTTAGGGTTGCTCTATTCTTTCGCTGCAAGATTTACAACACCTTACACTAAAAAATATCATATTTTAATTGTGATCATGATGCTTGTTGCATATGGATTAAGCTTCGTTGGATTCTCAAGCTTGATTAATTTCTTATATCCAGCAATGGGCTATGTAGGATTGTTAATCGTTGCTGCAGTATTAATTAAGTACTTTAAACGTAAGAAAGCAAATGAAGAGCACATTGCGTAAATAGTCAATTGTGTTAAGTTACTAGATATAGCATTGAAAATATTTAAAAGGTCAATTAACTGTAATACGCAGTTGAATGAAATTCTAAAAATAGGCACAGCATTTAAAATGCTGTGCTTTTTTACATATTATAAGTTCAGCCTTTGAGATGTATACTGATATACAGTACAATAAAGGCAAATTATAAAATGCGACAATCGACAGAGAGAGGACTTGGTGGCATGAGCAAGCGCAAAAAACGCTGGCTTATATGGAGTACAATCATAGTTATCGTTCTTTGTACTGCAGCGGGTATCAGTATAAAAAAGTACTTTGATTATCGTCATACACAAGATATGAAAGAAAAAGTACAGTTGAATAATCGAAATGTGAAAGTCTTTAATAATATTACATACGGAAAGACTTTTCCTAAAAGTCAGTTAGATATTATTACACCGGCAGAGTTGGATAAGGATGTTAAATTACCGGTTATTTTTTGGATGCATGGCGGCGGGTTTATTGCAGGAGACAAACAATATAAAAATCCGTTATTATCTAAAATTGCAGAACAAGGTTATATTGTAGTGAATGTCAATTATGCACTTGCACCAGAATATAAATATCCAACACCGCTAGTTCAAATGGATCAAGCAGTTTCTTTTATCAAAAAGAATCAGCACGAATTACCTATAGACTTTAAACAAGTGGTGTTTGGCGGGGATTCAGCCGGGGCGCAATTATCCAGTCAATATACAGCAATACAGACGGATAAATCGTTGCGTGATTCTATGGATTTCAAACAACAATTCAAACCCAAAAACATACGTGCAGCAATATTCTTCGGCGGTTTTTATAATATGAATACAGTTAAGAAAACAGAATTTCCTCGAATTCAATTATTTATGCGCAGTTATACAGGAACATCACATTGGGAATCTGAATTCAAAAATTTATCTGAAATGTCTACAGTAGAGCATGTAACACATCAGTATCCACCTACTTTTTTATCAGTAGGTGACGCAGATCCATTTGCGAGCCAAAACGCTGAATTTGCAGATGTTTTAGAACAACATGATGTACCGACAGATACATTTTTCTTCGATGGTTCTCATCATTTGCACCATCAATACCAATTTCATTTAGATAAACCAGAATCTAAAGAAAATTTAGCTGCAGTTCAGCACTTCTTAAGTCGTAATACTAGCTCGACAAATATTAAAAAACAAAATGAACAATTCGAACCTATTCAATTAAATCCGTTTTAAATTTGAATGATTTCTATAAATACCTGGACACTTGTCTGGGTATTTTTTAAATAGATAATGAAAAAAATCCTTGTACCATTCACCACAAATGGACAAGGATATGAAAAATTTATTCGGTTTATCGTAGTAATTTCGCCATCACATATTCATTGTAATATTGATTGTCGATTTTGAGTTTATCACGCATTTCGCCTTCAATTTGATAACCAGCAGATTTGAATAATTCAACTGCATGTTTATTTTGAGGCACTACAACTGCTTCTAGACGTCTGATATTATGATTTAGAGCCCATGCATCTACCGCATTTAAGAGTGATTGTCCAACGCCTTTGCTGCGATAGTGTTCACGAATACCAATGCGTACACGTGTCTCATGCTGTGTACGTTCATATTTGCGTGACGATACAATAGCAAATCCAATTAACATGCCGTCAATTTCAGCAATATAAATGGTATTAGATGGAGAAGTGATGAAGTGTTCAAGGTTTTTTAAGGCACTTGAAAGAGAAGGGACATATTCACCAGGACTATATAACATAAAGTCAGATTCATCATAGATATCTTTTAACAACTTGATATAGTCATCTGCATCGTTAATACTTATTTCTCGAATAGAATGTTCCATAGACACCCTCCATTTTATAAGGTAGTATTACACTGAGTATAACCTAACCGATTATATTTATCATTATTTTAGTTTAATTCTACTCTATTATTTTAGAAAAACAAAAAATTGAAGAAAAGCACAATCTCTAGTTTAGAAGAAAAATGTTGAAATGTAAATGAAATCATTCTGCAACATCTCTGAAATATTAACAAAAAGGTGATAGAAAATGAAAATATTACTAGTAGAAGATGATAAAACATTATTTGAACAATTAAAAAAGGAATTAGAACATTAGGATTTACATGTTGAAGGTATAGAAAATTTTGATGATGTATTATCAGAAGCCAAAACGAAAAATCCTGAAATCATTATAATGGATGTTGAATTACCAAAATATGATGGGTTTTATTGGTGTCGTCAGATACGACATGAATCCAATGTACCAATACTCTTTCTATCCGCAAGAGATAATCCTATGGATCAGGTGATGAGTATGGAATTAGGTGCAGATGACTTTATTCAAAAACCTTTTTATACCAATGTATTGATTGCTAAATTGAAAGCTGTGTATCGTCGTGTTTATCAATTTAATTTAGAAGAAAAGCGAACAATGACCTGGGGAAACATCCAAGTAGATTTAGCTAAAGGTGTTTTAGAAAGAGATGGAGAGGTTATCTATATATCCAAAACAGAAATGCTGATATTAGAAATTTTATTGAAACACCGCAATGAAATTGTCAGCAGAGATGAAATTATAACAGCATTGTGGGATGATGAAGCATTTATCAGTGATAATACTTTAACTGTTAATATTAATCGTTTACGAAAGAAATTATCGGATTTTGGATTAGATGCAGCCATCGAAACACGCATTGGAAAAGGATATATAGCCAATGACATTACTTAAACGAATATCTAGTTTCTTATTATCACGTATATATTGGATATTGCTGCTGCTTGGTTTGCAAGTGGTACTGTTAGTGGTTGGTTATTTAGATCGTGATTTATCGATAGAATCTGCAATTTATCTTGTGTTAGTTAATCTCATGATTATCATTTTGTTTCTCTTTTTGCATACTTGCGAGAGACTGCTTTTTTGAAGAAACTTTTTGAAATGCGTGAGGTTGAAGAATTGAAACATAAAGAACTAGCTAATTCACCAATGGAAAGAGAAATACTCGATTACTTATATACACAAATTGTTCGCCAGAAAAAAATTGTATCTGAACAAGCAATTGCTTTAAAAGAGCAAGAACAAAGTCTTACACATTTCGTACATGAAATGAAAACGCCATTAACTGCGATGAAATTATTGATTGAAAAAGAAAAGGATAAAAAAAACAAAAATGCATTGTTATTTGAATGGTCTAGACTAAATGAAATGTTAGATAATCAACTCTACTTAGTCAGATTGGATTCCAAAAATCGAGACACGTATTTTGAGAATGTTGATTTGAAACGCATGATAATAGAAGAAATACAAATTACGCGTCATGTCAGCCGGTTGAAAGGTATTGGCTTTGATATCGATTTTGAAGCAGATTATAGCGTTTTTACTGATATGAAATGGTGTAAGATGTTATTACGCCAACTCATTTCAAACGCGGTTAAATACAGTCCGGAAGGCTACGATATTATAATACATGCTTTTGAGCATCACGGTTATGTGAATTTAACTATAAGTGATAAAGGGCGCGGTATATCTTCAAAAGATTTGCCGCGTATTTACGAACGCGGTTTTACTTCTACAGGGTACCGAAATGAAACTACTTCATCAGGAATTGGTCTTTATCTTGTAGATCAAATAAAAAATACACTCAGTTTAAGTGTAAGAATTGATTCAATCGTTAATCATGGAACAAAAGTTACAATTATATTCCCAAAACAAAATGAAATTACTGAACGTGAAGCTGAAGTGACAACTTTGTCACTTTAAAAGGATGTTTTGTTATCTCAATCAAACGACCCTCCTAGCTTAAATATGTAAACTGAAAATATAAATGAATGATTAAAAGGAGTGGAATTGAAATGGCAATTCTTACAGTGTCTAATCTCACAAAAGTATTTGGGAATAAACATGTTGCACAAGAAGTGCTGAAAGGTTTGTCTTTCAAAGTTGAGAAAGGAGAATTCATCTCAATCATGGGGCCTTCTGGTTCTGGAAAGACGACATTATTAAATTTGTTAAGTTCAATTGACTATGTTACGCAAGGTTCGGTTGAGTTAAACGGCCATCAGCTGCAAGAACTAACGAACAAAGAACTTTCCGAAGTGCGAAAGCGTGAAATCGGATTTATTTTTCAAGACTATAATTTATTGAATACTCTATCGGTAAAAGAAAATATTATGTTACCGTTGTCGATTCAAAATTTGCCACAACAAGAAGCGGAAAAGTATTTTGATGAGGTTACTGAAGCTTTAGGTATTTCAGAACTAGCTAATAAATATCCATCTGAAATTTCAGGAGGACAAAAGCAGCGTGTGTCAGCAGCTCGTGCTTTTATAACGCGTCCTTCTATTATTTTTGCAGATGAACCAACGGGTGCTTTAGATTCAAAAAGTGCTCAGGATTTATTAAGACGCTTAAAAGCAATGAATGAACGCTTTGATTCAACAATATTAATGGTTACGCATGATCCTGCAGCAGCCAGTTATTCTAACCGTATTATCATGTTGAAAGACGGTCAAATTTATTCAGAACTATACCAAGGCAATCAAGATAAACAGTCATTTTATAAAGAAGTTATTCAAGCGCAAAGCGTCTTGGGCGGTGTTCAATATGACTTTTAAGCATATTGTTTTAAAAAATCTCAAGCAGAATTTAAGACATTACGGTTTGTATCTTTTTTCGCTGATTTTTAGTATTGCTTTATACTTCAGTTTCGTAACTTTGAAGTATACCAAAAGTATTAATAATGAGGCATCAGCTAAAATTATCCGTGAAAGTGCCGAGGTCGGAAGTATTTTTCTATTTACTATTATTGTCATTTTTTTGATGTATGTGAATCAGCTATTTATTAAACAGCGTGTAAACGAACTAGGGCTTTATCAATTAATCGGATTAACAAGAACGAATATCATCCGTATGTTGATGTTGGAACAATTTGTTATTTTTATAATGACTGGAATTGTCGGTATTATTGGGGGTTTACTTGGTTCACGTTTCTTATTATTAATTCTTGTAAAACTGATGAAGATTAAAGAAAGTATACACTTAATTTTCAGTTTTAAAGCGTTTATCGCAACGATTTTAATGCTCCTTTTGGCTTATGTGCTGATAATTATTCAAAATAGTATTTTTATTAAAAGACGTTCTATTTTAAAGTTGATGAAAACACGACAAGCAACAGATGTAAAAAACAATAAAATTACAAAGTTAGAAAGAATATTTGGTGTCGTCGGTGTGATCATGATTGCGGCAGGTTATGTATTAGCCTTAGATATTAAACTGTATGCTATTATCATTGTTCCATTACTGGTTTTGTTTTTAACAATTGTTGGAGCTTATTTCTTTTTCCGTAGTACAGTTTCATTGCTTTTTAAAACATTAAAAAACCGAAAAAACGGAAATGTGAATATTAATGATGTTATTTTCACTTCATCAATTATGCACAGAATGAAAAAGAATGCTTTATCATTGACGATTATTGCGGTTATTTCAGCAATTACTGTCACTGTATTATGTTTCAGTGCAATCACACTTAAGAGTGAAAATGATCAAATTAATTCAACAGCACCATATGATGCAACAATTCAAAAACAACAAAAAGCAGAGCAATATCGTACTTTATTAGACCAGCATAATATTCAATATCATGAAAATTATAAACAGCTACTAGATCTTCCTAGGATTAAAAACAATATATATAAAGGGAAATATTCTAGTTTAATGGGTATTCAAATAACAAGCGAGAAATATGTTGAAGGTGCACATATTACCAGAGGAAAAGGTGAATTAGTACAACCTTACGGTACCGGCTTGTCAGTAGAAGGAATAAATGAGCATACATTTGCTCAATTTGATGATAAAAATCATCATCCATTAGTACGTATTAAAGTACAACCATCAGATTTAGATATTAAATTTGCATTGGTTACTTTACGAGGTGGCTCATTATTAATTCTGAACCAAGAAGATTATAAATTAATAAAAGAAAAAGCAACATATGATAAAGATAATCTTGTAAACCAATATGGTTTTACTTTTAAAGAGAAGAATCAAGAAGTCGAAGCTACTAAACTGCTGCACCAAGTTAGCTCTAATTATGCAACACAAAAAGAAATCGCAGAACAATATCGAAGCTTCAGCAGTGTATTCTTATTTGTTTCGAGCTTTTTAGGTATAGCATTTTTAATTGCAGCCGGATGTATTATCTATATTAAACAAATGGATGAAACTGAAGATGAAATGGAAAACTTTAAGATTCTTCGTAAACTCGGTTTTACTCATGAAGATATGCGAAAAGGTTTAATGCTTAAAGTAGTGTTTAATTTCGGCTTACCATTAGTAGTAGGATTATTGCATGCATATTTTGCTTCGTGGGCTTTCTTGAAATTAATGGTATCTAGTGATCATTCTCCTGTTATTTTGGTGATGGTTCTTTATACAATTATATATGCTTGCTTTGCAATGATTGCGTATAACCACATGAAAAGAAAAATAAGACAATCTATCTAGCATATCTAGCATTCTAAATACTAAGAGGACTCAATTATTAGTTCTTTTAGTATTTTTTTGTGTAAAAGCGAGAATCTGAGGATATAACAAAATAGAACGCGCAGATGTTCTTTCATTTTAATTAATCGTATGTTTCATCTATTGTAAAAGCACGTTATAGACAAAAAGGGTGGTAAATGTAAAACATATGTCGCTATTGTTAAGATTTTGTAAATATAATTGTAGTGATGTAAATTTTATGCTATTTTCTTTTTAGGAAGGTAAATTTAGTTTGAAGCTTGCATACAAGGGTATGTACTTAAGTTTCTTACTATTTATTAGAAATTTTTGAAGAATAACAGAAAATGAATTTTCAAATTACGGAATGTGATTGGTCTCAATCGCTGAAAATGGAGGATTTTTCAATGTTTAATAAGAAAAAGGATAAGTTTATGGTTAAGTTAGAGGAAATGGTGTTTAATCTAGACCGTGCTGCTATCGAGTTCGGTAAGATGGATTTCAATACTCATTTAGATTTAAAAGCTTATTCTGATAATATTAAAACTTATGAATCGCATGGTGACGAATTAATGCATCAAGTGATTTCAGATTTAAACCAAACTTTTATTACCCCAATTGAACGTGAAGATATTTTGTCTTTATGTAACGCAATCGATGATGTATTAGATGCTATGGAGGAAACATCTGCTATGTTTGAGATGTATTCAATTGAATATTCAGATGAATACATGGCTGAGTTTGTAGACAACATTCAAAAAGCTGTTGCTGAAATGAAGTTAGCAATTGGCTTATTAGTTGAAAAGAAACTTTCGCATATGCGCATTCACTCTATCAACATTAAAGAATTTGAAACAAACTGTGATGGTATTTTAAGACAATCTATTAAACATATCTTCAACAGCGAAACAGATCCGATTACATTAATTAAAATTAAAGATATATACGAAAGCTTAGAAGACGTTGCAGATAAATGCCAAGCTGTAGCAAACAATTTCGAAACAATTATCATGAAAAATAGCTAAGGAGTTATAAACTATGGACTATGTTTTAATAATCACTGTAGCTATCGTCATTTTTTCATTGATATTTGACTTTATTAATGGTTTCCATGATACAGCCAATGCGGTAGCCACTGCAGTGTCAACAAGAGCGTTGACGCCACGTCGCGCAATTTTTCTCGCAGCCATAATGAATTTTATCGGTGCGCTTACATTCACAGGTGTAGCTGGAACAATTACTAAAGACATCGTAGATCCATTCAAATTACAGAATGGTCTTGTTGTTGTGCTGGCAGCAATTTTTGCCGCTATTTTTTGGAACTTATTAACTTGGTACTTCGGTATTCCAAGTTCATCTTCACATGCTTTAATCGGTGCAATCGCAGGGGCAGCTGTTGCTTCTCAAGGTTCATTTACGGTATTGCACTTCCAAGGCTTTACTAAAATTATTATCGTATTAATCGTTTCACCATTAATTGCATTCTGTGTTGGTTACATTATGTATACCATTATTAAGATTTTCTTTAAGAATGCAAACTTAACAAAAACAAATCGTAACTTTAGAATATTCCAGATTTTCACAGCAGCGTTACAGTCATTCTCACATGGTACAAATGATGCTCAAAAATCTATGGGTATCATTACATTAGCGTTAATCGTTGCTAATTTGCAAGACGGTAATAACGTTGAACCAGCTTTGTGGGTTAAAGTAGCTTGTGCGACTGCAATGGGTCTCGGTACTGCAATTGGTGGTTGGAAAATCATCAAAACAGTGGGCGGTAACATTATGAAAATCCGCCCGGCCAATGGTGCTGCAGCTGACTTATCATCAGCTTTAACAATTTTTGTAGCGTCATCGTTACATTTCCCATTATCTACAACACACGTTGTATCTTCATCAATCCTTGGTGTAGGTGCTTCTAACCGCGCTAAAGGTGTTAAATGGAATACAGCGCAACGTATAATTGTAACATGGGTGATTACATTGCCGATTTCAGCTATTGTAGCTGCGATTACTTATTGGATAATGCATATTTTTATATAGTTAATATAAAGAAGAACGGCCGCAGCAAGGCACTTGCTGCGGCCGTTCTTCTTTATTCATTAATTTTCTCCATTGAATTCAGATGGGTTTGGACCTATGCGCTTATTTTGATTCAAAGATGAGATTTTATCAATTTGTTCTGGTGTTAACGAAAAATCAAATACATTTAAATTTTCTTCAATACGAGAAGGTGTAACTGATTTAGGGATAGTAATGACTCCATTATCAATGTTCCATCTGATAACCACTTGTGCAGGTGACTTGCCGATTGCATTAGCAATCTCATTGACGGTTTGATCAGATAATATTTCGGCATTCATTAATGGTGACCATGATTGCATTTGTATACCTTCTTCTTTAAGGTAATTTCTTAGTGTCTCTTGTGAGAAGTAAGGGTGGAACTCAACTTGATTAATAACAGGTTGGATTTCAGAATGAGCTTTTATTGTTTCCAAATGTTCAACGTTAAAGTTGCTGACCCCGATATTTTTTACTTTTCCAGCATTATACAAGTCTTCCATGCCTTTCCAAGTATCAATCATTAAATTGTTGTCTGTTCCAGGCCAGTGAATAAGATATAAATCTAAATAATCTAATCCTAAATTTTTAAGTGAAGTTTCATAACCTTTTGCAACATTTTCACGCCCGAAATCATCTAACCATAATTTAGAAGTAATAAATAAATCTTCACGTGTGATGCCGGCAGCCTCGATTCCTTCTTGAATTCCACGTCCTACCATTTCTTCGTTACCATAAACAAGAGCAGCATCAATACTTCTGTAGCCATTTTCGATTGCATATTTTACTGCATTTTTAGCAGTATCATCATTTTCTACTCTAAATACTCCTAGTCCTAATTGAGGCATTTTATTTTCATTGTTAAAAGTTTTGTATTCCATAATTGATCACCTTTCATGTTTAAGAGATTTTATATTGTTTCTAGTTTTTGTTTAGTAGTATTGATATTTTTAATTTCAAAATGTTTTCTGATTTATTGTTTTTTATTCTACTTATCAAAGCAACAGATTATTGGTTCAATCATTAACTTTCAACTAATACTGTACTTTCTTTTTTATGAAGTAAATACATCATTCCGCTTGCTAAAATAACCATTAAGAATCCGAAATACGGTGTGGAAATGATTGAAAAATGTTCAAGAACAAAACCGCCAATTACAGAGCCTAATGTAATTCCGATATTAAAAGCAGAAATGTTTAAACTTGAAGCAAAGTTGACAGTAGAGGTATTTTCTTTTTCTGCGAATAGTACAACGATAAGCTGCAAACCTGGCACATTCATGAAAGCGAAGAGTCCCATGAGTAAAATTGCAATTAAGCCAGCTATATGGTAGTGAACTGTTGCACCTACAAGTAATAAAACAACAGCTTGAATTAAGAAAATCCATACTAGTGCTTTTGTAGGGTTGAGGTTTGTGAACTTACCGCCTAAAGTATTGCCTATAGCTACCATTACGCCATAAAGAATTAAAATAATGACAACAGCTTGATCGCTGTATCCAAGTGATTTAGTTAACAGAGTTGTAAGGTAGGTATAAACTACAAATGTACCTCCATAGCCTAAGGCTGTGATTAAGTAAACAGCTAATAATGGTTTGTTATTAAAAACTTTAAGCTGTTCAGACATTGGTGCTTGATCATATTCTGTTAAGTCGTTTGGAACAAAGATGATATTAGCAATGAGACTTAATAAACCGATGATACTAATCGCAATAAATGACATTTCCCAACCGAATTGTTGACCAATCCAAGTACCAAAAGGTACACCAGTGATTGTGGCTACTGTTAAACCTGTAAACATCATTGCGATTGCGCTTGAACGTTTATCTGGTGTAACTAAATCACTCGCAATTGCTGTTGCTACAGACATAAATACACCATGCATTAATGCTGATAAAATTCTCATCGCAAGCAGCATACTGAATGAAAATGAGAATGCTGCTAAGGCATTGGCAATAATAAATACCAACATAATACCTATGAGTAAATGTTTTCTTTTCATTTTATTAGTTAAAGGGGTCAATACAGGTGCGCCTACTGTAACGCCAATCGCATACATAGAAACAGTGAGACCAGCTAGCGGCAGAGTAACATTGAAAGCATTTTTAATTAATGGGAGAAGACCGACACTTATAAATTCAGTCATCCCAATCGCGAAGGCTGAGACAGCAAGAGCAAGAATTGCGAATTTGTTTTTATTCATTACATAGTTCCTTTCTTTTTTCTTGATATGTGTTATTATATGAGCTGTAGATATAGAAAGGAAGTACGTACTTTAAAGTGCTGTAGGCACCCGAAAGTACTATAGGTACTTTTTAGTGCCTATAGAATATGGAGGAGGTTTGAAATGAAAGAGTATAACATTGGTGTAGAAGCAACGATTGATGTTATTGGCGGAAAGTGGAAACCGGTGATTTTATGTCATTTAAAAGATGAGGGAACAATGCGTACGTCAGAATTAAAACGTGCAATTCCCAATATTACGCAGAAAATGTTGACACAACAATTACGTGAATTAGAACAAGATCAAATTATTAATAGAATTGTTTATCAGCAAGTTCCTCCGAAAGTAGAATATGAACTCTCTGAATATGGAAGCAGTTTAAATACGATTTTGACGTCTCTATGTGGTTGGGGAGAAAAACATATTGAAGTAATGAAAGAAAATGAAGAGTTAAACGTATAAGTGTAATCTCGTTTTTAATATAAGAAAAAGCTTCTTTCCACCTTTGTATAGGTATGGAAAGAAGCTTTTTAGTTTGTGCTGATTAGTGGATATAATTGTAACTAGAAACCATTGATGCAGGAATTGTACGATATCCTACTTCACCTGGAGCAGTATTGTAGTTCATTTCAGAAATTAAAATGCTGCCATCGCCATTCACTTGTTCAACGTAAGCAACATGGCCAACTGGGCCTTCGTATGTTTGTAAGATTGAACCAGCTGAAGGTTGATTATTTACTGTGAAACCATCTGCTCGAGCATTGTCTGCCCAATTTTCAGCGTTCCACCAATAAGTGCTGATAGGTTGACCTGTTTCAGCACGACGATTAAATGCATGCCAAGTACATTGACCCCAATCGTATAAGTTTTGATCATTGAATGTTGGTGTAGTGCCGTTTTCTGTTGCAGTAGGTGTGCCGCCTTGTCCGCCGCCTTGGCTACCAGAAGCACCAGGAATTGTTAAAGATTGACCTGGATGAATTAGATTACCATTCAAACCGTTTGCTTGCATAATAGCTTCAGCAGAAGTGCCATATTGTGCAGCGATAATGCCTAATGACTCACCAGCTTGTACAGTATGCGTTGCGCCGCCTTGTCCGCTAGTAGTATTTGAAGTTGAATTAGATTCTGAGCTTTGTTGGCTGCTACCATTTACTGTAATGACTTGACCTGGGAATACCATATTATTACTCAAGTTGTTATCTTGTTTAATACTGTCTACAGAAACACCATATTGATCAGCGATTGACCAAAGAGATTCACCTGATTGTACAGTGTGTTGAGTTGAAGCGTCTGCATCTTGATGAGTTAATGCTAATGCTGCACCTGTTGCAACTGAAAATGTAACTGCTAACTTTTTCAAAAGGGGTTCCTCCTTGCATGTAAATTATCATATTTATATAAATCGCTTTGTATGTAATGATAAATTTTAATTTAATATTTCTTTACTTCCACATCTTAGCAAAAAAATTCATTGCTGTGGTAAATGTCATGTTCTTGTAATATTATTTAATAAATCGCTATAGAAATTAACAGTTCTTAAGATACTGTCATATCAAAGTTCGATAGAATATTCTGAAATTATGTGAAAGAATTATCGTAATGATTGTAATATTATGTTGAGAGCTTTGATTGTTATTATTCATCATGAGAATGTGGTATTGTAATACAAAATATAATAACATTTATTGAATTGGAGGTATTATTACTTATGACACAGCACTCACAAACAATGTCGAGATCACATGCTTATGCAAAAGTATGGCTTTATTTTATGTACTTTTGGATTATTTTTGGTGTAGGCACATATTTCGGCCAATACTTGCCATTAGAATGGCGGAGACCTCTTTCAATTGGCTTAACAGTTTTAATATTAATATCACTTTTTATTAACCGTTCAAGAAGATTCGGGTTTATTATCAGTAATATTTATGCAATTGCAATTGGATTGTTAGCCTATGCCTCATTTGCAACTTATATGCAGAATTTAGGCCCAGAAATTTTTTATAAAAACGTTGCACTGGCAGTAGGTGCTTTTATAGCATTTGGAGTAATAGGTTATTTCTTTATTCAAGATGCTTCAAGCATTGGTAAGTATTTATTTGTCGTTTTAATTGCTTTAATTATTGCATCATTAATCGGCTTTTTTATTCAAAACCCTATTTTCTATACAATTATTAATGTTGTAGCTGTTGGATTATTTCTACTTTATACGTTGTACGATTTTAATCGCTTGAAAAGGGGACAGTTTGAACCTAGTGAGATGGGCTTCAATCTCTTTGTTAACTTGCTAAATATCATCATTAATATTTTAAGTTTAGCAAATCGATTTAGAGATTAATGAATAAAATATTATAATGATGTTCACAAAAATCAGTTGTTAGATTACTATATATATTAATAAAGTAATCAGCAACTGATTTTTGTATTTCTGAATTACACTATACAATTACACATTATGTGATTTTAAACAGCATTAAATTTGGGTTATTATTAAAAATTTGTTTTTAATTAATAATTGTGCTAAATTTGAGTTGGTTTATCCTTTATAATTTAATAGGAGAGGAAATAAAATAAAGACACTATCAATGATTTTACAGAAAAAGAGCTTATTTTATTTAAAGGTTATATTATGAGAAGTAGTATTATTGAATTATATACGGCAGACAGTTTGCCACAAAGTAGATGTTATGATGGAATTTTATTATTATGGCCTGCAGATTCTACTGCAGAAATTCAACACTTCACACAAATGTATACCTTATCTGATCAATTACATGTCATTAATCATAATGACCTTTTTCAAATTAATAAAAATGAAGCAACCATGATACTTTATATAGCAAGTGATTGGTTTATTGAAAATGGATTCAGCTTTTATAACTATATGTTCAACACGCAACTCATTCACTCAATAAAAGATATAAAGAAATGTATCGCAACTTTAATGATGTATCATCTCAAAGAAACACTGACTGAAGAAATCTTGACAGAACAAATTACCAAAATCTGTTCTGTTTTAATTGAAGAAGCTGCAGTGGATCGAAATTACATTACCTCTCAATTAACACCTTCGGTCAATAATCAATATAAGGATATTTTAGAATATATTGATTCCAAATTGACATTAGATTCAATATCGAAAACCTTTTTTACTTCTAAGACCGCACTATCTGCGCGATTCCAAGAAATTTTCAATGTGGGATTTAAAAAGTATGTAGAAACATTAAGAATTGGCTTATCTTTAGAATATTTGAATGCAACTGATGATACAATTAGTTACATTTCTGAAAGAGTAGGTTTCAGCCATTCAAGTTTGTACACAAAGAAATTCAAACAATACTTTGAAATGACGCCTAATATTTATCGTAAGCTTACTAAATTCCAAAAAAACCTGAATTACCTTCTGAAAGATTATAATATCCCGCTATCCGAAAAGAAAATAACATCTTACATTCTGTATCTCACAGAAGAATTGCGCAACTGGCGAGATGAAAAAGAAAATATTGTATATATTGATGATTTGCAGCCTCGCTTTTCTCCCACTCGTCCTTTTATCATGGTCATACACATTCATAAGATGAGTGAATTAAAAGCGATATTGATTGAAAGAAGTTATAGAGACATATTTGACTTTGATAAAGAGGTAATGTTGTTAATAGATATTAGTCTGGAAAAAATCTACCGTAAGTTAGATAGCGAAGAAATGCTCCAGTTGTTAAATACCATATATCACTATCAAGTGAGTGTCTCATTTACTATCAAAGATAAATCAGATATAGATTGTATAAAAAATGGTTTATTGCATTCAGAAAGATTTTTAAATCACCCTGTATATAACGCATTGAAATCGCCCAATCCGAATATATCATTTACTTTCTGTCTCCAACATGAATCTTTAAAAGAGATATATGTTCAGATGCTGCGTGTGCAAGAGTTAGATTTTAAAATCGACTTCAATCTTGATATTACTAATCTTTTTAATAATCCTGAAGAATTTAAAACACTGGAAACTCGATTAAAACGCATTAATTTCTGCTATTACTTTATTGATAATGAAAAGTTGGATTACCCTTATTTAGAAAAAGAATATGATAACTTGCCAATTAAGCAAGTTGCAGAACTATCAGAAATAAAAACAGTAATGAAAGAAATGGATCTAGATGAACGTCGTTATATTCTTATTAATCTGCCTAACCGCAATCTGATAAATGATGACTTAAGTTTATTAGACAGTACACCATTAATGATGTATATGTTTATGCAATTTTATGGAACATTGTATGGGATAGGTGTGGATTTAATACAGCAGCCGAATAGTAAAACAGTGTATCTTTATGATAAAAATAATTTGAAAACCACCCTTTATTTTTTGTATCAACAACTTTCAGATTTTAAAACGTTCTACTTTGATGAAGAAAAGTCTTATGTCATTACAGAAGATGAGGAACGTTTTGCGATTATGCTTTACGATTGGCGTGTGATAGAGAATGAATTGTATTTAACTAACCAAGGTAGCCAACTTTTCAGTATAGGTTTTAAAAATAATCAATTACGGAAACATTATCTTGTTACGAGGGAAATTACAGATTATAGATATGGTAATATTAATGAAATTATATCTCCTAAATTATTAGAGAGGTATAATTGGTCAGAATATTTGAAGCGGAAAATTAAAAGCGTAAACAACCCGAGGTTTGAAGTAGATGAACACAACTTCCAAAAGGGTGCAATGCGCATAAACATTAAATTTAATTCATTACAACTCATCTCTATTTATAAAAAGAATAGGTAACGCGAATAATTATCTAAACAAAATAATAAAGATTACGCAACTTAATGTGTGTTACTTGGAAAAAGTGAATAAAGAATATGGGCAAACATTAAAGACTTTCTGGCTTTAAATATTCATAATTAAAGTATTATATCTGTATAAAATATGGAGGAGTATACTTTGAAAAAAAGTAAAGTGATATCGTTATTAAACGAATATAAGAAGTATATGGATCTAATGAATTACATAGAGACATCATACAAAATTAACATGAATGATTTTATGGTGTTGAATTGTATTCACGATAATTGCACTGAAGAAAAAATGCTGATGCAACCATTTTTGAAGGTTGCAACTGACTCATTTGAGTTAAGCCGTACAAAAGTGCTAGCATCTATTCGCAAATTAGTGAATCAAGATCGTGTCAGCAAAGTTAGATCTGATACTGACGAACGTAAAGTTTATTTGTTTATGAATGAAAGCAACGTAGAAAAACTGAATGCTATGCTCGATGATATTGAAAAATATTTAGAAAAATAGCTCGGAAAGCATCAATACTTTCCTATAAAAGTACAGTGAAAGATATAATACCGCAAAAGATAGCCGCCTAATAGCGGCTATCTTTTTTTATATAAAAACAAGAAAATATTCACTAAACGGGTATTTCGTGTGTTAATCCTATATATTAGCCAGAAAATCATGTATAATAGTTGATGTTAAAAAATGAGAGCGAAAGCGAGATGGAAGTATGGGACGTAAATGGAATAACATCAAAGAGAAAAAAGCCCAAAAAGATAAAAATACAAGTCGTATTTATGCGAAATTCGGTAAAGAAATATATGTTGCCGCAAAATCAGGTGAACCTGATCCAGAATCGAATCAAAATTTACGCTTAGTTTTAGAGCGTGCTAAAACATATAATGTACCTAGAAATATTATTGATCGTGCAATTGATAAAGCTAAGGGCTCAGATGATGAAAATTATGATAATTTGCGTTATGAAGGATTTGGACCTAATGGTTCTATGTTAATCGTTGATGCTTTGACAAATAATGTTAACCGTACAGCTTCTGATGTCCGTGCAGCATTTGGTAAAAATGGTGGGAACATGGGCGTATCTGGTTCAGTTTCATACATGTTCGATCATACTGCTACATTTGCATTTGAAGGCAAATCAGCAGATGAAATTTTAGAAGTATTAATGGAACAAGATTTAGATGTACGTGACGTTGTAGATGACGGCAACTTAACAATTGTTTATGCTGAGCCTGACCAATTTGCTCAAGTGCAAGATGCTTTACGTCAAGATGGAGTAGAAGATTTCCAAGTAGCTGAATTTGAAATGCTGCCTCAAAATGACATTCAATTATCAGATGAAGACAAAGCAACACTTGAAGGTTTGATTGATGCATTAGAAGACTTAGAAGATGTACAAAACGTTTATCATAACGTAGATTTGGATTCTTAAAATGCGTTCAGCTAACGAATGGGTGCAATTACTGGATTTAACACCTCACCCAGAAGGCGGTTTTTTTAAAGAAGTTGTGCGAGAACCAAAAGAATCTCGTCAATCTCGAGCAGATTATACAAGTATTTACTTTTTGTTAACAGATGATAATATTTCGCATTTTCATCGTATTGATGCAGATGAAATTTGGTATTATCATGCAGGTCAAACGTTGACAGTTCATATGATTTACCCGGATGGTCAATATGAAGCGGTTCATATTGGACCGAACATTGCTGATGGAGATGTGTTACAGCATGTTGTTCCTGTAGGAACGATTTTTGCTTCTTCCATCAAGGATGAAGAAGGTTATGCGTTAGTAGGTTGCATGTGTCATCCTGGTTTTATGTTTGAGACCTTTGAATTGTTTAAACAATCAACTTTGAAACGACAATTTCCTGAGTTGACTGAAGTTATTGAAAAGTATGCACTTACTGAAATATAAATTGAAATAATATCACGTTGTCTTGAAATGGCTTTTATCCTCAAAGACAACGTGTTTTTTTTAGATTTTTGTTGAGTCTGATTACTTTTTAAAATACATTTGAATTTTTAAACAAACGCAAATGTTAACTGGTTACTTTTTAAAAAATTGAAATTGTAATGTGTATAAATGTTAAGATTAGCAAACATTGAGTGACATGTATCTTTCAGTTTTATATAATGATGTCAAGGAGTTGGTGACTATGAAAGTGAAGTATATCGATAAACGTCACTGGCGTCGGCTGATTGAGAGAGATTATACTGAAGTTAAGGTGAATAATAATAAATTCAAAGGAATCATTGGATTAATCACAATGAAGAAGGTCAAAGAACCATTGAAAGTAAATGTTGTCGGTCAAACAATTGTCGTTGCAGATGATAATTATCAATGGTTGCAAATTGTACCAGACAAAAAACGCTACAGTATAACAGTGATGCTAGATGAACAGGGAAATCCGCTAGAATATTATTTTGATATAAATATTAAAAATATTACGCAAAAAGGGAAAGCGCGCACAGTTGATTTATGCTTAGATGTAATTGTATTGCCGAATGGAAAGTATGAACTTGTTGATGAGGATGACTTATTGCGTGCTTTAGAATCAAAACAAATTTCTAAAAAACAATATCATGAAGCATATATCATTGCACATCAACTAATGATGAAAATTGATAACGACTTCCCGGGTATGCAGGATAATATCATGTACTGTTATAATAAAATCAAACGAAAATATCTAAGTGATAAACATACGACACATCACCATCGAAGTTGAATGCATCGGTGATGCTGCATTTTAAAGTTGCGGGGATACATTAGTTTATTATGGGGGCCATGCTGTTAGCTTTATTGCTGCATGGTTTTATTTTTTAGAAGCAAGATTTGAATGATGTAGGAGGAAATGGTGTGAAGATTGAAGATTATCGTTTGTTAATCACATTGGATGAAACGCGTACATTGCGTAAGGCTGCCGAAATTTTATATATTTCGCAACCTGCTGTGACGCAAAGATTGAAGGCGATTGAAAATACGTTCGGCGTGGACATTTTTATTCGCACGAAAAAACAGCTGATTACGACAACTGAAGGTGCTATGGTGATAGAGCATGCACGTGAGATGTTGAAACGGGAGCGTCTTTTCTTTGATAAGATGCAAGCACATATTGGTGAAGTCAACGGCACCATTTCTATCGGCTGTTCATCACTGATTGGGCAAACGTTGTTGCCAGAAGTACTAAGTCACTATAATGATAAATATCCCAATGTAGAAATTCAGGTGCGTGTTGGTTCTAGTGACCATATTAAAGCACATCATCGTG
The DNA here is from genome assembly GCF_001618885.1 of Staphylococcus condimenti. Taxonomy (NCBI): domain Bacteria; kingdom Bacillati; phylum Bacillota; class Bacilli; order Caryophanales; family Staphylococcaceae; genus Staphylococcus; species Staphylococcus condimenti. The sequence goes on along the minus strand of NZ_CP015114.1, from coordinate 1,204,162 downwards.
ATTACCATATTATGATAATTCGTGGCAGCAAAATTACGAATTTGAATAATGAACACTTATTTAATGACAAACATTATTTTATTTACCCTAAAGGAAAAAGAGATACAGTTGCAGAAATGCCTTTTATCGAGTTTCAAGCTGATCCAATATATATGAACCAAATTAAAGAATGGTATGGACGTAATTTAGGCCGAGATTATCATGCTATGATTTCAGTTGACCAAGTTGCAACATGTAAAGAAATGCTAGTTGGCGGTGTCGGTGTAACAATCTTGCCTGAGATTATGGTGAAAGGTCTTGATAAAAACCGTTTTGAATTTGAACAGGTAGATATTGAAGGTAACCCACTCGGCCGTTCTACTTACTTAAGTTACGATTCTAGTATGCTGCAGTTGCCACAAGTTGAATCTTTTGTAGAACTAGTAAATCATGATTTGAAAGATAAAGATGAATAATTTAAAAAATGAATTCTTGTTGAGGCACACCTTGGTTGTTAGGACTAAAATCTAACAATCAGGGTGTTTTTTGGGGGAATTTTAGTAAATCTCTATCCAGCTATTCCAAATCAAAGATAAATTCATTAGAATAGTATAGAATCAAATATTTAAATATGTTGAGTGAGGTTAAAGTATGTTTCGAGCTTTACTGCAAATTAAGAACTATAAATTGTTTGCAGTTAACATGATGCTCTTAGGTATGGCAATCGCAATTACGATTCCATTCCTCGTCTTGTTTGCTACAAACGAATTAGGTATGACAACCACACAATTTGGTATATTGCTCGCACTTGCTGCAATTAGCCAATTTTCTGTGAATGCAATTGTGGCACGTTTTTCTGATAATGGAAAAGTAAATCGCAAACTGCTGGTTATTATCGCATTGTTTATGGGTGCTATGAGTTTTAGTATTTATTTTTATGTCCATAATATTTGGTTGTTTATTGTTTTATACGCTATGTTACAAGGTCTTTTTGCTCCTGCAATGCCGCAACTCTATGCTTCAGCAAGAGAAGCGATTAATCAATCTTCTTCACGTAATCGTGCGAAATTTGCAAACACTGTTTTACGTTCCATGTTTTCATTCGGTTTTTTATTTGGACCTTTGATTGGTTCGGTATTAAATAGAACAATGGGATATGCGGGCTTATTTGGCGGTACCGTAGCGGTTATTCTTATCACGTTGATTCTTCAAATTTTCTTTTTTAAAGATATTAAAGTAGAACATCCGGTTGAAGAAGGTCCTCATGTGGAAACAAAAGCTCCGAGTATGTTAAAAGAAAAATCTTTAATCATTCCATTTTTAGCATTTATCTTATTACATATCGGACAATGGATGTATACATTGAACATGCCGTTATTTGTAACGAACTATTTACATGAAAGTGAAGATTATGTAGGTTATTTAGCAAGTTTATGTGCAGGATTAGAAGTGCCATTTATGATTATTTTAGGTGTTTTATCTTCAAAATTAGAAACACGAACTCTTTTAATATTAGGTGCTATCTCTGGTGCATTATTCTTCTTCAGCATCGGTGTATTTGATGATGTTCGTATGATGTTAGTAGGGCAGATCTTCTTAGCAATGTTCTTGGCGATTTTATTAGGTATTGGAATCAGTTATTTCCAAGACATATTACCTGCATTTCCAGGGTATGCATCAACACTTTTTGCCAATGCAATGGTTATAGGACAACTTTTAGGGAATTTACTTGGCGGTGTTATGAGTCAATTTGTGGGATTAGGGAATGTGTTTTATGTATCAGCTGCGTCTTTAGTCTTAGGTATGATATTAATTTTCTTTACAAAAGAGCAGAAATTTATAGAATAAGAGGTAGAATAATTAATGGTAGCAACTATTTTATGGATATGTATTATCGCTTGTTTTGTCGTCGCATTTGTCGGATTGATTAAACCGATTATCCCTTCTATGCCAATGATATGGATTGGTTTTCTGATTTATCAAATTGGTTTTCATAACGGACGTTTATCTTGGATTTTCTTTGTATCCATGATTATCTTGACAATCCTTGTGTTTGCAGCAGATTTAATGATGAGCCAATATTTTACACGACGTTTCGGTGGTTCGAAGGCTGGAGAATATACTGCGTTAATCGGTGTGATTGCAGGTTGTTTTATCTTCCCTCCATTTGGAATTATTATTGTGCCGCTAGTAGCCGTGTTTATTGTTGAATTGATACTGCGAAAAGATCCGACGATTGCTTTAAAAGCAAGTTTCGGTTCAGTTGTAGGATTTTTGGCGAGCACAGCAGCTCAAGCAATTGTGATGATTATTATGGTATTGTGGTTCTTTTTAGATATTATTTTTTAAGTAGAACATAGGTATTGAATTAATAAACTCCCGATAAAGCAAACACTGGATTGTGCAACTTTATCGGGAGTTTTGATATTCATAAATATAGTATTAATAAAACAAAATAAACATATGCTTTTCTCTTATTATAAATAAGTATTTGAGTCCTTTTTCACATAGTGATGATCAACATAAAATGCAATGGGTGTAATAATGAATGAAATGATAATAAAAGTCCAGTTTGCAATTTTAATATGCGGACCGAAAGCTAGGAAAGATTGCGGAATATAAACGACATAAAAGAGCAATGCCACGATTGCAAAAATAATCGCATAAGTAAGCAACCAAACCCAATTTGAATGATTAAAAGCTTGTATTTGTACTGTTTTGAATGCCCACCAGACAAACAAGAAAATGATAAATAATCCTGCTAATAAAGTAATCGGAAATGTATATAAGTACAGCGGCTTTTCACCGATGAAAAATCCGATAAAACCTTTGAAAAAGCAAAAGATTCCGAGTAAGAACAGAATATGATGCCATATGTATTTGAAAATATTCTGGACCATTTCGTTTTTTAATTCTTTTATCGTTCGAACTGCATGCGCTTTTGGGTTATGGTCGAAGAAGTCCATCGCCAACATCCCTTTATTTTCAGCTTTTAACAAATGTTTCAAAATACGATTCAGCATACGTTCTGAGTCATGCGGGTTAACACGTAAATCTGCACGTATATAAGTCATGTAGTTTTCGAAAATTTCTCGGTCTGTATTATTTAGTTGCAATGATTTAACATTGTTTTCTCGCATTAACTGCTCAGTTGATTTAGCCATCTACTCCGCCCCCCTTTATTTTAATTATACAATCAAAGAATATTATGACTAAGTTAAGCATGGAAATCAATCGATGTTCGTTTAATTGCCTAACTTTCCGTATACTTTGCTTTCAATCAATGAACCAAACTTGGAAAAATGGTAAAATAGAGATGATTTAGTTTTTATTTTTCAAAGGAGCCGAACCATGAAGAAAATAATGATGTTGCTGTTAGCATCTACGTTGATTTTAGGTGCTTGTGCTAAAAATGATGAAAAAGCAGCGCTTCAAAAAGATATTGATAAATTGCAAAAAGAAAATAAATCATTAAAAGCCACGAAAGATAAACTTCAAAAGCAAGAAAAGAGCACACAAGAACGTGTAGATAAACTTCAAGATGAAGTGAAAGAAAAAGTGGCTTCTGAAAGCGTCAAACAAAAATCAGATGAAAAAAGTAAGGAAGATGACAAAAAAGAATCAACATCTGAAAATACTCAAAATAAACCTGAAAAATCATCAGATCAAAATCAAGCAGCAAAAGATAAACCAACAAAAGACAATCAAGCAGCTTCAACTACAACAAAAGATAAGACATCTGGAACTGCAGCAGATAAGAAAACTGACAATACTTCCCACTAGTTTTGTATGAAACACACAAGGGTAAGAAATATATAATAGAAAATGCGGAAAAATTAAAAGGAGTCGATACCATGTATGAACCAGAATTTCATGAATTAGAAGGTAAGAAAATGACTTTAAAACAAGTCAGCGAAGCAATTGAAAAAATTTCAGGATACCAATTAGAACAACCTACTGGGCAAATTAAACGTATCGTTGCACAAAAACCAAACTTTGAGTCCGACACGGATACATTCCAAGCTACATATAAACTGAATCATCTTGGTGACTTTGTTGATGTGACATTCACAGCATTAAAAAGTGAACGTGAGCGTTTGAATGATGTCCAAGTTACGATTCAGTTAATTACTTATATTACACGTTCAAAATTACCGCAAGCATAAATCTTAAATAGATAAAAGGTAATTACAAACGTACTCTACTTGAAGAGGGTAGAATAATTTCAGAGTTAATCTGAAAGTCAGTGCCGACAATCGAATAAGTAAAAGAAATAAAGGCGCTTGCGAGTAAGGTAGATATTAATAATTAAGAAATCAAACCTTACTTTCAGTGCTTTTTCTATAGGAATTTACGCAAAGTATTTGAGATTTATTTGGTGTATGAGGTGGAATCAATGAGCGTATATATAGAAACAGAACGATTAAAATTAAGAGATTGGGAAGAAAAAGATTTATTACCATTTCAAAAAATGAATGCTAATCGACAAGTGCGTCGTTTTTTCCCGAGTATATTGAGTTATCGTCGTTCTGAACTGGATATGCAAGCGATGCAAAAAAATCTTGAACAAGATAGCATCGGTTTATTTGCAGTTGAGTTGAAAGAAAGCGGAGAATGGATCGGTTTTATAGGTCTGAATTATATTCCAACAAACAGTCAATATGATTTTCCAGAGTTGCCTTTTTATGAAATAGGCTGGCGACTTATCCCAGAAGTGTGGGATAACGGAATTGCAACTGAGGGTGCAAAAGCAGTTTTAGATTATGCAACTGAAAAAGGCTTGAAAGATGTATATAGTATCGCAGCTGAATCTAACGCTGCTTCAAGACGTGTGATGGAAAAAATAGGCATGTCATTAATGGATACATTTGAATTGCCTGGGGTGTCTGAAATTCATCCATTACGCCCACAAGTTCGATATCATAAACGATTGAATGAATAAAGAGGAAGCAATCTTGGACAGGACTGCTTCCTCTTTTAATAACATTTAAAGACACGATATATACTATATTCAAGTTTAATCAATCGTAGCTGCGCGTGCCTACTGATGTATAATTTTCCAAGCTTTCGAATAAAGCATCTAAATCATCATATAATGGCGCTAATGCGCGATATTTAGCATCGATGAAACCTGCATCAATCATATCATCAAGCATAGTTTGAAGCGGTATAAAGAAGTTATTGATATTAAAAACTGCCATAGGTTTATCATGAATACCGATTTGAGCCCAACTGTATGTTTCGAAAAATTCTTCTAATGATCCTGCGCCTCCAGGAGCTAGTATGAAAGCATCTGCAAGTTCGGACATTTTTGCTTTACGACCATGCAATGAATCTACCAAAACGAGGTCAGTGAGACGTTGACTTGTAATTTCTTTATCATCTAAACTGCGCGGCATGACTCCAGTTGCTGAGCCTCCATGGTCTAAAATGCCATTCTGAATTGCCCCCATAATACCTACAGAACCGGCACCGAATATTAATTCATATCCATGTTCTGCCATGTATTTACCAAGTTCGTAACCGCGTTCCATGTAGATAGAATCTTTACCTTTACTTGCGCCGCAATATACGGCAATTCTTTTTAAACTCATTTTTTACCATCTCCATACTTCATGAAGTAATTTCATTAATTACATACTGGAATTTTTGTTCGAATTTTGTGCGTGCTTCTTCAGTGAATCGACGAGGGCCTTTATGACGTTCACCTTGTTGGCGTGCTTGTGCATGTTGATAACGTTGTTCTAACAAGCGTCCCATGTTATTTTCAGTATATATCATTCCATTATGATGCATAACCACACGTGCTTTGCCGATGAGCAGACTTGCTAAACCATAGTCTTGTGTAATGACAATATCTGATGGATTTGTCAATTGTACGATTTTATAATCTACCATATCTGGACCGTCATCTACATACTTTACTGTTACGTGAGAAGGATAATCTTGCATCGAGAAATGTGAATAGCTTCTTATTAACACAACAAAAATGCCTGTCCCTTCAGTCAGTCGAATTACTGAATCTGTAACAGGACAAGCATCACCATCAATCATCACCCGAGTCATTTAAAGATTCGGCTTCTTTTCATATTTTTGGATTTCTTTGATGCGTTCCTCTTGGTTAGCACGTCGCGCTTCTTCTTCTTTTTTCAAACGCTGCTCGATGCGGTCTTCCAAGATACGGTTCATATCGTATGCTTCATCTTTATTTTCTTGTTCAAGTTCTTCACCTTTGTTGGCAACTTGTTTATCAGAAGCACCGCCAGGAACAAGACCTACTTTTTCTTGATATTTTTGTGCATCTTTCATTTCTTTAACTAAACGTTTACGTGTTTTTTCATCATCTTTTTCTTCTTCTTTATGGCGTTTTTCTATGTTTTTATCCAACTTTTTCGCCATTTTTTCAGCTTCTTTGCGATTTTTCTTCTCTAATTTTTCACCTTTTGCTTTAATGCGCTCCGGATCATTTTCTTTTGCTTCTTTTTTTGCTTGGCGTTTTTCTTCAAATTCTTCCTTCTTATCGCCAACATATTGTGCAAATTCAGAAGATTTATTTGAAACCGCAGACGCAGCTTGAGAAGATTTATTAGATATACCGCTTGCTAGTTGAGATGATTTGTCAGATACGTTTTGTCTTAAATCAGCAGTCTTATCATTTACCTTCTGTACATCAGGGTGATCCTTGATGCGTTTTCGTTCTACGATTAAAGGTACAAGAATAACTGGTAAAACCGTAATTAAAGTTCTAATTAATCTCTTCTTCTCCATTGTAGTGTCCTCCATTTGTTGTTAGTGTATAACTTTTAAATACCCTGTCACTCTTTGTATTAAACGATATATTCAGTATATCATTAAAGCCTTAAACCATGCTGATATACGTCTTTGGAGCGGAAAGGCAGACGTTTTAATATAAAAATAAAAGACATCGAAATGAATCGATGTCTTAGAGATACTATAATTTTAAATTCCTTTTCCAATACCGAATCCGAAGTAAAGGATTGCGATAAAGATAACTAAAATAATTCGATAAATCGCAAATGGTACCAATTTAACACGATTAATCAAGTTTAAGAACAGACGGATTGAAAGTAATCCAAATATAAATGCTGCTAAAAATCCGATGATGTAAAATGGAATATGATTTAAATGAATATATCCGATGTGTTTTATTAATGATAAACCACTTGCCGCAAGCATAATCGGAACTGCCATAATGAACGTAAAGTCTGAAGCAGCCTTATAATTCATTTTCATTAATACACCTGTTGAAATAGTTGAACCAGAACGACTGAAACCAGGCCACATTGCTACAGCTTGTGATAAACCGATAACAAAAGCTTGGAAGAATGTAATTTGGTCAATATTTTCACGGTGTGCATAGCGTTCGCTGAATTTTTGAGCGAAAATCATGTAAAATGCACCTAGTAATAATCCAATCATTACTGTCGGTACACTAAATAAGTATTTTTCAATCACATCATCAAAAAGTAATCCTAAAATACCGGCAGGAATCATACCTACAAGTACATGCCACAATGTTAAACGTTTCGGTTTAGCACGTTTGCCGATTTCACTATTAACTGATTCAGTTTCTGTAGCAGCGGGCTGATATTTTCCTATGTACAGCATTTCGAAATAACGTTTTCTAAACACCCAAGCAGCTGCAAATACGGAACCTAACTGTATGACAATTTTAAACGTAAACGCTGACTGTGATCCCAGAAACTCAGGGGATTTCAGCCACATATCATCCACTAAGATCATATGACCCGTAGAAGATACTGGCGCAAATTCCGTCAATCCTTCAACAATTCCTAGAATCAACGCTTTTAATAATTCTAACAATAACATAGCGTACCTTCCTTATTTCTAAATGATATTCAGATTTTGATTTATTATGTAAGCACATGTTGAAACAACTTTTATGATAGCATAATAAAAAATATTTGTGCTACTAATATTAGAATAATGTAAAAAGATAGGTCTTAAGATGTACGTGGGGTGAATTTAATATAATTGCACACACATGAATTTTAAATAAATACATTTTGCAGAAAATATAAAGAAGTAAACAACGCATTATTTTAAGCTTTTCAAGTCGAATAAATTGAAATTATACAACGCATGTTTTAAGTTAAGAGTAAGACATTTTTGACACAAAAAGGACAGCACCATCGTCCGAACTTCTAAAATAAGATTAAAAAACACAGTGGGTGGAACAAGTATGCATATAACACATACGTGTTCCGCCTTTGTTGTGTATTTTGAACCTGATAAAAAGATACAAGGTGAATTTATATGAAGAATTTAACGCGTTATATTCAAAAGTACATATCATATCCTATTTTGATGGCATTTGTATGTGCTTTACTCGCTATTGTTGTTGTAGCTCAAAATGTCACAATCGCGAAAGTATTAAATATCATGTTGACGAAAGCACAAAGCAGTATTTCCTTAACGGCTATTCTAGGAATTTTATTAGTCATTCTTATTTTACGTGCTGTACTCAATATGTCTAATCAATTGCTAGGGTCACAACTCGCTTATAAAGTAAAAACAAATCTGCGAAAGCGTGCGGTTGCACAAAATGCTGATCAGCCGATTGGTGAACAAATGAGTGTCATTACTGAAAGTATTGATGGTATTGCACCGTTTTATCAAGATTACTTGCCGCAAGTTTTTAAAGCAGTTATGATTCCGCTGTTTATTATTATTGCGATGTGTTTTATTCATTTGAATACGGCACTTATTATGATGGTCACTGCTCCATTTATTCCTGTTTTTTATATTCTATTCGGATTAAAAACACGTGATGAGTCAAAAGATCAAATGACTTATTTAACGCAATTCAGCCAACGCTTTTTGAATTTAGCACAAGGTTTAATTACTTTGAAACTTTTTAATCGTTCAAAACAGGCTGAAACAACGATTTATCAGGAAAGTACTAAGTTTCGTGATAAAACAATGAAAATTTTGCGCAGCGCATTTCTATCAGGTCTGATGCTGGAATTCATCAGCTTGCTCGGAATCGGTTTAGTAGCCCTCGAAGCAGGCCTAGGGCTTGTCTTATTTCATAACATCAACTTTCAAACTGCTGCTATTGCTATTATTTTAGCGCCTGAATTTTATAATTCGATAAAAGATTTAGGACAAGCATTCCATACTGGTAAACAAAGTGAAGGGGCAGCTGATGTTGTTTTTGACATGTTGGATACTGACCAAAACAACATTGGAACAACACGTTATTCAGTCAATGCAGCTCAAGATGCTCAAATTCATTTAGACCAGGTGTCTTATCATTACCCTAATACTGAACGTCTTGCGGTAGATAAGGTAACTTTAGATATTCATAAAGGAGACCATATTGCTTTGGTAGGACCCAGCGGGGCAGGAAAGACAACACTTTCTCAATTAATTTTGCAAATACGCCAACCTTCTAAAGGTACAGTTTCTTTTAATAAAGAGAATTTAAAATTAGGCGTTTTAAGTCAACAGCCTTATATTTTTAATGCAAGTATTCGTGATAATGTGGCGATGTTTAAAGATGTTCCAGATCATGAGATTATGAAAGTAATCGAAGCCGTAGGTCTAATGGATAAAATAGAATCACTGCCGCAAGGGTTAGATACAGCCATTGGAGAAGGCGGAGAAATGTTATCTGGAGGACAAATGAGACGTATTGAATTATCACGTGTTCTCTTAGACCGTCCAGAAGTTGTTGTATTTGATGAACCGGCTACGGGCCTTGATGTTTGGACTGAACGAATTATTCAAACAGCATTAAAAGAATATTTTGACACACGGACGGTTATCATGATTGCACACCGTCAAAGTACAATACGTGCTGCTGATCGCAGAATTTATATGAAACAAGGTCGTATTGAAACGGATGACCGAGACATTTCAATAGGCATGCGTAAAGGACGTGAGGACTCATGAAGAAACGACCAATACAATTTAAATTAGATAAAGACTTGCTATTTGCGATTATAGTAGGAGTTATTGGCGCACTTGTTGCTATCGGAATGTTCTTTTTAAGTGGTTTGATGATTTCCCAAGCTGCTCAAAATGCACCGCTTGTTGCATTAATTATACTTGTTGTGCTTGTGAAAATGTTCGGGTTTATTCGAGCACTCGCACGTTACTTTGAACGTCTGTTTTCACATCGTACAACCTTTACAATGCTAAGAGATGTACGTGTTCAATTTTTCTCAGGTCTGACAAAAGTAGTACCTGATATTTACCGGAAATTTAAATCAAGTGACTTAATTTCACGAATGGTTTCAAGTGTAGAAGCTTTGCAGAATATTTACCTTCGCGTATATTATCCGCCTGTAGTGATTGGAATCACTGCTTTGATTACAGTTATAGCGCTTTGGGAATTTTCATTTGCACATGCACTTTTATTGTTTTTCAGTATGGCAGTTTCTTTAGGCATCTTACCATGGTTAAGCGCCAAACGTGCACGTGTATTAAGCGAACGTGTCACTGAAGATGAAAGTCAATTTCTCAGCCGATATTTTGACTATAAAGAAGGTTATGGAGAGTTGCAGCGTTTCCATCAAGCAGAGAGTTATCGTAAAGGTTTAATGCACCGTTTGATTAGTTACAGTAAGCGTCAACGCAGTGAACAACGTTTTTTAACACTTTATGATTTTGCATTAGATGCAGTATCGATGATTTCGCTATTTTTATGTGTGTGGCTAGGAATAATTCAAGTTCAAAGTGGTAATATGGATGTTATCTATCTTACTAGTATTGTATTGATGTTATTAACATTATTCGAACAAGCGGTACCCATGAGCAATGTAGCTTATTTCAAAGCAGATACTGATCAAGCAATTATAAACATTAGTGAAGTTTTAAATGATGTTCCAGATTCATCCATATATTCACACAGTGGCTTGAAAAACAACTCAAATATAAAACATGAATTAATAGATGTTGAAAATGTTGACTTCAAATATTGGAATCAAGTAGGGAACGTTTTGAAACAAATAAACTTACATGTGAAAAAAGGTGAACGTTTAGCAATCATTGGACCATCTGGCTCTGGTAAAAGTACATTGATGCAAGTCATAGCGGGTCTATATCAAACTGAAACAGGATCCGCGTTATTAAATGGACAAACTATTTTTGAACTAACAGAAGCAGAAAAAGCAGAAAACTTTAATGTGATGTTGCAGCATCAACAATTATTTGATGGTACCGTCAGAGATAACTTATTGTCAGATGCTGATGATAATAAATTGCGGCAAGTTTTAGATGATTTAGGTTTAGAACATGTGGAATTAGATTATGAAATTACTTTAACAGGCGCCGGATTGTCTGGCGGAGAATTACAACGTTTATGTTTAGCACGTTTATTCTTAAAAGAAGCACCTATTTGGTTATTAGATGAACCTACACGTTCGCTTGATTGGGATAACTCTGAACGTATGATGCTGCGTATTTTTGAACAAAGTGAAACACTAATTGTTGCGACACACGATTTAGAACTACTTCCAAAATTTGATCGTATTGCAGTAATGATTGAAGGAGAACTTGTAGAAATAGATAGTTATCACCATTTAATGCAGCAAGAAGGTTATCTCTATGATATGGTAACACTGAATAAATAATTGTAAGAACTTTCCATTTGGGAAGTTCTTTTTTGTAATAAAAAAAGACAAATCCTAATTTAGAATTTGTCTTTCCTACGCTTAAGCTCTATTTTAAAAGTGACAAATGAAATTATCACTTTAATTTTGATAGCATTAAAATTTATGCATTTTCTTTAGCAAGTGAGTCGATTAATTTATCAAGTAAACGATTTAATTCTTTTTCTTCACTTTCAGATAAACCTGAGATATCAGCTAATTGATTGCAAGCTTGACCAAGTTCAGGTTTAATTGCTTCACTTTTTTCTGTTAAATGAATAAATACTTCACGTTGATCCACTTCAGAACGTTCTCTTTTAATAAGATCAACTTGTTCCATTCTTTTTAATAGAGGTGAAACAGTACCAGTATCAAGAGCTAGTTCAGTTACTACTTTCTTAACATTTACAGGTGAATCTTCCCATAAAATTGTTAATACTAAAAATTGCGGGTAAGTTAATTTGTACTTTTTAAAAACTTTATTAGAGTAGTAGCGATTTACTTGTCTTTGAGCATTGTACAAACTAAAGCATAGACGCCCGCCTAAATTAAGTTGTTCAGACATTGAGTTCTCCTCCAGACATTCTATCCGTATTTTTCTGTGTTCGGAATTTGTTCCGTCTTAGTTGAATAATTGAGCAAGGACAAAGATAATAGCATGAAAATGCCATTTTGTCTATTGCTTACAAGCCATGTTAAAATTAAAGCATGTATAAATTTTAAAAGATACCTTGCATTAAATCAAGTTGTATCATAATATAATACATCCATTATTCATTGTACCTTCAAGAACTTTAGAAATGAGTGTTAAAAATGGAAAGAAATAATAACAGTAAATTATCTATTTGTATTGTAACAGGTTTTCTAGGCAGTGGTAAAACGTCTTTCCTCAAACATTATACTGAGGAATTATTAAAAAGAGATGAGAAAATTGCAGTCATCATGAATGAATTTGGCGATTTTGATGTAGACAGCCAAATTCTAGAGCCTGTTATTCAAACTATTTCCCTACAGAACGGTTGTGTTTGCTGCGATTTATCGCAGGATTTAGTTGCACAACTTTCTACCTTAATCAATCAAAATCAAGCACAACATGTCATAATTGAAGCTACAGGCATTGCCCACCCACTTCAACTCATTGAAGCCTGTTTTGACCCTGTTTTAGCTAATCATGTCAATCCGCCTCTAGTAATCGGGCTTGTAGACACTCCGAGATTTTTACAACGCCATGAATACTCTGCTTCCACACAACAATTGATGGAAGAACAAATTGAAGTAAGTCATGACATTATTGTGAACAAAATAGATTTAATCAGTGATGATGAACAAAATGAAGTAAAATCACAGTTGAAAGCTTTGAATCCTCATGGAATTATACTTTCAACAACATACGGTCAAGTTGATTTTGACAGGTTGAAACAAAATCATTCATCAGATCAACCGCATTCCCATTCGCATTTGCATCATCATGGAATCAGTTCGATAGCGTATACTTTCACGGCACCTATTGATAGACAAATGTTTTATCAATTTATATTACGCTTACCTGAAAATGTATACCGCTTAAAAGGATATGTTCGTTTTAAAGACATGCCTGAAACAACCTATTTATTTCAATTTGCATACGGAATGCCTGATTATGAACCTATTCAAGGGAACAAAATCAATACGGTTGTATTGATTGGTGAAAACCTTGATAAAGAACGTTTGCGAAACCAGTTAGATGCTCTGCAATTCACTTGAAAATTGACGAGTAAGTAAAAGTAAAACTATAATAGATACAACGTTTTGTAAGGTATAGAACTAATAATAATCAACAAAATTTGCAATTGTGTCGATAATCTACTCTATTATAGTGAACTTCTTAGGTGAATATAGCAAGCGATTCAGCTTATTTTTTTAAAATTAAGTGTGAGAAAGGTGACGGTGAAATGGAAAGAGTACAAATCAATCATAACGTAGACTATTCACGGATTATACAAGGATTTTGGAGAACCAAAGATTGGCAAAAATCAACACAAGAATTGAATCGTTTTATCCATGAACTCGTAGAATTAGGAGTAACCACTATGGATCACGCAGATATTTATGGAGATTATTCTTGTGAAGCTTTGTTCGGCAAAGCTTTAGCGCTCTCACCAGAACTACGCGAGAAATCCAGTTGATTTCTAAATGCGGCATCATTTTGCCAACAGATCGTTTAGAATTATTTGACGGACATCGTTATGATTTAAGCAAATCACATATTGTAGGTGCCGTAGACCGCTCTTTAAAAGCGTTAGGTACAGATTATCTAGATACTTTACTCTTACATCGTCCATCACCATTAATGAACCCCGATGAAGTTCGAACTGCTTTAGATATACTGGTAGAACAAGGGAAAATTAAATCTTTTGGCGTGTCTAATTTTTCTAACACGCAATATGACTTATTGAATTCCGATATTAAATCTCACAAATTGCATATTGCAGTGAATCAACTTCAAGTATCACCGTATCATGCTGAACCGATGTATGATGGTACAATTGATCATATGTATCAAGATGGTGTTAAAATTATGGGGTGGAGTCCGTTGGCAGGCGGTAAACTGTTAAATTTAAATGATGACAAAGCCAAACGTGTAATGTCTATCATCAGCCCGATTGCATATAAAAATAATGTTGCACCAACGTCAGTTGTAACTGCATGGCTTGCTAAACATCCAGCAACGATTATGCCGATTATGGGAACAGGTCAGATTGAACATATGCAAGATGCGGTTAAAGGTTTAGAAATAGAATTAAGTGATCAAGAATGGTTTGATATTTATGTCGCAGTATTAGGGCAAGATATCCCATAAATATATTTAAGTTTGAAGGAGTAAAAAAGAAATGAATCCAGATGAAAAAGCACGTCAACGTATAAAGTTTGAACGCAACTTTGTCGTGTTACCATATATTATCTTTGCTATTATCGTATTTATATTTACAACGATTTTTGCACAGCCGACTGTTGTGCTTGCCCTTTTCGGTATTTTCTTAATTTATAATGCAGTATTATTGTTTGTTGCGTTTATCAAACACTATCATCGTACAATGATTTTATTGTTGATATTGACGATATTTGTTGGATTGATATTCGGCATTTCTGCAACAGCACATTTTTCTGCGCGATATAATTAAACAGTAGAATTAGAAAAGAAATTTACACCTGAGTTGTATTGCTAGGGTGTATTTTTTATATTAAAGAATTGAGGTGAAGTTTTTGAACCAATGGTTAACCCATGTGATGGAACAATTTGGATATCTAGGTGTTGCATTGCTCATTTTTTTAGAGAATTTATTTCCTCCGATTCCTTCTGAAATTGTTTTAACTTTTGGAGGATTTTTAGCGGGTGAACATAAATTATCATTTATTGGTGTTGTGCTTTCTGCTACGACAGGTTCTGTGGCGGGAGCAATTTTATTATACGGCTTAGGTGCTTGGATTGGTAAAAAACGTATTTATCATTTTACTGAAAAGTATGGGAAGTACGTTTATATAAAAGAGACAGATATTGATCGGACAGTACACTGGTTTGATAAATATGGACATTGGACTGTGTTCTTTTGTCGTTTCATACCTGTCCTGCGCTGTTTAATTTCTTTACCAGCTGGAATGACGCATATGTCATTTTGGACATTTGTTACCTATAGTGCAGCGGGTGCATTAATTTGGAACGGTATTATGATTTATCTTGGCAAAGCAGTTGGCAATCATTGGCATTCTGTTTTACAATATATCGACTATTATTCTAAGTTTTTTATCATTATCTTAGTTATTGCCGTGATTTTCTTAATTTGGAAATGGTGGAAACGAAAAAAATCAGATAATAAATAAGCGACTTGAACATAAATTAATGGGTTCAAGTCTTTTTGGTTTTTAAATAAAAGTTAAATTAAATCTTTCTTTTTTGCAAAATTCCAAAATTAGTGGAAGCGTTTTCTTTAATTTGCTATGCTTGAATTGAAAGAGGTACGTAGCGTGTTACACACTAAGGGGGAAGAAAAGATGGCTAAAAATAAAATTGCAATTATCGGAGGAGGACATACAGGTTCAACGTTAGCTTTTATTATTGCAGAACGTACATTAGCAGATGTGGTGCTGTTGGAAACTCCGAAAAATGAGAAGCCGGCAAGTGGGAAGGCACTAGATATTAAAGAAAGCGGTCCGATTTTAGGATTTAACGGGAATGTTTTGGGCACTTCTGATTATCAGGATATTGCAGGTGCGGATATTGTTGTAATTACAGCAGGAGCAGCACGTAAACCTGGTATGAGCCGTGATGATTTGATTCAAATTAATGAAAATGTAATGGCACAAGTGACAGAAGGTATTAAGAAGTATGCACCAGAAAGTAAAATTATCGTTTTAACAAATCCAGTAGATGCAATGACATATGCAGTATATAAATTGTCAGGTTTTCCAAAAGAACGTGTACTTGGCCAATCAGGTGTTTTAGACACAGCACGTTATCGTACATTTGTATCAGAAGCATTGAATGTAGCCCAAACAGATGTAACAGGATTAGTACTTGGCGGTCATGGTGATACAATGGTACCGCTATTAAGCACAACAATGGTTGGAGGCGTGCCATTAAGAGAATTGTTAGTACGAGATAAAATTGACGCAATCGTTGAACGCACGCGTAAAGGTGGTGCAGAAATTGTTGGGTTGTTAGGGAATGGTTCAGCGTATTATGCGCCAGCCGCAGCAATTTATGAAATGGCTGCAGCGATTTTAAATGATGAGAGACGTTTAGTGCCTGCCATTACTTATTTAGATGGTGAATATGGATTTAAAGATATTTGCTTAGGGGTGCCAACAATTTTAGGTGCTAATGGTGTTGAAAAAGTGGTAGAGATCGAGTTGTCAGATGAAGAAGAGCAACAACTGCGTGATTCAGCTGATGCAGTTGAAGATGTTAAATCTGCGTTGAAAAATAAATAATTGTGATATGAAGTGATTTAAGCGAGCTTATTTAAAGCTCGCTTTTTGCTTTTTCAAGTACTTGCTGAACTAATTTTGAATAAAATGTGAATTTTTTAACAAATTCCTGAGAAATACATCTATGTAAACGCATTATTGCTATAATAAAGTTGAAAAAGGTGTATTGCTAAAGAAGGAAACAGTATTGTGAAACACCTGTAAAAGTGGCTTGTTCTTTTGTAAAACACCAGATAAAACTGTTTTTCGTTTTAAAGACGGACAGTATGCTTTAAGGGAGGAAATTGATATGGCAAGAAAGGAAGATACTTCACAAAAAGAAAAGAAAAATAAGAAAGTAAAACCGTTGTGGATTGTAATTAGTTTTGTTGTGCTTATTGCAATTATGTTGATACCGACAGGCAATAGCATACCAGTGATGGCTAAAGTTTCATTGGCAATTCTCGCTTTCGCAGTTATTATGTGGGTGACCGAAGCGGTATCTTATCCTGTTTCATCTACAATGATTGCAGCATTAATGATTTTACTGCTTGGATTTAGTCCAGTACAAAACCTTGCTGAAAAATTAGGTAATCCAAAAGCAAACGGGGCAGTGCTGCATGGTAGTGATATGTTTGGAACTTCTAACGCTTTGAAATTAGCATTTAGCGGTTTTGCTACACCAGCATTAGTACTTGTGGCAGCAGCTTTATTCTTAGCAGCAGCAATGCAAGTGACAAATCTGCATAAACGTCTTGCATTACTTGTTTTATCTATCGTGGGTAATAAAACAAATCGTATTGTAATCGGGGCTATTTTAGTATCTATTGTACTTGCTTTCTTTGTACCGTCAGCAACAGCACGTGCAGGAGCGGTTGTGCCAATTCTGTTGGGTATGATTGCAGCATTCAAAGCTTCAAAAGAAAGTAAGCTTGCAGGTCTATTAATTATTACAGCAGTTCAAGCAGTGTCTATTTGGAATGTAGGAATCAAAACAGCAGCAGCTCAAAATATAGTAGCAATCAACTTTATCAACCAAAGTTTCGGACAGGATGTTTCTTGGGGACAATGGTTTTTATATGCAGCGCCATGGTCCGTACTTATGTCGATTGCATTATACTTTATTATGTTGAAAGTCATGCCGCCAGAACATAAAGAAATTGAAGGCGGTAAACAGCTTATCCGTCAAGAATTGGATAAACTTGGTCCGATTACTTCGCGCGAATGGCGTTTAATCGCAATTTCAGTGTTATTGTTATTCTTTTGGTCAACTGAAAAAATCTTACATCCAATCGATTCATCTTCTATCACACTTGTAGCAATGGCTGTTATGTTGATGCCGAAAATTGGTGTAATGACATGGAAAGAAGTAGAAAATAAGATTCCATGGGGAACAATTATTGTCTTTGGAATTGGTATTTCACTGGGTAATGTATTGTTAAATACTGGCGGAGCGCAGTGGTTGAGTGATAAAACATTCGGCTTGATGGGCTTGCAACACATGCCGTTAGTAGCCACTATCGCACTTATTACATTATTCAATATCCTAATTCATTTAGGATTTGCGAGTGCAACAAGTTTATCATCAGCATTGATTCCAGTCTTTATTTCATTAACAACAACTTTGCATCTAGGCGATCAAAGTATCGGATTTGTGCTTATTCAACAATTCGTTATTAGTTTCGGATTCTTGTTGCCAGTAAGTGCACCGCAAAATATGCTTGCATATGGTACAGGTACATTTACAGTTAAAGACTTCTTAAAATCTGGTGTTCCATTAACTATTGTAGGTTATATTCTTATTGTTATTTTCAGTATGACGTATTGGAAATGGTTGGGACTTATTTAAAAAGTGAAGTTCGGTAAAATAATAAATATTAATTTTTAGTAATATAAGAAGCGCACAGACAGTTAAAAAAACTAGTCTGTGCGCTGTATTGTTTAAAAAACAAAAAAGCAAACATATAACGCTATATATTCAAAGAAAGTCAGTAAATACATATATTTTAACCGTAGTTTTACACCAATTGGAACTTCCCATTTCGGATAATGTTGTTCATAATAAGTGATTTGCAGTAAAAACAACCCTATTCCTAGAGGCAACAACATAAGACCGATACTGACTGGATATGAAAAACCAATTTTACGGATAAGATGTCCGATAATCATTTGAAATAAAACGATAATGGCTAAAAAAATTCCTAGATAGACTGTCATTTTACCATGCGCACTCCTTTAATTAAGATCAAGAATAGGAATTGTAATACTGTCATCAAAAAGATAAAGAATACACCTCGAGTATCAAGCAAAGTCATCACATCACGGAAGATGGATAAGGGCTGGTTGACTAAATAGACTGTGTGCAAGCGTAAAAATCGGCCCATGAAAATGCCTAAACTATTTGTGAAAACCAAGATGATTACAATGAGGTAATTAAACACGGGTTTATCTGTTAAATGCAGCAGTTTCATATAAATAAGTGCATATAAATAAAGTGCAAATAGAACACCTGATACTAAGAATGTAAAATACATCCATTCCGTTGGACGTGCACCATTATAAATGTTGAAACCAAATTGATTGATATGAATGAGATCTGTAACCATATAGAACGTATTTGGAAGTATCAAGATAAAGATTACAGTGAATACAATAAATAATGGCCATTCAAATGTTCTTTTAGGTAAAAATAATGGAAGCAGTAGTGCTAATTCAAAAGGTATATATGCTAAAAAGAGATTCAGTGCCATAAAACCATAAAAATGATTTAAAGGAAAAGTTAATAATAATAACAGCACAAAGAGTATTCTAGCAATATAGCGAGATTGCATAATTGATGCCTTCTTTCTACGATCGTAACGAATAATTTTAAATTTATATTAGTCATATTGTAATTTGGATCATTCAGACTTATTTGTTTATGTTACAGAGTTTTGAACATGATATCAATTTAAAAGGACAGTAAATACCTAACTAAAGTGTTATATAAAAGTGATGGATTTTGAATTTTTAATTTAGGGAATAACACAAGAAATTGCAATATTGCTATAAAATGTATCTATTGAGCGTTAGGGAGACTATGGTGTATAATGGGTAGTCATTAAAAATTTAGGTGCAAATAAGCAATAAAGGAGGACATCATGAGTAAGCAATTAATCACATTATATTTTAATATATTTCTTGTTTTCTTAGGTATCGGATTAGTTGTACCAGTATTACCAGTATATTTAAAAGATCTTGGTTTAAATGGAAGTGATTTAGGAATTCTTGTTGCGGCCTTTGCATTGGCCCAAATGGTTATTTCGCCATTTGGTGGTAACTTAGCAGATAAATTAGGTAAAAAATTAATTATTTGTATTGGGCTCGTTCTTTTTTCCGTTTCGGAATTTATTTTTGCAATGAGCAGCAATTATACTTTATTAATTATTTCAAGAATTATCGGCGGTTTCAGTGCAGGTATGGTAATGCCGGGGGTTACTGGAATGATTGCGGATATTTCTCCTGCTAAAGATAAAGCGAAGAACTTCGGATATATGTCAGCCATTATTAACTCAGGATTCATATTAGGCCCCGGACTTGGCGGTTTTATGGCAGAGTTTTCACACCGTTTACCGTTCTATTTTGCAGGAACTTTAGGTATTGCAGCTTTCATTTGTTCGATCTTTTTTATACATGGTGCAAAACGTCAAACAACAGATGGTTTTACTCACTTTGAACCGCAAGAATTGGCTAAAATCAATGTTAAAGCTTTTATCACACCAGTGATTATTACTTTTGTATTAGCTTTTGGTCTATCAGCGTTTGAAACATTATTCCCGCTTTATACAGCAGATAAAGCGCACTATACACCTAAAGATATTTCAATTTCAATCACTGGAGGCGGAATTTTAGGTGCTGTTTTCCAAATCTTTTTATTTGATAAATTTATGAAATACTTTAAAGAATTGACATTCATACAACTCGCATTATTTTATTCAGCTTTAGTCTTATTCTTTTTAATTATTGCACATAGTTATTGGTCTATCATGCTTATCAGCTTTATTGTATTTATCGGTTTTGATATGATCCGCCCAGCAGTCACTAATTATTTTTCAAACATTGCAGGAAACCGACAAGGTTTGGCTGGTGGGTTGAACTCGACTTTTACCAGCATGGGTAACTTTATTGGACCTTTAGTTGCAGGAATCTTGTATGATTTTAATTTTGAATTTCCATTATACATGTCGATTGCTGTCATGTTATTAGGAATATTTATTATATTTGTTGAGAAAACGATTAGAGAAAAAAATAAACTCAAAAAGGTTGATAATAAGGCTTGAAACATAGATTGTTTCAGCTTTATTATTCACTTTTATTTTTCAGAAAAATTAAAAATTTAATTGACGGTGTTTATTGATAATGATAGGATAAAAATAATTCAATTAATCAAACTCTTATCCAGAGTGGCGGAGGGATGTGCCCGACGAAGCCCAGCAACCATCGTATAACGAAAAGGTGCTAATTCACATTAAGCGAAAGCTTATAAAGATGAGAGAAAGTAATTAAGACTTTCTCTTTTTAAAGGGAAGGTCTTTTTCATCGTGATGTAAGAGTGGATTAAATTGGAGAACTCTTACATAGGATGGTGTCCATAGATATGAAAAAATTAATAAGCGTCTTAACTTTAGTAGTGATTGCATTTACGCTTTCAGCTTGCGGTCAAAGTAATAGTGCAGAGAATAAGAAAATAACAGTGGCAGCTTCTCCTGCTCCTCACGGTGAAGTATTAGAGCATGCGAAAGAAGAAATGAAGAAAAAAGGGTACGACTTAGAAATCAAAGTCGTCAATGATTATAAAGTGCCTAATAAATTGTTGGATAAAGGTGACGTTGATGCTAACTTATTCCAGCACGTACCTTATTTAAACGCAGAGAAAAAATCTCATGGATACAAAATTGAAGAAGTAGGCAAAGTATTTACGACACCAATGGGTGTATATAGTAAAAAATATAAAGACATTAAAGATATCCCAGAAGGTTCTACGATATATGTTTCAAATAACCCTGCCGAAGAAGGACGCTTCTTGTCATTTTTCGTTAACGAAGGTTTAGTGAAACTTAAAAAAGGTGTCAAAATTGAAGATGCTAAATTTGATGACATTGTTGAAAATAAAAAACACCTGAAATTTAATAATCAACAAGGTGCAGAATTCTTACCGAAAACTTATAAAAGCGGAGAAGGTGCAGCTGTGATTATGAACTCTAATTACGCAATGGACAATGGTTTGAAACCTTCTAAAGATGCGATTGTTATGGAAGATAAATCATCGCCGTTCGCGAATATTCTCGCAGTAAAAGAGGGTCATAAAAACGATAAAAATTCCAAGAATTAATTAAAGTCTTGCAATCTAAAGATATGAAAAACTTCATTGAGAAAAAATATGGAAAAGATGTAGTTCCATATGAAGCAAAATAACTGACAACTTGGAGGTAATCAAATGACAAAATTAGGAATTATCGGGACAGGACGTGTAGGCAGTCAAGTATTAACGGACGCACAATATTTAGGAATCTTTTCAGAAATAGTTTTGATAGATACGAATGAAGATTTGGCGAAAGGTGAGGCTCTGGATCATCGTCATTTACAAGGGTTGGGACATACACACCATGTCGATATTTATAGTGGTAACTATCAAGATTTATCAGATGCAGATATCGTAATCGTATCGGCAAGCGCGCCTTCTACGCCAGAGATGGCAGATAGAACGTTATTGACGCGTGCGAATAGTTTAATCGTACATTCAGTTTTTCAACAATTATCTGAGGTTAATCAAGAAGCAGCCATTATTTTGATTTCGAATCCAGTAGATGCTATGACATTGATTGCACAAGAAGCGGGTTACCCAGCACATAAAGTCATTGGAACTGGAACAAATTTAGAGTCGTCGCGTTTTCGTACTTTAATTGCAGATCATTACAATGTGGATCCTAAGAGTGTTGAAGCATTTGTATTAGGTGAACATGGATCCCATGCAGTACCGATTTGGAGTCGAGTTCGTATTGCTGGTATTGAATTGTCTGAATTTGAAACATTAACCAAAAGTACACCGATAGATAAAAAAGCAGTTTCAAAACGCATAGATGAAGTGGCCTTTGAAGTATTCAAGAAGAAAGGCTGGACCAATTCTGCTATTTCAAGATCAGCTGTTCAGTTGGCACAAGCAATTTTATTAGATGAACATACAATTGAACCTGTCAGTGCCTCTGTAAACGGAGAATATGGATTAACAGGTGGAGCGCTCAGCTTATTATCTTTAATTGATAAGAATGGTATCGCAAAACGTTTGCCAATTTCATTGCACCCTGACGAGCTTCAGCAGCTTAAAGATGCACATACATTTATTAAAGAAGCTGTAGAACAAGCGCATAAGGAGATTGAAAATATATCATAAGCAACAAGCTTGTAAGTTTTGTTGAATGTTTGTAACATAAAAGAATTAAAAAACTAGGGAAAATTACGTACTTTACTTTGATAGTTGTGAAGTACGTATTTTATTTTGAACAAAGCGCTTGAATAACAACGATGAAAACAGTTACATAAAAAAGGTATGTCACCATTTCAAAAGTATCGTTTGTGTTACATTTATTACGTATATTACATTTGGTTTAAATAGCATACCACATAAAGATTTGGCATAGTTTCTGTGTTAATATTGTAAACACAATGATAGAACTATGAGGGAAGTAGAATGAAAACAGTTATTTTATGGATTTATGCTGGCATTCTGACTTGTTGTCTGGTATTTCTACTTGTCTTAGTATCTAATGAATCAGAACTTGCTAAGTTCCAAAATAGCGTTTCAACGTTTATGCAAGGGGAACAAGTTTCTTCAAGCGATACAAAAGATAGTGGAACGCCGCCGACTTATAGTGCGGTTGCAGGAAATAACATCAATCATCAGACACATTCAGAAAGTAAGCAACATACTGAAAAACAAAATGCAGACAAGACATTTGTAATCTCACTTACATCTGTCAACTTGAAAATGAGTCACTATTTATTTGAAGACCTTTCGTCACAAGGTGCCCATGACACAAGACTTCGCTAAGTGCGAATGTTTACATAATGTCAGGCGCCTTGTTTTTTTGTCTAAAATTTTAATATAGTACTATAAGTTCCTTTTAATGGATTTAAAATGCTATATTTGAATTGTGAGGTGAATGACATGAAACAGAAGAAAACGAATGCAATGCGTATACTTGAAAATGAAGGTGTTGATTACGAAGTGCGCACCTTTAAACTAGGAAAAGAACATTTAGAGGGGAAAGAAGTCGCTGAATTGATAGGCGCCTCTTCAGAGCAGGTGTTTAAAACGCTTCTTTTTATTAATAATAACCATGATCCTTATGTGTTTGTTATTCCTGTTGAAGGTAACTTAAATATGAAACATGCAGCTCAAGCGGTTGGTGAAAAGAAGCTGCATCTATTACCTCTATCAGAGCTTACTAAAGTAACAGGATATATAAGAGGCGGTTGTTCACCTGTAGGCATGAAACATTTATATCCTACTGTAATTGATGCGTCTGCTGAGCAGCAGAAGACCATCTTTGTCAGTGCAGGACATCGTGGTGTTCAAATGGAAGTAAATGTTGAAGACTTAGCTAAGGTGACAAAGGCAAAAATAGCAGATGTAGCAAATCATCATGTTAACTAAGGAAGATGGACAAAAGTTCATCTTCTTTTATTTGTCACAAAATGATTGTTTTTGAATGAAAATGAAAGTTTTTGGTTGAAATTTGTAAGCGGAAACATTATAATAAAATAGAAATGAGGTGGCGATATGATTACTGAGAAACGATTTGAAGTCATCATTAACTTATTAAAAGAAAAAGAATTTCTCACTTTGCAAGAGCTTATTAAAATGACTGGATGCAGCGCTTCTACTATTCGGCGCGATTTGTCTAAGTTACAGCAGCAAGGTAAATTGCAACGTGTGCATGGCGGTGCAACTTTGAAAACAACGTCTCTTAATGAGCCGAAATTATCTGAGAAGCAAGTACGCAATACGCAAGAAAAAAGAGAAATTGCTAAAATTGCGGCCATGAAAATAGAAGATAATGATTGTATCTATATTGATGCAGGATCTTCAACATATGAAATGGTTGAGTATATCACTGCAGAGAATATAGTTGTTGTAACTAATGGCTTAACGCATGTTGAAGCATTATTGCAAAAAGGATTTAAAACAATCATTGTCGGCGGAGATGTGAAAGCTAACACACTTGCTGCAGTAGGACCAAAAGCAATCGAAACTATAAAAAGGTATCATTTCGACAAAGTGTTTATCGGCATGAATGGTGTTGATTTAGAAAAAGGATTGACCACACCTGATGAGCAAGAAGCTTATGTAAAAGAAACGGCGATGAAATCTGGTGCACAGATTTATATATTAATTGATTCATCCAAATTCGCGCATACATATTTTGCTGATGTTCAAATACCGCAAAATAAACATGCTTTGCTTTTAACATCTGAAAAAGCACTTCAACGTCAAGATATTAAAGCATATCGCAATCGATTTGTAATAAAAGGAGGACAATCATGATCTATACAGTAACATTTAATCCATCTATTGATTATGTAATGAAAGTTGATGGGTTTAACACTGGTGGTTTGAATCGAGCAGCTGCCACTTATAAATTTGCAGGCGGTAAAGGAATTAATGTATCACGTGTACTTCAAACACATGGTACAACTTCAACTGCATTAGGATTTATCGGCGGTTTTCCAGGAAAATTCATTAAAGATGCATTAGAAAAAGCAGAAATTCCAACTGGGTTTATTGAAGTAGATGAAGATACGCGTATCAACGTTAAGCTTAAATCAGGTAATGAAACAGAAATCAATGCGAATGGACCAACAATTTCTGAAGATGCTTTCCAAGCTTTACTTTCTCAAATAAAACTTACTACACCAGAAGATACAGTGGTGGTTGCGGGAAGCGTACCAAAAAGTATCCCGGACGATGCTTATGAACAAATTGCTCAGATTACAAAAGAAACGGGCGCGAAATTGGTTGTGGATGCAGAAAAACATTTAGTAGAAGCAGTACTTCCTTATCATCCGTTCTTTATCAAACCGAATAAAGATGAATTAGAAGTCATGTTTGATACTGAAATTAATTCAGACGCAGATGTTGTACGTTTCGGAAAAGAAATTTTAGCGAAAGGTGCGCATGCAGTGATTGTATCACTTGGTGGCGATGGTGCAATTTATATTGATGAGACGCATCAATTAAAAGCTGAAGTTCCAAAAGGTGATGTAGTGAATACTGTTGGGTCAGGAGACAGTACGGTAGCTGGTATGATTGCTGGATTAGAAAAGGGCATGAGTGTTGAAGAAGCATTTCGAAATGCAGTAGCTTCAGGAACTGCAACAGCATTTAGTGATGATTTAGCGGAAAAAGAAATGATTGAAGCGGTAAAAGAAAAAATTGTTTTGGCGGATTTGGAAAAGGAGTGACAATGAATGAGAATAACTGAATTGTTAACACGCGATACTATCGCAATGGATATTGATGCAACGACTAAAGACGGTGTCATAGATACACTTGTTGATCAATTAGATCAAGCAGGTATTTTAAGCGATAAAGCAGCGTTTAAAGAGGCGATTTTTGCAAGAGAAGGTCAAAGTACAACAGGAATCGGAGAAGGAATAGCGATTCCGCATGCGAAAGTAGCAGCTGTAAAGAAACCAGCAATTGCATTTGGGAAATCTAAAGAAGGTGTAGACTATCAAAGTTTGGACGGGCAACCCGCACATTTATTCTTCATGATAGCAGCGCCTGAAGGCGGAGCTCAAACGCATTTGGATGCTTTAGCAAAATTGTCAGGTATTTTAATGGATGATAATGTGAGAGAAGCATTACTGCATGCTGAAACACCAGAAGAGGTTTTAGCAATTATTGATAAAGCAGATGATGAAGCGCCGGATGAAGATGAAGAAGCATCTGTAGACCCAGCTGCAGATAACAAAGAAACAGCAGACAATGAACCATATGTATTAGGTGTAACAGCTTGTCCTACAGGTATTGCTCACACGTATATGGCAAAAGATGCATTACTGAAACAAGCTAAAAAAATGGGCGTCAAAATGAAAGTTGAAACAAACGGTTCAAGCGGTATTAAAAATCGTTTAACTTCAGAAGATATCGAAAAAGCTGAAGGAATTATTGTTGCTGCGGATGTACATGTTGAAACAGATCGTTTTGATGGTAAAAATGTGGTTCAAGTTCCAGTAGCAGACGGGATTAAACGTCCAGGTGAACTTATTGATTTAGCACTAGCTACTGATCGTACACCTTTTAGAGCGAAAGAAGGACATAGTAAAGGTGCTCAAGGTGCTGCAGGTGGTAAAACTGAAAAACAAAGTGTTGGTAAAACAATTTATAAACATTTAATGAACGGTGTTTCTAATATGTTACCACTTGTTATTGCCGGTGGTATTTTAATGGCAATTGCATTTATGTTCGGTACTAACTCATTTGATCCGAAATCTTCAGATTATAATGCTTTTGCCGAGCAACTTTGGAATATAGGTAAAAACAGTGCCTTTGCATTGATTATTCCAATCCTTGCTGCATTCATCGCACGTAGTATCGCAGATAAACCAGGTATGGCAGCAGGTTTAGTTGGTGGTATGTTAGCGATTAGCGGTGACTCAGGATTTATCGGTGGTATTATCGCTGGTTTCTTAGCAGGTTATTTAACTGAAGGCATTAAAGCGATGACACGTCGCATGCCACAATCATTGGAAGGTTTAAAACCTACATTAATCTATCCAGTATTATCTGTAACAATTACTGGTTTGCTTATGATATATGTATTCAACCCGCCAGCATCTTGGATTAATCATTTATTATTAAATGGATTAAACAGTTTATCAGGAACTAACATTATGCTTTTAGGTCTTGTTATCGGTGCGATGATGGCCATTGATATGGGTGGACCTTTCAACAAAGCTGCATATGTATTTGCAACAGCTGCTTTAACAGAAGGTAATGCTGCGCCAATTACAGCAGCAATGGTTGGTGGTATGGTTCCGCCAATCGCAATTGCTTTAGCGATGATTATATTTAAACGTAAATTTACAAAAGCGCAACGCGGTTCAATCGTTCCTAACTTTGTAATGGGTGCTTCATTTATTACAGAAGGTGCTATTCCATTTGCTGCAGCTGATCCATTAAGAGTTATTCCATCCATGATGGTTGGTTCTGGTGTAGCTGGTGCTATCGCGCTTGCTTTAGGATCATCAATTCGTGCGCCGCATGGTGGTATCTTTGTAATATTTGGTACAGACTGGAGCCACTCTTTACAAACATTATTAGCAATTATTATTGGTTCAGTTATCGGCGCTTTAATCTATGGTTTATTGAAACGTAAACCAACAGCTGATGAAATTGAAGCATCAGAATCTATGGACGAATAATCATATTTGAAATTTAATACAATTTATCGCATTATATATAAGGTGCTTCTTTAAATTAGAATCACTTTGAGAATAATATTTACTGTGGTAGGTAAATGAATATATTCAAAAAAACAGTTGAGCAAAGACAACTTGCAGATATAACTTGTTGTCTTTGTACTCAGCTGTTTTTTTGTATCATATAAAATGTGATGGAATTATGTGATTAAATTCTGAGTAAAGACGTCCAAATAATTTACTATTACATGAGCTACTATGGTATGATAGTCTTGTTAGATTTTACGCAAGTTGGGAGGTGTCGCTGTGATCATGGGAAGGATGTAGCTTTAATTCATGTAACATTAAGCATTACGGAATATACATCAATGCCGTACACAGTGGCATTTAATTTTGGAGGTGAATCCCTAGCAATAGGGAACTAATTGGATAGTACGACCATAATAAATTTAGTTATATTTATATTTTTAATCGCTTTAACTACAGTCTTTGTAGGATCTGAATTTGCTCTAGTAAAAGTAAGAGCAACGAAAATTGAGGAAATGATAGCAGAAGGAAACGGTAGTGCAAAAGTGGTCAAGAAGATGATTACAAATCTTGATTATTATTTATCTGCCTGCCAACTTGGTATTACGGTTACATCTTTAGGATTAGGTTGGTTAGGAGAACCAGTTTTCGAAAAATTACTACATCCTTTATTTGTTCTATTGCCATTACCAGATGCGCTAACTACGACAGTTTCTTTGATTGTTTCGTTTTTAGTTGTTACTTACTTGCATGTGGTCATTGGTGAATTAGCACCTAAATCATTCGCGATTCAACATACTGAAAGAGTGGCGTTATTATATGCACGTCCGCTATATTATTTCGGTTTGATTATGAAACCATTAATTTGGTTAATGAATGGCTCAGCACGTATGATTATTCGCATCTTTGGAATTGATCCCGACGAAAATAACGATGCGATGTCTGAGGAAGAAATCAAAATGATTATTAATAACAGTTATAATAGCGGTGAAATTAACCAAACAGAGTTGGCTTATATGCAAAATATTTTTTCATTTGATGAAAGACAAGCTAAAGATGTCATGGTTCCTAGAACACAAATGTCAACATTAAATGAACCGTTTACTGTTAATGAATTGTTAGAAACAATCAGAGAATATCAATTCACACGTTATCCTATTACAGAGGATGGAGATAAGGACCATATTAAAGGTTTTATCAATGTGAAAGAATTTTTAACAGAATATGCATCAGGCAAACCTATTAAAATCAGCAATTATATTCATGAGTTGCCGTTAATTTCTGAAACTACACGTATCAGTGATGCATTAATCAGAATGCAGCGTGAACGTGTGCATATCAGTTTGATTATTGATGAATATGGTGGGACAGCCGGTATTTTAACAATGGAAGATATTTTAGAAGAAATCGTCGGTGAAATTCGAGATGAATTTGATGAAAATGAAGTCAATGATGTTGTTAAATTGGGAGAAAACACGTATCAAATTAATGGACGTGTGTTACTTGAAGATTTAACAGATGACTTCGGTATTGAATTTGAAGATTCGGATGATATTGATACAATCGGCGGTTGGTTGCAAGCACATAACACTAACTTGCAACAAAACGATTATGTAGATACTTTTTATGATCGATGGATTATTTCAGAAATTGATAATCATCAAATCATTTCAGTCATTTTAAAATATGAATATAATGAAGAGCGTAAAGAAGAAATTGAAGAAGATAGCGATGACGATAAAAATCATAAAGATAAACATCACAAAGATAAAAAAGATAAGAAAGACCGTAAAGATAAAGAAGAATAATACTTTTACAACCAGCACTTAAAAAGGGTGCTGGTTTTTTCACGTTTAGACACATTTTCGACATGATAAAAAGTTATATTTCAATTAATAAATAGTTAATGGTATCCAATTCATGTTCAACATATAATTAACTCAACATATTTCAAATAAATAGAGAAATGAGGGGTTAACATGAAACCATCACATTTAATAGCAACAGCATCTTTGGCAGCAGCGCTTGTTTTAGGAGGATGCGGAAACAAAGAAAAAGAAGAAAAACATGAGCACGATAATAAAACAGAAGAGCATCAACATAGCAATAAATCACATAAAACTTTGACAGGTAAATTCAAGTCTGGAGAAGAACATGTAGAAGGCAACGCTAAGATTGAAAACGGAAAAATCATGCTTACAGATTTTAAATCTGCTAAAGGTCCTGATTTATATGTGTATTTAACTAAAGACGGTAATATCAAAGAAGGAAAACAACTTGAAATGGTAGATTACAATAAGCCAGAACAAACTTTTGATATTCAAGGTGCAGATTTAGATAAATATAACGAGGTAACAATTTATTGTAAGAAAGCGCACGTAATCTTCGGTGCAGCAAAAGTAAAATAATAATACAGACAATGAAGTTGGGAGACAGTCAACCCAACTTCATTTTTAAATCAAACAACATTAAAGGAGAATAAACATGAAAAATTACAAGGACATCATACAATATATTATTATTTTCATTATCCGCGTAGGTTCAGGCGGTTATATTTTAGTACAAGGTTGGGAAAAATTAACAGGAGGATTCACAATTAATGGTCTTATTCCAGTTGTGATTAAGAATGAAGATTCACCAGAATGGTTTAAATTCTTTTTTGAACATATAGTAGCACATACAGCTGGAATCTTTAATATTGTAGTGCCTTTAGGAGAGATTGCTATAGGTCTTGGATTATTGTTCGGAATTATGTCACAAATTGCGAGTTTCTTTGGAGCGTTTGTTATGCTAAATTATATTTTATCGGATATGATTTTCACATACCCTGTTCAACTCGCATTTTTTATTATCCTACTTATGAATCCTGTTATTTTGAATAAGATATCCTTAAAGGCTATGATCCTATATATTAGAGAAAAAGGTGATTACAAACATGAACCACATCCTACTCGTAGACGATGAAAAAGATATCGTAGATATCTGTCAAACCTACTTTGAATACGAAGGCTACACTGTAACTACAGCTTCAAATGGCGAAGAAGCACTGCAACATCTCGATGATTCCATTGATTTAATAGTATTAGATATTATGATGCCTGAATTAAATGGCTATGATGTTGTTAAAGAAATGAAATTAAGACAACTAGATATACCGTTTATATACTTATCAGCAAAAACACAAGAACAAGATACAATATATGCATTAACGCTAGGTGCAGATGATTATATGACAAAACCCTTTAGTCCGCGTGAGTTAGTGCTTCGCGCAAATAATTTATTGAATCGTGTCCAAAAATGCATGAATTTACAATCTTGCTTAAAATTTGGTGCACTTGAATTGAATGATACTCAAAAACGAGCACTTATTTATGACGAGCCAGTCAACCTCCGAATTAAAGAATTTGAACTACTATGGTATTTAGGAAAACATGAGAACGAAGTTATTTCAAAATCTGAATTAATACAAGAAGTATGGCAATATGATTATTACGAAGATGTCAATACTGTTAATGTCCACATACATCGTTTACGTGAAAAATTTGAACAATTTAATTATCGTGATTATACGATTAAAACCGTTTGGGGATTAGGCTATACTTTCGAAAGGAACCAAATTTGATGTTTTCAATTAGAACACAAGTAATTATTGGTGTGCTTTCGAGTATTTTGTTAGCTTCGACGATATTAGGAATGGCATATAAGCTAATGGTATTTAATGGTCACACCACAGCCCTACTGACCATTAGTGCGATAATTTCTAGTTGTTTAGCTTTATTAATTTGTAGTTTGTTTTTGACGCCTTTAGTAAAGAGAATTAAAGTTTTCAATCGAAAAACTAAAGAGTTTGCGAACGGCAATTATAAAATGGAGCCTATTAATTTTAAATCACCTCGAGAAATTAAAGAATTAAGTCATTCTTTTAACAAAATGGCAAAAGAAATTACTGAACAGATGGCACAAATAAAAACAGAGCAGCAAGAAAAATATGAACTTATTCAAAATCTTGCGCATGATTTAAAAACGCCACTTTCATGTATTATTTCATATTCTGAAGGTTTAAAAGAGGGGATTATTGCAGCACCGAAAGATCGAGATGCAGCTTATGAAAGTTTGATAAAACAATCAAAAAGATTATCGAATATGTTTGATGAACTGACAAACGTTGCAGCATTAGAATTACCTAACAAAGATGCGGTAGAAATGATTCAAATTGATCAACTGCTTGTTACGATTTTAAGTGGTTATGAACAACGAGTGAAATTAGATTTAAGAAATTTAGAAGTGAATTTTTGCAGTCAATTAGAACCATTTAAACAATATCCGAGACCTTTAGAGCGTATTTTAACAAACCTTATTGATAATGCATTGAAATTTTCACCAGCGGGAAGTCCGATTAATTTAACACTTGCTGAAAACGGTGAAAATATTGATATCTCTGTAGAAGATGAAGGTATAGGTATACAACCAGAGTATCTCCCCCGTATATTTGAACGTACATTCAGAGTGGAACATTCAAGAAATAATGAAACTGGAGGTTCTGGTTTAGGGCTCTATATTGCTAATGAATTAGCAAAACAAATTGGAGGGCTCATCAATGTAGAAAGTACACCAGAAGTGGGTACAAAAATGACAGTCTCAATTCCGAGACTATAATAATAAAACTGGCAGTATTCATAAAATTATGGATACCGCCAGTTTTTATATTAGCTATTTTCTTTTTCTAGACATTTTTCGAATAATACATGATTTTCTAAATGAACATACTGCAATGTTGCATTTTCTAATGCTGCAATTCTTGTATATACGAGACGCCATGTTCCGCAAGCTTCTACAGGTGGTTGGAAGTTGTTAGTAAGTTCAGCCATTTTTCTTAAGATAACACCTGTATTGTTGTGGTCTGATTTTAAATCTTGAATAATAGCGTTAATATTTTTAATATCTTTACCTTCAGCAAAAGCAATCAGTTGAGGGAAATCTTCATTATCTTCTTTTTCAGTATGCTCTAACATATTATTTTTAAAAGTAGTATAAAGATCTTTTAATTCCAGAAGATAAGGGTGATTTGGTCCATGAACTTTCGCTAGCTTAGTAACATAAGGAGTTAAGTTTTTAAATTCCTCTTTCATCGGTTTATGGTAGGCATCTTGAATGTATTGTATTAAAGAGGGGATGCTCAAATACTTAGGGTTAAGTCCATCAGAACTATTATCCTGTTTACTAACTGCTTCCAGTTCAGTTATTAAATCGTCCAAAGATACTTTTTTCTTTTCTTCGGCTGCTTTCTCTATAGAAACTTGGCCGCCACAACAAAAATCTATTCCAGAACGTTTGAAGACATCTGCAGTCTTAGGATAATCTGTCACTACGTTCGCTACAATATCACTTTTTGAAATCATAAATCATTCTCCCTTTCGATTTACTTCGACTCATCTCTAGTATAAGAAGGATGTCAGTAAATAAAAACAGTGATTTAATTAGAATAAATAAAGAATAATAAAACAACGACAGTTAACACACTATGTTATTTTAATTAGTGATTTTTAGAGTGATTATACAATATAGAATACGATTTTAGAGGTAACAAAAGTTGTTTTGAGTTTTAAGTTACTATAAAAGAAACTTAAAACACTTTTGTGTCGAATTTTCGAATAATTGAGAAGACTTATCATTCACAAAAACACATGCTCTTATTCTTAAGCATGTGTTTTACGAATGATTATTTTAAAGTACCGATTTTCACATCATCAGGGTGTTTGCCTTGACGCAAGTTTTTATTCAAAGCATCTATTTTTTTAACATCTTTTTCTCTTAATTCAAATTTGATAGCATCAAAATTTTCATAGATTCTTGAAGGGGTTTGAGATTTTGGAATAACAATACGACCATGACACAAATGCCAATTTAAAATGATTTGGGCAGGTGTTTTTTCATATTTCTTAGCTAATTTTTCAATGACTGGATCTTCAAACAAACCACGTCCACGCATTAATGGCATCCAAGCAGTTACTTTAATGTCATGCTTATCACAAAAATCTTGTAATGGTTGTTGGTTTAAATAAGGGTGACATTCAATTTGATTTACTGCAGGTACAATTTCTGTTTCAGTCATTAATTTTTCAAGGTGATGCTGTTCAAAATTACATACACCGATTGCTTTTATGAGTCCTTCTTTGTATAGTTCTTCCATAGCTTTATATGTTTCGATGAATAATCCATCTGCTTCACATGGCCAGTGTATTAAATATAAGTCTAAGTAGTCAGTGCCTAATCTTTCAAGAGAAGCTTTGAACTGTTCTTTTGTGCTTTCGTATCCTTGAAAGTCATTCCAAATTTTAGATGTTATAAATAATTTTTCACGAGGAATATCACCTTTTTTGAGTGCTTTTCCTAGTTCAGTTTCATTTTTATAAATATAGGCAGTATCAAATGAACGATAACCTGCTTTTTCAGCAGCTTTTACAGCCGGATCCATATGATCTTCGTCGATTTTATATACTCCAAAACCAAGTCGAGGTATTTTTAAATCATTATTCAATTTCATGGTCTTTTTCACAATGAGTCGCTCCTTTGGTCTTTTTCTTAATTGTAACAAACAACTTATCTGCAATTCTATTAATTAGACAGGCAAATTTAAATGCATAAAATTATGCGTAACTTTTTGAATATGAAGTATAGTATCCTGCAGCAACACGCTTTTTTTACCAAATAAATAAAAAAATAACGTCGAAATTCAAAAAATGAATTCCAACGTTACTTATCAATTATTTCATTTAGTTTTAAAACTAACTATTTACGTTTACGCATTGCACCGAAAATGAATGATACAATAGCGACTAAAATAATCGTACCGATTAATGCAGGGAAGATTGAGATTCCGCCGAAGCTAGGGCCCCAATGTCCGAAAATAGCTGAACCTAACCAAGCACCTACGATACCTGCAATAATATTACCGATGATTCCACCTGGAATATCTTTACCTAAAATTGCGCCGGCTAACCAACCGATTAAGCCACCGACAATTAGCATCACTATAAATCCCATAATCTTGTCCTCCTATCTATTTAACAAAATTCATATTTTTGTTTTGCTTTTATTTATCTACCACTAGATTTGGAGGTTTAACCATAAAATAATCAATTAATGTTAAAATATTTTCATCCATAATATAAATGCTATTAAAATCAAATAAATAATTACGAAAATATACCAAAATGGTGTAAGAAGAGTCATAATCATGAATGATAACACGATTAATACAGTTCCAATTGTCATTTTGTTCCGTAGTCTTAGAGATGAATTATTTTTTTCAACATCACTATTTTGAAAAATACTCAAAAATAATAGCGAAGCACCCATTAAAAAGAATACAGGAGATAGATAAGGAATAGACATATAATAAGAATCTTCGCTTGTATTAAAGATAATAAAGAAGGAGACGCTCATTAAAGTGAAAATAATGAAAGCAGCAAATTTTTGCGTTTCAAATACAACTGGATGCAGCTTCCAATCTGTAAGCAAAGCCAATACAGTCCAAATTAATATAAAGGCAATGATAGAAAAAGAGATAAAATCATATTTTCCTATAACCCAAATATTAATTACACTATTTATTGTCAAAGCAATTAGCAACGTGCTCAGTCTTAATTGGTGAGACGTATGTAGCCACATATCAATTGCAATCGCTGATATGATGATTAAAATATTAATAATTATGTAAATGAGCATAAGATGTGTCTCCTGACTACTATTATTTACTGAAGTATTATATCAAATTATAAGTGTTATAAGCATTAGAAAACACTTTGTTTCAGCAAAGATTAATAGTAATAAAAAAGATTGTTCAAATATAATCTGAACAATCTTTTTATTTTCATGAAATTTTAAACACCTTTTTGATTACTCCATAAGAGTGTGTGCAATTGAGGAAGCACGTAAACCTTATTCATTTCGCTACTGTGCATTACTGTTTCTACTAAATTTTCATAACGTTCTAATAACCGCTCAGTGTGTTTTTCGACTTTATCCTCTAAATAAGGATTGCCGACTTGAAGATAGAACGGAATGTCAGGGTAGCGATGATGGATTTCTTTTGCAAAGTTAAAGTCTTCATCTTCGAATATGACTACTTTTAAATTCAAGGATTCAGGCACACATTGCGCAATGACATCATCTAATATTTCTAAATTAGGCTTCATACCTGAACTAGGCGGTTTAGGACTTATTGTTAAATCATTGATTTGACGCATCCATGGTTGATAACGACTACCTTGTGTTTCTAGAGCAGTTTCAATGTTTTTTTCTTCAAAAAGATCAACCAATTCTTGAATCCCTTTGATTAAAGCTGGATTACCGCCTGAAATAGTGACATGGTTAAAGTAATCGCCACCAACTTCTTTGAGTTGGTGAAAAATTTCTTCGGCTGTCATCATTTCAATTTGGTCTTTTGCACTGCCGTCCCAAGTGAATTTAGAATCGCACCAACTACAATGGTAATCACATCCTGCAGTTCTTACAAACATTGTTTTGCGTCCGATTACTCTGCCTTCACCTTGGATTGTAGGACCAAAAATTTCTAATACTGGTATTTTAGCCATTACGAAACTCCTTACCTTTATAAACAACATAACTGGAAGGTGTTTCACGAAGATACACTTGTGCACATTTTGGATGATTAGGTTGTTTATCTAATATTTCTTCCGTCATTTTATAAATAGTTTGTGCAACAATTTCAGTTGAAGGGATTTCATCTTTGAATTGAGGTAAATCATTTAATAGATAATGATCAAATTGTTCATGAATTTGTTTTTTTAAGTAAGCAAAATTAATTAAGAAACCACTATGATCTAAGTCGTCACCGACGATTGTTAAATTCACAAAATAAGTATGGCCATGTGTTCGCACACATTTCCCTGCATCTTCGCAAGGAATATAGTGTGCAGCTGCAAAATGAAAATCTTTATTTAATTCGAACGCATAAGGATGAGAAACACTGGGGTAAATTTGCTGTAACATCCTACTTCACTCCTTTTTCTTCTAAATAGGCATTTAAACCACGTGCACGTAATTTACAGGCAGGGCATTCACCACAGCCATCTGCAATAATTCCGTTGTAACAAGTTAATGTTTGGTTACGAACATAATCTAATACACCGAGTTGATCGCTCAAAGCCCAAGTTTCTTTTTTATCCAGCCACATTAATGGTGTATGAATGACAAAATTTTTGTCCATAGATAAATTCAACGTCACATTCATTGATTTAACGAAATCATCACGACAATCTGGATATCCTGAAAAGTCAGTTTCGCATACACCAGTGATAATATGACGCGCTTTGATTTGATACGCCAATGCTCCGGCAAATGATAAAAATAATAAATTTCTAGCTGGTACAAATGTATTGGGAACACCATCGTCAGTTTGTCCGATTTCTAGATTGTGTTGGGTAAGTGCGTTGGGAGTGAGTTGTGATAAAAGAGACATGTCGAGGATATGATGCTTTAATCCTTGTTCGTCTGCAATTTTTTTTGCGACTTCTATTTCCGTATCATGTCGTTGTCCATATTGGAATGTAACGAGTTCAACTTCTTCAAATTTTTCTTTTGCGTAAAAAAGACATGTTGTACTATCTTGACCGCCGCTGAAAACAACCAGTGCTTTATTATCATCAAGTGTATGAGATGCCATAAATCAATCTCTCCTTTATATTTCGCGGCCTAGCTAAAACAAAAAAATTGGACACTGTATGAACTGATTTGCTAAAAGTACAAATATCAGTTCTCAGGTCCAAGTTGACGTGATAGACAATTCATTTTTTGCCTATCTCTATAAAAGATAGACGATTGAAAGTAAAAGTCTAGTTTTTTATAGAGGGTATCAGCTAGGAACCTCTGCTTATCGATTTCGATAGTTAGAATAATATATTTAAGCTGCAAAATCAAGATAGACTTCTAGTCATGTATTACATTCTTGTGCTTTATTTTGTAAAATAGAATTAAACCAAGCAATTTTGTTAGGGGCATACAATATGATTATTATGATAGATAACAAAGATTCATTTACATATAATATAGTAGATTATTTGACTGTTGAAAGTGAGACGGAAATTAAAGTACTGGATAGTAAAGAACTGTCATTGTCTCAATTAAAAGCATTACAACCTTCAGCCTTAGTTATCTCTCCAGGACCAGGTCGTCCAAGTGACTATCCGATTTTGCATCAAATTCTCGAAGAATATGAAAAGAAAGTTCCGATATTAGGCGTTTGTCTAGGTTTCCAATTTTTAATTGAATATTATGGAGGGAATATAGTACCGAATTCTCGTCCAGTACATGGGCACACAACGCGTATTACAAACACAGGTGAAGGTATTTTTGAAGGGTTACCGACATCTTTTGAAGTAATGCGTTACCATTCATTAATGGCAGATGCCAAAAGGGTGCCGCCTGTTTTAAAAGTCACAGCAACCAATGATGAAAATATTATTATGAGTATTCAACACAAACAATATCCGATATATGGGGTTCAATATCATCCAGAATCTATCTTGAGCGAATATGGACATGAACAATTTCATTTATTTTTACAGAAAGTGGGTGAAACAGTTGGTAGTTAAGTTTAACTTTCGTTATTACGAAGACGAAGTGAAATTTAAAGATTACCGATTTAATTTTACTTCTATAAAAACTCAAAGTATTGCTTATTCATTAGCAGATGCTAAAAGAGTACTCGATTTTGCAGAAGAATATCAGGCAAAAGGAAACTATGTAGCACTCTATTTGCCATATGAAGCAGCACCTGCTTTCAATTCTGATATGAAAGTAAACTTCTCTAAAGAGACGTCAAATATTTATGCGGCCGCCTATGTCTTTGATAGTCCCAATAAATCGAACGAACTGTATGAAAAATCATTGAATTCTAAGCCGAAACTGAATTTCAAATTTCGCTTGCCTGATGATATGCTGCAAGCACATATTCAAGCTGTCCAACAAGCGATTGTAGAAGGTAATACATATCAAGTTAATTATACAACAAGGTTATACGATGAAATCCGGGTTCCTATTACTGAATTATATGCTTATTTAACTCGCAATGCGCACGGGAATTATACAGTATTATTAGATACAGCTGAGTTACAAGTTGCTTCTATATCTCCGGAGCTATTTTTCCAAAAAGGGCGATTTAAAGAACAAGAAAATGTGGTATTGAGTAAACCGATGAAAGGAACAATGTCACGAGGGCATAATGAAGCGGAGGACCATATGCTATATGAAAAATTGGTACATTCTTCAAAAGACCGGGCTGAAAATGTGATGATTGTAGATTTATTAAGAAATGATATTGCACGCATCGCAAATCCAGGAACTGTGAAAGTTTATCAACCGTTTCATATTGAAAGTTATCAAACAGTTTATCAGATGACGAGCATGGTGGCCGGAATAATAAAAGAAAATACATCTTTAGTTTCGTTGTTTGAAGCATTATTTCCGTGCGGTTCTATTACGGGAGCACCAAAAATTAATACAATGCGTTATATTAAGCAATTAGAAGAAATACCGCGTCATGTTTACTGCGGTACAATCGGGTTGTTGCTTCCAGATGATAAAGCAATATTTAATGTTGCAATTAGAACAATTCAATATATCAATGGAAAAGCAATATATGGGGTTGGAGCTGGTATAACAATTGATTCTGATCCTATAGCTGAAGTAGAAGAGTTTAAATCAAAAACGAAGATATTGGAGTAATAAAAATGTATTTATTTGAAACAATGCGTATTGATTCGGGTAGGATTCCAAGAAACTTCTATCATACAAAAAGGATAGCACAGTCAGCTGATCAATTAGGTTTTCAGTTTGACAAAAAAGAATGGGAGACCTATTTGGACAATATATGCCGACAACATACAGAGGGATTATGGAGATTGAAAGTGATGTTGGATAAAGACGGCACGTTGACACATCAAATTATAAATCTGCCTGTTAAAAATCAATTTAGTACACGATTTGAATGTATAGGTGCCAAATATCCCAATTGGCAATATACGAATAAAACATCAGAACGGGCACATGTGTCGCATGATCATGAAACTGATACAGTACTTTATTATGATGCGAAGGGGAAAATTTTAGAGTTTGATATTGGAAACATTGTAGTGGAAGAAGCGGGAAACTGGTATACACCTCCATTTGAAAATGATTTTTTAAAAGGATGTATGCGCCAAGCATTATTAGACGAAGGAAAATTACAATTGCGTTCTTACTACTTAGAAGAATTGAGAGAGAAGTTGAAAAGCGGCAAAGCACAAATTTTTCTTGTAAATAGCTTAAGAGAGGTTGCCGATATTCAGATTAATCTTTAAAATTAATTATATTCAGAACAATCAAAGTAAATGAAGGGTATAAATTAAGGTGGCAGCATGATTTGGGTTATCATTATTTTAATAGTTGCTGTAACATATCTTACTAAATTAGCATCGAATTATTTAATTCAAATAAAGAGACTTAAAACAGCACGCTTAATGGTGAGCGTTATGATATTTGTACAAATTATACTCGTATATTACTTCGTAAGAATGCTTAACTCTTACATTATAAATATATTGAACATGTTTTATAACCAATAATTATTTGAGGTGTATTATGAAGATTTATAGTCAGGGTGACCAAGCTATTGTGGTTTCAGTAGAAAAAGAGGTTACACAAGATACGACTGAAGATTTATTAGCGTTACGTTCTTATTTAATTGAACAAGATTATCCTTTTATTACTGAAATTGTCCCGACAGAGTCGGATATGATGATTGTATATGATGCAAGAAGCATGATTAAACACCATCATATTAAATCCCCGTTTCAGTATATGACGGAATTACTTCAGTCTATTAAGATTGAAGTGAAACACGGAGAGACAGTTAACATGCCGACTGAAATACCTATAATTTATGGTGGTAAATACGGTCCGGACCTAGAGGAATTGCTTGAATTTTATAAAATAGGAAAAGATGAATTTATAAAGTTGCATTCTCAAAAAACTTATTTCGTATCAATGATGGGCTACTCACCAGGCTTTCCTTATCTGACAGGCATGAATGAACGTTTGTATATTAATCATACAGGCGATGGAAAAAAATTCATTCCATCAGGATCAGTCATTTTGGAAGGGAAAAAATGTGGCATTGTGACAACAGATACATATGGTGACTGGATTGTAATCGGTTATACACCTGTTAAATTATTTGACCCTTCAAAAGAGGACTTTACTTTATTGAAGTTAGGAGATACAGTACGTTTTAAACCTGCTGATTCAGACTTCGAAAAGATTGGAGGCGAAGCTTAATGACAATCATCATAGAAGATCCAGGCTTGTTTTCAAGCTTCCAAGATTTTGGTCGCCAAGGCTATGAACATGATGGTGTGATACCAGGTGGTGCACTTGATTTTCTAGCTCATGAAGTGGCCAATCGACTTGTAGCAAATGATAAAAATGAAGCTACGTTAGAAATGACAATGAAAATGGCACGCATCCGTTTTACGGAGCCTACTTTAATAGCCTTATCCGGTGGAAATTTCAAAGCATGGACGCAAAATATGCGCATATTACCTAATAAACTCTATCTAGTTGAAAAAGGAGATGTATTGCAATTTGCTGAGTCTAACCGTACTTCACGCGTTTATTTAGCAATTGGAGGCGGTGTTGAATTAGAAGAATGGCTTGATTCTACATCTACCGATTTTTTATCCAAAATAGGCGGATTCGAAGGACGCAAATTGCAAACAGGCGATGCTATCAATATGAAACGTGACTATACTGAACGTCACTTGAAGTTGTTTGAAAATCTGAAACATACGCACAAGACCAATTGGGGCGTTGATGGTTATGCTTTATCATTCAATTATATGTCAGATATGTTTCATGTTGTTTTAAATAAAGGCTCTGAAGACTTTGATGAGGATACTCTGAATCGCTTTACGCGGGGTGAATATAAAGTGACTAGTAAAGCCAATAGAGCAGGAATGATATTAGAAGGCGAACCTGTAAAAGCCTATTATGAAGACATGCCTCCGCATCAATCTGTAAAAAGAGGTACGATACAAGTAAAACGTGATGGTTCTCCTATTATTTTGTTGAATGATCATTATACTTTAGGGAGTTATCCGCAAATCGGAACAATTGCAAGTTATCATCTGACAAAGCTAGCGCAAAAGCCGCAAGGATCTAGACTGAAGTTTCAATATATAGATGTCTATACAGCTGAGGATAACTTAATGAAATATAGCAGCTGGGTTCAACAACTATTCCATGGAATTGAATTTAGAATGATGCAAGAGATGCAAAAATAAGCAAGCTAACCATCTTAACTAATTAAATAAAGCAATACTTAATATGCTGGTTGAATAAATGTAAATTCAATCAGCTTTTTTATTTTTTGAGTAAAAAGCATAGTGAAATATCTGAAGTTATTTAATAGGTCTGTGGTCTGATTTGGATATTCGAAAAACAATGTATAATTTAATGCTATCAATACACTTTAATTACATCGAAAGTATATTTTAATCATTTCTAAGCATGCATTTCATTATACCTTATTATAAAATTAACAAATAAAAAATAAAGTGTAATAAGTGTAAAATGGCCGGGTTATTGCTTGAAATTCGACTAGATTTGTTCTATATTTAATTACTGTACTATATGCTTTTTGTTACAAAGAGGTTACAAAAAGTAGAGTTTGTAAATTAATGATTAATTAGCGACGAAATTTCAAAAATGATGAACTTGATGAAATGTAAAAGAAATAAAGTGGTTGGGATAAAAGCATGATGATTTCCAAATATAAATTCAACTGAAATATGTTA
This sequence comes from Staphylococcus condimenti, assembly GCF_001618885.1. NCBI lineage: Bacteria > Bacillati > Bacillota > Bacilli > Caryophanales > Staphylococcaceae > Staphylococcus > Staphylococcus condimenti. The sequence goes on along the minus strand of NZ_CP015114.1, from coordinate 1,161,255 downwards.
CAAGGTAAGTAAATCTAGTTTAGAAAGTGGGGTCACTTTCCAAACCATAAACTTTTTAGTCTCAACCCCAATTTTTAATGTATAAATAATGTTTTGAGATTGAATAAATAATAACGGGGGAGACACACATGAGTCTGCAGAAAAAGAAAATAAGTATATTCGGCTTTTTTATACTCACGTTAATAACGCTGAGTTTAAAAACTTACTTTGCTTATTATGTTGATTTTTCTTTAGGAGTTAAGGGATTAGTACAAAATTTGATTCTACTGATGAATCCATACAGTTTAATCGCACTAGTATTAAGCGTATTCTTATTCTTTAAAGGTAAGAAAGCATTTTGGTTTATGTTTGTAGGCGGCTTCTTACTTACATTTTTACTTTATGCGAACGTTGTTTACTTCAGATTCTTCTCAGACTTCTTAACGTTCAGTACTTTGAACCAAGCAGGTAATGTTGAATCTATGGGTGGAGCAGTTTCAGCTTCATTTAAATGGTATGACTTTGTTTACTTTATTGATACAATTGTTTACTTATTCATTTTAGTCTTTAAATCTAAATGGTTAAGTACACGTGCATTCAGTAAAAAATTCGTACCTGTTGTGATGGCAGTTTCTGTTGCATTGTTCTTCTTGAACTTAGCATTTGCTGAAACAGACCGTCCTGAGTTATTAACACGTACATTTGATCATAAATATCTTGTGAAATATTTAGGGCCATACAACTTCACAATTTATGATGGCGTTAAGACAATTCAAAACAACCAAGAAAAAGCACTTGCATCTGAAGATGATTTAACTAAAGTTTTAAATTATACAAAACAAAAACAAACACAACCTAACCCTGAATATTACGGGGCTGCTAAAAAGAAAAATATTATCAAAATTCACTTAGAAAGTTTCCAAACTTTCTTAATCAATAAAAAAGTAAATGGTAAAGAAGTTACACCATTCTTGAATAAATTATCATCAGGTAATGATGAATTCAGATATTATCCAAACTTCTTCCACCAAACTGGTCAAGGTAAAACATCGGATTCAGAGTTTACAATGGATAACAGTTTATACGGCTTGCCACAAGGATCTGCTTATTCATTGAAAGGTTCAAACACTTACCAATCATTACCAGCTATTCTTGATCAAAAAGAAGGTTATAACAGTAATGTAATGCATGGTGACTATAAAACTTTCTGGAACCGTGACCAAATCTATAAACACTTTGGTATTGATAAGTTCTATGATGCAACATACTATGACATGAGTCCTAATAATATCGAAAACTTAGGATTGAAAGATATGCCGTTCTTCAAAGCATCAGCGGATTATCAATCTAAAATGAAACAACCGTTTTATTCACATCTGATTACATTAACAAATCATTATCCATTCACATTGTCACCTGAAGATGCGGATATTGAAAAACCAAACACTGGTGATTCAACAGTCGATGGATATGTACAAACAGCAAATTACCTTGATAGATCATTAGAACAATATATCAATGATTTAAAAGAAAAAGGTCTCTATAAAGATTCAGTAATCATTATTTACGGTGACCACTATGGTATTTCTGAAAACCATAATAAAGCAATGGAAAAATTATTAGGTGAAGATATTACACCAGCAAAATTCATGGACTTAAACCGTACTGGTTTATGGATGAAAATACCTGGTAAACAAGGCGGCGTTGATCACACTTACGGTGGTCAAATAGATGTTATGCCGACATTGTTACACTTAGTAGGTATTGATTCTAAAAACTACTTGATGATGGGTACTGACTTATTATCTAAAGATCATTCACAATTAATACCATTCAGAAATGGTGACTTCATCACACCAAAATATAAATATGTAAACGGTAAAGCGTACGATAACAAAACAAACCAACCGCTTACAAAAGAACCTGCCGATTTACAGAAAAACAAACAGCAAGTCGAAAAAGATTTAGAAATGAGTGATAACGTACTCAATGGCGACTTGTTCAGATTCTATAAAAACCCAGATTTCAAAAAAGTAGATCCATCGAAATATCAATATAAACCTGGCCCGAAAGGTTCAGAACAGAAATAATTTAGAAGTTAACTAGAGTGCTTAGGACATTATGTTCTAAGCACTTTTTTTATGATAAACAACAGGAACTCCTTATGTGTAGTTTATTATTTAATGCACATGAGTTCTTTACAGTTTCTTAATAATTAGTGGTGATAATCCTTACTTATATAGTATCTTTTAGAAGCTAAAAGGTGTATAATATATGGAACTGATTTCACTATAAACTAAGTAATATAGTGAGCTACGCAAAGAAATGAACGGACCAATATAAGTGGAGGCTGAAAATGGAATCATACAAAATAGAACACTTACATAAATCTTATGCAGATAAGGTGATATTTGATGACTTGCACTTATCTGTTTCTGAACATGAGCGCATCGGTCTTGTGGGTATCAATGGGACAGGAAAAAGTACTTTGCTGAAAGTAATCGCAGGATTGGATGAAGATTTTGAAGCAGAGGTTAATTGTCCTAATCAATATCGCATACGTTACTCTTCACAAAAACAAGACTTAAATGAAGATAAAACGGTGCTTGAAGAAGTGCTAAGCGCAGATACGACTGCAGTTAAGATTATAAAGAACTATGAAACAGCTGTTCAAAAATATGGTGAAACACAAAGTGATGCTGATTTCCAAAAAATGATGAACGCACAAGAAGCAATGGATCAAGCTGAAGCTTGGGATTATAGTGCTGAAGTGAAGACCATCTTGTCGAAATTAGGTATTAATGATACTGCGCAGTCTGTAAAGGCGTTATCAGGAGGACAACAAAAACGTGTTGTTTTAGCGAAAACATTAATTGAACAACCAGATTTGCTTTTATTAGATGAACCGACTAACCACTTAGATTTCGACTCAATAAAATGGCTTATTAATTATGTAAAACAATATCCGCATACAGTATTGTTTGTAACACATGATCGTTACTTTCTTAACGAAGTATCGACTCGAATTATTGAGTTAGATCGAGGGAAATTGCGTACGTATCCAGGCAATTATGAAGATTACATTGCGATGCGTGCTGAAAATGAACAAATTGAGCAACAACAAAATCAAAAGCAGCGTGCTTTATATAAACAAGAGTTATCTTGGATGCGAGCAGGTGTTAAGGCGCGTTCAACGAAGCAGCAAGCTCGAATTAATCGCTTTAGTGATTTAGAGTCGCAAGTCAAAAATCAAACTACCAGAGATACAGGGCAACTTAATCTTGCGCATTCTCGTTTAGGGAAACAGGTGTTTGAATTAGAAGATCTTTCAAAAACGATTGAAGGAAAAACACTATTCGAACACGTCACACAAATTATACAAAACGGACAGCAAATCGGTATTGTGGGACCGAATGGAGCTGGGAAAACTACGTTGCTGAATATTTTAGCGGGAGAAGATGCTGATTATTCTGGTGTAGTGAAAATCGGGCGAACTGTGAAGACTGCTTATTTTAAACAAACAGATGAACGATTAGATAGAGATATTCGGGTTATAGATTTTTTACGAGAAGAAAGTGAAGTTGCAAAAGAAAAAGATGGAACAACCGTTTCAGTAACACAATTATTAGAACGATTTTTATTCCCAAGTACAACACATGGCAAAAAAGTCTATAAGCTTTCAGGCGGTGAACAAAAACGTCTCTATTTATTAAGATTACTTGTTCATCAACCGAATGTTTTGCTATTAGATGAACCTACGAATGATTTAGATACAGAAACACTTACTATTCTTGAAGATTATATCTCAACATTTGGCGGCACAATTATAACTGTCAGTCACGACCGATACTTTTTAAATAAAGTGGCACAAGAATTCTGGTATGTACACGATGGTCAAATTGAACGGATTATTGGTAATTTTGAGGATTACGAAATGTACAAAGAGGAACAAGCGAAAGTAAAAGAAGCGGCTAAACAACAACCTAAGCAGGTAAAAGAAAGACAGCGTAAAGGGTTATCGTATAAAGAAAAACGTGAATATGAAACAATTATGGAAAGAATTGAGGAAGCAGAAATTCGGCTTGAAGAAATTGAACAAGAGATGATAGATGCAAGTGATGATTATACAAAAATACAAACACTTAATTCTGAAAAAGAAACTTTAGAAACGCAATACGAACAAGATATGACAAGATGGAGTGAACTTGAAGAATTAAAGGAACAATAAGGGGTCAAAAATATGGAAACAATATTATCACATTATTTTGGATACCAAACATTCCGTCCTGGACAAAAAGAAATTATTTCCAAAATACTAGAAAAACAAAATGTATTAGGGGTTTTGCCGACTGGTGGCGGTAAATCATTATGTTATCAAGTGCCTGGTTTAATGATGGGCGGTGTAACTGTTGTTATCAGCCCATTAATCTCGCTCATGAAAGACCAAGTAGATCAACTGAAAGCAATGGGTATTAATGCAGCTTATTTAAATAGCAGTTTATCTCAAAAAGACCAAAAAGCAATAGAAGCAGAGTTGCGTAACGGTGAAATTCAATTCTTATATGTTGCACCAGAGCGTTTTGAAAATAATCAATTTATGAAGTTGCTTTATAGTTTAGATATTAAACTCGTCGCTTTTGATGAAGCGCACTGTATTTCAAAATGGGGGCATGACTTCAGACCAAGTTATCAACAAGTCATCGATAAAGTAATGTGCCTCCCGCAAAACTTTGCAGTAGCGGCATTAACCGCTACTGCCACTGCTGAAGTACAACAAGATATCATGGAACGACTTCATATAGCACAAGATGATATGGTCAAAACAAGCATCAAGCGTCCTAATTTAAAATTTAAAGTTAATTCTACCTATCAACGTCAAAAATTTGTTTTAGAATATGTGAAAGAACATAAGGATAAGGCTGGTATTATTTACTGTTCAACGCGTAAACAAGTTGAGGAATTGCAACAGGTTTTTGAAGATCAAGGTATTAACAGTGCAATTTATCATGCAGGACTGACGAATAAAGAACGTGAGTCAGCACAAAATGATTTTGTGTTTGATAAAATTAAAGTGGTTATTGCTACCAATGCATTTGGTATGGGAATTGATAAGTCAAATGTGCGCTTTGTGATACATTACAATATGCCTGGTGATTTAGAATCTTATTATCAAGAAGCAGGACGTGCAGGACGTGATGGATTAGAGAGTGATTGTATATTATTGTATAGTGAACGTGACATTGGTCTGCATCAATTCTTTATTGCCTCTTCTAAAGCAGATGATGATTATAAAGAAAAAATGGGCGAGAAATTGAATAAAATGATTCAGTATACTAAAACTAAAAAGTGTTTAGAAGCAACTTTAGTACATTATTTTGAACCTAATGAAAAATTAGAAGAGTGTGGTCGCTGCAGTAACTGTGTTAATGAAAATAAAACATACGATATGACAGATGAAGCTAAAAAAATTATTAGCTGTATTGTATGTATGCGTCAGCAAGAAACATATGGCGTTATTATACAGGTGCTCCGAGGTGAGACCTCAGACTATGTTAAATACAACCAATATGATGAACTTTCAACTTTTGGCATCATGAAGTCGTATACGACTTCAGAATGCAGTCATCTTATTGATGAATTACGTTTCAAAGGGTTCTTGAACGAAAATGATGAAGTTTTGACTTGTGATAAAAAGGTTAAAAAAGTATTAAGCGAAGGTTTAAAAATTTATACTGTACCGTTTAAACGCAAAGCTAAAGAAAAAGTAAATATTAATACTATTGAAGGTGTAGATCGTGCTTTATTTGAAGAATTGGTTGAAGTGAGAAAAACATTAAGTGAGACACTTAATATTGCACCAATCAGTATTTTTACAGACTTTACTTTAGAAGAGTTTGCTAAGCGTAAACCTGAATCTAAACAAGAAATGATTGCGATTGATGGCGTGGGCAGTTATAAACTGAAACATTATTGCCCGAAATTTATTGAAACAATTCATAATTACAAAGCACAAGTTTAAAAAAGTTATTATAAGGACAACAAGTATAACAGCGAATGGACAGAATTAGTGTTAACTTGTTGTCCTTTTTTAAATATAAAGAAATGTGGGTGAAGGAATGATTGAGTTCAAGCACGTCAGTAAGAAATATGGTAATAAAATTGCTGTTGATGATGTTAGCTTTAAAATTAACGAAGGGGAGTTCTTTGTTTTAATCGGACCTTCTGGCTGTGGGAAAACTACGACTTTAAAAATGATTAACCGCTTAATTCCGTTGACAGAGGGCTACATTTATTTTAAAGATTCTCCAATTAGTGATTATCCAGTTTATGAAATGCGTTGGGATATCGGTTATGTATTACAGCAGATTGCACTCTTTCCGCATATGTCAGTGAAAGAAAATATTGCACAAGTCCCTCAAATGAAGGGCTGGAATAAAGATAAAATTGACCAACGTGTCGATGAGTTATTGAAAATGGTGAACTTAGATCCGGATACATATCGTGATCGCAAACCAGATGAGTTGTCAGGAGGACAAAGACAGCGTGTTGGTGTTGTCAGAGCGCTTGCTGCAGATCCGCCTGTTATTTTAATGGATGAACCCTTCAGCGCTTTAGATCCAATTAGTCGTACAAAATTGCAAGATGATTTAATAGAACTGCAAAAACAGATTAAGAAAACTATCATTTTTGTAACACACGATATTGATGAGGCTATGAAATTAGGTGATAGAATTTGTTTGTTGAATGAAGGACATGTTGAACAAATTGATACACCCGAGCACTTTATCAATCATCCTAAAAATGATTTTGTAAAACAGTTTATCAGTCAGTATGATAGAAATATTCAACAACAATTGAGATTAGATGACGTTTTAGAAAATACAGAGTTGAAATCACTTCAATCTACTCAAGATTTACCAGTTGTTCAACATGATACACCACTGAAGAAAGTTTACGGAGATTTAGCACGCTATAATGCTGTTGCAGTTGAACATAACGGCAAGACGCACATGCTGACAAGAGAAGATGTATTTAACTTCTTAGCTGATAGTGAAAGAGGTGACGCTTCATGAATGCATTTTTAGAAACACTCTCTACGCGTAAAGGTGAACTGCTTAGTACGTTACTAGAACATATTCAGATTTCTTTTATTGCACTATTGATTGCTTGTTTGATTGGTGTACCGCTTGGTATATTTTTGACTAAAACAAAATATATTTCTGAATTTGTTATAAATATTGCGGCTGTGCTTCAAACTATTCCTTCATTGGCTTTATTAGGTTTAATGATTCCGATTTTTGGTATTGGTACAGTGCCAGCTATTATTGCTTTAGTCGTGTACGCATTGCTGCCGATTCTCAGAAATACATATACCGGGATAAAAGAAGTCGATCCTTCGTTAGTTGAAGCGGCTAAAGGTATCGGTATGAAGCCGTGCAGAAGGCTGACAAAAGTAGAATTACCTATTGCTATGCCTATCATTATGGCAGGTATTCGTACAGCAATGGTATTAATAATTGGTACTGCCACACTAGCAGCATTAATTGGTGCAGGCGGCCTAGGTGATTTAATCTTATTAGGTATTGACCGAAATAACAGCTCATTAATCTTATTAGGTGCTATACCAGCAGCTATTTTAGCGATTGTTTTTGATTTAGCTTTACGTTATATTCAAAAGTTGTCTTACAAAAAAATCTTGATTACATTAGGTGCACTTTTAATTATTGTTGTATTAGTTATCGTTATCCCATTGTTTGGCAGTAAAGGTGACAAGGTAACAATTGCCGGTAAACTAGGTTCTGAGCCTTCAATTATTACCAATATGTATAAAATCTTAATTGAGGAAGAAACAGATGACACTGTTGATGTTAAGGATGGCATGGGTAAAACATCATTCTTGTTCAATGCTTTAAAATCTGATGATATCGATGGTTATTTAGAATTTACAGGTACAGTTTTAGGTGAATTAACAAAAGAACCTTTAAAATCTAAAGAAGAGCATAAAGTTTATGAGCAAGCTAAAACAAGTCTTGAAAAGAAAGATAACATGACTTTATTAAAACCGATGAAATATAATAATACGTATGCCTTAGCTGTTAAACGTGATTTTGCTGAGAAACATCATTTGAAAACTATTGGTGATTTAGATAAAGTTAAAGATGAAATCAAACCAGGTTTCACACTCGAATTTAATGATCGTCCAGATGGATTTAAAGCAGTCTCTAAAGCGTACGATTTACATTTCAATAAAATACGTACGATGGAACCTAAATTACGTTATCAAGCAGTTAAGAAAGGTGATATTAATTTAATAGATGCATACTCAACAGATGCGGAATTAAAACAATATGACATGGTTGTCTTAAAAGATGATAAGCATGTTTTCCCACCTTATCAAGGTGCACCGTTATTTAAAGAAAAATACTTGAAAGAACATCCTGAAATTAAAAAACCGCTCAATAAATTAGCAGGAAAAATTACAGATGAAGAAATGCAAGAAATGAACTATAAAGTTACTGTTAAGAATGAAGATCCATATAAAGTAGCGAAAGATTATTTGAAAAAACATCATTTAATTAAATAAGCATAAAAGTACTGAGGAAGCTTTAAAGCATTCTCAGTACTTTTCTTTTAAAATCAGGTTTGCATTCCAATGGTAAAAAGGGCTATAATATTTATTAAATTCGAAAATATCAGTAAATTTAGTAGGGGGCTTAACCGCATGAAAGAACAAATTCAACAGTTATCAGCATACCAACCTGGATTGTCACCAAGAGCATTAAAAAAAGAGTTTGGTCTAGATATTGATTTGCATAAACTCGCATCAAATGAAAATTTATACGGACCTTCTCCAAAAGCAAAAGAAGCAATTAAAGAACATGTAGATGAAGTCCTTTATTATCCTGAGACAGGCGCGCCTACACTTCGCAAAAAAATTGCAGATACACTTAATATAGATGAGAATCGTATCCTATTTGGTGCAGGATTAGATGAAGTAATTTTAATGATTTCACGTGCAGTATTAACACCGGGTGATAAGATTGTAACGAGCCAGGCGACATTCGGTCAATATTACCACAATGCCATTGTTGAAGCAGCTGAAGTGGTACAAGTACCGTTAAAAGAAAATGGTCAATTTGATTTAGATGGTATTTTAAATGAAATTGATGAAGACACTGCATTAGTTTGGATTTGTAATCCAAACAATCCTACTGGTACTTATGTTACACATGAAGCGTTAGAAGCATTTTTAGAAAGAGTGCCGAGTAATGTACCTGTGCTTGTAGATGAAGCTTACTTCGAATTTGTAACTGCTGATGATTTCCCAGATACTTTGAAATTACAAGAGAAGTTTCCTAATGCATTTTTAATGCGTACATTCTCTAAGGCGTATGGACTTGCAGGATTACGTGTAGGATACGTAATTGCAACAGAAGAAGCAATTCATCACTATAATATTATTCGTCCGCCATTTAATGTAGGACGTTTGTCAGAGTATGCTGCTGTTGCTGCTTATGAAGATCAAGATTACGTTAATGAAATTCAAAAACGTAATGCAAAAGAGCGTGCTAAATTCTTTAATATTCCAGAGAGTAAGCATTTCTTTGATAGTCAAACGAACTTTATTTTTGTAAATACTAAGCGTCCGAAAGAATTGTATGAAGCTTTACTTAAAGTAGGATGTATTACAAGAGAATTCCCAATCGGTGTACGTATTACGATTGGATTCCCAGAACAAAATGATAAAATGATAGAAGTATTGAAAAACTTTGATTTTGAAGCATAATATAAGCACGATTATTCTAAGTTAATATCTTATTTAAGAGCAGAATGGCGATAATAATCAAATCGCTGCCAGTTCTGCTCTTTTTTCTATTCACAATTTAATATTTAAGATATGCTATACTCGAAAGGGATAAAAAGGAAAGGAAGTTACATATTATGGAGAGAGAATCAATCGCAATTGATATGGATGAGGTATTAGCAGATACAATCAAAGCTCTGATTGAAGAAGTTAATGCACGTACAGATTTAGGCATTAAAGAAACGCTTTTAGATGGAAATAAACTCCGTCATTTTATGCCAGAACATGAAGGTGTTTTAGATGAAGTATTAAAAGAACCGGGCTTCTTTAAAAATCTGGAAGTCATCCAAGATTCACAAGAAGTAGTTGAGAAGCTATCTAAACATTATGATGTTTATATTGCTACAGCAGCTATGGATGTTCCAACGTCATTTCATGAAAAATATGAATGGTTACGTATGCATTTTCCATTCTTAGACCCACAGAACTTTGTTTTTTGCGGGCGTAAAAATATTGTAAAAGCTGATTACCTAATTGACGATAATCCACGCCAATTAGCACGTTTTACTGGTAAATCATTGATGTATACTGCAGCACATAATATCCATAATGAAGACTTTGATCGTGTAAACAATTGGAGAGAAATTGAAAAATATTTCCTAGGAAATGAAGAAATATAGTAAATTACAGTAAGTAGACTAATTCACTTAAGTGAATTAGTCTACTTTTTTGCGTCTATATTGTGAATTTTCAGGCTATTTTATGTTGTTTTCAACATTTGTATGCTATTCTTTAATTGATAATAGTTATCAATTAGGAGGGTGAAGAGTTATGGCTGAAGCAGGACATACATTTTTAGCTAAATTAGGGAAAACCCGTTTAAGACCTGGTGGCAAAGAAGCTACAGATTGGTTAATAGATAAAGGTCATTTTAAGAAAGATAAGAAAGTATTAGAAGTAGCATGCAATATGTGTACGACTTCAATTATGTTAGCAAAACGTTATGGTTGTGAAATAGATGCAGTTGATCTGAATAAAAAAGCATTAGAAAAAGGAAAACAAAATGTACAGAAAAATAATCTAGAACATTTAATTCATATCCAACAAGCAAATGCGATGAAGTTACCTTTTGATGATAATACATTTGATATTGTTTTAAATGAAGCAATGTTAACAATGCTGCCTATCCAAGCTAAAGAAAAAGCGTTAAAAGAATATTATAGAGTGTTAAAACCAGGAGGAATATTACTGACACATGATATTGCTATCCTTAACCCTGAAAATACAAAGTACATACAAGAAGAGTTGAGTGCAGCGATTAATGTGAAAGTAACGCCTTTGCCGACAGCTGATTGGAGAAAGTTATACGAAGAAGCAGGATTTACACAAATAACTTCAAAAATAGGGGCTATGAGTTTAATGACTCCAGCTGGTATGATTCGTGATGAAGGTGTGCTTGGAACTGCAAAAATTATACGTAATGCATTGAAAACAGAAAATCGTCCAATGTTTTTTACTATGTTTAAGACTATGAACAAATTGAAGGAACGTATGAACTATATTGTACACGCTGCAAGAAAATAAAAAAGCAAACGTCAGTCGACAATTTTTAAAGTATGTTGGCTGGCGTTTTTTTATATATTGATTATTTAATTAGTAAATAAAAAGAAGACTATTCAAAGTTGTGAATAGTCTTCTTTGAAAAAAATATTAATATTGTGACATTTAACGAAGTCCACGCATACCTTTTACGATTTTAGGTACAAATGCAAGTGTTACTAATCCGATGACTACTGCTAAACAGCCTAAGAATAAGAAATAATTTTGGTAGCCTAATGGTTTGATTAGTTTTACAAGAGTTCCGTTAATTGCTTGAGCAGTGGCATTTGTAAGTAACCATAAACTCATCATTTGTGAATTGAAGGCTTTTGGTGCTAATTTTACAGCAGCACTGTTACCTGTTGGTGAAATACACAATTCACCGATTACACAAATAATATAAGATAAGATAACCCAGTTTACAGTAATTTGATGCCCATTACTTCCCATCATCACAAAGGCGATCATGATATAAGAAATACCTGCAAGCACAGCACCCCAAACGAATTTTGTTGCTAAACTTGGTTGACGATCTCCCATTTTTTTCCAAATATAAGAAATCACTGGTCCAAGCAATACAATAAACAATGGATTAATCGATTGGAAATATGTTTTACCGAAACTTGATGTCCAACCGAATAGGTTGATTGTCATATCAGTACCTTTGAATGCAAAGATGTTTAATACATTTGAACCTTGTTCTTGTATTGACCAGAAAATAACGCCAATAATGAATAAAGGGATAAATGAGATAACACGTGAACGTTCATCATCTGAAACTTCTTTGCTTCGAATCATAATCGTAAAGTAAATAATTGGTAATGCAACACCTAAGATTAATACCGTTGTACTAATCAAATTGAATGAAAATGTACCAGTTGATATTGTAATAACTAATACAATAGCGATGAGTGCTGCAATTGCACCAAAAATAAGGCTGTAACGTTTCTTTTCTGCTGATGACAGTGGGTTGGTTGGTGCTGACCCCACATTACCTAAGTTGCGTTTGTTGAAAATTAAGTAGATAACAAGTGCCACAGCCATACCAATTGCTGCAATTAAAAATCCTTGATGGAATTTATGATTATCAGAGAATTGGTTTAATACAAGAGGAGCTACCAAAGCGCCCATGTTTACAGCCATATAGAAAATAACAAAACCTGAATCGATACGTGAATCGTTTTCAGGGTACAGGCGTCCAACAATATTGGAAATATTCGGTTTCATAAGACCTGAACCTATAATAATAAAGAACATTGATACATATAATCCAATATTTGCGAGTGGTAAACTCAATACAACGTGACCTACAATAATTAACACTGCGCCATACATTGTTGCGTTGCGGGTACCTGTAATCCTATCTGCTATCCATCCTCCAATGATGGTAGTCATAAAGATAAGTGACCCATAAATAGACATTACAGACTGGGCTGTAACTTCGTCCATACCTAAACCGCCATCTTTAATAGCGTAAAACATGTAAAAGATTAAGAGTGCGCGCATTCCGTAGTAACTGAATCGCTCCCAAAATTCTACAAAGAAGAGTACTCCTAATCCTCTTGGATGTCCAAAGAATCCTTTTTGTGGAATTTCTTGAACATGCTGATTATGCAAATTATTCTGCAAATTAATCCCGACCTTTCTATCCTAAACGGGCTGATTATATTAGATTGTACTCTCAAAGATTAATAGTTTCAATAATTTTCTTAAAATAATAATATTAACAATTTTCTGAATATTATAGTTGTCAATTATATCTTTATTTTTTGAGTTATTAGTTGAAGGATTTGATTATTTTTACAACAAAAAAAGGCTTAGAACTATTGTTAGTTCTAAACCTAATATAAATCAGCACTTTTAGTGGATACCTTTCATAGCACGTTTAACCATAGGTGAAACGATAATGAGTAGAACACCGATAATAATTGTTAACAAACCTGAATACATGAAGTATTGTGAAGGATTCATTGATTTATATACAACAACAAGTTGTGCATTTAATCCTTGGGCTGTCGCATTACTTAACATCCATAAACTCATCATTTGGGCTGTAAAAGCATATGGTGCGAGTTTAGTAGTTGTCGCTAAACCTACTGGAGATATACAAAGCTCACCAATTGTAATGAGTAAAAAGCTGAGTACTAACCAAATAGGATTGATTAATTCACCATGTAAACCGCCAGCCAATGGAATCATCATAATGAGATAAGAAAGACCCGCAATAATTGCACCGATCGCAAATTTCATTACAGTAGATGGATTTCGTTTGCCTAGTTTTACCCATAATGTAGCAAACACTGGAGCTAATGCAACGATGAAAATAGGGTTAAGTGATTGGAACCAAGCTGCCGGAATATCAAAATGAATTGCTCCGCCTGTAAGTTCAGACATTTTTAATTGTGTATTTTTATCTGCAAAGTTTGCAAGAATTGTTGAACCTTGTTCTTGGATCATCCAGAATGCAACTGATGTAATATATAACGGAATATAACTTCGTACGCGTGATTTTTCTTCTGGAGTTGCTTCTTTACTCATCAACATACGTGTCACAATGTAAACTGGTAAAGCAATACCGAGAATAGTGACAAGTAAGCTGAAGTTTTCGATAGTTAATGCATTAAAAACTTTTAAGATAACAAGGTATAGTACAAATGCTGCAACGACGATAATGGTAATAAGTGAAAATTTCTTCACATCACTTTTAGACATTGGATTATGTACTGTTAAACCTGCTAAATTCAAATATTTCTTACGTTTAGTCCAATAAACAACAAGTCCGATAAACATACCGATTGCTGCAGTGGCGAATCCTGCATGAAAGCCAATACGAGTTTGCAAGTAACCTGTAATAAGCGGGGATAATAAAGCACCTGCATTGATACCCATGTAGAAGATTGTAAATGCTGAGTCTACACGAGGATCATTTTTTTCGTATAATTCTCCGACAGTTGTTGAAATGTTAGGTTTTAATAAACCTGTACCGATGATTAATAGCAATAATGCAATCATTACAGCTGTTAAATTACCAGGTAAACTTAAGATAATATGACCGAACATTATAAATATTCCGCCAAAGAAAACTGCATTTTGTGTACCTGTTATTCGGTCGGCTATCCAACCACCGATGACGCCGGACATATAAATTAATGTTCCGTATAATGCCACGATTTGCATTGCAACAGATTCATCTAATCCAAAGCCGCCTTTTGCGACTGAATAGTATAGGTAATAAACTAAAATGGCTTTCATACCATAATAACTGAATCTCTCCCAAAATTCAGTGAAGAATAATGTGCTAAGTCCTTTAGGATGTCCAAAGAAGCCTGTACGTGGAATGCTGTTGACAACCTCTTCGCGTGTATATTGTTTTTTATTCATAATTTTCCCCCTAACCGCTTAAAAATAAGTTTAAGCCATCAAAGAAAAATATACAAGAAAATTCTGAATATTGTTTAATATTATTATATATGTTTATTACACTAAAGGGAGAATATTATTTAATTATCAAAAAAGCACCCGAAGTGCAGCGGACTTCTAAAGTTGAGTTTTTCATTTTCAACTTTAGGGTGCAGTACAAAGCGGATGCTTTAATTTAAATTATCTGTTATCAATTGTTTCTGGATATAAATCATGATTCATCATACGGTATTCAGCCATTTGTTCATACTTAGAATCTGGACGGCCATAATTTGTATATGGATCGATTGAAATACCGCCGCGTGGTGTGAATTTGCCCCAGACTTCAATATAATGAGGGTCCATTAAATCAATTAAATCATTCATGATAATATTCATACAGTCTTCGTGAAAATCACCATGGTTTCTGAAGCTGAATAAGTAAAGTTTTAATGATTTAGATTCTACCATTTTTACATTTGGTATATAGGAAATATAAATTGTTGCAAAATCAGGTTGTCCAGTAATAGGGCAAAGTGATGTGAACTCAGGACAATTGAATTTTACAAAATAATCTCTTCCTTGATGTTTGTTGTCAAATGTTTCTAAGACATCAGGTCTATAATCAAAGTTATACGTATTATTTTGATTCCCTAATAACGTAATATCTTCTAGTTCTTCTTTTTTACGTCCTTCATTAGACATTTTTAATTCTCTCCTTTATGTGTACGCGCAAGTTTAGTTTTGCTTTGTCGACGTGCTTTTTCAAACATATAATAGCTTGCACTGATAATAATAACGTATCCAAGTGTTGCATATAAATCTGGAGATTCTCCAAAAATGACAATTCCCATAATAGCAGTAAAAATAATAGATGCATACGTGAATATTGAAATATCACGAGCAGGAGCGTAACTATAAGCAAGTGTAATACCGATTTGACCAACAGCTGCTGATAAGCCTGCACCAATTAAATATACAATTTGCATGCTTGACATGGGTTCGTATGTGAATATTACAAACGGAATTAAAGCAATAATCGAAAAGAATGAAAAATAAAACACAATTGTATAAGGTGCTTCACGACTACTTAAGGCGCGTACGCATGTATAAGCAGCGGCAGCAAAAATTCCAGAGAACAAACCACCGATTGCAGGTATCATTGCTGATGAGAATTGAGGTTGTACTACAAATAACATCCCGATAATTGCTATTATCATAGCAGTAATTTGATATTTACGTACTTTCTCATGTAAAAAAACTAAACTTAATAAAATTGTCCAGAATGGATTTAATTTCATTAAAGTATCGGCATCACTCAACAACATATGATCAATAGCATAAATATTTAATAAGACACCGACTAAGCCAAGAGTAGAACGGGTAATCAACAAGGGTTGGCTGCTCAATTTACCAAACATGGGCTGTTTATATTTATATAAGAAATATAAAGGAATCAACGTCGTAACTAAGTTACGTGCTAAAGATTTCTGAAAAACAGGCAAATCTCCTGAAAGTCTGAAAAATAGCGACATAAAACTAAAACCGATTGCTGAAATGAGGATTGCAATGATGCCTTTTATTTTTGGGTCCATATTTTCGCCTCTACTTTCTCCAAAACTTAACGTATATCATCTTAGCATAATTCAAATTAACGTGGCTATAAGACCTTGCAAATCTTTCTGAGAATCGATATAATTTAATCGAACATACGTTCTGCAATTCAGGATGATTTGCGTTCTATATAATTTGTAAATATTTATAGATATTGAAAGAGTTGCATCAAGCTTAACAGGCCAGCATTTCGAAGACCCTTGATTTTTCAAGAAGTGCATAATTTTTAAAAAAATCAAGGGTAAAACTACAATTATTTATTTTAAGCACGTTTTTTAAAAAAGTTTTGTTCGTTAACGATAGATGTGACGCTTATTACATCGATTATGACAATTTAAAATAAATTTTTGCACAGTGATTCTCTTTGAAATTACAAAGTGGGTTAGGTATAATGAATCACATAATATAGTATTGAAGAACGAAAGTTAACACTATATGTTGTGGTCGAGTTGGAAATTGCTAAAATTAAAATTAACTATTTTAAAGCAATTTCACACCTCATTATTTTGAAAGTACAAAGTAATGTTTAAGAGATTAATTCATGATTAAAGAGTAATTAATGGTTGAAAGCAGTTAATACGCATTGGTATTCTTGTAATTGCGTTCAATTTAGAACAGAAGAAATTATAAGATATACAATCAAGCAAGTGTAACCCATAAATTAAGTAACCACAATATGTAGTGTTATAAGAAAGTGCATTCTAATATCGTAATAAATTGCAAACATGCAACAGGCACAAGGTCTCATTCATGAAACAACAATAGTAATCAGACAGCTTGTCATGTTTTTTATTTATGGCTTCTGCCTAATCTATGGAGATGAAGAATGGCGCGTTCTTTTTAAGAAAGCGGGTGATTCAATGAAGGTAGTTTATTTCTCATTCACAGGAAACGTAAGACGCTTTATCGCAAGATCAGGATTTGAAGACACCTTAGAAATTACAAATGATAACTGTGCGGAAGTACGCATAGATGAACCCTATATATTGGTCACTAGTACCATTGGTTTTGGAGAAGTACCAGATGTTGTGCAGACATTCTTACAGCATAACGGCACAATGATTAGAGGAGTAGTTGGAAGCGGTAATCGCAATTGGGGACAAAATTTTGCGAAGGCCAGCGATACAATATCTAAAGATTATATGGTGCCGCTTTTAATGAAATTTGAAGTACAAGGAACAAAAAAAGACGTTGAAGAGTTTAAAGATAAGGTGGGGCATTTTTATGAAGACAATGAACGAAAAGCAATATAATCATATTGAATTAAATAATGAGGTAACAAAGCGTAAAGAAGATGGCTTTTTCAGTTTAGAAAAAGACCAAGAAGCGTTAGCAGTTTATCTTGAAGAGATTAAAGATCACACTATTTATTTCGATAGTGAAATTGAACGTTTGCACTATCTTGTCGATAATGATTTCTATGTAGACGTATTTGCGCAATACAGCGAAGAAGACTTAAAAGAGTTAACAGATTTTGCACGTAGTATTCCTTTCAAATTTGCCAGTTATATGTCTGCAAGTAAATTTTTCAAAGACTATGCACTTAAAACAAATGATAAAAAGCAATATTTAGAAGATTATCCTCAACATGTGACTATCGTGTCACTATATTTAGCTGATGGGGATAAAGAACAAGCACGCCAATTTATTTCATCAATGATTGAGCAAAGATACCAACCTGCTACTCCAACATTTTTAAATGCTGGTCGTGCCCGCCGCGGTGAACTAGTGTCATGTTTCTTATTAGAAGTAGATGACAGCTTGAATTCAATCAACTTTATTGATTCAACAGCAAAACAATTAAGTAAAATCGGTGGCGGTGTAGCAATCAACTTATCTAAACTTCGTGCACGCGGTGAAGCAATTAAAGGTATCAAAGGCGTTGCTAAAGGTGTTTTACCTGTAGCTAAGTCGTTAGAAGGCGGATTCAGTTATGCCGATCAACTTGGTCAAAGACCTGGCGCTGGCGCAGTATATTTGAATATTTTCCATTATGATGTTGAAGAATTTTTAGATACTAAAAAGGTTAACGCTGATGAAGATATCCGTTTATCAACAATCTCAACAGGCTTAATTGTACCTGCTAAATTCTTTGAACTTGCTAAGAACGGCGAAGACTTTTATATGTTTGCACCACATACTGTTTATAACGAATATGGTGTGACGTTAGATGATATTGATTTAGATAAATATTATGATGATATGGTTAAAAATCCTAATATTTTAAAACATAAAAAAGATGCACGTGAAATGTTAAATACAATTGCACAAACGCAATTGCAATCAGGTTATCCTTATTTAATGTTTAAAGACAATGCAAACAAAGTACATGCTAATTCTAATATCGGTCAAATTAAAATGAGTAATTTATGTACCGAGATTTTCCAATTACAAGAAACATCAGTAATTAATGATTACGGTATTGAAGATGAAATTAAACGTGACATTTCATGTAACTTAGGTTCATTAAATATTGTAAATGTAATGGAATCAGGTAAATTCAGAGATTCAGTGCATACTGGTATGGATGCTTTAACAGTTGTAAGTGACGAAGCAAATATCCAAAATGCTCCGGGCGTGCGTAAAGCTAACAGTGAACTGCACTCTGTAGGTCTAGGTGTTATGAATTTACATGGTTATCTTGCTAAAAATCAAATTGGATATGAGTCTGAAGAAGCTAAAGATTTTGCGAATGTATTCTTTATGACAATGAACTATTATTCAATTGAACGTTCAATGCAAACTGCTAAAGAACGCGGACAAGCATACCAAGACTTTGATAAATCAGACTATGCAAGCGGAAAATATTTTGAAAAATATACGCAAGCTGACATTGTTCCTGAATATGAAAAAGTTAAAGCTTTATTTGAAGGATTAGAAATTCCAACAGCTGAAGATTGGAAAGCATTAGAAAAAGATGTTAAAGAATATGGTTTATACCATGCATACCGCTTAGCGATTGCACCAACACAAAGTATTTCTTACGTTCAAAACGCAACAAGTTCAGTAATGCCGATTGTTGATCAAATTGAACGCCGTACTTATGGTAACTCAGAAACATTTTATCCTATGCCATTCTTATCACCGCAAACAATGTGGTATTACAAATCAGCATTTAACACAGATCAAATGCGTTTAATTGATTTAGTCGCAACAATACAACAACATGTTGACCAAGGAATTTCAACAATTCTATATGTAAATTCTGAAATATCTACACGCGAATTATCACGTCTATATGTTTATGCGCACCATAAAGGTTTAAAATCTCTTTACTATACACGAAACAAATTATTGAGCGTAGATGAGTGTACAAGCTGCGCGATTTAATCACATAGATACTAGCAAATTGTATTAATAGAAAGAAAATCGGGACCTTTACACGATGACAGTATATGTGTAAGTGGTCCCGCATTTAAGTACTTAAAGTGAAACTAATAAAATTTATAGAAGAATGGAGAATGCGCTTTGATGATTGCTGTCAATTGGAACACGCAAGAAGATATGACAAATATGTTTTGGAGACAAAACATTTCCCAAATGTGGGTAGAAACAGAATTTAAAGTCTCTAAAGATATTGCAAGCTGGAAAACTTTAACACCTGAGGAACAAGATACATTTAAAAAAGCATTAGCAGGATTAACTGGATTAGATACACACCAAGCTGATGATGGTATGCCATTAATTATGCTTCATACTAAGGATTTACGTAAAAAAGCAGTTTATTCTTTTATGGCAATGATGGAACAAATTCATGCTAAAAGTTATTCTCATATTTTCACAACATTACTACCATCTAGTGAAACAAACTATTTATTAGATACATGGGTTTTAGAAGAACCGCATTTGAAGTATAAATCAGATAAGATTGTTGGCAATTATCATAAACTTTGGGCTAAAGAAGCTTCAGTTTATGATCAATATATTGCTCGTGTTTCAAGTGTGTTCTTAGAAACATTCTTATTCTATTCAGGATTCTACTATCCTTTATACTTAGCTGGACAAGGACGCATGACAACGTCTGGTGAAATTATCCGTAAAATCTTACTTGATGAATCTATTCATGGTGTGTTTACAGGTTTAGATGCACAGCACTTACGCAACGAACTTTCTGAGAATGAAAAACAACGTGCTGATCAACATATGTATAAACTATTAGAAGAGCTATACAAAAATGAAGTATCTTATACTCATAAACTTTATGACGATATCGGTTTGTCAGAAGATGTATTAAATTACGTACGATATAATGGAAACAAAGCACTTTCAAACTTAGGATTTGAACCATACTTTGAGGAGCGCGAATTCAATCCAATTATTGAAAACGCACTCGATACTTCAACAAAAAACCACGACTTCTTCTCAGTTAAAGGTGATGGCTATACTTTAGCTTTAAATGTTGAACCACTACAAGATGAAGACTTTATCTTTGATGATGAAAAATAAATGATTTAGATTAACCTAAAGAGCGTTGGATCTGACTGAAATGATTTGCAGTCGGATTCAACGCTTTTTTATAGTTAGATAATTTTTACATTTTGGAAGGTAAAGTACATGAAAGTTACATATTTAATCTTGATCTTCAAATGAAAAAATCTAAAAGTCTAAAAATCTATTGCCAAAAAATTTTTCCATGATACGATAGATATTAAGTGATAATGATTATCAGTTTCACAACAGTTGTGAGTAATCATATTCAACACAACAGTAGAAAGGATTAAAGTAAATTATGATTATCAGGCAGCTGATGCGGGGACCCGTATTATTTTTAATTTTTATTGTCTTAAGCATCTTATCTTTATTTATCGGTGTCAGCCAACTAGGATTGGCAGATATGTTCCATTTATCAGCAGAACAACGTAATATTCTATTTTCAAGTCGTATTCCTCGAACAGTCAGCATTATCATATCTGGTAGTTCTCTTGCTTTAGCAGGTTTAATTATGCAGCAGATGATGCAGAATAAATTTGTCAGCCCAACTACTGCAGGAACGATGGAGTGGGCGAAGCTCGGTATTTTAATTGCACTTGTGTTTTTCCCGCACGCACACATTCTGATAAAGCTTTTATTCGCAATGTTATTAAGTATTGCAGGAACATTTTTCTTTATGAAGTTGATACAAGTCATTCGTTTTAAAGACGTCATCTTCGTTCCGCTTCTCGGAATCATGATCGGAGGAATCATCTCCAGCCTCACAACTTTTGTCGCATTACGCACAAACGCTGTTCAAAGTATTGGCAACTGGTTAAATGGCAATTTTGCTATTATTACCAGCGGACGTTATGAAATCCTGTATCTCAGCGTACCATTACTCATTGTTACATATATGTTCGCAAATTATTTTACAATCGCTGGAATGGGCAAAGACTTCAGTCATAATTTAGGTGTCAATTATGAACGAATTATGATGTTCGGTCTTACAATCACAGCAACAATGACGGCTTTAGTCGTTGTAACAGTAGGAGCACTCCCCTTCTTAGGCTTAATCGTTCCAAACATTGTTTCAATCTATCGCGGCGATCATTTGAAGCACGCGCTGCCGCATACAGTGTTGCTTGGTGCAATCTTCGTACTTTTTTCAGATATACTCGGAAGATTGATTGTCTATCCTTATGAAATTAATATCGGACTCACACTCGGTGTGTTCGGCACATTTATATTCCTAGTGATGTTGTTGAAAGGAAGCCGCAACTATGAAAGCTAATCATCTGACAACGAAATTACTCATACTTATCGCAATTACAATCATCACAGGCGTACTTTATCTATTTCTTGGAATAGATTGGGACATTTTAGCATATCAACTGCAAAGTCGTGTGCGTAAATTAATTTTGATGATATTAGTAGGCGCGGCAATTGGTACATCTGTGGTTATATTCCAAGCGATAACAGTCAATAGATTGTTGACACCTTCTATGATGGGCCTAGATGCCGTCTATATGTTTATCAAAGTATTGCTTATTTTTGTCTTTGGTGTGCAATCGCTTGCAGTGACAAACTTATACTTGAATTTTACTTTAACGCTCGTCGCGATGATATTATTCGCTTTATTACTTTTCCAAGTTATATTTAAATACGGCAATTTTTCAGTGTACTTTATACTTTTAATCGGAGTAATTCTCGGAACCTTTTTCCGAAGTATTACTGGATTTTTAGAATTAGTCATTAATCCTGAAGAGTTTTTAGCAGTCCAAAGTTCGATGTTTGCGAACTTCAACGCTTCAAATGAAAAATTAGTAGCCGTATGCGGAATTGGACTCTTAGTACTCATTATTATAACTATCAGAATTTTACCGTACCTTGATGTTCTATTATTAGGAAAAGCACAAGCGATAAACTTAGGAGTTAATTATACAAGAGTAACGCGCTTATTAATGATTATGGTCGCACTCCTTACAGCCATTGCGACAGCACTTGTAGGGCCCATCACGTTCTTAGGATTATTAACTATCAATGTTGCACACGAAATTGTGAAAACATATGAACATAAGTTTTTATTGCCGGCTACAATTTTATTAAGTTGGATTAGTTTGTTCTCAGCTGAATGGATAGTAGAACATCTCTTTGAAGCAACAACAGAAGTTAGTATTTTGATTAACCTAGTCGGTGGCACGTACTTTATTTATCTATTAATTAGTAGGAGGAATGCGCAATGATCAGTGTTGAAAATTTGAACAAATCTATTCAAGACAAACCTATCTTGCAATCGATTGATGTGACGATTCAAAAAGGACGTCTTACTTCTTTAATTGGACCGAATGGCGCAGGTAAAAGTACTTTACTTTCTGCAATCAGCCGCTTAATTGATGTAGATTCTGGAGACATCAAACTTGAAGATGCATCGCTTGAGCAGTTTAAAAGTAATGAGATTGCAAAAAAACTCTCAGTCTTGAAACAAACCAACCATACAGAATTGAATATTACTGTAGAACAGCTTGTTGCATTCGGACGTTTTCCTTATTCCAAAGGACGTTTAACTAAATTAGATAAACATAAAATTAACGAAGCGTTAGATTTGCTTCAATTACAAGAAATCAAAAATCGAAACTTAAAAACGCTCTCTGGTGGTCAACGACAACGTGCATATATAGCGATGACAATTGCACAAGATACAGAATATATTTTGCTTGATGAGCCTTTGAACAACTTAGATATGAAGTATTCTGTGCAAATTATGAAAACGCTGCGTCAGTTGACACGTGAAGTCGGCAAAACGATTATTATCGTTCTTCATGACATTAACTTTGCGTCTTGTTATTCAGACGATGTCATTGCGATGAAAGATGGACAATTGATTAAAGCGGCACCTAGAGATGAAGTGATACAACCAGAAACATTGAAATGTTTGTATGACATGGACGTACAAATAGAATCTGTAAAAGGGCAGAGAATCTGTCTTTATTACGATTAAACCGACAACTTTGAGAGGGGTGATGCCGATTTTATCGCGGCTATATAAGATGGGAACCACACATATTCTAGGAGGAAAAGGGAAAAAATGAAGAAACTAGGCTTATTTTTATTAATTAGTATTATGTTTTTATTTGCAGCATGCAGCAATGACAGCTCATCAAAGGATGAATCTAAAAAAGGCGAGTCAGAACAAAAAACAGTTAAAGTTGAAAACAATTATGAGTTAAGTGGTAAAGATCCAAAAGGCAGTGATGCTAAGCAAGTGAAAGACACAGTAGAAGTGCCAGTAAATCCTAAAAATGCGATTGTCTTAGATTATGGTGCATTAGATACATTAAAAGCATTAGGAGTAGCTGACAAAGTTAAAGGTATGCCTAAAGGTGAAAATAACAGCTCTTTACCTGACTTCTTAAAAGAATTTAAAGATGATAAATATATCAACACAGGTTCTTTAAAAGAAGTGAATTTCGATAAAGTAGCACAAGCTAAACCAGAAGTAATTTTTATTTCTGGCAGAACAGCTAATCAAAAAAATATCGATGAATTCAAAAAAGCAGCACCGAAAGCTAAAGTAGTATATGTAGGTGCAGATGATAAAGATTATGTGAAATCAATGAAACAAAATACTGAAAACTTAGGTAAAATCTACGATAAAGAAGATAAAGCCAAAGATTTGAATAAAGACTTAGATGATAAAATTGCGGATATGAAAGACAAAACGAAAAAGTTTGACAAAAAAGTTATGTACTTACTTGTTAACGAAGGTGAGTTATCAACATATGGTCCTAAAGAACGTTTCGGTAGTCTTGTATACAACACTTTAGGATTCAAACCAGCTGATAATAATATTAAAGCAGGTTCACATGGTCAAAACGTTACAAATGAATATATTAACGAGAAAAATCCTGATGTTATTTTAGCGATGGACCGTGGTCAAGCAATTGGAGAAAAATCGACTGCGAAACAAACATTAGGAAATGCTGTTATTAAAAATGTTAAAGCGATCAAAGATGATAAAGTTTATGAGCTTGATCCAAAATTATGGTATTTCGCATCAGGTTCAACTACAACAACAATGAAACAAATTGATGAATTGAAAAAAGTTGTAGAATAACTATAAGTTGAAAGAGATTTCGATGGGGGCTTAAATCTCTGTAAAAAAACACCAATTGCCTGAATGAATTAAAGGGAATTGGTGTTTTTCTTTATGAGAAGATATTTATTGAGAATATGTATTCTTTGAGCCATCCTATTGTTTATTAATGCCTGGAATTAAAAAACTATAACCAATAAAATAAAAATGAAAATTACGATATCTATCAGTATTGCTTTTTTGTTTTTGATAAGGATGTTGAAAATAAGATAGAGAAATATTGCGACTAACAAAAATAATTGCGGTAAAACTAATTTAGTTGTGAATCGGTGTGAAATGTCACTAAAAATCTGGACGATTATCGCGATGACTCCTAAAATTAAAAATAAATCACCTAAGTATTTGAGAGTTTTGAGACCTTTGTGTGAATTTTCTTTCCGTTCCAATTCAAGTCCTCCTTTTAAAACAAATTTAAAAGCTGAAACAACGTTTAAGTCATTTCAGCTTTATGAGATTTTATAAAGTGAAGTAATGATGATAATGCGCTTCGCATCTCGGATTAAACGCTGCGCTGCAATTCGGACATTGATCAGTATGTACATACTCATGAATAGTCATTTCATATTTGCAGACACCACACATCACAGCTAATGTATCTTGTTCGTCTTTAGACCAAGGTATTGGTTCATGGTCTTCGCATTCATTGTGACAATGGATGCATGCGTAATACTTATCGCAGCATTTAAAGCGCATCGCTACTACATCAACTGGTGTATGATAGTGGCTGCATCGTGTTTCATCGTCTAAATCGATACCATGTACAATAGGTGTACCGTTATGATCATATTCAGTCATTTATGAAAATCCTTAACGATGTCCTTCTGGATGATCGCCGATAATACGTACTTCTGGATGTAATTCTACGTTAAATTTTTCTTTAACAACATTTTGCACGTGATGTATTAAATCTTCATAATCAGTGGCAGTACCGTTGTCTACATTTACCATGAATCCGGCATGTTTTTTCGATACTTCCACACCGCCGATACGATGACCTTGAAGCTCAGAATCTTGGATTAATTTACCAGCAAAGTGTCCTGGCGGTCTTTGGAAAACACTGCCGCAAGAAGGGTATTCCAGCGGTTGCTTTGTTTCGCGACGATTTGTTAAGTCGTCCATCACAGATTGGATTTCTTCTTGATTGCCAGGTGTTAAATTAAAAGATGCTTCAAGCACAACTAAATGTTGTTTTTGAACAATACTGCTACGGTAACCAAGTTCTAACTCGTCTCGTGTTAATGTGACGATTTCTCCGCGTTCATTGACACAAACTGCATGCTCGATACAATCACGGACCTCACCGCCATAAGCACCTGCATTCATAAATACAGCACCGCCTATTGACCCAGGTATGCCACATGCAAATTCTAAACCAGTTAAGGCATGATCACGGGCTTTACGAGAGACATCGATAATCGCTGCACCGCTTCCCGCAATAATCACATTATCTTCAACTTTAATGTAATCCATAGATAATAAACTTAAGACGATACCGCGAATACCGCCTTCACGGATAATAATGTTCGAGCCATTGCCTAGATACGTGACTGGAATGTTATTCATTCTTGCCAAGTGGTTGATTGCTTGAACTTGTTCATTTGTAGTTGGACTCAAATAGAAGTCTGCATTACCACCAGTTTGTGTATACGTATATCGTTTTAATGGTTCATCTACTTTAATAATTTCTTCTGGCAGAACTTTTTTTAGTTCCTTTAGGATGTCATCTTTATGCAATGAAAGAACTCCCTTTCAATTATTTTCATTTACTTATTATAGCAATGATTACGCCAATATGCGAAAAACAAAATAACGATTAATCATACATTTGTTTTGATAATTTTTTAAATAAAATTTCTTTTTGTGTTTCATAATCACGAATGGAAGACGCTTTAGCATGCAGAATTTCTTTTTCTGTTTTGAACTGTTGTGTAAGCTGTTTTTCTTCTTTTAATGTTCGCTGCATTTGAAGATATTGATTGTACATATCAGATTCGATTTGCAGAATATGCAAGCGTACTTCTTGCTTTAAATCAATCATATTATTAAACTTGACCATCATTACTTTTTTCTTATATTGGTGATGAATCCGGTAAAAACCGGCATAATTTAAGCGTTTCTCATCTAATGCTGTAATGTCGTGCAAGTTATTGACACCTACCAAAATATCTAAAATCGGTTCAGTAGGATATTTGAAGTGGGCTGTCCCGCCAATGTGATGCACTGCTTTTACAGGTGTATCTAATAATCCCAACAATAAATCATGATAGTCTTCAAAAAGATTATGATACACTACTAATAAGTTCGCATCACTAATGAGGGGTTGTGTCTGTGTGTACATATTTAACCGTCCTTTGTAAAAGTCTTATAGGTATTATAATATGGAAACGGGCATACTCAAACATTAAAAAATAAATTAAAAAACAGACAGGAGTGAACGAGCATGAAACCATGGCTTCTGGCGTTTTTGCTGGTTTGTGCAATATTTTCATTAGTTGCATGCGGCAATAGAACTCAGTCTGATTTAAATCAATTCGAACAGTCAATGTCTGAAGTAGATAAAAAACAAGACCATGTTAAAAAGACAATGGATGATATACATTTGAATCGTTTGAACGAGCTGAGCAAGTCAGATTTAACAGATAGAAATAAAGAAGATTTTGAGCAGATGAGCAAGGATATGGATAAGAAATTAATGCCAGCCTTTAAATCATATAAAGAAGCCGCACATTCACTTCCAGCTGACACGAAAGCTGTGAAGCAATTAAGAACAGAATATTTAAAAGAAGTAGATCAGCAAGAAAAAGCTTTGAAAAAAGATAGAGATTATATCAGACTTTGTAATCAATCTGTTAAAACGAATGAAGATATTTTGAATTACACGCGTTTATTTGAAAAACGAAGAGCACAATTAGAAATTAAAGTAGCAGACGCAAAGAAAGCGGGCGAAAATAAAAGTGCAGATGCATTGGTAGGCAAATTGAAAGATAATAATAAAAAATTACAAGAAGTAGCTAAAAAATATCTGGATGCCGAAGATCCTAAGCAAACTAAAGTGGTCATCAAAGATAAAATAGAACCTTTGATTTCAAAACAGATAGAAGATTTAAATCAATCTACGGTGACTGATAATGAAACGACAAAAGCACGTCAAAGTGCGATAGAAATGTATTATAGTTTGCAGAATTACTATGAAACAAGACAGCAAACGATTGATATCAGTACAAAATTAGAGCAATATGATATGAATAAATTGCCTCTAACAGGGAAAGATTTAAGTGAGTATCATAAAAATTACAATAAAGCATTGAAGCGATTGAAAGAGGATGTAAATTAGAATTATTAAGAAAATGGATTAAAAATATTAGTATTTCGGTTAACATTGAAATATAAAGTGTGTATAATTAGACACATTGAAATGTGAAAAAATAAAGGGACTATCACTTAATTGTGATAAATATTTTTAGAGGTGAATAGAATGGCTACAAAGCTGACTTCGATTGACTAGTTCGAACAGGTAATCAATGACAACAAAGATGTATTTATTTTGAAACACAGTAACACTTGCCCGATTTCTGCGAATGCATATGATCAATTCAACAAATTTTTATATGAACGCGATATCGCTGGCTATTATTTAGTGGTACAAGAACAAAGAGATCTTTCAAATTATATTGAGGAAGAAACAGGGGTTAAACATGAATCACCGCAAGCTTTTTATTTTGTAGATGGCAAAGTGAAATGGCATGCGAGTCATGATGATATTAATGTTTCTTCATTAGCTCAAGCTGAAGAATAATTGAAAGTCCAATGTCTTAACAAATAACAAAAGCATAAATATGAAATCGCAACTCCAAGCAATGAATGGATGCAGGTCTGAAGTTTAAAGAACAGTATCGATCGTATCCGCTATTGCTTGGAGTTTATTTTTTAGCAGTGTCAGTCGGGCGTTACAGTAGGTTTTTTTAAATAAGGTCTGTATAATATTATAGTGAATCGTATGAAAAAACATTGGGAAACTTTATTTGAGGTGACAAGATGAGAGTATTAGTTGCGATGGATGAATTTAATGGTATCGTTTCAAGTTATGAAGCTAACCGCTATGTAGAAGAAGCGGTTGCAAGTCAAATTGAAGATGCAGACATTGTTCAGGTACCGCTATTTAATGGTCGCCATGAATTAATGGATTCTGTGTTCTTGTGGCAATCAGGTACGAAGTATCGTGAAATGGTACATAACGCAGATATGAATCAAGTAGAAGCCGTATATGGCAAAACCGAAAATGGTATGACAGTAATTGAAGCTGACTTGTTTTTACAAGGTGAAAAACCAATCGGCAAGCGTTCAAGTTATGGATTAGGCGAATTAATTTCTAGAGCATTAGACAATGACGCAGAACATTTAGTGATTTCTTTAGGTAATATTGCAAGTTTTGATGGTGGTGCCGGCATGCTTCAAGCTCTTGGCGCAAGATATTATGATGATGAAGGTCAACCGATTGATACGAGAAAAGGTGCTGAAGTCCTTAAATATATCCGCCATGTCGACTTATCAAACTTAC
This sequence comes from Staphylococcus condimenti, assembly GCF_001618885.1. NCBI lineage: Bacteria > Bacillati > Bacillota > Bacilli > Caryophanales > Staphylococcaceae > Staphylococcus > Staphylococcus condimenti. The sequence goes on along the minus strand of NZ_CP015114.1, from coordinate 1,131,735 downwards.
ATCCGCGTTTGGCGCAAGTACGTATTCAACTGGTGTCAGATTTTGCGAGTAAGATGTATGGCAAACAAAGTGAAATTATGCAAGTTTATCCGTTATTAGATATTACACGTGAAGAAGCGGCAACTATTGATAATCTAGTATGGTATTTCAGTGAAATTTTGAAAAACGAAGCACATATAGTCACAAGCACAGTAGAACGCGGCGGTGCTGGAGGCGGTGTAGCAGCTATATTTGCAGCACTTTATGATGCGGAAATTTTAACGAGTCATAATCTTGTAGACCAAATTACACATTTGGAAGATTTGATTGAACAAGCTGATTTGGTGATGTTTGGTGAAGGGATAAATGAAGCAGATCATTTACTTGAAACGACAACATTGCGTATTGCAGAATTAGCAACGAAATATCAAAAACCTTGTATTGCGATTAATGCGACAAATGATAAATTTGACCGTTATGAAGCTTTAGGTGTGACAGGTATGTTTAATTTATTTATGGAGATGCCTGAACATTATACAAGTTTCAAAGCAGGTATCCAAATTCGATTTTATGCAGTCCAAGCGCTTAAATTATTAAAAGCACAATTTGATGTGAATAAGAAATCATAATTACCTGAGTATAGCAAAGGGCGGAAACACTGAACTATGTGTTTCCGCCCTTTATTATATCGAATTAGTTATCAGTCGGTTGAGCAATCTCTTCAGCTATTCCTAAAATAACTTCTACTGCGCGTTCCATTACATCGATAGAAGCATATTCGAATGGACCATGGAAATTATCGCAACCTGTAAAGATGTTTGGTGTTGGTAAGCCCATGAATGATAATTGAGAACCATCTGTACCACCACGAATAGGCTCAGTATTTGGTTCGATGCCTAATTTTTTGAAGACACGTTTTGGTACTTCAATCACTTCAGGGACTTCGTTAATTTTTTCTGCCATATTATGATATTGGTCATACATATCGACTTCAACAGGATTATTATTATAATCTGTATTGATTTGATCGCGAATTTCTAATAAGCATGCTTTGCGTGCTTCAAAACGTTCGCGGTCATGATCACGAATAATATATTTTAATTGTGCTTTTTCCGTAGTACCATTAAAGTTCATGAGATGGAAGAAGCCTTCATAACCTTCTGTTTTTTCGGGCACTTCATCTTCAGGAAGTATACTGTCAAAACGTTCTCCTAATTTAATGGCATTTACCATTACATCTTTAGCAGAACCCGGATGTACATTGACACCATGACAAGTGATAGTCGCTTCAGCAGCATTGAAACTTTCAAATTGCAATTCGCCATATTGGCTGCCGTCCATTGTATAAGCAAAATCAGCATCAAAACGTTCAACATCAAATTTGTGAGGGCCGCGGCCGATTTCTTCATCAGGTGTGAATGCAACACGAATACGACCATGCTTCACTTCAGGATGCTCTACTAAGTATGTTAATGCTGTCATAATTTCAGCAACACCAGCTTTATCATCAGCACCAAGTAATGATGTACCATCTGTAATCATTAATGTATGTCCCTCTACTGATTTCATAGCAGGGAAGACATCTTGATTTAATTCACGATCAGTGTTCCCTAGTTGAATCGGTTTGCCATCGTAATTTTCAATGATTTGCGGTTTTACATTTGAAGCATTGAAATCGTGTGAAGTATCAACATGTGCTAAGAAACCGACTGTCGGCACTTCATTAGCAATGTTGCTTTCTAATGTTGCAAATAAATAACCGTTATCATCTATGTCAGTTTGCAACCCTAATTCTTCCAGTTCTTGTTTAAGTAGATTCAATAAATCCCACTGTTTCTCTGTAGAAGGTGTAGATTCTGAATCTGGGTCAGATTGTGTATCAATCTCGGCATAACGTTTAAGTCTGTCGATTAATTCTTCTTTCACTTTTATGCACCCCTTAACTTCTATTGTTCATATTGAATTGCTTTTGATATGACTTGCCTTTCATTTTACCATAATTCGCTTTAATACGATTATGTATATGATAAACAATCTCCGCACATAAAATACCAAAAGCGATGGCGCCTGAAATCAATGTTACCTCCAAAAAGGTATTTACAGCATGTGTATATTGATTCGTAACTAAGAATCGTGTTGCTTCGTATGCTGCTCCTCCTGGTACAAGCGGAATAATACCAGGAACGATAAAGATAATTACAGGTTGGAAATAACGTTTGCTCATTGTATGACTCATAACGGCTAAAATAAAGCTTCCAAGAAATGATGCTGCAACTTTACCAGTATTCATGTCCATCGCAATGACATAAATAATCCACCCCATTGCTCCTACGAAACCGCATGCAGGCAGCAATTTACGCGGCGCATTAAAAAGTATTGAGAACAGCAATGTTGAACAAAAACTGATCAAAAATTGAAAGATATATTGTGAAATCATTTTTTAAACACGCCTTTCTAAAAGAAGAGTAAGATAATTGCTACACCTGCGCCGATTGCAAATGCAGTTAAAGCAGCTTCCATACCGCGCGACATTCCAGCAAGTAGTTCGCCAGCCAACAAGTCTCTGATGGCATTTGTAATCAAAATACCTGGAACCAGCGGCATGACACCAGCGATGGTAATAATATCTTGGTTTACAGATAATCCGAGTTTATGGGTAATAGCAGCAACACCGATAACTACAATAGCACTAATAAACTCAGAGAAAAATTTAATTTGTATAAAACGCTGCACATAATCAAAAGTCAGATAAGCGCCAGCACCAGCCATAATAGCGTAAATGAAATCTTGTGCTACTCCACCGAACATAAATAAGAAGAAACCACATGCAATAGATACTGCAATGAACTTCGTTAAATACGAGTATTGCAAAGAAGCATGTTCTAAATGGATTAATTCAGATTTTGCTTCATCAATAGACAGTTGTTTCTTAGCAATTTTACGAGAAATATTATTTGCGAGTGCAATTTTTTCTAAATCGGTTGTGCGGTCACGAACGCGAATTAACCGCGTGTTTGTACGATCATTCAAAGAAAAGATAATAGCAGTATTCGAGACAAAACTATTTGTATTATCTAAACCATAACTATACGCAATGCGAGACATTGTATCTTCTACACGGTAAGTTTCTGCACCGCTTTCCAATAATATTTTTCCTGCAGTCATCACTACATCTATAACTTTATTTTCATCAATTATCGTAATTGCTTCTTCAGGCACCTTGCAGTTCTCCTTCTTGTTTGTATAGTTGATACTAAAAGTTTACAAGGAACACTTTAAAGTTGCAATAGAACTGGGTAGTTTGAAATACAATTGAAAAAGAAAGTATTATCAATAAGTCAACAAAAAACTCGGGGAGTTAAAAAGAAGCGAAATTAAAAAGACTCAATTCTATAAGAATTGAGCCTTTTCATAATTTCAATTTTAAGATTTAACAATCGGATTAAACATAACTTGGTTACGACCTTCATTTTTGGCCATATGCAACATGTCGTCTGCATCTTTAAATACTTTACGTTGTGATTTATAATCATCTGCTGTGAGATAACCGATACCGATTGATACTGATAATTTGATGACTTCTTTATCTGGCAAGTGGAAAGTAGATTGTTCAACACCTGCACGTATACTTTCAGCTAACTTTACACTCTGGTCTAGAGAATAACCAAGTACTACTACTGAAAATTCTTCTCCGCCATTTCGGAATATACGAACGTTTGGAGGGACATAATTGATTAAGAGCTGTGAAATTTGTTTGAGTACAGCATCTCCAGAACGGTGTGTAAAAGCGTCGTTGACATCTTTAAAACCGTCAATATCAATTAAAAGCAATCCTAAACTTGTTGATTTTTCATCCGCTTCATCTGTCATTTTATTCAAATAACGGTCGAACTCTTTTACATTTCCTAAACCTGTCAGATAATCATAACGATCTTCGCTTTCATACCGTTGAACTAAAGTAAAGAAACGCCAAATATCTACAAAAGTAATAGAAGATGCAATTGTGACTACAAATGATATTGGAATTAAATAGATGATTTCTTGCAAAGTATAAAATTTAGTAATAATGGAGATAATACTTAAGATAATTAAACTGATTGCATTTAATATTTGCAAAGAAACAATATCATTTTGCTTAATAAACGGTCCGATAACACTGACTGCAAGTGCAATAATCAATAAAGCAATATTATATGCTAATGGATCGCCATATACAAAAACATCGACGATAAAGATAATCGCTGCAGATACCATTGTGAAAAATACATTAGTATAGCGACCTAGAAAGAGCAGCGGCACGAATGTTAAAAATAATAAATAATCATGGACTGGAATTGGATAGGCAGCAAGTAAAAGTGCTACCACAGTCATTAGAATAGTGACATAGGTTTGTGAAAATTTCATTTGTTTCGTTTCTGAATATTGCAACCTATGAAAGAGATAGATTCCTGCAACGGTAACAGAAATATTATAAATGATAGCTTCAATCATATTCATCTGCTCCTTTGTTTTACCACTTAGTTATTGTAAGTGAAAATATACATTTTGTCATCTAAAACCTAGTAATATACTATTGGTTTAGAATACATTTCACTCTGTTTCGTGTTAGAATAAGTTATTAGATTATTTAACAATTTGTTAAATGAAAGGAGGTCCCCTTGTCAAAGGACCTGCAACCACCGATTAAAATCCTTATTTATAATATTTTAATGTCTTAAAATTAATATACTTTATAAAGGGTTGTTGAAATGATTTTGACAATGGAAGATAGATGATAACACTTTTACTTGTAGTATTTTCAATGATTGTCAGTTTAATACTCACACCTATTGTCATTAAGATATCCGTAGAGTTAGATATCATGGACAAACCTAACTTCAGAAAAGTACATACTAAACCTGTTTCTGTATTAGGGGGCACGGTTATTCTCTTTTCATTTATGCTGGGCATTTGGATTGGGCATCCAATTGAGCGAGAAGTAATCCCGCTGATTCTTGGTACTATCATCATGTATTTAGTCGGATTGATAGATGATGTATACAATTTGAAGCCGATACTCAAACTGTTAGGGCAGTGTATTGCTGCTTTGGTTGTTGTTTATTATGGTGTTACTATTGACTTTATCCAATTACCGTTCGGTACGATTCATTTTGGAATTTTAAGTGTGCCTATTACTGTTTTTTGGATTATCGCTATTACAAATGCGATTAATTTGATTGATGGCTTAGATGGTTTAGCAGCAGGCGTTTCAACGATTGCATTTATGACCATCGGATTTATTGCCATCTTGCAAGCCGATATTTTCATTATTATGATTTGCAGTGTCATGATCGGCTCGCTTATCGGATTCTTATTCTATAATTTCCACCCTGCAAAAATATTCTTGGGCGATAGCGGTTCGTTGCAACTCGGTTTTATTATTAGCTTTTTATCACTTTTAGGTTTTAAAAATATTACGTTCTTTTCTTTATTTTTCCCGATTGTGATACTTGCGGTGCCGTTTATCGATACACTTTTCGCGATGATTCGCCGTGCTAAAAAAGGTCAAAAAATTATGCAGGCAGATAAATCTCATTTACATCACAAACTATTGAAGCTTGGTTATACACATCGACAAACTGTAGTACTTATTTATTCAATTGCTATTTTATTCAGTATTTCCAGTGTCATCTTGTATTTATCTCAACCTTGGGGTGTAATCATGATGCTGATACTCATTCTGATTACAATTGAATTGATTGTTGAGTTTACAGGATTGATTGATGATAATTACCGTCCTTTCTTGAGATTATTAGAAAAAAGACATCAAAATCATGAAGAAGAATAAAAATTGCTGGAATTCTCGCTAATGAGAACTCCAGCAATTTTTATTTTGTTTCGATATCAAAAGGTAGGCGTGTGGCTTCGCCTTTTTCTAATTTATATTTTCCAGCAGTAATACGATTTAAGAAATTAATAAAGTCATCAAAATCATCTTCAAGTACATCAATCTTATAACTTACTTTGTCGGTATACACTGTATCACGCAAAATAAAGTCAGTAGATTGCAATTCATATTCAAGTTTGCCGGTTAAATCATAGCTGATTGTAACGGTAGTGGGAAAAGCATTGCGTAATTCGACACGGCCGCCTTCTTTAATAGCATCTCTGACTGCACCGCTGTAAGCTCTGATCAGGCCGCCTGTGCCTAATTTAATACCGCCGAAATAACGTGTAACCACCGCAGCAGTATCGTGCGTTTCTAACTTTTTAAGAATTTCAAGCATCGGGACGCCTGCGGTACCGCTCGGTTCTCCATCATCATTGGCTTTTTGAATAAGCATATTATCGCCGATTGTATAGGCAGAACAATTATGTGTGGCTTCACGATGCTCTTTTTTAACTTCATCAATAAAAGCTTTTGCTTCTTCTTCTGTTTTGACAGGTTTGATATGTGCAATAAAACGTGATTTGTTGATTGTATTTTCGATAATATATTCTTGCTTAATTGTAATAATATTATTTTCCATAATATGACATCCTTTTATAAGTTCAACTCTTGTTTCTCATTATACATGTCTGCAAGAAGTTTTCTAAACAGTAAAATCAATTTTCTTTTTTTATGAAATAGGGTATCATTAAAAGCGAGTATATTTTAGGAGGATTCTTATGAAGATTGCTGTGATGACAGACTCCACAACATCATTGCCTCAGCGTTTATTAGACAAATATAATATTTCAGTCGTTTCGCTTAGCGTAACATTTGCAAACGGAGATAACTATATAGAAGGTAAAGAGCTGAATGCTTCTGAACTTTATCGTCGTATGAAAAGTGAAAAAACATTGCCTACGACAAGTCAACCGGCAATTGGTAATGTAATAGAAGAATATGAACGTCTGCGTGATGCAGGTTACACAGATGTCATTGGTTTGTTTTTATCTGATGGCATCAGTGGTACTTATCAAGCTGCAACCCAAGCAGGTGAAATGGTAGAAGGCATCAATGTTCATACGTTTGATTCTAAATTGTCAGGTATGATCTTAGGCGGTTATGTTATTTACGCTGCAGAACGTGTTGAGGCAGGTTTAACTGCTGATGAAGTCATGAATGAATTATTAGAGATGCGCGAATACACGGGTGCTTTAGTAGTGGTAGATGATTTGAAAAATCTGCAAAAAAGCGGTCGTATTACAGGTGCGCAAGCTTTTATTGGCTCATTGTTGAAGATGAAGCCGGTTTTAGAATTTGTGGATGGAAAGATTTTACCTTTAGATAAAGTACGTACTAAAAAACGTGCCATTAAAACAATAGAGCAAGGTGTTTTAGACAGAGTGAAAGATTATGAGAATGTCACTTTATTTGTGGTAAATGGTGATGCTAAAGAAGATGGTTTGAGATTATATAACCATTTAAAAGAAAATTACCCAAACTACGTAATCAATTATTCAGAATTTACACCTGTTATCGCAACACACTTAGGTGTTGGAAGCGTAGCATTAGGATTTACAAATAAACATATTGCAACATTAGCAAATTCACCAGAAGAAAAATAATTTTTCATCATAGGGCAGATGGAAATACTTGGGATACAAGTGTTTCGGTCTGCTTTTTTACATCCAGAAATCACATAAAAGGAATGATTGAAATTAAGTATTATGGCCGATTAATACGTAATAAAGAAGATTTAACAGATGAAGAAATTCAAACGACTCAAAAAGGCGTGATAAAAAATGAAAAAGGAAGGTGGCAGTGCATTCAATGCGAAAGTGCAGTAAGCGAAGATTACTATACTTATTATTCTGAACCGCTTCAAAAAGAAATCACTTATTGCAGACAGTGCTTGCAATTAGGACGTATGGATTCTCATTCGGATGTTTACATCACTAAAACAAAGCATGTCTCAAGCCAAGCTGCATATCAACTGGATTTCGAACTCTCTGCCCAACAAACATACGCATCTGAAAACATTATACGTGCTATTAAAGCTAAAGAGAACTTGCTTTTATATGCCGTCACAGGAGCAGGCAAGACTGAGATGATGTTTGCAGGCATACAATATGCTAGACAACAAGGATATAACGTAGCTATTGTCTCGCCAAGGGTAGATGTCGTGGTTGAAATCAGTATACGGATTGCTGAAGCTTTTGCTTCTGAAGATATCGATGTACTCTATCAAGGACAATCTCAAAAATATAATGGACATTTTGTAGTTGCAACCATTCATCAGCTCTATCGATTCAAACAACATTTCGATGTCATTTTTATAGATGAAGTAGATGCTTTTCCGCTTTCAATGGATCCATTACTCCAGCACACATTAGAATGTGCTTCTAGTACTACCTCAAGCCACATATATATGACAGCTACACCTTCACAAAAACTACGTTCACAATTCAAAACTGAAAATATTATTACCCTCCCTGCACGTTATCACCGTCAACCGCTTCCTGTTCCGCAATACAAATATTTAAAGTTCAAGCCTTCTAAGCTGCAGGTCAGTTTACTTCAAATATTGAAAAAACAAATCAGCAATAACCGTTATACCCTTGTGTTTTTTAATCATATTGAAGCCATGAAACAAGCTTTTGAAGTTTATCGTAAGCATATTCCAGATTTGATTTATGTCCATAGCGAAGATGCATTGCGTTTTGATAAAGTCACAGCGCTAAGAGAAGGGTGTCATCCTGTTGTTTTCACGACAACCATTTTAGAGCGGGGATTCACGATGTCGCATTTAGATGTCATTGTGCTGAACAGCCAAGATTTTAAGACTGCTGCTTTAGTACAAATTGCTGGGAGAACGGGCAGGAAGATACAAGATACTAAAGGTCTTGTGTTATATCTGCATAATGGTGTTTCGCTCAGTATGATGCGTGCGAAATATCAAATTCAACAAATGAACCGTATTGGTATTGAAAAGGGGTGGCTAGATGCCTAGGTGCTTGCAGTGCAGACAGAAGTTTGCGGATCCTTTGACGGCTGTCAATTTTTATCGGGAACCTGAGATATTATGTGAAAAATGTCGAGAAGGGTGGGAACAATGTCTTATATTTAATAAAAAGAAACTTAAAAATATGGATGAAGAAAGCTATTGCAAAAAATGTCTTAAACCACTAACAACTCATGAGACAAAATGCGGAGATTGCATGAAATTAGCACAGCACTTCACATTAATCAATCAACTTTATTGCGAGTATTACAATAAAGGTATTATAAAGGATGTTTTTCACCAATATCGAAACGGAGGAGATGTTGCGTTATGTGAAGTAATTGCAGCGCAAATTCATTTCCCGAAAAAGCGGCATGATTATATTGTTCCAATTCCTATGTCAGCAAAAGATGATGTAAAAAGTACATTTAATCCAGTCATACAAGTATTAAAAACAAAGAAAATCCCTTTTGTTGATTTGTTTGGTACAACCGGCCAGTCTGAAAGTAATATAAAACACCAAACTGCATATCATAAAAAGAGAAATCTATTTTATTTAACGTCGGAAGCTCAAGCTTTAAACCTTGAAAATAAGACAATATTACTCGTGAATGATATTTATACAACAGGTGTGTCAGAACATCAAGCAGCTGAAAAGTTATTTATCAGAAAAATAGGAAAAGTCGATGTATTTACTTTTGTTAGGTAGTGTAAACATGTTATTATAATAGTGAGCATTACCAATAACAACACATATAGAGGTTAAAGGAGTCGATTACTATGATTAGATTTGAAATTCATGGAGACAACCTCACTATTACAGACGCAATCCGTAATTACATTGAGGACAAAGTTGGTAAACTTGAACGTTACTTCACTAATGTGCCGAATGTGAATGCACATGTAAAAGTGAAAACTTATGCAAATTCTAGCACAAAAATCGAAGTTACAATTCCGCTTAAAAACGTGACACTTCGTGCAGAAGAAAGAAACGATGATTTATATGCTGGAATTGACTTGATCACTAACAAATTAGAACGTCAAGTTCGTAAATACAAAACACGTGTTAATCGTAAAAAACGTCAAGAAAGCGAACATGAACCGTTCCCAGCAACTCCGGAAACTCCGCCGGAAACAGATGCTGATCATGATAAAGATGATAAAATTGAAATCATCCGTTCTAAACAATTCAGCTTGAAACCAATGGATTCTGAAGAAGCGGTATTACAAATGGATTTACTTGGTCATGATTTCTTCATTTTCAACGACCGTGAAACTGATGGAACAAGTATTGTTTACCGTCGAAAAGACGGAAAATATGGTTTGATTGAAACTCTTGAAAATTAATATGTGGTATTTAAAAGAGCTCTTGCTGCATTGCTGCAAGAGTTTCTTTTTTTGAAGAACACTTATTAAGATTTGATTAATAAAAACGCAATTGATTGATTTACAAGGGGTGTACGTGTCAAAATAAGAGGGATGTATTAAGTTCACAATTATTAAAGTAAAGCTGTATTAAAACACGGCATATCATTGTGAAATTAAAGTGGCACATGATGTTAACGAAAAATAAATGAAACTGTGAGAAGTACATCTTGATAATTACAACGAGGCAGTTTATTAAAAAATAATGAACAGTATCCTATGAGTTTTTAAGTATAAATTAAGCCATATAAATGGTAAGATAAATTGTTGTAAGCCAAACAGTTTTTATACCAAAGGAGCGAACAGAATGGGTTTTTTAACAAAAATTGTTGACGGCAATAAAAGAGAAATCAAACGCCTAAGTAAGCAAGCCGACAAAGTAATCGCATTAGAAGAAGACATGTCGATTCTTACTGATGAAGAAATTAGAAATAAAACAAAAGAATTCCAAGAAAGATTGCAAGCAGAAGAAGATGTAATCAAACAAAATAAAATGTTAGATGAAATATTGCCAGAAGCTTTTGCACTTGTCCGTGAAGGGGCGAAACGTGTGTTTAATATGACACCTTATCCAGTCCAAATCATGGGTGGTATTGCCATTCATAACGGTGATATTTCAGAAATGAGAACAGGTGAAGGTAAAACATTAACTGCAACAATGCCTACGTATTTAAATGCTTTAGCAGGACGTGGTGTACACGTTATTACAGTCAATGAATATTTGGCAAGTTCTCAAAGTGAAGAAATGGCTGAGTTATATAACTTCTTAGGTTTATCAGTCGGATTAAACTTGAACAGCTTATCTACAGAACAAAAGCGCGAAGCTTATAATGCAGATATTACGTATAGTACAAATAATGAATTAGGTTTCGATTATTTACGTGATAACATGGTGAATTACTCAGAAGAACGTGTTATGCGTCCGCTTCATTTCGCCATCATTGATGAGGTTGACTCTATTTTAATCGATGAAGCACGTACGCCATTGATTATTTCAGGGGAAGCTGAAAAATCAACATCACTTTATACACAAGCGAATGTTTTTGCTAAAATGCTGAAAGCAGAAGATGATTATAATTATGATGAAAAAACAAAATCAGTACAATTAACAGATCAAGGTGCTGATAAAGCAGAACGTATGTTCAAATTAGATAACTTATATGATTTGAAAAATGTTGATATTATCACACATATCAATACAGCATTACGCGCTAACTATACATTGCAACGAGATGTAGATTACATGGTTGTAGATGGAGAAGTATTGATTGTCGACCAATTTACAGGTCGAACAATGCCTGGTCGTCGATTCTCTGAAGGACTTCACCAAGCAATCGAGGCTAAAGAAGGTGTACAAATTCAAAATGAATCTAAAACAATGGCTTCTATCACATTCCAAAACTACTTCCGTATGTACAATAAATTAGCAGGTATGACAGGTACTGCTAAAACTGAGGAAGAAGAATTCCGCAACATCTATAATATGACCGTTACACAAATTCCAACGAACCGTCCTGTTCAACGTGAAGACAGACCTGACTTGATTTTCATCAGTCAAAAAGGTAAATTCGATGCCGTTGTTGAGGATGTTGTCGAAAAACATAAAAAAGGCCAACCGATTCTTTTAGGTACAGTAGCGGTTGAAACAAGTGAGTACATTTCACAACTATTAAAAAAACGTGGTGTGCGTCATGATGTCTTAAACGCTAAAAATCACGAACGTGAAGCTGAAATTGTATCTACAGCTGGTCAAAAAGGTGCAGTAACAATTGCAACAAACATGGCTGGTCGCGGTACTGATATTAAATTAGGCGAAGGTGTTGAAGAATTAGGCGGTCTTGCTGTTATCGGTACAGAACGTCATGAATCTCGTCGTATCGATGATCAATTGCGCGGTCGTTCCGGTCGTCAAGGTGACCGAGGAGAAAGCCGTTTCTATTTATCATTACAAGATGAATTGATGGTACGTTTCGGTTCTGAACGTCTGCAAAAAATGATGGGCCGTTTAGGTATGGATGACTCTACACCGATTGAATCTAAAATGGTCTCTCGTGCAGTTGAATCTGCGCAAAAACGTGTTGAAGGTAATAACTTTGATGCGCGTAAACGTATCTTAGAATATGATGAAGTTTTACGTAAGCAGCGTGAAATTATTTATGGTGAGCGTAATAACATTATCGATTCAGAATCAAGTTCTGAATTAGTTATTACGATGATGCGTTCTACGTTAGATCGTGCGATTTCATACTATATCAATGAAGATTCAGATGAAGTAGACTATACACCGTTTATTAATTTTGTGGATGACGTTTTCTTGCATGAAGGCGATGTAAAAGAAGATGAAATTAAAGGTAAAGACCCTGAGGATATTTTTGATGTGGTATGGGCTAAAGTTGAAAAAGCTTATGAAGCACAAAAAGCAAATATCCCAGAGCAATTTAATGAATTTGAACGTATGATTTTATTACGCTCTATTGATGGAAGATGGACAGACCATATCGATACAATGGATCAATTGCGTCAAGGTATCCATTTACGTTCATATGGACAGCAAAATCCGCTTCGTGATTATCAAAATGAAGGACATCAATTATTTGATACAATGATGGTCAATATTGAAGAAGACGTCAGCAAATATATCTTGAAGTCTGTTATCACAGTAGATGATGATATTGAACGTGATAAAGCGAAAGAATATCAAGGCCAGCATGTTTCAGCTGAAGATGGAAAAGAAAAAGTAAAACCACAACCGGTTGTTAAAGACAATCATATCGGCAGAAATGATCCTTGTCCGTGCGGCAGCGGTAAAAAGTATAAAAATTGCTGCGGTAAATAGTAAGTTGTATTAGGACCACTGTTAAATAGCTTTAAGAGAGATACTCAATTGAAATTGGGTTATCTTTCTAAGGGCTGTCAGCGGTCTTTTTTCAATCCGACAAAAATATGGATATATGCTAAAATAATAGAGTAGTCTGGAAAATTAAACTGGAATTGGAGAGATATGATTATGGAATTATCCGAAATTAAGCGTAATCTCGCTAATTATGAAGAAAAATTAAATCAACTTAGGGGGTCTCTTTGACTTAGAGGAAAAAGAGACAAACATCCAAGAATATGAAGAGATGATGACAGATCCGAATTTCTGGGATGACCAAAATAAAGCGCAAGAAATTATTGATAAAAATAATGCATTGAAACATGTGGTGAATGGCTATCGAGATTTAGAAGCAGAACTAGAAGATATGTCAGCAACACATGAATTGCTTCAAGAAGAATTTGATGAGGATTTAAAGGCAGATTTAGAAGAAGAAGCAATGGGCTTCAAAGAGAAACTCGATCAATTTGAAATGCAATTGTTATTAAACGGTCCTTATGATGCGAATAATGCAATTTTAGAATTGCATCCAGGTGCAGGGGGTACAGAATCTCAAGACTGGGCAAGTATGTTATTGCGTATGTATCAACGTTATGCTGAACAACAAGGCTTTAAAGTAGAAGTCGCAGATTATCTGCCGGGTGATGAAGCGGGTGTTAAAAGTGTAACGCTAGTCATTAAAGGACATAATGCGTATGGTTATTTGAAAGCTGAAAAAGGTGTACACCGTCTCGTGCGTATTTCACCTTTCGATTCCTCAGGCCGTCGTCATACGTCATTCGTATCTTGTGATGTGATTCCTGAATTCAGTAATAATGAGATTGAAATCGAAGTGAATCCTGATGATATTACAGTAGATACTTTCAGAGCGTCTGGTGCAGGTGGACAACATATTAACAAAACTGAATCAGCAATCCGTATTACCCACCATCCGACTGGAATTGTGGTAAATAACCAAAATGAACGTTCTCAAATTAAAAACCGTGAAGCAGCAATGAAAATGTTGAAATCCAAATTGTATCAACTGAAATTAGAGGAACAAGAACGTGAAATGGCTGAAATCCGCGGTGAACAAAAAGAAATCGGATGGGGAAGCCAAATTCGTTCTTATGTATTCCATCCTTACTCAATGGTAAAAGATCATCGTACAAATGAAGAAACAGGGAATGTGAATGCAGTGATGGACGGAGAAATTGGGCCATTTATTGAAGCATATTTAAGAACACAAATGGATAATCGTGAAGCATAATAAAAATATTGCTCAAAAATCGAAGTGTGCAGCAGCACTTCGATTTTTTTATTCGCTTTAAATCTTCTAAGCTATTTTTATCAACTTTTCATGCAATATGCATTCATTAATGTTACTGAAATGAAGTTTACAGTGGATTTAAAAATGCCGGAGGTTACAGTAATGACAATGATTTGTACTTTATACAGAAAAAAGAGTTAGTATAAAGAAACATAAAGGTTTTTAACGGTTATATTACAACTTTTTAACATTAATCTTTTGCCTTATTTTTTGTGCTATATTAAATGCATTAAAAATGACAGCAAAGGATGAACTAATAAATGAAGAAAGCTTTATTACTCTCAGCAGCATCGGTAACAGTGTTTACAGGATTAAATGGCGTCGCGTCTGCAGAACAAACACACGTAGTTAAAGAAGACGCTAAATTAAGCGATGTCGCAGCTTTGTTTGCCACTACTACAAATGAAATTAAAAATTTAAATAAATTAAACCAAGACGAAGTTAAAAAGGACACTCAATTAGTCTTGCCGGATACAGATGTTGTAGAAGTGAAAGCGGGAGACTCTTTAAATTCAATTGCAAAAACACATCATATCTCTGTAGATAAATTACATGAACTTAACCCAGGACTTACAAATTTAATTTTACCTGGTGATATCTTAGCAGTTTCTGATAAAGGTGCAGCACATTTACAAGCGTTATTTACTGGTAAAATTGCACCAGAAGTTGAAAAACAAGCTTACAATGAAGAAGGTCAATCAGCAAAACAACCAACAACTTCAAATTATAATAATGTAGAACAAGTAACGACAGCACCACAAGCTTATTATTCTAATGAAAATAATGTAGAATACACAGCACCTACTCGTTCATATACATCATCATATACAGCACCAACAAGTTATTCTGGAAATTACAGCAGTGCTTCTTACAGCGCACCAGCTGCTCAATCTTCTTACTCTAACTATTCAGGTGCAAACTACTATACTTCTGGTCAATGTACATCTTATGTATTCGAACGTGCTGGTGGTAAAGCAGGTTCATTATGGGGAAATGCAAATAACTGGGCAAATGCTGCCGCTGCCGCAGGTCGCACAGTTAATAATACGCCAACTGCAGGTGCTATCATGCAATCAACAGCAGGTGCATATGGCCATGTTGCTTACGTTGAAGGCGTAAATGGTGACGGTTCAGTTCGTGTATCTGAAATGAACTATGGTTACGGCCCTGGTGTTGTAACTTCACGTACACTTTCAGCAGGACAAGCTGCATCATATAACTTTATTCATTAATTTAACCATTAATAAGCACTGTTCTCATTATTTTGAGGATAGTGCTTTTTTGTTCATGAAATAGTTGTTGAATGACTATTTAAAGGGTAAAAGACAAGCGGGAATATAAAAATATAGGTGGTATTTTCAAAGTTCTTGCAAGAATATAAACTTTTCGAGTATAATAACTCATTAAATAGACAAGGGGTGAGCTAGATATGGGTGTACATCAATATTTTAAAAGACTATCAGATCTAGAAAAGCTAATACGCTTGCCTGGAAAATTTAAATATTTTGAGCATAATGTAGCCGCACATTCATTCAAGGTTACTAAAATCGCTCAATACTTAGGTACAGTGGAAGAAGCACATGGCAATGAAATTAACTGGAAAAATTTGTATGAAAAGGCGTTGAACCATGATTTTGCAGAAGTGTTTACAGGGGATATCAAAACACCTGTAAAATATGCAAGCCGTGATTTGAAAAAATTATTCTCGCAAGTAGAAGAAGAAATGGTAGATAATTTTATCAGAGAAGAGTTTCCTCCAGAATATCAAGATGTCTATAGAGAACGACTACAAGAAGGTAAAGATGACTCTTTAGAAGGTCAAATACTTGCTGTAGCTGATAAAATTGATTTATTGTATGAAACGTTCGGAGAAATACAAAAGCGTAATCCGGATGCTCTGTTCTTCGAAATTTATGAGATGTCTCTTGAGACAATTATGCAGTTTGATCATTTAGTATCTGTACAAGATTTTATTGAAAATGTAATTCCGGAAATGTTAACAGAAAACTTTATCCCACGATCGGAATTGCGAGAATTAACGATGTCGATTTTAAATAAAAGAGATGGGTGACAACTTATGGTTCTCGTTTGGTATCTTTGTGCTTCGTTTTTTCCATGTGTTCTAGTAGTATTGTTCAGTGTTGTAACTAAGAATAAATGGGTTGGAGCAATTGTAACTTTAACGCTTATCGGTGGTTCTATATATAAAGGTTTCTTCCATAGTGAATGGATTATTTTCATAGATGTGGTTTCGCTTTTAGCGGGATTTGTTATAGTTGATCAATTGAATCTCCATAAACAGCACGAAGATGAAGATCGTTAAATGAAAATAGATGGTATATAAAATGAGGGTACTTGTCATATGTAGACAAGTGCTTTTTTCGTCTAAAAAATTTTCGCTATTACGAACAGATGTTTGTATCTTTTTTGACAAATCTGTTAGAATATATAGTGATATTGAAAGTTTGAGATAATACAAAAATGAGAATATAGAGCATAGTAAATAGGGTTAATTTAAATGCATAAATGAGTATTGCAAGATATGAGTAAAGCAATTCTCAACTATTAAAGAAAGGTTGAGACAAAATATATGTCTCAACCGATTTGTGTTTTAATGCATTGGTATAAATAAAGAAATGATTTAGAAATAGAAGGAGGTTGCAATTTGTATGGAACATCATCCATTTAAAATTGTCTCTGGTTATGAACCTCAAGGCGACCAACCTGCAGCGATTAAAGAATTGACAGAGGGTATAAAAGCAGGAAAACGCCATCAAACATTATTAGGGGCAACAGGAACGGGTAAAACGTTCACAATGAGCAACGTAATTAAAGAAGTAGGTAAACCGACACTTGTAATTGCACATAACAAGACACTTGCCGGTCAATTATATAACGAATTCAAAGAATTGTTTCCTGAAAACAGAGTAGAATATTTTGTCAGCTTCTATGATTATTATCAACCGGAAGCTTATGTACCTTCGACTGACACATTTATTGAGAAAGATGCAACGATTAACGATGAAATTGACCAATTGCGCCACTCAGCAACAAGTTCATTATTTGAACGTGACGATGTAATTATCGTTGCGAGTGTCAGCTCTATCTTTGGTTTAGGGAATCCGGATGAATATAGCGACTTAGTTGTGAATATTAGAGAAGGCATGGAAATGGACCGCAGCCAATTTTTAAGAGATTTGGTTGATATTCAATATACAAGAAATGATATTGATTTTAAACGTGGTACGTTCAGAGTACGCGGAGATGTAGTAGAAGTATTCCCAGCTTCTCGTGAAGAAATTTGTATCCGTGTAGAATTTTTCGGCGATGAAATTGATAGAATCAGTGAAGTGAATTATTTAACAGGTGAAGTATTGAGACAACGCGAACACTTTTCAATCTTCCCGGCATCTCACTATGTTACACGTGATGAAAAATTAAAACTTGCTATTGAAAGAATTGAAAAAGAGTTGGAAGAACGTTTAAAAGAATTACGTTCTGAAAACAAATTGTTAGAGGCTCAAAGATTAGAACAACGTACGAATTATGATTTGGAAATGATGAGAGAAATGGGCTTTTGCTCAGGAATTGAGAACTATTCTGTTCATTTAACATTACGTCCGATTGGTTCAACACCTTATACTTTGTTAGATTATTTTGGTGATGATTGGCTTGTAATGATTGATGAATCTCACGTTACTCTACCACAAATTCGAGGCATGTATAACGGTGACAGAGCACGTAAGCAAGTGTTGATTGATCATGGTTTCAGATTACCGAGTGCGATTGATAACAGACCGTTAACTTTTGAAGAATTTGAGGAAAAAGCCAAACAATTAGTATATGTTTCTGCAACACCTGGTCCGTATGAATTAGAACATACAGATAAAATGACAGAACAAATTATTCGACCAACCGGCTTATTAGATCCTAAAATTGATGTAAGACCTACTAAAAATCAAATTGATGATTTATTAAGTGAAATTCAAGACAGAGTAGATAAAAATGAACGTGTGCTTATTACGACTTTAACGAAAAAAATGAGTGAAGATTTAACGACTTATTTGAAAGAAGCAGGTATCAAAGTCAACTATCTGCATTCTGAAATTAAGACATTAGAACGAATTGAAATTATTCGAGATTTAAGAATGGGTACTTATGATGCTGTAGTCGGAATCAACTTGTTGAGAGAGGGTATCGATATACCAGAAGTATCTCTTGTAGTCATTTTAGACGCTGATAAGGAAGGATTCTTACGTTCTGAACGTTCACTTGTGCAAACCATTGGTCGTGCTGCACGTAATGAGCATGGCGAAGTCATTATGTATGCAGATAAAATAACGGATTCTATGAAGTTTGCGATTGATGAAACAGAACGTCGTCGTAAAATCCAAAATGAGTATAACGAAGAACATGGTATTACACCACAAACGATTCATAAGAAAATTCATGATGTTATCAGCGCGACAGTTGAAACAAAAGAAGAAAATGAAAAAGATCAAAAAGTGGTTCCTAAAAAACTTACGAAAAAAGAACGAGAAAAAACAATTGCCAATATAGAAAAAGAAATGAAAAAAGCAGCTAAAGATTTAGACTTTGAAAGAGCAACGGAATTAAGAGATATGTTATTCGAATTAAAGGCAGAAGGGTGATATCTAGATGAAAGAACCATCCATAGTTGTAAAAGGTGCCAGAGCGCACAACTTAAAAAATGTTGATGTAGAATTACCGAAGAATAAATTAATTGTGATGACAGGCTTATCAGGTTCTGGTAAGTCTTCCTTAGCGTTCGATACAATCTATGCTGAAGGACAACGTCGCTATGTTGAATCTTTAAGTGCCTATGCACGTCAATTTTTAGGACAAATGGATAAACCAGATGTTGATACGATTGAAGGATTGTCTCCAGCAATTTCAATCGATCAGAAAACAACAAGCAAAAATCCGCGTTCTACAGTTGCAACTGTAACAGAAATATATGATTATATTCGTTTGTTATATGCACGTGTTGGTAAAGCATATTGTCCGGAACATGGAATTGAAATTGAATCGCAAACGGTACAACAGATGGTAGATCGCACATTAGAATTGGAAGAAAGAACTAAAATCCAATTAATGGCACCTGTTGTTAATCATCGTAAAGGGTCACATGAAAAACTCTTAGAAGATATTAGTAAAAAAGGGTATGTTCGTGTACGCGTTGATGGAGAAATTTTAGACATTAACGATGTACCGGACTTAGATAAGAATAAAAATCATACGATAGAAGTAGTTGTAGACCGTTTAGTTGTCAAAGAAGGTATAGAAAGCAGACTTGCTGACTCTATAGAAACAGCTCTAGAATTAGCAGAAGGCAATTTAACAGTTGATGTTATTGGTGGAGATGAATTAAAATTCTCTGAAAACCATGCATGCCCTATCTGCGGTTTCAGTATTGGTGAATTAGAACCGCGTATGTTCAGTTTTAACAGTCCATTCGGTGCATGTCCTGATTGTGATGGTTTAGGTCAAAAATTAACTGCAGATATTGATTTGATTGTACCTGATCCAGACAAAACACTTGCAGAAGGCGCTATTGTTCCATGGGAACCTAAAAGTTCTGATTTTTATCCGACACTTTTAAAACGTGTTTGTGAAGTTTATAAAATTAAAATGGATAAACCTTTCAAGAAGTTAACTGATCGACAAAAAGATATCATTTTATATGGTTCTAAAGATAAAGAAATTAAATTTACTTTTGAATCTCGTAATGGACAAAAACGCACACGTACAATGCCGTTTGAAGGTGTTATTCCGAATATTGAAAGACGTTATCATGAATCACCTTCTGAATATGTACGTGAAGTGATGCGTAAATATATGACAGAGTTGCCTTGTGAAACTTGTCACGGTAAACGTTTGAGTAAAGAAGCATTATCAGTTTATGTTTCAGGTCTTAATATTGGTGAAGTGGTTGAATATTCAATTAAAGAAGCTTTAAATTTCTTTGAGAATATTGATTTATCCGATCAAGATCGTAAAATTGCTGATTTAATCTTGAAAGAAATCATTTCAAGATTGTATTTCTTAAATAATGTTGGTTTGGATTATCTGACATTAGGTCGTTCATCAGGGACTTTGTCTGGTGGGGAAGCTCAACGTATTCGTTTGGCAACACAAATCGGTTCAAGACTATCAGGGGTACTTTATGTTTTAGATGAACCATCAATCGGACTTCATCAACGAGATAATGATCGCTTAATTGAAACATTAAAAGAAATGCGTGATTTAGGAAACACATTGATTGTTGTAGAGCATGATGATGACACAATGAGAGAAGCGGATTACTTAGTTGATGTTGGGCCAGGAGCTGGCGAACATGGTGGTGAAATCGTAGCAAGCGGTACACCAAAACAAGTGATGCGTAATAAGAAATCATTAACTGGCCAATACTTGAGTGGTAAAAAACGTATTGAAGTACCGGAATACAGACGCCCAGCAACTGACCGAAGATTAAAAGTCAGAGGGGCTAAAAGCAACAACTTGAAAGATGTAGATGTTGATTTCCCACTGTCTACAATGACTGTAGTTACTGGTGTTTCCGGTTCGGGAAAAAGTTCATTGGTCAATGAAGTGTTATATAAAACACTTGCTCAAAAGATCAATCGTTCAAAAGTAAGACCAGGTAAAGTAGATGAAATTGAAGGTATTGACCAATTAGATAAAGTTATTGATATTGATCAATCTCCAATCGGAAGAACACCACGTTCAAACCCAGCAACTTATACAGGCGTATTTGATGACATTCGTGATGTGTTCGCGCAAACAAACGAAGCAAAAATCCGTGGTTACCAAAAAGGACGTTTTAGTTTTAATGTGAAAGGCGGACGTTGTGAAGCTTGTAAAGGCGACGGAATTATCAAAATAGAGATGCATTTTTTACCAGATGTTTATGTGCCTTGCGAAGTATGTAGCGGTAAGCGTTATAATCGTGAAACTTTAGAAGTCACATATAAAGGTAAAAATATTTCGGAAGTATTGGATATGACAGCTGAAGAAGCAACGCATTTCTTTGAAAACATTCCTAAAATCAAACGTAAATTACAAACACTTGTAGACGTTGGATTAGGTTATGTGAAGTTAGGTCAGCCTGCAACGACATTATCTGGTGGGGAAGCACAACGTGTTAAATTAGCATCTGAATTGCATAAACGTTCTACGGGTCGATCAATTTATATTCTAGATGAACCAACAACAGGCTTACATGTAGATGATATCAGCCGTTTATTAAAAGTGTTAAATCGAATTGTAGAAAATGGTGACACAGTTGTCATTATTGAACATAATTTAGATGTCATTAAAACAGCAGATTACATTATTGATTTAGGACCTGAAGGCGGCGATGGCGGAGGTACCATTGTTGCGACAGGAACACCTGAAGAAATTGCAGAAGCACCGGATTCTTATACTGGTAAATACCTAAAAAGAGTATTAGAGCGTGATAAAGCAGTTGAAACAAAATAATAAACTAGAAAAGGACATTTTGTGAATGCAAAATGTCCTATTTGTATACATAGAATATTTTTAACCAGTGAAAGGGAATAAATTTTTGAACAAAGTCAAAAAGTGATAGAATGTATCAAGTAATATTCATTAAACAAATAACGTATAGACATACTTTTTTGATATGATAGAGATAAGAGAAACATAGGAAATTGAGGATTGAGGTGAAATTATGTTAACTGCAAGAGCACTCGTTAATAAATTTAATTTGCAACTTGTTGCAGGCGAAGAAGGACTAGACCGACCTATACATAATACAGATATTTCCCGACCAGGTTTGGAGATGGCAGGTTACTTCTCTCATTATGCGTCAGATCGTATTCAACTATTAGGAACAACGGAGCTATCTTTCTATAATTTGCTGCCTGATGAAGAACGTCACGGCAGATTGCGCAAGTTATGTCGACCAGATACCCCGGCGATTATCGTAACTCGTGATATTGAGCCGCCTGAAGAATTAGTTGTGGCAGCTAAAGAACTAGGTACGCCGTTGTTGACTTCTAAAGATGCAACAACAAGTTTGATGAGCCGGTTGACGACTTATTTAGAACACGAACTGGCTAAGACAACGTCTTTACATGGTGTATTAGTCGATGTTTATGGTGTAGGTGTTTTAATTACAGGCGATTCTGGTATCGGTAAAAGTGAGACAGCGTTAGAATTAGTAAAACGTGGCCATCGTCTTGTCGCAGATGATAATGTAGAAATTCGTGAAATCACTAAAGACGAACTAATAGGTAAACCACCGAAATTAATTGAACATTTATTAGAAATTCGCGGTTTAGGAATCATTAATGTGATGACTTTGTTTGGTGCCGGTTCTATCTTGACTGAAAAGAAAATCGGCTTGAACATTAATCTTGAGAACTGGGATAAAGATAAATTATATGATCGCGTTGGTTTGAACGAAGAAACATTGCGAATTTTAGATACTGAAATTACAAAGAAAACAATTCCAGTTCGACCAGGCAGAAACGTGGCAGTGATTATTGAAGTTGCTGCAATGAATTACCGTTTGAATATTATGGGTATTAACACAGCTGAAGAATTTAATGAACGCTTAAACGCTGAAATTTTACGAAAAAATGAACATAAAGAGGAGAACGAGTCATGATTTCGAATTTGGCTTACATTGATCCTGTAGCCTTTCAACTAGGGCCTATTGAAGTACACTGGTATGGAATTATCATTGCTGCAGGTATTTTATTAGGTTATTTTATAGCACAAGAAGGTGCTAAAAGAGCAGGGTTACATAAAGATGCGCTCATAGATATTATCTTTTGGAGTGCTATCTTTGGTTTTATTGCTGCACGTATTTATTTTGTTATTTTCCAGTGGCCGTATTATGCAGCGAATCCGGCAGAAATACCAATGATTTGGCATGGCGGTATCGCTATCCACGGTGGTTTGATTGGTGGATTTATTACCGGGGTAATAATTTGCAAACGTAACAATCATAACCCGCTTCAAGTCGGAGATATTATTGCGCCGAGTATTATCTTAGCTCAAGGTATCGGTAGATGGGGAAACTTTATGAATCACGAAGCGCATGGCGGCCCTGTTGCTAAAAGCGTATTAGAAAATATGCATATTCCAGAATTCATTATTAATAATATGTATATTGATGGTCAATATTACCAACCTACTTTCCTATACGAGTCAATTTGGGATGTTCTTGGTTTTGCACTTTTATTATTTTTACGTAAGCATTTACGAATTGGTGAAACGTTCTTTACTTATCTTATCTGGTATTCAATCGGAAGATTCTTTGTTGAAGGGTTGCGTACGGATAGTTTGATGTTAACAAGCAATATCCGTGTCGCTCAACTTGTATCGATTCTCCTGATTATAATCGGTATTGCAATGATTATTTACCGCCGTATGAAATACCAGCCTCCAAAGTATAAAGATGTTAAGGCACTGCCTTGGCCTAAATAGAAAGAGTGATGTCATGAGACAATATAAAAAAGTTGTAAATCATTTCCCTCATGCGAACCCGTTATGGCATATGTATAAAATTATTCGATTCCCAAAAGTACTGAAACAAACGATATTAATTGAGATTGCACGGTTTATTCCATCGTTACCTTTGAAACGATGGATTTACCGTGCTTGTTTAGGAATGAAAATCGGTCGAAAAACTGCTTTTGCCTATAAAGTAATGCCAGATGTATTATATCCAGAGTTAATTCATGTTGGCGACAATTGTGTGATAGGGTATAATACAACAATATTGACTCATGAATTTTTAGTCACAGAATATCGTATTGGTGAAGTAATTATCGGAAGTAATACGCTGATTGGTGCTAATACAACAATATTGCCAGGTGTAACAATAGGTGAAAACGTTCGTGTGGGCGCAGGGACAGTTGTTAGTAAAGATATTCCTGACAATGCTTTAGCATTCGGCAATCCAATGCAAATACGCAAATAGTTAGAAAGGAGGGGCAATACATGGCACAAAATGAACATAAAAATGTCATACCTATGCAAAGAGATGCTGCTTTTTTCAAAAGAGTTGCAGAATCTAAAACAAAACAAAAAGATTATCATAAAGCAGCGGAATATTATCATAAAGCCTTTGAATTGTCACCTTCTGACTTTGAATTACTCATAGATTATACAGAAGCTTTAAAAGAAATTGGCCGAGGCGGCAATGTAGCTGATTATTATTATGATTATATTGCTAAAGGAGAACACTTGGCAGATGCCTACTATCAATTAAGCCAGCTCTTTATCACATTAAACGATCCTAATAAGGCGTTTTGCTTTGGCATTAACTATGTATTGGAATCAGGAGATGAAGAATATCGTTCTGAATTAGAAGGTATGTTTGAAGTTGTCTATGATGATTTAGACAAATTAGAAAAAGAAAGCCAAGCATTTGCAGTTCAAATGATTTTCCAGCACCTTTTTTCTCAAGGAAGATTAGAAGATGCGCGAGATTACATTTTAAGACAAGAAATGAAAGTCCGCGCACATCACAGTATTCGAAACCTTTTAGCTATGTGCTATTTATATTTAGGAGATTATGAACAAGCGCGTTCTATGCTGAAACAATTGTTGAAAGAAAATCAGACTGATGTACACGCATTATGTCACTATACGCTGCTGCTTTATAATACAAAAGACAAAGCTTATCCTAATTACTTGCAATCCTTATCCAAAGTAGTCCCAATGAACGATGATGAAACGTTTAAGTTAGGTATTGTGTTAAGTTATTTAAAAAAATACGAGGCATCTCAGAAATTACTCTTCCCTTTATACAAAAAAGGGAAATTTATTTCTTTACAGCTTTTTCATGCACTCAGTTACAACTATTATTTCCTTGGAAATAAAGAAGAGAGTATGCAATTTTGGAATAAACTTAGAGAAATGACAAAAGGCAATCCAGGTTATCCGCCATGGATCATTTCCGAAAACGATAATTTCTTCCAATCTAATATTATGCCGTTACTTACCAGTGAAGATAATCATGCACGACTTTATGGAATCTTCCTGCTGAATCAAGTCAATGGCAAAGAATTAATGATTACAGAAGAAGTATGGTCTGTGTTAGAAACGATGGATGAATATGAAAAACTATATCTGACCTATCTCATTAAAGAATTAAAATTGGTCAAATTAGATTTCATTCACCGGGGCATGTTAGCATTATATGAGAATGAAACATTGCGTCATTATCATAACCTTTTTATAGCGTGGATTGATCGCGCTGAAGGTATTATTGCCAGCGGATATGATTTAGAACACGTTGAAGGATATGTCGCAGCATTTGTATATTTGTTTTTCCAACAGTCGCAGCAAAAGGTGACAAAAAAACAAGCAGCAGAATGGTTTGATATCTCAACCTACCGATTGAATAAATCAATCGATATCCTATTAGAGGTTTAAAAAATGACTTTATAATAATTTGTTAAATTTAAACTTTGAGCAAATCGTTATATTTAGAGACAACGATATAATATAATACATGATGATATGAAAATAGGAGGCAATATTAAATGGCTATTCAACAACCTGATTATGATGTTGTAATTATCGGCGCAGGTCCAGCTGGGATGACTGCGGCAGTATATGCTTCTCGTGCAGATTTAAAAACATTAATGATTGAACGCGGTGTGCCAGGCGGACAAATGGCAAATACAGAAGATGTAGAAAACTTCCCAGGTTTCGAATCTATTTCAGGACCTGATTTATCTACAAAAATGTTTGATCATGCTCAAAAATTTGGTGCTGTTTATCAATACGGTGATATTAAAAGCATTGAAGACGAAGGCGATATTAAAAAAGTGGTCTATGGAGATAAATCAGTAACAGCTTATGCAGTTATCATTACAACAGGCGCAGAATATAAAAAAATCGGTGTGCCAGGTGAAGAAGAACTTGGCGGCCGCGGTGTAAGTTATTGTGCAGTTTGTGACGGTGCGTTCTTTAAAGGTAAAAAATTATTTGTTATCGGCGGCGGAGACTCTGCTGTTGAAGAAGGTACTTTCTTAACTAAATTTGCTGACAGCGTAACAGTAGTGCACCGCAGAGATAAATTACGTGCACAAAAAATCTTGCAAGATCGTGCTTTCAAAAATGAAAAAATGGACTTTATCTGGAACCATACTTTAGCTTCTATTAACGAAGAAAATGGTAAAGTAGGTTCAGTTACTTTACAATCTACTGTAGACGGTAAAGAAGAAACATTACCGGCAGATGGTGTATTCGTATATATTGGTATGAAACCATTAACAGCACCATTCACAGGTTTAGGTATTACAAACGATGCAGGATATATTGTTACAAACGACGAAATGGAAACTAAACTTCCAGGTATTTACGCTGCAGGAGATGTGCGTGAAAAAGGTTTAAGACAAATTGTAACTGCAACAGGTGACGGCAGTATTGCTGCACAAAATGCTCAAGCATATATTGAAGAAGTGAAAGATAAACTCGCAACTGAAGCATAATTTAAAAAAACAAAGAAGGTTTGAGTATTACATGAATGTAAATTTTTCGTGTTTTATTCAAACCTTTTTACATATTCTGCATTTGCAATGCCAATCCAGGAAGTTAATGTGATAGTATTGAATATAATGAGGATATTATGAGCGAATTTAAACAGGATGGTGGCAAAATGCAACATGAAGAAAATGAAATCGTAAGTAAAAGTGAATTATTAGTGGTTACAGGTATGTCAGGTGCAGGGAAGTCTTTAGTACTACAAAACTTGGAGGATTTAGGGTACTTTTGTGTAGATAATTTACCGCCTATTTTACTCCCTAAATTTGTAGAATTGATGGAACAGGGTAATCCATCATTAAGAAAAGTAGCAATTGCAATTGACTTACGTGGACGAGAATTTTTCAAATCCTTAGTTAAAGAAGTGGATTTACTTCGCAGTCAAAACCGTGTGATTGTAGATGTTATGTTTGTAGAAGCAAGCGAAGCCAAACTGATTTCCAGATATAAAGAGACACGTCGTGCGCATCCTTTAAATGAAAACGGACAACGTTCATTAATTGATGCCATCGCCGAAGAAAGAAATTCATTAACTGAAATTCGCAGTCTCGCAAATTATATAATTGATACAACAACACTCAAACCAAAAGAATTACGTGCTCAAATCAATCATTTATTTAATCGTAATGATATTGAAACTTTCAGTATCAGCGTTACAAGTTTTGGTTTCAAACACGGTATTCAACAAGATGCTGATTTAGTATTTGATGTCCGCTTCTTACCCAACCCATTTTATGTAGAGGCATTAAGACCATTGACTGGTGTAGATGATGCAGTGTATCAGTATGTCATGAAATGGCAAGAAACAGCAATTTTCTATGATAAGTTGTTAGATTTGTTGAAGTTTATGATTCCGGGATATAAAAAAGAAGGCAAGACTCAATTGGTTATCGCAATTGGCTGTACAGGCGGTCAACACCGTTCAGTCGCATTAGCCAAACGTCTTGCTGAGGATTTAAACGAAAGTTATGACTATAATGTGTATGTCCACCATAGAGATGCACATATTGAAAGTGGCGTGGAGAATGAAAAAGGTTAAAATCGTATTAATCGGGGGCGGTACAGGACTCTCTGTCTTGGCACGTGGTCTGAAAGATTATCCAATCGACATTACTGCAATTGTAACTGTAGCAGATGATGGTGGCAGTACAGGTAAAATACGTAATGAGATGGATATTCCAGCCCCTGGAGATATCAGAAACGTCATTGCAGCATTAAGTGATACTGAGCCGACTTTAAAAGAACTCTTCCAATATCGTTTTCAAGATAATCAAGTAGAAGGACATTCTTTAGGTAATTTATTAATCGCAGCAATGACAAATATTACAGATGACTTTGGACATGCGGTCAAAGAATTGAGCAAAATACTGAATATTAAAGGACGTGTCATACCTTCCACGAATTCAAGTATTCGATTAAATGCTGAAATGGAAGATGGGGAAATTGTTTGTGGTGAATCAAGCATACCCAAGCGTCAAAAAAAGATTAAACGCGTATTTATCGAACCTGCTGATGTACAACCGATGGAGGAAGCAGTTGATGCACTAGAACATGCTGATTTAATTGTCTTAGGTCCAGGTTCGCTTTATACAAGTGTGCTTTCGAACTTATGCGTTCCAGGTATTGGAGAAGCGATACAAAATAGCGATGCACCTAAAGTTTATGTGTCTAATGTAATGACACAGCACGGAGAAACAGATGAATTTGATGTCATGGATCACGTGCATGCGTTGAATCGCCATATGGGAACGGATTTTATAGATTACGTAATTTGCTGCGGAAATGAAGATTATAGTGAACAAATCTTAGAAAACTACCGTAAAGAGCATGCTGAACCTGTTAAATATCATAAAGAAGAGATTGAAGCGGAAGGTATTACACCTTTAACAGATAAAAATTTAGTACATATCTCTGATAAAAATCGTGTCCGTCATAATACGGCAATACTTGCGAACATGATTTATGATTTAGCATTAGATCTTACAAGCACAATACCGTTTAAGCCTAAAAAAAGAAAAAAGTAAAGAAGGGAATGGCGCAGCATGAGCTTTGCATCAGACATGAAAAATGAATTAACGAGAATAGATGTCGATGAAAAAAATGCGCGAGCTGAATTAAGCGCCTTAATCCGTATGAATGGTGCACTCAGTTTGTCGAATCAGCAATTTGTGATTAATGTACAAACTGAAAATGCTACAACTGCAAGACGTATCTATTCTTTAATCAAAAAAGTTTTCAATATTGAAGTAGAAATACTTGTCAGAAAGAAAATGAAATTGAAGAAGAATAATATTTATATCTGTCGAACTAAAGTGAAATCCAGAGAAATTTTAGATGAGTTGGGGATATTAAAAGACGGCGTTTTTACACATGCGATTGATCCTGAAATGATTCAAGATGATGATATGAAACGCAGTTACCTCAGAGGTGCTTTTTTAGCAGGAGGTTCAGTCAACAACCCAGAAACTTCATCTTATCATTTAGAGATTTTTTCTTTGTATGAAAACCATTCAGAAGGTTTAGCAGAGTTAATGAATGAATATGAATTGAATGCTAAACATCTTGAACGTAAGAAAGGCAGTATTGTTTATTTAAAAGAAGCTGAAAAAATTTCAGATTTCCTCAGTTTGATCGGCGGATATCAAGCGATGCTGAAATTTGAAGATGTCCGTATTGTACGGGATATGCGTAATTCAGTAAATCGTTTGGTGAATTGCGAAACAGCGAATTTGAATAAAACAGTCAGTGCAGCAATGCGCCAAGTTGAAAGTATACAACTCATCGATCAAGAAATCGGGATAGAAAACTTGCCTGACCGTTTGAAAGAAATTGCTAAATTACGTGTAGAAAATCAAGATGTTTCATTAAAAGAACTTGGTGAAATGGTTTCAACGGGCACCATTTCAAAGTCAGGTGTCAATCATCGTTTGCGTAAGTTGAATGAACTTGCAGATAAAATTCGAAGCGGTGAACATATCGATATGTAAAAAAAGGTTATTCCCATTTTGCGGGAATAACCTTTTTAATAAATCAAATATTATTCAGTGATTTGTGCTTTTGGAATAAAGAATGCGATTGCCAAACCGATAAAGTTAACAATCGATAGGGCTGCAAACATGAGTGAATATGAAGGTAATTCTAATAATCTCAATGATAACACTGGTGCAATGGCTGTACCGATGAACAACATAAATGTATTAATAGAAAGATAGAATCCTTTATCTTTATCAGTTAACAAACCGATTTGAGAAATAACTGAAGGAATCGCAAAGGCGATACCTGCGATAAAGATTACGCTGAATGTTGTAATGATAATGACATTATGTGAAATGCCCATTAATATAATTGAAATACCACTCGTGAGCAGTGCAATCAACAATACTTTTTTAACACCGATAAAATCACTTACACGTCCTGCAGCAAGTGCAAGTACCATACCAATTAAACCGAATAATTTAACAGTAGAAATCATAGTTAAGTCTGCATTGATAGTTTTTGAAGTTAAAAATTCATTTAAAATAGTATACATTGAAACGAATGACGTAAGGATAGTAAGTGATACGAAAAAGCATAATACAATGCCTTTATTATCAAAAATATGTCTCATGTTTTTGAAGAATATCGAGAATTTTGTATCTGGAATATGATATGGACTTTTTGGGATTGCACGTAAAATCCAAAATGCTAATAAAATATAAACAATAGTTAAGATAAAGTAAACAATGCGCCAACTCATATGTGCAGCAATAATGTCACTCAAGTTTTGTCCAATGACCCCAGATAACATGAAACTTGTACTGATAAAACTAATTGCAGTTACACGTTTGTTGATAGGGAACACTTCTGTTACATAAGTGAGTGAAACGGGTGAGAAACTCGCTGCAGCCATGCCTTGAATGACTCTGACAATTAATAGCAAGATAAAGTTATGAATAAAACCAATCGCAAAAGTTGTTAATGTCAACACACATAACCCAACGAGGATTACTTTTTTCTTGCCGAATTTATCAGAAATAATACCGTAGAACATACAGCTGACTGAATATGAAATAGAAAATACAACACCGATCAATGTGGTTGCACTTTCACTTAAATGAAGTTCTTTACCAATAACAGGCATTAATGGAATAGCAGAATACAAACTGCACATGACGGCAATACCTGTAATAAAGAAGACAGTTGTGATTAAGTTGTAATTAAACTTTTGCTCCATTACAAACCTACCTTTCAATAAATTTTTAGAGAATACTTCTTGAAAAATTTAAAATCTGAAGTTTTTTACATAAAGAAATAGGGACAAATGAATCTAACACGTCCCTTTACCTATACGAACTGTTTAAAAAGATTAAATCTCTTTTTAGCTGGTCCGTTAAAAAACTGCCAACAAAGGGGTGATTGTTGAGCAGTGTTACCTTTAAAATGCAATATTAATTTTAACACATCAGATTTAAATTAAAACGGGTTTGCTCAATATAAAAATATTGTGAAAAATTAGGAAAGTAAAGAGAAATAGTATTATTTTGATGTTATTTATAGACATAAGAAAACCGATGGAATTCATTTGTTTCCATCGGTTTTCTGCTTGTTCATTCTCTATATACATGTTTTTATGCTTTTTGTTTATCGATTTGATTAGAGTGAACGGTATTTTTGTTTCTGATAAAGTCGATAATAATACCGATAATTGTTAATGCTAAAAATGAATATAACCATGCCAAGCCTTGTTCTGATAAAGGCAATGCTTGATACAAATGGTTCAATGGCTTAATTAATTTAAAAGTATTTAATATTTCAAGAACTGAAATAAGTAACGTTGAAATTGTCGGTAGGATATAAGCGATTTTCAAACGTGTCGGTATTACAATTGCGACTAATGAAATTAATACAAGTACGATAGAGATCGGATAGATAAAAGTTAGAAGCGGTACAGCAATTTGTAAAATCATATTTAGTCCTAACGTTGAAATTAAAAATCCAACTAAAGAGAAGACTAAAACATAAGTCTTATATGGAATTTTAGGGAATTTTTTCATTCCGAATGCTGAACTTGCATTGACGAGCCCGATACAAGTTGTTAAACACGCTAAAATCACAATAACACCAAATAAAATATTACCGAATGCACCAAATAATCTAACTGAATTATATGTTAGGATACTTGCGCCATTTTCAAATCCTGGTTTACTTGTAGTGATGCCGAGATAAGCAAGTGAAAAGTATATGATTGTTAGCAGAACAGCTGAGATTAAGCCGGCTAAGATTACATTTTTAACAATTCTCTTACTGTCAGAAATACCTGCTAATTTAAAACTTTGTACAATAACAACTGAGAAGGCAAGAGCTGCAACTAAATCCATAGTATAATACCCCTCTAAAATTCCAGATACTAATGGTGCTTCTGCATATTTACCTTGGGGTTCGCCAACTTTGCCTTCTGGATGAATAATAGCTGCGATACAAAGTGCTCCGATTACGAGTAAGAGAGCGGGTGTTAAAACCTTCCCTAAGTTATCTACCATTCTATTTGGATATAAAGCAATTAAACCAACTACAATAAAGAATATAAGTGAAAATCCAACCAGTGTCCAAGTATTGTGGAAAGGTAAAATTGATTTAGCTCCAATTTCGTATGCGACATTGGCCGCACGTGGAATACCATATAGTGCTCCGATAGATAAATATATACAAACCGCAAAAATAAATCCGAATTTTGGATGGACCCTATTGCCTATAAATTCAACACCGCCATCATAATAAGCGATAACGATAACAGTTATGTATGGTAATAAAATACCGGTTACTGCAAATCCTGTCATACCTGCCCACATATTGCTTTGTGCGGTATAACCTAACATTGGTGGAAATATCAAGTTGCCGGCTCCAAAAAATAATGAGAACAGCATTAAACCTGATACTAAAATTACTTTTTTCATTTGAACCTCCCAAAAAATCAAAAAAACGTTATTTACAAAAATTTCTGAATATTAACTAAGTTGATATCTTTCAAACATATAGACTTTAACATAATTCTAATTATTAGAAAAGATTAAATTGAACTTAGTTAATTAAAAGAGTTAAATAAAGCTAAAAAGTGTAAATTGATATAGAGAGCCGCATGCTTTTGCTATGTAAACATGGATAGTAAGTGATATGAGCATAAAAAAAGCTTATAACCCTAAAAAGTTATAAGCTTAAAAAGCCCCCTCGAAGGGAATCGAACCCCTATTGTAAGAACCGGAATCTTATGTGTTATCCATTACACTACGAGGGGTAAATGATAACAGACAATTAATAGTGTACCTTTAACCACCAATAGGGTCAATATGGATTATAGAAACAAAGTGAGTATTATTTTTGACCATTTTTGACTTTTAGGTTAAAATATAGTTAATTCATAAAAGTACAAGGAGGAAATGTAATGAATTTAATTCCTACAGTAATAGAAACAACTAACCGCGGTGAACGCGCTTATGACATTTATTCAAGATTATTAAAAGACCGTATTATCATGTTAGGTTCAGCAATTGACGATAACGTAGCAAACTCAATCGTATCACAATTGTTATTCTTACAAGCACAAGATGCTGAGAAAGACATTTATTTATATATTAATTCACCAGGAGGCAGTGTAACTGCTGGATTTGCAATTTATGATACAATCCAACACATTAAACCAGATGTACAAACAATCTGCATCGGTATGGCTGCGTCAATGGGATCATTCTTATTAGCAGCAGGTGCAAAAGGTAAACGCTTTGCTTTACCAAATGCTGAAGTAATGATTCACCAACCACTTGGCGGCGCTCAAGGTCAAGCAACTGAAATCGAAATTGCTGCAACTCATATCCTAAAAACACGTGCTAAATTAAATAAAATTTTAGCAGAACGTACTGGTCAATCAATTGAACAAATTGAAAAAGATACAGATCGTGATAATTTCTTAACAGCTGATGAAGCTAAAGAATACGGTTTGATTGATGAAGTAATGCAACCTGAAAAATAAGTTGAACAAATAAGAAAAAGTTCCGGAATTCAATTTCCGGAACTTTTTTTATTTTTGACTACGGCCTTTGACATATTTTATTAAGACGCTTACTAGCAAAATAATACCTATTAATAAATATAGAAGTGCGATAAAAAGAGAGGGCATCTGTGTTGTCATTGCAAAACTTCCGATACAAATTAATAGCACGCTTGCTAATATAAGTAAAATCTGAGATGACTTATTAATCATATCCAAAAAACACCTTCGTTCTAATTACACTATTGATAACTTCTATCAGATTTTCTTAAAACAAAAAAATGAATGTGAATAGGTTAATATTATACAATAAATTACTCTCGAACTAAATTATCAAGTGCTGCTTTTAAGTTTGGAAAAGCAAAATTAAAACCGTGTGCCTGCAATCGGTTTGGAATTGCTTTTTGTGTATCTAAAATAATAGTGGCACGTTGTCCCAAAACAAGGCGAAGTATCAAACTTGGTACCCATGTTTCATGAGGCTTGTGCATTTCTCGAGCTAAAGTATAACCGAATAAATTTTGACGCTCAGATACAGGGGCTGTGAGGTTGAAAACACCTTCAGCTTGCGAGTCATTAATAAGATATAATATCGCTCTTGTTAAATCAGTAATGTGTATCCATGAATACCATTGGAAACCAGTTCCTAATTTACCGCCAAAGTAAAATTTATACGGGAGTTTCATAGTCGGTAATGCGCCGCCTTCATCTGAAAGAATCATTCCAAAGCGACCAATTATAACGCGAGTTCCTAATTTTTCAAATTGATGTGCTAATCGTTCCCATTGATATGTGACATCAGATAAAAAGTCATGAGGGTCACATTTAGAAAGTTCTGTATAAGTACGGTGGAAATCAGGACGATAGTAACCAACTGCACTAGCGTTAAATAATACAGAAGGATGAGTGCCTTTGTGCTTAAATAATTCAAAAAGAGCTTGAGTAGAACGGATACGACTTAACATAAGTTCTCGTTTATATTCATCAGTCCAACGATTATTTAACGAAGCCCCGGCAAGGTTTATGACGATATCGATATGATTAGGTACTTTTTCTTCCCAACCTTCTTTTTCCCAATTGACATAAGTGATTTTATCATCCAAGTTATGGCGATCTTGGCGTGTTAAAATTGTGATATGTGAGTCTGTATCATGAATGGCATCGACAAGATGACTACCAACTAAGCCTGTTCCGCCAGTAATTAAGAATTCCTTCATTTATATCCACCTCTTCTATAGTATGGTATGTACAAATTTAAATGTTGTTAAATAATATTGATTCTAAATATTCAATGATTATTCAATTTTTAGTCATTAATATGTCATTAAAAACTTAACATAAGTATTTAAAAAACAACTGAAAAAGTTATAATGAAAGTACCTTCGAAAATTAATTAAACATCTCTTAATTAAAAACAGTATACCCCATAATATACGTGCGAAGGTGAAATTTTGACTCCCTTTAGTATTGGGCCTATGCGAGAAGCGTATAGGTCCATTATTTTTTTGTAGAGATGAACATGTGCTTATTATTATATCAATGTTTTAAAGTTTAATCATCCATACACACTGCTACGCTTATTACTATTTTCTGATGTACCTTCTAAGAGAATCTTGCTATTTGTTAAATTCTTTTAAATATCCGCATATTTCCTTTCAAAATGATGTATATATCATGGGAAAATGTTATGATTAATTAATGAAAACTATGTAAAAAATAATTCAATTGGGTAAATAAAACTAAAGTGTGAAAAGTCTCAATGTGTATTTTATTAGGAATAGAAATTGGAAAGAGGAGAGCACATGTCTAATAAAGGTCGAAATGATTTTGAAAGATCATCTAAAAACAAGATGAGCAATCTTGCAAAAATAATAAGTGCAATTATCGTTGTTATTTTATTATTCACGCTTGCCTTTGCTACTTTCTCTTTTGTGGATCATTCTAAAAAGGGCAGTGAACGATTAAGCCAAGAACAAAAGAAAGAAAAACAAGAGAAAAAAGACAAAAAAGAACGTGAAGAGAAGAAGAAAAAAGACGAAGAGAAAAAGCGTAAAGAAAAGCAACGTCAGGAAGAAGAATGGGCGAACCAGCAAGCTGCAGAACAAGAAAGACAAAATAATATAAATGCACAACGCGAACAAGCAGCAAGACAAGCGCAACAAAATCAAAATACTCAAAAACAACAAACAACAAACAATAAAGCACAACAAGAACAAGAGAAAAAACAACAAGAACAAGCACGTAAAAATCAAGAAGCTGCTAGAAAACAAGCTGAAGAACAGCAGAAGAAAAATGAACAGGTTGCAAAAGAACGTCAGCAAAAAGCAAAAGAACAAGCTGATAAAGCTATGGAACAACAAAAGCAACAAGAACAGCAAAAAGCACAAGCTGAAAAGCAGCGTCAACAACAACAAGAACAACAAAAATCAAACCAGAACCAGCAGCAAAAACAACAGCAAAATACACAAAATCAACAATCAAATAATAAACCCAGGCCAGGGCAAGGACAGCAATCAACAGTAAGAAACACACCTGGTAGTAATCAATCAAGTACACAATCATCAAGCAGTTCTAATCAAACACAACAAAAACAAGCACCTGCTAATTCAAGCAATAACTCTTCGCAAAAGCAGAGTTCAAATAACCAATCTAATAATAATCAATCATCACAACGTTGATATAACAAAAACGAGCATTCTCTTTCATCAGATAGGAGAATGCTCTGTTTTTTAATGAATTAAATTTAAAAGCCACGTAATAAAAAACGATAAGATTATAAGAATAGGCAAGCAACCGCACCCGATTGGAAAACAGCCGCCAAAAGAATAGTACTTAATACGTCTTTGATTTTCAAAATCAGATTTTTTTTGGTTAGAACGGGTAGAGTGAAAGTATGTGTCATCTTTATATCTAGGGTCGTCTGGATCAATAACTTCAGGTTGTTCATCTTTTTCAGACATAATATACCCTCCTTTGAAAGACTATTATAGTAGATATTTTAGAGCAGAGATAATCAAAAGAAAAAATATAGCTAAAAAACAAAGTTAAAAGATGATTTTTCATGCGAATAAAGGGTATAATATAATTGTTGGTAAGTATTGTGTACAATGATAGAGTAAGTTTTGTAACTTAAGCATTAAGACTTGCTTTTTAAAACAGATGATAGTATTATTGCAAATGTAAGAGATGTTATTTTTTGTCCCACCTGGGACTTAAAACGTCAAAGTGTGGTTGCATACTGACCCTTAAAGATATAGAGGAGGAAATAGTAGTGGAAGACTTGCTTAAAGTCCAACAAAAATTGATTCCTGAGCTTGTCGATAGAATGTACCGTAGATTTACAATACTCACTACTATCAAAATGCACCAACCTGTTGGAAGAAGAAGTTTGAGTGAATACATGAACTTGACTGAGCGTGTATTAAGATCAGAAACGAATACATTAAAGAAACAAGAATTGATTAAAGTCAAACCTACAGGTATGGAAATAACTGATGAAGGTGAACATTTAATTGATGAACTAGAAGCATATTTCAATATGTATTCTGATGGTTATCACTTAGCACAATTGATTAAAGAGCGTTATCAAATCAACAATGTATATGTTGTGCCAGGTAACACTGATAAAGATAGTGCAGTTAAAACAGAAATGGGTAATCAAGCAGGACAACTTTTAGAAAAAACTTTTTATAAAGATGCAATAGTATCTATAACTGGTGGATCAACAATGGCATCAGTTAGTGACTCAATGCATGTACTGCCTTTCAAAACATTTTTTGTACCTGCGAGAGGCGGCTTGGGAGAAAACATGATTTACCAAGCAAATACCATTGCAGCAAGTATGGCAGTACAAACAGGAGGCGACTACACAACATTATATGTTCCTGATAATGTCAGTGAATCTACATATGAATTGTTGATGCAAGAACCTTCTGTAATCAATACATTAGACAAAATAAAACAATCAAATATTACTGTCCACGGCATTGGTGATGCGCTGAAAATGGCGAACAGACGCCATTCACCTAAAGATGTGATTGAAATGCTTCAACATCACAATGCTGTCGGAGAAGCATTTGGTTATTACTTCGATACTAATGGCAATATAGTCCATAAAGTTAAAACGATAGGACTTCAAATGGAAGATTTAGAATCGAAGCAATATATATATGCTGTAGCCGGAGGTGCTTCGAAAGGGGAAGCGATAAAAGCTTATTTATCGATAGCTCCTAAAAACACCATTCTGATTACAGATGAAGGCGCAGCTAAGACTATCGTACAATCTTAAACAATTTTGGTTATAAAAAAGTGACTTCACTTTTTAACAATATCTTTTTAAAGGAGGCCATAATAATGGCAGTTAAAGTAGCAATTAATGGTTTTGGTAGAATCGGTCGTTTAGCATTTAGAAGAATTCAAGATGTTGAAGGTATCGATGTAGTAGCAGTAAACGACTTAACAGACGATGAAATGTTAGCACACTTATTAAAATACGATACAATGCAAGGACGTTTCACTGAAGAAGTTGAAGTTGTAGATGGCGGATTCCGCGTGAATGGTAAAGAAGTTAAATCATTCGAAGAACCAGATGCAAGCAAATTACCTTGGAAAGATTTAGACATTGATGTTGTATTAGAATGTACTGGTTTCTATACAAGTGATGAAAAAGCAAAAGCTCATATCGATGCAGGCGCTAAAAAAGTATTAATTTCAGCACCAGCTACTGGTGATGTTAAAACAATCGTTTATAACGTAAACCAAGATACTTTAGACAGCTCTGACGTAATCGTTTCAGGTGCTTCTTGTACTACAAACTCTCTTGCTCCTGTAGCACAAGTTTTAAATGATAGCTTTGGTTTAGTTGAAGGTTTCATGACTACTATCCATGCTTATACTGGTGACCAAAATACTCAAGACGGTCCACACAGAAAAGGCGACAAACGTCGTGCTCGTGCAGCAGCTGAAAACATCGTTCCAAACTCAACAGGTGCAGCTAAAGCAATTGGTAAAGTAATTCCTGAAATCGACGGAAAATTAGACGGCGGCGCTCAACGTGTTCCTGTAGCAACTGGTTCATTAACTGAATTAACAGTTGTATTAGATAAAGATGTTACAGTTGACGAAGTAAACGAAGCAATGAAACAAGCTTCTAACGAATCATTCGGTTACAACGAAGATGAAATCGTATCTTCAGACGTAGTAGGTATGACATTCGGTTCATTATTCGATGCAACTCAAACTCGTGTTATGACTGTTTCAGGCCGTCAATTAGTTAAAGTAGCAGCTTGGTACGACAACGAAATGTCTTACACTGCGCAATTAGTACGTACTTTAGAATATCTTATTAAAGACGTAAAATAATTTGATAATAAGATCTGAATTTGACAAGCTGTAAATGTGCTGTTGAATTGTTATGATCAGCTTTTGAGTAAGCGGAGAGGCACATACGCTTCTCCGCTTATTTTAAATTTTCATAAGCTGCAGTGAAAATTAGCAAGTAGTTTATTTCTAAACGAAAAAACTTTTAAGTACTTTAGATGTTTTTTCTGCAATAATAACGACTATATGCTAATCTCAATCTATAGACATTAAAGAATCATGCTTTCATTCAAAGGAGGAAGTTTAGATGGCTAAAAAACATGTATCTGATTTAGACTTAAAAGGTAAAGTTGTATTAGAACGCGCTGATTTCAACGTACCTTTAAAAGATGGAAAAATTACTAATGACAACCGTATTGTTCAAGCTTTACCAACGATTGAATATATCCTTGAACAAGGAGGAAGACTTGTTCTTTTCTCACATTTAGGAAAAGTCAAAGAAGAAAGTGATAAAGAAAAATTAACACTTCGCCCAGTTGCTGAACGTTTAAGCGAAAAGCTAGGTAAAGATGTTAACTTTATCCCACATACTCGTGGTGAAGTTTTAGAAAAAGCAATCGCAGAATTAAAAGATGGAGAAGTACTTTTAGTAGAAAATACACGCTTTGAAGATTTAGATGGTAAAAAAGAATCTAAAAATGATCCTGAATTAGGGAAATATTGGGCTTCATTAGGTGATGTATTTGTAAACGATGCATTTGGTACTGCTCATCGTTCTCATGCTTCTAATGTAGGTGTTGCATCTAATTTAGAAAGTGCAGCTGGAGACTTGATGGAAAAAGAAATCAAATTTATCGGTGGTGTTGTAAACAATCCTGATAAACCAGTTGTTGCAATCTTAGGTGGCGCTAAAGTATCAGATAAAATCGGAGTCATCGAAAACTTATTGAATGTAGCTGATAAAGTTCTTATCGGCGGCGGTATGGCTTATACATTCTTAAAAGCACAAGGTTATGAAATTGGTAAATCTTTATTAGAAGCAGATAAAGTAGATTTCGCTAAAGATTTATTAGAACGTGCTGGCGATAAAATTGTATTGCCTGTAGATGCTAAAGTAGCTAGAGAATTTTCTAATGATGCACAATATACTGTTGTTACTATCGATCAAATTCCAGCAGATCAAGAAGCGCTTGATATTGGACCTGAAACTGTTAAATTATTCGAAAAAGAACTTAAAGGTGCACATACAGTAGTATGGAATGGACCAATGGGTGTGTTCGAATTTGAAAACTTTGCTCAAGGTACAGTAGGTGTTTGTGAAGCAATTGCTGAAATGAAAGATGCAACTACTATTATTGGTGGCGGAGACTCTGCAGCAGCAGCTATGATGCTTGGATTTGAGGATGATTTCTCTCATATTTCAACAGGCGGCGGTGCTTCACTTGAATACCTTGAAGGTAAAGAATTACCAGGTATCCAATCAATTAGCGATAAATAATTAATAGTATTTTTGATAATAACTTTTCAAGGAGCGTTTAATAATGAGAAAACCAATTATTGCAGGTAACTGGAAAATGAACAAAACTGTACAAGAGGCAAAAGACTTTGTAAATGCATTGCCTCAATTACCAGATACAAATGAAGTAGAAGCCGTTATTTGTGCACCAACTATTCAATTAGATGCATTAATTACTTTAGTAAAAGAAGGTAAAGCTGAAGGGCTTGAAATTGGTGCTGAAAACACTTATTACGAAGAAAGCGGCGCATTTACTGGTGAAACGTCTCCAGTTGCATTAGCAGACCTAGGTGTTAAATATGTAATTATCGGTCACTCTGAACGTCGTGAATTATTCCACGAAACTGACGAAGATGTTAATAAGAAAGTCCACGCTGTGTTTAAACACGGTATGACTCCAATCATCTGTGTTGGTGAAACAAATGAACAACGTGAAGGCGGAAAAGCTGAAGAAGTAGTATCAGACCAAGTTAAAAAAGCATTGGCAGGTTTATCTGACGAACAATTAAAACAAGTAGTTATCGCTTACGAACCTATTTGGGCAATTGGTACTGGTAAATCATCTACAGCTAAAGACGCTAACGAAATGAGTGCGTTTATACGCAAAACAGTTGCTGAACTTTCAAACCAAGAAGTAGCAGACGCAGTTCGTATTCAATACGGCGGCAGTGTAAAACCTAATAATATCGCTGAATATATGGCAGAATCAGATATTGATGGTGCTTTAGTCGGCGGTGCTTCATTGAAAGTAGAAGACTATGTAAAATTATTAGAAGGTGCTAAATAATATGGCAAAACAACCAACAGCATTAATCATCCTTGATGGTTTTGCGAACAGAGAAAGTGAACACGGTAATGCAGTCAAACAAGCGTTCAAACCGAATTTCGACCGTTATTATGAAAAATATCCAACTACACAAATCGAAGCAAGCGGTTTAGCAGTTGGATTACCTGAAGGACAAATGGGTAATTCTGAAGTCGGTCATATGAACATTGGTGCCGGACGTATTGTATATCAAAGTTTAACAAGAATTAATAAAGCGATTGAAGATGGAGATTTCTTTGAAAATGAGGTCTTGAATGAAGCAATTGAACATGTAAAATCACATGATTCTGCGCTACATGTTTTCGGTTTATTATCTGACGGTGGTGTTCACAGTCACTACAAACATTTATTTGCGATTCTAGAACTTGCTAAAAAACAAGGATTAGATAAAGTATACGTTCACGGCTTCTTAGATGGACGTGACGTTGATCAAAAATCAGCCTTGAAATATGTAAAAGAAACTGAAGAAAAATTCAAAGAAATCGGTATCGGACAATTTGCTTCAATTTCTGGACGTTATTATGCGATGGACCGCGATAAACGTTGGGAACGTGAAGAAAAAGCTTATAATGCAATCCGTGATATCGATGCGCCTGAATATGCGTCAGCAGAAGAAGGTATCGAAGCGAATTATGAAAATGGTGTTACTGATGAATTCGTTGTACCTTTCTCAATCAAAGAACAAAATGAAGGTGTTCAAGATGGAGATTCAGTAGTATTCTTCAATTTCCGTCCTGATAGAGCGGGTCAACTTTCTGAAATCTTCACAAATAAAGATTTTAAAGGATTTGAAGTTAAGCAACCAAATGATTTATTCTTCGCTACTTTTACAAAATATAGTGATCAAGTAGATGCAAGTATTGTTTTCGAAAAAGTAGATTTGAAACAAACAATCGGTGAAGTTGCTGAAGCAAATAACTTAAAACAATTACGTATTGCTGAAACTGAAAAATATCCTCATGTTACTTATTTCATGAGTGGCGGACGTAATGAAGAATTTGAAGGTGAACGTCGTCGTTTAATTGATTCACCTAAAGTTGCAACTTATGACTTGAAACCTGAAATGAGTGCGTATGAAGTTAAAGACGCATTATTAGAAGAACTTAATAAAGGTGATTTAGATTTAATCATCTTAAACTTTGCTAACCCAGATATGGTCGGACATAGTGGTATGCTTGAACCTACTGTAAAAGCAATTGAAGCTGTAGACGAATGTTTAGGTGAAGTCGTAGATAAAATTATTGATATGGGTGGAAATGCAATTATTACTGCAGACCATGGTAACTCAGATCAAGTTTTAACTGACGATGATGAACCGATGACAACACATACAACTAACCCAGTTCCAGTTATCGTTACTAAAGAAGGCGTAACATTACGTGAAACAGGTAAGTTAGGTGATTTAGCACCTACACTGCTTGATTTATTAAATGTAACTCAACCAGAAGAGATGACTGGTGAATCTTTAATTAAACATTAAGAATTTAGTGTGTCATTACTAGATAATTAATTCAATTTCTAAGGAAAAAAAGTTATAATATAAGCGAAAGCTATTATGAAAAGGAGATTATCAACATGCCAATTATTACAGATGTTTATGCTCGCGAAGTCCTAGATTCTCGAGGTAATCCAACAGTTGAAGTAGAAGTATTAACTGAAAGCGGTGCATTCGGTCGTGCATTAGTACCATCAGGTGCATCAACAGGTGAATACGAAGCCGTAGAACTACGTGACGGTGACAAAGATCGTTACTTAGGTAAAGGTGTTACTAAAGCAGTTGAAAATGTAAACGAAAAAATCGCACCAGAGATCGTTGAAGGCGAATTTTCAGTATTAGACCAAGTTTCAATCGACAAAATGATGATTCAATTAGATGGAACTGAAAACAAAGGTAAATTAGGTGCAAACGCTATTCTTGGTGTTTCTATTGCTGTTGCACGTGCAGCTGCAGACTTATTAGGCCAACCACTTTACAAATATTTAGGTGGATTCAATGGTAAACAATTACCAGTTCCTATGATGAACATTGTAAACGGTGGTTCTCATTCTGATGCGCCGATTGCATTCCAAGAATTCATGATTTTACCTGTTGGCGCTGATTCATTTAAAGAATCATTACGCTGGGGTGCTGAAATCTTCCACAACTTAGCTAAAATTCTTAAAAAACGCGGTTTAGAAACTGCAGTAGGTGACGAAGGTGGATTTGCTCCTAAATTCCACGGCACAGAAGATGCTGTTGATACAATTTTAGAAGCAATCAAAGCAGTAGGT
This sequence comes from Staphylococcus condimenti, assembly GCF_001618885.1. Taxonomy (NCBI): domain Bacteria; kingdom Bacillati; phylum Bacillota; class Bacilli; order Caryophanales; family Staphylococcaceae; genus Staphylococcus; species Staphylococcus condimenti. Next base: position 1,087,733 of record NZ_CP015114.1, on the reverse strand, counting down.
TTAGAACCTGGTAAAGATGTTTACCTTGGATTCGACATTGCTTCTTCTGAATTCTACGAAAATGGTGTTTATGACTACACTAAATTCGAAGGACAAGAAGGCGCTAAACGTACTTCAGCTGAACAAGTTGACTACTTAGAAGAATTAGTTAATAAATATCCAATCATCACAATTGAAGATGGTATGGATGAAAATGACTGGGATGGTTGGAAACAACTTACAGATCGTTTAGGTAAAAAAGTTCAATTAGTAGGTGACGACTTATTCGTTACAAATACTAAAAAACTATCTGAAGGTATCGAAAAAGGTATCGGTAACTCAATCTTAATCAAAGTTAACCAAATCGGTACTTTAACTGAAACATTCGATGCAATTCAAATGGCTCAAAAAGCTGGTTACACAGCAGTTATCTCACACCGTTCTGGTGAAACAGAAGATACTACAATTGCTGACATCGCTGTAGCTACAAATGCAGGACAAATTAAAACTGGTTCATTATCAAGAACAGACCGTATTGCAAAATACAATCAATTATTACGTATTGAAGATGAATTATACGAAACAGCTGAATTCGACGGCATTCACTCTTTCTATAATTTAGATAAATAAGTAAAGGTTTATTAATATTGAGTTCACGCAAAACTTTATAAATTATTAACCTTTTAATGAAGCTGTTAAAGTTCAAAAGAACTTTAGCAGTTTCTTTTTTTATACCGTGTTTTATGTCGAAAATTAATAAGAAACTGATATAATTGAATCAATAGAATTAAATTTACAACTTGGATTAAGGAGATTGGATTAAAATGCCGACTACAGAGCAAGAAAAGAAATTAAGAGCAAAAAAATCCGGGAGATTTATTGCTTATTCTTCAGTGACATTAGCAATTATATATGCCATATATCTTTTTGTTTCTTTAGATAACAGCGTAGTAGCTGATATTCTGACATCTCATCATATTGATGCAACAAAAAATGCAGTGGGGAATTTTATTAACAGTTATCGTTTAACGGGAATTATGTATTTAATTGCTTATATGTGCGGATTAATCGCAATATGGAATCAACACACTTATTTATGGTGGTTCTTATTTGCAGTATATATTTCACAAGCTTTTTATACTGCAGTCAATGCAGGCGTAATTATCCAAAGTATTAATCATGTGAAATCAGGTTTCATGACTTTGCCTTTATGGATTACAATTATCGGTTCGCTTGCTTTAGCAGTTTATATGTTGGTAATTTCGATTAAACGCAAAAGTACATTTAACCGATAGAACGCATAGGCGTGAGTTAGACCCAATGTTGATAAACTACACTAAAATATGTTATGCTTGTTTAGTATATTATGAATGGAGGACTAACGCATGCACACTTTATTGACAGTTTTATTGATTATAGACTGTATCGCTTTAATCACAGTTGTGTTACTCCAAGAAAGCAAAAGTAACGGCCTTTCAGGAGCAATCAGCGGCGGTGCTGAACAGCTCTTCGGTGGAAAACAAAAGCAACGCGGTGTTGACTTGTTCTTAAACCGTGTAACAATTGGTTTGTCTATTGCATTTTTCGTGTTAATGTTAGCAATTACTTATTTCAATATGTAAGGTCCGACAATGTAAAAGTCGGGCTTTTTTCTTTATAATAGAACTATGAGTTAATTTGATTAAATGGGAATCATGAAAGGATTGAAAGACATGCAAATTAAATTGCCAAAACCGTTCTTTTTTGAAGAAGGTAAAAGAGCAGTATTATTGTTACATGGTTTTACTGGAAACTCTTCCGATGTAAGACAACTGGGACGCTTTTTACAGAAAAAAGGGTATACATCTTATGCGCCTCAATATGAAGGCCATGCAGCGCCACCGGAAGAAATTTTACAATCCAGCCCGCATGTCTGGTTTAAAGATGCGTTAGATGGTTACGACTTTTTAGTGGAACAAGGATATGATGAAATTGTAGTAGCCGGCTTATCTTTAGGCGGAGATTTTGCGCTTAAGTTAAGCTTAAATAGAGATGTAGAGGGTATTGTAACGATGTGTGCGCCTATGTTTATTAAGACAGAAGGCTCAATGTACGAAGGTGTCCTTGAATATGCACGCAACTTCAAAAAATATCAAGGTAAAGATGAGGCGACAATCAATCGTGAGATGGAAGCTTTCCATCCTACTCATACTTTAAAAGAATTACAGCAAACAATACAAGATGTTCGAGAACATGTAGATGAAGTGATGGATCCGTTACTTGTCATCCAAGCAGAACAAGATAAAATGATTAATCCTGAATCTGCAAATGTAATTTATGATGAAGCATCTTCTGAAGACAAAAATATAAAATGGTATGCGGATTCCGGTCATGTTATCACAATTGATAAAGAAAAAGAAAAAGTCTTCGAGGATATTTATGAATTCCTTGAAAGTCTTGATTGGTCTGAATAGTAATAAGAAACGAATAAATAATGAAAGGAGGGGGCATAATGAATTTAAAACAATCTGTAGCAGAGATTATTAAACAACCTGATTATGAACCCATGTCAGTTTCTGATTTTCAAGATCGTTTAGGTTTAAACAATGCCGACTCATTTAGAGACTTAATAAAGGTGTTAGTTGAACTAGAACAATCTGGCTTAGTTGAACGAACGAAAACGGACCGCTACCAAAGAAAAGGAAGTCAAACTATGAAAAATAATCTGGTAAAAGGTACTTTAAGTCAAAATAAAAAAGGATTCGCATTCTTGCGTCCTGAAGACGAAGAAATGGAAGATATCTTTATTCCGCCGACAAAAATAAATCGTGCCATGGATGGGGACACAGTTATAGTTGAAGTCCAACCATCAAAAGGTGAATTTAAAGGAAAAGTTGAAGGCGAAGTCAAAACAATTGAAAAACATTCAGTAACGCAAGTCGTAGGTACTTATACTGAAGGGCGTCATTTTGGATTTGTGATTCCCGATGACAAACGTATCATGCAAGATATCTTTATTCCGAAAGGTCAAAGTTTAGGTGCGGTTGAAGGACACAAAGTATTGGTTCAAATTTCAAAATATGCAGAAGGAAATGACAATCCAGAAGGTCATGTTTCTGCAATTTTAGGACACAAAAATGATCCTGGTGTAGATATTTTATCTATTATCTATCAACATGGAATTGAAATCGAATTTCCAGATGAAGTGTTGAAAGAAGCTGAGGCAATTCCTGAAACAATTGAACCTTCTGAAATTGAAGGACGCAGAGATTTACGTGATGAATTAACCATTACAATTGATGGGGCAGATGCTAAGGACTTAGATGATGCAATCAGTCTTAAAAAATTACCGAATGGTAATACACAATTGACAGTCAGCATCGCAGACGTCAGCCATTATGTAAAAGAAGGATCAGCGTTAGATAAGGAAGCGTATGATCGTGGTACAAGTGTTTATTTAGTAGACCGTGTTATTCCAATGATTCCTCACCGTTTAAGTAATGGAATTTGTTCATTAAATCCAAATGTAGATCGCCTGACTTTAAGTTGCCGCATGGAAATTGATCAAGATGGCAATGTGAAAAACCACGAAATTTTTGATAGTGTCATTGAATCAGATCATCGTATGACTTACGACGAAGTGAATAAAATTATTACTGACAAAGATCCTGAACTTCGAGAAAAATATAAAGATGTCACACCAATGCTCGATTTAGCGCAAGACTTATCAAATCGATTAAAACAGATGCGTAAACGTCGTGGAGAAATTGACTTCGATATTGATGAAGCTAAAGTGCTTGTTAATGATGAAGGTATTCCTGTGGATGTTCAATTGCGAGACCGTGGTGAAGGAGAACGCTTAATTGAATCATTTATGCTAGCAGCCAACGAAACAGTTGCTGAACACTTTAGTAAAATGGAAGTGCCATTTATATATCGTGTCCATGAACAGCCTAAATCAGATCGTTTAACACAGTTCTTCGATTTTATCACGAACTTCGGTATTATGGTCAGAGGTACAGGAGAAGATATTTCTCCAAGTACATTGCAAGAAATTCATGAAAAAGTGAAAGGCTTGCCTGAACAAACTGTTGTTTCAACAATGATGTTGCGTTCTATGCAACAAGCGCGTTATGAAGATGCCAATTTAGGACACTTTGGCTTATCAGCTGATTATTATACACACTTTACGTCACCAATTCGTCGTTATCCAGATTTAGTTGTACATCGATTAATTCGTAAATATTTAATTGATGAAACAATGAGCGGTAAAGAATTGAAAAAATGGGAAGATAAGTTGCCTGAAATTGCAGAACATACTTCAAACCGTGAACGTCGTGCAATTGAAGCAGAACGTGACACTGATGAATTGAAAAAAGCAGAATTTATGCTGCAGCATATTGGTGAAGAATATGAAGGTATTATCAGTTCAGTTGCGAACTTCGGTATGTTTGTTGAATTGCCGAACACTGTAGAAGGTATGTTCCATGTTTCTAACATGACAGATGATTACTATCAATTTGCAGAAGGCCAAATGGCAATGATAGGAGAACGTTCTGGTAATGTGTTCCGTATTGGTGACTCAGTGAAAATCAAAGTTGTGAATGTAGATGTCGAACAACGTATGATTGATTTCCAAATTGTGGGAATGCCTGAACCAAAACGTAGAAAAGCTGAAGATCGCCCTGCACGCGGTACAACAATTCAAGCAAAATCACGCGGCAAAAGTTTAAGTGGCGATAAGAAAAAAGGTAAAAAGAAACAACGTAAAGGAAAAAATCAACGAAATCGCGACAAACAAAATAATACGCAACACAAACCTTACTATAAAAGCAAAAAGGTAAAACAAAAGGCACGAAAAAAGAAATAAAATATCATTGAGTAATGAACTGTAATAAATTCAGTTCATTCTCACTTTGAAATTAATTCAACAAGAGGTGAACACGATGTCGAAAAAGAAGAAAAAATCTCCAGGTACCTTAGCGGAGAATCGTAAAGCAAGACATGATTATAATATAGAAGATACGATTGAAGCGGGCATTGTGTTAAGAGGAACAGAGATTAAGTCAATTCGACGTGGCAGTGCAAATTTGAAAGATAGTTTCGCACAAGTAAAAAATGGTGAAATTTATGTGCATAATATGCATATTGCGCCTTATGAAGAGGGAAATCGTTTCAATCATGACCCTTTACGTCCGCGAAAACTACTGTTGCACAAAAGAGAAATTGAAAAACTCGGTACACGGACTAGAGAAATCGGATATTCGATTATTCCGTTAAAACTTTATCTCAAACATGGTGTTTGTAAAATGCTGATTGGCGTAGCTAGAGGTAAGAAAAAGTATGATAAACGTCAAGACTTAAAAGATAAAGCGGTTAAACGAGATATGCAAAGAGCGATGAAAGATCGTTATTAATGATTTGGGGAAGCGGCATTTTTAATTTGTCGTTTCTCATTCTTCAAGTAATAATTGATAATTTAATCATTAGAATTGCGTCTTAGTACTTAATTTGATATGATTAAGAATGCTATCGGATTCAAAGTATATTGAATCTCTTATTAATATTACGGGGACGTTTTGGATTCGACAGGGGTCCCCAGAGCTTATTAAGCGTGTCGGAGGGTTGTCTTCGTTATCAACACACTCAGTTTATAATAACTGGCAAAACAAACAATAATTTAGCAGTAGCTGCGTAATAGCACTCTGCATCGCCTAACAGTATCGCCTATGTACTGTTAACGCGATTCAACTTTAGTAGGATACGCTAGACACTGCTGTTCGAAGTCTGTCTAGAAGAGATTAAACGGACTAGCATGGTGTTGGTTGTCTATTTCCTATCACCATGTGAAATTGATTAATAGACTACACACGTAGAAAGATTTGTATCAGGATCCTTGGACGCGGGTTCAAATCCCGCCGTCTCCATACATACACAATTTTTAGGGAAACGTTGTTAAAGCAGCGTTTCTTTTTATTTTGCTTAATATTATCAAATATTCATTAAAAAACAATGGACAATATCGCATAGATGTTGTCCATTGTTTTTACGGCTATATTCTTAAACAACAGCAGTAAGAAAAATTACTGATTCTGCTTATATTTTAGCTATTAACGATAAATAAAAAGTTTTGAATTAATCTTTTTGATAAACTCGATTATACTATCTGAAAATAAGGTGCAAGTTTTATATTTACTGTATATAAAATAGATGAACAGTGTGTGTAGATTTAAGTTATATGAGAAATATCTTAGACTTGAATATGAATAATAATATTAGTGAGGTGCCAATATGTTTATAAATCCAAGCGAAACAGAAATGGGTAATATGTATAAACTTCTAATAGGTACTGTGACGCCTAGACCGATTGCTTTTGTAACGTCACAAGACGAAAATGGAAATTTAAATGCAGCACCTTTTGCATTTTTTAATGTGGTTTGTCCAGAACCTCCGATGTTGATGATTTCTGTCGGAAAACAAGATGGTGAACTTAAGGATACTAGTTCTAACATTATTAAAAATAAAGAATTTGTTGTTCATATCGTTGATGAATCTATTGTTAAAGAGGTAGTTAAAACAGGTGAAAACTATCCTCATGATATTAATGAATTAGAAAAGACAACTCTGACAACTACATCATCAAAAACAGTAAGTGTTCCAAGTGTTAAAGAAGCTAAAGTACGTTATGAATGTGAATTAGTAGAACACTTATCTTTAGGTGATGAAAAAAATGGAACAGATATGTTAATAGGGCAAGTGAAAGCAGTTTATATAGATGATGAAATATACGATGTAGAACATGGATATGTGGATGTAGATAAATTAAATCCGATAAGTCGTGTTATTGGAAATAAATATGTGAAAATTGGTGAATCAATAGAGGATTTGCTTAAATAAAATACCTTCTTTTAGAGTTGGTTTAAATATTGAAATTTATAGTATATGATTCATACATTGTTTCAATGCCACTGATTAAATAAGTATGATTTAGGGAATGGTGACCAAGATAATAATTATTAAGAAAGGGTTTATTCATGTGAAAAAATTTTTCTTAGGTATGGTAGATGAACTGGTCATTGTAAATGAAAGAGGTAATGGTGATTTCGATATAAAAACACGTCTTGAAGGTACACATCCAGTTGATTTAGTACAACATCCTGATTCACCAGAGATAATATATTGTGCTACGTATGGAAATGGTCTTTGGAAAAGTATTGATGGAGGGGATCATTGGAGAGCAATTGGTCAAATGAATGCTTATCACGAACCAACAAAAGGATTAGGTATTAAATCAGCATACATGACAGCTGTAGCAATCAATCCTCATAACCCTGACATATTATATGTTGGAACAGAACCGAGTGCTATTTATTATTCTGATGACGGGGGTAAAACGTTCACTGAATTTGAAGGAGTTCAAAATTTACCATCACAACCTTATTGGGAATTTCCGGCACGCCCCTATACACATCATGTTCAAGATTTAATGCCAAGTTCAAAAGAGAAAAATATATTGAATGCTGCTATTGAATTTGGTGCTTTTATTAATACCAACGATGGTGGGGAGTCATGGAATGATCGTCCTTTCTTTAGTCCAAGAGATGTTCACCAAATAGCTACGCATAATGCTGCACCTGGTAAGTTATTCGCAGTATGCGGAGACGGTTTAGCTATAAAGGGACATTCTTTTGCTGAGAGTGATAATGATGGTATGAGCTGGTCTTATTCTAGTGAAGGTTTGGAAAGATATCCTTATTTGTATACCATAGCAATCAACCCTAATAATGCAGAAGATATTTTTGTAGGTGCTGCAGAAAATGCTTTTGCTGCACATCATAGAGATGAAAATAAAGGTTACCCTCGTTCAACTGTTTTCCGAAGAAATGAAGACGGCAGTTGGAATGAATCATCAGCAGGATTGCCTATTGAAGATATGTATGTTAGTCAGCTTGAAGCGGATCCGAATGGGCAAGATACATTTTATGCATTAAATAATCTGGGATTATATAAATTTGAAAACAGTAAGTGGCATAGATTAGAGGTTCCGTGGAAAGATAAATATCTTGATCAACATCCCACATTTTTAAATATAATAAAATAGCCAGATTAATATGCAAAGACAGATTGCGTTAAAATAAGCAATCTGTCTTTGTTATTTTTATGCAGGTGAATAATGTGAAAATTTACAAAGCAGTTGTTTTAACCTATTTTAATATCAGCAACGATAGTAGCTATGTTTTTACCATCTACGTAAATATTTGCTCGTTCGTTTTCTAGTTTTTTACTCAAATCAAAAGTAAATACTTTGTTATCTTTTGTTGTGATTTGAACAGTGCCTTTATTTTGACCGTTGTTATATAAGTTGTTGTTGTTAATTAAAGCTTTACGAATTTGGAAATCCAACTCTTTCAAAGTGATTTTGTCTTTTCGAGTTTCAAATGCTTTAATATCAAAAGAATTTTTAACTATCGCATTTTTCTTTACTGTCACATTGATTGGATAAACCGGTGCACTAGGATTAGCAGCTGGAGTGACACCGCCTGTGAAGTATTCAGTATAAGCCCACCAGTATTTAGAAGTTGGTTTATCTTTAATACCAAAAACATCAACTTGTTTGTTACGTAAGTTATTAATATTCCCCCAGCTTTCACCACCTGCTACATTGATAAAAGCTCCCCATGATCTTTGAATATCTACGTAAATTTTACCTTTATCAGAGCCTTCTGCAACTTGTGTTAATTTCTTATTTGAGAATATTTCTGGAGTTTGTGAATAATAATTTTTTAATTCGTTAGCTTGGTTTTGACCTTGGAATTGGGCTGCATGTATATTTGAAGAAAGTGATGTATCCGAATTGAAAGAGCTGACAGCTCCAAGTCCCATAAGTGTAATGCTTGTTGATAAAATTGCTTTTTTGATAATTTGTTTTTTCATGATGTTATTGCTCCTTTTTCTAAGTTAATTTAATCATACTAAGGCTATGAGAAAAGTGGAATAAACTGAAGGTTAACAATTCATTATATAATACATTATTTTTATAAAATATTTTTAAGAAATACGAAGAATAAAAACAAGATAATCAACTATGATTGCGCTATGATAAAAAGACTTCTTTTTTTATATTTTTCTGTTTAAAAGAACCTTTTTAAAATTAAAAACACAAAAAGGTATACAAACCTTAAAAAGAAGTGTATTATGGAACTTAAGTAATTATTGTTCGTGAAATTGATTTGAAGTTTTATTCGTATGAATTTGCTCCCATTGATTTTTATTAACAAGTTACAAATATTCGTGCAAAAGCACATGGAGGATTTTTATATGAATAACGGTACAGTTAAATGGTTTAACGCAGAAAAAGGTTTTGGATTTATCGAAAGAGAAAATGGTGACGATGTATTCGTACACTTCTCAGCAATCCAAGGCGACGGCTACAAAACTTTAGAAGAAGGCCAAAGCGTAGACTTCGACATCGTTGAAGGCGATCGTGGTGAACAAGCAGCTAACGTTGTAAAAATGTCATAATTTTTGCTTTAGCTGATTAATATAAGAAGCGGAACAATCTATATCGATAGGTTGTTCCGCTTTTTTATAATGACAGCAAATACCCAAAAAAGGTGGCTCTCTGTCAAATAGGACTGGTGGCTCAAATTATAGAGGTTAAGCAGCTTTTAGCTGCTTAATCTCTTTTTTAGGATTCGAGGAAAAAAGTCTCGTACATAAAATAATACGATTGCGCAAATTAGTGAAGTTTCTATAACCGAAAGAAACCCTTTTTATCAGTTTGATCTTATTATTAATACCTTCGAGCGGACCGTTGGTCAGATTCGAATATTCCAAAGTATTCAGTACCATGTCATGATAATTTTTAAGTGTTCTGATGGAAATTTGAAGTTTGGGGGCAATGTTTCCCATGGTTATTGCCTGTATGGTTGATGTATATAACTGTTCATCATTTTCTTTTAAAGCGTAACGCAGCTGATGGACATAGTGATGCGTGTTTAACAATTTATCATCAAAATCCAATAAGAAATCTACAATTCCTTTGGTGGTTTTCCATTGTTTGAACAGAGGAACTTTATTATATTCGAACATCTCCAATTGTTCATAAGGTTTCAAAAGCAGTTTCCAGTAACGCTTATATTTATTGTAAAGCGGTCTGTCGTTATTTCGGAAAGTATTCATAACACTGACACGAGTCATATTCAAAGCACGATTCAATGATTGTACAATATGGAATCGGTCTATAATAATTTTGGCATTAGGGAATACTTCGTTGATCAAAGACATATAAGGTTCGTACATATCGATAGATACCGTCTTCACACGTTGTCTTTCAGCTAGTGAATAACGATAAAAGTGCGTTTTCAGAGCTGCCAATCTGCGATCGGGAACAATATCTACGATACGATGGGACACAGCATCAGCATAAATAAAACTCATATTATGGCTGACATGTTTGACACTTTTGAATTCATCCATCATTAAATGTTCAGGCAAAGCGCTGAACGGCTTTTGAGCAATCTGAGAAGCAGCTTTATCTATCATCCGAGCAACTGTAGAAGCCCCGACAGCACACGATTCAGCAATTGATTTTTGAGAACGGATTTCGGTAGCTTTCTGCAAAACAGCTAAACGGGTATTATCCGAAATATGGCAATGTCTCTCAACTATTTTTGTTTCAGCAGTGAAGTGCGTACAGCAGTGCTTACAGTAAAAACGCTGCTTCTTCAGGTTCAAATAGGCTTGTCTTTCAGATACCTTAGGTATCGTAATACGGGAATTCTTCATTCCATTTTTTATAATGGAGTACTCGGTATTTTTAAAGCCGCAGTTTTCACAGTGCTCAGGAACGTACGTCAATTTTCCAAAGTAGAATAGACACGTTTTTCCTTTATACTCTTTTTCTTCAACCTTAGTATCGAATTCTATATTTTTATCTTTAATTCCCAGTGTAGTTGATATAAAATGATTCATAGGCGCAACTTATCTCCTTTAATTTGGGTTTGGTCACTTTAAATTATAGAGATAATTGCGCTATTTTTATATCAAAAAATCGGACGAGTGATTTTCTCACCAGTCCGATTTAGTATAGAACCAAAAAGGTTCTTAATTCAGATGTTCAGAGTCAATCTTAGTCCGATAGGCAACGCAGAATTTATAGATAATCGTCGCTTATAGAAGTAAGATTTAGAGTCGTGACAATCCATTTGTGTATGTTTAAGTAAGTTAGATATAACCATGGCAGTATCTGGTTATCGGCATCACTCAGTAGTAGAGAATCTTTATAAGATTTCGCTACGATGCAATATTAGTTTGAAAATAAAACATGAAATAAGCCATTTCGTTTAATTGATAACGAAATGGCTTATAATTAACTTTTTTCACTTATTTTAGTAAGCAACTTAATGATTTTTTTATTTTGATGAATAATTTCTTCATTTTGTTTTATGATTTTTTCGTTTTGCAAATTGACCTTATCTTGTTGTTCAAGTTTACTTGAAGGTGTTTCAGCAGAATTTGGAGTTTGGTAGATAAAATTATCTAGCTCTCGATTACCAATTGCGCTGATCATTTTTTCAGTGGGTTCATAAATGCCTTTAGATTCTAAAAATCTTTTGATGATATCGTGAGATGCTTTGTTGTTGAACGTTTCCGTCTCGTACTTGAATTGATTTAGAAGTTCTTTTTTTACTGAAACTGGTTTTTCCTTATAGGCTTTGCGTTTTTTTACAGATAAAGTGCGTAAATATTCAGTTTCAAGATTAATGTTGTCAAAAAGTCCCATGATGTGCCTCCATAATTCAATTGTATAATTATTATACATTATACAACGAATTGTAGATAGCTAATTTGTTTTGAAAATGCTGGTTATCTATGATTTTAGTATAGTTGTGCATTAAAACTATCAAAAAATCGGAATTCATTCTTAAACAAATTCCGACAGGTAGTAGTGTATATACTTATTTAAATTTATTGTTTATATTGATCATACTTTCCGGCTTCGATATCTGCTTCTCTTTCTTTAATTTTTTGGTAAACTTCTGGTCCGTCATCACCATCATAGTAACCTTGTTCTATAGCAGTTTTTGTCTGCATTTCTCCACTTGAGAGTCCACCATTATACTTTTTACGTAAAGCATCTACATATTCATCTTCAGTTTGAGCATTATTAATTTCTGCATTCACATCTTCTGAAGATTCGTCTTGTACAGGTGATTGACTTTGATCATACACTGATTTTTCTGCACCGCTTTCAACACGAAGTGAACTTTGGTATGCAGCACTTGCAGGACCTTCCATGACATTGCCTTGAGGTATTACACCATTTGCGACTGCACTATTATAAGCTTGAATTTTCTCCATTTCAGAGTAGTTGCCATAAATAACAGATTCTAAAGTCGAACGATCTCGGATATCTCCTAGGTTCACTTGTGAAGATTGAGATTGAGTTGAAGGCTGGTTTTCTGTATTATCTGATGAACTTTTTTGATTTTGTTCTTCTTGTTTTGCATTTGATGTTTTAGTATCTTTTTTAGTTTTATTTTTCTTACTCGCTTTGTCTTTATCTTTGTTCTCTTTTTCTGAAGTTTGTTTATCTTTCTCCTGAGATGTTTTGTCATCATTATTACATGCAGCTAGAGCTAAAAAACTGGCTAAAATTATAAATAAAACTTTTTTCATATATTCATCTCCATAAATTTAATAACTTGCAAACGATATACTATGAATGTATATCTATTAACATTAAAAAACAAGGTCGAATTTTGATATTCAACCTTGTTGGGAAAAATTAAAGATAAACATTTCCTTTTGCATATTGGTAAAGTCGTTTTTTATTAGGAATAAAGAGCGCTAATACTGTAGCAACACCAATTTTGCCGCAAATCATAACGAGTATGATAATTGCTTTTGTTGCAGCATGGTATTCTGTTGTGAAATCCATACTTAAGCCGACAGTGCCAAATGCTGAAACAACCTCAAAAATGACTTTAATAAAAGGTGTTGTTTCATTTAATAGACTAACTACAAAGGTGATAAATAGTACAAATATACCGCTGACTGTTGTAATGGCAACTGCTTTTCCAATTATTTTAGGTTGGATGGTTCTATGGAAAATAACTGTGGAGTTTTCATTTCTTAAAGCGCTATATACAAACATAATCAACACTATGAAAGTTGTGACTTTGATTCCGCCAGCAGCACTGAAAGGTGCGCCACCAATAAACATTAGCACCATCATCAGTATAGCAGTAGGTGTATGAATTAGACCTAAATCAACAGACTGAAAACCTGCTGTTCTTGTTGTAACGGATTGAAAAAATGCAGTGCCAATTTGACCCCATACATGATAAGGTTTTAGAGTGTTGTTGAATTCTAAGATGTAATACAAAATAGTACCGCCTACAATTAATACAAGCGTTGTAGACATTACTACTTTAGTGTGCAATTTTAATTTAGATAATCGTCTTGTCTTGAGTAAATCAAGCATAATTAAAGGACCCAGTCCTCCTAATATGATTAATATCGGGATAACAATATTAATTACCGGATCGTTATTGAAACCAATCATATTATTAGAGAATAATGCGAACCCTGCATTGTTAAATGCTGATACGGATGTGAATAAACTGATGTAAATACCTTTTCCGAATCCATATCTTGGAATAAACGAAAGAGAAAGTAACAGCATTCCAATCAATTCTGAAGTGAAACTGTAAATTACAAGCTGACGGATGAAACGAACCATGCCGCCAGGTTCTGCTACATTCCAAGTCACCATAATCAAACGACGGTCATGCAATGAAATTCTTCGATTCGCTATGATTAAAGTCAGGGTTGTAATGGTGACTATTCCAAGACCGCCGATTTGGATAAGTAACATTATAATTAAATCGCCTAACCAGTTAAATTGTGATGTTATATCTACGGTAGATAGGCCTGTTACAGTAAACGCGCTAGAAGCAACAAAAAATGCATCTATAAAGGGTGTAGGTTGTTTCCCTGTAATAGGCAAATACAATAAAAATGCTCCGATGAGTGTTGTGGTTAAAAATAATAACAGATAAACCGATAAAGGTTTCTTTAAGAAATCCACGTAAACACCTTCTTAATAAATTATTCAACTTTTATTAGTAGTTCTAATACATTTGTTATTATACATATTTTTTGCTTATATGCACTATTTTACTGAAAAATATTTTTGCAACAATTTTTCAGTAATTAAAATCAGAATGGTATCAATTATCGTGATGTTAGCAAATTTCATGTATAATAAAGTTAAGAATCTATTAGAAAAAGGAGTCGAGAAATTGAAGAAAACACTTACCCCGATTATTATTATTGGTATTGTAATCGTAATTATTGGTGCGATGATGATAGGTCCATATAATAAATTGGTTGGTTTAGATGAAGATACAGATAAAGCATTATCTAATATCGACAATCAACTTCAAAGACGTGTGGATTTAATCCCTAACTTAGTTAATACAGTAAAAGGTTATACAAAACACGAAGAAGATGTTTTTAAACAAGTATCAGAAGCACGTAGTAAATTAGCTGGTGCAAATACACCGAAGGAAAAAGCAGAAGCAAATGATGAAGTGAATTCTTCATTAAGCAGATTGCTCGCAATCAGTGAAAAATATCCTGATTTAAAAGCAGATAAACAGTTCACTGGATTACGTGATGAATTAGCTGGTACTGAAAATAGAATTGCTGTTTCAAGAAAAGATTATAATGATTCTGTAAATGAATATAACCAAGCCATCCGACACTTCCCAACAACAATCGTTGCTAAAATTTTCGGATTTGATAAGAAAGAATACTTTAAAGCTGATAAAGGTGCCGAAAAAGCTCCAAAAGTAGATTTCGGTACTGATTCATCTCAATGATTAAACGCATAATCGGCTGGATAGCTGTTATGTTTGTTGGGTTGTTGTTGGTAGGACAAAGTGTTTCAGCATCAGAAAAATTCCCGCCACTCGAAAAACCTGTTTTTGTACAAGATCACGCTGACATTGTTTCGCAAAAAGATAAAGACGATATAGTTAAAAAGGGACAAAAACTTCAGGATGGTACTGATGCAGATATCTTAGTCATGACAATGAAATCAATTGGACATACACCTAGAGAAGACTACGCGTATGAAGCAGGCCGACATTACAAAGTCGGAGATCAAAAGCACAATAGAGGTATTGTAATACTAGTTAACTTGGATAATGACAATGAAAATAATAATAGAGGTGTTCAGGTTGCTGTAGGAGATGGTTTAGAAGGTGTACTTAATGATGCCAAAGTTGGTCGATTAATCGACGAAAAATTTTCTCCTTATGCTAAAAAAGCAGTAGAAGCTGATAATAAAGCAGAAAGTAAGCAATATTATAGCCAAGGTATTACAAATCTCTATAATGCGATTTGGGATGAAATCGCAAAAGCATACGGTTACGACGGTAAAAACTTTAAAGAAGACACGCCTAAAGAAACTGATCAATCAGGAAGCAATGGTTTCTTAGAATCATTTGGAGCTATTTTTGTTATTATTATCATTATTTTAATTATAATAACTAGAAATGGCGGTGGCGGTCCTCCTAGAGGGGGCGGCAGAAGACGAGATGATTCTGGCATGTGGTGGATTGGTCCAGGTTCTGGCGGATTTGGAAATGGTTCATCAGGTGGCGGCTACAACGGAGGAAGCTTCGGCGGCGGAGGAGGCTTCTCAGGTGGAGGCGCTGGCAGAGGTTTTTAAAAATTTTCAATTAAGAGAGTTCGCAAGAATGCGAACTCTCTTTTTAGGTGTTAAACTACAAATATAAAATATGTTTTTTAAGAATGATGAAAAATATCAGGAATAAACAAAAATTATTCATGATGCGGAACTTGTAATTTACAGAGGTTTTAGTTAATTTGGAATTAAGTCACTAGAAACAACATGAAATATACAACATTAATAGAGGTGGTTATTATGAAAAAAATAACAGGAACAGGGAAAACAGGTCCGATTTATCAATCAGATAATCAAACAATTGTAAATATTGTATTTAAAGCAGGAGAATCACTTCCAACACATTCATCTCCGAGTTGTGTGGTTGTTGTTCCTGTCAAAGGAACAATCCAGTTCAAAGGCGAAAATTTCGATGAAAGAATTGCACCTGGTTCATTGGTGAGAATAGATCCGAATGAAAAGCATAGCTTAGAAGCATTAACAGATGCAGAATTAATGGTTATAAAATCTGAATTAGCATAAATAAGAAAAATAAAAGAAATCAATTTTTAAGTTTTAAAATTTTTTGTAAAAACTGTATTTTTAATTTAACTAATATGTTATAATTGAACAAATCCTATCAAACTGATAAGAAATGTTTTTCGGAGTATCGAAAATAAAAATTTATTGAATTTCAGATAAGGAAATACCTTTAAGTGAGGTTGTTGAATGTCATTTTATAAATTTATTCTCACATTTATGGAAGATGATACGCCGTTTGGTCAATTAGCTGATTACATTATGAATGATCACAATTTTCCAAAAGAAGAGACTAACGTTCAAAACATTTACGATTACGTACATGAGCATTATATGGAAAATCATCTTTTAGAATCGGCCAATAGAGCAATGAGTATATATGAAAATAATTGAAATAAACAAGTGCAAAATGGATGATACCATTGCACTTGTTTTTTAAATAAAATTAAATCGTAAAAATTACGATTTATGGTTTACAAATAGAAAAATATACTGTAATATAAAACGTAACCGTTACGATTTGCGGTCACTTAATTACAACTTACTTTACTTAGTCAATTCGGTACACGGGAATGTACCGAATTTTTTTATTAAAAAACCTATTGGCAACTCCAATAGGCAAATTAAAATGCAGATAATTCAATAGTTTTAACAACAGCACCTGCTTTATTATAATAGGTGATTTCAAAATTAGTTAAATCAACTATCCAAGAAGCGATACCTAAAGATGCTGCACGATTACTAAACTCATCGAAAGTAAATTCTCCAGCACGTGAAGCTTGCAAAAACTCGTTAAAGGTAGACTTGTCAACGTGTCGAGGAATTAATATCGAAGTACTGTTTCCTTTAATGCTGATTTCATCTCCATCCTGATCATTGAAAGTATAGACACCTTTTTTAACATTATAAACATATTTAGTGACATCGCATCCTCGTAACTTTTTTAAAGTTTCTGGAAAATCAGCAGTAGATACCTCACTCTCTAAAACTTGTTTTAAATCCAGTTTTGTGAATTTCAAGTTTTGACCCCCAATACTTAATTAAGTGCTTTAATTTGTAACTTTTTTTATTGGATAAATCAACCAATGTTCATCTATATAATGATCTCCATATTTCCGTGAATTTGTTTCAAAACCTGCTTTTGAAAACCCATATTCACTATAAAATACCATTGCGCCAATGTTATTAGAAGCTACTGGGGCTAATATCTTTTCTATATTCATTTCCTGACAAAATTCAACGACTGAGTTCAATAACTGCTCATCTAAGTGATCGATATCTTTAACATACATATTTTCAATGATGCTCTTATGTTTCGTTCCAACAATAATAGGATGGAATAAAGTAAGAGCACCTACTAAGACGCCATTATGAAAAACTCCGAACAGGTATTGGATTGTATTATTTTCATCAATTAAGTGTGCAAAATATTCTTTAGAAATATTACTTTCATCATAAATGGCCCAAGTGTAAATATTTCTTCTATCTTGTGACGCCTCTTTGAAGAGTCTGTATACATCTTCTAAATCGCTTTGTGTTAATAAGCGTATCTCTTTCATTTATTCACACCCCGTTTGTCAAAATCTCTCTCTATTATTTGCATAATTCTAAGACTGATAATAGTTAATTTTAATATTATAATAGGGATAAAAACAAAGCAATGACAAATTCATGTATTTCTTGAAAATTTAAAGAAATTAAGGAAATATAGCACAACCTTTTTGGAAAAATAACAAAAAAACTATGGGTTAAAGAGTTGTCTAATATACAATCCAATTAATAATTTTGATATAATAAATAGAATATGTATTTGAAAGAGGTTACAACATGGAATGGCTAGGATTTCTAATACCAACATTAGTACTGTTAATTGCAGTATTTTTCTTTATTTTGATTATTTTTTTAGATCGAAATTAGCAAGGGTATAATTATAACAATTGAGGTTAAAGTAGTAACTACTAATTTAAAAGAAACGTGGGGGAGCACTATGAGTGAAGTAGATATTGCAGTGACAATAGCTCCTAAAGAGGAGATTACTGAACAACTAAAAAAAGATTTAGTAAAGGAACAAAGTAGTATCGATATTATTGAATTACGTATAGATCAACGTGAATCTTTTGAAATAGCTGATTTAGAAAACTTATTTAAGACATTAAAGGATTTGCAATTAGATGCCGAAATATTAGTGACTTATCGTACAACAGTGCAAGGCGGTAAAGGACAAAAAAATGGAAATGCTTATTATGAATTCTTACAAGATCTCATACAAATTCAAGGGTATGACATGGTAGATATTGAGTGGGATGAAGCACAAACTGAAATATTATTGCAATTAGTTGCACAAGCACAATCTGCAGGGTTAAAAGTAGTGCTTTCACAACATGATTTTGAAAAAACACCTAACTTAGAAGCTTTAAAATTCTTATATTTCAAGATGAATAAAATAGGTGCTGATATCTTAAAAATTGCAGTAATGCCGAACGAAAAACAAGATGTTTTAAATTTGTTAGAAGCACTTGCTACTGCGTCAGAAAGTATAGAAGCGAAAACAGTAGGCATATCTATGTCTCAATTAGGATTGGTTTCAAGAACTGCGCAAGGTGTATTTGGCGGAACAATTTCATATGGTTGTTTAGGAGTCCCGCAAGCACCTGGTCAAATTCCTGTCAACCAGTTAAAAGAACTTTTGAATATATACAAAACAAACAAATAATTTGAATTAAATCAGTCGACATCCTATACTATAAATGATAATGATTATCATTAAATGAAAGGGAGTTAGACTGTGGAATTAAAAGATGCAATTACTTCAAGACGCAGTGTAAAAATATTTGACCATGATATGCATATAGATGATGAAGCATTGTATGAAGCACTTAAACTTTCTACAGATGCACCGAATCATGGTATGAGGGAACCTTGGAGAATTGTGCATGTTTCTAAAGAACGACTAGGAGATATGAGCCGTTCAGTTTCTCGCTTTGCTTTCAGAAATGAACCTGAGAAACAGCAAAGTCATTATGACGCTGTAACAAAACTTGGCGGATTATTAGTTATGATAGTTAAAAGAGATCCTAGACAAAAAGAAAATCTTGAAAATCATTTAGCATTTGGAACATATGCACAAAATCTCATGCTTTTATTATATGAAGCCGGAATTGGAACATGTTGGAAGTCACCTGAGTATATCTTTTCTCCTAAAGTAAGAAAAGTATTAGGTGTACAAGCTGATGAAGATTTAGTTGGCTTTTTATATCTAACAGATTTAAAAGGAAAAATTCCTCCGAAAAAACCACGTCACACTGAAAACTTTATTTCAGAATATTAAATGAAAAACGGGCTGCGATTTCTATTGAATCGCAGCCCGTTTTACTACTTATATTTATTTGTTGAATGTTTCACTTAAGAAAGATTCTACTTGTTCAGGAGATTTAGCATTTGCAGAATGTAAATGTGCAAGTTTGTCTCCGTATTGGAAAACTAATAAGCTAGGGATACCCATTACTTCATTTTCTTGTGCTACTTCTTCAAGTTCATCACGGTTAACTGAATACCATTTGTACTTATCGTATTTTTTGACAATAGGGTCAATCCACATATCCATAGCACGGCAGTCAGGACACCAACCTGCTTCGAATTTAATAATCACAGGTTCTGCACTTTGAATAATTTTATCGAAATCTTCTCGTGTTTTAATAGCTTCCATCATTCATACTCTCCTTTAATTAAATCATCATATCTGTATTATAACTAATGTTTAGCAAATCTAAAAAAAATTTAACCTATAAATTAAAGCGTTTTAAATGATAATTTGGTATATTATAAACAAAGTTAAAGGAGGTCAATATTTGTGATTAGATTTTATCAGTATCAAAATTGTACAACATGTAAGAAAGCTGCCAAATTTTTAGATGAATATGGTGTAAGCTATGAACCAATCGACATTGTGGAGCTTAATCCCAATAAAAGAGAATTACAAGACATTATTGATAAGACAGGCGTTGAGATTGATAAATTATTCAATAAACGCGGAGGTAAATACCGTGAATTAGGTCTTAAAGATCGTTTGAATGATTTATCAGACGACGAAAAGCTGGATTTATTGGCTTCAGACGGAATGTTGGTTAAACGTCCGCTAGCAGTTTCAGGTGACAAAATTACACTTGGTTTCAACGAAAAAGAGTACAAAGAAACTTGGGTGAATTAGGTCTTGTTTTTTCAGAGTAACTACTACGCCGGAAATTTGCATAATTAAATTAACCAAAAAATATAAAAAATTAAAAGATGTCTATAAATAGTTGAATGAAAAGGCTTCATATGGCATCATTGAAATGTATTCATTTATTTTATAGGAGGGGATTCGTGTGGCAGTGCCAGAGGAATTAAAATATTCAAAAGAACATGAATGGGTAAAAGTTGAGGGCGATACAGTAACAATCGGTATCACTGAATATGCGCAAGGAGAACTTGGCGATATCGTATTCGTAGAATTACCAGAAACAGAAGACGATATTGAAGAAGGCGAATCTTTCGGTAGCGTAGAATCAGTTAAAACTGTATCTGAATTATATGCACCTGTATCAGGTTCTGTTGTAGAAATTAATGAAGAATTAGAAGACAGCCCTGAATTCGTTAATGAATCACCATACGAAAAAGCTTGGATGGTGAAAGTGAAATTAAATGATGAAAGCCAATTAGATGACTTATTATCAGCTGATCAATATAAAGAAATGATTGGTGAATAATTTATATTGAGCAGTCAACTCCAGGATACTTTGTATTTTGGGGTTATTTTTTTCGCTGTTTTGGTTATAACTAACTATATCGGTAAAGTGCAGACACTTAACAACTTCTACATAGTATGTGAAACATAAACAAGTTTCATGCAAAGCGATAAGTGTCTGCGTTAAAATAAAATTATCAATTTGTGAGTAAAACTAAATATCGATACGTATTTCTTAACTTAAGCACCACGTTTGCAAGTATTATGCAATGATATCACGAGAGTATTGGAGTGTAGTGAATATGGCATTGTTAGATAAAGTAATCGTTGTTGAAGGTAAGACAGATAAAAAGCGTGTTCAAGAGGTGATAAATGAGCCTGTTCAAATCATGTGTACACACGGGACAATGGGGATTGATAAGTTGGATGATATGATTGAATCTCTATATGAACGCCCAGTCTTTATCCTTGTGGATGCTGATAAAGAAGGTAATCGCATCCGACAATGGTTTAAACACTATCTTTCAGAAAGCGAGCACATCTTTGTAGATAAAACATACTGCGAAGTAGCACGCTGTCCTAGACCTTATCTTGCCAGAGTGCTTAGAAAATACGGATTTGAAGTAAAAGAAGAAGCTCCTGTGAAAGGATTAGTTTATAGATGAGTACGAGTAAAGAAGAACGGACAGATATTACGCAAAATTTCGATAAAGATAAACATCTTATTTTTGGATATACTCCTATGTGCGGAACTTGTAAGGTTTCAGAACGTATGTTAGATATTGCGAATGAAATTTTACAGTTGCCTATTACAAAAGCTGATTTGAATTTTCATGCGGATTTTAGCGAGCAATATCAAATTCAATCGGTTCCTGTTCTATTGGTGATGTCAAAAGATGAAGAAATAAAGCGTATTTATGCATTTCAGTCTGTTCCATATTTATTAGAAAATTTAAAATAGTTATTGACTATCACTGAGTGAAGTGGTAGGATAAAAATCAATTAAATAGTGTTGTCTCTTATCAAGAGAGGTGGAGGGATGTGCCCTGCGAAACCCGGCAACCGTCTTTATATAGAAATGGTGCCAATTCACAAAAAGTTGAACTGCTTTTGAAGATGAGAGAAAGAAATTTTAAATTGCTTTCTCTTATTGCTACAAGCAGCAATAAGAGAAAGCATTTTTAATTTGGTAGTGTAAGCAAGGAAAGGGGAGTATAGGGTGATTCAACTAAAACAAATCGTCAAACGGTATAAGACGAAGCATCAAGATGTACTAGCTGTTGATCATGTCGATTTAGATGTGGCAGAAGGTACTATTTACGGCGTTATAGGGTTTTCAGGCGCTGGTAAAAGTACGCTTGTCAGAATCTTAAATTATTTAGAAGAACCAACTTCAGGTGAAGTGATTATAGACGGTGAAGAACTAGGTAAGCTTTCTAAAGCCCAATTAAGAAAAAAACGTCAAAAAGTCAGCATGATCTTCCAACATTTTAATTTATTATGGTCAAGAACCGTGTTGGACAATATTACATTTCCATTGGAAATTGCAGGGTATAACCGTCGTGACGCTGTAAGAAGAGCAAAAGAACTTGTTCAATTAGTAGGTCTAAGCGGACGGGAAAAAGCTTATCCTTCTGAATTGTCAGGGGGTCAAAAACAAAGGGTCGGTATTGCGAGAGCGTTAGCAAATGATCCTAAAGTCTTGCTGTGCGATGAAGCAACAAGTGCGTTAGACCCGCAAACAACTGATGAAATTTTAGAGTTGCTTTTGAAAATAAGAAAAGAACAAGATTTAACAATTGTGATTATTACACATGAAATGAACGTTATTAGACAAATCTGCGATGAAGTTGCCGTTATGGAAAATGGACGTGTGATTGAGCGCGGAAATGTCAAAGAAGTATTTGAAAATCCTCAACATCAGGTAACTAAGCGTTTCGTTAAAGAAGGCTTAAATGATGAGTTTGATGAGTCGATTGAGGAATTGATTCCAGAATCGCAAGACGGTTATATTCTTAGATTTAATTTTGCAGGAGAAGAAACAACAGAACCTATCGTATCCTTTATTACTCAAAAATATAATTTAGATGTGAATATCTTAGAAGCGAATATTCGTCATTCTAAAAATGGACCTATTGGTTTCTTGATTGTACATATTGCAGGATTGAAAACTGAATATTTCGAGGAGTTCAAAAATGAACTGGAAGGTCATAATGTGAACGTGGAGGTGGTACGTCATGGATAAGTCATTCAGTGATATATTGCAAGAAATGATAACGATGCCTAACGTGCAATGGGATCAAGTATGGCAAGCTTCTATTGAAACGTTATACATGACTGCTGTTTCGACAGTGTTTGCTTTTGTTATCGGATTGATATTAGGCGTGTTGTTATTCTTGACGGCTAAGAGTACATCACCAGCAGCTAAGATTTTCTATCAAATTGTTTCATTTATAGTTAACTTATTCAGAGCGATTCCGTTCATCATTTTAATCTTATTGTTAATTCCATTTACGAGTTTGATTCTCGGTACAATTAGTGGACCGACTGGAGCATTGCCAGCATTGGTGATTGGAGCTGCTCCTTTCTATGCGCGTCTGGTCGAAATTGCTTTTAAAGAGATTAACAAAGGTGTAATTGAAGCGGCGCGTTCAATGGGAGCTAATACTTGGACAATTATCAGAAAAGTATTAATTCCAGAAGCACGTCCAGCATTGATTTCAGGTATAACAGTGACAGCTATTGCTTTAGTTGGTTCAACTGCAGTTGCCGGTGTAATTGGTGCAGGTGGTTTAGGTAACTTAGCATATTTAACAGGATTCACAAGAAACCAAAATGACGTTATTTTAGTTTCTACAATTTTAATTTTAGTATTCGTGTTCATCATCCAATTTGCGGGTGACTGGGCTACAAATAAAATAGACAAGCGTTAATATTTATTTTAAAAGGGGTAAAGCAAATGAAAAAAATTATTAGCATTTTGGCAATTTTAGTATTAACAGCAGCTTTGGCAGCTTGCGGCAACAAAGACAAAGAAAGCAGTGGAAATTCGAAAACCATTACAGTAGGTGCATCACCAGCTCCACATGCTGAAATTTTAGAAAAAGCAAAACCAATCTTGAAAAAAGAAGGTTATGACTTAAAAATTAAAACAATCAATGACTACACTACACCAAATAAATTAGTAGATAATGGTGAATTGGATGCTAACTTCTTCCAACATACACCATACCTAAATACTGAAAAGAAAAGTAAAGGTTATAAACTTGTATCTGTAGGAAATGTTGAATTAGAACCGATGGGTGTTTACTCTAAAAAATATAAAAGCTTAAAAGACCTTCCAAAAGGCGCTACAGTATATGTATCAAACAACCCAGCTGAAGAAGGACGTTTCTTGAAATTCTTCGTAGATGAAGGTTTAATCAAATTGAAAAAAGGTGTTAAAATTCAAGACGCTAAATTCAGTGATATTGTAGAAAATAAAAAAGATATCAAATTCAATAACAAACAATCTGCAGAATACTTACCGAAAATTTATCAAAACCAAGATGTTGATGCAGCTATCATCAACTCTAACTTCGCAATCGAACAACACTTAAGTCCTAAAAAGGATTCAATCGCGCTTGAAAAACCAAAAGATAATCCTTATGCAAACTTAGTAGCTGTTAAAGATGGCGATCAAAATGAGAAAAAAATCAAAGCTTTAATCAAAGTGTTACAATCTAAAGAAATCAAAGATTATATTAATAAAAAATATGACGGTGCAGTAATCCCTGCCAAATAATTTTGTGAATTTTATACTCCTCTGACCTATTAGGTTGGAGGAGTTTTTCTTTAGTTGTCAAAAGAAGAATGATTAGGTTGAGAGAAATTGTCAATATTATTATTGTGACAAAAATATTGGTAATGATAATTTGACGTGAGAAAATGAGAATCAAAAAGAACTATTTTAGTGAATTAAATCACGATAAAATATAGATTTAATAGTGATTACTATATTAGAATTCTTTTAATTTAGGTGCTCAAAAGGTTTATTATAGGGTTCAATTGCGTTATAATTTATAAGTGTACCAATGTAGTGCGGTTTTGACTACAGATTAAAATTATTATAAACTAGTATATGAAATACTATTTATGTTTACGGAGGGACTTTTAATGCCATCAACATTGGAGATTAAAGACTTACACGTGTCTATTGAGGATAAAGAAATCTTAAAAGGTGTTAATTTAACAATTAATACTGGAGAAATTCATGCAGTTATGGGACCGAACGGTACTGGTAAATCTACATTATCAGCTGCTATCATGGGTCATCCTGCATATACAGTTACACAAGGCGAAGTATTACTTGACGGTGTAAACGTTTTAGAATTAGAAGTAGATGAACGTGCAAAAGCTGGTTTATTCTTAGCTATGCAATACCCATCAGAAATTACTGGTGTAACAAATGCTGACTTCATGCGTTCTGCAATCAATGCTAAACGTGAAGAAGGTAAAGAAATTAACTTAATGCAATTTATTAAGAAACTAGATAAAGAAATGGAATTTTTGGATATGGATCCAAATATGGCGCAACGTTATCTTAACGAAGGATTCTCTGGCGGTGAGAAAAAACGTAATGAAATTTTACAATTAATGATGTTGCAACCTAAATTTGCAATTCTTGATGAAATTGACTCTGGGTTAGATATCGACGCATTGAAAGTTGTATCTAAAGGTATTAATGAAATGCGCGGAGATGAGTTCGGTTCATTAATTATTACGCACTACCAACGTTTATTAAACTACATCACTCCAGATTTCGTACACGTTATGTATAACGGCAAAATCGTTAAAACAGGCGGAGAAGAATTAGCACAACGTCTTGAAAACGAAGGTTACGAATGGGTTAAAGAAGAATTCAGCGAAGCATAATTATAATGCAAACTGATAAGACAACTGATTAAATGTTATAAGTATCGTTAGGAGGAAATGAAGTTATGACGACTGAAACTTTGAACATTTCTGAAGCAGAACTTGTTGAATATTCACAAGCCCACAATGAACCTTCTTGGATGACAGATTTACGTAAAGAAGCATTGAAACTTACTGAAACTTTGGAAATGCCAAAACCAGATAAAACAAAAATCGATAAATGGGATTTTGACTCATTTAAACAATTAGAAACTACTTCTGATAAATATAAAGATATTAATGATGTACCTGATTCAATCGAAAAAGTTATCGATGTGGAAAAATCAGAAAACTTGATTATCCAACACAACAACACATTAGCTTTTTCTCGTGTTTCTGAATCAGCACAAAAAGATGGCGTAATTATCGAAGGCTTAGCAGAAGCTTTAGTTAATCACGGCGACTTAGTACAAAAATATTTGATGCAAGATGCAGTAACTGTAGACGAACATCGTTTAACTGCATTACACACAGCATTGATTAACGGTGGCATATTCGTTTATGTACCAAAAAATGTTGTAGTAGAAAATCCAATTCAATATGTCGTATTACATGATGATGAAAATGCAAGTTTCTTCAATCATGTTATTATTGCGACTGAACAAAGTGCTGAAGTAACTTACGTAGAAAATTATCTTTCTGATGTAAGCGGAGAAGGTAGTCAAGTGAATATTGTCTCAGAAGTAATCGCAGGGGCAAACTCAAATATCACGTATGGTGCAGTAGACTATTTAGATAAAGGATTCACTGGCCATATTATCCGTCGTGGTGTAACTGAAGCAGACGCTTCAATCAACTGGGCACTTGGATTAATGAATGAAGGTAATCAAATTATTGATAATACAACAAACTTGATTGGTGATCGTTCTACAAGTGAATTAAAATCAGTAGCTGTAGGAACAGGTTCTCAAAAATCAAATATCACATCTAAAATCGTACAATATGGTGTTGAAACAGATGGCTACATCTTAAAACATGGTGTTGTAGAAGATAGTGCAACAATTATCTTTAATGGTATTGGTTATATCAAACATGGCGGTTCTAAATCTGTAGCGAACCAAGAATCTCGTGTCTTAATGCTTTCTGAAAAAGCACGTGGGGATGCAAACCCAATTCTTTTAATTGATGAAGATGATGTTGAAGCAGGACACGCAGCTTCTGTTGGCCGTGTTGATGAGGAGCAACTTTACTACTTGATGAGTCGAGGAATTTCTCAACAAGAAGCAGAACGATTAGTTATTCACGGATTCTTAGATCCAGTAGTTAGAGAATTACCAATCGAAGACGTTAAACGTCAATTACGTGAAGTTATTGAATTAAAAGTAGCAAAATAATAAAGATAAGCTAGGCAGGAGAGAATGAGAAAAGGGGCTGCTTCAGGCTTTTAGTAGTTGTCTTACGATAAAGCTGTTTCAGCCTTCTTATCTGCACTCTTCTTCAACACGAAGATTTCCCAGAAAATTATTCATTGAAATCCTGTCAGCTATTATTTTGCACGACAAGTGATTATTAATGAAGAAAGGTCTGAGGATAAAGTGGCCGATACACTAAATGTTAATGAAATTATAGAAGATTTTCCTATTTTAAAACAGCAAGTTAACGGTAAACGCTTGGCTTATTTAGATACGACGGCAACAAGTCAAAAACCACTTCAAGTAATTGAAGCAATCGATGATTATTATAAACGCTATAATTCCAATGTTCACCGTGGTGTTCACACACTCGGTTCTTTAGCAACAGACGGTTATGAAGGTGCAAGAGAGACGGTAAGACGTTTCATTAATGCACATTACTTTGAAGAAATTATTTTTACAAGAGGTACAACAGCTTCTATCAACTTAGTTGCACGCAGTTATGGTGATGCGAACGTTTCTGAAGGCGATGAAATCGTTGTAACTGAAATGGAACATCACGCTAATATCGTGCCTTGGCAAGAACTTGCACATCGTAAAAATGCGACATTAAAATTCATTCCGATGACAGAAACAGGGGAATTGAATATTGAAGACGTCAAAGCGACTATTAATGATAAGACAAAAATCGTTGCAATCGCACATGTTTCTAATGTGTTAGGAACAATTAATGACGTGAAAGAAATTGCCAAAGTTGCACATGAGCATGGCGCAATTATCAGTGTCGATGGGGCACAATCTGCACCTCACATGAAGTTAGATATGCAAGATTTAGATGCAGACTTTTACAGCTTCAGCGGTCATAAAATGTTAGGACCGACAGGTATTGGTGTGCTTTATGGTAAACGTGATTTGCTTAAAAACGTGGAACCTATTGAATATGGGGGAGACATGATTGATTTTGTAGGCAAATATGATGCAACTTGGACAGATTTACCTGTTAAATTTGAAGCAGGTACACCTCTAATTGCACAAGCAATCGGATTAGCAGAAGCTATTAAATATCTTGAGAACATTGGATTTGACGCTATTCATGCACATGAAAAAGAATTAACTGAATACGCATATGAACAAATGTCTCAAGTTGAAGACTTAGAAATTTACGGACCTCCAAAAGACAGACGTGCGGGTGTGATTACTTTTAATATTAAAGATATTCACCCTCATGATGTTGCAACAGCGCTTGACACTGAAGGTGTTGCTGTACGTGCAGGTCATCACTGTGCACAACCACTAATGAAATGGTTGGGTCAATCTTCAACAGCGAGAGCAAGTTTCTATATCTATAATACGAAAGAAGACATTGATCAACTAGTATATGCTTTGAAACAAACGAAGGAGTTTTTCTCATATGAATTTTAATAATTTAGATCAGCTATATAGATCTGTAATTATGGACCATTATAAAAACCCTAGAAACAAAGGCAAATTGGATAACGGCTCTCTAACTGTTGATATGAATAACCCAACTTGCGGAGACCGTATTCATCTAACTTTCGATATTGAAGATGGTATTATTCAAGATGCAAAATTTGATGGAGAAGGTTGTTCAATCTCTATGTCTAGTGCTTCAATGATGACTGAAGCAGTTAAAGGTCATTCTTTAAAAGAAGCATTAGAAATGAGTCAAGAATTCTCTAAAATGATGCTCGGAGAAGATTACGAGTTAACAGAAGATATGGGCGATATTGAAGCGCTTCAAGGTGTTTCTCAATTCCCAGCTCGTATCAAATGTGCAACACTTGCATGGAAAGCTTTGGAAAAAGGTACTGTGGAACGTGAAGGTAAAGCAGATACAAATTCTGAACAAGATGCAAATTAAGTCAGTATATAACGGGTAAAATATAAACAACCGGTTTATAAGGTTTCGAATGAACCGGTTAAATGATAAGCTAGTAACATAGAGTATTATCTTAGAGCAGATAGTACAGTATAAAATAAGTTCACTTTTTAAGCTTAACTTATTCGAACAATCAACAAGATGCTCTATTAAATTGTAAATTGTCACGGGTAAATTATATCGTGTTGATTATATAAAAGGAGTGATTGAAATGGCTAAACAAGCACCTGATGTTGGGGATTACAAATATGGTTTCCACGACGAAGATGTTTCCATTTTCAGATCAGAACGAGGATTAACAGAAAATATCGTAACTGAAATTTCTAAAATGAAAGAAGAACCTCAATGGATGTTAGACTTCCGTCTAAAAGCCTTGAAGTTATTCTATAAAATGCCTATGCCTCAATGGGGTGGCGACTTATCAGAATTAAATTTTGATGATATCACTTATTATGTAAAACCATCAGAACATGCTGAACGTTCTTGGGACGAAGTACCTGAAGAAATTAAACGTACTTTCGACCGTTTAGGTATCCCCGAAGCAGAACAAAAATACCTTGCTGGTGTTTCTGCACAGTATGAATCTGAAGTTGTTTACCAAAATATGGAACAAGAATTGGAAGAGAAAGGTGTTATCTTTAAAGATACTGACTCTGCATTGAGAGAACATGAAGAATTATTCAAAGAATATTTCGCTTCAGTTGTTCCTGCTGGTGATAATAAATTCGCTGCATTAAACTCAGCAGTTTGGTCAGGTGGTTCATTCATCTATGTACCAAAAAATATTAAATTAGATACACCATTACAAGCATACTTCCGTATCAACTCAGAAAATATGGGTCAATTCGAACGTACATTGATTATTGCTGATGAAGGCGCTTCTGTTAACTATGTTGAAGGTTGTACAGCACCTGTTTATACAACAAACTCTCTACACTCAGCGGTAGTAGAAATCTTTGTACACAAAGATGCACATGTTCGTTATACTACAATTCAAAACTGGGCTAACAACGTTTATAACTTAGTTACAAAACGTACAATGGTTCATGAGAATGGTAATATGGAATGGGTTGACGGAAACTTAGGTTCTAAATTGACGATGAAATACCCTAACTGTGTATTAGCAGGCGAAGGTGCTAAAGGCAGCACGCTTTCAATTGCATTAGCAGGTAAAGGCCAAGTACAAGATGCTGGAGCTAAAATGATTCACTTAGCACCAAACACATCTTCTACAATTGTTTCTAAATCAATTTCTAAAGACGGTGGTAAAGTTGTTTACCGCGGTATCGTTAAATTCGGTCGTAAAGCTAAAGGTGCACGTGCGAATATCGAATGTGATACGTTAATCTTAGATAACAAATCAACTTCAGATACAATTCCTTATAATGAAATCATGAATGATGATATTTCATTAGAACACGAAGCTAAAGTATCTAAAGTGTCAGAAGAACAACTCTTCTACTTGATGAGTCGCGGTATTTCAGAAGAAGAAGCTACTGAAATGATCGTAATGGGCTTCATCGAACCATTCACTAAAGAATTACCAATGGAATATGCAGTAGAAATGAACCGTTTGATTAAATTCGAAATGGAAGGTTCTATTGGTTAATATAAAGTTCGCAATGAACAGCTGAATAAATTGATTTAAAAATGCAACGCTTATACTTACGAGTATAAGCGTTGTTTTTTATTGGAAAACAGACATGAAAATAATAAGGTAGCTTGATGTAATTAAAATAAGTTATTTTGTTGTCTACTATTTTAACGCGGTATATTGTAGAATATAATTAAATTGAATAGGGAGGTCAGAAACATGAAATGTTCGAAATGCGGTACTGCTGTTGAAGAAGGTACAAGATTTTGTCCTACTTGCGGCAGTCCTATAGAATCAACAAAACAAGAACCGCAATTTGGTGCGCAAACAACGCCATCATTCGGAGCACAAGAAACACCAACTTTCGGTGCACAAACATCCTCAAATTCTAATGAAAATAAAGGGGAAAAAGAAAATTCGACAGTAAAAACTGAAGAAACAAAATTCTGTGCAAATGCTGAACAAGAAAAACCAAAAGCGAACTTAGCCAGTAGTGCAAAAAGCGTAGTTTCACGTATTTTAAAACTGCAAAGTAACGATTTTTGGGTTAAATATTATATTATTTCTTTTATTTTTGCATTACTTAGTTATATGGGAAGTTCATTTGGGGGACTTCAATATGTATTTATTCTACTTAATTTTATTCTCTATCCAATTACCGAGTCCATATTACAAGAAGGTACAAAAATGGTGGGTATCAATTACATAGGTAATTCTTTGATTACAAGTTCTGATACACCCGGATGTTTAGTTTTGGTAGTCGTATTCATTAAAGTTATATACAAACTTTTGATATGGTCATTTTCTTGGATTATTGGTCCTTTAGGTGCTTTATATATGAATCATCTTGGCAAAAAGATGGGATTGTAGGTGTGGAAAAATGAGAAGACCACTTACAATCGGGCATGGTTTTGGTAAAACAAAACCAAATGAAATCGTAAATAAAGCAACGAGCGGTGATATTATTGTTTTTACTCCTTCCGATAAACCCTATTTGATAGAAAATGGGTTATCTATACCTTCAGGAGTGGAAATAACTTTTAGAAGTAATAGAAAACCTGAAGAGACAATAATTCAAGCGGGTTTTCAGATAGAAGGAAGTGTTTTATTTGAGAATGTCACCATTGACCTAGCTTCAGATAATCAAATACATCTATCCAATAACTGTAAAGTTGTTTTTCGAAATGTAATTATAAAAAATACTGAAATTAATCCTCCTATTTTTTGTGAAGCATCAAATGTTGAATTTTATCAAGTTACTATATTGAGTGAAAGCAGGTATAGTACTATTGAAATGGATAATTATTCTAATGCAAAGTTTGAGGGTTGTTTAATTACAGGGATTAAAATTTCAAATCATTCAGATGTTAATATTAATAACTCTAAAGTTAATCAAATATTAATGGTGAAAAATTCTTCTTTTTGACTTCTGAAAACCTTTATATAGATTATGAAAATGCATTAATACCTTTTTCTGCTGAAAATGATGTGAGTATTACTATTGAAAATTTATATTTACTCGGTAATGGTGATAAAAAATTTATATTACGAGATAAAGCAATCGTTCTTGCTCAAAATATTATTGCAAATAATAAAATAGAGGTGCTTTGTGATGATGATTCAGTATTAGTGTCGAATACAGATGTGAAGTTCAGTGAAGAAGAGACAAAACAAACAAAATCTCAATCCCAGTCTACTAAATTAGAACAATCTTCATATGAGGATATCTCATTTGATCCTGAAGCTGAATTTGACCCTTTCTTTTCCGAAGAAGATAGCGATTATTCTGTAATAGAGATAGATGATCCTACTAATAAAACTGTTAATGATAATACAGAAGAATTATCAAAATCATCAACTCAAGAAGTAAAAGATCCAAAGTTAGCTGAAAAATCTCTTAATGATTTAAATTCTTTAATCGGTTTAGAAACTGTTAAAAAAACAGTGAAGATGTTTATCGATAACATGAAAGTGAATCAAATGAAGAAAGAAAATGGTTTGCATTATGATAATATTTCTCTGCATTCAGTGTTTCTAGGTAACCCAGGCACAGGTAAAACAACTGTAGCCCGATTACTTGGAAAAGTATTATATCATAACGGTGTCATAAAATCAGATAACTTCATAGAAGTATCGAGAAACCAATTAGTCAGTCCTTTTGTGGGAGAAACAGCAGTACAAACACAAGAAATATTAGAAAAAGCAAAGGGCGGCATTCTCTTTATAGATGAAGCATATACACTCTATGATGAGAGTTCGATTAATCCAGGACAAGAATCATTAGATACCATACTTAAATTTATGGAAGATTACCGTGATGAAATTATAATTATTTTTGCGGGTTATACAAATGAAATGTATGATTTCTTCAATATGAATCCTGGTCTTCAATCACGTGTTCAACATAATTTCTTATTTGAAGATTATAATGATAAAGAAATGATAGAAATCGGAGAGTCTATTTTATTTAAGCAAGGCCTTGAATATAACCAAGAATTATATCGAAAACAATTAGTGAAAGCATTACATCAGTCCAATGATAATAGCAACGCACGTTGGGTGCGCAATTTCAATGAAAAATTAATCATGATTCAGAATTCGAGATTAGCTCAAAGCGAAGAAGTTAATCCAGAAGATTTGCAATGCATAATTGATGAAGATCTTTTACAAATGACTGCGAACGATACGCAAACTGAAGATTTAGATGAATTATTAAATCAACTCAATCAACTTGTAGGTTTAGATAATGTGAAATCATTTGTTAAGAAATTGATTAATGAAGTCAAAGCGAATAAATTGTTTGAAGAAAAAGGGATGGTTTTAGACAAACCGACGTATCATATGGTATTCACAGGACCTCCAGGGACAGGTAAAACAACCATCGCACGCTTAATTGCTAAGATTTTTTATAGTCTTGAAATTTTGTCAGAAGATAAAGCAGTTGAAGTAGATAGACAAAACTTAGTGGGGTCTTACATCGGTCATACTGAAAAGAATACTGCTAAAGCTGTCGATCAAGCTATGGGCGGTGTATTGTTTATAGACGAAGCTTATCAGTTGGCGTCAGGCGGTGAGAATGATTTTGGTCATTTGGCAGTAGAGACATTGATTACTTCTTTAGAAAACTACAGAGATAAATTCATCGCCATCTTTGCCGGTTATACAAACGATATGGAAAGGTTCTTAGATGAGAATGAAGGTCTGAAATCACGTGTTCCATATACAATTGAGTTTCCAGCTTATACACCAGATGAAGTGGCTGAAATCGTTGCGCGCAGCTTAAGTAAAGATTGGTCATTTGATGAAACATTTTTACTTCAAACAGTGAGTACAACATATGCAAACCTTAGTAAAGACCATCAAGCAAATGGGAGATGGGCTAGAAACACTGTTCAAAAACTTTTGGCAAACCATAAAACATATATTATCGAAAATGTAGATGAAATTTCGGATATTACACAAATAGAAAATGAAACAATTATGAATACTTTAAAAGAATAACTTTGAAAGCAGCAGTGGAATATTTATACTGCTGCTTTTGCTTATATTTTTAATAATTTACTCACTGTGGTATAAATAATATAAGTTTATAAATTGTAAAAAGACAACATGTAACGGATAAGGAGTCCAGATATGAAAAATACAGCGACATTATTAAAGATATTTACCGTTATTTTCATAATTTTAACGTTAGTCAGTCCCTTGTTTGCGATTGGCAGTATTATTTGCAGTGTAAAATTGAAAAAGTATGATGAAATCAATGGCAATCGTTTTTTAACAGCTTCTATTATAGCAGCAGCTATCTTTATGATATTGCACTTTATGTATTATTTAACCTATTTCTTTTAAAACTCAGGAACCTGGTATATAACTTGGTTTTTGAGTTTTCTTCTTAATATGTGTCGCATTTAAATCATACTTTTCAAAAGGAAAAAGTTGTGTAAAATAAAGGTATTATTGATAGATTCAGTAATTTTTTTATCAGTTTACATAGTAAACGTTAAGGGAATTTAAATCTTAAATACACAGTTAAATTACGAATATGCATCTGTTTAGAAGGAGTGTCTGCCATCATGATGATAGCGATTATTGTTTTAATTTTTATGTCGTTCTTCTTTTCTGGAAGTGAGACAGCATTAACAGCAGCCAATAAAGTGAAGTTGAAGACTGAAAGTAGAAAAGGAGATCCGCGTGCAAAAAAATTAGTGAAGCTTCTAGATAAGCCAAGAGAGTTCATCACTACAATTTTAATTGCTAATAACAGTGCGAATATCGTATTGCCTACGTTAGTAACCATTTATGCAGTGGATCATGGTTGGAATGTTGGAGTTGCTTCGGCAATTATTACTGTTGTTGTCATCATAATTTCAGAAGTTATTCCGAAATCTGTGGCAGCGACTTATCCTGATGCAATATCAAGAATCGTATATCCAGTCATTCATTTTTTTGTAGTTATTTTATCGCCGATTACAAAAATATTGAATGCTTTAACAGGGTTAATTAATAGAATGTTAGTCAACGATCGTTTCCAAGCACAAAAAATGTCTAAAGAAGAAGTTCGGACAATGGTAGCAATTGCAGGTACTCAAGGTGCGTTTAATGAATATGAACGTAACCGTCTGCAAAGTGTGATGGAGTTTGATCAATTAAAAGTCAATGATGTTGATACAACACCTCGGGTGAATGTTACAGCATTTTCTATTGATACACCTTATGATGAAGTTTATAAAATAATAATGTCGCATCCCTATACGCGCTACCCAGTTTATGATGAAGATATTGATGACATTGTAGGTGTATTCCATTCCAAATATTTATTGATATGGAGCCGACAGCATAATAAAACATTACGCGACTTTATTTCAGAACCTTTATTTGTCAATGAGCATAACAAAGCTGAATGGGTTATGCGCAAAATGATTGCTTCTAGAAAACACATCGCAATTGTGTTAGATGAATATGGCGGTACAGATGCTATTATCACAATGGAAGATTTAATAGAGCAGCTTTTAGGTTTAGATATTGAAGATGAAATGGATCAACGAGAACAAAATATGGTAGAGCAACGCTTGAAGCACAAAAACAAACAAATTAAAGGCAAAAAATAAGATGGCTATAAGAAAATGACTATGATATAGGAGAGATAGAGATGTGGTCAAATACAAAAGCTAGTAAACAATTAGGAATTAAATATCCGATCATTCAAGCAGGAATGGCGGGCAATACAACTCCTGAATTAGTTGCCCATGTCAGTGAAAGCGGAGGCTTAGGAACGATAGGTGCAGGTTATTTCGGCTTAGAACGTTTGGAAGCAGAAATTGATGCTGTAAAAAAATTAACGTCACAACCTTTTGCTGTAAATTTATTTGTGCCAAATAATCAAAAATTACTTCCAGCTCAAGTGGATTTAATGAATGCATGGCTAAGCCCATATCGACGTGCTTTAAACTTGGAAAATCCAGTTATTAATTTATCACAAGATCAGTTATTAGAATCGCAAGTAGAGATACTTATTAAAAAGAAAGTACCTATCGCGAGCTTTACTTTCGGCATTCCAGACGAATCATTGATTCGCAGAATGCATGAACATGATATCGTTGTGATGGGTACCGCAACTTCAGTAGCAGAAGCTGTAGCTAATGAAAAAGCTGGAATGGATATTATTGTTGCACAAGGAAGTGAAGCAGGCGGGCACCGAGGTTCATTTATAAAAGAAAATGGAGAATATCCGATGATTGGAAGTATCTCATTGATTCCTCAATCAGCAGATGCAGTTACCATTCCAGTTATTGCAGCTGGAGGCATCATGGATGGGCGTGGTGTGTTAGCCAGTTTGATACTTGGCGCTTCTGGAGTACAAATGGGTACAGCTTTTTTAACCTCACAAGAAAGTGGGGCAGATATTGCGTATAAAGAAGCGATATTAAATAGCACAGATACTTCTACAGTTTTAACGAATGCATTCAGCGGCAAGATGGCCCGAGGCATTCGAAACGATTTTATTAATTATTTATCTGAGTTTGGTGGAGAAATACCTGACTATCCCATTCAAAATCAATTAACGTCAGGAATCAGAAAAGCTTCTACAGCGCAACATAATGATAAACTGATGTCATTATGGAGCGGTCAGACACCCAGACTCGCAACTAGTCAAAAAGCTGGTGAAATTATTGATACTATTGTGGGAGAAATTGAAGAAATGAGCAATACTGGAATTAAGAGATAGTTGGGAAAGAAGATGCTGAGAGACTTTACAGCATCTTCTTTTACTTTTTTATAGAAAAGGTAAATATGAGTTTACGCAAAGTGTTCTCGCGATAAAATATGATAAAATGAAGCTGGTGATTACTATGATAGATATAGGACTGACAGGTTGGGGCGATCATGACTCGCTTTATACTGATTTAAGTCGAAAAACAGATAAATTAAAAACGTATGCTAGTCATTTTCCAGTAGTAGAATTAGATGCGTCTTATTATGCCATTCAGCCAGAACGCAATATACGTAAATGGATTAAAGAAACACCTGAACGTTTTAAGTTCGTTGTAAAAATTCATCAAGCCTTGACGTTGCATGCAGATTATAAAGAATTTGCAGAAACAAGAGATGAATTGTTTGAACAATTTCGTTTGATGATTTCCCCATTAGTTGAAGCGGATAAATTAGCGATGGTATTGGTACAATTTCCGCCGTGGTTTGACTGCAAGACACAAAATATCAATTATATCCGTTATGTGCGAGAACAATTAAAAGACGTTCCAGTGTGTATTGAATTTCGTAATCAAACATGGTTTGAAGACAGTATGAAAGAAAATACACTTCAATTTTTAACTGAGCAACATTTAATTCATGCGATTGTAGACGAACCGCAAGTTGGAGAAGGATCGGCGCCCATGGTTAATCGAATTACGACTGATACAGCGTTTGTACGCTATCATGGACGTAATAGACATGGATGGACTAAACAAGATATGACAGATGAAGCATGGCGAGATGTGCGTTATCTGTATAATTATTCAACTGCTGAATTAGAAAATTTAGCCGATCAATTACGCATCATCGAACATAAAGCGAAAAAAATATATGTTGTTTTTAATAACAATTCAGGCGGTCATGCAGCTGGAAATGCAAAAGAACTTCAAGAAATTTTAGGCATTGATTATGAAGGCTTAGCTCCGCAACAACTTAAATTATTCTAGGAAGTGATTAAATGCTGAGTATTTTATTACTCATTCTGATCGGTGCATTGTCTGCCATATTAGGTTCAATTGTTGGCATTGGCGGAGGCATTATTATAGTACCGACTCTGGTATATTTTGGTGTGGAGCACCACTTGCTTAATGGAATCACACCGCAAATTGCCATCGGTACTTCTTCAATCATTTTGATTGTGACAGGTTTAACATCAACATTAGGGTATATGAAATCTAAACAAGTAGATATCAAAAATGGTTACATCTTTTTGTTTGGTTTATTGCCGGGTTCATTATTCGGCTCATTAATAAGTCGATATTTAACTTTAGATTCATTTAATTTGTACTTTGGAATCTTCTTAATTTTTGTTTCCATTATCTTGATGGTGCGTTATTATATAAAACCTATCAGCCTATTTGAAAAAAAGAAATATGAACGTACATACATTGCGAATGACGGCACTACATATCATTATCATGTTCCACCAGTATTTGCCTTTTTCACTACTTTTGGCATTGGTATTTTGACAGGGTTATTCGGAATTGGCGGTGGCGCATTAATGACGCCGTTAATGTTAATTGTTTTTCGATTCCCGCCTCATGTTGCAGTAGGGACAAGTATGATGATGATATTCTTCTCTAGTGTAATGAGTTCAATTGGACATATTTTTCAAGGGCATGTCGCGTGGCATTATGCAATTGTTTTAGTTATATCGAGTTATTTTGGCGCTAAATTAGGTGTTAAAATTAATCAATCTATTCAATCCAATACTGTAGTTGTATTACTGCGTACAGTCATGCTTTTGATGGGTATTTA
Organism: Staphylococcus condimenti; assembly: GCF_001618885.1. Taxonomy (NCBI): domain Bacteria; kingdom Bacillati; phylum Bacillota; class Bacilli; order Caryophanales; family Staphylococcaceae; genus Staphylococcus; species Staphylococcus condimenti. Next base: position 1,049,003 of record NZ_CP015114.1, on the reverse strand, counting down.
TTTAATTATAAAATCAATTCTTTAAAGGGGGACACTTAAGCATGGAATTAACGATTTACCATACTAATGATATTCATAGTCATTTACATGACTATGAAAGAATTGCAGCGTATATGGCTCAACATAGACCTGAATTAAACCATCCGTCTCTCTACATCGATATCGGTGACCACGTGGATTTGTCTGCACCTGTAACTGAAGCGACTCATGGCCAAAAAAACGTTCAACTATTAAATGCTGCTCATTGTGATATCGCGACAATAGGAAATAATGAAGGTATGACTATTTCGCATGATGATTTGAATGCATTATATGAAGATGCAGACTTTACAGTGACTTGCAGCAATGTATTTGATGAAGAAGGCAATCTTCCGCATCATATGACTTCAAGTTTTATAGAAACCATTGAAGATACGCGTATTTTATTTGTGGCAGCAACTGCACCATTTACGCCTTTTTACCGTGCTTTGGATTGGGTAGTTACAGATCCGATGGCAGCCATCAAAGATGAAATTGAAAAACAAAAAGGGCAGTATGATGTACTCGTTGTGATGAGTCATTGCGGAATTTTCTTTGATCGTAAATTATGCGAAGAGCTGCCTGAAATAGATGTAATTTTCGGAAGCCATACACATCATTATTTTGAGCACGGTGAAATGAAGAATGGTGTTTTGATGGTAGCGGCAGGTAAATATGGACATTATCTTGGCGAAGTTGATTTAAACATTGAAAATAAAAAAGTAGTACATAAAGAAGCAAAGTTATTGCCGGTAGACACTTTGCCTGAAGTTGACACGCATTTTGCTGAAGAAGGAAAAAGTTTAATGAGTGATCCTATTATTGATCATCCAATTGATTTACCAAGACGTACAGATATCATCACTAAAACGTCATATCTTCTTGCACAAAGTGTATATGAATTTACGCATGCAGATTGTACAATTATTAATGCAGGTCTGATAGTTAAAGGTATTGATGGTCCAAGGGTAACAGAATTTGATGTGCATCAAATGCTGCCGCATCCTATTAATGCTGTCAGAATAAAAATATCAGGGAAAGATTTGAAATCGGTGATTTTGACTGCAGAAGAACAAAATTATATGCATGAGCATGCACAAGGATTGGGCTTCCGAGGTGATATTTTTGGCGGTTACATTTTATATAACATGGGTTATATTGAATCTGAAGCACGTTTCTTTGTTCAAGGTAAAGAAATTGAAGATGACCACATTTATACTTTAGGAACAATTGATATGTATACCTTTGGACGTTATTTTCCTATCTTTAAGGATTTACCGACAGAGTATCTCATGCCTGAGTTTCTAAGGGATATTTTCAAAAAGAAATTATTAGAACTGTGAAATTATGAGTTATAGCGTTTTCATTTCTTTATAAGTTCGTTATAATAAGGTGAAGATGAGTACACAGGAGGGTATGTGTTGTAATGGCTACAAAAAATGAAGAAATTTTACGTAAACCAGATTGGTTGAAGATTAAGCTGAACACGAACGAAAACTATACCGGTCTGAAAAAGATGATGCGTGAGAAGAATTTACACACTGTTTGCGAAGAAGCAAAGTGTCCAAATATACATGAATGCTGGGGCGAACGCCGTACAGCTACATTTATGATTTTAGGAGCGGTATGTACGCGTGCTTGCCGTTTCTGTGCAGTTAAGACAGGTTTGCCGAACGAATTAGATTTAGGTGAACCAGAACGTGTTGCTGAATCAGTAGAATTAATGAATTTAAAACACGTTGTAATCACAGCAGTAGCGCGTGATGATTTAAGAGATGCAGGTTCAAATGTTTATGCTGAAACTGTCAGAAAAGTAAGAGAGCGCAATCCATATACAACGATTGAAATCTTGCCTTCAGATATGGGCGGAGATTATGATGCACTTGAAACTTTAATGGCTTCAAAACCAGACATTTTAAACCATAACATTGAAACAGTACGCCGCTTGACTCCAAGAGTGCGTGCACGTGCAACTTATGATCGTACATTAGAATTCTTAAGACGTTCTAAAGAATTACAACCGGATATTCCTACAAAATCAAGTATCATGGTAGGCTTAGGTGAAACTATTGAAGAACTTCATGAAACAATGGATGACTTACGTGCAGCGGACGTAGATATTTTGACAATTGGTCAATATTTACAACCTTCTCGTAAACACTTGAAAGTTCAAAAATATTATTCTCCATTAGAATTCGGTAAATTAAGAAAAGTAGCAATGGAAAAAGGATTCAAACATTGCCAAGCTGGACCATTAGTTCGTAGTTCTTATCATGCAGATGAGCAAGTTAATGAAGCGGCTAAAGAAAGACAACGTATTGGTGATGAAAAATTAGAAGCGGCTAAAAACGAAGCATAATCGTAATATTTTATAGTGAAAATTAGAAAGGGCGAGTCAAAAGACTCGTTTCTTTCATTTTAATAGTTTGGGTTTTAAGAGACTTAGGTGCCATAATGGGATATGGTATCTAAGTTTTTGTTGTATAATGGAAAATATATTAACAGATAAGTAAGAACAATGAATATAAATTAGGTGAGAATGATGATTAAAGCAGGAGATAAATACTTTGAATTAATAGAAGAATATCGTGATTGCTTTGATGAAGAGCAATTCGTAAACCGTTATTCTGAGATTCTAGATAAATATGATTATGTAGTCGGTGATTTCGGTTATGAACAATTGCGTTTAAAAGGTTTTTATAAAGACTCAAATAAAAAAGCTGAAATCAGTAAACGATTTTCAACGATTCAAGATTATTTATTAGAGTACTGTAATTTCGGTTGTGCTTATTTTGTACTTAGACGCATACCTGAAAGAGAGTTAAAAAATATACGTGAATCAGGAGATAGTGAGCTTATTGATAATCCTTCAGATAAATTGCATGATGTAAAAATAGAGCCTAGTATTCCAAAAGAACAAGAATCAGAACATTAATAAAAGGTTGAGATATCATTCTTCAAAATTGATATCTCAACCTTTTTTATTAATATTCCCCACTATCAAAAGTCCCACTCGGTATAACATCTTTTAAGTAGTCTGTAAGTTCTTCGCCTTCAGCATCACTGACTCCTAATACATATGCGACGTACCCATCTTCAGCTAAATCATCCGGTCCGATGATACCGAATTTGTTAGTCTGCATGTTCAATACTAAAACTTTCCCATAATGACGATTGGTCTGAAACATCATTAAATCATAACGACTTTCTTCTCCAACCATTCCTACGTATTGAACGTCAGCTTCTTCATTATCATCATATAAAAACATATCTATCATTTAATCGACTCCTTTACAGCGTCTTTATACAAGTATATCTACTAATGAATTGTACTGCAAAGATGTGATATGATTGAGAGGAATAGGAGTGATTGGCATGTATTTTGTGGATAAAGAGAAATTAGAACTTAAATTGAATTATTTAAAACAATTAACAGAAGATTACCCAGAACAAAAAGAAAATCATTATGCATTTGAAAGAATTGCGCAAATGCTGATTGAATCTTCTGTAGATATCGGAAATATGATTATTGATGGTTTTGTTTTAAGAGATCCAGGAAATTATAAGGATGTTATTGATATTCTTGAATTGGAGAAAGTAATTTCGCCAAAAACCCAAGAGGGAATTAATAAAACGGTAGATGTACGTAAACGTTTTGTTCATGAGTATGATCAACTAAATACAGAGGATTTGATTCCTTTGTTTGACACATCACTTGCTGATTATCGTAATTTTATTGATGAAGTAATTCATTTTTTAAATAACGAAAATGTGCCTGTGACTGCATTTGGAAAAGGAGAGCATTAACTTAATGAAACAATATAAAGGTTATTTGATTGATTTAGATGGAACAATGTATAGAGGTTCTGATGAAATTGATGGAGCAAAGCAATTTATTGATTATTTGAATGAAAAAGATATTCCTCATCTTTTTGTGACAAATAATTCAACTAAAGTACCAAGTGATGTTGTTAAGAAATTAGCAGGTTTCGGAATTGAAGCGAAACCGGAAGAAGTTATTACTTCAGCATTAGCAACTGCAGGTTATATTAAAAAAGAAAATCCTAATGCTTCGATATATGTTATAGGAGAAGGCGGTATCCGTACTGCTTTATTAGATGCAGGCCTTACTTTAATCGACGATACTCATGTAGATTATGTGGTAGTTGGTTTAGATACTAATGTTGATTATGATAAATTTGCACAGGCTACTTTAGGTGTACGTAACGGTGCTAAATTCATTTCTACGAACCAAGATATTTCTATACCAAATGAACGCGGTTTTTTACCTGGGAATGGTGCAATTACAAGTGTTATAACAGTATCCACTCAAGTTCAACCGACATTCATCGGTAAACCGCAACCTATCATTATGGATATGGCCATGGACATATTGAAGTTACCTAAAGACGAAGTCGCAATGGTAGGCGATCTTTATGAAACAGATATAATGTCAGGAATAAATGCAGATATTGATACAATTCATGTACAAACAGGTGTAACAAGTAAAGAAGAACTTGCACAAAAAGAAACACAACCAACTTACACATTCAAAGATTTGAATGAGGTTTTAAATGAATTAGAAGGGTAGGTGTTACTATGACTAAAGTGCTAGTGACACGGAAAATTCCAGAACGATTTGTAGAGCAATTAAAAGCATTTGCAGAGGTTGAAATGTGGGACGAAGAATTTGTCCCAATGCCACGCGAAAAATTTCTAGAAGAATTAAAAGATGCAGATGCATGTTTTATTACATTGAGCGAAAAAGTTAATGAAGAAACATTAGATGCTGCACCTAATTTGAAAATTATTGCGAATTTGGCAGTAGGATATGATAATATCGACATCCAACTAGCTGAAGAACGTGGTGTAACGGTGACAAATACTCCTGAAGTACTAACAGAAACAACAGCAGAATTAGGTTTTACATTAATGTTAGCAACTGCACGCAGAATAGTTGAAGCAGAACAATATATTCGAGACGGCAAATGGAAGAGTTGGGGACCTTATCTTTTAGCAGGTAAAGATGTACACGGTTCAAAAGTAGGTATTTTCGGTATGGGAGATATTGGTAAAGCGTTTGCGCGTCGCTTAAAAGGTTTTGAGGCAAATGTTATGTATCACAACCGCAGTCGTCATCGCATTGCTGAAAAAGAATTAGGAGTACTCTATGTAACTTTTGATGAATTATTAGAAAACAGTGATTTTGTTATATGTACTGCGCCGTTAACCCCTGAAACGAAAGATAAATTTGATCGTTCTGCATTTAAAAAAATGCGTAATGATGCAATTTTTGTCAATATCGGACGTGGTGCTACTGTAGTTGAGGAAGACTTGATACAGGCATTAAAAGATGGTGAAATTGCAGGTGCGGGATTAGATGTATTTAGAGAAGAACCAATTTCTACTGACCATCCATTATTAAAATTACCCAACACAGTTGTTTTGCCGCATATCGGCAGTGCTTCTGTAGTAACAAGAGATAGAATGATTCAACTTTCTATCAGTAATGTAAAAGCTGTATTGGAAGGACAACCAGCTATTACACCTGTCACAGATAATAAAAAATAAAGTAAGCAAAGCAGCATTTACCCATGATTAAAAGGGGAAGTGCTGCTTTTTAAATTAAAAAAATTCGTACCTACTACTGAAGAATGAGGAAGAAAATATAATAGAGTATTACAATTATGTTACCTGTATAAATATTGAAATTTTGTAAAGGTAGAAGTAAACTTAACGAGTAAATTTAAAGTGTGTGAAATGCTTTAAACAGTCCATTTATTTCCTGTAAAAACTAAAAGCGTTGAGATGAAAGGGAGTAAAAGGGATGGAAAGTGATAAATATTTCTATATTTACACCCTATACAATTGAAAATATATGAGAAAAAGATTATAATGAATTATATTTTTGTTGAATTAGGGAGAGGAATTTAACAAGAGATGCACATGTCACACTTGTACCTAAGAAAAAATTAAAATTAACAAGAGAGGTGCAGCATGAAGTCCAAAGAACCCGAAACAAAATTTGAAACAATGCAAAAACTGAAGCCATATTTATTAACTGCTCTTTATTTAGCAATATTCATTACTTTGTACCTCATATATGGATCGGGAGATACCCATAATAACTTTATTTACAATGAATTCTAATTAAAGGAGATAGTTATGAGAGATATAATTAACGTATTAAACAGTATCGTCGAAGACAGTCCTGATAGTATAGCAGTAAGACATACTGATGAAAAACTGTCTTATCAAGAATTAGATGTATTATCTAATCAATTAGCAACTTTGATTCAAAGAAGTCAAAAGCCAATTATTTTATATGGTCATATGTCGCCGTTCATGGTAGTCGGTATGATAGCAGGCATAAAAGCAGGGTGCGGTTATGTACCTATTGATACTTCAGTACCTCATGAGCGTACTACTATGATTATTGATAAAACAGAACCTGAGTTTATTTTTGACACAAGTGATGAGTCATTTGAATTTCATCAGGGTGAGATATTAACAATTAAAGATGTACAAAATGCATCAGCGCCCGAAACTTTTGAATCATGTATGAAACCTGAAGATGTAGTTTATACCATTTTCACATCAGGTTCTACTTGTGAACCTAAAGGTGTCCAAATCCAATATGCAAGTTTAGTTGAATTTGCAGAATGGATGAAAGATTTAAATCAATTAGGAAAAGGGCAAGAATGGTTGAATCAAGCGCCGTTTTCATTCGACTTGTCAGTGATGGCAATTTATCCTTGCTTGTTTACAGGCGGCACATTAAATCTAGTTGATAAAGATATGATTAAAAAGCCTAAGCTTTTAAATGATATGTTGCAAAAAACGCCTATTAATGTATGGGTTTCTACACCATCATTTATTGAAATGTGCTTACTATTACCGACTTTAGATGAAAAACAATATCCTAGTTTGAAAGAATTTTTCTTCTGTGGTGAGATTTTACCTCACAGAACCGCAAAAGCATTGGTAGAGCGTTTCCCATCTGCAACAATTTACAATACGTATGGGCCAACAGAAGCTACAGTGGCTGTGACAAGTATTCAAATCACACCTGAGATATTGGAAAAATACAGTACATTGCCAGTTGGCCAAGCACGACCAGGTACAACTTTATCAACTACTGATGAAGGTGAACTTGTTATCACAGGAAATAGTGTAAGTGTCGGTTATTTGAAAAATAAAGAAAAGACACAAGACGTATTTAGCACAAATGAAGGTGCACGTTCTTATCGCACTGGTGATAAAGCTAAATATGAAGATAACCAATGGTTCATCCAAGGACGCATTGACTTCCAAATTAAAATGAACGGTTATCGTATGGAACTTGAAGAAATTGAAACAATTTTACGTCAGTCAAGTTGGGTAAGAGAAGCTGTGGTCGTACCGATTTATAAAAATGGTAAAGTAACACAACTTATTGGCGCAGTTGTACCAACAGAAAGTGTTGATGATAGTGCAAAACTTTCCCATGAGATAAAATCTGATTTAAAATCCAGCTTACCCGAATACATGATACCTAGAAAGTTTGTGTGGATGGATCAGTTGCCATTAACTTCAAATGGTAAAATAGACCGTAAAAAAATCGCAGAGGAATTGAATTAATGACACCTTATGGCACGTTTAGTTTCTTTTTAATTGCTTTTATTTTGCTTATACCAGTTATTATATTAGGATTTTTAGGTAAGCGAAGCTATATTTATAATGGTATTAGTACAGCAATTATGGTTGTAATTATATTTGCATCCGATAAATTAAACTTTTTCGGTGTGAAATATTTGAGTGTTCAACTTGTCAGCTTTATTATATATATGCTTTGGCAAGCCGCCTTGATTATGTGGTATTATCATTCACGACCAAAAAATAATACTTTCATTAAATTCTTTATCGTGATGGCGTTATCGATATTGCCATTGGCCTTAGTAAAAGTCTTTTCAAGTTCTTGGCTTGGAGGGCAGCAAATTCAGTTCCATGAACACAAGTTGATTGAATTTATCGGTTTCTTGGGTATATCATATGTAACTTTTAAAAGTGTCCAACTGATTATGGAGATTAGAGATGGGTCAATTAAAGAAATTAAATTAGGAAAACTCTTCCAATTTATTTCATTCTTCCCAACAATTTCATCTGGGCCAATTGACCGTTATAAACGATTTGTAAAAGATGATAAGAAAGTTCCGACAGGTGATGAATATCGTGAACTTATTTTAAAAGCGGTTCATATGATTATGCTCGGTTTTTTATATAAATATATTATTGCTTATTTCGTACAAAAATACGGGGTTTCCCCATTACAAATGCATTTACATGGTTTTGTAAAACATTGGTTATATATGTATGCCTATAGTATGTATTTATTCTTTGATTTCGCTGGTTACAGTTTGTTCGCAATAGCAGTCAGCTATATTTATGGTATTAAGACACCACCAAACTTTAATCAACCATTTAAATCTAGAAATATTAAAGATTTCTGGAATAGGTGGCATATGACATTATCATTTTGGTTTAGAGACTGTATTTATATGAGATCATTATTCTTTATGTCTAAAAAGAAAATGATGAAAAGTCAATTTGCAATGTCTAATGTAGCTTTCTTCTTAAACTTCTTTATTATGGGAGTTTGGCATGGATTAGAAGTTTATTATATTGTCTACGGACTTTATCACGCTGCGTTATTTATTGGCTATGGTTATTACGAACGTTGGCGCAAGAAACACCCGCCACGTTGGGACAACCGTTTTACAACAGCACTAAGTATTATTATCACATTCCACTTTGTCACATTCGGATTCTTAATTTTTTCAGGGAAACTGATTTAAATAAAAAAGGAGATTTATTATTATGGAATTTAGAGAACAAGTTTTAGATTTATTAGCAGAGGTTGCAGAAAACGATGTAGTGAAAGAAAATCCTGATGTTGAAATTTTTGAAGAAGGTATTATCGATTCTTTCCAAACAGTAGGATTACTATTGGAAATTCAAAATAAATTAGGAATTGAAGTATCTATTATGGACTTTGATCGTGATGAGTGGGCGACTCCTAATAAAATTGTTGAAGCTTTAGAAGAACTTAAATGAGTAAAAAATTAAAACCATTTTTACCGATTTTTATCAGTGGTGCAATTTTTATTGTTTTTGTATTGCTGCCATCAAGTTGGTTTACAGGATTGGTTAATAAAAAAACGTTGGCAGAAAATCGTATGACTTTAACAGATCAAGTTTTGAAAGGAACGCTTATTCAAGATAAGTTGTTCCATCATAATAAAGAATATTATCCGATTTATGGTTCAAGTGAGCTAGAAAAAGATGATCCTTTTAATCCGGCAATAGCTTTGAACAAGCATAATTCTCCAAGCCAAGCTTTTTTATTAGGTACTGGCGGAAATACTGATTTAGTCAACGGAGTGGAATTAGCCTCTCAATATGATGATTTGAAAGGAAAGAAAATTGCTTTTATCATTTCACCCCAATGGTTTACGAACCATGGGTTGACCAACGTGAATTTTGATGCAAGAATGTCTCAAAATCAAATCAATCAAATGTTTAATCAGAAAAACATGAGTGATGAATTGAAACAGCGTTATGCTAAAAGATTATTGCAGTTTAAGAACGTCCACAATAAAGGGTTTTTGAGAGATACAGCTAAAAATCATGGTAAAACAGATGGTAATTATATTTCTGGATTTAAAGAAAATCAATTAACTAAAATTGAAGCGATTAAAAGTTTGATGAACTTTAAAAAAGTGCCGTTAGAGCATGTCAAACCAGTTACAAATGAAGATGCGTCTTGGTCTGAAATGAGAGATGTGGCAACGCAATATGGTGAAGCACATTCTAAATCTAACCAATACCATATTCGAGATAAATATTGGAAATTGATTAAAGCGCATAAACGCAGAATGAATCGAGATTATGAATTTAATATCAATTCGCCAGAATTTGCTGATTTGAAATTATTAGTAGATACAATGCGTGAAGCGGGTGCAGATGTTGAATATATCAGTATACCGGTTAACGGTAAATGGTATGATCATATTGGTGTAGAAAAAGATAAACGACAACCAGTGTATGATAAAATTCATCGTACTGTAACTGATAATGGCGGTAAAATTTATGATATGACTGATAAAGACTATGAACCATATGTTATTACAGATGCTGTCCATATCGGGTGGAAAGGCTGGGTTTATATCGACGAACATATCGTTCATCATATGAAAGAAAAATAGTACAAATAGTAAAGGCAAGATACAATTTTAAAATGTTGTATCTTGCCTTTTTACTTTTGGATTATACCCTACGAGGGTATAGAGAAGTATAATATTAAATCACTGTAAAAATAGTGAATGTTATTTTTTGTTTCATGGGTACTTAAAGATAATCACGAAAAAGTGAGAAAGGAGTTTTGAATATGGCCCAAAACCATAACTTAAGCCATACGCATGAAAGTTCTCATATGCACAATCATCATGATATGCATCACCAAAATCATATGGGCCACCATCATCATGGTGATTTTAAAAAGAAATTTTTTATTTCTCTGATATTTGCGCTGCCTATAATTATATTATCTCCAATGATGGGTTTGCATTTACCGTTCCAGTTCACATTTAAAGGTTCTGATTGGATTGTATTAATACTTGCTACTATACTATTCGTTTATGGTGGCCAACCTTTCTTATCGGGAGCTAAAGATGAGTTGAAAGATAAAAAACCGGGTATGATGACACTTATTACATTAGGTATAACTGTTGCATATGTATATAGCCTCTATGCATTCTATCTTAATCATTTTAGTAATACTTCCTCTCATGCCATGGATTTTTTCTGGGAGCTGGCAACTTTAATTATTATCATGTTGTTAGGTCATTGGATTGAGATGAATGCTGTTGGCAATGCAGGTAATGCTTTAGAAAAAATGGCAGAATTGTTGCCTAAGAAAGCAATTAAAGTTGATAAAGATGGCAACCATGAAACAATTCAAACTTCTGATATAAAAGATGGGGACATTATTGAAGTCAAATCAGGAGACAGTATACCCGCTGACGGTATTATCATTAAAGGAAATACTGATGTAGACGAGTCGTTGGTAACTGGCGAATCTAAGAAAGTTCCAAAACATGTTGATGACAAGGTCATTGGCGGTGCGATTAATGGTTCAGGAACTATTCAAGTGAAAGTTTCTGCTGCAAGTGGTCAAGGTTATTTGTCACAAGTGATGGATATGGTGAATCAAGCACAAGATGATAAGTCTCGGGCAGAACTTTTATCTGATAAAGTTGCAGGATATCTCTTTTATTTTGCGTTAACTGCTGGTCTGATTGCATTTATAGTATGGATTTTAATTACGCATAATATAGATTTTGCACTTGAGAGATTGGTAACAGCATTGGTCATAGCATGTCCGCATGCATTGGGTTTAGCTATACCGTTAGTTACCGCACGTTCTACTTCAATTGGTGCAAACAATGGTCTAATTATTAAAAATAGGGAAGCTGTAGAGATAGCACAGCATTTAAACTATGTCATGATGGACAAAACAGGTACTTTAACGAAGGGCGTTTTTACAGTTAACCATTATGAAAGTTTGGATAGTCAATTAACAGACGATGAAGTATTGCAATTGTTTGCATCATTAGAAAGTGCTTCTAATCATCCATTAGCGCGTGGAATAATTGAATATGCAAAATCTAAAGATATTAAATTTGAAAATCCAGAAGATGTTCATACGATTTCAGGTGTTGGACTAGAAGGAAAAGTGAATGGAAAAAGTATTAAGATAGTTAACGCATCATATTTGAAAAAGCATCAATTTAAATATGATGTGTCACTATTTACTCAATGGGCACAAAAAGGCAACTCAATTAGTTATTTGATTGAAGGCAATTCAGTTGTTGGTTTTATTGCTCAAGGTGATCAAATCAAAGAAAGTTCCAAACAAATGGTTTCAGATTTAATAGAGAGACAGATTACGCCTGTGATGCTGACTGGGGATAATAAAGAAGCGGCAGAGAATGTTGCAAAAGAATTAGGAATTAAACATGTTCATTCTGAATTATTACCAGAAGATAAAGAAATAATTATACAAAATTATCAAAAAGACGGCAGTAAAGTTATGATGGTAGGAGACGGTATTAATGATGCGCCAAGTCTAGTTAGAGCAGATATTGGTGCAGCAATCGGAGCAGGCACGGATGTTGCAATAGATTCTGCTGACATTATCATTGTGAAAAGTAATCCTATTGATATTATTCATTTCCTTACGCTATCTAAAAATACAATGCGTAAAATGGTCCAAAACCTTTGGTGGGGTGCTGGTTATAATATTATTGCTGTTCCTCTAGCAGCTGGTGTTTTAGCGTTCGCAGGTTTGATATTATCACCTGCAGTAGGAGCAATTCTAATGTCACTCAGTACTATAATTGTAGCCATCAATGCATTTACACTGAAATTAGATTGAATTTTGAAACTCGTGCTGTTTTGACAGTTCGAGTTTCTATTTTTATAAAATTTTCTTAGATTTTTTTCAGCTAAAGCTATTTACTTATTTTTTTAAGTCGCATTATACTTAATTATATAATAATAAGTAAAGGGTTGATCATCTATGAAATTAGCAAAATTGAATTGTTTATTATTAGCAGGGGGTATTATTTTAGCTGGTTGTGGAAAAAGTGATAGTGATAAGTCGGAAAAACCACAAAGTGAATCCAATGATAAAGGTATAAGCACAGCAGAATATAACAAATTACCGTATAAAAACTATTTTAGTAAAAGTGATGTTGAGAAGAGCGACGGACAATATTATGTTGATAGTGATAAAGCAGTTGATATTGAAAAGAAACTAGTAGAAAAAACAAAAGGCGCGGAATATTTAGAAAAACCAGAATCAGTAAGATTTGAAGATAATCCTGAATCGGTTCAAAACAAAGTGAACTTAATTTTAAAGGGGGATGAATTAGACAACGCAGCTTTGCATTTTAAATTAAATGGTTATAAGACTTACACTAAAGATGAACTTTTAGCAAAACATTTGTATAATGCCAAAGAATACGATGGCGGGGCTATTGGAATTGGTAATCCTGATAATCCAGATGACAGATTAGCAGAAGATAATTATTCAAATGATATTAATGGCGGTGTTGTTGAAGTTGATTTTGAATACAAAAATAAAATTAGTGAAGAAATTAATTTAGATCAACTTCTGCATTTATTTGTTGATAATGAAGATGTAGGTATAAAAATCGTAAGTATTAAAGGTAAGATAGATGGGAAATCGGTTAACAAAGATTATAATAATGTACAAGACATCGTAGCATTAGTCAAACTCCAAAAAGACCAAGTATTTAAAGGTAAAATTGCATTTTCTGCGTCAATGCAAGATATTAATAAAGATAAAATTTTATACGGTAAATTCATGTTTGGAGAACCTTTAAATGAAACGTATTTTGGATTTAAAAAGGATTTGAAGTAAGAAAAAATATACCGTTAATAAAGCAGGTTGTGAAAACAGCCTGCTTTTAATTATAAAAAATTATAATTTGCTGCTTGACCTTCACGTAACGTTAAACTTTAAGATGAGAATATAGGAGGTGGTAATTTGAAATATTCAATCAGTGAGGTTTCAGAAATGACAGGGTTAAGCACTCGTACGTTGCGTTACTATGATGAAATAGAGCTGTTAAAAGCACATCGAACAGCTGAAAATAAATATCGAATATATTTTTCAGAAGACTTAGATGTTCTGCAAGTCATTATGTTTTTAAGAAAATTGGAGGTGCCGCTTCCAGAAATTAAGGAATTACTACAAAGTAATGAAGCGGATTTGACACATGTGTTGGTACAGCACAAAGAGAAATTAGTTAAAAAGCAATCTGAATTAGCTGCAGTGATACAACTAATTGATATAACTATAGAAAATAAAAAGGAGGGAAAACAAATGGCAGATAGAAAAAAATTTGAAGCATTTAAATTAGAAAAAATAAAAGATAATAATGAAAAATACGGGCAAGAAGTTATTGAAAAATACGGCCGCGATGCATTGGAAAATACAGAAAAACATTGGAGTCAACTCTCTCAATTAGAATATCATCAAGCAGAAGAGTGTGAGTCATTAGTGAAAAAAGGACTACAAAAATTATCTGAACAAAATCACGAAAATGACATTAGCGACACTGAAAAAGAAGTGTTTGATGCACATGCTAAGTGGTTGAAATTAATGAGTGGACAGTATAATGAAACATATCATTATGCAATGGCAGAGCTTTATGTAGAAGATGAAAGATTTACGGCTTATTATGATAATTTAGTGGGCAAAAAAGATGCTGCAGAAATGCTCAGTAATATTATAAAAAAGTATGCACAAAAATAAAAAGAAGCATCAGCTGAATTATCAGCTTAGCTTCTCTTAAAGCGATTTATATCTTAATGGTCTAGAATACTTGTTCTACTTCAACAACACCTGGTACTTCTTCAAGCAATGCACGCTCGATACCTGCTTTTAAAGTGATTGTTGAACTAGGGCATGTATTACATGCACCGTGAAGTTGTAATTTAACAATACCGTCTTCGACATCAATCAATGTGCAATCGCCGCCATCTCGTAATAAGAACGGGCGTAAACGTTCGATAACAACTGCTACTTGATCAAACATTGTTGTATTTTCAGTTGGCATGGATATATCTCCTTCCAAGTATATAATTTCATTTTTCTGCTTGTTCATTTATTATAATAGATAAAGACAAAAAAATCTATGGAGGGACGCCAAATGACTAAAGTAAGTGTAGTGGTTTATGGGGCTGATGTGGTGTGTGCGAGCTGTGTAAATGCACCAACATCTAAAGATACATTTGATTGGCTGCAAGCATTATTAAAACGTAAATATTCAGATATTAATTTTGAATATACGTATATAGATTTTCAAAAAGATACTGAAAACTTATCAGACCATGATCAGCAATATATTGAACAGTTGGAAAATGATGAGCTTTTTTATCCATTAGTTACAATGGATGATATGCTAGTAGCTGATGGATTCATTCAATCAAAGCAGATTACTCGATTTGTGGACGAACATTTTGAAAATTAAATATGTAAGATAAAAACAAAAGGGCGACTTATATTAAGTTGCCTTTGTTTCTTTGAAAATTTCCAAGTGAAAATGAAGAGGAGTTAAAATATGACATTATCCAAAAGAAAACTTCAAGAAAAAGATTATTCTAAAGCATTAGAAATATGGGAAGAATCTGTCATTGCTACACATGATTTTTTAAAAGAGAAAGATAGATTAGAATTGAAAAATGATATACCGAATTACTTTAAAATGGTTGAAGTATATTTATGGTTCAACGACCAAGAAATTATTGGTTTTTCAGGAACTAACAATCAAAATTTAGAAATGTTATTTATTAGACCTAAATATTTCAATAATGGATATGGTACAGAAATAGTACAATACCTCATACAAGAAAATAAAATACAATACGTCGACGTCAATAAAGATAACCAAAAGGCTATTAAATTTTATGTTAAAAATGGTTTTGAAATATTTGGTGAGTCTCAAAAAGACGACCAAGGAAGAGGTTATCCGATTTTACATCTCAAATTATAATTGGTATAACAAAAGCCAGGATTTCCATCCTGACTTTTAATGATCATTAATTCTATCCATTATGATATTTATATAACCATAAAATACCTGATTTCATAATTGAAGCAATACGGCCGGTAAGCGGACGATCTAATACATACGCGAAACCTTTTTTATCACCTAATGAACCAAAGAATCCTTGGATTTTCAATTCTGGCATTTTATCTGGGAGTGCCTCATTTTTCCATTGTTTTGTCATTACATCTGCAATTTGATCTCCTTGTATTTCAGCAAGTTGTGCACTTGGTGCGTGAGGAAGATTTGCGCAATCACCTACTACATACACATTTTGATATGTAGGGATTTGGTGATATTGATTGACAATAACTTGGCCGTTTTTACTTACATCAACTGGCAAGTTTCTGACTACTGAAACTGGATGAATACCAGCAGTCCATACAACGATATCAACTTCTTCAGGCTCATCATGGTTATAGATTACGCCAGGTTCTACTTTATTGATGTTTGAGTTTGGTATAACAGTGACGTTGTTTTTCTTAAACCATTTTTCAATGTAATGACTTAGTTTCTCAGGGAAACGTGCAAGAATACGTTCTCCGCGATCATAAAGTCTAATGTCTAGATCAGAACGACTTTCACGAAGCTCACTTGCAAGTTCGATACCACTTAAACCAGCCCCCACAATTGCCACTTTAGAACCAGTTGGCAAGTCGCTGATTGTATGATAGGTTTTACGTGATTTTGCCAATGTTTGAATACTGTAAGTATATTCTTCAGCGCCAGGTACATTATGATATTTATCCTCACACCCCAACCCGATAACGAGTTCATCATAATCTACTTTAGTGTCTCCGACAGAAACGATTTGTTCATCTAAATCAATTGCTGAGATATCCCCGTAAACAATATTAAGCTTCTCAGATTCCGGAAACTTTAATCGTACATCTTTGTCTGATTTAGTACCAGCTGCCAGAGCGTAGTATTCTGGTTTCAAACCATGATAAGGCATACGATCAATCAAAGTGATAGTGTAATCTTCAGGTAATTTATCTGGCAAGATGTGCGAAAGGATTCGCATATTACCATAGCCGCCACCTAACAATACTAAATTCTTCATTCCGATAACCCCTCTTATCAAGTTTATATAACGTTGCATCACTACTTGATGACTGAAACTTTGCCAGAATGTAACCAACGTCATTTTCTGCTTATTTTAAAAAATATGCTTTCATTTATTATAATCTTTTTTAATCTGCCAGACAAACAATCTTTTTTTGATAAAGAATTTCAATCTGTACTCAAGAGATTCAGTAGTAAATATGTTATAATAATGGCACTCAAAACTATAAGAGGAGTTCAATAATGAATCCAATAGTAGAATTTTGCATTTCAAACATGGCAAAAGGCGGAGACTATGTGTACAACAAACTTGATCAAGACCCCGGTGTAGACGTCTTAGAATATGGATGCCTGCAAAATTGCGGTGTTTGTTCAAGCGGCTTGTATGCACTTGTCAACGGTGATATTGTTGAAGGTGATTCGCCAGACGATTTATTGCAAAATATTTATAAGCATATAGAGGAAACTTGGATTTTCTAGTTTCAGTTTTTGACAATATAGAATGAACTAGGAGGGAATAAATATGCCAACAGTAATTCTTACTGAAGCAGCAGCATACGAAGTTAAAAGTATGCTTGAAAGCAATGATATGCCAGACGGCTATTTAAAAATTAAAGTAAACGGAGGCGGTTGTACCGGTTTAACTTATGGTATGACAGCTGAAGAAGAACCAGGGGAAAATGATGAAGTTATCGAGTATTATGGTTTAAAAGTACTTGTTGATAATTACGATAAACCTGTATTAGAAGGAACTACAATAGACTTCAAACAATCATTGATGGGCGGAGGCTTCCAAATCGATAATCCAAATGCGATTGCATCATGTGGTTGCGGAAGTTCATTCCGTACTGCTAAAGTTGCCGGCAACCCTGAAGATTGTTAATAATCAACCTATAATATAAGAGTTGAGTAGGGGGCTTTTAAGCTTCAACTCAACTCTTTTTTCATTTAATATGGTTTTTACTTTAAAAATTATGAGAAGTATGACCATAATAGTGTTATTAGGGTATCAGTAAATTCTGAAATTATGATTTCTTTTCTACTTATTACCTTGAAAAAGTGATTGAATAATTATAAGATTAAGAGGAATGACATTTGTCTTTATTTGACATTTTTTTCAATCAAATGGGGTATATTAAGAAAGCGTATTCTATTACAAATTTTTAAGAAAGCATAGGTGAATAAAATGGCTGAAACAAAAAAAGTTATTGTTTTAGGGGCAGGTTATGCAGGCTTGCAAACTGTTACAAAATTACAAAAGATTTTACCGGCTGATGAAGCTGAAATCACTTTAATCGATAAAGATGATTATCACTATGAATCAGTGTTATTGCATGAAGCTTCAGCAGGTACTGTGAATTATGAAGATATTATCTATCCAATCGAAAGCGTTATTAATCAAGAACGCGTAAAATTCCTTAAAGGTGAAGTTGTAAAAGTTGATCCAAATGCTAAAGTTGTTGAAACTAACAATGGTCGCTTCAACTACGATATTTTAGTTGTAGGTTTAGGTTTCGTTAGTGAAACATTTGGTATTAAAGGTATGTTAGATCACGCATTCCAAATTGAAAATATCCATACAGCACGTAAATTATCTCGTCATATCGAAGATAAATTTGCGAACTATGCATCTTCTAAAGAAAAAGATCCTAAAGATCTTGCATTCTTAGTAGGTGGAGCTGGATTCACTGGAATTGAATTCTTAGGTGAATTAACAGCACGTGTTGATGAATTATCAAATAAATACGGCGTAGACCGTGACAAAGTTAAAATCACTTGTGTAGAAGCAGCGCCAACAATGTTACCAATGTTCGACGATGAATTAGTAAATTACGCAGTAAATTACTTAGAAGAACGCGGTGTTGAATTCAAAATCGGTACACCAATCGTCGGAGCTAATGAAAAAGGTTTCTTAGTTAAAGTTGGTGACGAAGAACAACAATTAGAAGCTAACACTTCTGTTTGGACTGCAGGTGTTCGCGGAAGCAAAATCATGGACAACTCATTTGAAGGCGTTAAACGTGGCCGTTTAGTTGTAAACCAAGACTTAACTGCTCCTGGTTTCAATGAAACATTCGTTATCGGTGATGTATCAGCATACATTCCTGAAGGCGAAGAACGTCCATTACCAACGACTGCACAGATTGCTATGCAACAAGGTGAAAGTGTTGCTAAAAACATTAAAAACATCTTAAATGGTCAACCTAAAGAACCATTCAATTATGTTAACCGCGGAACTGTATGTTCATTAGGTGCACATGATGGTGTTGGTATTGTTTATGGCAGAAATATTGTTGGTAAAAAAGCAGCCTTCATGAAAAAAGTTATCGATACACGTTCTATCTTCAAAATCGGCGGTATCGGCTTAGCATTTAAAAAAGGTAAATTTTAATAAAAAAAACACGTTGAAAAGCGTATTATTTTTATTAGATTGATAAAGATTACAAAGGTTGGTAATACTGTGCATATAAACAGTGTTCCAACCTTTTTTTATAACGGAGGAGAAAACTATGCCTATACAAATTACATTTGACGAACAAGATGAATTGGCAAGTGAGGTATTGATTGTAGCTTTACCTGACCATTTAAACCAATTACCAACATTAACTTTTCAAGGCCATAATCTGACGGAATTGTTAGATACATACAAGCAGCAACATATCATAAGCAGTGAGGTTGGAAAAGTCAGCTCTACCCGTTTTAATGAAAACGGTCTAGATGTCCGACTGATTACTGTAGGATTAGGCAATCTAAAAAAATTAAGTCGAGTAAGAACGATGAAAGTATTTGGAAAGTTATTGCAAAGACTGAAAAATGATCATATTACTTCTGCGGATGTGCTATTACAATCATTTGCATCAAAAGCAATTGAAAAAACAGAAATAGCAGAATTGTTCAGTTTACAAGCTAAAAAAGCACTTTATCACTTCAATAATTATAAAACTGATAAGAGAGTTCCATACCATTTGAATTTGAAAATTCATGGAGCAGAGGCAGATGAAGTGACAGCAATTAAAGATGGCGAAATTATTGGTGAAGGAATCAAGTTAGCGAGAGATTTCAGTAATATGCCTCCTAATATTTTAACGCCAGAATATTTCGCTGATATGATTAGTGCGCATTTTGAAGAAACATCAGTTGAAGTTGAGGTTAAAGATGCTGAAACTTTGCAAGCAGAAGGTTTTGGATTAATTCATGCAGTAGGTAAAGGTTCAGAATTCGGTCCAAGACTCATAACTTTAACTTATCAAGGAGCAGATGATGACTCAGCTCCTATTGCATTAGTAGGAAAAGGTATCACTTATGATTCAGGCGGTTATTCTATAAAATCAAAATTAGGTATGCAAGAGATGAAATTTGATATGTGTGGTTCAGCCAATGTGCTAGGAATGATTGAAGCTGCGCATCGTTTAGCATTACCTATAAATATTGTGGGTGTAATTGCATCTGCTGAGAATATGATAAATGGTGAAGCGATGAAACCTGATGATGTTTTTACAGCATTAAATGGAGAGACAGTAGAAGTTTTAAATACTGATGCAGAAGGACGTTTAGTACTTGGCGACGCAGTTTTTCATGCATCACAATATCAGCCGAGCGTTATTTTAGATTTTGCGACATTAACGGGTGCAGCTGTTGCGGCATTAGGTGAAGACAAAGCTGCTGTATTTAAAAATAATAACGAGGCTCCTTTAGAAGAAATTATTAAAATTGCAGGAGAAAACGGAGAATGGACATTTGAGCTTCCTGTAACTGAAACAGAAAAACAATTGATTAAGAAAAGTGAAGTAGCTGATTTAGTGAACCATACAAATGGCATGGGCAAAGCGCTTTTTGCTGCAGCTTTTGTTATGCATTTCAGCGGCAACATCCCACAGTTGCATTTTGATATAGCAGGTCCAGCTACAACAAACCGCAGCAATTACAATGGACCAAAAGGTCCAACAGGATATTTAATACAAAGTGTTGTAGATTGGTTGAGAAGAGAAACTAAATAAGATAAAAAAGCACTTGAATTTATATAATATTATAAGATTCAAGTGCTTTTTTCAAATTTACTATTGAGAATTTAAAAATTTCGAGGATTGACTTTTATAATTACCATTGTTATTATACTAACATAATGCTTTAGTTCGATAACGTAGTAAAGGAGAAGCGCGGATGTTAAATGCAGTTGTAATAGCAGTAGTGTTAATGATTATATTATGTTTATGCAGACTGAATGTTGTTTTAAGTCTGTTTGTCAGCGGTTTAGTTGGCGGCGTTGTGGCAGGTATGCCAGTAGAAAAAGTAATAAAAGTTTTTACTGATAATATTGTTGATGGCGCAGAAGTGGCTTTAAGTTATGCCTTGTTAGGAGGATTTGCTGCACTTATTTCTTATAGTGGCATTACAGATTACTTAGTAGGCAAGGTAATCAATATGATCCATGCGGAAAATAACAAAGTATCTCGTTCCTCAATTAAAGTGATTTTAATTGTGTCATTACTTTTATTAAGTATGAGCAGTCAAAACTTAATTCCTGTACATATTGCATTTATTCCAATCGTTATACCTCCGTTACTAAGTTTGTTTAATGAATTAAATATAGATAGACGACAAATCGCGTTAGTAATCGGATTTGGATTATGTTTCCCGTATTTTTTAATGCCTTTTGGATTTGGACAAATTTTCCACCAAATTATTCAAACAGGGTTTGCGAAAGCACACCATCCGATTGAGTTCGATATGATTTGGAAAGCTTTATTGATACCTTCAATAGGATATATTGTAGGTTTGGTTTTAGGTTTAATTGTGTATAGAAAACCGCGTCACTATCGTGATGAAGAAGAACAAAATAATAAAGCACCTAAAGAGTTGCAACCTTATGTATTAGGAGTAACAATTGTAGCGATTTTACTAACATTTATCGTTCAATTAATCACTGAATCTATGATTTTTGGGGCGCTTGCAGGAGTGATGGTTTTCTTTATTTCTAGAGCATATAAATGGTTTGTTTTGGATAAAGAATTCACAGAAGGTATTAAAATCATGGCGTATATTGGTGTAGTAATTTTAACTGCCAACGGCTTTGCTGGGGTAATGAACGCGACTGGTGATGTGAAGTCATTAGTGACAGGAATTGCTTCTGTAACAGGTGATCATAAACTGATTGCGATTATTTTGATGTATATTATAGGATTAATTGTTACATTAGGCATAGGTTCATCCTTTGCGACAATTCCTATCATTGCAGCGTTGTTTATCCCGTTAGGAGAGCAATTAGGCATGAGTACAATGGCATTAATTGCTTTAATAGGAACAGCTGCTGCGTTAGGTGACTCTGGCTCCCCAGCCAGCGACTCTACGTTAGGTCCGACTGCCGGTTTAGATGTAGATGGTCAGCATGATCATATTCGTGATACGTGTATTCCAAACTTCTTGTTCTACAATATACCATTAATAATCTTTGGCACAATTGCAGCTATGATATTATAAGAGTAAGTATAAATAAAGAGGTGTTGCAATTTTGACTAATTTACTAGAAACACTAGAAATGGAAATTTTAGAAGTCAGAGAAGGGTATACAAAGGTGAAAATGCCTGTTTCAGACAAAGTAAAGCAACCCTTTGGATACTTACATGGTGGTGCTACGATGGCGTTAGGAGAGACGGCTTGTTCTGTTGGTGCTGCGCATATGGTAGATACTAAAAAAATTATACCTGTGGGATTAGAAATGAATACGAATCACATTCGTTCTGCTATTGAAGGAAATGTATTTGCTATTGCTGAACTGATTCATGGTGGAAGAACAACACAAGTCTGGAATATTAATATTATAGATGATAATGACAAGTTAATTAGTGTGATGCGCGGTACGATGATGTTGAAGCAGCGTCATTGATTATCTCATAAATATCAGAAATAAAAGAAAGGTTTCAAATGCTTATTCTGAGCATTTGAAACCTTTCTTTTTAATATATTTAAATGACGAATATTTTTCATATTATTCGTTATGATTGAGGTGAAAATATTGTATCTAGGAAACTTTTTCTTCTTCACCATTAAATATTTTAGCAATACGGCTTGCTGATTCTCTACCGCCTGCAAAACTTCTCGCAAAAGGACCAAGTTCAATATCAGCTAATGCTCCCGATACGAAGACGCCTGGTACCCACTCTAAGTTTTCAGTAAGAGAAGGGTGTTTTGTTTCTGTAAGAGGTGCGTTGATATTTTCTACAAAATTCTTAATTACAGGCATTTGCATAATGTTATTCTTGAAGCCTGTTGCAAGTAATATATGGTCATACTGATATTCATCGTGTTCAGTGATGATTTTATGTTTTTGTATAGTTTGAATTTCATTCACGTGAATTTCTAAGTCGCCTTCTTGCATGTGTTTTTTCAAGCGTAAATAGAGTTCTTTCGGCATTGAACCTTTATGACGTTCTTGTGCAATTACTTTTAATCGTTCTTTAGACGAATCGATTTCTCTATATTGTGTCATATTTTTAGGACCTAACCAGCCTGGGTCGGCATCGAAATCATAAACTTCTATCGATTTATTCATCCATAGATGTACTTTGGAAGACTGAGATTTTTCAATAAGCTTTAGTGTCAGATGAGCTGCAGTAATACCGCTTCCAACCACATGTGAAGATGTTTCATACGGAATTTCTATATCTTCAAAAATGTGATGAACATCCTCATGTGCTTGATACATTTCTGGAATATGAGGAATATTATTGCTTCCAATAGCCAAAACTAACTTATCACTGAAAACAGGATTATGGTTTTGCATTTCAACTTTCCACTTGCCATCTTCTTTATCAACATTAACAGCAAAATCTTTAATATGGCGTTGGTTTAAATCAAATTCATGCAGCATTTTGTGAGTATGATCCATAAACATATCACGTTGCGGTCGTTGATATTTACCATACGTGGCACCGGTATATTGATTTGTTTTTGCGAATTGTTTTAAATGGAATGGGTCAGGGTGTACGTGATGTACATGCGGCGAGCGTAAAAATGGCATACCGATACGACAAGAGAAATCATCAAATTGTTCACATAAGGAATCGTGAGGGTCTATAATTGTCAGTTTATCAGCAGGAAGACCTGCAGCGCGTAATTTAATAGCTATGGTAACGGCGTGAATGCCGCCGCCGATAATTGTCCAAGACATAGCGTCACCTTCTTAAATCGTAATAGTTTCGATTTATTTAATATAGCATATTTTAAGTAGGGCCTCAAGTTTAACCAAAATAAAAAAGCCTTGAGAAAGCCTGTTAAAAGGCTGACTCAAGACTTCGTGTTAAGAGTTATTTACTTGCGGCTTTAGGTTTTTCTTCTTGTGGTTCGTTTATTTCATCCAATTTTGTTTTCTTCGTATAAGGTGTTTTGATTTTATATGCAGCTCTGATAATTAAGTGGCTTGATAAAGGTCCTGTTAATAAAATGAACAAGATACCGATAATAAGCTGCGGATTTACATAATGATCTTTTCCTATAAAGTATAAGAAAACACCTAACAATAAACTCATTGAACCTAGTGTAGAAGCTTTACCCGCAGCATGTGCGCGTCCATAAACATCTCGTAATCTTAAAATACCAAGCGCAGAAAGGGCACTGATGAGTGCACCAACGATAACAAAGAAAAGTGAGAGACTAATCATTATCGTGTCGATCATGTTCAATCACCTTGCCTTCCTGCATATATTTTGCGAATACTGCTGTTCCTAAAAAGGCGATAATACCAATTAAAAGAATCGTTACAATCATATATTTGGTATCTAAGAAAATACTGAATAATGCAACGATCGCCATTAACTGAATACCGATTGCATCAAGTGCTACGACACGGTCTGCGAGAGAAGGCCCGAGAATAACTCGGACAAGCATTCCTAGTATTGATAATGCAACAATAATCAATGCAATAATAATAACAATATTAAATGCAGACATTAGTATTCTCCCACCTCTCTAACAGCTTTTTCCAAGGAAGATTTAATACCTTCTATTTCTTCCTCTTTCGTACTAAAATCTAAACAGTGAATATAAATTTTACGATTGTCATCACTTACCCCAAGTACGATAGTTCCCGGTGTAAGTGTAATCATGGTACACAATAAGACAACTTCCCATGGTTGTTTTAAGTCTGTGTCATAGACAAAAAAGGCAGGTTCATTATCCATGTGAGGTTTCGTCACAATACGAATAACATCGATATTGGCTTTGATTAATTCAATTAAGAACGTACAGCCAAGCTTTGCAACATAATAGAGGGTAATGATGTAAAAACGGCCTGGTAAAATTTTACGCATTAAATATACGAGTAAGAGGCCGAAAACAAAACCTAATACAAAGTTATTAAGTGTATAGCTGTCATTCACAAAGAGCCAAAATATAGCAATTAACATATTAACTAAGATTTGAACTGCCATATTATTTCACCCCCAGTACGCTGTCGATATAAGCTTTAGGATCATAGAATGTGACAGCAGCTTGTTTAAAGAATGGGTATAACCAATCTGCTGTGAAACTAAATACGACACAAAGCACAACAGCGAGAATTGCGACACTTAATAATCCGCGATAATGCAATTTATGATTTAATTTATAGCCTCTAGCTTCACCGAAGAAACCTTTGATGAAGATACGCATGACTGAATATAAAATCAATAAGCTCGAAAGTAATACGATGATACCGCTGATATAAAAGCCTTTTTCAAAAGTGGCACGAACAATAAACATTTTTCCGTAAAAACCACTGAATGGCGGGATACCTGCTAAATTTAAACATGCGATAAAGAAAGTCCAGCCTAAGACCGGGTATTCTTTAATTAAACCGCTGAATTCTCTGAGGTCGGTAGTCTTGGTAATTTTTAACATAACGCCGATTAAGAAGAATAAGGCTGCTTTAATCAACATATCATTGACTGTATAGTATAATGCGCCGATGATACCATCTTCATTCATCATCGCAACGCCGACTAATATGATGCCGACTGCTATCATGATGTTATAGATAATAATTTTTTTCGTATCATTATAACTGATTGCCCCGATGGAACCGAAAATAATGGTTAATAATGCAAGGAATAAAACTGTATAATGTGAGAACGAAAGTGTGTCGACAAAGAATAAACTTAATGTTCTGGCAATTGCATAGACGCCCACTTTTGTAAGTAACGCTCCGAAGAATGCGATGATTGCAAACGGAGGGGCATAGTATGCGCCAGGCAACCATACATACATTGGAAATGCACCAGCTTTTGTCGCAAATACAAATAAGAAAAGTATAAATACAATGCTCACAAGGCCACTATCTTTGTCAGACAAGTGTCCTAATTTACGACTGATATCTGCCATGTTCAGTGTACCGACTACAGAATATAAAATACCGACTGCCATTACGAAAAATGCAGAGGATGCAACGTTAACTAATACATATTTGATACTTTCTTGTAATTGTATCTTTGTGCCACCTATCACTAATAGTGCATAAGATGAAATCAAGAAGACTTCAAAGAATACAAACAAGTTGAAAATGTCGCCTGTTATAAATGCTCCTATAATTCCTGTTTCCATAAACATGACTGCGAAGTAGTAATAATATGTTTCGCGATGTAATCCGATAGATTGATATGAAAACAAAATAATTAGTATCGTTACAATAATACTTGTGATTACAAGTGTTGCACTGAATAAATCAAGTACGAACACGATACTGTAAGGTGCTTTCCATGAACCTAATTCTAACTTTAAAGGACCATGATGCCAGACATTAATAAAGTTAACAATGGCTAAACCTAACGCTACGAGTGAGCCGCCAAGGGCTACATAACGTTTGATAAACGGACGTTTACCGATAAAAATAAGAATAATTGCTGTAAACATTGGTGCGAGAAGCATCGCTGCTATTAAGTTATTCTCAATCATCATCTTCAGGCACTCCCTTCATACGTTCTACGTTGTCTGTTCCCAGTTCTTTATAACTTCTGAAAGCAAGTACAAGGAAGAATGCTGTTACAGCAAATGATATTACGATAGCTGTTAAAATCAATGCTTGCGGAATGGGATCCACATAGCTTTTTGTTCCAGGTTGAAAAATTGGTACTGCGCCATCATTTAAACCACCCATTGTGATTAAGAATAGATTGGCTGCATGTGTTTGTACTGCGGTACCGATAATGATACGAATCAAGCTTTTAGATAAAATGAGATAAACGCTGATTGATGTTAAGATACCGCAAACGATAATCATAATTATTTCCATTACTCATTCTCTCCAATCGCTAAGATTATAGTCATTACCGTGCCGACAACTGCAAGCAATACACCCAAATCAAAGAATAGGGCGGTATGAATCTGCATCGGTTTAAGCAAAGGAAGCGGAATTTCAAATACGCGATGCGTAAAGAAGTTCTTGCCATATAACCAACTTGCACAAGGTGTTAATGCACAAAATGATAAACCGATGGCAATTAATATTTTAAAGTCCCACGGAAAAATTTTACGCATTGTTTTAACATCAAAGGCTACTGAAACAAGAACGAGTGAACTTGAAACAAGCAAGCCTCCAATAAAACCGCCTCCAGGCTGATAATGCCCATTTAAAAATAGAGAAAAGGCGAAAATCATAATCAAGAAGAAAATGACAATGGTTGAATATTGAAAGATGATGTTATTTTTCTGTCTGTTCATTTTCTTCCACCCTTTCATAACCGTTTTTGTGCTTAGAACGCAATTTAATTAATGTATATACACCTAAACCGGCAATACCTAATACAGATGATTCGAATAAAGTATCGGTACCACGGAAATCTACTAAAATGACGTTTACCATATTGTTTCCATGCGCTAAACTGTGTACATTTTCTTTGTAGTAAGCTGCGATAGACTCAAAGTGTTTATTACCATATGCAATTAAACCAAGTACTGTGACCACAATCCCTGAACCTGCAGCAATTAAAGCATTGCCGACTTTAAAGGACGTTGACTCGTTGTAACGATTTAAATTTGGTAAATGATAGAAACATAATAAGAATAATGCTGTTGAAATTGTCTCTACTACAAATTGCGTTAAAGCTAAGTCTGGCGCATTAAAGAATATAAAGAATATTGCCATTGAGTAACCAACAGCACTTAACATAATGATACTGAATAATCTTGAACGCGCAAAGACAATCATAAAGGCTGAAGCTAAAATCATGATGACGATAATAATTTCTGTTGTACGTAGTCGACTTACATGATCAAAGTTCAAACTAAATGGCATACAAAGCAACGTAATTAAAGTTAATGCAATTAAGCTGCTGAGGATGACTATTAATTTATTGCGAATAAAACCACTCATATATGTGCGGGTAACCTTCTTAGAATAAAAAGGCATGTAGCGACCAGAACGATCGTATAAATAATTTAATTCTAAACGTTCTGGAATAGCTTCAATCACTTTAACCCATTTATGATAAGCAAAGATTAATGCAACACCAGCTGCATAAATAAATAATGTCGCAAAGAATGCTGGAGTGAATCCATGGAATAAATGGAACTCTGCATGCGGAATATGCGCATTGCTGATTGCTCGGCTAGCAGGATCGATAATCGGTTTTGTTAAAATTGCTGGGAACAAACCAAATATAATAACGAGTACTGCAAGGAATGCTGGTGCAATCCACATCATAAATGATGGTTCATGTGGTTTATGCGGTAATTTTTCTGGTTTATATGAACCCCAGAAAATTTGACCGATAAAACGGACAGAGTATACAAATGTAAAGATACTGCCGACAATTGCCACAATAGGAATGAGTACACCTAATGTGTTTAAGCTGAATAAATGTGAATGTGTCACATTGATCATGGCTTCTATGAAACTTTCTTTTGATAAGAAACCGTTGAATGGCGGTACACCTGCCATACTTAATGCAGTAATGACTGTGATTGTGAAAGAAATCGGCATGACTGTCATTAAACCACCAAGTTTGCGTACATCTCTTGTACCAGTTTCATGATCAATGATACCGGCTACCATGAAGAGTGCACATTTAAATGTTGCATGGTTGATTAAATGGAATACAGCTGCAATAAAGGCTGCTGCATAGAATTGACTTTGAGCACCTTGATAATGGTAGCTCACTGCGCCAATACCTAACATCGCCATTACCATCCCCAATTGTGAAACTGTAGAGAAGGCTAAGATTCCTTTTAAATCAAGTTGTTTTGTAGCATTTAGAGAGCCCCAGAATAAAGTGATGAGACCTATTGCTGTGACTGTCCAAATCCAGCCTTCTGATAATGCAAAAATCGGTGTCAGACGCGCAACTAAGTATATACCTGCTTTTACCATCGTAGCTGAATGCAGATATGCGCTGACTGGTGTTGGTGCTTCCATTGCATCTGGCAACCAGATGTAAAATGGAAACTGTGCAGATTTTGTCATTGCACCAAAGAGTATCAAAATCATAGCCAATATAAACGCTGGACTAGATTGAATCTCAGAGGCATGTGCAATGAGATGGCGTATGCTTGTTGAATGTCCTGATAGTGTCATTAAGATAAGGCCGCCAAGTAAAGATAAACCACCGAATACTGTAATCAATAGTGACTTTTGAGCGCCGTACAATGAAGCTTGTCGTGTGCGCCAAAAAGAAATTAGTAAAAAACTAGAAAATGAAGTCATTTCCCAGAATAGATACAGCATAAAGACGTTATCTGATAAAACGACCCCTAGCATTGCACCCATAAAGAGTAATAAATAACAATAAAAATTCCCCAACTGTTCATTTTTGCTCAAATAGCTAATTGAATAAAAGGTAACGAGTGCCCCAATACCTGTAATCAATAAACTGAAGAGTAAACTGAGTCCATCAACATACAAATTAAAATTCATACCGATTTGCGGCATCCATTTTAATTCTGCAAATCGGTGTTCACCTGACATAGTTGTCGAAATATAACTTAGAAAATAAATAAATAAGACGACGGGGACAGGCAATACAAACCAACCTATATGTATGCGTTTAATAAAACGATAAACAATAGGGATAATGAGTGCAAAGATGAAAGGCAACAATACTGCTGTATGTAACCAACTCATTATTCGTCCTCCTTTGAATATAAGATATTTTCATTATACATCATTGTGAGGGGTCTAAAAACCTTGTTTTACAGTAACACGCTTACATTTACCGGAACTTTTAAATAGGAAGAAATGCACATTTTAAAGATAAAATTATTTGAAATTTTGCTTGTATTGAATACTGTAATCCTTTTTCAGTTCATCTAAATTTTCTAATGATCGTTTTGCATGAGGTGTATCCGCTTCTTTTAATTTTTCTTCTAAATCAGTGATTGCTTTTTGCAGCGAAGCTTCATAAGGCATTTCTTCTACATTAAACTCGCGAAGCTTTGATTTAGGCGTAAAGCGTTTTTCATAATGACTCAACGCACGACGTTCATGGAAAAATACACCCTCAACAGCATTAGGATCATGCAAATCTCCTTGCTTAGGGTGTTTGATGACTTGTTCAACTTTGACTAAAACCTCTCCATTTTCATTTTCTTCTACAATGGAAACTCCATAACTACCTGTCTTATGTGAAAATCGATATAACATTTTAATACTTCCTTTCTGTGGTATATGTTACTATAAGCTTATATCAATCTTAACATGAATGGAGATTTAAAATGGTAAACTATCCTCAATTAAATAAAGAAGTACAAGATAATGAAATCAAAGCAGTAATGCACACAAATAAAGGTGACATGACTTTTAAATTACTACCTGATTTAGCACCGAAAACAGTTGAAAACTTTGTGAAACATGCGAAGGATGGATACTATAATGGTATTACTTTCCACCGTGTTATTAATGACTTTATGGTACAAGGCGGAGACCCTACAGCAACAGGTATGGGCGGAGAAAGCATCTACGGCGGTCCATTTGAAGATGAATTTTCAATGGAAGCTTTCAACTTATACGGCGCATTATCTATGGCTAATGCTGGACCAAACACAAATGGTTCTCAATTCTTTATTGTTCAAATGAAAGAAGTACCAGAAAACATGTTGAACCAATTAGCTGATGGTGGTTGGCCAGAACAAATCGTTGAAGCATACGGTGAAAAAGGCGGAACACCATGGTTAGATCAAAAACATACAGTATTTGGTCAAATTATCGCAGGTGAAGATACTTTAGAAGATATCGCGAATACTAAAGTAGGCCCACAAGACAAACCTTTACATGACGTTGTCATTGAATCAATTGATATTGAAGGTTAAACAACCGTAAAGTTAAAATAATGATTGTAAAAAGTAGAAATGTGTCACGTGCGCATTTCTACTTTCTATTTGCAGAAAAAGAAATAACGGAGGATTATCCATGGCAGAGATGGAAAAAAATGAAGTGAATATTGCATTATATCAACTACTTGCAGATTGGAATCCCATGCACTTTGAAGATGAAACAATGGGTGATGCAGAGGTGTATGAAATGATGGATGCAGTACATCAAATTGATGACGTCAACGAATTGGCACAAAAGTTTCAAGCTATTTTTCAATATTCATTTGAAGAAAAATTACCAATAGAAGATTGTCAGAAAAAAGCTAATGAAGCTTTATCATTAGAAGGTACTTGCGGTTTGTAAGATTCGAATCATATGGGAGGATTTGGAATGGCTGAAAGGTTGGATTTGTATAATCAATATCGTCAGCATCTCAAAGGAAAAACGATAGAACGCGGTAATAAACTTGATGAAGGTACTTTTCACTTAGTAGCACATGTTTGTATTTTTAATCAAAAAGGCGAGATGCTGATACAACAACGTAAATTTAATAAAAAATTATGGCCTGGTTTATGGGATTTTAGTGCAGCAGGTGCAGTGATGAAAGGCGAGACTAGTAATATTGCAGCCCAAAGAGAAATCAAAGAAGAACTCGATTTAGATTTTGATTTGACTAAGATGCGTCCGCAACTTTCAATGACTTTCCCATTCGGCTTTGATGATGTGTATTTAATTCAAGCAGAAGTTCAATTAAATGATATTCACATAGAGAAAGGTGAAGTTGAAGATATTCGATTCGCAGGAAGAGAAGAGATTTTATCATTAATTGAAAATGAAAAATTTATTAATTATAAACCAGGTTTGATTGAATTGATATTCGATTTCGTTGAAAGCGGTAATGACGGGATGTATCAATAAAAAATTATCTTAATAAGCGTGACTGATTTTGCGTGATTTACTTATTTTTTTCAGAAAATAACCTTTTAAATTGTTGTTTATGTTAGTGACTGGTTTTTATTTATGCTATGATAATTATGTTAGAAATAATACGAATTAAGGGGTTATTAAGTTGAATAATCACTATCAAATAGGTCAGCACGTGAAAGTTAAAGTGACTGGTATTCAACCTTATGGCGCATTTGTAGAAACCCCTGACAACACGGAAGGACTCATTCACATTTCAGAAATTATGAATGATTACGTACATAATTTAAGTCGCTTCTTATCTGAAGGACAAATCGTCCGTGCTAAAATACTCTCAATTGATGAGGAAGGCAAACTTAATTTGTCTCTAAAAGACAATGATTATTTTAAGAATTATGAGCGTAAAAAGGAGAAAAAATCTGTATTGGATGAGATCAAAGAAACTGAAAAATACGGGTTTCAAACATTAGAAGAACGTTTACCGGTTTGGATTGCGCAGTCTAAGAAAATGATTAAAGAAAATAAATTGTAGCGGATAAAGATAGAGTGCTGCAATATATTAATCTATTAGAAGGGGCTGGGACATAATTCCAGTCTCAAATAAAAGCCGGTGAAAACTTTAAAAGTTTTCACCGGCTTTTTTATATAAAATATACATATTATTTCAAAAAAATAAAGGCCTCGCTTATAATTAGAGAATAACCACAAACCCAAATCATAGGAGGACCTTTATGTATAAAAATTATAACATGTCTCAAATCTCTCTGCCACTGACAACAGAATTTACGTTTTCCGAAAGTGATACTGCCAGCATAGTTAATGAAATTGTCGAAAAAATCCCTGAAACAGCTTTCGACAGCTATAAAAATCACAGAGGCGCCCCTTCTCACAATCCACGCATGATGCTTAAAATAATATTGTATGCTTATAGTAATTCGATATTTTCCGGACGGAAAATAGAATTTGCATTAAAAGACAGTATTAGGTTTATGTGGTTGGCACAAGAACAGCAACCTTCTTATCGAACAATCAACCGTTTTCGTTCTGACTCCAGAACAAATAAGTTAATAAAAGATTGTTTTGTAGTTTTCAGAACTTTTTTAGTCGAAAATCAATATATTGATGAAGAAGCTATTTATATAGATGGTACTAAAATCGAAGCTGATGCCAATAAGTATACGTTTGTTTGGAGAGCGAATACTGAACGCTATAGCAATGCCAACTTGGAAAAGTCGGAAGCTGCGTATGAAGAATTATTACAAAAGGAAATCATACCGAATATAAAAGAAGAGTCTTCAAAGGAAATACAATCTCATGAATTAGAAGCAATCGAAGATTGTTTGAATAAGAAGGTTGAAGAACTGACTGATGATATTGAATCCAGCAATGATACTGAACAAAGAAAAATATTGAGATCAGAACGCACTGAATTAAAAAAGCATAAGAAAGTAATTACAGAATGTAAAGAGAAAAAAGAAAAGTACGAGGAACAAAAGAAGATTTTAGGTACAAGAAATAGTTATTCCAAAACTGATAATGATGCCACCTTTATGCGAATGAAAGATGATCATATGAGAAACGGTCAATTAAAACCGGCATACAATATTCAAGTAGGCACAAATAATCAATTTGCTTTGGCAGTAGGTGTATATCAAAATCCGACGGATACAAGAACTTTAGAAAATTTTTTAAACAGGATTCAAGAAGTTAATAGTGACATTCCTGAGTATATAGTATGTGATGCAGGGTATGGCAGCGAAAGCAATTATGGAATAGTTATAGATATATTTAACAGAACTCCTGTAATGCCGTACGGCATGTTTTTAAAAGAACAAAAAAGAAAATATAAAAATAACCCATTCAATTCATTAAATTGGAATTACGACGAAAAAGATGACAAGTATATATGCCCGAACAATAAAATTCTATTCTTCTCTGGATACAGATACAGTACTGATAAATATGGATATCAGAGACAATTCAAAGAATATAAATGTTATGACTGCATAGATTGTCCGCTTAGACAAGAATGTATGAATCCAAAAGCCAAACCGGATACATTAAAAACAATTCGTCGAAATATGGTTTGGGAATTTTATAAGCAGTTCACTAGAGAAAAGCTTTCAGATCCGAAAACATCATCAATTTACAGCAAAAGAAAAATTGATGTTGAAACATTTTTCGGTAATTTGAAGGCTAATTTGGGTTTCACTCGAATGTCTGTAAGGGGCATTGAAAAAGTTGAAACCGAAGTTAGTATTGCTTGTATGGCAACAAACTTAAAGAAATTAACAGCTCTACGAGCTGATTTTTTCTTTAAATTATATAAAAAAAGGACGATTTCATTTTCAATTGTGAAAATCGTCCTTTTTTCGGGATTCTAGAACATTAATGTCCCAGCCCCTTTCATTTTGAATAAAAATAGAAAAGCTAATACTAAAGCACAACAAGTGAAAAAACATCTTGCTTTTATACCGTGAAATTCTTCATAAGCAGTATTTTTCGGATTGAGTGTTAATTGGGTTCTATACTAAATCGGACTGGTGAGAAAATCACTCGTCCGATTTTTTGATATAAAAATAGCGCAATTATCTCTATAATTTAAAGTGACCAAACCCAAATTAAAGGAGATAAGTTGCGCCTATGAATCATTTTATATCAACTACACTGGGAATTAAAGATAAAAATATAGAATTCGATACTAAGGTTGAAGAAAAAGAGTATAAAGGAAAAACGTGTCTATTCTACTTTGGAAAATTGACGTACGTTCCTGAGCACTGTGAAAACTGCGGCTTTAAAAATACCGAGTACTCCATTATAAAAAATGGAATGAAGAATTCCCGTATTACGATACCTAAGGTATCTGAAAGACAAGCCTATTTGAACCTGAAGAAGCAGCGTTTTTACTGTAAGCACTGCTGTACGCACTTCACTGCTGAAACAAAAATAGTTGAGAGACATTGCCATATTTCGGATAATACCCGTTTAGCTGTTTTGCAGAAAGCTACCGAAATCCGTTCTCAAAAATCAATTGCTGAATCGTGTGCTGTCGGGGCTTCTACAGTTGCTCGGATGATAGATAAAGCTGCTTCTCAGATTGCTCAAAAGCCGTTCAGCGCTTTGCCTGAACATTTAATGATGGATGAATTCAAAAGTGTCAAACATGTCAGCCATAATATGAGTTTTATTTATGCTGATGCTGTGTCCCATCGTATCGTAGATATTGTTCCCGATCGCAGATTGGCAGCTCTGAAAACGCACTTTTATCGTTATTCACTAGCTGAAAGACAACGTGTGAAGACGGTATCTATCGATATGTACGAACCTTATATGTCTTTGATCAACGAAGTATTCCCTAATGCCAAAATTATTATAGACCGATTCCATATTGTACAATCATTGAATCGTGCTTTGAATATGACTCGTGTCAGTGTTATGAATACTTTCCGAAATAACGACAGACCGCTTTACAATAAATATAAGCGTTACTGGAAACTGCTTTTGAAACCTTATGAACAATTGGAGATGTTCGAATATAATAAAGTTCCTCTGTTCAAACAATGGAAAACCACCAAAGGAATTGTAGATTTCTTATTGGATTTTGATGATAAATTGTTAAACACGCATCACTATGTCCATCAGCTGCGTTACGCTTTAAAAGAAAATGATGAACAGTTATATACATCAACCATACAGGCAATAACCATGGGAAACATTGCCCCCAAACTTCAAATTTCCATCAGAACACTTAAAAATTATCATGACATGGTACTGAATACTTTGGAATATTCGAATCTGACCAACGGTCCGCTCGAAGGTATTAATAATAAGATCAAACTGATAAAAAGGGTTTCTTTCGGTTATAGAAACTTCACTAATTTGCGCAATCGTATTATTTTATGTACGAGACTTTTTTCCTCGAATCCTAAAAAAGAGATTAAGCAGCTAAAAGCTGCTTAACCTCTATAATTTGAGCCACCAGTCCTATTTGACAGAGAGCCGTTAATTGATGTAAAATATACGATTACAAAGAAATAACGAGGAGGACTTTATTGATATGGAGAAAAAATATGAGCCATTATTTACAGAATATACATTGCCGAATGGCATAGCAATTCGCAATAGATTTGTGCTTGCACCATTAACACACGTTTCTTCAAACGATGACGGTACAATTGCAGATGTTGAGCTGCCTTATATGGAAAAACGTTCTAAAGATGTCGGAATCAGCATTACAGCAGCAAGTAATGTGACGGATTTAGGCAAAGCATTTCCTGGACAGCCTTCTGTTGCACACGATTCTGATATCCCAGGGTTAAAAAAATTAGCTGGCGTGATGAAGAAAAACGGAGCGAAAGCATTAGTGCAGATTCACCATGGCGGTGCACAATCATTACCCAACCTTACACCAGGCGGCGATGTAGCAGCACCTAGCCCAATTGATTTAAAAAGTTTCGGTCAAAAAGAAGAACACCACGCACGTGAAATAACACCTGAGGAAATTCAAGAAACAATTAAAGCATTTGGTGAAGCGACACGTCGGGCAATTGAAGCTGGCTTTGATGGCGTAGAAATTCACGGAGCAAACCATTATTTAATCCATCAATTTGTTTCTCCGTATTATAATCGCAGAAATGATGAATGGAAAGATCCATTTAAATTCCCATTAGCGGTAGTTGAATCAGTTGTAGATACTGCCAAAAAATATGCAGATAATGATTTCATTATCGGTTACCGCTTCTCACCAGAAGAAGCAGAAGAACCAGGTATTCGAATGGAATTAACAAAAGAATTACTGGAACATCTAAGAGACCAGCCTTTAGATTACTTGCATGCTTCTCTATTTGACATTCATTCAAAAACACGTGAAGGTCAATATAAAGATAAAGAACGCGTTAAGCTTTTACATGAGTGGATTGGCGGAAAAATGCCATTGATTGGAATCGGCTCTATTTTTACACCAGAAGATGCGCTGTCAGCACTTGAAACAGGTGTAGAGTTTATCGCATTAGGCCGAGAGTTGTTGTTAGATCCTCGTTTTATTGAAAAAATTAAAGAGGGCAAAACAGATGAAATTATTTCTTACTTTGACCCTGACAGAGAAGATAAACATGAATTACCACCTAATTTATGGAAACAATTTGATCAAGGTTTTTATCCATTACCAAGAAAAGATGATAAATAATTTGCTAAGCTGCATATTCAATTTGAATATGCAGTTTTTAAATACGGTTTATGATTTGTAATCGGGAATATATTGATGTAAAATTTCGCTAAATCCTTATAATTTGCATAGTGTCGGGTAATTTGAAAATGGCGAATTAAAAATTTTCGCAATTTTGAAGATTTTCCTTTTACAACGACATGAATTTATGTAATTATAGTGAATGTAAGGGCTTTCTTAATAATTTTTACACTAAACAAAGGGGGATTAAAATGATTCCATATCAACATGAACCATTTACAGATTTTTCTAAAGTAGAAAATAGAGAGGCTTATGAAAAAGCACTCAAAAAGGTGGAAGATGACTTAGGCAGAGAGTATCCACTTATTATTAATGGTGAACGTATTTTCACTGACGATAAGGTTCGTTCATTTAACCCATCAAATAGAGACGAAACAATTGGTTATGTTTCTAAAGCAAACAAAGAGTTAGCTGCTAAGGCTGTAGATGCAGCAAAAGAAGCATTTAAAACTTGGCGTAATGTTGCACCTGAAGTAAGAGCTGATATCTTATTCAGAGCTGCTGCAATTACACGTCGTCGTAAACATGAATTTTCAGCGCTTTTAACTAAAGAAGGCGGAAAACCATGGAAAGAAGCGGATGCAGATACTGCAGAAGCAATTGACTTTATGGAATATTATGGTCGCCAAATGTTGAAATTAAAAGATGGTAAACCTGTAAATTCACGTCCAGGTGAATACAACCAATACGACTACTTGCCAATAGGCGTATCAGTGGTTATTTCTCCTTGGAACTTTGCTTATGCAATCATGGCAGGTACTACAGTTGCACCAGTAGTTACTGGTAACACTGTATTATTAAAACCTTCATCAAATACTCCAGTTATTTCTTATAAATTTATGGAAGTATTAGAAGAAGCAGGTCTTCCTAAAGGGGTAGTTAACTGGATTCCTGGTGATTCAAGCGACATCGGTGATTATTTAGTTGAAAACAAAGATGTTGGCTTAATTTCATTTACTGGTTCTAAAAATGTAGGTACAAGCATCATGCAAAAAGCTTCTAAAATTCAAGAAGGACAAAACCACTTGAAACGTGTTATCGCTGAAATGGGCGGTAAAGATACTATCGTTGTAGATAGTGAAGCAGATTTAGATGTTGCAACTGATGCAATTGTTTACTCAGCATTTGGATTCTCTGGACAAAAATGTTCAGCATGCTCTCGTGTCATCGCTGTTGAAGATATCTATGATGAATTAGTAGAACGATTAAAAACAGCAACTGAAAAATTAACAGTTGGTGATTCAGCTGAATATGACAACTTCATGGGTCCTGTTATCGATGAAAAAGCATTGAATAAAATTAAAGATTACTTGAAAGTCGGAGAAAAAGAAGGACGCTTAGTTGTAGGCGGCAAAGTCGATGATGAAGTCGGAAACTTTGTTTATCCAACAATCTTTGCTGACTTAAAATATGATGACCGTGTTATGCAAGAAGAAATCTTTGGTCCAGTGGTAGGTATCACTAAAGCTAAAGATTTCGATCAAGCTATCGAATACGCGAATGCAACTGAATATGGTTTAACAGGTGCTGTTATTTCTAACAACCGCTTCAAACTTGAACAAGCTCGTCGCGACTTCATGGTCGGAAACCTATACTTCAACCGTGGTTGCACAGGTGCTGTAGTAGGATATCAACCATTCGGCGGTTTCAAAATGTCAGGTACAGACTCAAAAGCAGGCGGCCCAGATTATCTAGTATTACACTTGCAAGGCCGTACAGTTTCAGAACACCTATAAGACAGTTAAGTCATCACTGATTAAATGAATAAAGAATCACATTATAGTTTTACTCTGGTGATCAGAACGCTATAATGTGATTTTTTTCGAAAATAAAATTAAAAATTGCACAACCGACCAACACGTCGATACAACAAAACAAAAAAACAAAAGGGATTCTAAGGAGGAGAAATTTATGACAAAATCTGAAGAAATTATCAAAAAGACAGAACACTATGGTGCGCCGAACTATAAACCTCTACCGATTGTCATTTCAGAAGCTGAAGGGATTTGGGTAACCGATCCAGAAGGCAATAAATACATGGATATGTTAGCAGCATATTCAGCTGTTAACCAAGGTCACCGTCATCCGAAAGTCATCGAAGCTTTAAAAGAACAAGCAGATAAAGTCACTTTAGTTTCTCGTGCATTTAACAGTGATAACCTTGGGGATTGGTATGAAAAAGTCAGCGAATTGACTGGAAAAGAAAAAGTATTACCAATGAATACAGGCGCTGAAGCGGTAGAAACTGCAGTAAAAGCTGCACGCCGCTGGGCATATGAACACAAAAATATTGAACCTGATAAAGCAGAAATCATTGCTTTTAACGGCAACTTCCATGGTCGTACAATGGCCCCTGTTTCTTTATCATCAGAAGCAGAATATCAACGCGGATATGGTCCATTACTAGAAGGTTTCCTTAAAGTAGACTTCGGTGATGTTGATCAATTAAAAGATGCAATCAATGAAAATACGGCAGCTATTTTAGTAGAGCCGATTCAGGGTGAAGCAGGTATTAATGTACCGCCAGAAGGCTATTTAAAAGAAATCCGCAAATTAGCTGATGAGAACAATGTGTTATTTATTGCAGATGAAATCCAATCAGGACTTGGCCGTTCAGGTAAAACATTTGCGACAGATTGGGATGGTGTAAAACCAGACGTTTATATCTTAGGCAAAGCATTAGGCGGCGGTGTATTACCTATTTCTGCAGTAGCAGCAGATAGTGAAGTTTTAGATGTCTTCACACCAGGATCTCATGGTTCTACATTCGGCGGTAATCCATTAGCT
Source organism: Staphylococcus condimenti (assembly GCF_001618885.1). Lineage (NCBI taxonomy): Bacteria > Bacillati > Bacillota > Bacilli > Caryophanales > Staphylococcaceae > Staphylococcus > Staphylococcus condimenti. The sequence continues at coordinate 1,009,012 of NZ_CP015114.1, read as the reverse complement.
GCAGCTGTTTCAATTGCAGCATTAGATGTATTAAAGGATGAAAAATTAGCTGAACGTTCACGTGAACTTGGAGAATATTTCCAAGATGAATTGAAAAAAATTGATAATCCAGTGATTAAAGAAGTACGCGGACGCGGATTATTCATCGGTGTTGAATTAAACGAAGATGCAAGACCGTATGCTGAAGCGTTGAAAGAAGAAGGATTATTATGCAAAGAAACGCATGATACAGTGATTCGTTTTGCACCGCCATTGATTATTACTAAGGAAGAAATCGACGATGCATTAGAACGTATTAAGAAAGTATTCAGCTAAGTTCAAAAAGTTGTAACAAAAGGAATGAAAACCCTTTAAAATGGATACGCTTATGTTACAATACAAATGAAAGCGAAATCATTGTTAGGAAAAAGAGGCGAAAAGGATTATGACTGAGAATAATAATTTAGTGGCGTCTACACAACAAATTATTAAAGAAGCTTTGCATAAATTAGGCTTTGATGACGGCATGTATGATTTAGTTAAAGAACCATTGAGATTTTTAGAAGTACGTATCCCTGTAAGAATGGATGATGGTACTGTAAAAACTTTCACAGGATATCGTGCGCAACATAACGACGCAGTTGGTCCTACTAAAGGCGGCGTGCGTTTCCACCCTAATGTAAACGTGGACGAAGTAAAAGCATTATCAATGTGGATGACAATGAAATGCGGAATCGTTGACTTACCTTACGGCGGCGGTAAAGGCGGTATTATTTGCGACCCTCGCCAAATGAGTATTCATGAAGTTGAACGCTTATCACGCGGATATGTTCGTGCAATTTCACAAATCGTTGGACCATCTAAAGATATTCCAGCGCCAGACGTAATGACAAACTCACAAATCATGGCTTGGATGATGGATGAGTACAGTGCATTAGATAAATTCAACTCACCTGGATTTATCACTGGTAAACCGATTGTATTGGGTGGTTCACAAGGACGCGACCGTTCAACTGCACTTGGTGTGGTTATTGCAATTGAACAAGCGGCTAAATTACGTGATTTAGACTTAAACGGTGCTAAAATCGTAATTCAAGGTTTCGGTAATGCAGGAAGTTTCTTAGCGAAATTCTTATTTGATAAAGGTGCTAAAATTGTGGGTATCTCTGATGCATACGGTGCATTATCTGATCCAGAAGGTTTAGATATCGATTACTTATTAGATCGCAGAGACAGCTTTGGTACAGTAACAAACTTATTTGAAGAAACAATTTCAAATAAAGAATTATTCGAATTAGATTGCGACATCTTAATCCCAGCTGCTATTGAAAACCAAATTACTAAAGAAAATGCGCCGAATATTAAAGCAGATATCTTAGTAGAAGCAGCAAATGGTCCAACTACATTAGAAGCTACTCGTATTTTACATGAACGCGGAATTCTTTTAGTACCAGACGTATTAGCAAGTGCCGGCGGTGTAACAGTATCTTACTTCGAATGGGTACAAAATAACCAAGGTTACTACTGGACAGAAGAAGAAGTTAATGAAAAAATGCGTGATAAATTAGTTACAGCATTTAATGACATTTACGAATTAGCACAAAACCGTAAAATCGACATGCGTTTAGCTGCGTATATCGTAGGTATTAAACGTACAGCTGAAGCTGCACGTTACCGCGGATGGGCTTAATTTAAAAAGTTTTTGGAAAACGGCTATACCAGAGCATACTGGTGTAGTCGTTTTTTTATTTGAAAAACAAGATAATACTTTTTTGTTTAGTGGCTTGGCTTATTAGTAATCCTTAAATAAAAAACACATTGCTTTAGTGATGATATAGTTAATAAAAGTTGTCGTTTTCCATTCAGGTTTTCTAGAATCAAGTATTAAATTTTTTAAAAAAGGGTAGAGAGCCAATGTTTAAAGATAAGCAAAGATATGCTTAATTGTTTTTAGAAAAGGGAGCGATATTATGACTAAAGGTATTATTGATGTGCATCATCATATTATTCCAGATGTATATAAATCGGCATTGGTGAAAAATGGGGTGGATAAAGCAGGAGGAATGCCTATCAAAGATTGGACACCTGAAGATAGTATTGCATATATGGATCGTTTAGGCATTGAAGTAGGTATCGGTTCTATTTCAGATCCTGGACTTAATCCGCTTGATAAAGAGGCAAGAAAGCAGACTGCGAGAGAAATTAATGACTTTGAAGCTAATATGATTCAAGAATACCCCAATCGCTTCGGCGGATTTGCGACGCTGCCACTTCCTGAAGTAGAAGATTCGATACAAGAATTGAAGTATGCGTTAGATGAATTAAAACTAGACGGTGTAGGTTTGCTTTCAAATTACAATGAACACTTCTTAGGAGATCCTATTTTTGAAGATGTGATGAAAGAACTGGATAAGCGTAATGCGGTTGTTTTCATTCATCCAAGTGCAGCACAAGCTGACCAGCAGCGACCATATTATTGTCAAATTGATTTCTTATTAGAGTTTACCTTTAATACGACGCGTGCAGCGGCAAATTTAGTATTGAGCGGTACAATGGATCGTTATCCGAATATTAAATTCATCTTAGGACATGCTGGGGGTACATTGCCTTATTTAAGATGGAGAATTGATCAATCTTATAGTTGGATGATTGAAAATCTTGAAGACGCTGTTAAACTAAGTAAGCGACCTGCTGAATATATCAGCGACTTCTATTATGAAACAGCTTTATCAACGCAACCTGCAACTTTTGAAGCACTGGAAGAAACAACAGATGAATCTCATTTATTATTCGGCAGTGATGCACATTATGCGCCAGAAACTCAAGCAGCGAAAATGATTGAGATTATAGAGAATTACCATAAATTCAGTGAAAGCGAAATTGCAGCAATTGAACGTAAAAATGCATTAGAATTATTCCCGAGATTTAAATAACATCTGCATACAAAGGAAAAGTCGTTTTCTGATTGATAAATGAGTATCAGAAAACGACTTTTATTTATTTACAATAAATCTTTAGCAACTTCAATTTGATGGCGTACAGATTCTTGACCTGTTGAGCCATAGCTTTTTCTGCGTTTCAAGCAATTTTCAGGTTTTAAATAGCTGTAAATGGTGTCATCGATACTAGATGAGAATTCTTGATATTTTTCAAGCGGCACATCTAATAAATAACAATCGTGTTGAATACACCAATAAACAATTTGTCCTACGATAGCATGTGCTTCTCTGAATGGTACATCTTTTTCTACAAGATAATCTGCTAATTCAGTCGCATTAGAGAAATCTTGATGAACAGTTTCGTTTAAATGATCAGTATTTACAGTTAATGAAGCTAACATACCTTCGAAAATTCGAAGTGAACCTGTAACTGTATGCACAGCATCGAATAAACCTTCTTTATCTTCTTGCATATCCTTATTATATGCGAGCGGCAATCCTTTTAGTGTCATTAACATACTCATTAAATGACCGGTTGTACGACCTGTTTTACCACGAATCAGTTCGGCCATATCTGGATTTTTCTTTTGAGGCATGATAGATGAGCCTGTTGAGAAAGAATCAGATAATGTGATGAATTTTGCTTCATCGCTAGACCAGAATATAATTTCTTCAGAGAAACGTGAGAGATGAATCATTACTAATGAGATATCATTGAGCGTTTCTACTACGAAATCACGATCACTGACTGCATCTAAACTATTTTCGTATAAAGCAGAGAAGTCTAACAATTCTTGTGTTTTAGCACGATCGATAGGATGTGTTGTTCCACTTAAAGCAGCAGCACCTAATGGATTGATATCAATACGCTTTAACGCATCTTCGAAACGGTTTTTATCGCGCTCCAGCATCCAAAAATAAGTCATCACATGGTGAGCAAATGAGATAGGTTGCGCACGTTGCAAATGCGTATACCCAGGCATAATTGTATCCACATGATCATCTGCTAATTTTACAATTGTTTCTTGTAAATTATGGATTAAGTGAATAATTTCTTTGACCGCTTTTTTAGTATAAAGGTGTAAATCTGTTGCGACTTGGTCGTTACGGCTGCGTCCAGTATGCAACTTACCTCCGACAGCACCGATTCTTTCTATTAATTCATGTTCAATATTTAAATGAATATCTTCTAATGCTTCTGTGAATTCAATATTGCCTTCATGGTAGTCATGCTGAATTTCTTGAAGACCTTTGATAATTGTATCGCTTTCTTCTTCAGTAAGAATACCTTGTTGTGCTAACATCGTTGCATGTGCGATACTGCCTTGGATATCTTCATCAATCAGAAGGTGGTCAAAATTAATAGAAGCATTAAAAGCATCAACCCAAGCTTCGGGTTCAGATTGGAATCTTCCGCCCCAGGCTTTATTGCTCATTAGAATAACCTCCATGCAACATAGAATTTACTTCAGTAGGCAAGCCGTAAATTTCAATAAATCCTACTGCAGCCTCTTGATTGAATGCATCTTCTTTTGTATAAGTTGCTAATTTTTCATTATATAAAGAATAAGGAGAACGTCTGCCGTTCACTGTCGCATTTCCTTTAAATAATTTAACACGTACATCCCCAGTGACATGATCTTGTGTAGAATCGATAAACAATTTTAATGAGTCTGTTAATGGTGAGAACCATAAACCATTATAAGTTTGTTCAGCAAATTGTTTTTCAATCACAGGTTTGAAGTGTGCTACGTCTTTAGTTAACGTAATCGTTTCTAAAGCTTTATGTGATTTTAGAATAACTTCAGCACCTGGTGTTTCATAAATTTCACGAGATTTAATACCGACTAATCTATTCTCAACGTGATCAATACGGCCGATGCCATGTTTGCCCGCTAATTCATTTAAATACAGGATTAATTCATCTAGCGGGAAGGCTTTGTCATCTATCGAAACTGGCAAACCTTTTTCAAAATGAATGACAATTTCATCTGGTGTATCAGGTGTGTCTTCAATTTCTCGTGTTAAATCAAAGGCATCAGCAGGCGGTGCTGCATAAGGGTCTTCTAAAATTCCGCATTCGTTTGCACGACCCCATAAGTTTTGGTCGATTGAGTATGGAGAATCATGATTGATAGGTACTGGAATATTATGCTGAATAGCATAGTCGATTTCTTCTTCACGGCTCCAGCCCCAAGCACGTACAGGTGCGAATACTTTAAGTGCAGGATTTAAAGCTTTAATTGCAACTTCAAAACGGACTTGGTCATTCCCTTTACCAGTACAGCCATGTGCAATGCCGACTGCATCTGTTTCTTCAGCAATTTCTACTAATTTTTTTGAGATTAAAGGTCTTGATAATGCAGATACAACAGGATAAGTATTTTCATACATTAGATTCCCTTTAATGGCATAGCTTACATATTCATCGCTGAATTCTGCTGTAGCATCAATGATATAGCACTCAATAGCTCCCATATCCAATGCTTTTTGGTAAACTTCGTCTAAATCTTTTCCTTCGCCGACATCTAAACAGCAGGCTACAACGTCATAACCTTTATCGATCAGCCATTGTACTGCAACACTTGTATCTAATCCGCCTGAATAGGCTAACACGATTTTTTCTTTCATAATTTTACACCTCGTTAGAATAGTTAGAATTTTTTAACATGTATACATCATAGCAGATTCATAATGAGAAATAAACCGATATTTTACATAAATATACAAAATAATGAAAATTAACTCTATAATAGGACGGAGGTAAGGCGGTTATAGGCTTCTTTATGCATTTTACATAAAAAAATAAATGATTTGTTTTTATTGTGAAGTTGTCTTTTTTAATAGAAAGAGTAAGAAACATGGCAATTTAGCAACAATTGAAACTGGTAATCTGAAATATAGAAACAAGTTTATTGAAACTTTTGTCAGAAATTTAGTAAAATATGGTTGAAATATAAGAGCAGGAGGCAGTTCATATGACACATATTGAGCTAGACTATAGTAAAGCTTTAAAATTTGTTGGCGAACACGAATTAACGCAACAACAAGAAATCGTTAAAACAATTCACCGTATTATTCATGATGGCACTGGTGCAGGCAGTGACTTCTTAGGTTGGTTAGATTTACCTGTTGATTATGACAAAGAAGAATTTGCTCGTATTTTAGAAGCGGCAAAACGTATCAAAGAACATTCTGACGTATTAGTAGTAGTTGGTATCGGCGGTTCTTACTTAGGTGCACGTGCTGCAATTGAAATGTTAAGTTCTGCATTCAGAACAAGTGATGAATATCCTGAAATCGTCTTTGCTGGTAATCATTTATCATCTACTTATTTACATGACTTAATTCAATATTTAGATGGTAAAGACTACTCAGTCAATGTTATTTCTAAATCAGGTACAACTACAGAACCAGCAGTTGCATTTAGACTCTTTAAACAGTTATTAGAAGATAAATATGGCAAAGAAGAAGCAAAACAACGCATCTTTGCGACAACAGATAAAGAAAAAGGTGCTTTAAAACAACTCGCTACAAATGAAGGTTATGAAACATTTGTTGTTCCTGACGATGTAGGTGGACGTTATTCTGTTTTGACAGCAGTAGGTTTGTTACCAATTGCTGCAGCTGGCATCGACATTCAAGCAATGATGAATGGTGCAGCTAAAGCACGTGAAGAACTTTCTTCTGACAATCTTTCAGATAACATTGCATACCAATATGCAACATTGCGCAATATTTTATATGCAAAAGGTTATACAACTGAAATGTTAATCAACTATGAACCATCATTGCAATATTTCAATGAATGGTGGAAACAATTATATGGTGAATCAGAAGGTAAAGATTTCAAAGGTATCTATCCTTCAAGTGCAAACTATACAACAGACTTGCACTCACTAGGTCAATACGTTCAAGAAGGTCGTCGTTTCTTATTTGAAACTGTAGTGAAAGTAGAAGAACCTAAATACGACATTACAATTGAAAAAGATGCTGACGATTTAGATGGTTTGAACTATCTTGCTGGTAAAACAATTGATGAAGTAAACACTAAAGCATTCCAAGGTACTTTATTAGCACACACTGATGGTGAAGTACCAAATTTGGTTGTTAAAATTCCACGTATCGATCCTGAAACATTCGGATACTTGGTTTACTTCTTCGAATTAGCTTGTGCGATGAGTGGTTATCAATTAGGCGTAAACCCATTCAATCAACCAGGTGTAGAAGCATATAAACAAAATATGTTCGCATTACTAGGCAAACCTGGTTATGAAGATAAAAAACAAGAATTAGAAGAACGTTTATAATTTTTAAAGAATAATATGATCCCTTACAACTGGAGACTGATTTCAGTTGTAAGGGATTTTTTTATACTTATAGAAGTGCAGTTCGTTTAATTGGGAGTTGATTTAAAATTAAATGGGCAACATTATATCCTATTTCAGTTTCAAAATACACTGTTTCCATCTATAATAGTAGTAATCGCATTACATAGAGAGATGGGTGGATATATGTCAGCACATCAAGTAGAAGGCTGGATGCATTCAATGGGAGATTTCGGATATATATTAGGTTTCTTGCTTCCATTTATCGAATCATTTATACCAGTACTTCCATTATTTGTATTCGTATTTGTAAATGTTGATACATTTGGTTTGTTTTTGGGGATTATTGTTTCTTGGTTAGGAACATTTTTAGGTAGCTTTGTCGTATTTTTAATTGTGCGGGCGTTTGCCAATACAACTGTCATGGACAAAGTTAAAAATAGAAAAGACGTGCGTAAATTTTTAAACTTTGTAAATAAGCAAGGCGTTACGCCTATCTTTATAATGCTTTGTTTTCCATTTACTCCGAGTGCTTTAATGAATGTAGTAGCAGGTTTATCTAAAATGAAAGTACGTACCTTCTTTTTAGTACTTGCTGTTTCAAACTTAATTGCTATGGCATTGACTGGTGTATTGGGCAGAGATATGCACAGTATTTTATCAAGTCCGATCCGAGTGATTATCATGGCACTTATTCTAGCTGGATTATGGTATTTAAGTAGCCGTTTAGAAAAACGCTTTATGAAATAAAAGGAGTATAATGTGCGAAAAATTATAAATTATTTGCTTTCCTTGGTAATTGCGATTATCATTGTAATGTTGATTCAAGCTTTTCTTATTATAGGGGCAGTTGTCCCAAATAATGAAATGTCACCAACGCTAAAGCAAGGTGATCGTATTTTAGTAAGTAAAATACAAAACACCTTCAACAGTGTACATAATGGCGATGTCATCATGTATAAACATAAAGGAAAGACTTATTTTGGAAGAGTTATTGGATTGCCTGGACAATCTGTTGAATTTAAGAAAGGTCAGCTTTATCGAGATGATCGCGTAGTTAATGAAGATTATCCTGTGAAAGCACAAATAAAAAACTTAGCATTGCGGAATATCAAACATTCTGAAGGAGATATTGTTGCACCTAAACAATATATGATTTTAAATGATAATCGTGCGAATAACTCAGATTCTCGAACGTTCGGCACGATTCATCAAAAAGATATTATAGGTAATGTTGTATTACGATATTATCCTTGGAGTAAATTTGGAATTTCATTCAACGAATAATTGAGGTGTCTAAAAAGTGAAGAAAGAAATTAAAGAGTGGATAATAGCCATAGCTATTGCTTTGGTATTAGTTATTGTTATAACAACTTTCATTGCGAAATCATACACAGTTCGTGGTGATTCAATGTATCCAACGTTAAAAGACGGAGAAAAAGTTATCGTCAATATGATCGGGTTTAAAACTGGCGGTTTAGAAAAGGGTAATGTAATTGTATTCCACGCTAATAAAAACAGTGATTATGTTAAACGTGTCATCGGTATGCCTGGTGATAGTGTTGAGTATAAACATGACCAATTATATGTTAATGGTAAAAAGGTGAAAGAACCTTACTTAGATTATAATGAGAAACATAAAAGTTATGATGAAATCACAGGTAGCTTTAAAGTGAAAAACTTACCTAATGCAGATGGTTCAAATAAAATCCCTAAAGATAAATTACTAGTATTAGGAGATAATCGTGAAGTAAGTAAAGATAGTCGCTCATTCGGTTTGATTGATGAAGATCAAGTTGTCGGAAAAGTAAGCTTACGTTATTGGCCATTTACATCTTTCAAAGTAAACTTTAATCCAGATACAAAATATTAAAAACGATGAATTATCGTTTTGATATCTTAAATTGAATAAGAGAAAAAGCTGATACTATTACGTTTGATATAGTATCAGCTTTTTTGGTGTTTGAAGACATATTTGAAACACAAGAATGAGAACGTATGTGCTACAATATGAACAAAGGGGGAGAAGTCGTGAGTCAATTAAATGCATATATTGGACGAGCAGGCACGGGTAAATCGCATGCTATGCTTAATGAAATCAAAACAAAAATGAAACAGGATCCACTTGGGGATCCCATCATTATCATTGCACCAACACAAAGTACCTTCCAACTTGAGCAAGACTTTGTGAAGGACCCGGAACTTAATGGAAGTTTACGGACAGAAGTGCTGCACTTTGAGCGGTTAAGTCATCGTATTTTCCAAGAAATTGGCGGTTTGACTGAAGAATATGCTTCTAAAGGTGCGCTTGAAATGATGATTTTTGATATTTTACAAGCACACCGTTCTGAACTGAATTTATACCAATCACAAACAAAATATTATGGATTCAGCGCTAAGTTAAGTGAGCAAATTCAAGATTTTAAAAAGTATGCTGTTTCTCCCGAACAACTCGAACAATTTATTTCTGAAAATCAATTGCAAACAAGAACTCAAGATAAATTACATGACATTGCTTTAGTTTATCGATACTTAGAAGAACGTTTAGCTGAAAATTTTGTTTCATCTGAAGATACACTTTATAAGTTTATAGAAAAAATGAGTGAATCAAAGTGGTTGAAAAGAGCAGAGATTTACATTGATGGATTCCATAACTTTTCAACGCTTGAATATCAAATTATAGAAAAATTAGCGCAATGTGCAAAATCAGTCAGTGTTTTACTCACAACAAATGGAGATAAAGATCCATTCAGTTTGTTCAGAAAAACTTCTTCTACACTTACACATATAGAAGAAATTGCACAAAGACAAAATATCACTTTCAATTTACGCAGATTTACAAAACAACAAAGATTTGAAAATCATGATTTAAGTCATTTAGAACATTCGTTTAATGAAGTGTTCTTTGAAAAAGCTGCAGCAAAAGGCAATATTAATATTTTAGAAACTTCGAATGTACGTGAAGAAGTCAATACGATTGCAAGAGACATCATTCGAAAAGCAAGAGAAGAAAATATTCGTTTTCAAGATGTTGCTGTACTTTATCGTGATGAAAATTATGCACATCTAATGGAAAGTGTATTCCCAGAATTTGATATTCCTTTTAACATCGATACGAAGAAATCTATGACACATCATCCTGTCATGGAAATGATCCGTTCTTTATTAGAAGTGATTGAATCAAAATGGAGTTTCGAGCCTTTAATGCGTTTATTTAAAACACAAGTATTAACTAAAAAGTTTAGAGATAACCGTTATCTAACAGATATTTTAGAGAATTATGTACTTGAGCGCGGTATCTATGGACAACGCTGGTTAGACGATAAATATTTTAAAATTGAACAATTCAATCAAATGGGCTTAAAACGTCAACCTATGACGGAAGAAACAGAAGCAGATTATCAACGTGTGATTGATCTGAAAAATTATGTCATAGATAAAATTTTACGTTTTGAAAAAGCATTGGCTGAAGCGGATACTGCTGAAACTTATGCAGCAGCATTTTATGAGGCTTTTGAGCAATTCAACCTGCCGAGTCAGTTAATGACAGAGCGTGATGAACTGGATTTAGCAGGAGAACATCAACAAGCTGAAGAGCTAGATCAAGTATGGAATGGCTTTATTCAAACATTAGACGACTTAGCTACTGTTTTCGGCAATAGAGAGATGACACAAAAACGATTCCTTGAATTGTTTGATGTGGGATTAGAACAATTAGAATTTGTGATGATTCCTCAAACATTGGACCAAGTCAGCATTGGTAGTATGGACTTGGCTAAAGTTGATAATAAGAAACATATCTACATGTTAGGTATGAATGATGGTACTATGCCGCAAGCAATTTCAAATTCTGGTTTGATTAGCGATGATGAAAAGAAATATTTCCAAGAAGAAACACAGCTTGAATTAAGCCCTACAGCTGATGTGCTGCAGATGGATGAAGCGTTTGTGTGTTATATTGCGATGACACGTGCTACAACACATGTCACATTATCTTATAGTTTGATGGGTTTGAATAATGATGACAAAGAAGTCAGTCCGTTTATCAATAACATTCAAGAACTTTTTACAAATCTAGATATATTAAATGTACAATATGCTGCCCAACATAATCCGCTTACAGTGATGGAACATCCGCATCAAACTAAAATTGCACTTTTTGAAGAATTGCAAAGTTGGCTTAACCATGAATTAACTGCTGATACGTGGTTAGAAGCGTACCAAGCAATGATGCACAATGAACGTTTAAACAGAGGATTGCAGTATTTAACATCTGCATTAACGTTTGATAATAAAACTGTTCAATTAAATCAACCACTCTCTAAAGCCTTGTATGGAGATAAAATTAACGCCAGTGTGTCTCGATTTGAAGGATACCAGCAATGTCCGTTCAAACATTACACTTCACATGGTTTGCGTTTAAATGAACGTACAAAATATAAATTAGAAAACTTCGACTTAGGCGACATATTCCACTCTGTATTGAAATATATTGCAGATAAGATTCATGGTGATTTTCGTAATTTAACAGATGCTTCTATCCGTAAACTTACACAAGAAGCACTGGAAAATATTTTGCCGGAAGTTCAATATAACTTATTGAACTCATCTGCTTATTATCGTTATATGTCTGTACGTATTGGTGCAATTGTACAATCGACATTAACAGCGTTGAAATATCAAGGTACTTTCTCTAAATTCAGACCGCAAGCTTTTGAAAAATCATTTAGAAAAAATCCGAAATCTAACGAACAGCTTGCAGCAGAGTCACTTTATACTTCACAAGGGATTCCGATTAATATCCGTGGTCAAATTGACCGTATTGATACCTTTAATAGTAAAGACCGCAGTTTCGTAAATATTATCGATTATAAATCATCAGAATATAGCGGTACTTTAGATTTAACGAAAGTTTATTACGGGCTGCAGATGCAGATGATGACTTATATGGATGTCGTACTGCAAAATAAAGATCGTTTGGACTTAGCAGAAGCGACTGAACCAGGTGGATTGTTATATTTTCATGTACATGAACCTCGTGTGAATTTTGCCAACTGGGCAGAAATGGATGAAGACAAGCGTCAAGAAGAGTTATTGAAGTCATTTAAATTAAATGGTTTGATTAATAGCGACCCTGAAGTGTTAGATGCTGAAGATACGAGATTGGAACCTAAATTCAAATCAGATATTGTGCCTATAGACATTGGTGCAAAAGGTAATTTGAATAAGAGCAGTAAAGTTGCCGATTCTCAAACTATATATAAATTTATTGAACATAATAAGAACAACTTTATTCAAATTGCTTCGGATATTATGGATGGTCATACTGAAGTAGCACCTATGAAATATAAACAGAAACTGCCTTGTGAATATTGTAATTATCGTTCTGTTTGTCATGTCGATGGTATGATTGATAGTAAAAAATACAGAACAGTAGATGAAAGTATCAATCCAATTGATTTATTAAATCAAGAAAGTGATGAGGAGGATAACGAATGATACCAGAGAAGCCCAATGATGTTATATGGACAGACGATCAATGGAAAAGTATTTATGCCAAAGGTCAAGATACATTAGTTGCTGCAGCTGCAGGTTCAGGTAAAACAGCAGTACTCGTTGAGCGTATCATTCAACGTATACTCCGCGATGAAATAGATGTAGACCGCTTATTAGTGGTTACATTTACCAATCTCAGTGCACGAGAAATGAAACATAGGGTTGAAAAGCGTATTCAAAAAGCTTCTTTAGAAGACCCGAGTAATACACACTTAAAAAACCAAAGAGTTAAAATTCATCAAGCACAAATTTCTACTTTGCACAGCTTTTGTTTGAAACTGATTCAGCAACATTATGATGTATTGGATATTGATCCAAACTTCAGAACAAGCAGTGAAGCAGAAAATATTTTATTATTAGAACAAACCATCGATGAAGTTTTGGAAGAATATTATGCAGAATTGAATCCAGCCTTTATTGATTTATCAGAACAACTTTCGTCAGATCGCAGTGATGAACGTTTAAGACAAATTATAAAAAGTGTTTATTATTTTGCGGTAGCAAATCCTCAACCTAAACAATGGTTGGACTCATTAGTGTCACCATATAAAGACAATCAAGCACAAGATGAGTTTTTGGAATTATTGATGAATCTAGCGAAAGTGTTTATGAATACAGCATTAGAAAATATAAATAAAAGTTTTGATTTATATAGTGAACTTGCAGTGGTAGAAAAACAATTAGAAGTAATAGAAGACGAACGTGCTTTTATTGCACGTGCAATGGAAGGCGGCATCTTAAACACAGAATTAATTAGCAAACATAGTTTTGTATCACGCTTCCCGAGCGCCACTAAAAAAATTAAAGAAGCTAATGATGGCAATCTTGAAGTATTAGAGAGTGCTAAGTCATATTATGATGACTATAAAAGTGCTGTACAAAAAGTACAGCAAGATTATTTTTCTCGTTCAGCTGAAGATTTAAAAGCAGATATGGCAAAATTAGCACCTCGAGTAGAAGTGCTTTCTCAAATCACTAGAGATGTCATTGATACATTTTCTAAGAAGAAAAGAAGCCGAAATATATTAGATTTCTCAGACTATGAACATTTTGCTTTGAAAATTTTAATGAATGAAGATGGAACTCCAACGGAACTGGCTAAACATTATCGAAATGGTTTTGATGAAATTCTTGTTGATGAATATCAAGATACCAACCGAGTTCAAGAGCAGATTTTAAGTTGTATTAAGCGCGGCGATGAAACAAATGGCAACTTATTCATGGTAGGAGATGTTAAGCAGTCGATTTATAAATTCAGACAAGCAGATCCTAGTTTGTTTATTGAAAAATACTCTCGCTTTTCTCACGATGGTACATCTGGAATGCGTATTGATTTATCACAAAATTTCCGTTCACGTCCTGAAGTACTTTCAACAACGAATTATCTCTTCAAACATATGATGGATGAATCAGTCGGAGAGATTATTTATGACGAAGCCGCACAATTATATTATGGCGCACCTTTTGATGATAAACCGCATCCTTTAAATTTAAATGTCATGGTGGAAGATAAAGAATCAGAATTGACGGGAACAGAACAAGAAGCAGAATATATTGCAAACCAAGTTGAAGAGATTATGAACCATCGCGAAGTATATGATATGAAAACTGGTTCTTATCGCAAACCATCATATAAGGATATTGTCATACTAGAACGTGGTTATAATCGCTCGAGAGAACTGCAACAAGCGTTTAAAAATAGAGACATACCGTTTCATGTAAACAGTAAAGAGGGTTATTTTGAACAAACAGAAGTGCGTTTAGTATTATCATTTTAAGAACGGTAGATAATCCGCTTCAAGACATCTATCTTGTCGGATTGATGCGTTCTGTCATCTATCAATTTACTGAAGATGAGTTAGCACGTATCAGAGTAACCAGTCCGAACGATGATTATTTCTATCAATCTATACAACACTATTTAAAAAATGAAGAAGCAGATCCAGACTTAGTCGCTAAACTTCAAGATTTCCTTAAAGACTTGAAGTTTTACCAAGAATTCAGTTTAGAACATCCGGTTTACCAATTGATAGACCGTTTTTATAATGATCGCTTCGTAATTCAATATTTCAGCGGCATGATTGGTGGAAAAGGCCGACGTGCCAACTTATATGGTCTATATAACAAAGCTATTGAATTTGAAAACTCTAGTTTTAGAGGCCTCTTCCAATTTATACGTTTTATTGATGAATTGATTGATCGCGGAAAAGACTTCGGGGAAGAAAATGTAGTAGGGCCTAACGACGATGTAGTCAGAATGATGACTATTCATGCTAGTAAAGGTTTAGAATTCCCATTTGTGATTTATTCCGGATTGAGCAAACAATTTAACCGCAGTGATTTATACAAACCTGTCATTTTAAATCAAAAATACGGAATGGGAATCACTTATTTTGATGTGGAAAAGGACGTTGCATTTCCTTCTCTAGCATCTGTAACTTTACGTGCCATTACTGAAAAAGAAATGATATCTGAAGAAATGCGTTTGATGTATGTGGCACTGACACGTGCAAAAGAACAGCTTTTCCTTGTAGGACGGGTAAAAACAGAAAAAGAATTAGATAAGATGCTGAACACAGCTGTTTCAAATAATATGCTGCCTATGAGTTACCGTTTAGAAGTGAAAAATCCGTTGCAGCTCATTTATGCAATACTTGCGAAATATCAAGCCAATCATCTAACAAATGATTTGAAATTTGAGCGCAATATTGATGAGTTAGATGACGCAATACATCCTTATGCAGAAATTCATATTGATGAATATAGTGATATTGCACAAGATATTCATCAAAACGAAGACGAAGAATTCCGTACGGTAACTGATATTATAAACTATCAATCTACGAATACAGATCGACAACAAACGATTGAAACACAACTAGATTACCAATATCCTTACCAAAAAGACGTTGTTAAACCAACCAAACAATCTGTATCTGAGCTGAAACGCCAATTGGAAACAGAAGAAACGGGAACAAGTTATGAACGTGTGCGTCAATATCAATTAGGTGCTTCGACGTATGAACGCCCAAAATTCATGAGACAGCATAAGAAACGTAAAGCAAATGAAATAGGTACATTAATGCATACTGTTATGCAGCATCTTCCATTTAAAGAAGAAAGAATGACAAGTGCTGAATTAGATGAATATATCGATGGATTAATTGAAAAGAACATCATTGAAGATGATGCTAAACAAGATATACGTATAGATGAAGTTATGAATTTCATTAAAAGTGATTTATATCTTGAAATCGCACAAAGCGATCAAATCATGCGAGAAATGCCATTTGTGGTCAATCAATCAAAAGTCGATCATCAAATGAATGATGATGAAGATGTATCAATAATTCAAGGGATGATTGATTTGATTTATCGAAAAAATAATCAGTATTACTTTGTCGACTATAAAACAGATACATTTAATCAACGTCGAGGTGTGTCAGACGAAGAATTGGGTGAACAGTTGAAAGCACGTTATAAAGTACAAATGTATTATTATCAATCTGCGCTAGAAACAATTTTGCAAAGAGAAGTTAAAGGGTATTTATACTTCTTTAAATTTGGAACATTATCATTAGAAGAAAAAACTGAACATTAATCTGTTGTTCTTAGGGTAGAGAAATATAAGCGTGTAAACATTTGTAAATATAATCTTACTTTATTGCTTGCACAGCTTCATTATAAAAAATTGAGAAACTTAACAAATATTTGTTATTTTTCTGAAAATATAGTTATAATTGTTAGTAAGATTGAGATGAGGAGCTGATACTGAATGAAATTCTTATCATTCAAACACAATGATGAAACATCATATGGAGTAAAGGTAAAACGTGAAGAAGCAGCTTGGGATTTAAGAAAAGTTTTTGCTGATTTTAGTGAAGGCGACTTCCATCCTAAGACTTTATTAGAAGGTTTAGAACAAAATCATACTTTAGATTTTCAAGAACAAGTCCGCAAAGCAGTGGTAGCGGCTACAGATAGTTCTAACTCAGAGGATTATAAAGTTCAATTTTCTGATATTGAATTCTTACCGCCTGTAACACCACCGAATAATGTCATTGCTTTCGGCCGTAATTATAAAAAACATGCAGATGAATTAAATCATAGTGTAGAAAGATTATATGTATTTACTAAAGCAGCATCATCTTTAACTGGTGATGAATCTACAATTCCTAACCATAAAGATATTACAGATACTCTTGATTACGAAGGTGAACTAGGTGTAGTTATCGGTAAAGCTGGAGAAAAAATTCCAAAAGGATTAGCTTTAGATTACGTATATGGTTATACAATCATTAATGATATTACTGACCGAACTGCTCAACGTCAGCAAGACCAAGCTTTCCTTTCTAAAAGTTTGACTGGCGGCTGCCCAATGGGTCCTTATATCGTAACTAAAGATGAATTACCAACACCTGAGGACGTTAATATTGTAACTAAAGTCAACAATGACATTCGTCAAGACGGCAATACTAGCCAAATGATTCTTAAAATTGATGAATTGATTGCTGAGATTTCTAAATATGTTGCATTGCATCCTGGAGATATTATTGCAACAGGTACACCAGCAGGAGTGGGAGCAGGAATGAACCCTCCTCAATATCTGCAACCTGGTGATGAAGTAAAAGTAACAATTGATAATATTGGTACATTGACAAACTTTATTGCTGAAGAAGAATAGAATGAAATAATAGAAGAGATTAGGAGTGAGTTGTTATGCAGCTCATCTCTAATCTCTTTTTTACGCATTAAAAAAACTCTGCCGAATATCTTATAAAAGATTTGGCAGAGTTTATAAAATGATATTATTTTCCAATACCGAACATACTTGAAATTGGTCCTTCTGGTAAAATGATTCCTAATGCCATTGTAACGATAATTAAAGCAATAGTACTCCAGAATAAGCCTGTATGAGAAGCACCGCGTTGTTTACGTACTAATGTTACTTCCATAAGTGCCACTACACCAACACCGCAAACCATTTTTAATGTTAATAGCATGTGTGCGCTTCCTGTTGCAGTCGCAAATTCTTTTACTACTTGCCAAACACCGCTGAATAAGATTAATACTAAGAATAATCTTAAAGTCATGTGTAAGGGTTTATATGCTTTTTTCGGTGCACCGGTTTTAGTAAAACTGATGTAAGAAACGATAAATAAAATAATACCGATTACCCAGCTGAAAATGTGTAAGTGTAACATGTAATTTCCTCATTTCATCAATATTTCATACCTTATAATAACATATCTGAACAAGAACTTTGCAATGCAATTATTTATAAGAGGTTATTTTGTGGATTGTATTTATTTTTATTTGTAAAATTATTTATTTTGAGCTTTATATCCGATCATATTAATAATATCTTTTGGAGAACTGAACGGTGGTGCATAAGCACTTTCAAATTCAGTTAGTTCATCGACAGTCATATCATTTTGCATTGCCATAGATAAAATATCAATTCGTTTATCGGCACCAGATTTACCTACTGCTGCTGCGCGTAATATTTTTCTAGATTTATTTTCAAAGTATACGCGTAAATGAAGCGGTTCAGCTCCAGGATAATAGCCTGCATGGTTCATCTGTTTGGCTTCAACGATTGTATAATCGAAATGACTTAAATCAGAAGGGCTTACACCGACACTTGTTAATGTATAATCAAAGAATTTCACTGCATTTGAAGCTAAGAATCCTTTAAAAGGGACGTTGCGTGTTTGAGTAATATGTTCTGCTGCAATGCTTGCCCCTCGATGTGCGCCCCAAGCTAACGGAACATGTGTAGGTAAATTCACATGACGATAAAAATTAGAGGCAATGTCACCAATTGCATAGATGTTTCTATAGTTTGTTTGGAAATATTCATTAATCGGAATATATCCAGCATCATCTTCTTCAATTCCGGAGCCTTCTAAAAACTCTGTATTTGGTTTGATACCGATACCTTCAATAATGATATCAAAGTCTTCTGTATTTCCAGATTTAAAATGAACGGTTTGACCATCTACTGAATCAACTTCTTCGTTTAATCGGTAATCAATTTGACGTTCGTCCATTTCATCAAAGATGACTTTATTCATATCTTGATCCATTAACTTATTGATTTTTTCAGAACGATGGATCAATGTTGTTTGAATGCCCCTGTTGTAAAAGTTTTCTAAGACTTCTAAGGATATATATCCAGCGCCTATAATAAGTGCTTTTTTAACATTGTTTTTAGTGATGTAAGATTCAATGTCATCTGTATCTTCTAAATTACGTAATGTAAAAGCCATATTACTTTCTAAAGGTAATCGATTTGCTCGACAACCTGGGCTCATCACTAAATAATCATAGCTTTCAGTAAAAGTTTCATCTGATTTTAAATTTTTTACAGTTACAGTCTGGTTATTAGGGTCAACTTGAATGACTTCATGGAATACTTTTGCGGTTATACCTTTGTTTTCTTTGAATTGTTCAGGTGTAAAATTAAGTAATTCAGAACGGTTGTCAATCAGATTACCTAGATAATAAGGAAGACCGCAATTTGCAAATGTAATATCACGGTCTTTTTCGAAAATAGTGATATCACAATCAGGATCTAAACGTCGAAGCTGACTTGCAAATGTTGCGCCTCCTGCTACGCCGCCAATAATAATAATTTTGGTCATTTTTTTGCCTCCATTTACTGTTGAATAAGAAAAAAGACAAGGTTACTATAAAGTACATGTTCATCTAAGTACTAAAGCAAACCTTGTTTTTACTTGAAAATATATTTATCTTGAATAAACTTTCGTTTCATTATTATATGGGATATTGAGGCTGAAGAAATCGTTAAGATATCTACCTATACCATCTTTGTTGTTAGAATATGTGACTTCATTTGCAATGTGTTTCAATTCATCTAATCCATTTTCCATTGCGATACCATGTTTTGCATATTTAATCATTTCCGTATCGTTATCTTCATCACCAAAAGCGATAATATGATTGCGATCAACACCTAATTTATCTTTCACACTATCTATACCACGTGCTTTACTGATGCCCCTTTTAACAATTTCAATAACTGGGAATGGTGCACCCCAACGTCTGTGCTCTATACTTTCAGCGTAGAAACGAGACAGCATTTGTTTAACACGAGGAATCATTACTTCATCTGCTTCAATTAGAATTGAAGTCGGAGGTTCTTTTAACTGATTCACAATATCGCCAGTTTCAATTTTAGGATTGCCCATAGAGAATCCATCAAAAAGATGTTGATCGAAGTTATCAATATATACATGGTCTTTGACTTCAGCAATAATATTTTTCACCTGCATTTTTTGAAGAGATTCAATAATGCTTGCTGCTAAGTCTGGATCGAGTGTTTCGTGAGTCACAGGTGCATCTGAATCAGTTGGATTATGTACAAATGCACCATTGAAATTAACAATAGGTGTATTTAGGTTTAATTGTTCATAGTATAGCTTACTCGCACGGAAAGGTCTGCCTGTTGCTATCATAATATAGTGACCTTGTTCTTTAAGTTTTTCTAAAACTTTCAAAGTATAAGGTGAAATTTCTTTTTCATCATTCAATAATGTCCCATCTAAATCTAAACAAATTAAATATGGTTCCATAAAATTATCTCCTTAATGCTGAGAGGATTCGTTAAATAATGCATGTACTGCAAATTTTAAAATAGGCTGAACGCCTAAAGAAAGTATGATGCTTTTCTTCAAGTTATCGTTCTAGCCTTTATAGTGATAAACAAAACATTGATGTCTATAGTTAATAATATCTTGTCATTTGAAGAGATATTATTATTTAACACCTTATCCAGTGTATTCTAATAATAGCATTTTATTGGAGTTTTGTCGGATATTTGATATATTAAGATTAATAATTATTGCTTAGAGAGGTGAGCGAAATGGAGGAAGCATTAAAAGATAATATTCTTGGTGCATTAGAAAATGTAATTGACCCTGAGCTAGGCATAGATGTCGTTAATTTGGGTTTAATATATAAAGTAGATCTTGATGATGATGGTTTATGTAAAGTTGAAATGACTTTAACTTCAATGGGTTGTCCGCTTGGACCGCAAATTATTGAACAAATCAAAATGGTTCTTGCTGAGATTCCTGAAATCCAAGAAACAGAAGTTAATATTGTATGGAATCCACCATGGAATAAAGATATGATGTCACGCTATGCGAAAATTGCTTTAGGCGTGAGCTAATTTACATTTAAAAATAATGTTATCACTTTAGAAAGAGAAACGATACATTGCTTAACGTTAAACTTTAAAACAGTTTAATGCAATGCGTGTCGTTTCTCTTTTGTTATTTAAAATAAAACTATCACAAAATAGTCAAATTTAAATAATGTACGGTTTTGTAAGATTTAAAATTAACTCAAATCGCATATAATGACTTGATATTGCAAGATTATTACATTAATATTACAAGTGGTAATTATGACGCAAACGTGCCTATTAAATAGATACATAGCACATGTTAACGGAAATTAAAGATGGAAAGAAAGGTAAGTGCATGAATAATTTGAAGCGCAGTTCAAGTAACAATAACTCGCCTAAGAAGATGAATTACATGCCTGGACTCGATGGGTTAAGAGCGATTGCGGTTCTAGGAATTATTATTTATCATTTGAATAAACAATGGCTTGCAGGCGGTTTCTTAGGTGTTGATACATTTTTTGTTATTTCTGGTTATTTAATCACAAGTTTGTTGTTAATAGAGTATAAGAAAAATGGAAGTATTGATTTAAAAAAATTCTGGACGAGACGTATTAAACGTTTAATACCAGCCATGGTATTTGTGGTCAGTATCGTCACCATTGTCACTCTGATTTTGCAGAGAGAAGAAATTATAAGAGTGAAACATGATGCTTTTGCAGCACTCTTTTATGTTTCAAACTGGTGGTACATTGCAAAAGACGTAAACTACTTTGATCAATTCTCATTTGAACCATTAAAACATTTATGGTCACTCGCAATTGAGGAACAATTTTATTTATTTTTCCCACTAGTTCTTATTTTATTATTGAATAAAATTAAAAAGCCGAAACAAATCACACTGATATTTTGGGTGATTTCTCTAATTTCATTGTTGGTGATGGTATTGTTAACACACCCTGGAATGAACTTTTCACGTGTGTATTTCGGTACTGACACAAGACTGCAAACACTGTTGCTAGGTGTTATATTAGCATTCTTATGGCCGCCGAACAGATTGAAAAAAGATCCGCCTTTTGCAGTTCGTTCACTGGTAGATATTGTTGGTGTGATATCGCTTGCGATTTTGGTTTGTCTCTTTATATATGTAGATGACCAAAGCTATTGGATTTATAATGGTGGCTTTTACTTGATTTCAGGAATTACTTTATTCTTGATTGCAAGTATCGTACATCCATCCGGATTGTTGGCTCGATTTATGGGTAATCCTGTATTCGTTTATTTAGGTAAACGTTCATACAGTTTATATTTGTGGCACTTTCCAGTTATTATTTTTACACATCGATATTTCGTAGCAGGACAAATTCCTATTTATGTCTACTTGATTGATTTAGTACTGACAGTTGCTATGGCAGAGTTCTCATATCGATATGTAGAAACACCTTTCCGTAAAAAAGGCTTCAAAGCGCTATCTATTAGTAATTGGTCTAAAAGCAACATTGTCCGTTGGGTTTTAATGCTTCTTATATTAATTCCATTTGTACTTATTTTAGCTGGACTTTTTGATAAATACGGTAAAGATACTGTAGGAGAAAAAGCGACGCAGTTTGATACGAATAGTATTGATAAATATGTAGTAAGACCTATTCCTTATGGAAAAATGGATTTCCTAGGAAATGGCGGCGGTGAAGAACCGGAAGAAAGTACAGATGTATATGATGATGTGCAACCGTTATTAATCGGTGACTCCGTCATGGTAGATATTGGTGAATACTTTAAAGAAAGTGTGCCGCGTTCTGTTATCGACGGTAAAGTAGGACGAAATATGTATCAAGCGAAGCCATTAATTGATTCGCAATATAGCCATTACAATAAAAAAGGCGACAAGGTCATTATTGAACTTGGTACAAATGGTGATTTTGATAAAAATCAACTTGATTCAGTTATCAAATCATTTGGCGATGCGGATGTATATCTTGTAAATACACGTGTGCCACGTGATTACGAAAAACACGTGAATGACTTGATGAAAGAAGCAGCAGCTAAACATAAAAATGTAAAATTAGTAGATTGGTACAGCCGATCAGCAGGACACAGTGAATACTTTGCACCTGATGGTATTCATTTAGAATATTCAGGAGTTAAAGCATTATCTGATGAAATTATTAAAACAATGGGATTAAAAAAAGATAAATAAAATAGTAAAGTAAGTGTAGGAATGGAGCTGGAACATTATTTTTTCCAGCCCCATTTCTTTTTTAAATTTTTTTGAATTCAAAGAGGGTAATAAGTTGAAAAAATCTTAGAATATAGCTTATACTATTATTAAGGTCAAAGTAAGTCAAAGTCAAGAAGGTTCTTGGCTCAGTATACTGAATCGACAGAGGTGAATAAATTGGATGCAAATAAAATGACATATGCTGTTCAAGAATCATTGCAAGGTGCAATTGAAATCGCAAAACAGCACGAACAGCAAAATGTAGAAGCAGAAGCAGTTTTGATTGCTGCTTTAAATAGTGAAAATAGTCTTTTTAAAAGTGTACTTGAACGCGCTAATATAGATATAGTAGCACTTTCTGAAGCATATGAAGAAAAACTAAATCATTATGCAACAGTCAAAGGCGATAATATACAATATGGACAATATATTGGTAATAATACGAATACACTTTTTAACCAAGCTGAAAAAATAATGGAAACGTATGATGATGAATTCGTCTCTATGGAACATCTTTTACTTGCTGCGATTGAAACAAATGAAATAACTCAGCAATTTGTAGGCAATAAGGATGAAGTAATCAAAGAAATTATTAAGAAAGTCAGAGGAGGAAATCACGTGACATCACAAAATCCTGAAGCAAATTATGAAGCTCTAGAAAAATACGGACGTGATTTAGTTGAAGAAGTCCGTCAAGGCAACATGGATCCTGTTATTGGACGTGATGAAGAAATTCGTAACACAATACGAATTTTGAGCCGTAAAACTAAAAATAACCCTGTATTAATAGGGGAACCTGGTGTAGGTAAAACTGCAATTGTTGAAGGCTTAGCACAACGAATTGTTAAAAAAGATGTGCCTGAGTCTTTATTAGATAAAACGATTTTTGAATTAGATTTAAGTGCTTTAGTAGCTGGCGCGAAATATCGCGGTGAATTTGAAGAACGATTAAAAGCTGTATTGAAAGAAATCAAAGATTCAGACGGCAGAATCATATTATTTATTGATGAATTGCATATGCTAGTTGGAGCAGGTAAAACAGACGGCGCCATGGATGCCGGTAATATGTTGAAACCGATGCTTGCTAGAGGTGAACTGCATTGTATCGGTGCTACAACTTTGAATGAATATCGTGAATATATTGAAAAAGATTCTGCGTTAGAACGTCGTTTCCAAAAAGTAGGCGTTTCTGAACCGGATGTAGAAGATACAATTTCAATTTTACGTGGTTTGAAAGAACGTTATGAAGTATATCATGGTGTGAGAATTCAAGACCGTGCTTTAGTAGCAGCAGCGGAATTATCTGATCGCTATATTACAGATCGCTTCTTACCGGATAAAGCAATTGATTTAGTAGACCAAGCTTGTGCTACTATCCGTACTGAAATGGGATCTAATCCGACAGAACTTGATCAAGTCAATCGTCGAGTTATGCAATTAGAAATTGAAGAAAACGCATTAAAACATGAATCTGATAATGTCAGTCAACAACGTTTAAAAGAGTTGCAAGAAGAACTTTCAAATGAGAAAGAAAAACAATCAGCATTGCAATCTCGCGTAGAACAAGAAAAAGAAAAAATCTCAAAACTGCAAGAAAAACGAGCAGAATTGGATGAAAGCCGCAAAGCTTTAGAAGATGCGGAAAATAATTATGATTTGGAAAAAGCAGCTGAATTACAACATGGTAAAATACCGAAATTAGAAAAAGAATTGCGTGATTTAGAAGATGCTTTCCAAGATGAACAAAGCGAAGATCATGAAAGAATCATCCGTGAAATTGTTACAGATGAAGAAATTGGGGATATTGTCAGTCAATGGACAGGTATTCCAGTTACTAAATTAGTAGAAAGTGAACGTGACAAATTATTACACTTAAATGATATCTTGCATGAACGTGTTGTAGGTCAAGACAGAGCTGTGGATTTAGTCGCAGATGCAGTTATTAGAGCCAGAGCAGGTATTAAAGATCCTAATCGTCCAATAGGCAGTTTCTTATTCCTAGGTCCTACAGGGGTAGGTAAAACAGAATTAGCTAAAGCTTTAGCTTCTTCTTTATTTGATTCAGAAAAACACATGATTCGAATCGATATGAGTGAATATATGGAAAAACATTCCGTTTCAAGATTAATTGGAGCTCCTCCTGGCTATGTAGGTCATGATGAAGGTGGACAATTAACTGAAGCTGTGAGACGTAATCCATATTCAGTTATCTTGTTAGATGAAGTTGAAAAAGCTCATTCAGATGTCTTCAACGTATTGCTTCAAATTTTAGATGAAGGACATTTAACTGATTCTAAAGGACGTAATGTTGACTTCAAAAACACAATTATTATTATGACAAGCAATATCGGCTCTCAAATTTTACTTGAACAAGTAAAAGAAACAGGTGTTATTTCTGAAACTACAGAATCTGCAGTAATGACAAGCTTAAACCAATACTTTAAACCTGAAATTTTGAACCGTATGGATGATATTGTTCTCTTCCGCCCATTATCTGTTAATGATATGAGTATGATTGTAGAAAAAATTCTTACAGAACTTAATATTCGTTTGCTTGATCAACGTATTTCTATTGAAGTGTCAGAGGCAGCGAAAAAATGGTTGGGTGAGGAAGCTTACGAACCTCAATTTGGTGCAAGACCGCTTAAACGTTTTGTTCAACGTCAAATTGAAACACCATTAGCACGTATGATGATTAAAGAATCATTACCAGAAGGTACAACTGTTAAAGTTGATTTAGGCGATAATGAATTGAACTTCAAAGTAGAAGAAGCACAATTAAATTAAGATAGAACAAAATGCTGGAATCTCGAGAAAACTAAGAGATTCCAGCATTTTTTGTAAAATAAAAAATCCAGTATTAAATACCGGATTTAATGTCGATATGTTATTGTTTGCTGTCTTCCGCTGAAGTTGAATTTTTAACCGGCTTCATAAGCACATCTAAAATTGCAACTACAATTGTGAAGATAACCGCAAATAAAATTGGGATAATAAAATTCAATTTGCCGCCACCTGCTAAACTATTTAATACGAAGTTTACCATTTCAAGCAACAATACTGACCAGAATAGTACCATAATGTATCTCATCTGTAGTGCCTCCATAGAATTATCTTTATTTTAATTATAAATTAGAACAATAGCTTTGTATAGTGATGGAAGTAAAATATCAAAGTTTTACCTTATTAAAATCGGGTTTTGACATCACAATAATTGTGATACGGAACTTCAAATATTATAATAGTATGAGTAATTCCATAACAGATGATAGTTAAAGCGCTTGTGTTTAAAAAGAAAAATATGATAAATTAATACCTGGTATTAAAAATATTTTTAAGAAGGTGTAGAACCATGGACGTGGGTATTAAAGGTTTCGGAACTTATGTTCCGGAAAAAGTAGTAGACAATGCCTATTTTGAAACTTTTTTAGAAACTTCGGATGAATGGATTTCTAAAATGACAGGAATTAAAGAACGCAGATGGGCAGGAGAAGACCAAGAAACATCAGATCTTGCATATGAAGCTAGCATAAAAGCAATTAAAGATGCAGGTATAAAACCTGAAGATATAGATATGGTCATCGTTGCGACTTCAACAGGTGATTTTCCATTTCCAACTGTAGCAAATATGCTTCAAGAACGACTAGGATTAGGTAAAGTAGCAACAATGGATCAACTTGCTGCTTGTTCTGGATTTATGTATTCATTAATTACTGCTAAGCAGTACATTGCATCAGGCGATTACCAAAACATTTTAGTCGTTGGTGTAGATAAATTATCTAAAATTACAGATATGACAGATCGTTCGACTGCAATTCTTTTTGGTGACGGAGCTGGAGCAGCAGTCATCGGAGAAGTTTCAGAAGGACGCGGTATTATGAGTTATGAAATGGGTTCTGACGGCAGCGGCGGCAAATATTTATATTTAAACCCTGAAAATGGCAAAATCTTTATGAATGGTCGTGAAGTGTTTAAATTTGCAGTACGAATTATGGGAGAAGCTTCACGTAATGTTGTTGATAAGGCTGGTATTACTGCTGACGATGTTGATATGTTTGTTCCACACCAAGCGAATATCAGAATTATGGAATCAGCTCGAGAACGTTTAGGAATCCCTAAAGAAAAAATGAGCGTTTCAGTGAATAAATATGGTAATACTTCGGCGGCTTCTATTCCGTTAAGTATCGGCCAAGAACTTGAAAACGGCAGAATCAAAGATGACGACGTCTTGGTTCTAGTTGGATTCGGCGGCGGCCTGACTTGGGGCGCAATTACACTAAGATGGGGAAAATAGGAGGATAAAGTATGAGCAAAGAGCAACGCGTTGTAATTACAGGACTAGGCGCATTATCTCCACTAGGTAATGATGCGAAAACTTCATGGGAAAATGCCTTGAACGGTGTTAATGGTATTGATGAAATTACACGCATCGATACATCTGATTACAATGTTCATTTAGGCGGAGAATTAAAAGATTTTAATATTGAAGACTATATTGAGAAAAAAGAAGCGCGTCGTATGGATCGTTTTACACAATATGCAGTCGTTGCTGCACGTGAAGCGGTTAAAGATGCTAAGTTAGAAATCAACGATGCGAATGCAGATAGAATCGGTGTATGGATTGGTTCAGGTATCGGTGGAATGGAAACATTCGAAGTTGCACATAGCCAATTGCTTAATCGCGGTCCTCGTCGTGTCAGCCCATTCTTTGTACCAATGTTGATTCCTGATATGGCTACTGGACAAGTTTCTATCGATTTAGGTGCAAAAGGCCCGAATGGTTCTACTGTTACAGCTTGTGCAACAGGTACTAACTCAATTGGTGAAGCTTTTAAAATCATTCAACGTGGCGATGCAGATGCTATGGTTACTGGCGGTAGTGAAGCGCCAATTACACATATGGCTATTGCAGGTTTCAGTGCCAGCAGAGCGCTTTCTACTAATGATGATAAAGAAACAGCTTGTCGTCCATTCCAAGAAGGCCGAGACGGCTTTGTAATGGGTGAAGGTGCAGGTGTTTTAGTGATTGAATCATTAGAATCAGCACAAGCACGCGGTGCTGAAATCTATGCAGAAATCGTAGGTTATGGTTCAACAGGTGATGCATACCATATTACTGCGCCAGCTCCAGAGGGTGAAGGTGGTTCACGTGCAATGCAAGCAGCTATGGATGATGCAGGCATCCAACCATCAGATGTACAATATTTAAATGCACATGGTACTAGTACACCAGTAGGTGATTTAAACGAAGTGCTTGCAATTAAAAATACATTTGGAGATGCAGCAAATAACTTAAAAGTCAGCTCAACTAAATCAATGACAGGTCACTTATTAGGGGCAACAGGCGGTTTAGAAGCAATCTTTTCAGCGTTATCAATTCGTGATAGCAAAGTTGCGCCGACAATTCATGCAGTAACTCCGGATCCAGAATGTGATTTAGATTTTGTACCAAACGAAGCTCAAGATTTAGATATTACTTATGCGATGAGTAATAGTCTTGGATTTGGCGGACACAATGCTGTATTAGTATTTAAAAAATTTGAAGACTAGCGGCAAAATAGTCTATTAAGACATAAAGAAATGATAAGCATTTGAAGCGGTTATTTTAATCGTTTCAAATGCTTTTTTTCTTTTTATTCAAAACAGAAATAAAGATTTTAAAATCATAAACTGAAATGAATACACCATATTAGCATTAAATGTGTATAATGAAATAAACTATTAAAAAATAATGTTCTTTTTAATTAATGATTTAACGCATTAAATCAAAAAAACTAAATGCATAAACAAAGGTGGGTGAAATCGATGCATCAATTGAATCAACTTTCTAGAACATTAAAAGCAAGAATGCTGTGTGATTTTTTGCTTACACTTTCAAGTTCTGCGATTTTACCTTTTATCGCTTTATATCTAACCACTATGATTAATGCTGTTTTTGCAGGTATTTTCTTGATGGCAACTGTTATCATCGGATTTATAGTATCATTTATCGGCGGCTATGTTTCTGATCACTTTGAACGTAAAAAAGTAATCAGTTTTGTCCACGGGATTTATACAGTGTGTTTAGTGTTGCTAATAATTACTGTAAATATGCATGGTATTGGATTGGTATTATTTTGTATAACGTTCTTCGTTTTTTCCATAACCAATTCATTTGAAATGCCCATTTTAGAAGCAGCGATTATGGATGCTATTCAAGCTCAACGTCGTGACTTTATTTACCGTTTCTTCTACTGGATGAACAATATTGCTATGGCAATCGGTATGTTGATAGGTGCAGCATTGTATGCTGAACATCGTCATTTACTATTTGGTTTGTTTCTCGCTGCAAATTTAATTAGTTGGTATGTGTTTGTATTCATTTATGATGTACAACAAAAATTTGCGAATCATGATTCGTTGGACTCTGTAGTTAAAAAGTTTCTGCATGGCTATGTACAAGCTTTTAAAGACAAACCCTATATCATTTTGATGCTCGCATTCAGTTTTGTATTCATGGCAGAAGCCAGCTTAGATACATATGTCATTGTACGTCTCCAAAAAACATTTGATCCGGTATCATTTTTAGGAATTAGAATTGATGGGGTACGTATTTTCACGTTAATTATGATTGTAAATACGATCACAGTTGCGTTCTTAACCTTTTATATAAATCGTTTGGTTGAAAGTTTTTCGAAGAAGGTAATATTTGTGATTGGAATTTTCTGTTATACTTTTGGTTATGTCATGATCACATCAGCTAATGTCTTATTTTTTATTTTAGTTTTTGCATTTATTGCAACAATTGGTGAAATTATTTATTCACCAATTTATAACTCAGAAAGATTTGCATTAACACCAGAACATGCTAGAGGTGTGTATAGTTCAATCAGTTCATTAGGTTTTACTACTGCAAAAGTACTTTCTCAATTAGGTTTAGTGATTGGCGTATTCTTAACACCATGGATGATGTCTGTTTATACTGGTGTAATTGTATTAATTGGTTTTGCGTTAATGTATCTCGTGCTGTTTAAAATGCCGAAGATACAACAAGTTAAAGAATAATAAATTAAAAACGGCGACGCTAGTTGCCGTTTTTAAAAAGTAAATATTGCGCATAAACATAAAAGAATTAAAACTGCATTGATAATTGTCATTCTTTTTGCCCATGCCTCTACTAAATAAAAGTCTCTTTTTGCTTGCTTAGGGTTCATAAATTCATCATCTTCCCAAGCCTTACGATGCTTTTTTCCTCCCATTTGATAACGGATACGTCTGAATCCATAGCTTGTCGCATCAAAAATCCCATCTTGAACTAGGATTACTACGAATCCTGCAATAAACAAAATCATACTTACAATAAATAAAATATCTATATAATTTGACCAAGTATGTGTTCTGAATCCCCATATTATTAAACTGAGAACAGGTGCAAACAACACCCAAATTAACCATTGTAAATATTTGTTCATATTTTTCTCCTAAATTAAAAATTATATACTTTTCCAACTATTAACCATATCTATAAATATTTTTTTAATAAAAAACTGACGTTAGAAAGTAGAAAATACCTTGTTAATACTAAGTTTATTATACATGTTTTACGGAACATTTTGTTGCAACAATTAAAATATTCTAAAAATTGTGTTGATTTAGAATGCAAATTATAGCTATAATAATATTAAAATATTTCTGAAAATTTTGAAGGAATGTTTATTTTGAATTCATAAGGGGGATTGTCTATGTTTAGATATATACTCAAACGTTTTGGATATATGCTGATCTCTTTGTTCATCATTATGACTATCACTTTCTTCTTAATGAAACTGATGCCAGGTTCACCATTTAATGATGCAAAGTTAAGTGCAGACCAAAAGGAAATTTTAAACGAGACATATGGTTTAAATGATCCAGTTATTGTTCAGTATCTGCATTATCTTAAAAATGTTGTGACAGGAGATTTTGGGGTGTCATTCCAATATCATAACCAACCGGTTTGGGATTTAATCCAACCTCGTCTAATACCATCGATGGAAATGGGATTAACGGCAATGGTTATTGGAGTTATTTTAGGATTAATTTTAGGGGTTGCTGCTGCAACGAAACAAAATACTTGGGTGGACTACTCTTCTACAGTTATTTCAGTTATTGCTGTATCAGTTCCATCATTCGTTTTAGCAGTATTATTACAATATGTTTTCTCAGTAAGATTGAGATGGTTCCCAGTAGCAGATTGGGAAGGTATTTCAACAGCCATCTTGCCATCACTTGCACTTTCAGCGAGCGTACTTGCGACAGTCGCACGATACATACGGGCGGAAATGATTGAAGTGTTGAGTTCAGATTATATTTTATTGGCAAGAGCTAAAGGTAACTCTATGATGCGTGTACTTTTCGGTCATGCACTTAGAAATGCGCTTATTCCAGTTATTACAATTATCGTTCCGATGTTAGCAGGTATTTTAACAGGGACACTAACAATCGAGAATATCTTCGGGGTTCCAGGACTAGGGGATCAATTCGTCAGATCGATTCAAACGAACGATTTCTCTGTCATTATGGCCACTACACTGTTATTCAGTACGTTATTCATTGTATCGATTTTCATTGTAGATATTTTATATGGAATTATCGATCCGCGTATTAGGGTGCAAGGAGGTAAAAAATAATGGCAGAAAATAAAGATCATTTGCATGGAGACTATTCCAATGCAGCACTCACACATACAACTGATGGGGAAAATGCACCGGATTTTTTACTTGTTGAACAAGATATTGAAAGAGAACCAGAAATTCAACGTGAAAGCAAAAACTTCTGGCAAGATGCTTGGAGTCAGTTAAGACGTAATAAATTAGCAGTTATCGGTATGATCGGCTTAATACTCATTATTATTATGGCTCTAGTTGGACCATTGATGAGCGGTCATGATTATGCAGAACAAGATGTAGACCGACGTAACCTTCCAGCTAAAATTCCAGTACTTGATAAGATTCCATTTTTACCATTTGATGGACAAGGTGCAGATGGAACAAATGCTTATAAAGATGCAGGAGTAAAAGAAAACTTCTGGTTCGGTACAGACCAATTAGGTCGTGATTTATGGTCACGTACATGGCAAGGTGCGCAAGTTTCACTATTTATCGGTGTAGTAGCTGCAGCACTAGATATTTTCATAGGAGTGGTTTATGGCGCAATATCCGGCTTCTTTGGCGGCAGGGTTGATGACATAATGCAAAGGATTATTGAAATCATCGCTTCTATACCAAACTTGATTGTCGTAATTTTATTCGTATTAATTTTTGAACCATCTATTTGGACAATTATTATTGCGATGGCAATTACAGGTTGGATAGGAATGAGTCGTGTGGTACGTGGTGAATTTTTAAAATTAAAAGGACAAGAATTTGTTTTAGCATCTCGTACATTAGGTGCTTCAAAAACTAAATTGATTTTTAGACATATTTTGCCGAATACATTAGGTGCAATTGTTGTAACTTCAATGTTTACTGTACCAAGTGCGATTTTCTTCGAGGCTTTCTTAAGTTTCATCGGAATCGGGGTACCAGCACCGAAAACATCGCTCGGTTCATTAGTAAATGATGGGCGTGCCATGTTATTGATTCATCCACATGAATTATTTATTCCGGCATTAATTTTAAGCTTATTAATCTTATTCTTCTACTTGTTCAGTGATGGATTGCGTGATGCATTCGATCCGAAAATGCGTAAATAAGGGAGGCAGTTCGTATGGCAGAAAGAATATTAGAAGTAAACGACTTGCATGTCTCCTTTGATATTGACGCAGGAGAAGTGCAAGCAGTTCGAGGAGTAGATTTTTATTTAGACAAAGGGGAGACACTTGCAATTGTAGGTGAATCTGGCTCTGGTAAGTCTGTGACTACAAAAGCTTTGACAAAATTATTCCAAGGTGATGTTGGTCGCATCAAGAAAGGCAAAATCAACTTTTTAGGAGAAGACTTAGTTGAAAAACCAGAAAAAGAATTAATTAAATTAAGAGGAAAAGATATTTCAATGATTTTCCAAGATCCAATGACTTCTTTGAATCCTACGATGCAAATTGGAAAACAAGTCATGGAACCGCTTATGAAGCATCGTGGATATAGTAAATCGCAAGCTAAAAAAAGAGCGTTAGAAATTTTGGATATGGTTGGATTGCCGAATGCTAAAGAGCGTTTTAAAGCATATCCTCACCAATTCTCTGGAGGACAAAGACAGCGTATCGTTATTGCTACAGCCCTTGCTTGTGAGCCGAAAGTATTAATCGCAGATGAACCAACAACAGCTTTAGATGTTACAATGCAAGCTCAAATTTTAGATTTAATGAAAGAGCTGCAAAAGAAAATCGATACGGCTATTATCTTTATCACACATGACTTAGGTGTCGTTGCAAATATTGCGGATAGAGTTGCTGTAATGTATGGAGGTCAAATGGTAGAAACAGGCGATGTTGATGAAATCTTCTATGATCCGCAACATCCTTATACATGGGGACTATTATCGTCAATGCCTGATTTAGAAACTGGTACTGAAACAGAACTTGTAGCTATACCAGGTACACCACCTGATTTATTGCATCCGCCAAAAGGTGATGCATTCGCAGCTAGAAGTCAATATGCTTTAGGTATTGATTTTAAAGAAGCACCTCCATGGTTCCAAGTTTCACCGACACATTTTGTAAAATCGTGGTTGTTAGATGAACGTTCTCCTAAAGTACAGCCGCCTGAATTGGTTGTGAGACGTCAAAGAGAAATGCCGAATAAATTTGAGCACGCTGAACGTGTAGAAAGGGTGGCGTTCAATGAAGGATAACCAAAATAAAGATTTTGAAGAAACAAGCGGTGCATTAGAAAAGCAAAATGAGATTGAAAAAGAACAATCAGAATTAAACGCACAACGTCAACAACCTGCTGGAGATAAAGAAGTATTAGTAAGTGTTAAAAATTTAAAACAATACTTTAATGTCGGAAAGCGTAATGAAGTTCGTGCAATAGAAGATATTTCTTTCGATATTCTCAAAGGGGAAACATTTGGCTTAGTTGGAGAATCTGGTTGTGGCAAGTCTACAACAGGAAAAGCATTAATTAAACTAAATGATGCAACAAGCGGAGAAGTGTATTACGAAGGGGTTAATATTCAGGATATTAAAAACCGCAAAGATATGTTGAAGTTTAATAAGAAAATTCAAATGATTTTCCAAGATCCATATGCTTCACTTAATCCAAGATTAAAAGTAATGGATATTATTGCGGAAGGTATTGATATTCATAAATTAGCAAAAAGTACAAAAGAACGTAAAAAACGAGTGTATGACTTGTTAGAAACAGTAGGATTAAAAAAAGAACATGCCAACCGATATCCGCATGAGTTCTCAGGAGGACAAAGACAACGTATCGGTATCGCACGTGCATTAGCAGTTGAACCAGAATTTATTATTGCAGACGAACCGATTTCAGCATTAGACGTTTCGATTCAAGCACAAGTTGTTAATTTACTGTTGAAATTGCAACGCGAAAAGAATATTACATTCTTATTCATTGCGCATGACTTATCTATGGTTAAATATATTTCAGACCGTATTGCTGTGATGCACTTTGGAAAAATTGTAGAAATCGGTTCAGCGGATGAAATTTATAACCATCCTTTACATCCTTATACACAATCTTTGTTGTCAGCAGTGCCACAACCTGATCCGGAAAGTGAACGTACAAGAACACGTATTACTTATAAAGAAAATGCTGAAGAAAATCCAAACCGTTCTTTACAAGAGATCAAACCAGATCATTATGTATTTGTGACAGATAAAGAAGCGGAAGAATTGAAACAAAGATTAAAACAAACGGTGTAAAGGGGGAGAAGCATTATGAAGAAAAAATTAATTTCATTCGCCTTAATGCTTGGAATTGCAGCGTTAGTTTTAAGCGGGTGCAGCCAAGGCGGCGGTATTTATGATGGGAAAGGACAAGTGTATCGTTCAGTATTATCACAAGATATGAGTACATTAGACACTGTTCTTGCAACAGATACAGTTTCGTTCAATGTTTATAATCAAGTTTACGAAGGTCTATATTCTTTAGACAAAAAAGACCAAGCTGTTCCAGCAATTGCTAAAGGAATGCCTAAGAAAAGTGATGGCGGTAAAACATTAACAATCAAAATGCGTAAAAATGCAAAATGGTCAAACGGTGATCCAGTTACTGCCAACGATTTCGTGTATGCTTGGCGTAAGGCATTAGATCCTAAAACAGCTTCTGAATATGCATATATCATGTATGATATTAAAAATGCACAAAAAATTAATGAAGGTAAAATGCCTGTTAATAAATTGGGTGCAAAAGCGTTAGACAAATATACAGTACAGATTAAACTGAACAAGCCGTTACCATACTTCAACCAAATGTTAGCATTCGGTACATATATGCCGCAAAATGAAAAAGTTGCGAAAAAATACGGCAAACAATATGGAACGACAGCTGATAAAGCAGTATACAATGGTCCATTTGAACTGACAGATTGGAAAGTTGAAGACAAAATTTTGATGAAAAAGAATCCGAAGTATTGGGATAAAAAAGCTGTTAAGTTAGATAAAATCAATTTCAAAATTTTGAAAGACCAACAAGCAGGTGCATCTTTATATGATACAGGTTCAGTAGATAATGCTGGTATTACATCTGAACAAGTTGATAAATATAAAGATAGTCCAGCACTATTTAAACGCTTAAAAGCTTCTACATTCTTCTTAAAGATGAACGAAAAAGAACAACCTGAATTCAAAAATAAAGATATGCGCTATGCAATTGCACAATCAATTGATAAAAAAGCATATGTTGATAATGTATTAGGAGATGGCTCGAAACCATTTGATGGTTTTACTTCTAAAAAGACAGATATCCTTCCAGATGGTAAAGATTATGCTGATTTAGTAAAATCTCCATTGAAATTTAATAAATCAGAGGCAAAAGCACATCTTGATAAAGCGAAAAAAGCTTTAGGCAAAGATCAGTTTACATTTACACTGAACACTGAAGATACTCCAAGTTCTAAAATTTCAGCACAATTTATCAAATCACAAATTGAGAAAAATCTGCCAGGAGTAACTGTAAATATCAAACAATTACCGTTTAAACAACGTGTAACTGCAGAATTAACAATGAATTATTCAATGTCTCTATCAGGTTGGGGACCAGACTATCCGGACCCGATGACTTATTTAGATACTATGACAACAGGCAATGCCCAAAATAACACAGGCTGGGGCAGTAAAAAATATGATAATATGTTGAAAGAAGCAAACGGATCATTATTGAAAAAGCCTGATGAACGTATCAATAAACTAAAAGATGCTGAAGAGTTTATGTTAAGTGAGGCGCCAGTAGCACCAATTTATCAACAAGGTGCAGCAAGTCTTCGTAACCCTCAATTGAAAGGTATTGTATATCATGAAATTGGCGGAGAAACTACACTTAAACATGCTTATATCGATAAGAGCATCGATAGAGAAACAGGAAAGAAAAAGAAAGATCAATAAAGTGAGATTTAATGGGAGAAATTCACTTCAAAAAGAAATTTATATAATAATGCACACAGTCTATACGGCTGTGTGTTTTTTTAGAGAGAAAACTATTAAATTGACTTTAAAAACAAATAAATCTAGCATTTAAGAAAAGAAATAGATTGGGGTGGATATAATGTTGCCGATAAGTATTTTAGATCAAACACCAATTAATAAAGGACAAACTGTTACAGAAGCTTTGAATCATACGTTAGAATTAGCACAACTTGCAGATCAGTCAGGTTATACACGTTATTTTCTATCTGAACATCATAATCTTAAAGATGTGGTAGGAACTTCTCCAGAAATATTGATTATGTATTTGCTTGATCATACAAAACAAATGAGGATTGGTTCTGGAGGCGTTATGTTGCAGCACTATCATCCTTTAAAAGTAATTGAACAATTTCATTTAATGGATAAACTATCAGATCAACGTGTGGATTTAGCAGTAGGTAAAGCACCCGGCGGATACCCAAAAGTTGTTGATTTATTACAAGAGGAACTACAAAAACCATTAAAGCATTTTGATGAAAAGTTCTCACTTTTAAACCAGTTGAACACTCAAACATATACTGGTCATAGTGAATATGAAGGAATTCGTACTGCACATCGTGATGAAACAGACGGACCTGTGCCAGTATACTTGTTAGGAACAAGTGAACATTCCGCAATTCAAGCAGCAGAAGCACAAACAGGTATTGTCTATGCATATTTCATCAACTCTGATTTGTCAGAGTTGGAAAAAGCGTTAAAAGCATATAAATCACGTTATCCAAAAGGGCGATTCATCGTATCGATACCTGCTGTGGTTACAGCAGATGGAAATCAAAAGCTACCTTTCAGATTTTCACAAAGACATTATGAATTAACATTTGAAGACGGCAGCAGAATTGTATTAAATACGAAACAACAAGTGGATGAATATCGTAGTGAGTCAGAAAAAAGTTTTGAAGTAGTTGAGAAAAAAATGAAAATTATCAGTGGTAGCAAAGAAGAAGTAATAAATACATTGAATGAGATTAACAGAAGCGGTTTAATTGATGAATGGATGCTGCACATGCCTGTTCAAAGCCATAAATTAAGAATGAATACAGTCAGAGAATTGGCACCAGTGAATTCAAAATAAAAATTGCAACTACTAAAAAAATCGAATGATATTAATTGTATTTCATTTTAGATTTTGACTTGAACATTAAAATAATGAATGTTAATATAAATTTGTAAATTAAATATTCATTGCTAGGGGTGCCGTATAGGCTGAAAGATATATTATCAACCCTTTGAACCTGATCTAGTTAGCACTAGCGTAGGGAAGCGTGTAAACATGATAAGAGAAATTTGAATTCGAAAATATGTATAGTCTGTATTAGGCTAGTCGTTACATAATTTTTTCGAAGTTATAAAAATAGATTCTTTTCTACGCATTCATAAATTAAATGAATGCGTTTTTATTTTTATTATGTGTTTTTCGGCAAATGCGTCTCCTAGCATTGATTTGAGGAGGCTATTTTTAATGAAACAAGATGAAATTGAATTGAAAAAAGGATTCCTAGCAAGTCGCAGAATTTTTAAACAAGGTGAGGAAGATGATATACGTGTTCCTTTTAGAGAAATCGAATTAAGTGATACTGTGACTGAATATGATACACAAGTTAATGAACCTTTTGTGGTTTATGATACTGCAGGTCCATATCATGAAGAAGAATATGAAGTAGATGTACAACGCGGTATTCCAGATATACGTTCAAAGTGGATTCTTTCGCGTGATGATGTTGAAAGTTATGAAGGTCGCAGAGTGCAATCAATCGATAATGGATTTAAAAAAGAAGGTCATAAAAAATTTGTTGAAACACCATTTAAATATCAGCCTAAACGTGCTCAAAATGGTAAGCGAGTTACACAAATGCATTATGCAAGACAGGGTCTAATTACAAAAGAAATGAAATTCGTAGCACTACGTGAAGGTGTTGAACCTGAATACGTTCGTGATGAAATTGCCCGTGGACGTGCTATTATTCCTAATAATGTCAATCATCCTGAGTCAGAACCAATGATTATTGGAAAAAATTTCCAAGTTAAAATCAATGCGAATATCGGAAATTCTGCTGTGTCTTCATCTATTGAAGCAGAGATTGAAAAATTGGTATGGGCAACACATTGGGGTGCAGATACAATCATGGATTTATCTACAGGAAAAAATATTCATGCGACACGAGAATATTTATTAAGAAATTCACCCGTACCTGTCGGTACAGTTCCGATTTATCAGGCTTTAGAAAAAGTGAATGGTGTCGCTGAAGATCTGACTTGGGAAATTTATAGAGATACACTGATTGAACAAGCAGAACAAGGTGTAGATTACTTCACCATTCATGCAGGTGTTTTATTACAGTACGTTCCATTAACAGTTGATCGTTTAACAGGAATTGTTTCGCGTGGAGGTTCTATCATGGCGCAATGGTGCCTTGCACATCATGAAGAAAGTTTTTTATATGAGCATTTCAGTGATATTTGTGAGATCTTGAATCGTTATGATATTGCAGTCTCTTTAGGAGATGGGTTGCGACCAGGTTCTATTTATGACGCGAATGATGAAAGTCAGATTGCTGAATTGAAAACATTAGGAGAATTAACAGACATTGCTTGGGAACATGATGTACAAGTAATGATAGAAGGCCCAGGACATATTCCAATGCATAAAATTAAAGAAAATCAGTATTTAGCTGATTTTTATTGTAAGGAAGCACCGTTTTATACATTAGGACCACTCACAACAGATATTGCACCAGCGTATGACCATATTACTTCAGCAATCGGGGCAGCTCAAATTGCGAGTCATGGTACAGCAATGCTTTGTTACGTTACGCCTAAAGAACATCTTGGATTACCTAATAAAGACGATGTTAGAGAAGGTGTGATTACTTATAAAATTGCAGCGCATGCTGCTGATTTAGCAAAAGGACTTCCTGGTGCAGCAGAACGAGATGATGCAATTAGTAAAGCTCGTTTTGAATTCAGATGGATTGATCAATTTAATCTATCGTTAGATCCTGAACGTGCACGTGAATACCATGATGAGACATTGCCGAAAGAGTCTGCTAAAGTTGCTCATTTCTGCAGTATGTGCGGTCCTAAATTCTGTTCAATGCGCATTTCACATGATTTACGTCAAAATCATTTTGATGAAAAAGAAAGACAAGAAGCGATGAAAGAAAAAGCACATGACTTTATAGAGCAAGGCAGTCGAATTTATCAATAAAAATAAAAGTCCTCTATTAACATTCCGCATTTTCAGCGATTGCTTAATAGAGGACTCTATTATTTAATTTGCAGTTGTTAATGATGAATTACTGCGAGCAGCATTGTTTCAACATATAATATCAGGCTCGTGATAATCCAAAAAGCATCTGAGTTTTGGATAGATCTTAGTGTTTGAGAAGCGGATTTTTCAGTTGTTTTTTTATTACTGAAGTGAAAATGACCGCCATGATATAGATTTTTAATTAAAATACCCGCAAATATTACAAATGATAAAACAAAGTGTAGTTTACGATAGCGTGATAAGCTACGAATAAGTTAAAAAGTAAATATAAGATTAGCGCGATGTATAAAAGAATTCTAAAAGGATGTAATTTCAAGATGTCTCACTCCGATTCTATGTTGTAATTTTATTATACAACGTTTTCATTACTGCATAAATATAAAATTGTGTAATTTAAAAATAATTGTAAGATTAAAAAATGCACCCTAAAAATTCAGGATGCATTTCAGTGTTTAGTATGTTATTTTCTGCGTTTACGTCCTAATCCCATAGCACGTTCCATCTTTTCTAAAGTACGTTCAGAAGCTTTGATAGCTTTGTCGCGTCCAAGATCTAAAATGTCGTCTAATTTTTCAGAGTGATAATAGCTTTCGTAGCGTTCTTGGAAATCAGTAAGGAATTGCTTAACAACTTCTGCTAGATCTCCTTTGAATTTACCGTAACCTTCACCTTCATAACGTGTTTCTAAATCAGCAATAGATTCGTCTGTCAGGCTAGAGTAGATACTTAATAAATTACTGATACCTGGTTTATTATCTTTATCATATTTAATAATTCCATCTGAGTCTGTTACAGCACTTCTGATTTTTTTAGCTGCTGTATTTGGATTATCTAATAAAGAGATGAAGTTTTTAGCATTGTCATCACTTTTACTCATCTTTTTAGTTGGATCTTGCAAGCTCATTACACGTCCGCCTATTTTTGGCATGCGTACTTCTGGCTTGATTAGGATATCGTTATAACGGCTATTAAAACGATCCACTAAATTACGTGTTAATTCTAAATGTTGCTTTTGGTCTTCACCGACAGGAACAATATTTGTATTATATAACACAATATCTGCTGCCATTAATGGTGGGTAAGTCAACAACCCGGCTGGAATACCTTCTGTTTGTTTTTGAGACTTATCTTTAAATTGTGTCATTCTTTCTAATTCACCAACAGAAGAAATTGTCGTTAGCATCCAACCTGCTTGAACATGTGCAGGAACTTCAGATTGAATAAATAATGTAGATTTTTCCGGATCAATACCAGAAGCTAAATAAATTGCTGCTAATTGACGCGTACGTTCGCGTAATTTAAGTCTATCTTGAGGGACTGTAATCGCATGTTGGTCTACGATGCAGAAGAAACAATTATAGTCATCTTGAACTTCGCTGAATTGTTTTAATGCACCGATGTAATTTCCTAAAGTCGGAATTCCGCTTGGTTGGATTCCTGAAAATAGAGTTTCCATTTTTGATGCCCGCTTTCTATGTAGATTATGATATTTATTTCATTATACCAGTATTTTCATTGTTTGTAAGGTGTGTTAAAATATATACATAGACAGTTTTTTACATGTCTCACTGCTTGGATTTTAAAGCAGACTATGAGCAAATTGATCAAATAGTCGATGTGTTTGAAATTTTCTATAAATAATTTCCCGATTCTCATTTAATTTTAATGTAGAGAGGGTATAATTCAGATATAGAGTTAAGAGAAAGAGAAATTTGTAGCGTATAGTCAAGATAAATGATAAGTATACTTAACTTAACATAAACAAGCACTACGTTTAAATTTAGAATGATTTTCTTAACCAATTCATTTAAAATCAATGAATTTAATTCATGATAATAGGAGAGTGAGATGTATGGTAACACTATTCACATCACCAAGCTGCACATCTTGCCGTAAAGCGAAAGCATGGTTACAAGAACATGACATTCCGTATACGGAGCGTAACATTTTTTCAGAACATTTAACAATTGATGAAATTAAACAAATTTTAAAAATGACAGAAGACGGAACAGATGAGATTATCTCAACTCGTTCTAAAACATATCAAAAATTAAACGTCGATATCGACTCTTTACCATTGCAAGAATTATACACAATCATTCAAGATAATCCAGGATTATTACGTCGTCCAATTATCTTAGATGAAAAACGTTTGCAAGTTGGTTATAACGAAGACGAAATTCGTCGTTTCTTACCAAGAAAAGTGCGTACGTTCCAATTACAAGAAGCACAACGAATGGTGGACTTATAAGAAGCAAGTTCTAACTAAATTACCATGTAAGGAGCTGCAGTACAGTTGTGCTGTGGCTTTTTATGATTTTAAAATGCAAACCGTTTTCATAGAGTATTACAGGGTAATATGTTAGTATAATAAGTCAACGGTACGTCACTCTTCATTAGATAACTTATAAACAAATAAATTGTAATTTGCATACCGTTTTAATACAATATGGGTACTATTCTAGGTTGTCGAAAAAGTAGACCATACCTAGACTCTAGGAAGTTTCTCTAAAGTCTAGTTTTGCTATTCATCGACTGTAAGGAGTGAGATGATATGAGAATAGAGCGCGTAGATGACACAACAGTTAAACTTTTCATAACGTATGGTGATATTGAATCAAGAGGCTTCAAAAGAGAAGATTTATGGACAAACCGTCAACGTGGAGAAGAATTCTTCTGGTCAATGATGGAAGAAATCAATGAAGAAGAAGACTTTGTAGTTGAAGGGCCATTATGGATTCAAGTTCATGCTTTTGAAAAAGGCGTGGAAGTTGTCATTTCTAAATCAAAAAATGAAGAAATGATGAATATGGCTGATGACAATATGAATAATGAATTCGATCGACAATTAAATGAATTACTAGAGCAATCATTTGAAGATGATAATGAAGAAAGCGCACAAGCAAATCAACAACAAAGAAAATCACATACTTCTGATCATTCTAAACGTGCACGTCATACAAATGGACGTTTAGTAATTGTAAAATTTGAAGATTTAGAATCAGTAATTGATTATGCTCATCACAGCAACCAACCTACTGACGACTTTGAAGATTTATTATATATGCTGAATAATGAATACTACTATGCTATTCACTTTGATGATAATGTAGGTGAAGAAGTAATTAACGACTTCTATAGTCAATTACTTGAATTTACACAACCAAGCGACAGATCAGAAGTGTACTTGAATGATTACGCTAAAATCATTATGAGCCATAATGTTACAGCTCAAGTTCGTCGTTTCTTTACTGACACTGAAGAAATTTAATTTGATATAGATAAAATCTTTCTATAATATATTGAACTCCTAAAATCGAGTGTGAAAAATTCGGTTTTAGGGGTTTTTTAGTTATAAATAAAACAAATTTCAGATGTGAATTGAAAGTTTAAGGTGCTTTTATTTATTGTTCTATTTTTAGCAGTGAGGATTAATTAAAGATATCAGTAAATTCTAATAAATAAGGTGGGCGTAGTTGTAATGACGTGCAAATTAGCGGGATAAATGAGAAAATTAAGTTATTACTATTTTTAATTATTCAAGGAGGCTTTTTGAATATGGGTCAACAATTGACAAGAGAACAACAAGAACAAAAACATCCTGAGTACACTTGGGATTTAACAACTATTTTTGAGAGTGATGAAGCGTTCGAGAAAGCTTTCAAAGATGTTGAAGGCTATTTAGGTGCTGAAGAAAAATATAAAGGCCATTTAGCTGATAGTGCAGAAACATTATATGATGCACTTGCATTAGAAGATAAAATCGAAACAGAATTAGAGAAAGTTTATGTATATGCTCATCTTAAACAAGACCAAGATACAGGCAACGACAAATATACAGGGTATGAAGCTCGTGCCCACCAATTAGCAATTAAATTAAGTTCTAGCTGGAGTTTCCTTGTGCCAGAAATTCTACAAATCGATGAAGATAAAAT
The DNA here is from genome assembly GCF_001618885.1 of Staphylococcus condimenti. Lineage (NCBI taxonomy): Bacteria > Bacillati > Bacillota > Bacilli > Caryophanales > Staphylococcaceae > Staphylococcus > Staphylococcus condimenti. Next base: position 965,031 of record NZ_CP015114.1, on the reverse strand, counting down.
CCAATCATTCATTGAGGAAAATGAAGATTTAGAACGTTATGCTTTTGATTTGAAATTAATCAATGAACAACGTCCACATATTTTAAGTGCGGATAAAGAAAAATTATTAACAGAAGCACAAGATGCATTATCTACGCCAAGCAATGTTTATGGCATGTTCAGTAATGCGGATTTAGAATTTGAAGATGCAGTGGATAAAGATGGAAATAAACATCCGCTTACTCAAGGTACATTTATTAAATATCTTGAATCTGATGATCGTGAATTACGCCGTTCTGCATTCCGTAACTTATACAAAGCATATGGTGCATATAATAATACTTTAGCTGCTACGTTAACAGGCGAAGTGAAAAAACATGTATTCAATGCACGTACACACAATTATAAAACTGCACGTGAACAAGCGTTAAGCAACAACCATATTCCTGAAGAAGTATATGATAACTTAGTTAAAACAGTTCATAAATATCTTCCTTTACTTCATCGCTATACTGCTTTGCGTAAAGAAGTATTAGGTTTAGATGATATGAAAATGTATGACTTATATACACCGCTAGTAAAAGATATTAAATTTGAAATGCCTTATGATGAAGCGGTAGAGTGGATGTTAAAAGCGTTAGAACCAATGGGTGATGAATACTTAGAAGTGGTTAAAGAAGGGCTGAACAATCGCTGGGTAGATGTTTATGAAAATAAAGGTAAACGTTCAGGCGGTTATTCATCTGGAGCTCATTTGACTAATCCATTCATCTTATTAAATTGGTCAGACACTGTATCTGATTTATTCACGTTAATTCATGAATTTGGTCATTCTGCTCACAGTTATTTCAGCAGAAAAAATCAACCATCTAATCATAGTGATTATTCTATCTTTGTTGCAGAAGTAGCTTCTACTACAAACGAAGCATTACTAAGTGATTATATGGAAAAACATTTAGATGATGAACGCCGTTTATTATTATTGAACCAAGAATTAGAACGTTTCCGTGCTACTTTATTCCGCCAAACAATGTTTGCAGAATTCGAACATAAAATTCATCAAATCGAAGAAGCAGGAGAACCATTGACTGCTAATAGAATGAATGAAGAATATGCGAAACTTAATCGAGAATACTTTGGCGATATTGTAGATACTGATGAAGATATCAGTAAAGAGTGGTCACGTATTCCTCATTTCTATATGAATTACTATGTATATCAATATGCTACAGGTTATAGTGCAGCACAAAGTTTAAGTTATCAAATCTTAAATGAAGGGGAACCTGCAGTTAAACGTTATATTAATGAATTCTTGAAAAAAGGCAGCTCAAATTATCCAATTGAAATTCTTAAAAATGCAGGTGTAGATATGAAATCACCTGAACCAATTGAACAAGCGTGTCAAACTTTTGAAAGAAAATTAGACGAATTTGAAAAATTAATCAAAGCTTAAACATTGTGAAATCGTTTACAATATGACAAGTTTGTGACAAAAACGTTTTCATAATACAACCGTCTTGAAAAGGGGGTTTCTGCATGGTATATTATGACCATGAAATTAATCACATAACAAACATACCCCTTTGTTTGAAGTGAAAAATTTCTCCCATCCCCTTTGTTTAGCGCCGTGTCTGAATACACGGCGTTTTTTTATTGGAATTTTTTAATTGATATAAAATAATACCGGCAGTGCATGAATTCAATTCATGCTCCTGCCGGTATTTTAACTTCATTGTATAGGTGAGAGAGGCTTTTGGTATTAGAAAAAAGTGGGGTTATCCTTTTTCTAATAAATAAGGCTTAGAACTTCCGATACCTTCAATATTCATAACTTCATAAATGATATGTTGTAAATCCTTCTTTTTTAAACAAACTACAAAATCTTGAGATGAAGTTTGTGACAGATTTAATTCGTTATCCGTAGTGCTTATTGTTTTGATATCATAAATATCTTCTAAGTCGCTAGGTGCTGCATAAAGTATACGTATATTAACTGAAAGCGAATCATCTTGGCTGATCCATTCGCCTTTAAAGTGATTCAATAATTCTTCTGCTGCTTTTGATAAAGATTCGAGATATTTCACATTAAAGTTTATTTTTTCCATATTACAAGTCATTCCTTTTCAATAACCAGTTTAGTAACCAGGGATAGATGCAAACCATCTAAAGTGAGAACCGTCTGAAACTGGAATGATGTTACTATCTACTGGTTGTAATGATACATCACTATCCCATGGGTTCCAAAATACAATTACTTTTTGATTGTTTGCGAGTACAGCATTTCCTACTACAGCCATTGCATGACGGCCATGTAATCCATTAGTTGACTCTACTCTTTCGCTTAGTATAGCTATACCCTTATTATCTGATGTATATTGGTCTACCATATCATAACTTGGCATACTGTTATAATAAGTTGGGTTTTTGCCTTGTGAACGACCATATTGAATCATTTCATCAGGTGTTAGACCTGTAAATTGGAATCGTTGTCCTGATAAACCAGGATGGATCGTTCTCATAATATCTTGTGCTCTATATTGGTTAGTGTTTTTAGTAGCATTTAATAATGCGGCCATCGTGAATCCTGCGCACCAGCCATTATTGCCTTGAGTTTCACGAATTTGGAAGTGAGGTAATGTGTTGACATATTTTGTAGCGACACTTCTTTGTTGAGAAATTGGTTGTGAAGCATCTACTGTTTTATTCATTTGCATTTTAGGGGCAGCCGGTGTACTTGGTGCAGTTTTATCATCAGCTAATTTTGTTTGCTTAATCATTTCAATTTTATGATTGTGTTCTGCAAAGTAACCATCTTTATTTGTAAATATAGTGATTGGTGTATTTGCCTGACGATATTGGTTTAATGAGTCTGCGATAAATTTAGAAATACGCACACTGTAATTTGCACTATTTTTATCTGCATTGACATCATTTTCATTTTTAGGAGTGACAGTCAATACATATTTAATATGTTCACCTTGTAATACAGGGAAGTAATAGTTGCCGTCTTCTTGTCCATTAAATTTATAAATTTTAAACGGTTTACCTAATTTATATTCTCCATTTGTACCTGATTTGTCAATTTGAGATAGTGCTTGCGCGTAGCTGGAGAATTGTGATTCAGCTTGTTGTTCAGCATTCGCAGGAACTTCAGTATTGCTGACTTTTACTTTTAGAGATGCTTTGCTTGCAGCTTGTGCTTGGTTTGGTGTTGAAAAAGTAAGTAATCCGCTCAGTGCCATAATCAATGAGAATAAAATAATAGTAAAGCTTTTTAAAAGAGACTTGGTGTTATTAAAAATAATTCCTCCAATCATTTTTAATAATTAATAATGCAAAATATCTCAATTCGAATATAACATATAATTTGTTATATAAAAAATTTGTTTTCGAATGATAGAATTAAAGTATAAACGAATTATTTGGTATAGGATAAATTGATAAATTAAAGATAAAAATTGAATTATGAGCAATTGAATAGCGGAGACCTTAATGAAGTGAAAGAATCTGGTTATAAAATGTATTGCTAGTAATATAAAATTAAAAGTGGTTTTGTGATAATAGAAGGGATGTATATGTTAAATGCAATCCAATCCAATACATATATCGAATAAAAAAAGCACTTGCATTAAAAAATAGTTTAACCAAAAGTTGAACTTTTTGGTTAAACTACGTAATGTGCAAGTGCTTAAGTAAATGACTTATTTTGCTTTCCAGAAGTCTCCTTCAGGATTGCTAAGTTTTTCTATTTTTTGTTGCAGAGCTAATTTCTTCAACTCTTTCAATAACATCTTTTCTGGCCATTCATATATCGTTAATAATTCTTCAAATGTAACAAATTGTTGTTCTTTTATATAAGTCTCGAGCTTAGGTGGTAATTCTTTTTCGATAGGTGTACCCATCAATTCATTAATAATATAAGTATAAATATGATAAGGATATAAACCTTCAACTTTTAACCCTTCTTCAGTAACATCTTCATTGAAGAAAACAAGGGAAGGGGCTTGATCTATTTCCATTTCCCGTGCAATGTGTAAATCAACTTTCAAGCTTTCTTTAAGTTTTCCGCTCTTTAAGTCTTCCTTGAAAACTTCATAATCTAAACCTGCATTTTTAGCAGCTTCCTTTATCATTTGTTCTGTAATAATATCTCGCTTAGGTATTATTTCATTTTGCATCAAATGGATGAAACGTTCCGCGCGAGAACGACCTTGTAACTCTGCTGCTTTGTATGCCAACGCGATATTATCATTTTCAGAGCTGCTTTGTGCTTGACACTTCGTCAAAATTCTCAATGATGGGTTTAAAATATGACGAATACGGATATATTGTTTATATTCAACTCTTAATTTTGACAAGATTGCTGAAAGTTTGAAGCAATCTTCATCAAAAGGATCGAAGAAAGAATAAATTTCAATTTTACTCACAGGTGAAAGGTTGGTTTCATCTTGTCTATTGTTACATATTAATTTCAATTCTTCAGACATCTAATTCACCTACAATTAATTTTCAGAATTAACCATATGATGTGCGGTCATGCGCAATCTTTCATATAGATATTCACCAACAACCTGCAGGCAGTTCTGCATGTTGAATCGCTTTATTCATATTATCTAACCAAGCATCTCTTTCAAACGGCGTAATTCTAAATTCCATATGCCGCATTTTTAACATAGGGTGACCATGTTCTTCAGTATATAATGCTGGTCCGCCTAGAAATTGTGTTAAAAATTGTTTTTGTTTTCGGCTGGTTTCAGCAAAATCCCCAGGAAATAGATAATTTATTCTTTCGTCTTTTTCAACAAGCGAATAAAAGTAATCTATCATACTATATAATCTCTCTTTACCTATGACTTCATATGGTTTTGGAGCCATAACATCACCCTGTTCCTTAAATATATATCTAATATAACATGAATTTTTACATTTTAAAGTAATACGACTTTTGATGTAGAGGATTATACATTTTCCGTGAATTTATTTACTTTTAACTTCGAAAAATCGTGCAACTTTATTTTTTGGAATTTCTGATTTAATATTGAATTCTTTTAAAATCTCTTGAAACTTTTTTAAACCAATTTCAGGGTTATCAACTTCGAATTCTAATTCATAATCTTCAGTTCCTAAATATTCACTGTGGTCTAAAACCAGCAATCCTTCTTTAATTTCAGTTTCGATACGGTGTGTCGTAAGATTACCTAATATATTGAGTTGTTCAAAATTAATGTTGTTTTTTTGCAAAACTGAATAAATATCATCTGGTAATTGTTCAGGTTGAATATGTAGTCCTTCTTCTGGCACAATTTCAGTTTCATGATTGTATTCGGTCAAGCCAACTTTGGCAGGCACTTTCAATGTCATTTCATAATTATTATCAATTTGACGAATACGCAAAGCCATTAAATGTTCTGCTAATTCAAAATTAGGTGTATCAATATAATAGTTAGTTTGTGTGAAAGCATTTTGCCCATTGAAAAAGGCACTTTTTATTTCATTGTATTGGTTTTCAGATAAGAGTTGTTTGTATTCAATTTCTTGATTAATCGCCATATTATCACCTCTTTGTCTATCTATTATGGATGATTTTTTTATTGATTGAAAGTAATTCAAATTCTTTATAAATAGAGTAATGGTTTAGGTTATGTAATGGACTCTGTACATATGTTAAAATAATGAGGAATAACACAAGGAGGAACAAAGGTATGCGAATTTATGTGAATGAAATCAAGGTGAAAGACGATGGCATCTATTGCTATACTGATAAATCTACAGAAGGTTTAAAAGAGGCAGGACAAATGCTTGTAGATAGCGATAATTATGGATTTGCCTATATATTAGATGATGGTCAATCCTATTCGTATCTTATCTTTGTGAAAGAAACGTGGTCGATGCTTCATGAAAATAAGGGTAAAACAATATATATCAATGATGATTTAAAACTAGAAGATTTTGATCAAGAGTTAGACTATATTTTAAGTAATATTAAAGGCAACTCAAATTACGGCAAAGACTTTGTAGCAGAAGTTGAAGAAGCATTTGAGTTGGAGTGAAGCGGAGTGAATCACTATGAATCAATGGGACCGATTTTTAACCCCTTATAGACAAGCAGTTGATGAATTAAAGATAAAGTTGAAAGGTTTGCGCAAAATATATGACTTAGAACAAGATGCGTCGCCAATTGAATTTGTGACCGGTCGTGTTAAACCTTTAACAAGCATTATTGAAAAGGCTACAGAACGAGGAATTCCGTTTGATCGCCTGCATGAAGAAATGTACGATATTGCAGGGTTGCGTATTATGTGCCAATTCGTTGATGACATAGAAATTGTTGTAAATTTATTACGCCAAAGAAAAGATTTTAAAGTGGTAGAAGAAAGAGATTATATTAATAATACAAAAGAGAGCGGTTATCGTTCATATCATGTTATTATTGAATATCCGATTGAAACATTGGAAGGCCAAAGCAAAATCTTAGCTGAAATACAAATACGTACATTAGCGATGAATTTCTGGGCTACAATTGAGCACACTTTACGCTATAAATATGATGGCGATTACCCTCCAGAAATTCAGAAACGTTTAGAAAATGCAGCTGAAGCCGCTTTTTCTTTAGATGAAGAAATGTCTGAAATAAAAGATGAAATTCAAGAAGCGCAGCGATACTATTCAAAAAAAAGGGCGAAAAAACATAATCAAGAGTGAGGTGCAGCATGCGATATAATATTGTGTCAAAGGGAGATCATAAATCCAACAGCATCAAAGAAAATATGGAAGCACAAATGCAAGATACAAAGATGATAAAAGATACTGAAACGCCTGAAATTGTCATTTCAGTCGGTGGGGATGGAACACTTTTAGAAGCTTTTCATAAATATAGCTATAGATTATCGGAAACAGCATTTGTTGGGGTACATACAGGACATTTAGGTTTCTATGCTGATTGGCTACCGCATGAATCAGATAAGTTGATAAGAGAAATTAATGATGGAGATTATGAAGTAATTAAATATCCTTTAATTGATATCACAGTCCATTATAATGATGAAAAAAATCCGTCACATCATATTGCGTTGAATGAAGCGACCATGAAAACTGAGGACAATACTACATTAGTTGCAGATGTTAGTTTGAGAGGAAAACACTTCGAACGTTTTAGAGGAGATGGCTTATGTATCTCAACACCTTCAGGATCTACAGCCTATAATAAAGCGCTTGGTGGAGCTTTAATCCACCCATCATTACGTGCAATTCAATTAACAGAAATTGCATCTATCAACAACCGTGTATTCCGAACAGTAGGTTCGCCATTAGTATTGCCGGCACATCATTATTGCCTAATTACACCTGTAGATCAAAAGACAATTATGACTTCAATCGATCATGTTACAACAAAACACCATAATGTGAAGAGTATTGAATATAAAGTGTCTGAAGAAGAAATTCGTTTTGCACGTTTTAGACCGTTCCCGTTCTGGAAACGAGTACATGATTCGTTCATTTCTGATGGACGCGATGAGTAATGGAATTTAAATATAAAATATTATCGTCGGTAGTATTAAAAAACTTTTTACAACAAAATCAATATTCCAAGAAAATGATAAGTGCCATTAAACGTGATGGCGCTTTAATTGTGAACGAAGTACCTGTTACGGTCAGAAAAATATTGGAAATTGGAGATATTTTAGTAGTGAAATTGCCAGATGAACAAGCTAGTGAGAACCTATTGCCTGATTTTCAGCCGCTTGATGTTCTCTTTGAAGATCAGTATTTTATAGCTGTTTCAAAAGGCAAAAAACAAAATTGCGCTCCTTCTCGTGAACACCCTCATGGCAGTTTAATTGAGCAAGTTATGGGATATCTGAAAGCTCAAACTGCTGATACAAATGTTCAACCTATACCACATATTGTTACGCGTTTAGATCGTGATACAAGCGGTATTGTTTTGTTCGCGAAACATGGGCATCTTCATCATAGAATAGCTTCAACTGAGATGAAGAAAATTTATCATTGCATTTGCAAAGGAAAGTTAGAAGCACCTAGTAAGATAATTGCTCCCATCACTAGAGCTGGAGACAGCATCATTGAGCGTAAAGTAGATCGATTTGGAAAATATGCAGCAACAAGTTACAAACCTGTTAATATTTCGGAGCAATATACATTATGCGAGGTACAGCTGCATACAGGAAGAACACACCAAATACGCGTTCATTTCCAATATATTAATCATCCCCTTATAGGAGACGGTTTATATGGCGGATTACATGATTTTGCAGATGGACAAGCGTTAGCGTGTTGTTCTTTAAGTTTTAAGCATCCAATCACTCACGCACAAATCGAGGTAAGAGATGATGCGAAAAGGAAAGAATTAGATAATCTTTTCCAACAACTTTGTAAAAAAATTGAGATGTGAGGAGGTCTACGATTTGGCAAAAGACGATAATAAATTCATGGATGAAAAAGAAGTATATAATAAGGCTTTATTAGATCATTTATTGTTAAATAATGATATCGATAAATTCCGTGAAGAGTTCTTATCGATGCATACTTATGAACAAAGTGAATACTTCGAAGATAGCGACAATGAAATTCACCAAAAAATGTATCATTTATTGTCTCCTAAAGAAGTAGCAGATTTCTTTGATCAATTAGAAATAGACGATGATGAATATGAAGAAATCTTTGACCAAATGAAAGTAAATTATGCCGCAAATATCTTAGAAGATATGTCTTACGATAACGCAGTAGATATTATGAACCATTTATCTAAGCGTAAGATTGCAACTTTGCTTGCAATAATGGATAAAAATGATGCTAAAGAAATTAAAGCTTTAATGCATTATGAAGAAGACACTGCCGGCGGTATCATGACAACGGAGTATATTTCATTAAAAACAACTACGCCGGTTAAAGAAGGGCTGTTGTTAGTAAAAGAACAAGCGCCTGAAGCAGAGACGATTTATGTTATTTTTGCTGTGAACGACGATAAACAATTAGTAGGCGTGCTTTCATTGCGAGATTTAATCGTTGCTGAAAATGATGATTATATCGAAGATATCATGAGTGAACGTGTTGTCAGCGTAAATGTAGCTGATGACCAAGAAGATGTCGCGCAAACAATGCGTGATTATGACTTCATTGCATTGCCGGTAGTGGATTATCAAGACCATTTACTGGGTATTATCACAATTGATGATATCTTAGACGTTATGGATGAAGAAGCATTAGAAGACTACTCTGGTTTAGCCGGTGTTTCTGATATCGATTCAACGGATGATTCTATTGTTAAAACTGCCTCTAAGCGTCTTCCTTGGTTGCTCATCCTAACGTTTTTAGGTATGATAACTGCAACCATCTTAGGTTCATTTGAAGATACATTAGAAAAAGTAGCTTTACTTGCAGCATTTATTCCAATTATCAGCGGAATGTCTGGGAATTCAGGAACACAATCACTTGCTGTTTCAGTACGTAATATTTCAACTGGTGAAATAGAAAACCAAAGCAAATTTAAAATAACATTACGTGAAGCAGGTGCAGGTTTCTTGTCTGGATTAGTCTGTGCTATCGTGTTATTTACAATTATTATGATACTTTACCGCACACCGCTCCTCGGTCTAATTGTCGGCGGCAGCTTGACAATCGCCATGACAGTCGGTACGATTATGGGCTCGATCATCCCACTGATAATGAATAAATTAAAAATTGATCCGGCAGTTGCCAGCGGTCCTTTTATTACTACAATTAATGACATTGTAAGTATGTTAATTTATTTTGGTTTAGCAACATCATTTATGTCATATCTCACATAAGGAGGGACACATGGAGTTTGTATCACTCGTAATTGTTGTCATGGCGGCGTTTTTAACCCCGATTATTGTCAACAGACTTAATATTAACTTTTTACCAGTTGTAGTTGCTGAAATTCTGATGGGGCTTATTATAGGTCAATCAGGTTTCCACTTGGTAGAACGAGACAACGTTCTAAATATACTTTCTACATTAGGTTTTATTTTCTTAATGTTCCTTAGCGGATTAGAAATAGATTTCAGTGCTTTTAAAAGCCAACCTACACAAAACACTAAGAAATCTAAAAATAAGAAAAAACAACCGACCCATTTACAATTAGCTTTATTTGTATTCGGACTTATTATGGTTATTTCTGTAATCTTGGCTTATTTATTCAAATGGTTCGGTTTGGTTGACGATGTACTATTAATGGTAATTATCATCTCAACGATTTCTTTAGGTGTCGTAGTACCGACGTTGAAAGAAATGAATATCATGCGCACGAGAATCGGTCAATTCATCTTATTGACTGCAGTCTTAGCTGATTTATTCACAATGATTCTTTTGACTGTATATGGTGCTTTAAACGGTAAAGGCGGAGCTACATTATGGTTGATTAGTATCTTGGTTATTTTCACTGTCATCTTTTATTTCTTAGGCGGTATGTTTAAGAAAGCGAAATTTTTACAAAAATTAAATGATGGGACAACGCAAATCGGTGTCCGTGCATGTTTTGCACTGATTATTTTACTCGTTGCACTTGCTGAAGGTGTAGGTGCCGAAAATATTTTAGGTGCGTTCTTAGCAGGAGTTATTGTTTCCTTGCTTGGACCGAACGAAGATATGGTAGAGAAATTGGACTCATTCGGATATGGTTTCTTTATTCCGATTTTTTTCATTATGGTAGGGGTAGATTTAAACATTCCTTCTTTAATAAAAGAACCGTCCATTTTGATTATCATTCCGATTTTAATTGCAGCATTCTTGATCTCAAAAATCATACCGGTGTATGCAATACGACCTTGGTTTGATCAAAAGACGACAATATCATCAGCATTTTTATTAACCTCAACACTATCTTTGGTTATCGCAGCTGCAAAAATCGCTGAACAATTAAAAACGATTACACCAGAGATTTCAGGTATTTTAATTTTAAGTGCTGTTATTACATGTGTCTTTGTTCCAATCATATTTAAGAAAACATTCCCAATGCCAGAAGAAGCAACACGACGTATTAATGTAAGCTTAATTGGTAAAAACCAATTGACCATTCCAATCGCTCAGAACTTAATGTCTGATTTATATGCCATTACATTATATTATCGTAAAGACTTAAGCGATCAACGTAGTCTATCTAACGATATTACAACTGTCGAAATTGCAGATTATGATGAAGCAATGTTAGATAAATTAGGGTTGTTCGATAGTGATATAGTAGTATGTTCAACAAACGATGATGATATTAACTTCAATGTGGCTACGATGGCAAAAGAACATGGAGTCAATCGTGTGATTTGTCGCTTTGAAGAAGGTGGAGAAAGAGAGACTAACTTGCGCGAAGAAAGTATCGAAATCTTCAGTAGTTTCTTAAGTAATAAGATTTTACTTACAGGTTTAATTGAAACACCGAACATGTTGAACTTATTAAGTAACGTTGAAACATCACTTTATGAAATTCAAATGCTCAACTATAAATTCGATCATATTCAATTACGTAATTTCCCATTCGATGGCGATATTATATTTGTTCGAATTGTAAGAGATAACGAATCTATTGTGCCGCATGGTGACACAACACTTCGTTATGGTGATCGTTTGATTGTTACAGGCTCAAAAGAGTATGTAGATGAATTGAAACGAGACTTGGAATATTACGCTTTTAATTCTTAATAGATATGAAAAGTTTAGGAATCCTTCGTATATTGAAAAGTATACGGGGGGTTTCTTCGTTATATACAATAGTTGTGCTATACATGATAGAAGTGATAAAATATTTCTATTGCCAATAACTAGAATAGCTCTAAGCAGTGTAAACTGCTTAAAAATGTTATAATATTTTTAATCGTGAATGAAAATAATAATGAAATGAAGGAGAGTTTTCATGTTCAGTTTAGAAGGTAAAACTTATGTCATTATGGGAGTAGCAAACAAACGCAGTATTGGTTTTGGTGTTGCTAAAGTATTAGATCAATTAGGAGCGAAACTTGTATTTACATATCGTAAAGAACGTAGTAAAAAGCAATTAGAAAAATTATATGATCAATTAAATCAAGAACAACAGCACATGTACCAAATTGATGTTCAAAGCGATGATGATGTTATCAATGGTTTTAAACAGATTGGTGAAGATTTAGGAACTATCGATGGTGTTTACCACTCAATCGCATTTTCTAATGTAGAAGATTTACGCGGCCGTTTCTCAGATACATCACGTGATGGTTTCTTGTTGGCGCAAGACATCAGTTCGTATTCATTAACAATCGTTGCACGTGAAGCGAAAAAATTAATGCCAGAAGGCGGAAGTATTGTAGCAACAACTTATCTTGGCGGTGAATTAGCTATCCCTAATTACAACGTAATGGGTGTAGCTAAAGCAAGCTTAGAAGCGAATGTACGTTACTTAGCATTAGATTTAGGTGAAGAAAATATTCGTGTAAATTCTATTTCTGCTGGGCCAATCCGTACGGTAAGTGCGAAAGGTGTAGGCGACTTAAATGTGATTTTAAGAGAAGTCGAAGAACGTGCACCATTAAAACGTAATGTAGATCAAGAAGAAGTTGGTAAAACAGCTGCTTTCTTATTAAGTGATTTATCAAGTGGTGTAACAGGCGAAAACATTCATGTTGACGCTGGTTTCCACGCTATTAAATAATAAATATGCATCTATTGCTCTGTACCTATTTTAAGGTACAGAGTTTTTTTGTATAAAAACATCTATCCAATAGGTTTTGAAAAGTGTATGATATGTAACAGAGAAAATTTAATCATACATATTATTGAAATGGGTGACTACTATGGCAAAAAGAGTTGATCAACAAGATAAGTCATATACTAACAAGATACTTACATCTTCTATGCTGGGATTTGGTCTTGAAAATATGGACGTTATGTTTTTAGCATTTGCCTTATCAAGTATCATTAATGAATTCCACATTACATCTGCAGAAGCGGGACTTATATCATCTATCACTAACTTTGGTATGCTTTTTGGCGGTGTAATTTTTGGAGTGCTTGCTGATAAATATGGGCGTATTCGTATTTTTACATATACGATATTTTTATTTGCGATTGCAACTGCACTGCTCTCAATCGCGCATAACATTTATATTGTCTATATTTTACGTTTCATTGCCGGCATGGGTGGCGGCGGCGAGTTTGGAATTGGTATGGCGCTCGTAGCAGAAGTATTCGCATTAAAAAAATTAGGAAGAGTATCATCGGTTGTTGCTATTGGTGGTCAAGTTGGAGCTTTAACAGCAGCGTTGCTTGCAGCAGCAATTTTACCTTTATGGGGGTGGCGTGCACTCTTTTTAATTGGTGTAATTCCAGTCATCTTAGCTTTTTATATTCGTCGAAACCTTGATGAAACAGATGCTTGGAAACGTACAAAAGCAAAACAGTCGTTAGAAAAGAAAAAAAGTTCTCCGATTACGCTTTTATTTAATTCGAAGAATAAAGCACATACGACTATTGCATTGACGGTAATGTCTAGTGTTCAAGTAGCAGGTTACTTTGGACTTATGAACTGGTTGCCTTCAATTTTACAAAAACAGCACGGGTTAAGTGTTTCTAATTCATCGTTATGGACGATAAGTACAATTATCGGTATGAGTCTTGGTATGTTGTGTTTTGGACAAGTACTTGATAAATTTGGGGCGAAGATATCATACAGTATTTTCTTAATTGCATCTGCTGCTTCTGTGTTCCTTTATGTTTTTGCACAAAGCGCCATTGCTTTATTAATCGGCGGCGCATTTGTCGGATTCTTCGTAAATGGAATGTTTGCCGGTTATGGTGCTGTTATCAGCAGTTTTTATCCAACACATATAAGAAGTACGGCTAATAATGTCATTTTCAATGTTGGACGTGCAGTAGGAGGATTATCGCCGATTGCGATTGGTTTCTTGATGGATCATTCTGGTATGTTAGGTACTATGATTTTCCTTGCTTGTTTGTATATGGTTTCCCTTGTAATGCTATTATCGTTAAAACATATTCCTTTACGAGGAAGACGTTATCTAGAAAACGCATAAAGTTAAGCGCTGCATATTCCTTTAAACAGGAGTATTACAGCGCTTAATTTTATAATTAATAAGGTGTGCATACTGTTATAGATCAAGTATGCACACCTATTATAGTTTTGCTTTTTTTATTGTATAACTTTTAATCTTTAACGTCGCTTTGCGCTTTCATCATAATAGACTGTCGATATTTAAAGACATTACGTACAATCGTTTTAATCACTGCATATAAAGGAACAGCAACTAAAATTAATACGAATCCGCCAAGATTACCAGCAGCTAAAATGACAACGATGATTGTAAGCGGGTGAATGCTTAATGATTTACCCATTACATTAGGTGTAATGACATTACCTTCTAATTGCTGTGCTACTAATGTAACCACACAAACCCAGATGAATGCTGAAGGGCTTTGAATGATACCGATAATTGCAGCAGGAGCAAAGGACATCCACGGACCTAAGAATGGAATCATATTGGCAACCCCAGCAAAGAGTACAAGTAGTAATGTGTAATCTAATCCGATGATTGAATATCCGATATAAAGAATCACACCTAAGATAAAGCTGACTGTTACTTGTCCTTGGATATATGATTGCAAAGTATGGTTTAAATCTTTTAGCAAGTTTACTACGAATACTTTACGGTCTCCATTGAATAATTTAGCAATAGATGGAATGAACTTTTCATGATCTTTCAACATATAAATTAAGAAGAAAGGAACCATTATTAACAAGAATAAAGTAGAAATGATTTGCGATACAATTGAAATAGAGTTTGTTAAGACATTTGTGACGTTATCGCCAAATGATTTTACAACTTTATTAACACGATCTGTTACATCATTAGGAAGTTTATCCATTTGATCTAAAGCATATTTAATCATTGCTTGAGTTTCTTGTTGTAATTGCGGTGCTTGTTTAATCAAGTTATTAATTTGATTCATAATTAATGGCGCTACAACGGTAACGGCAGCTGTAATGATACCAATTAAGATTACAAATATAATTGTAATGCTTCCCCAACGAGGAATGCGATATTTTTCTAATAGTTTTTGAAGCGGCAGGAATACGTAAAATAAGAATCCGCTCAAAATAAATGGCAATAATACTGATTTAACAATGATGATAATGGGATTGAAAATAACATGTACTTCCATTATCAACTTAATCAGTACGAACAGAATGATAAGCATTATACCTGTCCTGAACCATACTTTGTTAAGCATAATTATTTCCTCCTAAAGAAATAGACTTACACATAAGTATATCCTATTTAATAACACTCAAAAAGTAATATTTAAAAAGAATTTGTAAATGAAAACAGATATATCAAAATAGGTTGGTTTGGTCTGTAATAAAAAATGAGCTCCGAAAGAAACAGATTGTCTTTTGGAACTCATTTCATATAAGGATTTAATATTATATTTACTTTGTGGTTTATAGACCTAATGATGAAGGATAATTGAAATTAATTAAACTTCTTTCAAATTTTTGCCTAGAGGTACATCAGGTCCTGGGTTTTGATCATTATCTTTATCATTATATTGTTCTTCATTGAAATGCGCTTTTTTCAAACGTTTTGGATAATCTTCAAGCCAGAATGTCGCATTTGGTAATTTTTTCGGGTCAGGGTGGTAAATAGCATAATTACCTGAACCTAAGCGTTTCATCTGACTTTCATAATCTTTAAGTGCATCGATAGCCGGTCGATGAAGGATCCAAATGGCAATAATATTTAACCAAGCCATCATACCTACACCTAAGTCACCCATACTCCAAGCGACATCAGCTGTTTTAATTGAACCATATACAGTTGCACCGATTAATACAATACGTGCAACATTAATCCAAATCGTAGTAGTAAAGCGTGAACTGTTTCGTGTCATATATGCAATATTTGTTTCGGCGATATAGTAATATGCCAAAATAGTAGTAAAAGCAAAGAAGAATAATGCAATCGCAATAAAGTATGAACCTACCCCTGAGAATGTCGGATCAAAATGATAACTGCCTCCTTGCAAGGCTTTATCAATACCTGCTTGTGCATACATCGCAGTACCGGAATAGTCTTTTGTTCCATCTGCTGATTGTACGAATATTCCGTTATCTTTAATCAGTTTTGGTAAACCGCCAGGTCCAACATCACCATTTGTCGTGTTATAAGTTCCTGAAATCAAAATAATTAATGCAGTCGCTGTACATACAAATAATGTATCAACATAAACTGAGAAAGCTTGTACAAGTCCTTGTTTAGCTGGATGAGAAACTTCTGCTGCAGCAGCTGCATGCGGTCCAGTACCTTGTCCTGCTTCATTTGAGTAAAGCCCACGCTTTACTCCGATTTCAATCATTGCACCAAAGATACCCCCAAATGCTGCTTGCATCCCGAATGCTGATTTAAAAATAAGTGCGAATAATGCAGGAACTGCTTGTATATTAAGAATGATAATAAAAACAGCCATTAAGATATAAATAATAGCCATAAATGGAACAACTGCAGTTGCTACGTTTGCAATCCATTTTACACCGCCGAAAATAATTAAACCTAAAACTACAGCTAAAATAACAGCAATAATCCAACTTGGAACTTTAAAAGCATTATGCATTGAGCTCGCGATTGCATTGGATTGAACTCCCGGTAAAAGAAGCCCAACAGAAATGACTGTTACAATCGCAAAGACAAGACCGTAAATTTTACCTAAACGCCCTTTAATCCCATACTGAATGTAGTAAGCGGGACCGCCTCGGTATTCTCCTTTTTCTTCTCGCTTAAAAATTTGACCTAAAGTGGACTCGATGAATGCACTACTTGCACCTAAGAATGCTGTAACCCACATCCAAAATACTGCTCCAGGCCCCCCAATGAAGATGGCAGTAGAAACTCCGACAATGTTACCAGTTCCAACACGTCCAGCTAAAGATAAGGCAATCGCTTGGAAACTAGAAATTCCAGTTGGTGATTTTTCACCATGGAACATTAAACGGATCATTTCTTTAAAATGCCTGACTTGGAAAAATTTCATCATCAGTGAGAATAATATACCAGTAATCAATAAACCATAAACAAGCGGTTTACTCCATACTACTTCATTAAACCAAGCTACAATACTTTCTAGCATAATGACTTCCCCCTTATAAAATCGAAAAAATAAGACGCTTATATCCATCCCTAAAAATAACCGCTTATCTATTCAATTTATTTGTATATGTTCGAGATGCATTAGTTACAATGATTTTTCATAATTATACTGTTATAAAAAGTTCCGTGCAACAATTTTAATAAAATTAATTAATAAATTAACAATTCAAATTCGCAGTAATCTTATCGGAATGAGCTTGAAAAAGCACTGTGTATCTAGCTTAATACCATATCATTAAAAAATTGTTACAATGAAGAGCATATATTAATTGAGGAGAGATAAATCATGACTGAATTTAAAATAGGTACTGTAAATAAGACAACTTTCCATAGTGATCTTTTAGAACGCGATATTACATTTTCTATTTATCTTCCTGAAGATTACACACCTTTATTTAAATATAAAGTGATTTTTTGTTTTGATGGGTTAGACTTTTTCAGGTATGGCCGTATTCATCGTACATATGAAAACTTAAGAAAAGAAGAAAAAATTGAACGAGCGATTATTATTGGATTTCATTATGAAACAGTGGATTTGCGCAGAGAAGAGTTTTCGCCTGATGGAAGCAAGGCGCCATTGACTGTAAAAGCGATGGCAAAAGAAATTCTGCCATACATTGATCAAAAATTTCCAACGTATAAAGTTGCAAATGGTCGTATTTTATTAGGAGATAGTTTAGCGGGCTCCATTGCGTTAATGACTGCATTATCGTACCCGAGATTGTTTAGTCAAGTTGGTATGTTCAGTCCGATGTTTAATGAAGTTGTCGATGTATTAGCAGATCGTTGCCAATTTATCGACCATTTGAATGTTTGGCAAGCAGTAGGGAAAGAAGAAATCGATTTTGCATTGCCAACTACAGGTGAACATGCTGACTTCTTAACGCCGAACCGAGAATTAAATGCGCTATTGGACCAAAAAGAAGTGACGCATTATTATGAAGAATTCGACGGTACACATCGATGGAAATCATGGAAAACATTAATGGAACCATTGTTATTATACTTTTTAGCAGAATGAATTATTCAGTTAATTCTGTAAAATTATTGTTTTTGGTAACGATTTCATTAAATGTTTGCTATAATGGCAATATAGTTAAATTAAGGAGGAATTCAAATGATCTTAGGGTTAGCATTAATTCCATCAAAAACGTTCCGTGAAAAAGTCGATGCATATCGTAAACGTTACGATGAGCGTTATGCACAAATTCCACCTCACATCACAATTAAAGATTCGTTTGAGGTAGAAGATGGGGATTTCGATAAAGTAAAAGAAGAAATTAAAGAGCGTGTGCAAGGGATTGAGCCGTTGCATATTCACGCAACTAAAGCGTCGAATTTTGCGCCGATCAACAATGTTATTTATTTTAAAGTTGAAAAAACACCAGAATTAGAAGAGTTGGACAATCGCTTTAATAATGGCGATTTTTATGGCAAACCAGAACACTCATTTGTTCCGCATTTTACAATTGCCCAAGGTTTAACTAGTCAAGAATTCGAAGATATTTTTGGTCAAGTTGCACTTGCAGGTATCGATTATAAAGAAACAATTGATGCATTGACATTATTGCAATATGATAGTGATGCTGAAAAGTGGAAAGAAATTGACACATTTAGCTTTAAATAATGAATAAAATGCATTCGATTTTGAATGCATTGATTAAAACAATCTAAAGTACGAGGCTAGGACATTGTACAGAAATAGTGGGCTTTTTATAGAAATGAAAATGAATCTGAAAGATTTCAAATTCAATGTCCCGACCTCATACTTTCATACATAACAAAAGCGGTGCTGATTCGAAATGAAATCAGCGCCGCTTCATTATGTTTATGAAGAGATTCTGCGTCGTCTTAATTTTATGAAATAAAGACCATAGAAAATAGCAAGAAATATAAACACACCTGCTGAGAAATAGAATGTATTATTGACGGAACCTGTAAATTGATAAAGCATTCCACCGATGATAGGGCCAATCATCGCACCGAACCCTTGAATACTATTGAATACACCCCATGTTTCTTCTTGTTCATCTTTATGAATAAAGCTTGCCATAAATGTATTCCATGCAGGAAGCAAGAATCCATACATCAAGCCGATAAAGAGTGCGATGCCCCAAACAATATAAATATTCGTAATTAAAGAGAGTCCGAATATACCTAGAGTATAAAGTAAAAAACCGATAAAGATTGTTAGATACATAAACGATTTTCCGTGATTATCAATAATCTTAGATAAAAACAGCATTGAAATCGCACAACCGAGACCGCCAATTATAAGCGCCACGGTATATTCTACGGTGCTTACTTTTATTACTTTCGTTGCATATATAGGTAAAATTGGAACAAGGGCACTAATTGAGGCACCCTGTAAAATAATGCCGGGAAAAAGTACGCCGTTTTTCTTAGCCACCCCACCGATTTGCTTCAATTGCTGGCTCACTTTACGTGTGTTGTAGTTTGTTAATCTTATTTTTACAAAGTAATAAAGTATCCAAGCAATCAAAACCATTAATGACATTAAGAATGCAAAAGAAGTCGGATGAACTTTCATAATCAAATTCATGCCGATCATACCAAGCAAGAGTCCGAATAACCATGCAAAGTATACATGTCCCATTTGTTTACCACGTGTTTCATCACGAACACTTGATAACATAATAACCCATATCGGACTAGAGGCAATACCTAATAAGATTGCACTGATAAAGAGGATATATGGATTAAATGGGAACCATATTACTAAGAAAAGACTACCGAATGCCATTAAAAATCCTAATGTTAAAACAGGTTTAGCACCAAACCGCTTTAATAAGAACCCAATTACAAAGTTAGTTGCCGCATCTGAAATATAATGAACAGAAACTGCCGCAGAAGTAAGACCAACCGCAACTGATGAGACAGTCGGTAGAATTGGTAAGTAACTCAGAACAAACATTCCTCGTGCAAATTCTATTAAAAATAAGATAACAAGCATAATTATGAAATTACGTTGATAGTTAGTGTTGTTATAACTATTTGATGAAGAGCTTTGCATACATAGGTACCTTTCCATAAATTTCTTCGGATTGTGACGAACGATCTAACAGGTGTAAAAGATCTCGACATAATTTATAGGTAGGGTACTTAACTTTTAACTCTTGCATCTGTTCTGCCATACGTGCTAATGCATCTTCATCTTGAGTTAACTCAGTGATGAGTTGGATTGCTTCTTCGGATGTGTTGGCAACTTTTCCCATTCCTTTAGATTGGAAATAAAGCGCATTTTCTAATTCTTGACCTGGTGCAGGGTCTAAGAATATCATGGGTACTTTTCTGGCTAAAGCTTCTGAAATTGTGATGCCTCCAGGTTTTGTTACCATCAAATGAGAGGATGCCATCCATTCGTTCATATGATGTGTATAACCTAAAATTAATACATTAGCATGTTCTTTGAATTGTTGGCGCAACGTACGTTTCAACTCTTTGTTACGTCCGCATATCATGACAATTTGTGTCTCTGGAGAACGTTCTAATATATCGGAAATCATTACATCAAATCCTTTTGATACCCCAAAAGCACCTGCAGACATCAAAATAGTAGGGCGGTTTGGATCAAGGTGGTTTTTATGCATCCACGCCTTAGTGTCTATCTCTTCGTCAAATTGTTCAGAAATAGGTATTCCTGTGATTTTTATAATATCTTCTGGTACACCAACATTAACAAACTCTTGTTTCAAGTCTGGTGTGGCTACATAATAACGAGAAGAATGAGGTGTGACCCAGTTTTTATGTAGTCTATAATCTGTCATTACTGTTGCAATAGGTATGTTCATGTTGAATTGTTCTGTTAAAACAGACATAACAGGTGTAGGGAAAGTCAGTAATATTAAGTCTGGCTTTTCTTTTATCAGCAAGTTAATAAGCTTATTTAAACCGTAGTATTTGTAAAAGCATTTATCTACATCTTCTGGGCGGCTGTAATAAAACTGTTTGTATGAATTTCTAAAATATTTAAAACTATTGATGTAATACTTTTTGCAAATAGAAGTTAAAATAGGATGTGCTTCCATAAATAAATCATGCTCTATCACAGAAAGATGTTTTAGATTCATTTCGTTTAATTGATTCACAACGCTATTGGTTACTTGCAAGTGGCCATTACCGAACGAGCCCGTAATAATCAATATCTTCTTATTTTGAGTAACCATGTGAGTAGCCACCCTCCAGTTATTTGAATTTATAGTTTTTTCCTATATGTCGGGAAGAAAAAATTTGTCCCTTCACCGCTTGCTTTGAGTTTAACGCATATTTAAAGAACGTTAAACCGGATTCACGTTAACATCACTGAATTATAACATTTATTAATAAGAGATAAAAATATTTTCATACTGACTTAACATTTCCTGTATAATAAATTAGATATATTACACTAACATATTGCCTAGTTCAGTCTTTTTCAAACTTTAAAAGAGATAATTAGAACAGATAGAAATCAATATGTGTATCCACAAAAAATCTGTACAATAGAATTAAACATCAGTATGTAGATTTATGCGAAAAAAATGTATAAAATAGTAGTATTGGAAAAAAAGGAGCGATCGATGTGAAAGCGAACGAATTGTTCGAAAAGATAAAATCGAAACAAGTGCTGGGCAGTTTGGATAGAGAAATTACTGACATAACTACAGACTCTCGTACCGCTGAAGAAGGCAGTATTTTTGTAGCTACAAAAGGCTATACAGTCGATAGTCATAAATTCTGTCAGGATGTAGTAAATCAAGGTTGCAAACTGATTGTAGTAGAAAGTGAACAAGAACTTGAAGGTGATGTAACACAAGTAATTGTGCCGCAAACACGCCGTGTCGCAAGTTTAATTGTACATAAGTTATATAACTATCCGAGCGAACAACTGACAACATATGGTGTTACGGGTACAAATGGGAAGACTTCTATAGCAACAATGATTCACCAAATTCATCGTAAGTTAGGCAAAGGCAGTGCATATTTAGGAACGAATGGTTTTCAAATTAACGAAACTGTGACTAAAGGAGAAAATACAACACCAGAAACTGTGACTTTAACAAAAAAAATACATGAAGCGGTTGAAGCAGATGCAGAATCAATGACGCTTGAAGTTTCAAGTCATGGCTTAGCCTTAGGACGTTTGAGCGGAGTTGAATTTGATGTCGCAATTTTTTCTAACCTGACTCAAGATCATCTTGATTTTCACGGCACTATGGAAGCATACGGTCATGCTAAGTCATTGCTATTCAGCCAACTTGGTGAAGATCTGCGCAAAGAAAAATTTGCAGTAGTCAATGCAGATGATGATTTTTCTGACTATCTCATAAGTGTCACACCATATGAAGTATTCACTTATGGTATCCATCATCCAGCTCAGTTCAAAGCTGAACGTATACAAGAATCGTTAACAGGTGCTTCTTTTGACTTCGTAACACCAGATGGAACGTTTCATGTAGATTCTCCATATGTTGGAAAGTTCAATATTTCTAATATCATGGCTGCAATGACGGCAGTATGGGGAACAGGAACACCTATGCAGGAAATTGTGGATGTAGTCAGTCAGTTAGAGCCTGTTGAAGGGCGTTTAGAAGTATTGGATCCTAGTTTACCGATAGACTTGATTATTGATTATGCACATACTACTGACGGTATTGAAAAGTTAATTGATGCAGTTAAACCATTCGTTAAGCAAAAATTGATTTTCTTAATCGGTATGGCGGGAGAAAGAGACCTTACTAAAACACCTGAAATGGGAAAACAAGCAAGTCGAGCGGATTATGTTATTTTCACACCGGATAACCCAGCTAACGATGACCCTAAAATGTTAACAGCAGAACTTGCCAAAGGTGCAACACATGATAATTATGTAGAATATACAGATCGTGCAGAAGGTATACGTCATGCGATTGACGTAGCTGAACCTGGAGATACAGTCGTATTGGCATCAAAAGGACGCGAACCCTATCAAATTATGCCAGGACATGTTAAAGTACCACACCGTGATGATTTAATCGGTTTAGAAGCGGCTTATAAAAAATTCGGAGGTGGACCTTCTGAAGATTAGAACACTTCAACATTTAGAAGGTGCAACTGCTTATATAAATGAAGTAACAGCAAAAAATTGTATATTGGTTGCTATACCTGATATTAATTGGTCTGCTGAGTTAGATATAAAGGAGTCTGCAGAAGATGTAGAAGAAAATTTGATAATGTATCTTTTTAATTTAATGGATGAAGACAAGGCGGAAAGTCTTGCACATGAACTTACTTTAATGATTTTTGAAAAGGAGATAGATGATGAGTATTAAGGATGAAATAGAATCCAGAAAAACCTTTGCGATAATTTCTCACCCGGATGCTGGTAAAACCACATTAACAGAAAAATTATTGTTATTCGGCGGTGCCATTCGCGAAGCGGGTACTGTTAAAGGTAAGAAATCTGGAAAATTTGCGACAAGTGACTGGATGAAAGTAGAGCAAGAGCGTGGTATTTCAGTAACCAGTTCAGTGATGCAATTTGATTATGATGATTATAATATTAATATTTTAGATACACCAGGACATGAGGACTTCTCTGAAGATACGTATCGTACATTAATGGCAGTCGATAGTGCTGTAATGGTAATCGACTGTGCTAAAGGAATCGAGCCTCAGACTTTAAAATTGTTCAAAGTATGTAAAATGCGCGGTATTCCTATTTTTACGTTTATCAATAAGTTAGACCGTGTCGGTAAAGAACCGTTTGAATTGTTAGATGAAATTGAAGAAACATTAAATATTAAAACATATCCAATGAACTGGCCAGTTGGAATGGGGCAAAATTTCTTCGGAATTATTGATCGTGAACAACGTACGATTGAACCGTTCAGAGATGAAGAACATTTATTGCATCTCAATGATGATTATGAATTAGAAGAAGCACATGAAATAACAAAAGACAGCACGTATACACAAGCGATAGATGAGTTTATGCTAGTAGAAGAAGCGGGTGAAGAATTTGATAACGAAATGTTATTAGCGGGTGAATTAACACCAGTATTCTTTGGTTCTGCTTTAGCAAACTTTGGTGTACAAAGTTTCTTGAATGCTTATGTTGACCATGCACCAATGCCTAATGGACGTATTACAAAAGAAGCAGAGGAAGTAAGTCCGTTTACACCAGATTTTTCAGGATTTATCTTTAAAATCCAAGCTAACATGGATCCTAAACACCGTGACCGTATTGCTTTCATGCGTATTGTCAGTGGTGCATTCGAACGTGGTATGGATGTGAAATTGCAACGTACGAACAAAAAGCAAAAGATTACACGTTCTACTTCATTTATGGCAGATGATAAGGAAACAGTTAACCATGCGGTTGCTGGTGATATTATCGGTTTATATGATACTGGTAATTATCAAATTGGAGACACTTTAGTTGGTGGAAATCAAAAATTTAGTTTTGAAGATTTACCGCAGTTTACACCTGAACTTTTCATGAAAGTATCAGCTAAAAACGTTATGAAACAAAAACATTTCCATAAAGGTATTGAACAATTAGTTCAAGAAGGTGCGATTCAGTACTATAAAACATTGCATACGAACCAAATCATTTTAGGTGCAGTCGGTCAATTGCAATTTGAAGTATTCGAACACCGAATGAAAAATGAATATAATGTTGATGTTGTTATGGAACCAGTAGGCCGCAAAATTGCGCGCTGGGTAGAAAATGAAGATGACATTAAAGATAAAATGAGCACATCACGTTCAATTTTAGTGCAAGACCGATATGAACAAAAAGTATTTTTATTTGAAAATGAATTTGCGACACGTTGGTTTGAAGAAAAATTCCCAGAAATTAAACTTTATAGTTTATTGTAAGACCTGCATAGGGTATAATAGTTTTAAATAACTGAATACCTATGACAGCAATGTCAGAGGGGAGTAACTTAGATGGACAAGCAGTAAGCTTGCCGGTACATTTTATCGTCATTACGAAGTAATCTACTTCCGGTAAAATGGAATGTTATATAAAGAGACATTCAAGTGAGACCTTTGCTATTTATTTAGCATAGGTCTCTTTTATTGTGTAAAAGCGGGTATACAACATGTATTACTTGCGATATTTGATGAAACAAGGAGTTGGTTTCTTAATGGATCCCAGTTTAATTTTACCTTACTTATGGGTATTGCTCGTATTAGTATTTTTAGAAGGTTTATTAGCAGCAGATAATGCTGTTGTAATGGCCGTTATGGTTAGACACCTACCACCTGAACAAAGAAAGAAAGCATTGTTCTATGGTTTACTTGGTGCATTTGTATTTCGTTTTGCTTCATTATTCTTAATCAGTTACTTAGTAAACTTCTGGTTTATTCAAGCAGCTGGTGCTGTTTATTTACTTTATATGTCAGCGCGTAATTTGTATCAATTTTTCAAATCCAATCAGCATGGGCCTGAAAGTCCAGAAGCAGGTGATGATCACCACTATGATCAACATGGAAATGAAAAGAAAGTCGGACCAAAAGCTTTCTGGGGTACTGTAGCGAAAGTTGAATTTGCAGACATCGCCTTTGCAATCGACTCAATGCTTGCAGCAATGGCTATTGCGTTTACATTAAAACCAGTAGGTGTTCACTTTGGAGGAATGGACTTAGGTCAATTCTTAGTAATGTTTGCAGGTGGAATGATTGGTGTTATTTTAATGCGTTTTGCTGCAACTTGGTTTGTAGATCTACTTAACAAATATCCAGGATTAGAAGGTGCAGCATTCGCAATCGTAGGTTGGGTAGGTATTAAATTAGTTGTTTTAGTACTTGCACATCCGCAAGTACACCTGATTCCAGAAAACTTCCCGCATACAATTTTATGGCAAAGTATTTTCTGGGGCGTTATGATCGGCTTAGTTGTTATCGGTTGGTTAACATCATTACGTCATAATAAAAAAGCAGCACAAAATAAAGATAAATAATAAGAACGTAAAAATGCTTTCTGATAAATCACAAAAGTGTAATCAGAAAGCATTTTTAATTTTTGAAGGAATAATCTCAAATTATTTGTGTAAATAACAAGGATTTACAAGAAATTCATAATTAGTTATGTCATAATAAGACATAGGTATATTGTAGTAAAGGAGGCGTTAATATGGCAGAAGATAATCATTCAAATGATAAGAAAAAGCATAAGGATGGAAAACAAGTCATACCTAAACGTCATTATAAACGTAAACGTCGTTCATTCTTCCATAACGAGGAACGAGAAGAGCGTGTAAAAAAAGAACAAGAAGCAAAAGAATTAGAGAAAGAGCGTGAAGCAAAGCTTGCTAAAAACAACGAAGAGCGTGTAAAAGATAATTTGAGAAAAGCAAGAATTGAAAAGCTGACGCAAGAAGAAATTCAACATCAGAAACAAAAAGCGCATGAGAATACTAATGAAAATCCAACCGCTGATAACTTACATAGCGCTGCAAGTGAAAACAAAAAAGATAAATCAGAATTTGATACGGCAGAATCACCAAAACATCCTGAAAATGATAAAAAGACCACGGTTGCAACTAGTGCAGCTGCTGCTCAAATAGGAGACTCAGACAAAGCTACTAAACAAAAAGATAAAGTAGCTGAAACAGAAAGCGAAAACAAACAAACATCAAACCAAGATAAGACACATACGTCAAAATATAAGGAATCTAAAGATAAAGAAATGAATTCTAAAAGGAATGATGTATCTAAAAACGAAGGAAACTCAAGAATGTCAGACTTTCTACGTCAAAATTGGGCTAAAATTGCTGTTGTAATCGGTGCGATTATCTTAGTATTGCTGCTATTTGCGATTTTCCATAATCTGCAAGATAGAGATGGCACATCTTCAGGCCAAATTTCTTCCTTAACTGGCGGTACTGATAAAAAACAAACTACTATGATGAAAGCTGCTAAAGAAACGATTCACTCTGTGGTAACAGTTGAAAATAAAGGAAGTAATAAAAGCTCAGTAGAAAAAGAAGCACCAAAATCTGACGGAGAAATCGGCTCAGGTGTCGTCTACAAAAAAGTAGGCGACTCTATTTTTATATTGACAAACGCACACGTAGTAGGAGATAAATCCGATCAGAATATTTTATATGACGATAAACAAGAAGTAAACGGCAAAGTAATCGGAAAAGATAAATACTCTGATATTGCAGTTGTCAAAGCTAAAGTAGATAAGAACAGCAATGTTAAACCGATAGCAATCGGAGATTCTAATCAATTGCAGTTAGCTGAACCTATTATTACAGTTGGCAACCCATTAGGTGCTGATTTTAAAGGCAGCGTTTCTAGCGGAATTATTTCTGGCTTAAACAGAAACGTTCCAGTCGATATCGATAAAGATGGTAATTATGATACTTTAACAAAAGCATTTCAAATTGATGCACCGGTCAATCCTGGAAACTCAGGCGGGGCAGTAGTGGATCAAAATGGTAAATTGATTGGTATTGTGTCATTAAAAATTGACATGCAGGCAGTTGAAGGGATGGCTTTTGCAATTCCTGTTAACCATGCACTTGATTTAGCAAAACAATTAGAAAAGCATGGACATATTGATTATCCTAATACAGGTGTCCAAATTTCAAATGTAAGCGACCTTTCAGATAGTGAACGTCAGCAGTTTGATTTGCCTAGCAGTGTAAAACAAGGCGTTGTTGTTAGAGCAGTAAAAGATAGTTCAATTGCAGAAAAAGCAGGCTTGAAACCGGATGATATTATAGTAAAATTAGGTAGTACTAAAATAGAAGATAGTTTGCGTTATCGTCAAATCATTTTTGAGCATAAAGATGATAAAAAACCACTATCGGCAAAAATCTATAGAAATGGTAAACTAAAAGATATTACGATTAAATTGAAGTAACGTTGGGGTGAAAAAAGTTGTCCATTTTTAATCAATTATTTAAAAGAACCAGTCCTCAACAAGGTATAGTAATGTATTATCTGATTGCCATTGTCGCTGCATTCTTAATGTTGAACTTGCCGTATGTACACAAACCAGGTGTACATGTTAATCCCATAGATACACTTTTTGTGGCAGTCTCTGGAATCAGTGTGACTGGGCTAACACCTATTTCCATTGTGGATACTTATTCAACATTCGGTCAAATCATTATCCTTATCATCTTGAATATCGGTGGTGTAGGTGTCATGGCGATGGGTACAGTTTTATGGTTAGTACTTGGAAAGCGTATCGGTTTGCGGGAAAGACAATTAATTATGTTAGACAATAACCGAAATACGATGAGCGGTGCTGTAAAACTGATTATTGAAATCGTTCGAGCGATTCTGTTGATAGAATTAGTCGGCGCACTTTTATTGGCGTTTTATTTTTACAGAGATACGTCAGATATTCAATATGCATTAATGCAAGGGTTCTTTGTAGCTATTTCATCTACTACAAATGCTGGATTAGATATCACAGGTAATTCTTTGATTCCATATGCAGATGATTACTTTGTACAAACCATTGTAATGTTCCTGATTACACTAGGGTCGATAGGGTTTCCTGTATTGTTGGAAGTGAAAGCTTATATTAAAAATAGAATTCCAAACTTCCGCTTCTCACTTTTCGCTAAAATTACAACAATTACATATTTTGTGTTATTCGCATTCGGCACAATTGTAATTTTGTTATTAGAAGCAAACCATGCATTTCAAGGTTCAAGCTGGCACAAAGCATTATTTTATGCGATGTTCCAATCGACAACGACAAGAAGTGCTGGACTGGAAACCATCGATATCACACATTTTTCAGATGCGACTAATATTTTGATGGGCTTATTAATGTTCATCGGTTCATCACCAAGCTCAGTCGGCGGTGGTATTCGTACAACGACTTTTGCAATTTTGATATTATTTATCATAAACTTCAGAAATGATACTAACAACACGACAATCAAGGTGTTCAACCGTGAAATCCAACCGTCAGATATTCAAAAAACATTTACAGTATTTGGAGTGGCGACAATCCTAACGTCTGTTGCTATCATATTAACTTCAGCTTTTGAAGGAACGAAATTAACATTCTTGCAAGTGTTCTTTGAAATCATGTCAGCTTTCGGAACATGCGGTCTTTCACTCGGTGCTTCCGGAGATGGTAATGATTTCACAAAAGTAGTTTTAATGATACTGATGTTTATAGGACGTGTAGGATTAATTTCCTTTATTATCATGATTGGCGGCCGTAAAGATCCGGTTATGTATCATTATCCTAAAGAAAAAATTCAAATTGGATAATTAAACAACAAATTAAATAGATGAAGCATATTACAAAATACGCGCTTTATTGTAAATTCTGTCAACAGAAGAACGATAAAGTGCGTATTTTTTATATCGAACCATCAATCATTCTTTAGACGTTATAAAAGGCTTACTGACTTGTAATAATCAAAAGGGAATAACGTGTCTTAAAAAGCTTATTAACCGAGTAAGTTAATTGCTTTTAAGATAGGTATATGCTTAAATGTAATTATAAAAGTTACATTAAGAAGGTGGACACTATCAATTTAGAATTTAATATCGCAGTACACTTCCTTACTTTTTTAGCGAAGCATGCAGATGAACGTTTCAGCAGTAAAGCATTATCAGAATTGATTTGTGTTAACCCTGTACAATTACGACGTGTGACAAGTCAATTGGTCGAACATCAATATGTGGAAACGATTCGAGGAAAATATGGCGGGTATCAAGCTAATGAAAGTACAGCAACTGCTAATCTGGGTGATTTATTTCAGATTTTTACAGCACATAACGCACAAGGACGTCTATACACAGGCACTAAAGAGAGTGAATGTGAAATTTCTCGAAAAATTGAAGGTACGATGAAAGCGCACCATGCGAAAGAACACGCATTATTAAAACAGTATTATGAAAATTTTACAATTCAAGATATTTTAGAAGAAACAGTAACAACAATATAAAGTTATTCAACATTTGAGGAGGACAAAAGATGGAACATTATGATTTAGCAGTAATTGGTTTTGGTAAAGCCGGAAAAACATTAGCAAAATTTGCAGCATCGCAAGGTAAGCGCGTTGCTATGATAGAAAGAGATCAAAAAATGTATGGCGGTACTTGTATTAATGTAGGATGTATTCCTTCAAAAACATTAATTCATGATGGTTTAGAAGGTGATTCATTTGAAAGTGCTTTTGACCGAAAACGTCAAGTTGTAGGTGCATTAAATCAAAAGAATTATCATATGTTAGCAGATGAGTCTTCAATTGATGTTATTGATGCAGTTGCACAATTCAAATCGAATCATGAAATTGTATTATTAAATCACGAAAACCATGAAATTGGCGTTGTAACTGCCGATGATATTTTAATTAATACAGGTGCAACACCTGTAGTACCGGATATTGAAGGTATTGAAACATCAGAGCATTTATATGATTCAGCAGGTATTATGGATTTGCCGTTTAAACCTAAGCAATTAGTTATTGTTGGTGCAGGGTATATTGCTTTAGAATTTGCTTCTCTGTTTGCACATTTAGGTGTAGACGTAACTGTGCTTGCAAATCACGACGATATTTTACCGAAAGAGGATCCTGAGATTGTTGGATTAGTAAAAGAAGATTTAACAACAGCGGGTGTGAATTTGGTATTTAACGCTGAGACAAAACGTTTTGAAGATGTCGAAAATGGAACAATTGTTTATACGTCTGAAGGTGCGTATGAAGCAGATGCTGTATTGCTTGCAACAGGACGCCAACCGAATACACAAGGATTAGGTTTAGAAAACACAGATATAAAAGTAGGAGAACGTGGAGAAATTGTTGTTAACGATTATTTACAAACGGATGTACCGCATATTTATGCAGCAGGTGATGTTGTCGGCGGCATGCAATTTACGTATATTTCATTAGATGATTTCAGAATTATAAAAGACCAATTATTCGGTACAGGAGAACGCAGTACTCAAAATCGCGGAGTTGTTCCTTATACATTATTTATTGATCCTCCATTATCTAGAGTAGGTATGACAGGAGATGAAGCGAGAGAAGCGGGTTATAGCGTGTATGAAACAAAATTACCTGTTAATAATATTCCGCGTCATAAAATAAATAATGATGGTCGAGGTATGCTGAAAGCAGTCATGGATGAAAAAACTGGTTTAATTCTAGGGGCTACGCTTTATAGTACAGGTTCTGAAGAACTGATCAATTTAGTTAAACTAGCAATTGATCAAAAAGTACCATACAGTGTATTAGGCAATAACATTTATACACATCCAACAATGGCAGAAGCATTTAATGATTTATTCAAATAAGTAAAAACAAAGCGATGGTGCTACTTTTTAGTGCAACATCGCTTTGTTTTTGTATTATAGTAGTTACCATTTTTCAATATCTTGTCTTTCACCTTTAAAATTGCCGCTTTTTTGGTGTCTTGATTGTAATACTGCTTTGACTTCTGAAATAGAAACACCGCAAGCATTCAATAAAACAAATAAATGGTATAAAACATCTGCAGTTTCGTTAGTGAGTTCTTCTTTGTCTTTTTTCATTGCAGCAATTACAACTTCAAAAGCTTCCTCACCAAACTTTTTAGTAATCTTTTCAACACCTGATTTCAATAAATACTGTGTATATGATTTTTCATCATCGCTATTTACGCGAGAAGTTACGATTTGTTCTAAAGTATCAACAAAGAAGGGAACTTCTGTGTTGAAGCAGCTCGTACTTCCAGTATGGCAAGTAGGACCATCTGGTGTAACCATAACCAGTATGGTGTCTTGGTCGCAATTGAGGCGAATATCATCTACATGTTGATAGTTTTTAGAACTTTCGCCTTTTTTCCAGAGGCGTTCTTTGCTGCGAGAATAGAACCAGCATACTTTATCACGCAAGGTTAACTCATAAGCTTCTTCATTCATATAACCTAACATTAATACTTGTTTGGTTTGAGTATCTTGTAAGATTGCTGGTACAAGCCCCTTGGAGAAGTCTGGTTTTAGTGCCATCTGACATCCACTCCTTTATCTTTTAAATACGTTTTAACAGCACCGATAGTTGTTTCTTTATCATGAAAAATACTTGCAGCTAATCCGGCAGAAACTTTTGTTTGTTGGAAGAGATCTGCAAAATGCTGTGCATTACCTCCGCCTCCTGAGGCGATAACAGGTATAGATACTACCGCATTAATCTGATTCAGCAGTTGATGGTCAAAGCCTTGTTTAACGCCATCGTAATCCATACTTGTGACTAATAATTCTCCAGCTCCTAAATCTTCTACTTGGCGTACCCAGTCAAGGACGCGGATATCTGTCGGCTGTTTGCCGCCATGTGTATAACAAAACCAATCATTACGTTCGTCTTCCCATTTCGCATCTACAGCAATACAAATACATTGAGATCCGAATTTTTCGCTGGCTTCTTTTACTAACGAAGGGTTGCGTAAAGCACTTGAATTCAATGAAACTTTATCTGCACCGTGTTTGAGCAATGTTGATATATCATCAGTAGAACTGATGCCACCGCCGATAGTGAGCGGGATGAATAATTTTGATGCTGTTTCTTCAATAATATCTAACATCATTTGATGACCATTTTCAGTACGAGAAATATCTAGAAAAACCAATTCATCAGCCAGTTCTGAATTATAATAAGCTGCTAATGCGACAGGATCCCCGATATCACGCAGTCCTTTGAATTGAACACCTTTTACAACACGGCCATCTTTCACATCTAAGCAAGGGATAATACGTTTTTTAATCACGATAATCCCTCCCAAAAGTTTTGTGTATTAGCTGCTTTACCTACAATCGCTGCAGCAACCCCTGCTTTTTCTAGCTTCTCTAAATCTTCCTTGCTTCGAATCCCGCCAGAGGCGATGACCGGTAGTTTAGTTGACGCTGCGAGTTTTGCGGTTAATTCGAAATTAGGACCTTCTAATTTTCCGTCTTTAGAAATATCGGTATAAATAATACCGCCTAAAGGTGCACTATCAATTTGTTGAACATAATCAAACAAATTCAATCCAGTATCTTCCAACCACCCGTTGACTTTAATTTCATCGATGTAGGCATCTACAGAGATATAAATACGTCCAGGGTATTTCTCTGCAACAGTTTTCAGCCATTTAGGATCTTGGATGCCTTTAGTTCCTATAATGACGTTTTGAATGCCTATTTCAAAATAAGTTTTAATTGTTTCAAGTGTACGGATGCCGCCGCCAACTTCAAAAGTAATTGCGTTAATCCGACAAGTTGTTCGATGTAATCCGTTTCTAAAGACGTTTGCTGTTTTGCAGCAATTAAATCAATGACATGGATTCGTGTGACGCAGTCATATTGACTGTAAAATTCAATAGCTTCTTCTGCTGTACGTGACATTGCTTCTTTTGTCTCGTAATCGCCTTCGGTTAATCTCACACTTGTAGAGTCAATAAGATCGATTGCCGGCCATACTTCAATCATGAATAAAACCACCTTTCAATGCTTGATTTAAAATTTCCAAACCGTAGTCGCCGCTTTTCTCAGGATGAAATTGAATGCCGATTTTATTACCAGATTGTACAATCGCGGTTATAGGTAAACCGTAATCTGCTGTGGCTACAATCGGTGCATCTGTTTGAACATAATAAGAATGGATAAAGTAAACATCTTGATTGAGTAAAGGATGTTTACTTTCTAAATTGTTCCAACCAAGGTGGGGGACTGGATAATCTGTTTTGATAGGTACGACTTCACCATTTATCATGCCGAGGCCATTTGTATCTCCTTCTGCACTATGATTGAACATCAACTGCATGCCGAGACATATACCGATAAAGGGTTTGTCATTTTGCAATTCAATTAAAATTTTATCTAAACCTGAACCTTTAAGTGCTTGCATGGCATCTTTAAAATGACCGACTCCTGGCAATACGATATGAGAGCTTGAACGAATAACCTCAGGGTCATTTGTCAAAGCTGTTTCATAGCCCAGGTGATGAATTGCACGTTCAACATTTTTGATATTACCCACGCCATAATCAACGATTGCTATCATTCAATCACGCCTTTCGAAGAAGGGACACCTGTTGTGCCATCATTGGATAATGCGATTTTTAAACTTCTAGCAAATGCTTTGAAAATCGCTTCGATTTCATGATGTGTATTACCTCCGCGGATTAAATCGATGTGTGTCGTTAATCGAGCGTTAATTACGAGCCCTCGGAAAAATTCTTCGACAAGTTCAGTATCGAAAGTGCCTACCTTTTCTTTAGAAAATTCAGCATTAAATGAAAGGTACGGGCGACCGCTGATGTCTGTTACGACACGTGCTAATGTCTCATCCATCGGAATATAGAAAGTGCCATAGCGTGTAAAAGATTGTTTACCTTTGATAGCTTCTAAGAGGAGTTGGCCCAATACAATGCCAATGTCTTCTGTTGTATGGTGGTCATCTACTTCAGTATCGCCTTGTACGTTGATTTGCAGATGGATACCGCTATGGAAACTGAATAATGTCAGCATGTGATCAAGAAAACCGACACCTGTATTGATTGAGGATTCTTGATTGTTGTTCAAGTTCATGACAATATCGATTGATGTTTCTTTTGTTTTACGTTGTTTTTTGTAATTCAAATTGATCACTCCATTCTTTTACAATCATTTCCAATTGATCGAGTTCTTGTTCTGTTGCGATAGAATAACGTACAGCTTCTGATAATAAAGGTTCTTTATAAATACGAGGCAAGAAGCCATGTGCTTTGACATATTCACCTAGTTCACGCGCATGTTTGCCATATGTGAATACAAAATTAGCTTGTGAAGGAATGATTGTAATTTTATCGGCAACATATTGGTTGAAAATATCTTGTAATTTACGGCACAAGAAACGTTGTTCAGCAATTAATTGTTTGACACGTTTTTGGTCTTTGAAAAGTGCTTCAGCGAGACGCAAAGATAAAGTGCTCATTGGATAGGGGTGTGCAAGTCGATTAAGCTGCTTTATTGTTTCTGGTGTTGAAATGACGATACCGATACGCAATCCTGCTAAAGCAAAAGCTTTACTTAGTGTTTTCATGATGATGAGATGGGATTGAAGCGGAATGTCAATTGTTTTTCCGAATTCAATATATGCCTCATCCAAAACAAAATAGCTTCCTATACTTTTCAATTTATCGCTAATTGCGAGTAAAAACTCTGTAGGATACTGTACGCCAGTCGGATTATGCGGCACACTCATGATGAAGAAAGCAGGCTGTACT
Source organism: Staphylococcus condimenti (assembly GCF_001618885.1). NCBI lineage: Bacteria > Bacillati > Bacillota > Bacilli > Caryophanales > Staphylococcaceae > Staphylococcus > Staphylococcus condimenti. The sequence goes on along the minus strand of NZ_CP015114.1, from coordinate 929,686 downwards.
TCTTCGATTCGTGAGAGTATTGTATCAAGTGAAAATTGGAAGTTTTCATCGCTTTCTACATATTCGATAGGGCGGTCAGTTTGTTGTGCAAACTCTGTATACATCACGAAGTCCGGATTCAACGCAAGAACAGGTCCTTTAGGTAATGTGAGCATACATTTTTGAATCCATTCATCTGATCCATTCGCTGCTAAAACCTGGTTGACGTTTAAATTATAGTAATCAGCATAAGCTTGTAAAAAATCATGATATTGTCCCTCTGGATATACTTTGAAATCAGAAGTGCTCACTATATTTATGATCTCTTCTTGCGTCAAAGCAGGGATAGGACTTTCATTTTGGTTAATGTTAATCATTCTTCCTGCACCTCCTTATTCACTCTGACATGCACAGATTCTTCATGTTGGTATAATCCTTCGGTATGTGCAATTTCCATCGCACCTTCTGCAAGTTGATTAAACGTTGATTTGTTATAGCTGATAACTGAATGACTTGTTAAAAAGTCATTGACTGTAAGACCGTTTGTAAAACGAGAAGTTTGATTTGTCGGCAATACATGACTTGGACCAGCATTATAATCGCCAAGTGCTTCTGGAGCATAGGGTCCTAAAAACATCGCACCTGCATATTTGATTTTATGAATGTATTGTTCAGGGTTGCTTGATTGAATTGATAAATGTTCAGGTGCTACAAAATTAGCGATTTCGATATTTTCTTCGTTATCTTTTGTAAATATTGCATAATGGAAATTTTGGATGCTTGGTTCAATTATTGCTTTTCTTGGCGCTTTATTTATAGCTTCAGGTAACAATACTTCCACTTTTTCTAAGAGTTTTTTACTTGTAGAAAGTAAGAAGGTACGCGCATTTTCATCGTGCTCAGCTTGAGCGAGAATATCTTGTACAATAAACTCAGGTTCTGATGTTTCGTCAGCTATTATCATAATTTCACTCGGTCCTGCAATCTGATCGATGCCGACTTGCCCATAAAGTAATTGTTTGGCTGTAGCGACAAATTGATTGCCCGGACCAACAATTTTATCTACTTTAGGAATGGTTTGTGTTCCGAACGCTAATGCAGCTATACTTTGTGCGCCGCCAACTTGGAATACACGGTCTACACCTGCAATTTTACAAGCAGCTAGGATGCTTGGTGCGATACCATCAGGTTGGGGTGGTGTTACAACAATGATATTTTCGACACCTGCTGCTTCAGCTAATGTTGCAGTCATTAATACAGTGGAAGGATAAGCAGCTTTGCCGCCAGGTACATAGATGCCGACACTTTCTAATGGGTTATAAATTTGACTTGTATTCTCTCCAATGACGTTTTCATGTTTAATTCGTTCTTGAAAGGCTTTTATATTTTCATAACTTTCTATAAGCGCATTTCGTAAATCGGGAGAAATTTTATCTAAGCTTTCATTAATATCGGTCCGTGATATTTCAAGCTCTGAAAGCTCGACATTATCAAATTGTTGATTATATTGAAAAAGAGCTTTATCTTGATGAGTTCGAACATTTTCAATAATATTTTGCACATTATTAATTAAATCTTGATTTAAAGCTGAAGCTGTTTCAAACTGACGGTAAAATTCGTTCTTATTGATCATGTATAGAAACCCCCAATTGTTGGATGAAATTTTCAATCGCTGTTGATTTACTGAAAAATGCGTGCTTGTTCGTAATAAGGCGGGCATTGATTTCCCCGATTTGTTCTCTTTCTTCTAACCCATTTGATTTAAGCGTTGTACCTGTTTGTACGATATCGACAATCGCATCTACCATATCAACTACAGCAGCTAGTTCTACTGAGCCGGATAACTGAATAATACTGATATCTGTACCTTTTTGATTAAAATAATCACGTGTTGTTTTAACGTATGTCGTGGCTACACGCTGTATATTTGTAATATTAGGTTTCGCTGCTACAGAAAAATGACATTCTCCAAAAGGGAGATCAATATAATTATTTATATTATGATTAGGTCTTTCTTTTAATATGTCACTGCCAGTAATCCCAATATCTGCAATGCCTTCTTCTACATATGTTGGAACATCTGAACCTTTTACTAATATGAATTTAATAGAGCCGGCAGTGATTTGTAATTTACGTTCACGATTAATAAGTGCATTTGCCCACACGTTATTATTATTTCTTTCTAAGAATTTGATAAAGTCTTTGAGTAATCTTCCTTTGCTGAGGGCAACAGTTAACATAGTATTTTCCTCCTAATCCACTTTAATACCAAAGCCGAAACCTTCAATTTCACCATCATAATGTCCGCCTGACATAATAGGTTCTGACTGGTCGTTTTTAAATATTTGCATAAAACTGCCGATATAATATGACTTAGGCGGCATCGTTGTAATATCCAGGTGAATGCTTTCAATACCTGCACGCTTTAATTCCTCAGACCAGCGTAAAATTGATAAATAAGTAGGGTGATCATTTGGAATAAGGGATGGAATATAATCTAGCTGCAAATGTGTGGGTTGTTTCAGTAAATTTACCAGAGGGTGTGTTTCTGATAATTTTCTGCTCAGTTCCGAAATATTACGTTCATTTATGAGTTGTAATATTTCTGGTGTTTGCTCTGTATCTGATAATAGCAAGTTTAGTAATTGGTAATGACCGATAACCGCAAAGTCGACTGGTTGTTGCATTTCTTCTTTTATGAATTTCAGCATGTATTGAAAGCTTGTCAGCATATCTTCGTAAGATGGATTGAAAACTTCAATACCAAGATTGGTGCTTATATGTTCATTATTAGCAATTGGACCTGCATAGACTGCACGTTTGAAATTCAAATCAAATGTTCTTGCATAATGTTGCAACTGATCTGTCCAGTCATTGCGCAATGCAAAGAAGTTTTGACCGTTTTTCCATATGCTTCTAGTACTCATACTCTCTAAATCATCTTGAGTTAACTGCTGCCAATTTAATCGTTCGATAAAATGTAAATCAATTACTGTATATTGATGATTTTTAAAGTAATTTAAAAATTTGAATTCTAAATCTTTTCGTTCCAGCACTTTGTCTTGATATTCGATGTAGTTCATTTCATAGCCTCGCTTTCACATACACTTTTACTCTCTACCGAACTAAAGTAAAAATGAATTAATGACAGTATCATAGCATGAAAGAATCTCCATTTCAATAGAAAATTCTGAATATTAATGAAAATAAAAAAAAGAGACGCATGATAGCGCCTCATAAATAAATATTAAAGAGTTATTTTTTTAAAGCTTCTAATAATAATCTATTTACTTCATCTTTTTTCTCGAAGAATAAAGCATGTCCTGCTCCTTCAACTTTAGAAAGTGTATAGTCAGGTGCTTCTTTTTCAAGGTATTCAGAGAATTCAATAGGGCAAACATGGTCTGCTGTACCATGGATTCCGTAAACAGGTAAATCTAGAGATTTGATTTCTTCACGTAAGTCTTCATCTCTTAGTGATTCAGCAAGTTTTACTGTACCAATTAGTGAAGAAGTTAAAGTCATATTATTAAAGTAGTTTTTATATTCATCTGATACTTCAATATCTGAATTGAAGAAAGAACTTTCACCAAAGTCACCAATTGCTTTAGGTTGATCATCATTGATTGAATCAATTAATGCCGTAACGTCTTCTGCTTTTAATCCGTACGGGTAGCCATCTCGTTGTACGAAGCTTGGTCCTGCTGGTCCGAGTAATACCATTTTTTTCAGATTATCATTATTATGTTTAACGCCGTATTTCAATGCTAAAGCACCGCCTACAGAGAAACCTACAACAATATAATCTTTCAAGTTTAATTCGTCTACTACTTTTTGAATGTCATCTGCAATAGTATCATAATCATATCCATCTGCTGCTCTATCAGATAAGCCGAAGCCACGATGATCAATACCGATATAGCGGTAACCATTTGCAACTACAAAGTCAGCTTGATATTCAAACATTGTATTATTTGCTGGCCAGCCGTGTAAGAAAACCAATGGTTGACCTGAACCGAAATCATCTACGTTTAATGCAACTTCATCGCTTACTTGTATTCTGTGTTTCATAAATTATTGCCTCCATTCATTTATTGTACGAAGAATACTATACCCCAAGCATGCTTTTGAGAAACTTAGGCAACCTTATATAGCAACTTCTTATGATTATGTTAAGATATGAAAACAAGAAAACAAAATAATTAAAATATTAAGTGAGAATTAATGCTCACTTTTCATAATTGTGGGTTGTAAATGAGGTGAATTATGAAGAAAAAAGAAGATTTAAGAGTAATTAAAACTAAAATGAATATTGAAAATGCTTTTTTAAATCTGTTTTATCAAAAGGAAATAGAACAAATTTCTGTGAAAGAAATTACGACAGCAGCTCAAATAGCTAGAAAAACTTTTTATCTTCATTATTTAGATAAATATGATTTATTAGAGAAGATATTCATCAGAAGATTAGAAGAACTAAGAGGAATTTGTCGAAATTTAAAAGTTGAAAATTTGAACCTAATCATTGATGAATGGTTCGAGTTCTTTTACCAGCATCAAAAATTCTATATCTCTTTATTTGTAAATAAACACTCCATGGGTAGTCGCCATGACTTAATCCAATTTTTACAAAGAATGTTATCAGAGGTTGTGTCTCCTAATGTTTGTGCACAAAGAGGAATGGATTTCAATATGACATTAAATTTTCTCGGCTATGGGTTGATTGGAATGATTGATCAATACTTACTGGATGGAGAAAAGGGGAGAATAGCAGTAAAAAAACATATTATGACATTATTGAGTACCTATAGGGATTAAAGTTCTGTGGAAAAGTTGAAAATCAATAAACAAGTGTTATTTTAAGGAAATTAAAAAATTCAGCCTGATATAGGGAAGTGAACATCATGAAGATGACAGGAAAGCAATTATTTTGGTTAAAAAATTCTAATAATGGCATTTATAATAGGTTGAAAACAGAATTTTTGTTTCATTCTAATAAATTAGAAGGTAGTAGGTTTAGCAAAGATGAAGTAATGAAATTAATTACGGATAGTGAAGTCTCTGGCCCACACAAACTAAAAGATGTTATAGAAACAGCCAATTCATTAGAAGTATTTGATTTCATTGTAGAAACGCAGAATGAAAAGTTAACGGAGAGGTTAATAAAAGAATGTCATAGTATTTTATTCAAAAACACTTTAAATATTTTTGATGATAAACTTGCTGGAACATATAGACCTGTAACATCTAGATTAAACAAGGTAAATTTAGAATTATCAAGTCCAGAAACGATACATTTTGATATGGAACTGTTAATCCAAAAATATAAAGAAACTAAGATGGATATCAATAAAATCGCTGAGTTTCATAGTAAATTTGAAAAAATACATCCATTCCATGATGGAAACGGTAGAATTGGACGATTCATTATTTTAAAACAATGCTTAGATAATGATATAGAGTTAATTGTAGTAAACAGCGAATATGAAAAAGAATATAAAGAAGCACTTTATATTGATCAAACTGGATATGCCATTGATGCATTAGTAAATATATTTGGTAAATTTCAAAGAATTTTTGACAAGGAAGTTGAAATATACTGGGATAACAAAGAGACAAATTAGATAAAAATATACCATCTGACATTTAAGGGATAACAATTTCAACGATTAAAACCATACTTAATAATAAAGTGGAGATTAATGAAGCTTCTTTTGGAATTAAAGTCGAATTGACTCATGCATATGAATTTCTGGTAGAAAACAGCAAAAGAAGGCTCGTATTTCAAAAGGTAATTAAAAATGCTATCTATGTATTGCCAAAAATATAACAACAGATGCAGAAGTTGATGAGCATGTAACAAAGCGTTGAATATATTAATATATTATAATTTTTGAATTTAGGAGAATTCGTATGAAATACAAAATAACAACAGGAATATTCTTCATAATATTGATATTCATATATACTTTCAAAGTAGAGCCATTTTTGAAGAATGACAATCAGTTTTTAAACTTTTTAATTATAATTATTATATTTATAATTGGAACTTTATTAGGGATTTTAGGAAGAAAATTAGATAAGAAATAAAAACCTTAATGCAATAAATTATTCGATGGGTTTCTTATGAAAAATCATTTTTAATTGAGACTTTTGCTAAGAGTGTTGCTAAAAAGAAAAAAGAAGTAATAAAAATGATAAAACTTCAAAACTTGCAGTAAATCTTTATGTATTAAAGGTTTTAGAGGACAATAAAAAATAGCTAGAAGCAATTATTATAACTGCTTCTAGCTATTCTATGTAATTTACGGAAACGGAGGGATTCGAACCCTCGCGCCGCTCTCGCGACCTACACCCTTAGCAGGGGCGCCTCTTCAGCCAACTTGAGTACGTTTCCATGGCTCCACAGGTAGGACTCGAACCTACGACCGATCGGTTAACAGCCGATAGCTCTACCACTGAGCTACTGTGGATTAATCTGATTTATTCAAGCACAAGTACTATTATAACAAGACCTTTAAAAAATTCAAGAGAAAATAACAAAAAATAAGCGGAACATTTACACCATATTAATATGAATATCCCGCTTATTAACTTACTACTATAATTATAAAATGAAGCTATGATTTTTTGGATTGATTTATAATAAGATAAGTACACAGTGTTTCATAAACATCTAAAGTTGGTTTTGAATAGTCGATTGGTTGTTCAGTATTCCATTTAATTGTTTTTACACGTTTTTTAAGAAGATGTTCATAATAGATTGCATTTTTATATTGATGATTAATAGTACGTGTTGTAACAGGGGCGGTAATAAATTGACCATCAATAAAGTTAATACGTGTTTCTTTAGCACCTATTGATTTGATGTCTTTAACATATTCAATATTTATCCAAATATTTGTTAGTGAACTGATAGATTGGGTTGAGAATAGTATGAGAGAAATGATAGGTGAGAGCAATATGGGAGGTTTACTTTTGATATCTGTTATTCGTATAGTATCAGAGCGCAAAATAGAGAATTTTGATCCATAAAATTCACATGAACTTTCTAATGCTTTTCGAGGGGGGATGTTTATTATTCGAGGTTCTTTTTCATAAGTAAGAATTTTGGTGACAGGATAATGTCCGTTTTCTTTGACGATGGGCATAATAGCGATGTCGTTGCTTTTGAAGATGTATTGTTCTTCCATATTCAATGTCCTCCTATTAAGTTGTTTGATGTTGAATTACAAAAAAATCAAAATCTATAATTATTGTATACTAGCACCTGAAAAAGTCAATAGAAACTTTAGTGTTAAAATTACACTATTTATTTTTTAAAAAGTCAGAATATTCATTGATTTTAGAATAAATACGAGGTATACTCTTAATTACATAAAAAAGAGAAAGGTAGTGATTACTATGAATCACAATATCAATGTAAAAAATGGGACGCTACAAGCATTTGTGGCAAATGTGAATGATTTAGGAGTAGAACTTGTAATTGATCAAGCATTACGTAATGTTCGAAAAGAGAAATTGACTGAGCTTATTGATCAAGCACTTGTTAATAAAGACGAAGAAGCTTTTAATCGATATACTGCAGAATATAATCAATTGGAGGATGTTTTAATTGGATAATTCATCATCGTGTTCCTGGGTAAAATAAAGGACTATTCATTACGAATTAATAATGAATAGTCCTTATTTTTTATTTATTAAGACATCAGTCTGATTAATTCTTCGCGCGGTATATCTCCGAAATAATGATATAAATCAAATTCCGAAAGCGCTTCTTCGATACTTTCAAAATTATGCAAGCTGCCGATTAAAGCTTCTTCTAAATCAGTGACATCTCCTACGCCGAAGAAATCTCCGAATATTTTAGCGTGTTCGATACGACCTCTTTTAACATGTAATTTAATTTGAACAAAGCCTTTTTCAAATTTCTCTTCACGTTCGAAGTTATATTTAGGATTTTTACCGTAATTCCAATCCCAAGTGCGGTATTTTTCATCACTTAAAGCTTCAATATTTTTCCAGTCTTCATCAGTTAATTTATATTCTTCAACTTCATGTTCACCAAAGATATGTTTCAAAATAATTTGTTTAAAAGCTTCGATATCAATTGGTTCTTCAAGGAATTCAGATATATTAGCAACTCGTTTTCTAACTGATTTGATACCTTTAGACTGGATTTTAGCAGGATTTACACGCAATGCATTTTGAACTTCATCTAAATCACTATCAAGCATCAATGTTCCATGACTGAACATACGATTTTTGACTTTAACCATTGCGTTACCTGAAATTTTGGCTTGACCAACTTGAATATCATTTCTTCCTGTCATTTCAGCATCTACACCCATACTATTTAACGCTTGAACAATAGGTTGAGTAAATTTTTTGAAGTTATGGAAACTGTTTCCATCATCATCAGTGATGAAGCTGAAATTTAGATTGCCGAAATCATGGTAGACTGCGCCACCGCCTGATATTCTGCGCACTACATCTATATTATGTTCTTCTACATAGTGTTGATTAACCTCTTCAATTGTATTTTGGTTTTTTCCAATAATAATTGATGGGCGGTTAATATAGAATAAGAAATAATCACTATCTTGAGGAAGGTATTTTAAAACATATTCTTCCATTGCTAAATTAAGTTTGGGGTCTGTTATATTATTATTGCTTACAAATTTCAAATGTTCTCTCTCCTTTATGCTTACTATTCCTTAATACTTTATTTATCTCGTATTTTGAACTAAAATGCCAATGAAATAGTTGGAATTTCACAATTAAGTTAGAATTTAGTATAATTATATCGCTTTCATATGATATTTGTTTATTTAAAGCACAAATTTTAGTACAATGTAACTTAGTATAATTCGAGGAGGACCTGTAATGACTGTTGCAGAAGTAGGAGATATTGTAGAATTTTATGATGGACTTAGAGGTCGTGTTGAAAAAATTAATGATAATTCAGTGATTGTTGATTTAACAATTATGGAAAACTTTGAAGAATTAGATTTACCGGAAAAAACGGTGATTAATCATAAACGCTATAAGATAGTTGATCAAGAAGGTTAATAAACAATGAAAACAAATACTAAAGCTTTGTTGTGGTTTATAATCAGCTTTATTATATTCCACACCATATTATTTATCATGTGGGGAGAACGACAAGAATACTGGTATCTATATACTGGAATCATGTTGTTTGCTGGAATCAGTTATGTGTTTTATCAACGCGATATTGCATCTAAACGATTATTGCCATCGATTGGTATTGGACTAATCACAGCTGTTGTTTTAATAATTGTACAACTTATCATGTCATTGATGTCTCAAGAAGTGACTTATACGTCATTAATAAAAGACTTATCACGATCAGGAGTATATTTTAAATGGCAGATTTTAGTTACGTTATTATTTGTAATCCCTTGTCATGAGCTTTATATGCGTACTGTATTGCAAAAACAACTATTAAACTTAAAATTGCCTGCATGGGCAGCAATTGTGATTACTGCTTTATGTTCAGCATCTTTGTTTTTCTATTTTGACAAAATTTGGGTATGTATATTTGTTTTTATTGTTCAAATTATTTTATCTCTCAGCTATTTTTATACACGCCGTATTATTACAACTTCAATTGCACAAATTGTGGCAGTTGTATTATTGCTGATTTTTCATGGTTAAATAATAAAACCTGGAATATTCCATTTTCGGAATATCCCAGGTTTTTTAATTATCAATCTTAATAAGTAGAACGTTGCAATATTTCAAAATGTGAGATTTTTGAAATATTTACTACATACTCTGCGGGCTCTGTTACATGAAGAACCCCTTCGTCTGTGTCCTCATTAATGCCTTCAACTGAAATTTCTGCTTGGTTGTCCATATATAAAATCAAATATTTACTAGGAAATGATTCTAAATACGATAAAATAGTAGATTTGTTCAAATAAATCTCTCCTTAATTAAAAGCAATATTTCCGTCTTCATCTGCAGGTTTAAAGAATAATGTGATAATAGCATCAATAATTGCAATAATATGCGGGATACCTGTCCAGAAGAATAGCAAGAAAATAATCCCTAATCCTTTTTGGCCAGAATAAAACTTATGAATGCCGAAGCTACCTAAAAAGATTGCAAGAGCAATATAAATCACTTTATTTACTCGCATTACAAGTTCTCCTTTTTGTATAATTTTAATTAACTTCCAACTATATTATGTAATAATTAAGATAATATTTCCAATTTAGATGCTTATTAACAGGGTAATTAAATTGAGAAAATATATATGGTCATTTTTTGAATGATACTAAATTCATCGATTTGTACTATCTATACATATACATCTTTCACAAAAGGTGTGCAATATTGATAAAATATAAGTGATTAATAGAAAAAGAGGGGACATTATGATACGACAAGCTAAATTTGAAGATCAACATGAGATTGCAGAGTTATCTTATATTATTTGGGAGGATATGGAATTACCTATTGTAAAAAAATTTGAGAAAGCACAAGTTATATCATGGTTAGAACAAGCCATTACAAAAGTGCCATATCGAACTTTTTATGAAAATGTATTGGTTTATGAAATAGATGGAGATGTTGCAGGCATTATTGTCACATATAAAGGTGAAGATGAAATGCATTTAGAAAAAAATTGGTTAAAACTTGATTTGCCTGAAAAAGTACGTAAAATTGGAACGCCTTTACCTTTAAAAGAATCAAAAGATGATGAATTGTATATTGAGACTGTAGCTGTTTTTCCTCAATACCGCGGCAAAGGAATCGCAACACAACTTATGCATTATATTATAGAAGAACATAGAGATAAAAAGTTGAGTTTGAGTTGTGATTATGAAAATAATGGTGCATATCAACTTTATCAACGATTAGGTTTTGAAACGGAGGGAACGATAGATTTGTACGGTCATGAGTATCGTCATATGATTATAAATAAGAAAAACACTGAACAATAGTCGCTCAGCGTTTCAGTCCGATAATTAATTAAATTCCGCCTAATAAGGCACTGATATAAATACCTAAAGCATAAAGCAGACCAAATACAGTATTTGTTTTGCCTGTAGCCGCCATTGCAGGCATCATTTCAGCAGGTGTGTCGTTTTTCTTGAAACGGCGAATCGCTTTTACTGGGAATGGGAATGATAATAATGCAAGTAGGTAAAAGATTGAACCGCCTGGAACAAAGAAACCTGTATAAATGACCCAAACATAAGCAACGATATACATGACTGCCATAAAGCGAATAGAATTATTTTTACCTAATAAAATCGGTAAAGTTTTACGTCCGCTTTGTTTATCTTTAACACGGTCGCGGATATTATTTGCCATATTTATAAGACCAATTGTAATAATAATCGGGACACTGATCCAAACTGCATAACCTTGGATATTATCAGTTTGAATAAAGAATGAAATTAAGATTATGATAAGCCCCATAAACACACCGGCGAATAATTCTCCAAATGGTGTCCAAGAAATAGGGAATGGTCCGCCTGTGTAAAGATAACCGACTGCCATGCAGACAATTCCAACTGGTATTAATAAGAATGATGATTGTATGGCGATAAAAAGACCGAGCAATCCTGCGATAACATAAAATGCAATAGCAAGATTCATAACCAGTTTTGGACTCATACCATTACGTACAATCGCGCCGCCGATACCAACGGAAGTATGATCGTCTAGACCTTTCTTAAAGTCGTAATATTCGTTGAACATATTAGTGGCAGCTTGAATAAGTAAACATGCAAGTAACATTGCTAGAAATAGACTGAGTTTTAAATGATCTTCACTGCCTAATAGAAAAAGCTTAGCAGTTGCAGTACCAACCAGAACAGGAACAACTGAAGCTGTTAGTGTGTGGGGACGCATTAAATGCCAGTATTTTCGTACAGTAGAATATTGCTGATATTGATTTGACATTTTTTCTCCTTTTTATTCTTTAATATAACAAATTTCAGAGTGCGGATAATAATTGTTAAAATGCAATCTGATTAACAAATTTATTTTAAGCAATGAAAGTGGAAAGGTCAAATCTTGTTAAGTTTTCAACTAATTTATGGGCAAAACAAAGTACAGTAGAAGATAAAAAATGATACAATGAGATAATGTGAATAATTTGAATGATGAAAGAAGTGAGATAGATGACTGTAAGTGTTAAGGATGATCAAATTCTCGACGCCATTTATGAAAATTCAGAGTCCTGGGTTTCTGTCGAGATTAAAATTGACCAGCCGACAAATCCGATTATGCTCTTTCAAATGACTGAGGGACAAGCTCAAGACCGTTTTTATTTTAAAGACAACTCTGGGAAAACAGCATTTTTCGGATATGATGCACTATTAAAATTGAAAAATAATCATGAAAATAAACAATCTATTTTTCGAGAATGGGAGAAATATAAAGAAAATATTGCACTCATCCATCCGGATACACCTAAACACCATCTGAAAGTTTGCGGTGGTTTTCAATTTTCAAGTCACAAATCAGATGATGAATGGCGCCAATTCGGATTGAATCACTTTGTATTGCCGAAAGTACTGATTACAATGGAAAAAAATGAAACAATTTTAACCTATACAGTACCTAGAGAGACATTTGACATAGAGGATTTAAAAGCGCTTGCGAATAAAATTGCGAGTACAGAAGTTCAACCGACACATGCGAATGGAGATATTAAACGCAGTGAAGATATTTATAAAGATGAGTGGTTGAATATTGTTCGAGAAGCAATTGATACAATGAATGAAGACGAAAAAATCGTTCTAGCACGTCGTCGCATGATTCAATTTAAAAAAGATATTGATATTGCTTATGTATTAGAAAATGCACTGAAAAATGAATCAAACAGCTATATTTTTGTGATGGAGTCTGATCAATCTATTTTCTTTTCACAAACACCCGAACAATTGATGGAAGTAGAAAATAATGTTTTATCAACAAAAGCAGTCGCAGGTACAATTAAACGTACAAATGATGAAGCAGAAGATAAAAAACATTTAAATGCATTTTTACAAGATGAAAAGAATTTACATGAACATCGCTTCGTTGTTCAAAGTATTTTGGATGATATTGAACCTTATGTTGGTGATGTAGAGTATAATAAACACCCGAAAATTTTAAAAAATGACCATCTTTATCATTTATATACTGAAATTTCTGGTGAACTCAAAGATAAAACGTATATCGGCCTATTAGATCGTTTGCATCCTACGCCCGCTCTTGGCGGATTTCCGAAAGAAAAGGCTGTTGATTTTATAGAGCAGAAAGAGTTTGGTACGCGTGGATTATATGGATCACCTGTAGGTTATATTGATATGGATGATAATTGTCAATTTATCGTCGCAATACGTTCTATGTTGATTAAGAAAAATCAGGCAACATTATTTGCTGGCTGTGGAATTATTAAGCAATCAGAACCGGAAAGTGAATTAGCAGAGACAACACTCAAGTTTACACCGATGATGAATGCTTTAGGAGTCGAAAATCATGGATAACCATCAAAATTTATTAACTAAACAAGTATTTGCAATGGCATCTGAGATGTATGCTTATGGAATAAGAGAAGTAGTTATCAGTCCAGGGTCACGATCTACTCCGCTTGCTTTAGCATTTGAAGCACATCCAAATATAAAAACGTGGATTCATCCAGATGAACGAAGCGCATCTTTTTTTGCGCTGGGATTAATTAAAGGAAGTAATCGCCCGGTTGCTATTTTATGTACCTCAGGAACAGCAGCAACTAATTATTCTTCGGCTGTTGCTGAAAGTGATATCAGTAACCTGCCGCTTGTTGTTTTAACGAGCGATAGACCCCATGAGTTACGTGGAATTGGTGCGCCGCAAACTTTGAATCAAGTCAATATGTTTCAAAATTTTGTGCGTCATCAATTTGATATGCCGCTTGCCGATGATTCAGATGGAGCGGTTGAAGTTGTAAAATATCAAATGCAAATTGCAAGTCAATTTTTCCAAGGGCCACAACGAGGACCTGTACACTTTAATTTACCGTTCAGAGAGCCGCTTACACCTAATTTCGATATGACAGATTTATTACTATCAGAAAAAAAAGAGATACCGACTTATCAAAAGACGGCTTCAATTGATAATATCATTCCAATACTGAAAAGAAAGAAAGGTATTATCATTGTAGGAGATATGCAACATCAAGATGCACGAGAATTGTTGCCTTTTGCCACTGTACACGATTTGCCGATACTTGCAGGTCCTTTAAGCGGGTTGAGACAATCAGAGCATCCTAATGTTATTTCGACTTACGATTTATTGTATCGTGCTGGTTTTAATCCTGATGTTGATTTTGTTATTAGAGTAGGCAAACCTGTTTTGTCTAAAAAATTGAACCAATGGTTAAAAACTTCGGATGCGTATCAAATATTAGTACAAAATAGTGCGCTGCCTGATGCTTTTCCAGTTCCTTCAAATATTACATTTGAAATGTCTGCAAATGATTTCTTCAGATCTCTTGGAGAAGTACCGGTTGTACATCGCCAATCATGGTTGACACAATGGCAAAAGATGAATTATCAAGCTATCGCAGAAGTTGAAAGTTATGTAAATCATGCAACAGATGAAGCTGCGAATATAGGTGTTTTATTAGAGAAACTAACTGAAGAAGATACATTGTTTGTCAGCAACAGCATGCCTATTAGAGATATAGACAATTTATTTGTGAAAGGCAAAGTACAAATCTATGCGAACAGAGGTGCAAATGGCATTGATGGTGTCATTTCAACTGCGCTCGGCATGGCAGTACACAAAAAAGTCACGTTGCTTATCGGCGACTTAGCTTTTTATCATGATATGAATGGCTTGTTGATGGCCAAATTGAATGATATTCATATTAATATTGTGTTATTGAACAATGATGGAGGAGGCATTTTCTCTTATCTTCCTCAAAAAAAATCAGCTGCACAATACTTTGAACGTTTATTCGGTACACCAACTCATTTAGAATTTAAACATGCTGCGTTACTTTATGATTTTGGTTATAAATATTTGGAAACAGTGGAAGATTTTAAATACACATCATTATCTCAACTGGATTCTTATATTTACGAACTGCGTACAGATCGTGAAGATAATCTTCAACAACATCAAATTTTATATAAGAAATTGAGTGAAATTGTTAATGCTTAATTATAATTTTTATGAAAATAAGTCTGAAGAACATTCTAACCATCTATTGGTTATGTTACACGGTTTTATAAGTGATGCGTCTATGTTTGATGCACATATTGAAAAATTAAGAGAACAAGTTTCGGTCTTAACAATTGAATTGCCAGGTCATGGAGCAGATTATAGCTTAGATACAGAGACTTGGGATTTTAATTTTATTCAACAGCAATTAGATGAGGTACTGCAGAAATTTCGCAAGTATAATATTACTATGCACGGTTATTCTATGGGCGGACGTACCGCTTTATATTATGCACTCCATGGAAAAATCAAATTAGAGGGACTAATCTTAGAAAGTGCTTCACCAGGTATTCAAGACAATGCATCGCGCAGTGAACGTATACAAGTGGATGAAGCACGCGCTAAGGTATTAGAAATAGCAGGTATTGAAGTGTTTGTTAATGATTGGGAAAAACTACCATTATTTGCAAGCCAAGCTGAAATGATGAGTGAAAATGAACGAAAACGTATCCGTAAGATGCGGTTAGCGCAAAATCCTCAACGATTAGCAAAAGCATTAAGAGATTATGGTACAGGTAATATGCCTAATCTATGGCCAGAACTGAATGAACTTTCTATTCCTGTATGTATCATAGTCGGCGAGCGAGATGAAAAGTTTGTAAATATTGCAGAAAAGATGAAAGATTGTATTTCACATTGCGAAGTACACATAGTATCACAAGCAGGGCATACAGTTCATGTGGAAGATACAGCACAATTTGATATAATAGTATTAGGTTTTTTAAATAAGGAGGAGCAAAATGACTAGACAGTGGGAAACAATTAAAGAATATGAAGAGATAAAATATGAATTTTTTGAAGGTATCGCTAAAATTACGATTAATCGTCCAGAAGTTCGTAATGCATTCACGCCTAAAACTGTTCAAGAAATGATTGATGCTTTTTCACGTGCACGTGATGATCAAAACATTTCAACTATTATTTTAACAGGAGAAGGCGATTTAGCATTCTGTTCAGGCGGAGACCAAAAAGTTCGTGGTCACGGCGGTTACGTTGGCGATGACCAGATTCCTCGTTTAAACGTACTTGATTTACAACGTTTAATCCGTGTCATTCCTAAACCAGTTGTCGCTATGGTAAAAGGTTATGCAATCGGTGGCGGTAACGTATTACAAGTTGTTTGTGACCTAACAATTGCTGCAGACAATGCTAAATTCGGTCAAACAGGCCCTAAAGTTGGTTCATTCGATGCTGGTTATGGTTCAGGCTATTTAGCAAGAATCGTTGGACATAAAAAAGCTCGTGAAATCTGGTACTTATGTCGTCAATATGATGCACAACAAGCATTAGATATGGGTATGGCTAATACTGTAGTACCATTAGATCGTATAGAAGATGAAACAGTACAATGGTGTAAAGAAATGATGCAACATTCTCCAACTGCTTTACGTTTCTTAAAAGCAGCAATGAATGCTGATACAGATGGATTAGCTGGCTTGCAACAAATGGCTGGAGATGCAACATTACTTTATTATACAACTGATGAAGCAAAAGAAGGTCGTGATGCGTTTAAAGAAAAACGCAAACCTGATTTTGATAAATTCCCTAAATTCCCTTAATTAAAAAAATAGATTATATTTTTAAGCTCCCTTATTAGGGGGCTTTTTCTTTTTCATCAATTCCAACATTTTATACTTTGTATCAAATGGTATTTGATAACCATTTATATATAATTAATAAAGTACACGTTTTTATTTTTAAAAAATCAAGGAAAAACTCATATATCTTGATATGCAATCAATTAATTAAATAAAATAGTTGCTTAAGTTAAACAAATTGTAAAAAACTGGTTTAAAATAACTTCTAAAATTAAAGTATTATATTGACAATCATTGAAAAATTGAATATATTTAAATGGAGGTGAATATATTGGCTAATAATCAGAATAGCAAATTTGATCAAGACTTATGCTTTCTTTTTTACATTACGACTAAAGAAATAGTAAATCGTTTTAATAAGTATTTAAAGCAGTATAACATCAGTTTTCCGAATTATATTGTATTATCTTACATAAAAGATGGCGAAGAAATATATGTAAAAACACTTTGTGACAAATTGCATTTAGATTCTGGAACTATCAGTCCGATTGTTAAAAGATTAGAAAAGAAAAATTTAATTAAAAGAATGAGATTACCAGAAGATGAAAGAAAAGTTATGCTGCGTTTAACACAAAAAGGTACTTCTCTAAAAAAAGAATTTTCGGATATTTCAAGTCATGTAGTAGAGCGATTGAATTTAACTGAGGATGAAAAATTAAGTTATTATAACTTGATGCAAACCTTCGTTGATAAAAACTTAGCTGAAGTTTAAGTTGTTTAATAATCTTAAAAAATGAATATAAATAAGATTGTGTATAAATGTTATATAATAATTATTTATATGTTAATTGTGTTTTCCAATAGAACTCAAAAAATGAGAGCGTATCTTAAATTGATAAGCTCTCATTTTTGTTTATTTGACATAACTATTTAAAAAGTTTTCTAAACGGTCCATGCCTTCTTTTATTGTTTCAAGATCATACGCATAAGAAATACGGATATGGCCACTGCCAGCATCTGTAAATGAAGAACCAGGTACCATGGCTATATGTCCTTTTTCTAAAGCATCTACACAAAATTGAAAATCATCATCTATACCAAACTGTGCTAAACTAGGAAAGATGTAAAAAGCACCTTCTGGTTCAGCATCTAATTTAAATCCCATTTTTAATAAGCGAGATTTCAAATATGCCAAGCGTTCTTTGTATGCTTCGTTCATATTTTGAGGTGCATCTATTCCATCTGTTAAAGCAGCAATAGTAGCGATTTGAGCAGGTACATTTGCACAGATTGTATTATAAGCATGCATGAAAGTCAGTTTTTCAATTAAATATTCTGGTCCTAATAAAAAACCGATACGTATTCCAGTTGCTGAATGAGATTTGCTTAAGCCGCTAATTAAGAGCAACTGGTCTCGAATTTCTGGGAATTCTGCTAAAGAAGTATGTTGTCCTTTAAAAGTATTCTCAGCGTATATTTCATCACTTAAAATAAATATTTCGTGTTGCTTTAATTCTTCAGCAAGCGCAGCAGCCTCTTCATGACTTAAAATTACGCCTGTTGGATTGGTTGGATAATTAAGCATAATTGCTTTGGTCTTTGGTGTTATATTATTTTTAATTGCTTCTGGAGTAATTTTAAAATTAGTTTGTGTTGTATCAACGTAAACTGGATTTCCACCTAAAGTTTCGATTAAAGGTATATAACCTGCATAAATAGGGCTTGGGAGTATAATTTCATCACCAGGCTCTAAGATACTTCTTAAAGCTGTATCGATAGCTTCGCTTGCGCCATTCGTAACAATAATTTCTTCTTCTGTATAATCAAAGTCATAACGTTGTTTAAAATAGTTTCTTATCGCTGTTCTTGTTTCCATTAAACCTTTATTGTGAGAATAACTCGTTTGGTTTTCTTTGATAGCTTTGATGTATGCTTCTTTTACAACATCAGGCATCGGAAAATCAGGTTGTCCAATAGTAAGGTTGATACAATCAGGTATATTTTTAATGCGGCTTGAAAATTGACGAATACTTGGAGCACGTAAAAATTTAGATTGGTTATTTAAAGATAGTTTCACTGTGTTACACCTCTATTATTAACTTCGATATGTATATAAATTTCATCTTATCATATTTAATAGTAAAAAATCGAATAGTTATCTGAAGATAAGCAATTTTGGAATAAAATAAAAACAGCTGACTCATAAAATATGAGCCAACTGCAAACTAAGGAACAAATTTTGAAGGTGATTTCAAATTGATAACAGGGTTTGCCCATTTTGCTACAAAATTGGTAGATAATACGTAAACAATAATGGCAGAAGTACCAAATAAATAAATATAAGTGAAAATTGAAATAGGATCTTTAAAAGGATAAAGATCGAATCCGCGAATAATACCAATCACTAGGCCATGTAAAAGATATACATACATTGTTCGTTGACCTATATAAGTGTAAAAATGTTTTTTAGATGACATCAAATTCATAAAAGAAAACATCGTTATACAGATGATAAAATATAATAGCAGTCTTTTAAGCGGACTAAATATATTTTCGCCGTCTAAAGAGCTATAAGGCGAACTTCCCAATAACCAATCTGAATTGATAGGGTGAATTGTATAAATGACAAAAAATGCGATTAAAATCGAAATAGAAATTGGCAACCATCGTTTATTACGTAAAATCATAGTTTGATGTTTGTTCATTAAATAACCTAGATAAAAAATTGGGAAAAAGACAATTGTTCTAGAGTAACTCATGTAACCATCAATATTTGAAGAAAATCCAGCAAACATTGCGACTAAAATCGCAATAGGCATTACATAATATGGCTTATAATTCTTTACGATGATTAAAATTACATGGAACATAAATAATGTAAGTAAAAACCATAAAGCAAATACCGGATTAAATGGATCTAATTGTAAATCACTGCTTTTCCCTGTTAAATAGTAATAAACTGAAAAGAAGCAGAAGAAACAAATGTATGGTACAAGTAATTTTTTAGCTACTTTTTCTAGATGACCAGGTTTGCCTGCATTTTTTGAAAAATACCCTGAAATAAATAAGAATGAGGGCATATGAAAGCTATAAATCAATAAATATAGCGACCCCATAAACTTATGGCCTTCTACATAAGGGTTAATAAGATGGCCAAGTACTACGAGGTATATAAGAAACGCACGTGCATTATCGAAAAAGTAATCGCGATGATCTAGAGTCTTGTGCATAACGATATGTATTCTCCTTTAAATAATTAGGATAATCCTAACGTATTACATATATAGAGTAAATTGCAAGATAAACAACTTTTAGACACTTTGTGTCTTTTATTTTATTTAGGGAAGTTGTAAAAAGTCATTAAATATAGAAATAGCTAACTTTATAGATAAGGTTAATTGCGTTGCATAGAAAAATATAATAGGATTTCGTTTAAGAACAAATTTATATTAATTTATAAAACACTGTTGCTATATCTTAAAATTAACGAATCAAAATATACGTGTTCTTAGAAACTCTTTACTTCAGTTGCGATGTAGTTCATAATATAAATAATTAAAATGAGTGGAGTAGACAGCTTATGTATAAACAACTTGAACAACAAATTACTGTTACAAATAATGATTTAATCATAGTAAACAAACGTTTTGGACAACGAGCAAATTTAACAATAGAACAAATTGAGCTTTTGAGAACACTAAATGAATACCATCGCTTGTCACAATTTGATTTAACGATGAAAGTAGGGAAAGAACAATCTATTGTTTCTCGCTGGATTAAAAAATTGGTCAATCTTGGCTATGTAGTTCGTCATCAATCACATCAAGATCTACGATGTAAAGAATTAGAAATCACAGACAAATCACGTATTTTGATCAACCAAATAAATGAGGCTAGGCAAGAATTGATAGAAGCACGATGTGAAAAATTGTCTGAAGACGATGTTAAACAATTAAATGAATTATTAGTAAAATTGAATAAAAAAAGTTTTGTCATATAATTGATAGAAGCATAAGTTGCTTTATATTGAAAAAAACTTGTGGTTTCAAACAAATAAAAAGACCGCCCTTCAACATTCTTTAGTTGAAAGTCGGTCTTTTTGTAGTTATTAACCTTTATAGTTATCTACATCAAAATATTTACCTGATTCGCCAATAGAATCATACATTGTTTTCATACGTGTTGCATTGTGGCTTGCCCAGTTAATATCAGTTGCATATTGATGATTACCTGGAGCGCTTGGGTTCCAACGCATACGATATAATGTGTTTTGTCCTTGATTAATATAAGCATCTTTAATGAATTGGGCGCCTCCAACAATTGCTTTACTTACTGTGTCCCAGCCGTAATTTTGAGCTGTTTTGAATCCACCGCGAACAGCGTCAGTGTCAATCGCACCAATTCCGAACATGTTGTAGTATTTTTTATTGCTGTTTGTAACAACTTTATTATTATTATCTACATAACCGCCATTTGCTAGGGCAGATGTACCGTTTCCAGTTTCTAATAGCGCATGAGAGATTAAGTAAATTTCATTAATGTCATATTTTTGTGCGGCTTGTGCAAATGCTGCTCCTTGTCCTTCTAAAATGCCTTTTCCTTTCAATAACTGATTAACACTGCTTGTTGAAAGGTTTTGTGCTTTATCTAAACGTAAGAATTGATATTTTTGTGTAGCGTCTTCAGTTATAGTTTTTGGATCCATTGCAGTTTTGACTTCATCTTTAGTCGCATTTACCCATTTACCAGGTGTGTGTTGAACCTGTGGTGGCCAAGGTGAGCTTGATTGAATGTTAGCTGCTTGGTTTAGTGAGTAATTAGAAGTTGTTGTTCTAGTTAACGTGTCGCGAACATCGGCTGCTTTAATCCAAATTGTTTTACCATTTGCTAAAGTTCCATGATACCAAGTAACACCATTTACAAGTTGTTTTTCATAAACAGAAATGATATTGCCATATTGATTTCTCAATGAACCTAAAATTTTACCGTTTGGTGTATTGTAATAATTGCTTCCAGCATTAGCAACAATGTAATCATGTTTATAAGCTGTAGCTGGTTGTGCTTTAACAGGAGTAGTCGCAGCTTTAGCATTTGATTGAACTAAGTCTTTTTCTGCAATCCATCCAGTTTTGCCATTTACAGTACCATAAACATAAGCTGCACCATTCACTAATTTGCGTTTAGAAGCTTGGAAAGCACTATTAGTTTGTTTTAAAGTGTCAATTTGTTGTTTAGATGTACCCCAAGGCATTGTATAAAGTCCATTGTTACCTTGTTTAACATTATATTTTGTTGAAACAGGTGTTGCGTTGCTTTGGTTTACAACTTTTACGTCTTTAGCGTTTACCCATCCAAGCGGAGTTGAAAGACCGTTATTTTGTAATAGATAGTAAAGTGTACCATCTTGGTTACGTTCTCTTAAAATATCATATGTGTAACCTAAATATTTAGCTGCATTAGCTCCTTTAGCATCATAAACAGAAGCACGTAAACCATATTGATTAGAAACATATTGTCCTAATTTATTTACAACAACAGTTTGATTAAGCGGAGAAGTACTCTTACCTTTAGTAGCAGTTGTTGTCTTCGCTGCAGGTTTTACAGCAGCGTTAGTAGCTGTTTTAGCAGCAGGTTTAGCTGTAGTTGCTGCTTTAGCTGTTGGTTGAACTGCTTTTTTAACTGCAGTTGCAGCTTTAGTTACAACATTAGGTTTGGCAGTAGTTTTAGTTGCTGTATTAGTCTTGGCAACTGGTTTAGCCGCAGTTTTAGTTGCTGTATTAGTTTTAGCAACTGGTTTGGCTGCAGTTTTAGCTGTTGCTTTAGTATTTGTTGTTGGCTTAGCCGCAGTTTTTGCCGTTGTTTTAGTGTTTGTTGCTGGTTTAGCAGCAGTAGTTTTGTTTGATTTCGATGGTGTTGTTGTAGTTGCTGCTTTAACTTGTGTTTTTGGAGCCGCAACAGATTTTACTGCAGTTTTAGGTGCAGTATATTTTGATAATTTTGCACTATCAACCCAAGCGTTTTTACCATTTACAGCGCCATAAACATAAGTTGATGTACCTACTTCAGTTTGTTTTTGAGCTTTAAATTGTTGTGAGCCTGTTCCTGTCACTGAACCGATTGATTGACGTTCAGAGCCCCATGGCGTGTGATAAAGTTTTGTTCCTGGTTGAACAGAATATGTTGTTGTATTAGTTGTTACAGGTTTACCTACACGATAGTTGATATCACTAGTTTGAACCCATCCAACATTAGTGTTTTTATTATAATCTGTGATTAAATAGAACGATTTATCACCTAATAAAGCTTTTTTAGTTAAACGATAAGTTCTGTCATTAACTGAAGGTTTTTGTACACCAGCTTTATCATATACAGATGTATATACACCATGATTATTTGCAGCAACACGACCGATTGAATCAACAGGAATTACTTTTAATTGAGAATTAGTAGGTGTTGTTGATGGTTTTGGTGTATTTGATGTATTTTTGCTAGGCGTTGATGGTGTACTTGCTGTTGTACCCCAAGGAGCCACTTGACCTTGCTTAATTAAATATTTTTCGTTAATTAAATCGTATAATTGATCATAACTATAATTATGCGCTTGTAAGTAACCGTGTGGATCTGAATGATCTGTTCCACCTAAATATTTTGAAATTGCATAGTGTGTCCATACAGTACCTTGACCGTCATATTCAGCACTATCCGGTTTCAAACCATAATATTGCAAGTTAGTAGCTGCATAATCAGCATAGTTATTCATTTGGCGAGCGAAACCATCATAGCTATGTTCATGAACAAGTTCGATATGGATAAAACGTTGGTTAGCTACTGGACCAGCTCCCCATGCAAGATAATCAGTATTTGCAGTTTCTACAATTCGGTTGCCGTCAATGAAGCCATGAACAAACGCATTTTGCCAATTATTTTTCATATAACTGATTTCGCCGTTAATATTTGAATTATCATTAGCTGTATCATGAACTACAATACCTTCTGGTTTACCGTAACGATAATCATATTTAGGTAGATATGAAGAAAAATCTTGTTCATATGTTGGCGCTTTATAATTATTTTTACGAATATAATCATTAATAGACGAGTTTACAGCTGGCTTGTACTTCGGTAATGAAGAAGTAGCCGTTGTTTTTGCTGCTGTAGTTGCAGGTGCTACTGAACGGTTTGCTGTAGTTGTTGCAGTTTTCGCCGTTGGTTGAACTGCTTGTTTTTGAGTTGTAGCCGCAGTTGTTTTAGCCGTTTGAGCAGCAGGTTGAACCGTTTGTTTTTGTGCAGTAGCTGCCGGTGCTTTAGCCGTTTGAGCGGCAGGTTGAACCGTTTGTTTTTGTGCAGTAGCTGTCGTTGTCTTAGCTGTCTGAGCAGCAGGTTGAACTGCTTGTTTTTGAGTCGTATTAGTTGTTGGCTGAGCAGCGAAAGAACGCATAGCTAACTTAGGTGCGGCTTTGCTTTCAGTATTTGCAGTGTTTGTCTGCACAGATTGTTGCGCATCATTGTTTGTCTGTTCAGGTTTTTGTTGCTCTGCATTTACAGATGCAGTATTACCAATTTGGTTTTTATTTTGTTCAACTGCGTTTTGTTGATTATTTGAATTGTCTAATTGATTAGAGTCGGATTGTGATTGAACCACATTTTGTTGAGATTGATTATTTTCAACTTTAGTTTGGTTTGTTGGATTTTGAACAGTATTTTCAGCTGATTGATCAGATTGCTGAGTTGTATTTGTAGAATTATCTGCTGATGATTCAGGTGTGTTAGATACATTTGATTGCTGTTCATTAGAAGTTTGTCCTGTAGCAGTAACATTACTATTATCTGCTTTAGAATTTAAGTCCTCAAGTTTTGAATCATAGTTCAAATTTTGATTATTATTTACAGGTTGTACTTGGGCAGGATCTTTATATGTTTGAGTACCTGCAACTTTAGTATTTGAATTATTCGTTTGAACTTGAGTGTCTTTTGTTTGGTTCGTCGGTTGTTGTGTCTGATCTGCAGTACGATTGCTATCTGTGTTTGTATTAGTTCCAGTTGAACTATCTGCAAAAGCTTGGTGCGTAGTGATTGCAGTGCCTGCAATAGTGAGTGCTATGATAGCGGGTGCTTTGTAATGAAACTTTTTAGACATGAAACTACTCCTTTTTACCATATATTATATTTGGATATATTACAGTCTGTAGACAAACGTTTCGAGTTGTATTTTCTGTCCTCGAAGAAGTTTGTTAATCATGGCCTTAATAAAGGTCTGGTGTAATGTCAGAAAATATATAACGTGATATAGAAGTAACAGAATCGCTGTATGTAAACAGACTCTCCAAGTTTATATATCCAAATCAAAGTGACTTAACACATGATAGTTTAATAGAGTGAGAGGATATAATGACTTGTCATCACTATGTAATATATCATTTTCATACAGTATAATACTTCTTAAGTCGTAGATTAGCCTTTTTAATCATTTTGTAATCAAACCTTAATATCTTAAATCCATTATGAAATTCATTAAATGATAGATTAATAGATTTTTATGTTGATTTTACAAAAGAAAAAGGGCTTTAAATATAGCCCTTTTTCTTGAGATTATTAAAAATGTTAAATTAAAGTTGTTTTTGCATTTTGATATGTTTGATTTCTTCCTCTATAAATATTTCACCTTGTGGATGATAACCTAAGGATTCATAGAATGATTGTGCTTGAATTTGTCCATTTAATACTGCTTCTTTAAAGCCGTCTTTTTGAGCTGCTTCCTCTATAAATTGCATTAACCTACGTCCGATACCATGCATTCTTTGATCTTTAACAACGACAACCCGCTCGATTTTAGCTTTGCCTTGATAGGAACGATATCGAGCAGTTGCAAGGGGTCTTTTATCATTATCATATACAATAATATGAGTAGACTCATCTTCAAACTCGTCAAATTCATTTTCTTGAGGGACATTTTGTTCATCTACAAAAACTTCTTTTCTTAGTTCGAAACAATCATTCAACTCTTTTTTGCTGTCTGCTATTTTATACATAATTTTACCAACCTTTTATTTTTAGTAATTTCAATCAGTTTTTCCAAGGATACAAAAAAATCGCTGTAAATGCACTTGATTTGTTGCACTTACAGCGATTGATTTTTATTGAGCATATTTTCTTACAATAGCAGTATATTGCCAGAAGATACGCATTTGAGCAATATTCCAGTTGTTCATTCCCATTGTAAACCCAGAAGGTTTAAAGATATTTACATCAGTTACTTCTAAAGCAGCTGCAATAAGGTATTGAATAGGGACACTGATTTTTTGCATCGTTTCCGTCACGCCATTTTCATCATAAACCCATGAGAATGGTAATTCTGCTTGGAATACATCTACACGATCGAATATTTCAGGAAGTGCGACGATATAACAAGCGCCATCGATGAATGGGTTTTCTACACTATCTTTATAATATAATAGCAACGCTTCATAATTCTCTCGATGTTCATGGTTTACATAGAAAAATTCATTGCGAAAATGCGCCATATCTTTGCTATGAATAATTTGTTGTTCTAAGATGCCGAACATTCCATTAATATTGTTAAGTTTTTCATATGTTTTTCGCGTCATCATGTTCTCTCCCTTCTATAATTAATAATACCCTTGATTAGAAGGCGCTTGTTGATAGTTGTTCATATCAGGTTGTTGATTTTCTTGTTGTTGTGATTGATCAGGTGCTTGTTGTTGATCCTGATTATAACCATATGGGTCTTGTTGAGCATTTGGATCAATTTGATCTTGTTGATTTTGATTGTTCTGCTGCTCATCACCTTGACCTTGGCTTTGATTATTATCATTATTATCTTCACCAACGTCAGAGTTATCGTTACCTTTGGAAGTATCATGTTGATTTTTCCGTAATAAACTTTTATCAATTTCAGTTAATGGTATAAGCTCTCCATATTGATCAATAACACGTTGGTTTAAGAAGTCATCATCGTTTTTAATTTTAGATAACCCTAAATCTCCACGCAATAAATTAGAGAATTTCTTAATACTCTTCATGTCTGGATTGTAATAATAAACACCATTCAGCATGTCATTCTCGCCTTTTAATTGGTTGGTTTTGATTTTAATGTTAGTTGAAAGATATGTACTTAATAAACTTTGAATATCTTTGTTGGATAAATCATGTTTAGAATTCTTACCGACAATTTCTACTAGGTTATTCAGTTTATTAACAGAATCTAATTTTTGAGCTTTTTTAAATAGAATTTTAATCAATTCCATTTGTCTTTGTCCACGTTTCAAGTCAGAATCTTGATGTCTTGTTCGGGCAACAGCTAAAGCTTGGTCGCCATTTAATTTGTGATAACCTTTTTTTACTTTAGTACGGCCATCATCATTCGTGTTCGGTTCGTTTAAATCATAAGGTACATCGTAATAAATACCGCCCAATTCGTCCACAGCTTGAACAAAAGCATCCATATCTACACGGACATAATAATCTACGGGCACATTCAGTGTACCTTCTACTGAATCCATTGCTGCAACAGGTCCGCCATATGCATGTGCGTGCGTTATTTTATCATAATATCCGACTTTAGGGATGTAACTAATTGTGTCACGCGGAATACTTAGCATTCTGACTTGATTCTTGTCAGGATTAAGTGTAGATAAAATCATTGCGTCTGTTCTGGAATGTTCAGTAGACTGACCATTTTCTCGTCTTCCTTTATTATCATCTATTCCTAAAAATAAGATGGAAACAGGATCTTTAGAAGGATTTACTTTTTCACTTCTCAAATTTGATTTTCTGTCTGTATTATCTCCGCTAAAAGAAGTATTGATAGCATTTTGAGATGTTTTTAAAAGTATCACTGCAAAAATGATAGGAATAATGACCAGGACAAGCGAGAGTAAAATTAAAAAATATTTAAAGACTTTGTTCATTATTTTTTACCCCTGGTTTTTATTTTGTATACACAGTAATTACCATAGGAAGAATCACAACACAAATAATGGTAATTACTACTAAATCTGTTCATTATAACCATATATTTTAATACGCTAATGGTCAAATTACAAACTTATAATACCACCTATTATTTCACAAACTTTAATAATACTAAAGAAAATCAGGAGTTAAATTCGAATGTTTACATTATTTTAATAAATATAGTTAATTAACTGACCACCTTAATAGGAGATGTAGATTATTTAAGCATGCTTGATTATAAATCCGTTGATTCCATAATGAATTAATTTTCTTGTTAAGATATAATAGAAATGTTGAAAATACTCTGATCTGTTAGAAAAAAATCAAATAAAAAAGGTCTGAGAGGAGATAACTAATGAGAATTAATTGGGAAAATAAACTTGAACAAAGTTTGGTTTCAGATTTTTATAATGAACAAAGTGAAATGTTACGTGCGGAAGGGTTCGAAGAAACGTTAGCATTTGGTACAGCTGGTATCAGAGGATTATTAGGCTTAGGGCCTGGACGTCTGAATGCATTCACAATACGTAAAGTAGCAGAAGGTTTAGCTAATTATCTTAAAGAGCATAAGCCGAATTCTAAAGTGGTTATTCATTTTGATACACGATTTTTATCAGAAGAATTTGCTCATGAAATTGCAGCAATATTAGCAGAAAACGGTGTACATACAATAGTAGGAGATCGTTATCGTTCAACTCCGGAACTTTCATTTGCAGTAAGATATTTGAATGCTGATGCCGGTGTGATGATAACTGCAAGTCATAATCCCAAAGAATATAATGGAATTAAAGTTTATGGAGCAGATGGAGGTCAATTACTTCCTGAAGCTTCAGAAATGTTGAGCAGCTATATTAATCAAATTGAAAATCCTCTTGAGTTGGAAGGAGGGGACTTCGAAGATGGTTTGAATAAAGGGTTGATTACGTATTTAGATAATGAGGTCAGTGAAGCATATCGTGATGCTGTTGAATCTCTTGTTCAAAATATTCCATCTCAAAAAGATAAAGTTGTACTCACTAGCTTACATGGTACGAGTTTGCCGTTATTATCTGAAATTCTAGATGATTTAGGCTATCACAATTATGTGATTGAAGAAGAACAATCTAAACCAGATGGCAGTTTTCCGACTGTAGCATACGCTAATCCTGAAGAAGAACAAGCGTTTGAATATAGTTTGCGCTTGGCAGAAAAAGAAAATGCTCAACTTATTTTAGCAACTGATCCGGATGCTGACCGTTTCGGTATGATTGAACGTTATGAAAATGGAGAGTATTGTTATTTCAACGGAAATGAAATCGGTTTGATTTTATTGAAGTTACGTTATGACAATATTAAAACAGCAAAACCGAATACACCACTATACTTGGTGAAATCTATAGTGAGCAGTGCAGCAAGCGATCGATTAGCACAGGCACTAGAAATTGAAAGTAATACTGTTTTAACTGGATTCAAATATATCTCTGAAGTCCTTCAGAAAAAAGAAAACTCAGAAGAGGAACTTGTGTTAGGGTACGAAGAAAGCCACGGTTATTTAGCAAGTCCTTTTTCAAGAGATAAAGATGCTATACAAATGATTCCTTTAGTTGTAAAATATAAAAATCAATTAACAGAAAATGGAATGAATTTCCAAGATTTGTTAAATGAAATATATAAAGTTACTGGTATATATAAAGATTGTACGATTTCTCCAAAATTTGAGGGACAAGCTGGACGTCAAAAAATGGATGATTTACTTGAAAACTTTCGTAATAACTCGCCTCATGAAATTTGCGGTTTAAAAGTAAAAAGAGTTGAGGATTACCAAACTGGTTTAATTACAGATATAGATAGTGGTGAACAAAGTGCTACGGTTCTGCCAACAGCAAATCTGATTCGATTTATTTTTGAAGAGGGCTTTATTGCATTAAGACCTTCTGGCACAGAACCTAAAATCAAAGTTTACTTTTCTTTAAATGTAGGGGACTTAAACAAAATGGTAACTGAATTTAAAGCAACTTATTTATCCTAGTTGATGAATATACTTATTGAATGACTACCCAAATAAAAACACCGGTACAAAAAAGAGGAAAACATGAAAAAAATTCTAATTTTTGTAGTTGCTGTTATTGCGCTTGTATTTGTTATTACTTATGGATTGAGCCGTCATAATCATGTTGAACCGAATGATAAAAATGAAAAGAAAATATCAGGACGTGTTGCAGAAGAAGATATTGATTATAAGACAATTGAAAACAAAAAAGATCCTGTGTATAAGAAAATTGATGAGTATTTAAAAAAAGAAAACTTTAATGGAGCTATTTCAATTTACCATAAAGGAAAATTGAAAATGGATAAAGGATATGGATTTCAAGACTTTGCTACAGCAAAGAAAGCATCGCCTAATACATTGTATTTAATCGGGTCAGCACAGAAATTTACAACTGGCTTAATGTTGAAAAAGTTAGAGACTGAAGGGAAAGTCAATATTAATGACCCTATCACCAAATATCTGCCATGGTTTAAAACAGAAAAGCCGATTTATTTAAAAGATTTGATGCTCCATAGAAGCGGTTTGAAAAAATATAAACCAATTGATCAAATTCACGATATAGATGGTGCTGCGAAATTGTTGCATAGAGAAGGTATACAACCAGGTATGTACCATAAACATATGTACAATGATGGTAATTACATTATATTAGCACGTGTTATTGAAGCGGTCACAAAAGAATCATATGCAAAAGCTTTTAATCAAATGATTGCAGAACCTTACCAACTTCATCGTACGGCGTTTTATAATGATTTAGCTTTCGACCCTTATATGGCCAAAGGCTATAACGAAGTAAAAGATTTAGAAACTCCTAGATTTTTAGATCAATATTATGGTGCTGGAAACTTATATATGGCACCAAAAGATATGGCTAAATTAGTGATTGAACTTCAACGTGATAAAATATTCTCTAAAAAGGTTACAGATCCTTTATTGAATGAAGTGAAAACAAAAGATTATCCAGGTTCGTATCGTTATGGATTTTATTCGTATGGGAAAGAGCATCGAATTAATGGTAATTTCTTTGGTCAACAGATGACATCTTACTTTAATAATGATTATATTGTTGTAATGGGCAATAATTATCAGAATCCTGTCGGCAAAAATGAAGATATGCTGCACCACATATATGTAGATATCCTACATCAAACTTCTCCTTATAAAAAATAACATAGAGATAGTTGAATAAAACATCAGACAACACTTTCGTTGTTTGATGTTTTTATTTAATTACGGAGTGTTATTGAATTTAAAAGTGAAAGTATAGTTTTACAATGTATACCTACACAAATTTATAAATCATATCTTAATATTTCCTTTACAAACGGGTAGATGTTTAATAGATGAGGAGGAATCGATATGAAGACAAAAATGTTATCATTACTACTTGCCTCTGGAGTTGTTTTAGCAGCTTGTGGTCAAGGTGGTTCAAGTGATGAAGGTAAAAAATCAGATAATGATTCTAACAAAACAGAACAAAAGCAATCCGGTGACACTTCAAGTACTTCTGAAACAGGTAAAAATAGTAAAACAATCAAATTGAATGATATTAAAACTTCACCTGAAGAAGCAGTGAAAACTGCTAAAAAGGAATATGACGGAGAGGTAAAAGAAATCTCATTCGAAAAAGAACAAGGCAAATGGGCATATAAAGTAGATTTACAAAAACAAGGTGAAGAAGCTGAAGTTGTAATTAACGATAATGACGGCAAGCTAATGCATAAATCTACTGAAAAAGAAGACGATTATGATAAAAATAAATCCTTTGAATATAAAGATTTTAAGTCTTATAAAGACATAATTAAAAAAGCCCAAGATGATTTTGATGGAGATATTCATGAATGGTCACTTTCTAAAGATGATGACCAAGGTAAATTTGTATACGATTTAGATTTACAAAAAGGTAATAACAAACATGAATTCAGTTACGATGCCAAAAACGGCAAATTATTATCTAATGAAAAAGACAATTAGATATGAGTATTTAAACAGCTGCTTAGGAGTAATCCTAAGCAGTTTTTTTATGACAAAAAAAGTATTGTCAGCTTTTTTACATATTATGTACTTTATTTGTCAAAAGTTGTTGCAAACCAGACTATTTTTTAAATTTTGAATTGACTATATCATAGGAAAAAGTTACATTATTATTGTGAACAAAAACGAACATTAACGAACAAATAAAAGCTGCGATTTCAATTTTAGATATTGATTGTTGAGGTTCGTTTTCGTTGATAAACAACACTACTATATACAACATCATGAGGGGGAAAAACCATGAGCAACAAAGAAGAAAATATGATGATTGGCTTTACAATCGTTGCTATTGCAGGTGATGCACGTCGTGAAGTTATGGCTGCTTTAGCTGCTGCTAAAGATAACAACTTTGAACAAGCCCGTCAACATATTGTAGAAGCAAATGAATTCATCACTGAAGCACACAAAGAGCAAACACAAATGCTAGCAAAAGAAGCAGCCGGAGAAGCATCTGATATTAGTTTTATCATGGTACATGGTCAAGACCATTTGATGACAACAATGGCATTACGTGATGCAGCAAATTACATGATTGATCTTTATGAACAACTACATGATTTAAAACAATAATAAGCAGGTGACAGCATGAATAAAATAATCAAAATGATTGAAAAAATGAAACCATTTTTTGAAAAGATTGCATCTAACCCGTATTTATCTGCAATACGTGATGGTTTCGTAGCTTTAATGCCAGTAGTACTATTTTCATCTTTATTTATCTTAGTAGCATATGTACCGAACGTTTGGGGCTTCCATTGGCCAAAAAATATTGAAGATATCATCATGAAAGTTTACAACTTTACAATGGGTATGCTTGCTGTATTCATGGCAGGTACTGTTACTAAATCTTTAACAGACAACCGAAATTTGAAATTACCAAAAACGAACCAAATCAACGTTATTTCAACTTTTGTAGCAGCAGAATCTTCATTATTGATTTTAGCTGTTAAACCTATTAAAGACGGTATCAGCATCGAGTTATTAGGTACTAAAGGATTAATCGCAGCATTCTTAGTAGCATTTATTGTACCTAATATCTATAAATTCTGTATTGGTAGAAATATCTTCTTATTTATTCCACCTTTGAGTTGGAGTAACAAAAAGCGACTAGCAATGGTAGGTCAGTATAAACGTACGAAACCAGATATAGATAATTTGATTAAAACAGTACTAGATGCTGCAAATAATCACTTGTGGCATGACGATAATCAAATTGTAGAAGTTAAAAGTTTTAAAAAGTATGGAGAAACTCCAAAAATCATTATGAAAGTTGAGATGGTCGAATGATAGTAAGAATGCAATACACATTAACTTTCGAGAAAGATATTGAAGTAGACACTAATGACATATATTTAGCAGAGGAAAAAGCAGTAGATGAGATTTATAAAAATAAAGAGGACCATGCAGACGGCGAAGTTATTGAAGCAGATAACATCACGATGAAATGGGCAGTGGAGTGAGAGAAATGGGAGTTAAAACAGAGTTGTACGTAGGTAAAAGAATTATCGAATTGAAGCCTAAAGATAAAAAAATAATCCAAACCAGAGGATTAAATTATGAAACAGTTGAACAACGTTTGCGTGAGGGCTGGAGTTTTAAGAATGCAATCAGCCTTACTAACAAATATGTAACAAAAAAAGGCGATATTTACTGGTGCAAAGTATTTCCGGAAGAGACATTGTATATACCGTTGAAAGTTATGAAAGAAATTCAAATTCAAAAATACCAATTAGAAAAAAACTATTCACTCGGTAAGGATATAGAAGAAATCTTGAATGACGACTTCGAATATATTATCGAAGCTAATGACCGAACTCATTATGATCTAGCTTTAGAAGATATTGAACGCAAAAAGAAAGCAGCTAAGTTAGAAAAAGAGCGTCATAAGCGTTTGAAACCTCATTTATACAATGGCACACCGCAAGCAGTCAAACCTACTGCCAATATGCTGAATTTGGAATATACAGCACTAAGCATGTTTATGACAGAAGAAGAAAAGCGCGAGAAACGTATTGAAATCTTCAAAGCAAGAGAAGAGGAACGCCAATGCCGATGACTAAAATTATGCAGCTCAACAGAAATGACCGTATCGTAATTTGGCAATCAGACAATAAATTAATTGAAGATGAACAGTGCGCTACAGTAATACAACGTGTTATACGTGCCGGTGAAGAAGATAAAGTGATAGTTCAGTTAGACGGTACAGGAATAACAACATTCTTAACTGATAGAGATTACTTTGATAAGCTACCGATTTCTTTTAAGAAAATTGAAGATTGCGAAGATTAGGAAAATTAAGGGAGGAAATGACGTGTCAGAAACTATATATATGTATGATCCTAAATTAAATATCACAACAGAGGTCAACATAAAGTACGTTGCAGACTTATTAGACGTATATCCCAGCATTATTAGACACAAGATTAAAAAACGTACGTTTGTACGCAGTCTGCGTTGTTATTTTCTTGATGAACCATTGCCATATACAGAAAAGCGAAGAATACTTTCTGAAATGGAATTAGAAAATGAATACTGGATTGAATCGAAAAATAAAGGATTATTCGTAAGCAGTGAAGGCAGATTCAGAGTTATCAGAGACAACGAATATGAATACAGACTGCCATGCAAAAAACATGCAGCCCTGTTCATTAAACATAACAACAAAATAATGAACGCTAAGAAGTTGGTGTTTGAAACTTTCAACGGTTCGATACCTAAAGGAATGACAGTAGATTTTGTTAACGGTGTTGCTAACGACATTAGAGCGAACAATCTTAAACTTATCACAGAAAAAGCTATGAAAGTTAAAGTAGCATCTATTGCTAGAAAAAAAGCGGTCGTACACATTGACCAGCAAGGAAAAGTAATCGACGAATACACAAGTGTGAAAGAAGCGTCAGAAAATTTATATGTATCAGATCATACTATCAGAATATCTTGCAACGGAACAGCTAAGAGGTACCAAGCATTCGGTTACAGAGCATTTATGTGGGCGGATGAATACTTTGGAGGTGGCGTGCATGGAATCGCTTAAACAAACCGATCAAAGTTTCAAACTAAATACCGTAGGACGTTCACCAAGCGAAATACAGCGTGATTTAGAGCAGATGGGCGTAAAGGGATTCGTAGTATACATGAGTCCCTCTCGCGTCACTGTGTTAGCAGATAGAGCAGACTATGAAAGTAACAGGAGGAAATGGAATGGTAAAAATTAAAGTGAAGAAAGAATTTACAAAGAGAGAATTTATCAAATACCTGTTGGAACAAGATGATATAGAAGTGGATTTGGAAAATTATCATATTGAATATCACGAAGGTATTAGAACAGATGTAATCAAACCTGAAATTTCAGGCAAGTTCCCTATCAGTTTTAATCATGATACGAAAATGATTGAACTGTATGTCGAAGAAGAAGTTACAAAATATTCAGAGATACCTAACTTAGTTGAACTGTACGACTTGGAAACAGGAAAAGGACCAGAGACACTTATGCATCAAAAAGCACTCGTAAATAACTTTATTGAAAATGAAGCAGTAATTGCACTTTATGCAATGAATGATGATTACACTCTCGCCCTACTGTGGACGAGAGAAGGAGGTATGGTGGAATGATACCTAAATTTAGAGTATGGGATATAGACGAAGAAGAAATGCTTTATACCGAAGAGAGTTTAGTCGTGTATTTTTGTGATGCAGGAATTGTTGCTACAGAGCCCGAAAATCCTAATAAATTTTTTATAGAAATAGAGAATTTCGAACTCATGCAATCAACAGGACTGAAAGATAAAAACGGTACAGAAATTTATGAAGGCGATATTATTCAACATTCAGAAAAGCCTAATCCGGTTTTTAAATATCCTTTTGAAGTTGTTCAATTTAAAACAGGTGAATGGAGATTAGATAATTTTAGAGGCGGTACAGTGTTGGCTTATTGCAACCAAGATGAATTAGAGGTAATCGGTAATATTTTCCAAAATTCCGAATTACTGGAGGCTGATAGTCATGAGCGATAAAGAACGTGCAGACAAATACCGCAAGGCGTATTACGAATTACTTGATGATATTAAGATGTACCGCAGCGAATGGGCAGAGTTAGAGCATTACATCAGACTGAAAATACAGTGGAATCCTAGCAGTTCACAGTATAAGAATGTGAGACATGAAATGGATCGAATTAAGGGAGGAATTGTGGAATGAAACCACGTGATTACGAAAAAGCTTGGCACACGCTGAAAGAAGATATGATGGACGACTATGTTTGTGTACACAAGCAAGCAGATAAGATTAAACATCGTGTAAGTCAATGTTATGAATCGCAAGTAGCGAATCTTATAGTTGCCAAGGATGAATTACAAACTTGGTTAATGCACATGGACTATTTAGACGGCACACATGAGTTCAGTAATTTAAAGCATGATTTAGAGAGGGGTAATTAAATGGATTACAAATATGAAAAAGCAATAATAAATCAAAGTGAATTAAATCGTGAGTCTGGGCGTAAAAAGAACATGGAACTTATTGATGAGTTGAAAGAAGTCTATCGTAAAGCAAAAGCATTTGATGAAGTCTTAGATGTATCTAGTTGGAATGCTATGGACGTAGGCGACGCAGTACACAGTATAGTTAGAGAATATGAGGAGGAAAATATTAATGAATAATTTAATCAAACAAGTAGAACAATGGAGTAAAGATAAAGGATTAGATAAAGGTAATCCGGACAGACAAGCACTTAAATTCTATGAAGAAGCCGGGGAAGTAGCAGCAGCATTATCACGTGGGCAATCAGAAGCATTGAAGGACGGTATCGGGGACACAGTAGTTACGCTTATCATTCTTGCACAACAACATGGTATGACGTTAGAAGAATGCTTGCAGTTTGCATATGACGAGATTGCTGGACGTAAAGGTAAGATGATCAACGGAACATTTGTTAAGGAATCAGATTTATAAATTGCTTGGCGGTTCGTCCGCCTTGCTTTTAAGGAGGAAGATAAATGAAAAACTTCAAACACACATTAATACGCAACTTACTTATTATCGCAGCGTGGGAACTTGGTAAGTACTTAGGCGAACAATTAGTTATCTATACTGAACGCAATGATGATGTGGATATACCTTTAGACTTTAATATTGATGATCATAAACATTTGAATGAGGTGAGCGGATAGAAATATTTATAGATGTATTGACGATGGGGATATTTGTTATTACTATGACGGTTCTCTATATTATGAGAAAAGAAAAATATGATAGAAGCCATGACTACTGCGACAAACTTATTCTACAAGAACAACTGGATAGAATAGAAAATATAGTTAAGACATTGGAATCAGAATTGTGCACAGATGAATGGCACAGAAGTAAGGGGCATAAACCAGTAGTTATTGACGAATTTACAAGTAGCTATATAAAGCGTTTACAAACAGAAGCAATAAACGTTAAACAAGAATTAGAATATGAAAAAGAATTAAGGAAGAATATAGAAGAAAATATTGTCAAAAATAAATTCAATACTAAAGGGGATTATGAATATTGGAAATCACCTTTAAATTAGACATCAAAGTTATGGGTGCTGTGCGTATGACTAGAAATGGGAAGTGGGTCAACAAGAACGCACAACGTTACTTAGCTTATAAAGATGAAATCAGATTACAAGTTAACGCGTATATGAAGCAGAACGGACTAGAGATGTTAAGAGGTCCAATACATGTAGATATGAAAGTTTATATGGCAGTACCTAATTCATACAGTAAGAAACGCAAAGCAGCATGTTTGAATGGCGAGTAATATCCTACAAAGAAACCTGATATAGACAACATGTTCAAAGGGATTACAGACTCACTTAATGGAATATGCTATGAAGATGACAAACAGATCATAACTGGAACAATGGGCAAGTTTTACGCAGAAAAAGATTATATGGAAATTACAATTACGGAGGTTGGATAGATGACAGGTTATATACTATTTGGATTAAGTATAGGAGTGGTAGGTTTACTTACAACTAAACTTAAAGAGAAGAACGATGTTATCGAGATTTTAGAGTACGATAGAGAACACTTATTCAATCAATTACACGAGAAGTAACGGGAGGCAGAGCTAGTGATAGAGTTAATTAACTTATATAGACAAAACAAACTTGAATTAGAAAGTTTAGAGTTGCAAAAGGATATTTGCATTGATGAGATGGAAAACTGGGGAGCGGTAACACCTACTGATTATAAAGCTAGGCTAGGTAAGAAACATGACTTTTTCACTAGAATTAGACAAACAGATGATTTAATTAAAGAAGTTAACGCGATCAATAAGCGTATAGAAGAAATTGAATACAGACAAAAACGTATACTTAATGTGATTAACAAGTTCAGCGGATTAGAACATAAGATACTTAAATACAAATACATTGATGGATATACATTACAATCAGTAGCAGAGAAAACAGGATATTCCGAGCAGTACATTCGCAACAAGCATGCTGAATTGAAAAAACGTATAGAGTTTGTATAATGTCACATTTATGTAAGGTACAAACATGTGATAGCGCCTATTTACAATTGATAATATACTTGTAGTGTGAAGTAAATCTACTTCTACAAGCCATTAAATTCAATTTTTCTCATACGATGACACTCCCTTTCAATTTGATGAACGATTAAATTTTGACATGATTGATTTCTCCCTATAAGGCATCCGATAGCAAAATCGGGTATCTTTTTGTATTATAGATATAATACGGTTAAGGGAGGGGAAAATTTGTCAGATGAAAGAAGATACGAATTGCTAAAACACACAGTTAGTCCTACGGAAGAAAGTAGAAAGAAAATAGCTTTAGATTTTTTTAATTTGGATAAAGACATTATCAAATTAGATAAAGAAGAGTTGTTAAAAGTTAGTTTAGATAGTAAGGGTCGTGTTTCCACTTGGACTATAACTGAAAAAGGCAATAAGTATATAGAAGAGTTCGAAGTAAATTAAAAATTAGAAAGAGGGATGTATTATGTATGAAAGAGGGAAAATTGAAGATTCGTTTTATATTTTGAAAGAAAGCGGTACGAGTTACAAAAATGCTTATAAAGTAGATATAGTGAGTTTATCAGAAGATGAAGATTTAAATAACACTTGCAAATATTTCGTAATAGTCTCAATAGACGGAATGTCTGCCAGAGAAGATGCTGATAATCTATCGGAAGCGCATGCTTTTGCGGATAAAGCTGTAGAGCAATTGGAAAGAGAATTAATATTAAGACAAAATAGATTTGATAGCTAATAAAAAGATATTGCCACCTATTATTTTAGGTGGTTTTTTTATGTGAAAATACAAAGAGTGAATAACGTGAAGTGGGTGGTAGTATAAGATGAAACTTACAGTAAAGCAACAGAGATTTGCAGATGAGTATATTAGATTAGGCG
Source organism: Staphylococcus condimenti (assembly GCF_001618885.1). Lineage (NCBI taxonomy): Bacteria > Bacillati > Bacillota > Bacilli > Caryophanales > Staphylococcaceae > Staphylococcus > Staphylococcus condimenti. The sequence continues at coordinate 890,488 of NZ_CP015114.1, read as the reverse complement.
AAATAACAAAGGCAGCAATTAACGCAGGTTACAGTACAAAAACGGCATGTTCAATAGGGCAAGAAAACCTGAATAAACCTGCTATAAAAGCCTATATTGACAAGCGAATGGAAGAATTGAAGAAACAATCCATTGCAGAACAAGACGAGGTGCTACAGTATCTCACTGCGGTTATGCGTGGCGAAGTCACAGACCAAGAGTTGATACCTGTTGGAGTCGGACAAGGTGCTATGGAAGTTGAGAAGTTAGAAAAACGTTCTGATACTAATGCTAGAACGAAAGCGGCTGAATTACTAGGCAAACGCTATCGACTATTCACGGATAAACAAGAAATTGAACACACTGGATCTGTTCAGTTTATAGACGATATTGAATGATTAAGTTAAGTAAGTTGATACCGAAGCACTTCCATCCGTTATGGAAAGCAGCTAAAGATAACAGTAAGTTAAACATTGTAGCTAAAGGTGGACGTGGTTCGGGTAAATCATCTGACATTGCAATTATCATTGTTCAGTTAATCATGCGTTATCCAGTGAACGCACTGATACTGCGTAAGATAGATAACACGTTAGCATTATCAGTATTTGAACAAATCAAGTGGGCAATCAATGTCCAAGATGTATCACACTTATTCAAGATTAAGGTATCGCCAATGGAAATCACTTATGTTCCTAGAGGAAACAAAATGGTATTCAGAGGGGCGCAGAACCCGGAACGTATCAAATCATTGAAAGACGCTAACTTTCCTTATGCGATAGCGTGGATAGAGGAATTAGCAGAGTTTAAAACAGAAGATGAAGTAACGACCATTACTAACTCACTATTACGTGGTGAATTAGATAATGGTCTTTTTTATAAGTTTTTCTACACTTATAACCCGCCTAAGCGTAAACAGTCGTGGGTGAATAAAAAGTATGAGTCATCATTTCAACCAAGTAATACGTTTGTACACCATTCAACATACTTAGATAATCCATTCATAGCAAAAGAGTTTATCGAAGAAGCAAACGCTGCTAAACAGATTAATGAGCTACGTTACCGTTGGGAATACTTAGGCGAAGCTATCGGTAGTGGTGTTGTACCATTCAACAATTTACGTATAGAGAAGATACCACAAGAGTTATACGACTCATTCGACAACATACGTCATGGTTGCGACTTTGGTTATGCTACTGACCCTTTAGCGTTTGTTAGGTGGCACTACGACAAGAAGAAACGGATTATTTATGCTATGGATGAACACTACGGTGTGCAGATAAGTAACAGAGAGTTAGCTAACTGGATTAAGAAGAAAGGTTATCAGAATGAGGACATCTATTGTGATAGTGCAGAACCTAAATCTATTGCAGAACTCAAAAAGGAACAGAATATTCCACGTGTTAAACCAGTTAAGAAAGGTCCTGACAGCGTGGAATACGGCGAACAGTGGTTAGATGATTTAGATGCGATAGTTATTGATCCAAACAGAACACCTAACATTGCAAAAGAGTTTGAAAACATTGATTATCAGACGGACAAAGACGGCAATGTTAAGCCGAGATTAGAAGATAAGGACAATCACACCATAGACGCTACAAGGTATGCGCTAGAACGTGATATGCGTCAAAACAAAGTATCTATTTTAACGTAAGGAGGTTGATTAACATATTTTGGCCGAATGAAAAACCATATCACGAGAGAGTGATTGAACAGATTAAACCGCAATACGAAACGCAAGAAGAAATGATACTTCGATTGATTAACAAGCATAAAGAAACAGTAGATGACATTACAGTGGGCGAACGTTACTACAATCATCAACCAGACGTAGTATTCAATGCACCTAAACGCAATGTTAAAGGTGAAATTGACCCATTTAAACCTGACTGGCGTATGTTTACCAACTATCATCAAAACTTAGTTGACCAGAAAGTTGCTTATGCAGTGTCTAATCCTGTTACATACGGTACTGATGATGATAAGTCGTTAAAGACTATTCAACAGGTGCTTAATCATAAATGGGATGACAAGTTAGTGGATATTCTAACCGCTGCAAGTAACAAAGGTATTGAATGGATCCAACCATATGTTGATGAACAAGGCGAGTTCAAAACATTCAGAGTGCCAGCCGAACAAGCTATTCCAGTTTGGACGAATAAGGAACGTGAGGAACTTAAAGCATTTATTCGTTTATATGAGTTGGACGGTGGCGAAAGAGTTGAGTATTGGACTGAACATGACGTTACATTCTATGAATTAAAAGATGGTCAACTCATTCCTGATTACTATCAAGGTGACGACCACATCCAACCTCATTATTACTTAGGAAATAATTCAATGAGTTGGAACCGCGTACCGTTCATTCCTTTTAAGAATAATCCGCAAGAGATAAGCGACTTATTCATGTACAAGACAATCATTGACGCTATGGATAAACGCTTATCTGATACACAGAATACATTTGATGAATCGACTGAACTTATCTATGTGCTTAAAGGATATGAAGGAGAGGACTTAGAAGAGTTTATGCACCATCTTAAATACTACAAAGCTATCAATGTAGATGGCGACGGTGGCGGAGGTGTAGACACTATTCAAATTGAAGTGCCTGTACAGTCCGCTAAAGAGTATTTGGATATGCTGCGTGATTATGTAATCGAGTTCGGACAAGGTGTAGACTTCCAACAAGACAAATTCGGTAATAGTCCTAGCGGTATCGCACTTAAATTTATGTACAGCAACTTAGACCTCAAAGCGAATAAGTTGAAGAATAAAACGCTCACTGCATTACAAGAGTTGTTGCAGTACATTATCGACTTCTACAAACTGAACATCAAAGTGCAAGATGTTGAGATTACATTCAACTTCAATGTCATGGTAAATGAATTAGAACAATCTCAAATTGGTGTTAACTCACAATACTTATCTAAAGAAACAGTTGTGACTAATCATCCATGGGTTAATGATCCAGTTGCAGAAATGGAACGTATCGACCAAGAAGAACTAGCTTTACCTTCTATTGAGGAGGGATTGAATGGACAAGAGAATAACGAACCAACATGATATAGATAAGTTGATTGAGTTATTAATCAAACGTGCAGAGGGCGAGCTGCAAACCTTGTTCTCTAATCGTTTGAAAGTGATTAAACAAGAGATTGCAGAAATGTATGCAAAGTATGATAAAGGCGAACCGTACGCTACATGGACTGAATTTAATAAGTATAACAGGCTCAACAAGGAACTGACACGCATTGGATTGATGTTGAATGAGGATTATAAGAAAGTCGCTAAATCTATTCAACAAATGCAACAGAATGCGTATATCGAAAAGTATTTGATGAGCCTTTATTTATATGAACAGGCTAGTCAAGTGCCTATGACCTTTGATGTACCTGATGCACAAGCAATCAGAACCGCAATTGAACAACCTATCGAGTTTATTAAGCTGGTACCCACACTGCAAAAACAACGTGATAACGTACTTAAAAAAATACGTATGAACATTACACAAGGGATTATGAGCGGTGAGGGCTATTCGAAGATAGCGCAAGCATTGCAGCATGATATTGGAATGACACAGAAACAAGCTATGCGTGTAGCACGTACCGAAACAGGGCGGGCGCAGTCACAAGCTGGATTAGACAGTGCAAAGGTAGCTAAGAACAATGGTTTGAATATGACTAAGCGGTGGATAGCTACTAAAGACACACGCACACGTGACACACACAGACACCTTGACGGTAAAGCAATCGATATTGAAGATAACTTCAAATCAAACGGTTGTATAGGACAAGCACCTAAACTATTTATCGGTATTAACAGTGCTAGAGAAAATATTAACTGTCGCTGTTCCTTGTTGTATTACATAGATGAAGATGAGTTGCCTACTGTAATGCGCGCAAGAAAAGATGACGGTAACAATGAGGTGGTACCTTTTATGACTTATAACGAATGGCAGAAGTCAAAACGGAAAGGTTAAGGTGATCCAATTATCTCGTTGGTAACATACGTCAGTTACTCAACCTGAGTACGTTGTAAAACTGCTTCTTTTTATTAAATTCTTCGTGGCGTTGCACGTAAAAAACGTAAAAAGGAGTAGTTAAATATGGACTTACAAGCATTATTAGAGAAATTTAAAAACGGTGAAGTAGACGCACATAAAGTTATCGACGCAGTAGACGAATCAAAGTTTGGTATGGTTCCTCGTTCTCGACTTAACGACAAAACAGAAGAAATCAAGGACTTGCAGACAGAGATTGAAAACCGAGATAAACAAATTTCTCAATTAGAAAAATCTGTGAAAGACGAAAGCGAGATTCAAAAAGAACTCGAACAAGTTAAACAACAAAATGCAGATTGGCAGAATAAGTACCAGCAATCACAACTTAATAACGCTATCAAGTTAGCAGTAGCGAAAGATGCTAACGACGCAGATGATGTTTTAGCACTTTTAAACAAAGAAGGGTTAGAACTTCAAGATGACAACACAGTGAAAGGTTTAGACGACGCAGTTAATCAACTACGTGAAGCTAAACCTTATTTATTTGTGGATAATAAGCCTACAGGACGTACACCTAACGATGGTGTAAGTCCACAAGGTGGATTAACACAAGAACAGTTCGACAATATGAGCGTAGCAGAACGCACGGACTTGTTTGTAAATGACAGAAGCACATACGATAAATTTGTAAGTAAATAATAGGAAAGAGGTAATTTTATGGCTCAAGGAACAACAAAAGTAAGTAATTTAATTGTACCGGAAGTATTAGCGCCAATGATGCAAGCGGAATTGGATAAAAAATTACGTTTCGCACAGTTTGCAGATATTGATTCAACATTAGTAGGACAACCAGGAGATACTTTAACTTTCCCAGCATTCACATACAGCGGTGACGCACAAGTGATTGCAGAAGGCGAAAAAATTCCAGTGGATCAAATCGGAACTAGTAAACGTGAAGCGAAAGTACGTAAAATCGGTAAAGGTACTGAATTAACTGATGAAGCAGTATTATCTGGTTTCGGCGACCCACAAGGTGAAGCAGTACGTCAACATGGTTTAGCGATTGCTAACAAAGTAGATAATGACGTATTAGAAGCGTTGAAAGGTGCAACATTAACAGTAGAAGCAGATATCACTAAATTAGATGGATTACAAACAGCTATTGATAAATTCAATGATGAAGATTTAGAACCAATGGTACTATTTGTTAATCCATTAGATGCGGGCGGTTTACGTACATCTGCATCAGACAACTTTACACGTCCAACGCAATTAGGCGATAACATTATTGTTAAAGGTGCATTTGGTGAAGCGTTAGGTGCAGTGATTGTACGTTCTAACAAATTGAACAAAGGCGAAGCTCTATTAGCTAAGAAAGGTGCAGTTAAGTTAATTACAAAACGCGACTTCTTCTTAGAAAAAGACCGAGACGCATCACGTAAATCAACTGCATTATATTCAGATAAGCACTATGTAGCATATTTATACGACGAATCTAAAGTTGTTAAAATCACAAAAGGTGCAGGCGACGAAGTAATGTAAGGAGTGATATAAATGCTCTACAAAGTTATTACAAGATTTAAAGATGCTGATGATGATAATTATTTATATGAAGTAGGCGATTTATATCCGCGTGAAGGATACTATCCAACAGATAAGCGTATTGATGAATTATCAACTACTAATAATCGTCGCAATGTTGTGGGTATAGAGCCTATTATGCTAAATGCATTGAAGGTATCAGAACTGAAAGATATTGCTGAACAACTTGAAATTGAACAATATTCATCTATGAAAAAAGCTGAATTAATAGAGGCGATTGAAGGTGTTGCGTAATGGAACCGAAAGAGGTAAAACAACTTAATCTTATGCCGATTGAAGATACTTCAAATGATGATGTCTTAGGCGATTTAATTAAGTTTTATAAAGGTATTGCAGAAGAATACTGTAATAAGACATTTGAAGCGCCCTACCCGTTTGGGGTAAGGAAGTTTATTGCTGAGTGTATCAAATACGGTACAAACAGCAATGTTTCCTCACGCACTATGGGTACGGTATCTTATACCTTTGTAACAGACTTACCAAAAGCAACATACAGACACTTGAAACCTTTCCGTAGATTGAGGTGGTAACATGTATGATCCATTCGATGAATATCCTCATACCATTGAAGTAGGTAAGATGCAATTAGTAGGTAAATATCCTAACCAAAGAAAAGATTTTGTCCCTGAAAGGCAAATGCAGGGGTTTATGGATACACCTACAACATCCGAAACACTTAAATTTCATCAGATGAATAAAACTTTCGACCGTAACCTGTATACAAGATATGAATTGCCAATAAATAAAGATGATGTATTTAAATACGAGGGCAGAATCTATCAAGTAGTAGGTTATCCTGTTGACCAAGGCGGAATGCATGAGGTCAACTTAACAAGGTTACAGGAGGTGCCTAATGGCCAAAGTTAAATATGGTAATTGGGACTTAGTCGCAGAGTTGGAAGATTATCGTGATGAAATGGAAAAATGGGTTGAAAAAGGGATATTAAAGACTACATTAGCCATTTATAATACAGCGGTAGCATTAGCACCTGTTGACTTAGGTTTCTTAAAAGAAAGTATAGACTTTAAGATAAATGACGATGGATTTTCTAGTGTTATAAGTGTTGGGGCAGGGTATGCAGTTTTTGTGGAGTACGGTACAGGGGTACATTCCGAGGGCCCTGGTGGTAGTCGTGCACATAAGATACCTTGGACTTACAAAGGTGATGATGGTGAATGGCACACTACCTACGGACAACAAGCTCAACCATTCTGGAACCCTGCCATAGATGAAGGTAGAAAAGTGTTTAACAGATACTTTAGTTAGGAGTGTTGGTATGTGGGTAACTGCTGAACCGTTACTATATAACAAAATAATGAATAATTTAATCGAGAACCCTATCACTGACAAATTAGTCGGCGGTAGGGTTTTTGATTGTGTTCAAAAAGACGTAGTTTACCCATATATCGTAGTGGGTGAATCTAACGTTACTGAAAGCGAGCGTTCGCCTGGCATGCGTGAAATTATTGCTATTACATTTCATGTATATAGTCAATATGAAAACGGTGCTGAAGCACGAGAGTTACTGAAGTATCTCAATCACGCTTGCAGAATGAACATCAATTTCAGAGATTACGAACTAGAGTGGATTAAAAAAGATAATTCACAAGTATTTACAGATATTGATCAATACACAAAACACGGTGTGCTGAGATTGCTATACAAGGTACGCCATAAAACATTACAAGAAAGGGTGTAGCACATGAGTACAGGCTATATCGCTGTTGTAGAGCCGACTAATAACACATTAGGTGTAATGGGGTTATTAGTATCGGACTTACAAGAAGGCGAAACTAAAATTTCAGCTGAGCTATCAGAAAAGATTGTAGCAGGTAAAACTGACTACTCATATCAATCAGTCGCAGAAGAACTTAATTTAACGTTTGGTCGTATTCCAGGGGATAAAGGACAAGACCAATTCAAACAAGCAATTAAAGACCGAAAACAAGTAAAAGTGTGGTTGATTGAGAAAAAGAAACGCACAGACGGTTACCACGCGGTATTTGGCTATGCGGTAGTAGAAGAATATGGAAATTCATTTGACGATGAAGAAGATACAATTGAAGTGACTGTAAAAGTTAAATTCAATACTGCTGACGGTGTGTTTAGCGAGCTTCCACAATCATGGTTAGATGCTTCTGTTGCAGGTACTACTGTTGAATTCGAGAAACCTGGTGAATACACTGGTGATCTTGAAGAAAGAGAATCAACAAGTAAAACATTTACTGCAAGCAGTGCTGTTTCATCAGATTCAGAAAGTATGTAATTTCAGGGTGCATTACGCACCCTTATTTTTATATAAATAACTAAGTGAGGTAATTAAATGACTGAAAAAAACGTATTCCAAGCAGAGAAATTTGAACCTATTACTGAATTAGAGTTTAAAGATGCTAAATTAAAAGCAAAGTGTACATTTTTCTTCGATATTCATGCACAAAAGTACGCTAAAAAAGATGAAAACGGTAACGAAACAAGCGGTTATCATGAGATTTTACAAGGTATCTTAAATCGCAAAACAATTTCTATCGTACATTTTTGGGACTGTGCATTAGCTCATGTCAAAAATCGTCCTTCAATTCAAGAAATTCAAGATGTTATCCAAGATGTAATTGATAAAGAAGGTACAACGCTTGGCTTGTTACAAGGTGCGGTACAAGAATTAGGTGAATCAGGTTTTTTCAAGGAAGAGTTCAAGATGTTCTGGTTCCAATTCAATCAAGCACCGAAGTTAGTGAAGGAAGAAGACAAAGAAGAAGCCAAGAACGCACTTCCGTTCATGAAAGAAACTTACAGAACCTTAACGGGCAAAGAACCTTATTAAACTATAGCGAGATACGTTCAAAAACCGCACAATATCTTGGATATATCAAAAGTGAAGAATTATTTATGATGACTCCTAAAGAATGGCAAGATTGGGTCAAAGGAGCGCGTGAACGTGAATTAGACATGTTGGAATTTAACTTGCACCTAGCTACTGCAAACGCAATGGCACAAAGTAAAAAAGGTGTAAAACCTATGATGAAACAAATTCAAAAAGCGCGTGAAAACTTATCTAAAGATGAAGTGCAAATTAGAAATGACAAACAAGCTCAAATTGAACAACGTAAGCAATTAAGACAACGACAAATCGAAGAAGCAGAAGCAATGTTTGGTAAAAAGTGAGGTGCAATGAATGGAAAAGAACTTTTTCGCTCGTATTAATGCGATTATTAAAGACTTTGAACGTGGTGTACGTAAAGCGCAACGTCTAGCTAAGACTTCTGTACCTAATGAGATAGAAACAGAAATCAAAGCTAATACAACAAAGTTTCAACGTGCATTAACAAGAGCAAAAGCAATGGCACAGAAATGGCGTGAGCATAAAGTAGAAATTGACGCGGATGCATCACCTGTTAAACGTGCTATTTTAACTACTAAAGCATTATTAAGGACTATTAGAAAACATACGATCAAGATTGATACAGATGTTAATAAATTTGATGTTTTAAAAGCTAAAATGATTAGAACTTGGCATGACGGTGGTCGTGCTTTAGGTGATTTCAGTGATAAAATGGACCACTTAGCAGGACGCATCCGTTCATTCGGTACTGTGTTCGGCCAACAAATCAAAGGTGTAATCGTTGCTTCATTCCAAGCATTGATTCCAATTATCGCGGGTCTTGTACCAGTCATTATGGCCGTTGGTAATGCGTTGAAAGTAGTAACTGGTGGTGCGATTGCTTTAGCTGGTGCTGTAGGTATTGCAGCAGGTGGTTTTGTCGGATTTGGTGCAATGGCTATTAGTGCTATTAAGATGTTAAACGACGGTACACTACAAGTGACTAAAGAAACACAGGCGTATCAACGTGCATTAGATGGCGTGAAGGACACATGGTCTGACATCATAAAGCAAAACCAAGCTCAGATATTTAATGCAATGGCAAATGGATTAAATGCTATTAAAGTATCTCTTAAAGGCTTAACGCCGTTTTTAAGTGGTGTATCGAATGTAATGGAAAAGGCTAGTCAAGACATGCTCGAATGGGCTAAGTCTAGTAAGGTTGCAAAAAAATTCTTTAATGAAATGGGTACAACAGGCGTATCTATTTTTGCTGATCTAGTAAAGGCTAGTGGTCAATTCGGTTCCGGCCTCATTAGTATGTTCACTCAATTAATGCCTTTATTCAAATGGTCTTCTCAATGGCTGCAAAGATTAGGCGAAGACTTTAATAAATGGGTTAACAGTGCTAAAGGTCAAAATGCAATCAAGCAATTTATGGAATATACAAAGACTAATTTACCTATTATCGGTAATATCTTTAAAAATACTTTTGCTGGTATTAATAACTTACTCAAAGCATTTGGTCAAAACTCCACAAACATATTCAAATGGTTAGAACAAATGACTGCAAAGTTCCGTGAATGGTCTGAAACCGTTGGTAAATCAGAGGGCTTTAAAAAGTTTGTGCAATATGTACAAGAGAATGGACCAGTCATCATGAAGTTAATCGGTGATATTGTACGTATATTAGTAGCCTTTGGTACTGCTATGGCACCTATTGCTAGCGCGTTGCTTAAATTAATTGGTGCAGTCGCTAGTTTCACTGCTTCATTACTTGAAAATCATCCAAATGTAGCTAGATTCTTCGGTATATTAACCATTCTTGCAGGTGCTTTTTGGGCATTGCTTGCTCCTATTATGTTCATTAGTTCAGTTTTAACTAATGTGTTTGGAGTGACTTTGTTACAAGCTCTCGGACATATTGTGAAATTCATGAAAACAAGTAGTTTACTAAAAGGAATCCTAAATATTGTAAAAGGTGCTTTTAGTTTATTACTCAGCCCAATAGGTAACCTCACAAGGCTATTACCAATTCTTGGCACTGTATTCAGCGCATTAACGGGTCCTATCGGTATTATTATTGGTGTGATCGTTGCGTTGATTGGAATTATAGTATGGCTTTGGAAAACGAACGAAGGCTTTAGAAATATGATTATCGGTGCTTGGAATGGAATCAAAGAAGCAATAGGTAATGCTATACAGGGAATCATAGACTGGTTTATGCAGTTGTGGCAAAATATCCAGCAAACATTACAACCTATTATTCCATTGTTGCAGTTAGTAGGTAACTTTATTATGCAAGTATTAGGTGGAATTGTATACGCAGCAATTATGGGTGTGATTTTTGCGTTCCAATCACTATGGAATGCAGTATCGATTATCTTTACTGCAATAGGCGGCATAATTTCAGTAGTAGTTCAAATAATAGTTGGTTTATTCACAATTTTAATTCAACTGTTGACTGGTGATTTTTCTGGTGCATGGATTACATTACAAACTACAATTTCAAATGTAATGAATACTATTTGGAGTACATTAACATCTATATGGGACCAAATTTCGACATTTATTTTCAACACACTAAATAACATTTTAGGAACCAACATCACAAGTTGGGGTCAAATATGGTCAGCAATTACTGGTTTTGTAACTAAAATCTGGAACTCTGTTTCTAGTTGGTTTAGTAGAACAGTTGAGGCGGTCAGACAGAAAATGTCTGAAGCATGGAATGCAGTTGTATCAAAAGGTCAACAATGGGTTGATTCCATCAAACAAACAATGAGCAACTTTTTAAGTTCAGTAAAACAAAAGTTCTGGGACGTTGTAAATGCTTGTCGTCAAGGTATGGAGGATGCAGTCAATGCAATTCGTAACTTCTTTGGTAAATTCGGAGAAGTTGGAAGATATTTGATGGAAGGTTTGGCAAATGGTATTAAAGATGGTATTGACTGGGTTGTTAATGCAGCTAAAGGAGTAGCAGAACGTGCTGTAAGTGCTGCTAAAAGTGCTTTAGGTATTCATTCGCCATCAAAAGTATTTAAAGGTATCGGACAATTTGTATCGCAAGGTTTAGGTATCGGTATTGCTAATCAGGCTTACAAGGCGGTAGATGCTGTAAAAAGTATGTCTAACCAGATGGTGAATGCATTTGATGCAGATTTAGAACCTTCGTTTGATGTAGGAGGACTTGGTGCATCTATTGCAGGGCAAGTTGACGGTTTCATTACTGATGATGTACGTCATTCTATCCAAGAAAACAGCAGACCAATCGTTAATATAGAAGTACGTAACGAAGGCGATTTAGAATACATCCGTTCTGTAATCAAAGATATGGATGCAAAAGACTATTACACATAGATTGTGAGGTGATAACACTTGATTTATAGAGATATTGAAATCGTAAGAGGTAATAAAACTTATAAATTAAGTGATAACCCTATCACTTTTAACAGATTGAAGGTTAAAACTTATAATGTAAGTGATATTGAGCGCGAACATAATTACGAATCTATCGATAGACTCAATGGTCGTTTTAATACCGGGATAATAGAAACATCACGTATCGCTACATTAGTTGTTGAGTATGAAGTTGATAAAATCGCACATGCTATTCATTTAAGGAATCAATTAGCTGATTTGTTCAGGGATAAATTTTATATTCGTGAGTTAGTACCTTCTCTTGTAGAAGTGCCATTCCAGACTTTTGGAGATCCTGATTTTGAGTTTCCGCTGAATTATGCGAGTGGTATGCAATTAGAATTGAAGTTAACAAATATCGGGGATTATGACACTAATCAAACGAGCGGAGAAATCGAGATTACATTTGAAACATCTGAAAAACCATATTACGAAAGTATAGGGCGAAGTCTACAACTAGAAAAGGTAGACTCGCCTTATTTATGGTCGTCTGATATGGGGATTAATTTACCAGTTAATAGCGATAGAAGGCAATATACATTTACAAATACCGATTCAGGAAACGTGTATTATCATGGGACACAAGGTATCAACCAATTTACTTTTGATAGAGTTATAACGATTGTGTTAGGAGCTGATACGAAAAAGTTCAGCTGGAACCTAGAACATTCAGAAGTTATGACAATTGAAGGGTTGAATTTAAAAGCAGGAGATGTAATTAAATTCAATGGCCTGCAAACCTATAGAAACGGCGTTTCAATAGATGATTATACAAGAATGTCACAACCTTTCTTCGAACATGGTTATAACTACTTTACGATTAACCAAACAGTACAAAAGATTACATTTGATATGAAGTTTTATTATAAGTAGGTGAGTTTTTGGCAATTTTAATAAAAAATAGGATTGGTAAAGGCTATCCTATTTATACTTCAACTGTTTTAAATGAAAAGTTGAGTGATGAAGGTAACTTAACCTTTGATATTTTAGAAAATGAAAACACATATGATTTAATTTCTGCAGTAAGTAAAATGTGGACTGTTCACAATGTAGCAGGTCCAGATGATAAAAGAGTATTTGTCATCACTATTATTGACAGACAATCAAGAGGCGAAAAACAATATGTTTCTATTACGGCTCGTCAAAAAGAAATAGATGATTTAATGACTCAACGTATTTATAGTAATGTGACTGGTAGTTTTACGGTCGAGAATTATTTTAAAATCGTTTTTCAAGGTAGTGGATATAAATACAAAATTCCAATAAAAGTACCTTCTTCACGTTGGGAAAACGCAGGTGATGGCGATAGTAGATATGAAATGTTTAAAAATGGTTTGGAAAGATACGGGCTTGAATATACGTACGATCCTTATAATAAAACTTTCACGCTTGAACCATTTGTAGAAAAGAAAACTTCATACTATATCTCGAGTAAAGTCAATGCTAATAATCTAAAGTTAGAAGAAGATGCAAGCGAATGTTATACGTACATCCGAGGTTATGGTGGTTTTGAAGAAGATGAATCATTTATGCAAGGTAGTGTACAAGTTGAATTCACTCACCCATTAGCAAAAGTGATTGGAAAGCGAGAAGCTCCCCCTAAGATAGACGGTCGTATAACTAACATAGAGACCATGAAAAGAGAAATTGAGGCAATCATAGCTCAGTCGCTTAAAACGTCACTATCGCTCGATTTTGTAGCTTTGAGGGAAGTGTTCCCAAGCGCAGTACCTAGAATTGGAGACCTTGTACCAGTACGAGATGACATTATCGATATTAACGATAGTGTACGTATCATTGAAATCAAAACAACACGCGATGCGCATAATAAAATCATTAAACAAGACGTTGTATTAGGTGATATTCGAAGACGTGATAGATACACAAAAAGTGTTAATAATGCTGCGACACTTGCTAGCGGTTTAGGTGGTGGCAGTGAAGGCGTACGTTCATTTAATAATATAGCTAAACGAATTGACACTACTGCCAAAGCAGTAAATAACGTAACAAATTCAGCATCTTCTTTAAAATATGATGGATTAGGAATTCATGGTAAAAGCGGTAGTTCAGTTATTTCATTTATGGAAGATGGTTTTAAGAGCAGTAAAGATGCAGGCGAAAACTATATCACCCTTATTACCGGCGACGGTTTCAATATGGAGGCAATGCCTACTGCAACAGCAGTCGCTAAAGGGCTAATGTCAACAGAAGACAAAATTAAATTAGATGATATTAAACCTGAGAATTTTATTACAACAGATGAGCGTAACAAGTTAAAGAACATTAATACTAATCTTAAAGGACTAGTCATTACTGGTGAAAATGGTAAAAAATATAACTTAACAGTTGATGTTGAAGGTCAACTGAAAGCTAAGGAGGTTTAACTTTGAAATTAAATCTTTTAAAGAAGTTAGACACAATTTTTAATGATAAATTTATAGGGCAAAATGAACAAAACTACGAAAAGATAGAGAAAGCTATAAATGGACAGAATGATGATATTGAGTATCATAGAAACAATGAAAAAGATGCTCATAAGAGTGAAAACATTAAACATAACTTAACAGATAAGGTATCTACAAATGTTAGCCAAGAATTAAAATATCAACGAAATCAGATATTAGAATTAGTCTTAGGTCATAATGGTGATGGTATACAAGAAGTGAGAGCATCACGTATTGCAATGGATGGTACTCGTTCGGGTGATTTATCCAATCGTTTATACTATGACTTTACTTACTTAAAAAATGATTACATTAAGCGTATTACTGATTTGAAAAACTCACTTGATTACTATATAAATATTAAAAGTGTTGGTGCGGTTGGAGATGATAAAACAGACAATAAAAATATATTCACAAAATTTAAAGATGACCAAATCTATTATGTTCCTAATGGTATTTATAAAACTTCAGAGTTACCTAAGGGACTCTTTTTCGGTAAAGGTACAATTAAATACGGTGATGAAGTTATTCCGATTTCACAGCACGTTGCTCAAAAAGTACGTATAAATGTAGATAAAAAAACAGTGGAACGTTATCAAAATTTCACCGCTGGACAAAATGTTGCCACAAAACAAAATCAATATAGTTACGCTAATACCGGTGTTGGATACAGTGTTTTCAAAGATAACATACAAGGCAGACGATTGACTGGTTTTGGCAAAGGTGCATTGAGCAATATGATTAATGGTTATTCTAATGATGCTTTTGGTGCTGACGCTTTAGGACAAGGTAAGTTTGGTAG
Organism: Staphylococcus condimenti; assembly: GCF_001618885.1. Lineage (NCBI taxonomy): Bacteria > Bacillati > Bacillota > Bacilli > Caryophanales > Staphylococcaceae > Staphylococcus > Staphylococcus condimenti. The sequence continues at coordinate 875,422 of NZ_CP015114.1, read as the reverse complement.
CAGAAACACAGCATTAGGTGCCAATGCTTTAAAATGGGGAGGTTCCAGTAACCCTGTTGAGACATTACACGATTTTTGGAAAGATAAGGGCGATAAAAATTTCGTCAATAAATATTTCAAGAAAAAGTGGAATAGTGTGTGGTCAGTGTTAGGTTCTGAAAATGGACCATTAAGCTCAATTATTCCTAAATCAGACTCTGATTTATCAAATAATGTTGCAATTGGACGTAACGCCCTTGTCCATTTGATGAAAGGTAATAGTAATACGGCTATCGGATACAATTCTCAAGCGCATACGGTAGATGGTAATGGCAATACTTCAATTGGAGATAGAGCTTTACGTGATAACCTTATTGGTTCAAGAAATAGTGCACTTGGTATCTATTCTTTAACGAATAATATCACTGGAAAAGACAATACAGCTTTAGGCGCTAATAATTTACAACAAACACTTCATGCATCAAACAACACTGCAATTGGTTATGGTGCTATGCACTTTTTTAAAGATGATAAAAACAAAAATACTGATGGTAGTTATACTTACGGTTATCGTAATACAGCAGTTGGTACACAAGCAATGCAAGATGGTAAAAATGCAAGTTACAGCGTTATGTTAGGATCATACGCAGGCCGTTTTGTAGAAGGTGAATTTAACGTTGGGATAGGTGCTGGTACATTTCCAAGTTTAAAGACGGGTGACCGTAATGTTTCGGTAGGTGGTAACACCAACAGAAATGTAATAAAAGGCGATGATAATATAGCGGTAGGGTATACAGCAGGTCCTAACTCAGATTATACCAACACAGTTTCTTTAGGTGCCAATGCTCATGCAAATGGCAATAATCAAATACAAATAGGATCTAATGAACATACTGTATATACGTTCAATGCAATCAGGCAACGTTCTGATAAACGTAATAAGGAAAATATAAAAGATACCTCTTTAGGTTTAGATTTTATTAATAAAGTGAGAGCGGTTGATTATAATTTTATCGGTTCGAAAGATATACATCATGGTGTGATTGCACAAGAAATTGAAAATACTGGATATACCTTCGGTGGCGTACAAAACTCTAAGTATGAAGGTGGCGATGACATTTATACAGTATCTTATACAGAGTTAATTGCTCCACTTATTAAGTCTGTACAAGAATTAACTACAGAAAATAAACTACTGCAGGAAAGATTAAATAAAATTGAAAACGGAGGGGTAAAATGACTCAAGAGTTATATAAAGAGGCGTTTTTAAAATCAAATAAATCACCATTTTTAAAACCAATTTCTGATTTAGAGATTGGTTTTTATAATATGGATTTAAACACTGCTATATTGACGTTTCAAGTAACAGAAAGTGGTCGTCCCTTGTTAATAAGTAATAAAAATGTTGAAACGTTTGCATTTTGCAAGTCGTCAAATGGTAGTGAATCAGGTGTTTTAAGCGCGGAAATAAAAGATCCGTTAAACGGCATCATTACATTCACAGTGCCAAATGAGTTCTTGAAGGCTGCTACAAATAGCCGTGTTACATGTCAGATTTATATTACTGTAAATGGCGTTGACGATACTGTTGCATTGAGAGAAATTACTTTCAATGTTAAAGATGCATTAATCAATCAGATTTCAGGAGAAATAAAGATTAATCACATTAGAATGTTTTATGAGCTTCGTGCAACTATACAAAAACAAGCAGATAACCTAAAAGGGCGTTTAGATGAAATCAACAATGATTTTAATGAAAAAGTCAATACGTTTAATGATATTTATAATGAAAATGTTTATGATTTTGAACAAAAGTTTACAGATTTGAAAAATCAGCTCGAAACAATTTATAGTAATACTAAAAATATTTTGAACGAAAACGGAAACAAAGTTTTAACTGAGGCTAACGAAACTATCCAAAACATTAATAATTTGTATAATCAAATACAAGGTTTGATTGACACTAAGAACGAAGAATTGGATTCAAAAATCCAAGATGTTTTAAGTACAATTGATACAAGTAACTTTGTAACATTGGATAGATTACAACAACAACTTGATGATGTTGCAATCTATTTAGATTGGCAAAAATATAGGTTAACTGATAATGACGGTAATGCTAAAACTTTATCTGTTGAATATGATATTGAACGAATTAAAAATACACCCACTGGCTTTTATTATGCTGAGGGAGTTCCTGGCATAACTGAAGGTGAAGATTATGGATTTTTAACAATTATAGCTAAGGATATTGATAAGAGAATTGAGTTTAGACCATATAATACTAAATCAATTTTTATTTTAATAAATGATGCTTGGGAGCCTCTAGTTACTGCTATCAGTGATACAGGATGGTTGCCAATTAATTTAGTAAATGGAACAGTGAATTTAGGCGGTTACCCAGAAAGCAGTTACAGAGTAATTATTAATAACGAACAAACTTTTGTTTATTTCAGGATAGCTGTAAAGAATATTACAACCGCTACAACCATTGCTACGATGCCGAAAGAATATGTAGGGTATCCTCACCTTCTTAATGCGGTAGGAAAAGTTAATAAAAAGTCACAAAAGATAAAGGTTTCTAATTCTGGAGATATTACCTTTTATAAAAATATAGATGATACTATTGATTCTGAAGATTATGCTGTTGCAGAGGCCCATTGGACAATTTAGGAGTGATAACGTGGATATACTAACTATTTATTTAAAAGAAAATGGTTATCCTAAAATCATTTTTGATAAAGGTAACGGTTTTTCTTACGATGATCGTTTTTACACAGAAGTCAAACCTCCAGAAGGTATTTATTTACCTTGTGAATTTATAGATGGTCAATGGATAGGAGCTTCGAAAGAGGAATTTGAAGTTGAAGCAAAAGAAATCCAAAAATCATTTGAGGTAGATTTAAAAAAACAAGAATCAGAAAATAAAACAGATTATTTTATGTCTAACATACTACTTAAGCAAGCTGAGTTAGAAGAAGAAATCAAAAGAACTAATGAAGTTAACGCTTCATTATTATTAATGTTAGCTAATAAAGAAGGTGTCTATGATGTTTAAAATAATAAAGCATTATTATGAATTGAAACTTTATAATGTACAAAATGTTGAAACATTCGTGCGAGCACAGTGGATTACTGAAAAACAATTCGAAGAAATTACAGGGTTTGATTATAGAAGTTAAAGGTGTTGCTTATGAAAAAAAAGAAGGGTCTTGATTACTTTCAAAAAGTTTCGATGTTATGGTCAATATGTTTTGGTATCGCATCAGTTGTACGTGGTTCATATTGGATTTTTAATGCTGATATAGCACAACATGACAGCAAGTTATACGATACAATGCATGATGTATTACCATTGACTTTTTGGGGGCTGCCTTTTGCTCTTTCGGGTATTCTTTTAATTGTGTCCGGCTTTTTAACTCCTTATTATCAAACTAGTATTAATTATTTTAGATTTAACCTTTGGGGATATGCAATTGCATGTCCCTTTTACTATATATTCTCTGTAGCTGGCTTCAATAACAGTCTAAATATAGTGACTCCAGTGATAAACTTCAACTTTGCAATTATAAGCGGCGCTATAGCTTATATTGCTTATAGACAACTAAGAGAGTTGAAGAAACAAAAGTATGACTGAATTTGTAACGTTAAAAAAGTATTTAGAAGATGAAAAGCGCAGAGAGATAGAGAAAGGTAAAATCCATCAAAGAATAAATAACGTTGATAATAAGCACATCGAAAAGAATAATGATTTGAAGTTAATTATCATGACCTTTATTGAAAGTCAGAAGCCTTTGAATGACCACATGAAAGGGATTCGTGATGATTTAAAAGAAGTAAATGATGTATTAAAAGAATATGCAAAGAAAACAGATGAGATTGAAGATAATTTAAGAGATATACAACAAGAACAAGGAAAAGGAGCAGTAGACAGAAATAAATTTTTGTTATCAGTTCTTGCTGCAGCAACAGGTGCAGGAGGCTTTGTTCCTGTTCTTATTCAAACATTCTTTAAATGAAGTCGGCGCATTAAGCGCCGTCTTTTTATTATGAAAGTGAGTTGATGTCATGGCATTGCCGAAAAGCGGTAAACCAACTGCGAAAAATGTTGTGGATTGGGCTTTAGATTTAGCTAGACGTAGAAGTGGCGTTAATGTAGATGGTTTTTATGGCATGCAATGTTGGGATTTGCCTAACTACATTTTAAAAAGATATTGGGGTTTTACTACGTGGGGAAATGCGAATGCTATGGCTATAAAAAGCAATTATCGTGGATATGATTTTAAAATATATAGAAATACGGCTTCGTTTGTACCTCGACCTGGTGATTGGGCAGTTTGGGCTGGAAGCAATCCGGGACATGTAGCAATAGTAGTAGGACCTAGTACGACTAATTATTTTTATAGTGTAGATCAAAACTGGTATACAGCTAACTGGTCGGGTTCACCGGCTTATAAAATAAAACATACTTATAGTGGTGTTACACATTTTGTTAGACCACCTTATAAAAAAGAGGCAATTGTACAACCCACTCCGACACCTAAACCACCAACTACAAACGAACCTTCAAAACCAACGAATCCTGAACCAGAAAAAGAACCTGAGAAACCAGAAGTCAGATTCAAAGAAGTTACTAAAGTTGTATACACTCTTAAACGCGATGACTTCGGTAAACGAGATAAATTCGAACATAGAGTTGCTTGGGGAAATAAACGCAAAGGGAAAGTCAAAGGAATTACTATAAAAAATGCACATACAATGCGTTCAGTTCAAGAATTATACAATGATAGAAATCAGTATATATCTTCTAAAGAATATCCGCATTATTATGTTGATTATATGAGTTCATGGTCACCTAGATTCGAGGGATATGAGTACCCAGGTGATCCAGACAACATTGTTATAGAAGTTTGTGGAGACTATGCAGACGACAAAGAAGCATTTATTTTAAGCGAATTATGGGCAATGATGTTGGGATATGAGATTTTTGAATACTACAAACTGAAATTCGATGCTAAAAATATTAAGATTGACAACAAAATCTGGCGCTCTTTAAAGGAACATGTTAAGTGGGACTTTATTAAAGACGGATTCCCTCCAAAACAAAAATTGGAAGAATTTGCTAGAGCAGCAGTTGGTTTATACGCAAACAAAGATAACTTATTACAGAATGTAGGTTCAGAAAAAGTAACGAAATCTAAAATTAAAACAACAGTGAAAAACAAAAATAACGAAATTGTGCAGCAAGAAAAGCGTGCTAAAAGCAATAAAACGGCTACCTCAAAAAGTCCTGCTATTACATCTCCTAAAATTACAGTTGAAAAAAGTAAGTATACATTCATTCAAGCATTAAATGCTCAAATGTCACGAGGAATGCCAATGAAATCTGTCAGCTGGGGATGGATACATGCGTCACGCAGTCAGACAAGCAACGCTATGGAACCAAATAAAATTTGGAATAATAGTACACAGCGTTATCAAATGCTTAATTTAGGTAAGTATCAAGGTGTCCCTGTATCAAAACTAAATCAGATATTAAAAGGTAAGGGAACCCTCCATAATCAAGGACAAGCGTTTTCGACTGCATGCAAACGATATAATTTGAATGAGATATACCTAATCGCTCATGCCTTTCTCGAAAGCGGATATGGTAAATCAAATTTTGCAAGCGGTCGTTATGGTATATATAACTATTTTGGTATAGGTGCATTTGATAGTAATCCTAATAATGCAATTAACTTTGCACGTAATCACGGTTGGACTACGCCTTCTAAAGGTATTATAGGTGGGGCTAAATTTGTGCGTGAGGGTTATATAAACAAAGGTCAAAATACGTTATACCGTATGCGTTGGAACCCTAAAAATCCTGCTACACATCAATACGCTACAGCTATTGAATGGTGCCAGCACCAAGCTACAACAATAGCCAATTTATACAAACAAATTGGTTTAAAAGGTATTTATTACACTCGAGATCAGTATAAATAATGAGGTGACAAAATGATATTTAAAAATAAGGATATTAGTACAAATATTAATGAACGTGGTGTTGATATTGGTAGTATTGACGCCAACTTTTACACTGAAGATGAACAAACAGCTTCTATTAGAATTTTTGTTAAATGGAACGACAAACCCGTTAATTTAAATTTAGTAAACATGCGTCCTGTATTGAATTTATATTTACAAGACGGTTCCATCTTTGAAGATGAAGCATTACAAATTGTTATGCCTGAAAGCGGAGTTATTCAATACAACGTCCCTGTAAATGTAATAAAACATGTAGGTAAAGTAAATGCAAAGTTATTTCTTGTAAATGAAAATGAATCAATTCATGCAGTCAACTTCTCGTTTAACATTAAAGATAGCGGTATTGAAGAACCTGTGCGTAAAGAATTGAGTTTCAACTTAGTTGATGAAGCTATTAAAAGAATAATCAAAGATAATACACTAGAAATATTAGATGATGATTTTAAAGATCGTGTTAATGAAGATTTAAAAGGTTATGTTATTAGTAATCCGTCAATGTTCAAAGGCGCGAAAGGCGATAAAGGCGAACAAGGATTAGTAGGTCCGAAAGGCGAGCAAGGTCCACAAGGAGAAACAGGCGAGAAAGGTTTGCAAGGTGTCGCAGGCCCACCGGGTCCACAAGGAGAAAAAGGTGATACTGGAGAGCAAGGTCCTCCAGGTCCAATTGGAGAAACGCCAACATTACCTGACTTTTCTAACTGGCAAAAGTATAAATTAACGAATGATAGTGGGATGAGAATAGTCAAATCAGAGGTCGACGCAGTAGATTTAAGTACAGGTTATTACTTAATTTACAAAATGAAAAATGATCCTGATGGGAAAAGTGATGATCTAAGATATGTAAATGTAGATATCACAGAAGGTCCAGACCAAACGAAACAAATTCTAGCTACTATCAGTAGCACAGGGAAAACATATAAAAAAAATATCCATAAAGGTATAGATTCAGGTTGGAAAGATTTAATGCTAGAAAATTTCGATACAGGTTGGACACCTCTTACGCTCAAAAATGGATATAAAAAATCATCAACCCCAGACTTCGAACCATCTTATCGAGTTATTGATAATGGCAATTCCAAACAAGTATATGTCCGTTTAGGTGTCGAAAATCTTACGAACGGTAAAAACGTAGTAGCCACAATACCACCGGAATTTGTACCTAATAAGATATATTCATCAGGTGTATCGACTAATGCTAAAATACCGACTAAAGTTATCATTAGTGGTGGTGATATTGAGTTTCATACAAATGAAGCAGATAGTTATTCAAGTACCGATTATATTATTTACCAAGATAATTGGATTATATAAGGAGGGAGTAAATGTTTAAACAGATTTTTGATAAAACGAATGGCACACCTAAACTTATTCAATCAATTTTAGATGAAGAAACAGGTGCTGAACGTTTTGTTTATGATGAAGATAGATATACCGAAGAAATGCCATCTAGTGAATTATACGAACCAATTTCTTATAAAGATGGTAAATGGCAAGGCATTAGCTATAACGAGTGGGAATATAACCGCTCTGTTGAAGAAAGCGGCGAAGAAAAAACGCCTTATATACCTAACACTAGCGAAAAAATGTTGGCTCAAGCACAAATGCAAGTAACTAAGACAGCTAATCAGTTAATGAAGTCTCAAAAAGAACAAGCTGCTTTAGCGATAGAACTTGTGAAAAAAGAACAACGTTTGAAACAGAATGAGATTATCCAAGCACAAACAATGAAAGAATTAACCGCAAAAGAAAAACGTTTAAAAGATATGGAATTACAACAAGCTAAAACTATGCTTGAAATAACAAAATTGAAAGGGAGTAATTAATATGTATCCAGGATTCGATTCAATTAAATATTTTTATGACATTAACTGCTACACAAACGAGGATATTCAAACTTATGTAGAGTTAGACGCATTGACTAAAGAAGAATACAAAGAAATTACTGGTGAAGATTATCCAGAGTAAATGATATAATACCCTATAAAGAATAGGGGGCAATATAATGAATAGAATTGATAAAATGACTAAGAGTGTAGTAAGAATAACTACCGAAAAAAGTATAGGAACAGGTTTTTTCTTTGTCTTTCAAATAGACAAAAGTGATTATCCTTTTATAATAACTAATAAGCATGTACTAGAAAATTGTAATAGTATGCAAATAACTGTTTCTAAAAAAGAGAAATAGATAATCCGGAATCTGTTGTCTTTAAATTTGACGGTATAAAGTCTATTAAGTTAGACCATTCTAAACATAATGTTGATTTGTGTGCAATTCCTGCGATTGATTTATTTAATGATGATTTTGAATTAGATATTGCTTATCTAACTCAAAGTGATATACGTACAAATGAAATCAAGAATCTTAACTTCGTTGAAGACATATTAATGGTTGGTTATCCTAGGGGTGTAATTGACGAATATAATAATCTACCCGTATTTAGAAAAGGCATAACAGCTACTCATCCTGGTATTAAGTTTAATAATCAAAAAATATTTTTAATAGACATGACTATAACCAATGGTTCAAGTGGGTCCCCAGTTTATTTGTATAATCCAAATGGTTATACAGATAGATTCGGTAATTCATTTTTAGGACAAGAAAGATTTTTATTTTTGGGAATTAATCGTGCAGATCATATTATGAAAAACAAGAGTTATATATATAAAGACAATAATGTTGACAATACCTCTTATGGTGTTTCTGAAATTGGAATTAACTTAGGGGTCGTTATTCATGCAGAAGAATTACTGGATTTTGAAGAACAAATTAAGAATATGGAGGGTTTCTGATGAAAATAAAAATTAACAGTCATACCATTGAAGGCGAAGAAAAAGATGTTTTAAAAATCGCCGCACATCTTATAAATAGAAAAGAAAAAGAGTTCGTAAAAATTTCTTATGACGAAAATTTACCTTTAAAAGACATTAGGTTAACAAAAGATAAAGTTACATTATAAATAAATCACAAGGCGCTTACTTATGTAGGTGTCTTTTTATATATAAATTATTTAGATGGAAGTAGGTGAACACATGAACGAAAACTTCACAATACACGATAAACTAGCCACTTTATCTTTGTTTGGGTTAGGTGTGTTTGTAGATATACGAGGTGTCTATTGGCTCATAAGCCAAGAAAAGGTTATTAACGAAAGTGATTTCTACCGAGCGCTAAACGAAGTCATGCCTATTTGGATATGGGGTTTGCTGTTGCTTTTATTTGGTACTTGTCTAATTCTATCTAGTCTATTCTTTGGTAAACGGTCTGTTAATAACACTTCAAACTATTTTATGTTAGTAGGTGGCGTAGGAAGTGCCATCATACACTTCTTAATGTCGTCAGCGAGTGTATATAATGCCATCAATTGGATAACCCCAGCACAATTTATCGCTATGACAGCGTGGCTAGGATTTGTCGGTTTCTTAGGTGGTTTGGGTATCTATGGACGAAGATAAATATGTACTAAAACACGAGTGGGAAAAATCAAGGGGCAAAATACACGAACGCATAAATGAAGTGGATAAGAAACATACAGACAATTTCAATAGTTTGCTGAATAAAGTAGATAGACAGACATTGCTACAAGAAAAAGCATTTGAATCACAAGCTAGATCAGAAAAACACTTAGAAAAAATGAGTGAATCATTAGCAACGGTAGGCACTAGGGTAACTGATTTAGAATACGAAACGAAGGACCACGAAAAAGAAATCAAGAGTTTGCAAGGAATTGTAGAGGCAGAGGCGAAAGGTAACAGAGAAGTAATCGGCTACTGGTTGGGATTTGCAGGGGTTGTATTAGTCCCGCTTATCTCTTTGGTAGCAAACATCTTCTTTAAATAAGTCGGCACATATGTGTCGGCTTTTTTATTTTATTTGGAGGTTTTTAAATGAAGAGTATAAATTGGAAAGTGCGTTTCAAAAGCAAAACATTCTGGGTAGCTATCTTATCGGCAGTTATTCTTTTTATTAATAATGTAACACAAGCTATCGGGGTAGATTACACAAGTCAGTTAGAACAATTTAGTAATGGCGTTAATGGATTACTTGCTGTATTAGTCGCATTCGGAGTAATACAAGATCCTACAACGAAAGGAATAAAAGACAGTGGTATTGTACAGACTTATACAAATCCGCGTGATGAAAATGTTGACCCAGTTGAGTATCAGAAAACAGTTGACGATGATAGCGTTACACCAGAACGAAAAGAATTGACTCCTCAAGAATTCGACACATCACAGCCATTTACTGATGATAGTGACGAAGTTGTTTTCGATGTTGCAGAATATGAATATGATGAAGAATTACCACGTGGTGCAAGCAGATACCACGATGATGAAGTGTTGAAGGAAGGTGAAAAAGAATGACAGCTAAGATGACCTACAATCAATTTAAAAAGTGGCTTAATGAATCGAACGGAAAGCAGTATGACACAGATGGCTATGCGGCATTCCAATGTTTCGATTATGCAAACGCTGGGTGGATAGAGTTGTTTGGACACAGTTTGAAAGGCGAGGGTGCTGTGAATATTCCTTTCGATAATAATTTTAAAGGCGAAGCTGTTGTCTACCAAAACACACCGGAGTTTCTTGCTAAAACAGGCGATTTAGTTGTATTTAACAACAAATATGGTGGTGGTTATGGTCACGTTGATTGGGTAACGTCAGCAACACTCGACTACATTTGGGTGCAAGAACAAAACTGGCTTGGCGGCGGCTGGACAAGTGGCGATATTTGGCACGGCACTGGTTGGGAAAAGGTAACCAAACGTAAACATAAATATGATTTCCCAATGTGGTTCATTCGTCCAAACTTCAAACCAGAGAACGCAAAAAAAGAGAGTGTAGAAAAATCTTCACCACAATCTGCTACAAAAGCTACTGCCAAGAAGCAACCGGCAGCTAAAAAGAAAATGAAGAAATTAAGTTATATTCGTGACGAAGTAAGAGGTTATCGCCTACCTAATCGTGGATATAAACCAACATCAATAACGCTACACAATGATGCAGGAAGTGTTGGTGCTACAGCAGAAGCATATCATCGTGGTTTAGTGAACGCTCCTTTATCACGTTTAGAGGCTGGTGTAGCTCATTCATATATAAGTGGAAACACAGTATACCAAGCGCTGCCAGAAAGTCGTATAGCGTGGCATACAGCTAATCAGAATGGTAACAAAAATTCGTATGGTATTGAAATATGTCAGTCAATTGGTGCAAGTGATAAAATGTTCCTTGCCAATGAGCAGGCAGCTTTCCAAGAAGCAGCAAGACTGTTGAATAAATGGGGATTAAAAGCTAATAGAAATACAGTGAGACTTCATATGGAATTTTCACAGACTTCATGCCCTCATCGAAGTATGAAGCTCCATACTGGCTTCGATCCAGTGACACAAGGTGTACCTTCACAAGGAATTAAACTCAAACTTAAAGACTACTTCATTAAGCAAATAAGAGCTTATCAAGCAGGTAAGGTACCGACAGCTACTGTGTCTAAAAACTCAAGTTCTGCAAGTAATACTAAGTCAACCGTAGCTGGGGCATGGAAACGTAATAGTTATGGCACTTGGTATATGAGTGAGGAGGCAGTGTTCGTAAATGGAAATCAGCCAATAATCGCTAGAACTGTTGGTCCATTCAGAAGTTGTCCGTATGCTTACGACTTCCAACCACATGGATATACACCAACTTATGATGAAGTTATGCTGCAAGATGGTCATGTATGGATTAGTTATGATTGGAAAGGAAAAAGATATTATTTACCAATTCGTACATGGAATGGACAAGCTCCACCTAATCATTCGGTAGGTCCATTGTGGGGAACAATAAGTTAAGTTATAATTGAAGTGTGAGTAATGGATAATGTCCATCCATTTGAGGATTGCTTGGCTGAGCAGTCCTCTTTTTGTGTTTTAAAGTCAAGATTGATATAGAACTTATAAAAAGTAAAATTTGACTGTAAAAATCATTAGCTCTATAATTATCATTAGTACACATATAAATCTGTATCATTCACACCCCAATTATACGAAGCGTTAAAACTTACACTACACTCCCTCCAATAATACAGTTTTGTGTACTTTTTATACATAATTTACCCACCTAAATAATAGGTGGGCTTTTTTTATACATATAAACATTGGAACGCTTATCACTTTATTAGTTCCTTATATGTTCATGTTGCTGTGTAAATCGCCGGAGCTGAAGGCGGTCGGTAAAGCATCCTTTATCCCGACAACCTTCGCAGTAAATGAGCCTTTATTATTTGGTGCACCAATTATCTTGAACCCGGTATTTATGATTCCGTTCATTATTACACCTATTTTAAACTCATGGGTTTTAAAATTCTTCGTAGATAATTTAGGAATGAACGGATTTATGCACTTCTTACCATGGCCGACTCCAGGTCCAATTGGTATCTATATGGCATCAAACTTCTCAGTATTATCACTATTATTAATTGCCATAATCTTAGTTTTAGACTTTTCAATTTGGTTCCCATTTGTAAAAGCGTATGACAAATTGAAATTAGATGAAGAACGCGAAATCGAATTAGCGAAAGCAAGCGGAGTAGCTGTTGCTGGTGCTGAAGCAGGCGCTGCTGCAACTGCACCTGTAGAAGTAGAAGAAAATACTCCTGATTACAATTCACGTGAACATACAAACGTTTTAGTTGTGTGTGCTGGTGGTGGAACAAGTGGTATCTTAGCAAACAGCTTAAACAAATATGCTAAAGATAATGATATTTCATTAGAAGCAACAGCACGTGCATATGGTCAGGATATGGATTTAATAAAAGATATGGATATTGTAATTCTTGCACCTCAAATGGATGCAATGAAAGACGAAATGAGAAAATACACAGATCAATACGGTGCTGTTTTAGTACCAACGACTGGTAAACAATACATTGGCTTAACTCGAGATGGAGAAGGCGCAATGAAATTGATTTTCGAAAAAATCAACGAAAACAACAAATAATAAAAGGAAAGTACACACATTGCCCCTTACTGCATTACCCACGACATCATGAACTTGCATAAGCGGTAAGGGGCACCATTTGTGTGTGAAATCATCATATTGAAGATTCTAATTAAAAAAGGAGACATATATAATGAGTAAATTGCCTAAAGACTTTGTATTAGGTGCGGCAACTGCTGCGTATCAAGTTGAAGGTTCTAGTACTGTTGACGGAAAAGGTAGAGTTTTATGGGACGGATTTTTAGAAAAACAAGGAAGATTTTCTCCAGATCCAGCAAGTGATTTCTACAATCGTTATGAAGAAGATATTCGCTTAGCTTCAGAATATGGTATTAAAGGTATCCGTATTTCAGTAGCATGGTCTAGAATTATACCTGATGGAACAGGAGAAGTTAATCAAAAAGGAATAGAATACTATAGAAATGTTTTTGAAACTTGTCATAAATATGGCGTCGAACCTTATGTGACGTTACACCACTTTGATACACCAGAAACACTTTTTGAAAAAGGAGACTGGCTAAACAAGGCGCAACTTGATGCATTTGATAGATTTGCTGAGTTAGTATTTGATGAATATCATGATATTGTAAAACATTGGATGACTATCAACGAACCTATTGCTTATGTTCAAGGACAATATATTACAGGTGCATTCCCGCCTGGTGAACAATACAATACTTTAAAATGTCTTCAAGCACAACATAACCAAATTGTAGCTCATAGCCGAGTGGTTAACCTTTTCAAATCTAAAGGTTATGAAGGGGAAATCGGTTTAATTCACGCATTAACACAATTTTACAGCATTGATAATCAACCATTGAATCAAATTGCTGCATATAAACATGATATATTCATGAATGGTTTCATGTTAGATGGAACTTTCTTGGGTTACTATACTCCTGAAAAATTAACAGTAGTTCGTGAAATCTTAGGAGACGAATTTGAAAAATTAGATATCCGTGAAGAAGAGTTAGAAGAAATGCGTAAAGCAGCTCCACAACTTGATTTCTTAGGAATTAATTATTATCAAAGTAACTGGATTAAATATCATAATCAAGAAAGCTATATTCATCATAATGGTACTGGTGACAAGGGAACTTCTGTTTTCCGAGTTAAAGGTATTGGTGAAGTAGTTAAAAATGAAGCTATTCCGACAAATGACTGGGATTGGTACATTTATCCACAAGGTTTATATGATATGATTTTACGTATTAAAAATGATTATCCAAATTACAAAAAAATCTATATCACTGAAAATGGTTTAGGTTATAAAGATGTTTTAGAAGAAAATGGAGAAGTTCATGATGAAGATCGTATTGACTATATTAGTCAACACATTGATGCGATTGAACGTGCGTATGTTGATGGCGTTAATGTCAAAGGATACTTTGTTTGGTCATTACAAGATATGTTCAGTTGGTCAAATGGATATAATAAACGTTACGGATTATTCTACATTGATTTCGAAACACAAAAACGTTATATCAAAGATAGTGCAAAATGGTATAAAGCACTTTCATTAGATATTTATGGGAAATAATATTAATGTTTAAAGCCTCGGCATTGCCGAGGCTTTATTTGTTAACGTTCAGTTTCTTTAAAATATTGAATGCGTTTTTTAATATTATCTCTCACTTCTTGGAATTTTGACCAATCTTTTCCTGCTGGGTCTTCAAACCCCCAATGTGCTTTTCTTACATTTGAAGAAATGATTGGGCAATTTTTATCAGCATGATCGCATAGTGTAATGACGAGGTCAGCTGAGTTTAAATCTTGTTCAGTAATTTTATCAGAAGTTTGATGACTGATATCAATGCCGTCTTCTTTCATTGCTTCGATTGCTAATGGATTGACACCGTGGGACTCAATTCCACCTGAATAAACGTTCCAATTTTCTCCTAATATATTTTTAGCATAGCCTTCAGCTATCTGGCTTCGACATGCGTTTCCGGTACAAATAAAATAAATTTTCTTTTTAGTCATTTAGAAACTCCTTATTTAAAATAATAACATTGATATATATAATCCTAACAATGTCGCAAATAAGACAGGTATCGTAATGATAATGCCAGTTTTAAAATAAACACCCCAAGAAATTTTCATGCCTTTTTGCGAAAGTACGTGAAGCCATAATAAAGTTGCTAGAGAACCGATAGGAGTAAGTTTAGGCCCTAAGTCAGCACCGATAATATTTGCGTATATAAGCGCTTCTTTAATTAAACCAGAAACCTGTGCTTGGTTAATAGATATAGCATCTATCATGACTGTAGGCATATTATTCATAATTGCAGATAAAATTGCAGATAAAAAACCCATGCCGATGACACTTGAAAATAATCCCAAGTGTGAAATTTGGGTAATGATTTCTGATAATAATGTCGTAATCCCTACATTTTTCAGCCCGAAAACAACAAGATACATCCCAATAGAAAATACAACAATATTCCACGGTGCGCCTTTAATAACTTCTTTAGTATGTACAGCTTCTGACTTATTAGCTAATAAAAGAAAAATCAATGCGATAACACCTGCAATGATTGAAACAGGTATGCCGGAGAATTCGCTAATAAAGTAACCAGTAAGCAAAATAATAATAACGAACCATGATATTTTAAACAATCGAAAATCTTTAATCGCATGTTCTGGCGAAGTTAACTTTGAAATATCTACAGTTTTAGGAATGCTTTTTCTAAAATAAAGAAATAAAATCAATATACTCGCAATCAAAGAAAAGAGGTTAGGAATAATCATTCTGAAAAAATATTCAATGAAATTAATGTTGAAGAAGTCGGCAGATACAATATTAACTAAGTTACTTACAATTAATGGTAATGATGTTGTGTCTGCAATAAAACCACAAGCAATAATGAACGGGAAGACATGCTTTTTATTGAATTTAAGATGTCTTACCATTGCAAGAACGATTGGTGTTAGTATCAAAGCTGCACCGTCATTAGCAAATAAAGCAGCTATTAACGCACCTAAAAGTACGATATAAATAAACATGCGTACGCCATTACCTTTAGAAGCGCGTACCATGTGCAGTGCTGCCCATTCAAAAAAGCCGATTTTATCTAGTATTAGAGAAATGATAATTAATGCAACAAAAGTGAGGGTGGCGTTCCAGACAATTTGCGTTACTTCACCTAAATCATGAATAGAAACTACACCTGTTATTAAGGCAAGTAACGCTCCTATAATGGCTGTAATACCAATGTCTAATCCTTTAGGTTGCCATATAATAAAAATAAGGGTCAATATAAAAATTGTCAGTGCAATAATCGTCATTCAAAAAATCCTTTTCTTTGTAAGGTTCGTTTTATAAATATTATGATAGCACTAAGTTATATCTATCGTACATAGTGAAAACCACCAAACAAGTAGATGATTGGTGGTTTTCTTTAATGATTTTATTGAATGTAATTATTTAATTGGTGTAGCTGTTTCGTCTAATACTTTATTTAAACTTTCGATATTTGATTTACCTTCAGTGCGGAACCATTCTTGAACAGCTGCGTCACCTTCGGCAAAATGATCAGTAGCGCCTCTCCATGTTGCACGTCCACATAATACACCATTGAAAGTTGATCCTGCTTCTTTAGCAAAATATAAAGTTTTTTGGAATAAATCAGCAGAAACACCAGCACTTAAGTAAATATAAGGTAAGTTTGTTGATGCAGCTTGTTCTTTAAAGGCTTGAACAGCTTCTTCTTTAGTGAATAATGCTTTTTCACCAAATCCTTCAACAAAGTTCATGTTAACAGGTACTTCTACTTTTAATACATCAACATTGAAACGAGGTTCAGAATATTTTTTCATTGCTTCATTTACTTTGTGTGCTTTAACTTTTGCAAATTCTTCAGAACCGCTATCAGCATTGTTGGCATCATAAGAAACGATTTCTAAGAATAAAGGTAAACCTTCAGCAACACATTCGCTGCCTACACGTTCAACAAAAGCTTCTTTTTGATCATTGATTGCTTTATCTTCGTCGATGTCTACATATACTAGTAATTTAACAGCATCTGCGCCAGCTTCTTTAAGACGTTTAACAGACCAAACATTTAATAAGTCAGGAAGACGTCCTGGTTCTGATGCATCGTAACCAGTTTTTTTCATAAGCAAGTAATAACCCAGCATTTTCAGCACGAACTTTAGTTGCAGGTAAACCATATTCAGGGTCAAGTAAGATACTTGAAGCATAAGGAGTTAATTCTTCAGAAACATGGACTTTAAATTGTTCTAAGTCTTCTGTTTTAGCATCTTCGCCTAATAAGCGTTTTAAAGCACCACGTTGGTCAATTGCTAATGCAGCGATGTAGTTTTTGTCGTTTAATAAAGGTTTGATGGATTTTGTCATGAGGTTTTTGCCACCTTTTCAATAATTATTTGATTACTATATTTTTTAAAGTTATCTAAATCAACATGTCCAGTTCTTGCTTCTAATGCATTTGATATTCCTGCTGCCATAGCAAATTTAGCGGCTACTTCATAGTTATTATTTTGTGAAAGACCATAACTGAAACCAGCTAGACTACTGTCTCCAGATCCTACGGGATTCACTGCAACAATTTTTGGAATATCAACGTTGTAAACTTCTTCGTTATAACGCAAAAGTGCTCCATTTTTTCCTAAAGATAATAAAATATATGGGATATGAGCTAAGCGTTCATCTAATAATTGATTTGCTAAATCTAAATTATCTGCACTTGTAATTTCATTAATCTCCTCATCATTTGGTTTAATAAGTAGAGGAGGGCAGTGTGTTGAATGTATTACAGTGTAATTCAGTACTTTGCCAGAAGTGTCTAAACAAACAGGAATCTCTTGTTTGTGTGCGATTTCTAATAATTTAACGTAATAATTTTCAGGGAATCCTTTAGGAAGGCTGCCTGAAATTGTGATTAAATCATAATCAGATGCAATAGTATTGAAGTGCTCTAAAAATCTTGTTTGAATTTCTTCTGGCTGTAAAGCGCCGCTTTCAAGAATTTCTGTTTGACTACCTTCACTATTTATAGCGATACAGAGTCTTGTAGAAGCGGGAGAAATAGTGAAATCATGGTTGATATTCGTTTCATCTAAATTATTTGTAAGCCATTCACCGAATTTACCACCTATAATACCAGTACAAGTTACAGATAGTCCTAATTCGTTAGCTACCCGCGCAACATTAATACCTTTTCCTCCAGCAGATTTATAATCTTCTGAAGCACGCTGTACAGTATTTATTTCAAAGTTGTTAATAGGATAATTAATGTCAATTGCAGGGTTTAATGTAACGGTTAATAATTTAAAAGTCATTAGTCGTGATATTCTCCGTTATCCCATTTTTTCAAGTAACCATCGAACATCTCATGTGAATAATGAACATCTTCTGGTTTTAAAGATTCGTTCATTACTTTAATAAGCGCTTCTTTTTCCGGAGTTGGTTCATACTCTGTTTCAGCAAATGTATCAACAATGTTTTTAATTAAATCTACACCTGTAACCATACCGCCAGCTGCGATAATATTACAGTTATATTCACTTTTAGCTAAGCGTGCGCTTGTTGCATCTCGAACAAGTGCTACACGAGTTCCTGGTACTTTATCTGCACTAGCGGAAATACCTACACCTGTACCGCATAAAGCAACACCAAAATCTACATCTCCGTTAGCGACTAATTCACCGATACGAGTTCCATAAATAGGGTAGTGTGTACGTACATAATCGTAAGTTCCAACATCAATAACTTCGTGTCCGTTATTTTTTAAATAAGTAGCAACTTCTGCTTTAATATTAGTAACAATATGGTCACAACCAATAGCTATTTTCATAATTTCAATTTCCTCCTATTAACATAAAGAATTCAACATATCAATTCTGATTTGATGACGGCCAGCGTCGTATCCTGCTTTTAAGAATGCTTTAACACAGTTTAAAGCGTTGAGTTTACCAACGACTTCACTGCCTAAAACGATAACGTTTGTATTATTGTGTCTATGCGTCATTTTTGCTGATTGCTCATCAGAAACAGTTGCAGCAATGATATTTTTTTGTTTGTTAGCAAGAATAAAAGGTGCAATACCGTATTTATCAATGATAATGGCTTTAGTACCTTCATGTTCTTGAACATATTTAGTAACCTCAAAAGTAATCTCATCAACTGTTTTTGCTGAACTATTTACTGATAAATCCTCGATTTCGTAATCTGCATCAGCTAATGATTTTAAAATAAAATCTTTTAATTCTTGTGATTGTGCATCGCTATGAATAACAATAGACATAATAAATCCTCCTATTCGAAAATGTTTGAAATTGTTCTCATATAGAATATACACTTTGCTTATAAGTATGTCAATTTTATATAGTCGGATATATTGATGTATAAGGTTTTATAGAAGGTGTTGGTGCATATTATTCATAAATTAGACATAAAAAAACGCACATTCAAAATGTGCGTTTATGTTCTAATTAAATTATAAAATTTTAGTGAGCTTACTATAATAGTCTTCAACTTCAGATGATATTGCACTATCAGTAATAATTGCATCTAGATCTCTAACTTTATAGAAGGGGGTGAATGCGCGTGTATTGAATTTTGAACTATCAGATACCAAATATTTTTCAGTTGATTGACTCAAGATGAGTTCATTAGCATTTCCTTCTTCTTCGTTTGCTGTAGTAGCTTCATCATCTATAATACCATTTACTCCAATAAATGCTTTATCAATATGTAAATTTTTGAGCATTGAAATAGCTAAATGTCCGATAAATGAACCTGTCTTTTTTCGATACCGACCGCCAATTAAAACAACATCCATATTTTCAATATCCTTATATTGTTCAAATATATAGAGCGAATTAGTTATAATATGCAGCTTCATTTCTTTAATATATTGATAGATAGCTTCATTTGTCGTTCCTGAACCGATGAAAATGATATCGCCGTTTTGAATAAGTCGACTTGCTTTCTCAGCAATAACACGTTTATTTTCACTATTCAATTGTTGTTTTTCTTCGTTTGCCAATTCATTGTAGAAAGTAGAAGAATCGACAGCACCACCGTGTACTCTGACTAACAAAGATTTTTGTTCAAGTTCTTTTAAATCTCTGCGAATCGTCATAGGCACCACATGCATTTCTTCTGATAATTCCTTAACTGATACACTTTTGGATTGTTTTATTTTATTAAGTATGAATTGATGACGTTCTTCTTTTAAATTCAACATTTTCACAACCTGTGTCTTTTTTTCTTAATGTATTGTAATTATAGCATATAGTATGATGTTACTTTTATTAAAAATGTGTCTTATTTAGCATATGATAATGCTTCAAAAAGCATATTTTTAAATTTAGATTTATCTACTGAAAGTACAACAGTAGCATTTGTTGTTTTGCTGCTAAAATCAACTACAGTTTCTCCTTTAGTGTAGGTGCCTGTCAATTCAATATTTACTTCTGCTTCTTTTACTGTGAAATTTTCAGGGTGAAGTAAGTATAGAATGGTATAAGCATCGTAAACTGCAATACCTTTACCAAATTGATCTCCGTGATAATGATTGAACATGTGATATAGCATGTTTGATGTTTCGTTATTACTTTGCAATTCGTTTATTGCATCATATGAAAGGCTAGCACCGCGTGCTACATCTAAACCGACCATTGTAATTGGGATATGAGCATTAAAAACAATATCTGCTGCTTCTGGATCACAATAAATATTGAATTCAGCAGCTGGAGTAACATTTCCTCTACCAGCACTACCACCCATTAAAATAATCTCCTTAATATAATCAGTTACTTCTGGATAGGTTTTCAATAATAAAGCGATATTAGTCAATGGACCTATAGGGACCAATGTAATGGGTTCGTCTGAATTTAATAAAGTATCTTTCATAGCTTTTACAGCGTTATCTGAATCTAATAAATCATAATTGGCCTCTGGGAATTCATAACCAGCCATCCCTGTTTCGCCGTGTACGTGTTCAGCATCTACAGGTTGATTGATAAGAGGCGTAGCTGCACCTTGATGTAATGGAACATCACTGTTGAAAAATGCCTTTAACTGCAGTGCATTGCTTGTAGTTTTATGGATATTTACATTTCCATTGACTGTAGTAATCATTTTCAAGTCTAAAGCAGGGTGGTTCAATGCAATACTAATTGCAGCTGCATCATCAATACCAGGATCTGTATCTATTATTATTGGTGTTGACATTTATAAATTCCTCCTAAGTGAATATTGTAATTTATTAATATGTACTATTACTTATATTCTATTCTATGTAAAAAAAGCCGGTGGGGCAAATGCCTCACCAGCTTTTTTGTGCTTTCTTGTAGTATAAAGTTTTATATTACATATGTGCACTGTGTCCGCCAACCATTACCCAGTATGAACCGATTACAGTTATAAGAGTAATAATAATGGCGAATATAACTTTGAATGATTGCGCTTGTCCATCTTTACCTTCAGTTAAATGCATGAACATTAATAACTGAACTGCAGCTTGGATGAATGCGAACCCAAAGATAATTGTAATTTTAGCATTGAGTGTCAATGATGTGTAAAGAGTCACGAAAACTGCAAGTAGTGTCAGAACAATAGAGGCTATAAAGCCGACTGTATGTTTTACGATTGTATTCATCCGCTATACACCATCCCTATCATATATACTGCAGTAAAGATGAAAATCCATACAACATCTAAGAAGTGCCAGTATAAACTTACGATAAATAATTTTGGAGCATTGTGTTCATTAAGTCCACGTGTTGCCACTTGGATTAATAAACAAATAATCCAGACGATACCTAACGAAACGTGGGCACCGTGAGTTCCTAACAAGATGAAGAAACTTGACCAGTAAGAACCGATTTGCGGTGTTACACCTTCAGAAGCATAGTGCGCAAATTCGTAGATTTCTAATCCGACGAAGACAGCACCAAGCGCAACTGTGATGATCATCCAAATCATCATTAATTTTTGTTTTTCCTGTCTCATATAGTAAATTGCGATACCGCATGTATATGAACTAATCAATAATGCGAATGTCATCAATAATACTAATGGAAGTTCAAACAATTCAGTTGTTAATTTGTGTGCGTAATCACCAGCATGTTGCATAATTAGCAACGTTGCAAATAGAGTACCGAATAAAGAAAATTCAGCTGTTAGGAAGATCCAGAAGCCAAACTTGTTCAAATTACCTTCATGCGAACGTGCATCAATAGTGTTTGTATCATGCATGACTTGCTGCCTCCCTTTCTTTTTCGCGAGCTTCACGTAGTTTTGCTTCAGTAGCAGCTACTTCAGAAGCTGGAATATAGTAACCGTGATCTTCTTGGAAGCTTCGATAAATCATACAACCGAATACACCGATTAAGCAGATGATTGCTGGAATGATTGTTTCGAATGTTAAGAAGAATCCACCGATTGTCATGAAGATACCCATGAAGAAACCAACAGGTGTGTTGTTTGGCATATGAATATCTTTATAGTTATGGTTGTCTAAATAATGACGACCTTGTTTTTTCATGTCTACAAATGTGTCTAAGTCATCCCAATCTGGAATGATAGCGAAGTTGTAAACAGGTGGTACTGATGAAGCAGTACTCCATTCTAGAGTACGTCCAAGACCCCAAGAGTCACCACTTGCAATGCGTGGTGATTTTAAGTGACTGTAGATAATGTTAGCAACTAAGAATAACACACTTGCAGCCATCATTAATGCACCGATTGTTGAAATAACGTTTAACATGAACCAACCATCTGAAGGCATGTAAGTGTATAAACGACGAGGCATACCATCTAATCCAAGAATGAATTGAGGCATGAAACATACGTTGAATCCAATTACAAATAACCAGAAGAATGGTTTGTTTAAACGCTCATTCAATTTATAACCCATCATCTTAGGATACCAGAAGATAAGTGCTGCGAAACAAGCGAATACAACACCACAAACTAATGTGTAGTGGAAGTGGGCTACTAAGAAATACGTATTATGGTATTGATAGTCAGTAGACGCCATCGCAAGCATTACACCAGTAACCCCACCGATAGTGAATGTTGGGATAAATACTAATGAGAATAGCATTGGTGATTCGAAAGTAATCCGACCTTGATACAATGTGGCTAACCAGTTAAATATTTTAACACCCGTTGGAACAGCGATTAACATTGTTGAGATTGAGAAGAATGAGTTGATTAAAGCACCATTACCCATTGTGAAGAAATGGTGAACCCAAACTAAGAAACTCAAGAATGAAATAGCAGCTGTTGCCCAGATCATACTCTTATGTCCAAATAAGTGTTTACGTGCAAATGTTGGAATGATATCTGAGAAGATACCGAATGCCGGAAGGACAACGATATATACTTCAGGGTGCCCCCATACCCAGAAGAAGTTCGCCCATAACATCGGCATACCGCCATGTGCAACTGTAAAGAATTGTGTACCGAAAATACGGTCAATTGTCATAAGCGCTAGTGTAACTGTAAATACTGGGAATACCAAGATTACGATTAATGCTGTGATAAATGTTGTCACTGTGAACATTGGCATTTCCATAAACTTCATTGTTGGTGATTTACTTCTTAAAATCGTTACAAAGAAGTTAATACCAGTCATTAATGTACCGATACCTGAGATTTGAATCGCAAGTAAGTAGTAGTTAACACCAGGACCAGGACTGAACTCACCAGCAAGCGGTGCATAGTTTGTCCAACCTGCAGCAGGTGAACCACCGACGATAAATGAAAGGTTGAATAATAACATTGCGCCTGCGAACAACCAGAAACTGATATTGTTCATAACAGGGAAGGCTACGTCACGTGCTCCGATTTGCAATGGAATAACTGCATTCCATAAACCGAAGATGAAAGGCATTGCCATGAAGATAATCATGATAACACCGTGTGTTGTGAAAATTTCGTTGTAGTGGTTTGCTTCCAAGAACGTATTGTTTGGAATTGTTAATTGAGTACGCATTAATAACGCATCAATACCACCGCGGACGAACATTAAGATTGCACAAAGCAGGTACATGATACCGATTTTTTTATGGTCAATTGTTGTAAACCACTCTTTGTACAGATATTTCCACAATTTAAAGTATGTGATTACTGCGATGACACCAATAACTAGGAAAGGAGCACCAATTTGCGCCATTGTAATCATCCAGTTACCGTGAACGAGTAATTCATTCCATGGGAAATTCATTAATGTTCACCTCCATCATTTTTCTTTTCTAACTCTGAAGCTTTTTTATCTTTAGAGTTTTTGTGAGCTTTTTCCATTTCGTCCATATTATGAGATTCTTCTTTCTTGAACTCATTGTTATATGGTTTGTCGTTAGGCAAGATCATTTCTTTCATGCCATGACGGTTATACATTACGTTAGTAATTTGTGCTTTACGTGCTGGATATTTTGCATCTGGTTTGCTTAGAACGCCTTCTTTTTGATCATAGAAGTTTGGATCTTTTGGAGTGAAGTGGAAACGTTTATAAGCATAGAAGATATATTCTGGATCAGCTGCTGGATCAACAAATGCCATGTGTGTTCCGCTGAATGTCAACTCTTGGTTTTTAGTTGTAGGTAAAAGTTGTTTGTCGAAAGTATCTTGTTTAAGAGTTTCTTTCTTCTTAGCTTTATCTACCCATTTGTTAAACTCAGAGTTATTAACAACATGAACTGGGAAAGTTTGACGTGCAAAGCCTTCACCGTTGAAGTTAGAGTTACGTCCACGGTATGTACCTTCTTTGTCACCTTCTAAAGTCCATTCCATTGTCATAGCTGTCATAGCATATTTTTGACCGCCAAGTTGTGGAATCCAGAAACTTGTCATAGTATCCATAGATTGCAATTTGAATACTACCGGACGATCTTTAGGAATCGTTAAATGATTCACTGTTTCAATTTTTTGCTCTGGATAAGCAAAGAACCATTTGAAACCTGCACTTGTTGCATAAACAACGACTGGGTCTTTGTCGCTAGCAGGTGGTTTTTCGTAATCATACAATGTTTTGACTGTTGGAATAGCCAAAGCAAGTAAAATAATGAATGGTACGATAAACCAAATAGTTTCTAACAATGTGCTGTGATGAATTTTGCCTGATTCAGTGGTATTTGAATAACGGTATTTATAAGAAAATACAGCAAATAGAACAAACACAACACCAACAATAACAAGCATGAAAATGATTGAATAAATAATCAGCCATTTTAAACTACTTGCCATTGGCCCTTTTGGGTTAAGTACTTCCATATGTTCGCAACCGCTGAGTAAAATCAACGAGCCAAACAATAGAAGCAAAGACTTGATTTTTGACACTTTATTGACCTCCTAATACTACAATTGTAGGGCTTAACAATAATTTTAAGATATTACGTGATATTTACAAGTGGGTGGAGGAAACTTTTTTTGAAAAAATAAAAGGAAGCCCAACAGACACTAGGACTGACGGGCTTTCACAGATTTGTTAAAATTATGTGTCCATTTTGTGAATACTGCCATAAATTGCAATTTCCACAAAAATAGACGCTATAGTTGAGAATCCTTATCAATTAAGGGATGTAAGCGATAGCGTCGGATTTAAAATAAAACAAACTATTATTAATTTTTTTATTCTAATTATTTGACTTCTATGTAACGTTCTGAAATTTCTTTCGCGCCATCTGAGTCAATTACTTGATATTCAACTTTATACTTTCCAATTTTATTAGTATCAATATTTCCTTTAACTTTAATTTGATCAGTTAAATCGCCGTCTTCTTTATCAAAAGCACTGACTCCATTCAATAGGTTGTAATTTTCACCTTTTTGAATGATAGCATCTTCAACGCCTTTTAATTCAGGTACAGAGTTGTCAGTAGCTTCAGCATTCAAATTAGGTGTAACAAGAGTTGCTGAAACACCAAGTGCTGATAAAGACTGTAACAGTTTGTGCATTTTTATCGACCTCCGAATTCAATGGCTAACGTTTTGGTTTATACATATACTATAACGATTTATTTATTAAGTCACATCATACTATGGACCTAATCTTTATGATACATACAATATTAAATGATAATTATGAAAATTAGATTAAAAACGCGTAAAATTTTCAGAAAACCCGAAATAGTGTGGATGGATAGGCCTCTTATATAGTACAAAAAATTGAAACTATATTCAGCTTAATGTTTTAAAGTTAGGCAAAAGTATATAAAAAGTAATAGATATATGTCTAAAAATGTTGTTATTTTTGACTATTATGTGAACTCAGGATTTAAATGTTTATAAATCGACAAAACAGTATTATGATTAAATTGAGTCGAAGAGGGAGTGAAGTTAAATGTTAACTGAACAAGAAAAAGATATTATTACAAAAACAGTACCAGTGTTACAAGACAAAGGTGTTGAAATTACGTCATTCTTCTATAATAGAATGTTTAATGAACATCCTGAGTTACGTAACATGTTTAACCAAACCAACCAGAAAAAGGGTTTGCAATCAACTGCCTTGGCACAAACAGTATTAGCTGCAGCAGCAAATATTGAAAATTTAGGTTCAATTATGCCTGTTGTAAGAGAAATTGCTTATAAACACTGCGCATTACAAGTACCTCCAGCTGGTTATAAAATTGTTGGAGATAATTTAATCGCAGCTATTATGGAAGTTTTAGGTTTAGAGGAAGAAGATCCAATTATTCAAGCTTGGATTAATGCTTATTGGGAAATTGCCGATGTATTTATCGAAGTTGAAAAAGAAATGTATAGCGATATGTTATGGGATGGCTTCCAACCGTTTAAAATTACAAATATTGAAAATGTAGCATCTGACATTAAAGCATTTACAGTTTCTTCAGATGAATATGATTTAAGTCAATTTATTCCAGGTCAATATATCACTGTTGATGTAAGCAGTGAAAAATTACCGTATAGAGCAAAACGTCACTATTCAATCGTTGGTGGAGACAACGACACATTAACATTTGCAGTTAAACGCGACGTTACAGAAGATAATGAAGGCGAAGTATCAACTATCCTTCATGATGAATTGAAAGTCGGAGACGACATTAATCTGACTGCTCCAGTAGGTGCGTTCAGATTGCATGAAGAAAGCAAACCGCAACTATTCTTAGGATCTGGTATCGGGGTAACTCCTTTAGTATCAATGTTCGAAGCTGCAGTTGAAGGCGACGCTGAAAGTGTACAATTCATTCATAACACACGTAATGTCTCAGATGTACCTTTTGCTGAACGTTTAGCAAACTTTGCAGCAGAATATGATAATGCTGAATACACATTACACGATAAAGAAGCAGAAGGTTATATTACTAAAGAAGATTTAAAACCATATGTTTCAGATGATACACAAATTTATATTTGTGGCGGCATTTCTTTCTTAAAATCAATCGTTAATGAATTATATGAGTTGGGTGTCGACAAATCTCGTATCCACTTCGAAACATTCATTCCACGTTTAAGTGTAGAAGTTTAATTTTAAGCAGAATTAAAAATCATTTATTAATATTGGCTCTCTGTCAAATAGGACTGGTGGCTCAAATTATAGAGGTTAAGCAGCTTTTAGCTGCTTAATCTCTTTTTTAGGATTCGAGGAAAAAAGTCTCGTACATAAAATAATACGATTGCGCAAATTAGTGAAGTTTCTATAACCGAAAGAAACCCTTTTTATCAGTTTGATCTTATTATTAATACCTTCGAGCGGACCGTTGGTCAGATTCGAATATTCCAAAGTATTCAGTACCATGTCATGATAATTTTTAAGTGTTCTGATGGAAATTTGAAGTTTGGGGGCAATGTTTCCCATGGTTATTGCCTGTATGGTTGATGTATATAACTGTTCATCATTTTCTTTTAAAGCGTAACGCAGCTGATGGACATAGTGATGCGTGTTTAACAATTTATCATCAAAATCCAATAAGAAATCTACAATTCCTTTGGTGGTTTTCCATTGTTTGAACAGAGGAACTTTATTATATTCGAACATCTCCAATTGTTCATAAGGTTTCAAAAGCAGTTTCCAGTAACGCTTATATTTATTGTAAAGCGGTCTGTCGTTATTTCGGAAAGTATTCATAACACTGACACGAGTCATATTCAAAGCACGATTCAATGATTGTACAATATGGAATCGGTCTATAATAATTTTGGCATTAGGGAATACTTCGTTGATCAAAGACATATAAGGTTCGTACATATCGATAGATACCGTCTTCACACGTTGTCTTTCAGCTAGTGAATAACGATAAAAGTGCGTTTTCAGAGCTGCCAATCTGCGATCGGGAACAATATCTACGATACGATGGGACACAGCATCAGCATAAATAAAACTCATATTATGGCTGACATGTTTGACACTTTTGAATTCATCCATCATTAAATGTTCAGGCAAAGCGCTGAACGGCTTTTGAGCAATCTGAGAAGCAGCTTTATCTATCATCCGAGCAACTGTAGAAGCCCCGACAGCACACGATTCAGCAATTGATTTTTGAGAACGGATTTCGGTAGCTTTCTGCAAAACAGCTAAACGGGTATTATCCGAAATATGGCAATGTCTCTCAACTATTTTTGTTTCAGCAGTGAAGTGCGTACAGCAGTGCTTACAGTAAAAACGCTGCTTCTTCAGGTTCAAATAGGCTTGTCTTTCAGATACCTTAGGTATCGTAATACGGGAATTCTTCATTCCATTTTTTATAATGGAGTACTCGGTATTTTTAAAGCCGCAGTTTTCACAGTGCTCAGGAACGTACGTCAATTTTCCAAAGTAGAATAGACACGTTTTTCCTTTATACTCTTTTTCTTCAACCTTAGTATCGAATTCTATATTTTTATCTTTAATTCCCAGTGTAGTTGATATAAAATGATTCATAGGCGCAACTTATCTCCTTTAATTTGGGTTTGGTCACTTTAAATTATAGAGATAATTGCGCTATTTTTATATCAAAAAATCGGACGAGTGATTTTCTCACCAGTCCGATTTAGTATAGAACCTTAATATTAAGCAGACAAGTCTTGATTATAGGCTTGTCTGCTTTTATTTGTTTTTTAAAGTTGCTAATATTAAATAAAATGAAAGGGGAAATGAAAATGGATGAAACGAATCAATTATTAAAAAAGTTAACAGATGTTAATGGGATTGCAGGACATGAAATGCAAGTTAAGGAAGCAATGCGTGAATATCTTGCCCCTGTATCTGATGAACTGATTGAAGACAACTTAGGCGGTATTTTCGGCAAAAAGAAAGCTGCCAATGGAAATAAGACTTTGATGATAGCAGGACACTTAGATGAAGTTGGGTTTATAGTAACTGATATTGATGAAAATGGTTATATCAAATTTGCAGCTGCCGGTGGATGGTGGAGTCAAGTCATGCTTTCACAAAAAGTGACAGTTACAACTGAAGATGGCAGTGAAATCAGAGGGGTAATCGGATCTAAACCTCCTCATGTATTAGCACCTGAAGAAAGAAAACAAGCGATGGATATAAAGAATATGTTTATTGATATCGGGGTTTCTTCAAAAGAAGAAGCGGAAAAATTAGGAATAGATTTAGGAGATATGATAACACCATATTCTGAATTTGAAGTGATGGCAGATGAGAATTATTTATTAGCTAAAGCTTTTGATAATCGTTTCGGATGTGCGCTTTCAGTGGATGTATTAAGAAATTTAAAAAGTGAAGCGATTGATATTAATCTTGTTTCTGGTGCGACAGTACAAGAGGAAGTAGGTTTACGCGGTGCTAAAGTTGCAGCACATAAAATTAAACCTGATTTGGCAATCGCTGTGGATGTAGGAATTGCATATGATACCCCTGGAATGAAAGGTGGTACTGAGCAATCTGAACTTGGCAAAGGACCACTGGTTATTTTTATGGATGCAACAATTATTGCTCATGTTGGTTTACGCAGACATATTAAAAAAGTAGCTAAAGATAAAGGAATTGAAGTGCAGTGGGGAACTACGCAAGGCGGCGGTACAGATGCCGGAAGTATACATCTTGTAGATGATGGTATACCATCAATTGTCATCGGCGTACCTCTAAGATATATGCACTCGAATGTTTCTATTATGCATAAACAAGATTATTTGAATGCAGTGAAGTTAGTTACTGAAGTTGTGAAATCTTTAGACGATGAAACAGTTGAAAATATTAAATGGTAATAAAATAAATGGAAAAGGGAGAAGCCTACATTTTTTGTAAGCATCTCCCTTTTTGTATAGTGAATGAAAATTAAAAAGTTCCCTCAAACATCTAGATTTTCATTCTTCAAAATGAATTATTCAATACCTCGACGCATTTTCTCAGCTAGTAAAGTATTATTCAATACCATCGTAATTGTCATAGGGCCAACGCCGCCAGGAACAGGAGTGATTGCACCTGCAATTTCTTTGACGTCTTCATATTCAACGTCTCCTTTTAATTTTCCGTTTTCATCAGGTGTATTACCAACATCGATGACAACGGCACCTTCTTTAACATCTTCTTTTGTAACTAATCCAGGTTTACCTACCGCACTGACTATGATATCTGCATCTTTAAGATGTTTGCTCATATCTTTTGAATGAGAATGCAAGATAGTTACAGTTGCGTTTTGTTGAATCAATAATTTTGAAACAGGTTGACCAACGATATGACTGCGGCCGATTACTACTGCATCTTTACCGTCTAAGTCAATATCTGCATTTTTAAGCAATTCCATAATACCAAGTGGTGTACAAGGTACAAAAGTTTGCTCATCAATGTATAATTTACCGATATTTTGCGGGTGGAAGCCATCTACATCTTTTTCTGGGTTGATAGCTTCAAGTACTTTTTGTTCACTTACTTGTGATGGAAGCGGTACTTGAACCAAGATGCCGCTAACGCTGTCATCATTATTCAAACGTTCTAGTTCGTTTAATACTTCTTCTTCAGTTGCTGTTTCCTCTAAATGTACGATTTCTGAGATCATACCGATTTTTTCAGCAGCTTTCTTTTTAGATTTTACATAGCTAAGACTAGCACCATTATTGCCCACTAAGATTACAGAAAGTTTAGGCGTATAGCCCTTTTCTTTTAACGCTTCAACTTGATCTTGCAACCCTTGGCGATAGTCCTTTGCAATTTGTTTGCCATCTAAAATTTTTGCAACCATGTGTAAATTCCTCCTAAATAATTTTCGAACTTTAACAAAGATTAAAAAGTGTAAATTAACGAATTTACGTATAATTACGTAATTTTCTTTAAAAAAACTGTCGAAAGTTCGATTTTTGATTGAAAAAGCATTACCTGATTTGTTATGCTATATCTGTAATATACAACTTACTTGATTAAAATTTCAAATAATTGAAAGGGTGTTCAATTTGAAAGTGGCAGTTATTATGGGCAGTTCTTCTGACTGGAATATTATGTCAGAAAGTTGCCAGATGTTGGACCAATTTGGAATTCCGTACGATAAAAAGGTAGTATCTGCACATCGTACGCCGAAATTAATGTTCGACTTTGCGACAGAAGCCAGATTAAATGGTTATGATGTCATTATTGCAGGCGCAGGCGGAGCAGCGCATTTACCAGGAATGGTTGCTTCAATGACAACATTGCCTGTTATTGGCGTTCCTATTGAATCAAAAAGCTTAAAAGGATTAGATTCACTGTTATCTATTGTGCAAATGCCAGGTGGTATTCCAGTTGCTACAACAGCAATCGGCAAGGCAGGAGCTAAAAATGCAGGTATTCTTGCCGCACGTATTTTAAGCATTAAGAGTGATGAAGTACGTAAGAAGTTAGAAGAGTATCAGCAATCACTAGTAGACAAAGTAGGAGAGATGCAAAGTGAACTTCAATAAATTAAAATTCGGTGCCACTATAGGAATTATCGGCGGCGGACAATTAGGTAAAATGATGGCGCAATCAGCTCAAAAAATGGGCTTTAAAGTTATCGTGTTAGATCCTGATGCTGAGGCTCCTTGTCAGTATGTAGCACATGAATTTATTAATGCTGCTTACGATGACATGGATGCTTTAAGAAAATTAGGAGAAGTTTCAGACGTCATTACTTATGAATTTGAAAATATTGCTGCAGATCAATTGAAAGCATTAACTGAAGAATTCAATGTTCCCCAAGGCTATCAAGCTATCCAATTACTTCAAGACCGTTTGACTGAAAAGCAGACATTAGAAGCTGCTGGAACTAAAATTGTTCCTTATGCACAGTTGACTAAACCTTCTGATTTGGATGCCACAGTTGATAAATTAGGTTATCCATTTATGGTAAAAACACGTTTTGGTGGATACGATGGAAAAGGGCAAATACTAGTTCGAGATGCAAATGACTTGAATGAAGCGAAAACTCTTGTCGAAAACCAAGAGTGTGTAGCTGAACAATTTTTAGATTTATATAAAGAAGTCTCACTAACAGTTACTATCGGAAATGGCGGTCAAATTAGTTATTTCCCACTTCAAGAAAACGAACACCGCGACCAAGTTCTTTTTAAAACAATCGTCCCAGCACGTTCTGATAAAGAAAACGAAGCACGAAACGAAGTAGATAAAATTAAAAATAAAGTACACTTTGTCGGAACTTTCACTGTGGAATTCTTTATCGATAAAAATAATGATCTTTATGTAAATGAAATTGCACCACGACCACACAATTCTGGACATTATTCTATTGAAGCTTGTGATTATTCACAATTTGACACACATATTTTAGCTGTCACAGGTCAGAAGCTGCCAGAAAAAATTGAAGTCTTAAAACCTGCAGTTATGATGAACCTGTTAGGAAAAGATTTAGATTTATTAGAAGATGAATTTGGTGACCATCCAGAATGGCATGTACACATTTATGGCAAAGCATCAAGAAAACCAGCAAGAAAAATGGGACATATGACAGTGTTAACAGATGATGTTGATAAAACAGAACAAGAAATGTTAACAACCTTTAAAGGAGGAAACAAGTAATGTCATTATTATATGAAGGAAAAGCAAAACGTATTTTTTCAACAGATGAAGATGGCGTATTAAGAGTTGAATATAAAGATGAAGTGACAGCAGGAAATGGTGCGAAAAAAGACCACATTGAAGGTAAAGGTCGACTAAATAACCAAATTACTTCAATTATTTTTGAACACCTGAAAAAACATGGTATTAAAAGCCACTTTATAGAACAAACATCAGAAACTGAACAACTTGTACGTTCAGTAGAAATTATACCGTTAGAAGTTGTTGTAAGAAATATTGCAGCAGGTTCAATTACCAAACGTTTGGGTTTTGAAAAAGGACATGAATTCGAAACACCGCTTGTTGAATTCTTCTATAAAAATGATGACTTGAATGATCCTCTTATCACAGATGACCATGTTAAATTATTGAATATTGCAAATGATGAAGAAATTGCAAAATTGAAAAAAATGGCATTAGAAATCAATAAAGCATTAGTTGAAATGTTAGACAGTATTAATTTACGCTTAGTAGATTTTAAAATTGAATTCGGACGAACAGAAGATGGCGATATCTTATTAGCTGACGAAATTTCACCAGATACTTGTCGTATTTGGGAAAAAGACAGCGACACAAATTTTGATAAAGATGTATACCGTGAAGATCGCGGTTCAATTATTGACACATACCAAACTTTCTTAAATAAACTGGAGGCACTTAAATAATGAAAACTATCGAATTGCACATCACATTACAACCGCAAGTATTAGATACACAAGGACAAGCACTTAATCGTGCAGTACATGACTTAGGTTATAACCAAGTTAATGATATTCGTGTAGGTAAATTATTGTACTTTACTGTAGATGAAGCGACAGATGAAGCAGTACACAATATTGTAAACACATTAAGTGAAAAATTGTTTGCGAATACAGTTATCGAAGAATACAGCTATAAAGTTGTCGAAGATGATGAAAAGGAGAATGCATAATGAAATTCGCAGTATTAGTATTTCCTGGCTCTAACTGTGACAGAGATATGCTGAATGGGGCATTGAAAACAGGTGCTGAGGCAGAATATGTAGATTACCGCGAAACTTCATTAGAAGGCTTCGACGGTGTATTGATTCCAGGCGGTTTCTCATTCGGTGACTATTTACGTTCTGGAGCGATGGCAAGTGTTGCACCAATTATTTCTGAAGTTAAACGTTTTGCTGAAGAAGGCAAACCAGTTCTTGGTGTTTGTAATGGTTTCCAAGTTTTAACGGAAGTAGGATTATTACCTGGAGCTTTATTGCATAATGATACGCATTTATTTGTAAGCCGCAACGAAACTTTGAAAATTGTTAATAACCAAACACCTTTTACAAAAGAATATGCTGAAAACGAAACAGTTGTTTATCCAGTAGCACATGGTGAAGGAAATTATTATTGTACTGAAGAAATGTATAAAGCATTAGAAGCAAACAATCAAATCATTTTAAAATATACAGATAACCCTAATGGTTCTTATGATGATATCGCAGGCATCGTAAATGAGCGCGGAAATGTATGCGGAATGATGCCTCACCCAGAACGTGCATTAGAATCAATTTTAGGAACAGAAGATGGTGTGAAATTATTTGAGTCAATGGTAAATAGTTGGAGGGAACAAAATGCCTAAGTTTATTGAGCCAAGTATTGAAGAAATCAAAGCTGAGAAATTATACAGCGACATGGGATTAACTGATGCAGAATATGATAAAGTAGTCGACATTTTAGGAAGAGAGCCGAACTTTACTGAAATAGGAATTTTTTCAGTAATGTGGAGTGAACATTGTTCATATAAACATTCAAAACCATTTTTAAAACAGTTCCCAACAACAAGTGAACATGTGTTAATGGGGCCTGGTGAAGGTGCTGGTGTTGTTGATATCGGCGATAACCAAGCTGTTGTGTTTAAAGTTGAATCTCATAACCATCCATCAGCGATCGAACCTTATCAAGGTGCAGCAACAGGTGTTGGCGGTATTATTCGTGACATCGTATCTATCGGTGCACGCCCAATCAACTTATTAAACAGTTTACGTTTTGGTGAATTAGACGAAATTCAAAACCGCACTTTAACACGCGGTGTTGTTGCAGGTATCGGCGGTTACGGCAACTGTATCGGTATTCCGACAACTGCAGGTGAAATTGAATTTGATGAACGTTATGACGGCAACCCATTAGTAAATGCAATGTGTGTTGGTATCATCGATCACGATATGATTCAAAAAGGTACTGCTAAAGGTGTTGGCAACTCTGTAATTTATGTTGGTTTAAAAACAGGACGTGATGGTATCCATGGTGCGACTTTTGCTTCTGAAGAATTGAGCGAAGAAAGTGAAAGCAAACGTCCTTCAGTTCAAATCGGTGACCCATTTGTAGGTAAAAAATTAATGGAAGCAACACTTGAAGCCATCACATTCCCAGAATTAGTCGGCATTCAAGATATGGGTGCTGCTGGTTTAACATCTTCATCATCTGAAATGGCAGCTAAAGGCGGAAGCGGCATGCATATGCGTTTAGATCAAGTGCCTGTACGTGAAGAAGGTATTTCACCTTATGAAATGATGCTTTCAGAAACACAAGAACGTATGTTATTAGTTGTTGAAAAAGGTACAGAACAAAAATTCTTAGATTTATTCGATAAACACGAATTAGACAGTGCAGTTATCGGAGAAGTAACAGATACAGATCGTTTCGTTCTTACTTATGAAGATGAAGTATATGCTGATATTCCTGTAGAACCATTAGCAGATGAAGCGCCTGTTTATATTTTAGAAGGCGAAGAAAAAGCATACAACACTTCAAAAAATGATTACAGCAATGTAGATGTGAATGATGTATTCAAGAAATTATTGGCTCATCCGACAATTGCTTCTAAACGTTATTTATACGAACAATACGATCAACAAGTAGGTGCTAATACTGTTGTA
The DNA here is from genome assembly GCF_001618885.1 of Staphylococcus condimenti. Lineage (NCBI taxonomy): Bacteria > Bacillati > Bacillota > Bacilli > Caryophanales > Staphylococcaceae > Staphylococcus > Staphylococcus condimenti. The sequence goes on along the minus strand of NZ_CP015114.1, from coordinate 839,569 downwards.
AAACCAGGACTGCAAGCATCAGTAGTTCGTGTTGAAGGTACAAATAAAGCAATTGCTTCTACAATTGATGGTGAAGCACGTTATGTATATAACCAACCTTATGAAGGCGGTAAAATGGTTGTAGCAGAAGCTTATCGTAACTTAATCGCAGTAGGTGCTACACCACTCGCTATGACTGACTGCTTGAACTATGGTTCTCCTGAGAAAAAAGAAATCTATCAACAATTAATCGATTCTACAAAAGGTATGGCAGAAGCATGTGAAGTACTTAAAACACCAGTTGTGTCTGGTAACGTTTCTTTATATAACGAAACTAAAGGTACTTCAATTTTCCCAACACCAGTAGTAGGTATGGTCGGTTTAATTGAAAATATTGATTACTTAAATGATTTCCACCCGCATGCGGGAGATAAATTATATCTTGTAGGAGAAACTCGTAACGATTTCGGCGGCAGCCAACTTGAAAAATTATTATACGGTAAAGTCAACCATGAATCAGAAGCTTTAGATTTATCTGAGGAAGTAGAAAAAGGCGAACAAATCAAAAAAGCTATCAGAGACGGAAAAGCTTCTCATGTACAAACAGTCGGTAAAGGCGGTTTATTAATTACACTTGCACGATTCAGTGCTTTCTATGGTTTAGGCGTAGATGCTGAATTAGACGTATCTGATGCGCAATTATTCAGTGAATCTCAAGGTCGTTATATTGTCGCAGTTAAAGAAGGGCAAACATTAGATATTCCGAATGCACAAGAAATCGGAACGGTAAAAGACAATGGTCAATTTAAAGTAACTAACGGTCAAACAACAGTAGAAGAAAGCGTGTCGACGTTAAACGAAATTTGGGAAGGAGCAATTCCTCAATGTATGACATCCGCGGATTAAATGAAGAATGTGGAGTCTTTGGAATATGGAATCATCCTCATGCAGCTACACTAACTTACATGGCGTTGCATAGTTTGCAGCATCGTGGACAAGAAGGTGCAGGTATTGTGTGCTCAAACGGCGAATCGCTGTTTGGCGCACGCGGCATGGGTTTGTTAACTGAAGCAATTTCAGATGCACAATTAGAATCATTGCAAGGTTTTCAAAATGCAATCGGACATGTGCGTTATGCGACAAGAGGAGCTAGCGAGATTGCCAACGTACAACCATTCTTATTCAAACATTCAAAAGGTGATTTAGGATTAGCACATAACGGCAATTTGACAAATGCAGTTCAAATTCGCCATGCCTTAGAATCAGAAGGCAGTGTGTTCCAAACAACAAGTGATTCAGAAGTATTGGCTCATTTGTTGATCAGAGGTAAATCACCAAACATTAAAACCAATCAAAAAGCGGCATTAAATCAAGTTAAAGGTGCATTCAGTTGTGTCATGCTGAATACGAATCAATTAGCAGCAGTCAGAGACAACAATGGTGTACGTCCTTTGATGTTGGGTGAAGTTGACGGGGCATATTGTGTTGCAAGTGAAACATGTGCGTTTCAAGCTATCGGCGCAACATATATTCGTGATATTGAACCAGGTGAATTGATTACATTCAGCGGCGAAAATGACGTTGATTATGATTATTATTCTACAAATATCAATCATAATATGTGTTCGATGGAATATGTTTACTTTGCACGTCCTGATTCAGAATTTCATAAACATTCTATTTACAATGTACGTAAAGCTTTAGGTAAAAAATTAGCAAGTGAAATGGGAATTGAAGCTGATATTGTCATCGGTGTACCTGATTCTTCTTTACAAGCAGCCAAAGGCTTTTCAGAGTATACAGGTATTCCGAATGAACAAGGTTTATTAAAAAATCGTTATATCGGACGTACTTTTATTACACCTGACCAAAGTGTGCGTGAGAAACAAGTGCGTATGAAGCATTCGCCTATCAGAGACGTAATTGAAGGCAAACGTGTAGTCGTTATCGATGACTCTATTGTACGTGGTACAACAAGTAAATATATTGTGAAAGCTTTAAAATCAGCAGGAGCTAAAGAAGTACACATGGGTATTTCGTCACCGCCTTTAGTAGATCCGTGCTACTACGGCATTGACGTTTCAACACATGCTGAATTAATGGCAGCTCAACATACAGTAGAAGAAATGAAAGAAATGATCGGTGCAGATTCTTTAACATATCTTTCTGTAGAAGGTATGCACGAAGTATTCCATGAATTTGATTCAAAAGGCGAATGTGATGCTTGCTTTACAGGAAATTATCCAATTGAAATTGTCGATCATCAATTACCAGAAGTAAAAGAACTTAAGAGAAGAGGAGTGTAAAGCTGTGGCAGAGTCATATAAAAATGCAGGTGTAGATATTCATGCGGGTTATGAAGCGGTAGAACGTATGAAAAGTCATGTACAACGTACGATGCGTAAAGAAGTTCTAGGTGGCTTAGGAGGTTTCGGTGCAGCATTTGATTTATCGCAATTAAATATGCAGAAACCTGTTTTAGTTTCAGGTACAGATGGTGTAGGTACTAAATTAAAACTTGCGATTGATCATAACAAACATGACACAATCGGTATTGATGCCGTTGCAATGTGTGTGAACGATATTTTAACAACAGGAGCTGAACCGCTTTATTTCTTAGACTATATTGCAACAAATAAAGTAGTGCCCGAAGTGATTGAACAAATCGTTAAAGGTGTAAGTGATGGTTGTGAAGAGACTAACACGGCTTTAATCGGTGGTGAGACTGCTGAGATGGGCGAAATGTATCATGAAGGTGAATATGATTTAGCGGGCTTTGCAGTAGGTGCGGTTGAAAAGGATGATTATATCGATGGATCAGCTGTAAAACCAGGACAAGTGATTATTGGACTTGCTTCAAGCGGTATTCATTCAAATGGTTATAGTCTTGTACGTCATTTGATTAAAGCTTCAGAAGTTGATCTTAATGCAGACTTTGAAAATGGTAAATCTTATTTAGATACATTCTTAGAACCTACACGTCTTTATGTTAAACCTGTTTTAGCGGTGAAAGAACAAGTGAAATTGTTTGCGATGACACATATCACTGGCGGCGGATTCTATGAAAATATTCCACGTGCATTGCCTGAAGGTGTCACAGCTGAAATCGACGTTAAATCCTTCCCGACACCAGCTGTTTTTGATTGGCTACAAAAAGAAGGCAGCATTGAAACTGAAGAAATGTATAACATCTTTAATATGGGTATCGGATTTACATTAGTAGTTGATGAAGCGGATGCCGAAAAAACATTGAGCATTTTAAAAGAACAAAATGTGGATGCTTATCAAATCGGTAAAATTATTGAAGCGGGCGATGAACCGATTGTGTTAACGGGGGTTAAAGCGTGACTAAAGTAGCAGTTTTTGCCTCAGGTTCAGGAAGTAACTTTGAAAATATCGCTCAGCGTATACAAGATGGCAGATTAGATAATATTGAAATTACAGCACTATATGTTGATCATGATGATGCTTATGCAATTCAGCGTGCTGAAAAATTAGATATTCCGGTCCATATCACATTACCTAAAACTTTCAATTCTAAAAAAGAATACGAGCAGCAACTGCTTAAACTTTTAAAACAAGAAAAAGTGGAATGGATTGTGCTTGCAGGATATATGCGTCTAATCGGTGCCGATTTATTAGATGCATACGAAGGCCGCATTTTAAATATTCATCCTGCACTCTTGCCGAAATATAAAGGTATTGATGCAATTGGACAAGCATATGAAAGCGGAGATAAAGTCACAGGTACAACAGTACATTTTGTTGATAGCGGCATGGATACTGGAGAAATTATCGAGCAAAGCCAATGTGACATCTATCCAGATGATACAAAAGAACAACTTGAAGACCGCATTAAACATTTAGAATATGAATTATATCCTAAAGTAATTGCGAACATTATTCGATAAGAGGGGCTATTTTTAAAATGAAAAAAGTTATTTTGAGTGTTTCAGATAAAAGTGGAATTGTAGACTTTGCCAAATCATTAGTTGGTTTAGATTATGAATTATATTCAACTGGCGGAACAAAACGTGCGCTAGACGAAGCAGGGGTGCCAGTTAAATCAGTATCAGATTTAACGCAATTTGATGAAATCATGGATGGTCGTGTAAAAACACTACATCCTGCAGTGCACGGGGGTATTTTAGCAGACAGAGATAAACCGGAACATTTACAACAATTGAAAGATAAAGGTATAGATTTAATTGATATGGTCGTTGTAAATTTATATCCTTTTAAAGAAACAGTTGCTAACCCAGATGTAACAGAAATGGACGCGATTGAAAACATTGATATCGGCGGACCTACTATGTTGCGTGCGGCTGCTAAAAACTTCAAACATGTTACAACTGTTGTAGATCCTTCTGACTATGATGCAGTGATTGAACATATTAAAAATGACACTTTAGATGAAGCATTCCGCAAATCATTAATGATTAAAGTATTTGAACATACAAATGATTATGATAATGCGATTGTCAACTTCTTTAAAGAAAATAAAGAACCTTTACGTTATGGTGAAAACCCTCAGCAAGATGCATACTTTGTACGTACTTCTGATGCACCGAATACAATTGCAGGTGCAAAACAATTACACGGTAAACAATTGAGCTTCAATAATATTAAAGATGCTGATGCAACATTAGCTTTAGCTAAAAAGTTTGAAGAACCTGCTGCTGTTGCAGTAAAACATATGAATCCATGCGGTGTAGGTGTAGGTTCTTCTATCGAAGAAGCATTCCAAAATGCATATGATGCAGATAGCCAATCTATCTTCGGTGGTATTGTAGCAGTGAATCGTCCTGTTACAAAAGAACTTGCTGAAAAGTTACATTCAATCTTTTTAGAGGTTGTTATTGCACCTTCATTTACTGAAGAAGCTTTAGAAGTATTGACGAAAAAGAAAAATATTCGTTTGCTAGAAGTTGAAATGACAGTAGACCACGATGAGAAAGAATATGTATCTGTATCTGGCGGTTATTTAGTACAAGACAAAGATACAAAAACAATTTCTCGTGACGATATGAAAGTAGTAACAAAAGCAGAACCGACTGAAGAACAATGGAAAGCTATGGAATTAGGCTGGAAAGTAGTTCCTTCAGTAAAAAGTAATGCCATCATTCTAAGCAATAATCATCAAACAGTTGGTATTGGCGCAGGTCAAATGAATCGTGTGGGTTCAGCTGAAATCGCAATTGAGCGTGCGATTGAAATTAATGATAATGTCGCACTTGTTTCTGATGGTTTCTTCCCAATGGATGATACAGTAGAACTTGCTGCTAAAGCAGGCATTAAAGCAATTATACAACCAGGCGGATCTATTAAAGACCAAGACTCTATTGATATGGCAGACAAACACGGCATTGCAATGGTAATGACAGGTGTACGCCACTTCAAACATTAAGGTATCAGGAGGTTTAAGCTTAAGATGAAAGTATTAGTAATCGGCGGTGGGGGCAGAGAACATGTCCTTGCGCATAAATTAAATCAATCTGAACTCGTAGATCAAGTGTTCGCAATTCCAGGTAATGCAGCAATGAAAAGTGTTGCTGAAGTGCATAGTGAAATTGCTGAAACAGCCCATGATGAGATTGTTGAATTTGCGAAAGACCATGATGTTGAATGGACAGTAGTAGGACCAGAGCAACCATTAACTGAAGGTTTAGGAGATAAATTGCGTCAAGCAGGTGTTAAAGTCTTCGGACCAGGAGAAAAAGCAGCACAAATTGAAGGTTCTAAATCATTTGCGAAACGTATCATGGAGAAATATGATATTCCAACAGCAGAATATGTAGAAGTGGATTCTAAGTCTGAAGCGTTAAAATATGTTGAAGACTGCAAGATTCCTGTTGTCTTAAAAAAAGACGGCTTAGCTGCGGGTAAAGGTGTTATTATTGCGATGACACGTGAAGAAGCTAAAGAAGCAGTTGAAACATTATATCCAGAAGAAACTGGAAAGGTTGTCTTTGAAGAGTTCTTAGAAGGCGAAGAGTACTCTGTGATGACATTTGTTAATGGAGATTATGCTGTACCTTTTGATACGATTGCACAAGACCATAAGCGTGCATTTGATGATGATAAAGGTCCTAATACAGGGGGTATGGGTGCTTATTGTCCTGTACCGCACATTTCGGAAGATATATTAGAACGTACAAATACTGAAATTGCACAACCTATTGCGAAAGCGATGCAAGAAGAAGGTTATCCGTTCTTTGGTGTATTATACATTGGTGCGATTTTGACTGAAGAAGGGCCTAAAGTCATCGAATTTAATGCACGTTTCGGTGATCCGGAAGCACAAGTGCTGTTAACTCGCTTAGAGAGTGATTTGATGCAGCATATCTTAGACTTAGAAGCACGTAAGGCAATAGAGTATCAATGGAAAGATGAAGCGGTTGTTGGTGTTATGCTAGCATCTAAAGGCTATCCTGGAACTTATGAAAAAGGTGTTAAAGTCAGCGGCTTTGATTTAGATGGTCAAACTTTTGTTAGCGGCTTGAAAAAAGAAGACAATGATTATGTTACTTCCGGCGGACGTGTTATCTTAGTTATCGGTGAAGGCAAGACTGTAAGTGAAGCTAAAGTGAATGCTTATAAAAAAGCTGATGCAATTGACAGTGAAGGTTTATTCTATCGTCGTGATATCAGTGATAAAGCAATCAAACATGAAGCGTAAATAATAAATGAGATGCCTCTTAAGGTGTCTCATTTTTTCTCAAGTAAAATTATAAATCGGTATAAGAAAATGATAACTATACAAAAAAGTGCTCTATTAATTCTAAATACAATTGTTTAGATAATAGAGCACTTTTTCATTTAGTTTTAAGAAAGAAATTTTTAAAATTCAATAGAAGGCATGTTTTAAGTTAATCTTCTGGAACAGATTTAGCCATGTCGATATAAGCTTGTTTATAACCCGCGATAAAGCGAGAGCTGTGTTTATTGAATAATTGACGCCACTTCCAAGCTCTTTTACGTTTTTTAATATAACGATTTAAGCGTCTCTTTTTATTTTTTAATTTTGCCATAGTGTCAATTTCTTTAGCGGCTTGCTGATAACCCTTATCATATGCGTCATTTCTCTTTTTCATAATGAAATCCTCCAGTTTCTGTGCGAATATTCAGTATATATTTATTATAGCATTAATTGCACGATACTTTTAATTATTTTAAGGTTAAAAAAATAAGCAGTAAACGGTTGAATCGGTAACCGCTCACTGCTGGAAAAGATATGGATGAATGAAAATGTAAAATTGGTTGGGTTGCAGCTCGACTACCACAACCCAGATATGCATTGTAAGGAAAAGTTTTGAGTGCGTCAACCGCGCACGTCTGTAATTCCTGTAATAGGTAAATAATGTGCTAATAATACAGCAATAATTAAGATTATCGCAAACAACAGGATAAAGAGGATATCACGATAACTAAATGGTGCATTATAATAATATGTTCTCGGACCGTCTTTAAAACCTTTTTTCTCCATAGCAACTGAAAGTTGATGTGCTTTACGAATGTTTTGACTGAGCAACGGAATAATTAAATGTTTCATTCGTGCAAATCCACGATAATTCGATTTATCCACCATTTGATAACGCATTTTTAAAGACTTGCGTAATTGTACAAATGAGGAAATAATAAGCGGCACCATACGAATTGCTGCCATAAATGCATAAGCTACTTTTGGTTTAACTTTTAAGTGCTGCATTAAACTGTAAAAAATCATGACAATTTGAGAAGTAAAGGCCATAACGATGCCAAAGAATGTCACAGTATCTGTACGCATTGATAAATGCAGACCACGAACTAAACTTTCAGTTGTGATGTTGATAATACCTAACTTGAAGAGGGTATGTGTCCCGTCTCCGTAAAAAATCATAAAGAGTGCAGAGATAATACTGAATATTACGGTATATAAAACAAACAAAGCTGTGACTTTGAATTTCATGCCCCCGAAAATAAGTAAGAATATCAACATAAACGCAGTCAAATAAATCATAATATCAAAGTTGTGCACGAAAATAACGAAGAAAAATAGGAATACACCTAATCCTAATTTCGTGATGATATTGACATTATCAACGAAGGTGAAATAGCGTTTCCATGCTTCATACATTATATTCACCTTCCGTTTCAAAAAGTTGTTCTTCACTTAGTAAATGATCGCGTAATTCAATGCGTCTTGTCGGATAGCGCTCAATTATATGAGGGTCATGTGTTACCATCACAATTGTTTGACCTTGAGCGACACGTTTTTGAAATAAAGATAACAAGTTGAAAGTATTATGACTATCTAAACCAAAAGTCGGTTCATCCAACAAGATAATATCTGCACGTGAACTTAATGCAGTTGCGACACTTAAACGACGCTTTTGTCCCATTGAAAGTTCGAATGGATGGTGGTCGCGCACAGCTTCTAAGTTCAGCATTTTAATAAGTTCCTCAGTTGCATCTTTTGCGTGGTCGCCACTAAAATTAATAAAGATTTCTTCATATACAGAGTTTGTAATGAACTGTAATTCAGGATTTTGATAGACCAAATACATATGCTGAGCAGCTTCTTTAATTTTATTTAAATGCTGACCTTGGTAGGTCATTTTACCGCGATACTTGATCAACTGCATCATAGATTCTAGCAATGTTGTTTTGCCTGAACCGTTTTTTCCGGTAATAGTAATCCATTCTCCAGCCCCGATTTCAAATTCCGGGATTTGAATTAATGATTTTTTACCGCGTATAATTTCACCATTACGGAATTGAAAATCAGGTTGGATTTCAGAATCTGATGGCAAAGTACTTTCAGGTGCATAATCCCAAGCACGAGGATGCCACACACCATATTCAGTTAATAATGCTTCATGTTGATGTAAAATAACTTCAGGTGTATCATCGGCAATAATCTCACCGTGGTAATTCATTAAAATAACACGGTCAATATGTTCCCAAATATGTTCAACTTTGTGTTCAACGATTAAAACAGTTTGGTCATGCCACATTTCTTTAATATGATTCCACAGATCTTCAGTAGCATCCACATCTAACATTGCTGTTGGCTCATCTAAAAAGAGGGTGTGAGCTTTTTGTAAGACTGTTTCAGCAATTGCTAATTTTTGTTTCATTCCGCCACTTAACTTTTGTACAGTTTGCTTTGGTCCCACATCTAAATCAACTGAAGCTAAAGCATCTAAAATTAATTGATCCATTTCTTTGCGGGGGACTTGTCTATTTTCTAATACAAAAGCAAGTTCTTCATAAACTTTCGGCATACAAAATTGAGTATCAGGATCTTGGAAAATAACACCACTATTTAAATCAACTTCTAGTTCATCATACTTCATCGGAAACTCTATTAAATTAGGAACAATCCCACTTAGTACATTGAGTAATGTACTTTTTCCACATCCTGATGGTCCTAATAATAAGACTTTTTGCTTATCCTGTATTTCTATATTTAAGCCATCAAATATTTTGTCAGGCGCATTTGGATATTTGAGTCGTAAATTTTTGGCACGTAACAAGGTGAATTCTCCTTACAAATTATCGTAATCTTTTTGAGAAGCAGGTCTGAATAATTTCGTAACACCTGTCTTATCGAGTGCTTTAACTAAGTAATAAGGGAAGAGACCTGCAAGTACAATACCGCTGATACAACGGAAGAATACATATAAGAACAAGTTCCAACCTGCAACTTCTCCTAAATAACCATAGTAGTAGTCGATAGGGAAAGTCACTAGTGCGGCAGCTAAACCAGCAAGCATTGCGACCATTACTGTACGTGATTTGTAACGGAAAATCGCAAAAATGATTTCACAAGCTATCCCTTGCAATAATCCATAAACCATTGTTGCAATATCAAAGCGTCCCATAACAATTGTTTCACCAGCACCCGCTGCAAATTCAGCAAGTATTGCAATACCAGGTTTAGGGATGATCAAGTAAGCTACGACTGCAGCTGCGAACCACATACCATAAGAGAGTTCTTCAAGGTGTAGTCCAGTGACTTGCATCGCTTTGTAAACTAAATTCCAAATGTTGTAAATAATAGCGAAAACCACTGCAATTAATACAGTTACCAAGATGTCTGAAAGTTTAAGTCCTTTTGACATAAGCAATAATTCCTCCTATAAATAAAAAACACACAAACTTGTCTAGCAAGCTGCGTGAAATAGGCATCGGAACAGACCGGCATAGCCCTTATTAAATTGCCGGCAGACATCCCACACTTTCCTACGCTAGTCTCAGCTAGATCAGGTTCAAAGGGTTTGAAGCAAAACTGCTTCATCTCAGTTACGAAACACCCCTAGTGCTTTCTATATTGATTTATAATAAATGTATGCTTTTTAAACGTGATTGTCAAGGTGCTTTTAGAACGTTAAGGCTTACTATTACAATATCCTTTAGGATTTTTATGAATAAGCATTTTAAGCATTAATTTAGGGTATTAACCGATTGAGAGTAAACTTTAATTCCTATATACTATGTACTACCATAGAATGATTTATTGCATTCACTAAAGACACAACACTTATGTTCCTATATAATAACTATGAGGTGAAAAACATGTCGTATTTTAAGAAGCACGCTGAGATCATTTTTAGTTTGATTATTGGCATTGTTTCACTTTTCATTGGAATCATAATACTTTTGAATTTGTCCTTTATTCATAAGCTTGCTAAGGGGAGCAAGGTTGATATACATATTTATAATGTGTGGGATTTTATCAACGCATTTTTCGGAGAAATTATCCGGATTATGAGTCGGTTTATCGGCCAGTTCCCTATATTCAGTGCCATATTTATCATAGTATTCGGCGTTGCATTATTATGGATTGGTTATTTGTTATTCGTGACAACAAAATATGATTATGACATTTCAATATTCTTCCTAATTGTGGGAATTTTATTCTTTATTATTACAATTATCTTGATGACACAAGTCTATGGCTTTGCGGCAATTATTTTTGTTGTACCATTTATCGTGCATACAGGTTACATTGTCTATAAAGATGATTTGAACCATAATCATAGAAAAGAACACTATTTATGGATAATTTCTGCATATGGAATTAGTTATTTAATAACACAAATTGCATTATATGGCCGTATCGAGAGTCATGAAATTGCGATGATAGATATTTTAAGTGTAAATGCTTTCTTCATCGTAATGTGGATACTAGCCCAAATATCGATTTGGAATTTCCTTTTCCTTAGAAGATCATTACCGCTTACTAAAGCAGAGCTAGGCGAAGAGATGGAGTATTCTCGTACGGATAAAAATGGTGCAATGAGCCAGACGAAAGAACAATTCCGTGAGTTCCAAGAACGTACACAAGAATTTACACATCGAACTCGACGAAGCATCGATTTAGAAAAAATCAGAAATAAACGTGATAAATTCAAAAACACAATCAAGGAAAAAATTGATATACAAGACGATGATATTCCTAACTGGATGAAACGTCCAAAATGGATTAAACCGGGAATTGTTGAACTGATTTGCGGTATTGTTTTATTCTTATTTACCTTATTAGAATTGAATAACAGAAATGCTTTATTTGCCTCAGGTGAATGGGAATTATCCCAAACTTCTTACGTCATTGAATGGATTACTTTATTCTTACTGTTAGTTGTGATTATAATTTATATCATTACAACATTAACGCATTTCTTACGTGGTAAATTTTATTATGTACAAATGTTCATGATCAGTATCTTATTCTTTAAATTGTTGACTGAGTTTGTGAATATCATGATTCACGGGTTGTTATTATCTATTTTTATCACACCAATTTTATTAATTATGCTGGTTGCAGTCATTATTGCGTTTGTAATTCAAATGCGTACTCCTGTAGATAATCAGTAAAATTCAAAGCTGAGGAACGCTAAGTAGTTTCTCAGCTTTTTAAACTTTCTTTTTAGAAAGGAAAGTTATGATACGTTAACATGAAATAAAATACTTATAAAAGGCGGAATTTAATATGAAGACAGCAGTTATTAATAAAGGTAAAGAACAAAAGTATTTAAATCAATATCCTTTAGTAGACGAAGAAGATATATATGAGCATAGCCATTTAGAAGATGGAGATATTTTTCACATTGTTACTGATAATGGACGTTATATCGCAACTGCTTATGTTGGACGTCAACATAAAGGATTAGGTTGGGTATTAAGTTATGACTCAGAGCAAACAATCGATACATCATTTTTTACAGAATTATTCCAAGAAGCATTAGATTACCGTCAATATTTCTTTAATATAGATGGCACAAATGCATTTCGTCTTTTTAATGCAGAAGGAGATGGAATCGGCGGATTAACTATAGATAATTATAATGGTCACTTACTTGTTCAATGGTATTCAAAAGGTATTTATGCATTTAGAAATATTGTACTTAATGCGGTTCAAGATGTCTTTCCATATACTTCAATCTTTGAAAAAACACGATTTAAAGATGATGCTGTTGAAAGTGGATACGTAACTGGTGAAGCTCCAGAATTTCCAATTATCATTGAAGAAAACTTTACATTTTATAATGTTGATTTAGACGACGGTCCAATGACGGGCATTTTCTTAGACCAAAAAGAAGTACGTAAAAAACTACGTGATGTTTATGCACCTGATCATCATGTATTGAATCTTTTCAGTTATACTGGAGCATTTTCAGTTATTGCAGCTGAAACCGCAGCGGATACTACAAGTGTTGATTTAGCAAACCGTTCAAGAAGTTTGACAGAAGAGAATTTCGGGGTAAATGGTATTGACCCGAAAACACAATTTATTTATGTAATGGATACTTTTGATTTCTATCATTATGCTGCAAGACATAATCGTGTATACGACACAATTGTGATTGATCCCCCAAGTTTTGCACGTAATAAGAAGAAGGTATTTACAGTACAAAAAGATTATCATAAGTTGATTGAAGAAGCATTACCGATTTTGAATGAAGACGGTGTATTAATTTTAAGTACAAATTCAAGTGCACTTTCTTCTAAAGCATTCAAAAATATGATTAAAAAAACATTGAATGATGCGAATGTAGATTTTGAAATTGAAGAGGTAATGGGATTGCCAAAAGACTTCAAAACTAATCCGCATTATAAACCTTCTAAGTATCTAAAAGTGGTATTCGTTCGGGTATCAAGTAAAGAAGAAATTATATAATGGAGGTTGAAAGAAAATGGGAATTAAAGATAAATTGATTAAAAATACAAGTGATAAATTAGGCAATAAAGTGATGGATTTAGAGCCGGTTACAGGGAAATCAGCTTTACCAGTCAATGACAGTGATTTAGAGCGCAGACGTGCAAGAGCAGAAGAACTTGTGCGCAAGAAGTCACTTTGGTCTTCTGCAGCGAGTGTCGTTCCAATTCCTGGGCTTGATTTCGGTGTAGATTTAAAATTGATGAAAGACATTATTGAAGATATCAATAAAATTTACGGTTTAGATCATAAACAAGTGAGTCATATGAGTGATGACTTGAAAGAGCGTATTTTAGTAGCCGCATCTATTCAAGGTAGCCAATTTATCGGGCGTACAGTATCCAAAGCTATTTTAAAAGTCGCAATTAAAGATGTTGCTAAGCGTACTGCTGCTAAGCAAACAAAATGGTTCCCATTAGTGGGTCAAGCTATTTCTGCGTCAATCAGTTATTACTTTATGAAAAAATTAGGAGATGAACACATCCAGAAATGTGAAAACGTTGCCAAAAAATTATTGGCAACTCCAACGGGTGAATAATTGTTAATTTTTTCACAAATTAGAAAAAAATCTTACGGTCTCAAGGAATTAACAAATTGAATTTAGATGCATATTTTGGTAAAGTTAATGTGTAATAATGTAAAGGTGAATTATCACTAATTTATTGATGCGAAGGAGAAAGATTATTATGGAACAACAATCATACACTATCATCGACGAAACAGGTATTCACGCTCGTCCAGCAACAATGCTTGTACAAACAGCTTCAAAATTTGATTCAGATATTCAATTAGAATACAACGGCAAAAAAGTCAACTTGAAATCTATTATGGGTGTTATGAGTTTAGGTGTCGGCAAAGATGCAGAAATTACTATCTATGCTGACGGTAGCGACGAAGCAGATGCTATCCAAGCTATCACTGAAGTGTTATCTAAAGAAGGATTAACTGAATAATATGGCTAAACAAATCAAAGGCATTGCAGCATCTGATGGTGTTGCAATTGCAAAAGCCTATCTGTTAGTTGAACCTGACCTATCATTTGATAATGAATCAGTGGCAGATACGGATGCTGAAGTCGCTAAATTTAATGGCGCACTTAATAAATCTAAAGTTGAATTGACTAAAATCAGAAATAATGCCGAAAAACAATTGGGTGCGGATAAAGCAGCTATTTTCGATGCACATTTATTAGTTCTTGAAGATCCTGAACTTATCCAACCAATTGAAGATAAGATTAAAAACGAAAATGTTAATGCTGCACAAGCTTTAACAGACGTTTCTAATCAATTTATCACAATTTTTGAATCAATGGACAATGAGTATATGGCAGAACGTGCGGCTGATATCCGTGATGTTTCGAAACGTGTATTAGCACATATCTTAGGTGTTGAATTACCAAATCCGAGTATCATTGATGAAAGCGTAGTCATTATTGGTAATGACTTAACACCATCTGATACTGCACAATTGAATAAAGAATATGTGCAAGGATTCGTAACAAACATCGGAGGCAGAACATCTCATTCAGCAATTATGAGTCGTTCTTTAGAAATTCCAGCAGTAGTAGGTACTAAATCTATTACTGAAGAAGTTGAGGCTGGAGATACTGTTATTGTTGATGGTATGACTGGTGACGTACTTATTAATCCAAGTGATGAGGTAATTGCAGAATATCAAGAAAAACGTGAAAACTTCTTTAAAGATAAGCAAGAATTGCAAAAATTACGTGATGCTGATTCAGTAACTGCTGATGGTCATCATGTTGAACTTGCAGCAAATATCGGTACACCTAATGACTTGCCTGGTGTTATTGAAAATGGTGCAGAAGGTATTGGTTTATATAGAACTGAATTCTTATACATGGGCAGAGACCAAATGCCTACTGAAGAAGAACAGTTTGAAGCATATAAAGCAGTATTAGAAGCAATGAAAGGTAAACGTGTAGTTGTTCGTACTTTAGATATCGGCGGCGACAAAGAATTACCTTATCTTGACTTGCCAGAAGAAATGAATCCATTCTTAGGTTACCGTGCAATTCGTTTATGCTTGGCTCAACCTGAAATATTCCGACCACAATTACGTGCGTTATTGCGTGCCTCTGTGTTCGGTAAGTTGAACATTATGTTCCCTATGGTTGCTACAATTCAAGAATTCCGTGATGCTAAAGCTATACTTGAAGAAGAACGTGCTAATCTTAAAAAAGAAGGCTATGAAGTAGCAGATGATATTGAATTAGGAATAATGGTAGAAATTCCTTCAACTGCAGCACTTGCTGATGTATTTGCTAAAGAAGTAGACTTCTTCAGTATTGGTACAAATGATTTAATTCAGTATACAATGGCTGCTGACCGTATGTCAGAACGCGTTTCTTATTTATACCAACCATACAATCCAGCAATTTTGCGTTTGGTTAAGCAAGTTATCGAAGCTTCACATGCAGAAGGTAAATGGACAGGTATGTGTGGTGAAATGGCTGGGGATCAAACAGCAATTCCATTGTTGTTAGGTTTCGGATTAGATGAGTTCTCTATGAGTGCTACATCAATCTTAAAAGCTCGTCGTTTAATTAGATCATTGAATGAAAGTGATATGAAAGAATTAGGCGATAAAGCAATTCAATGTGCGACTTCAGAAGAAGTTGTAGCTTTGGTTGAAGAATATACTAAAAACGCTTAAGTATAATTACAAAATAAACCGTGTAAGCACGAAGTGAAATTCATGCTTACACGGTTATTTTGTGTGTCATCATTTATCGAAGCGCAGTTCTGTCTTCTTTTATTATCAACTTTTGACAATTTTTTTAATTGTGTCGACATATTTTTATCTTTTACAAATTTGTGACAAAATATTAGGATAAAAAAACTATATAATGTAAAATGTGATTATAATAATTGTAAAGAAGCTTGATGAAGCGTAACATAGATAGTACTGTGTATGTACTAGCCGAACTATAATTGTTTAAACTATTACACTTCATGGTAATTATAAGAATACAGTGCATTTTTTCTTAAGTGACTAATGATGTATTTGAAGTAGTTGATTGATTTTATCTAAATCTACCTGATACATAGGATGATCGTCAATCAAGATAAAAGGTGTAGAAAAAGCATCATAATCAATCATTTCATTTCGAAAAGTCGAGTTTGAGATATTTTTTTCGGTATAAGCCACGTTATGTTCATCAAAATAATTTTTTACAAATTGACAAGGTGGACATTCATTTTGTGTGTAGATTGTTACTTGAGTCATAGTTAAATCTTCCTTTGTATAAATTGATGACTTAACTTTATTAAAAGTGAAAAACAAAATCAAGCTTGGTGCATTAGTGAAGAGAAAGAGTGTATGAAATACCACATGTGTGAAGTTGAAAAGATTAGTATCATCACCTAGAACCACACCAAAATTTTAAATACAACTCCTTAGAAACTTGCGGGCATTATACAGTACCAAATATAAAAAGATTAGGGTGATATCATGGGAGCAGTAGAACTAAGCAGATTTTTAACTGCTATGACATTAGCTGTCCACATAGTTTTCGCAACTATCGGCGTGGGGATGCCACTAATGTTTGTAATTGCTGAGTTTATCGGCATCAAGAAGAACAGCGCACGCTTTATTACATTAGCTAAAAGATGGGCGAAAGGCTATGCTATTACTGTAGCTGTCGGAGTTGTAACTGGTACGATTATCGAGTTGCAATTATCATTACTTTGGCCGACATTTATGAAAACAGCAGGTCACGTCATTGCATTGCCATTATTCATGGAAGTATTTGCATTCTTCTTTGAAGCAATTTTCTTAAGTATATATTTCTATACTTGGAATCGATTTAAAAATAAATGGACACACATGATTATAGGTTTACCAGTTGTTATCGGAGGTATGCTATCAGCTTTCTTCATTACATCAGTGAACTCATTTATGAACACACCAGCTGGTTTCCAAATGAAAGATGGTCGTATGATTCATGTGGATCCAATTGCAGCAATGTTCAATGCTTCATTTGGCGTTAGACAATTCCACGTTATTACGACAGCAATTATGACAATGGCCTTTTTATTAGCAGCTATTGCAGCATACAAATTATTAAGAGACAAAATTCCTCAAGATAGAGACTATCATAAGGGTGCATTAAAATTAACAATGATTGTAGGTTTGATTTTTACACTCGGTTCTATTTTAGCAGGAGATATGTCAGCAAAATTCTTACACAAAGAACAACCTGAAAAATTAGCAGCCTACGAATGGCATTTTGACACTGAAAAACGTGCGGACTTACAAGTCTTTGGTGTATTGAATGAAAAAGATCAGAAAGTTACAGGTGCAATCAAAATTCCTGGTATGCTAAGTTTCTTATCTGATAACAATATTAATACTAAAGTTGAAGGCTTGAATGAGTTTCCTAAAGATACACAGCCACCTTTAATTGTCCATTACTTCTTTGACTTAATGGTTACTGGCGGTATGTATTGTTTAGCAGTATCAGGTATTTATACGTTAACGAGAATCGTTAAAAAATGGCGTAAATTCTCAGTTAACAAAATTTTGTTATATGCAACGTTGATTACAGGACCAGCAGCAATGTTATCTATTGAGTTCGGTTGGTTCTTAACAGAAATGGGTCGTCAACCTTGGATTATCAGAGGTTACATGAAAGTTTCAGATGCGGCTACAAATGCTGCAGGTTTAACTGGCGTAACTATAGCATTTGGATTAGTTTACTTTATTATTATGTTCACATCAGCATATGTGCTAATTCGTATGTTTAAAAATAAACCGCCATATAAAGATATTGAGAAATTAGAAGGAAACCGAGGTGAAGCATCATGAGTTTTACAGCATTAGGAATGATTGTATTGTACTTGTTCTTATTCTGTTATATCGTTGTAGCTTCAATTGACTTTGGTGCCGGTGTTTTCCTTTTACAAGCTAGATTAAGAGGAACACAAAAAACTTTGACGCCAATCATTGCGCGTTATTTAAATCCTATTTGGGAAGTTACTAACGTATTTTTAGTATTCTTTACAGTAGGTATAGTAGGGTTCTTCCCTGACTTTGCTTACTATTACGGAACAGTTTTGTTAGTGCCTGGTTCTATTGGATTGTTATTACTAACAATGCGTGGTAGTTTCTACGCTTTCCAAAACTACGGTGTAGATTCTAAGTTTTCATGGTTATTGATTTATAGTATAGCCGGTTTATTAATACCGCCATCATTAAGTATGGGACTTGTTATTTCTGAAGGCGGCTATATCACTAGAAAAGGCGGCCATGTTGATTTAAACTGGGCAGACTTATTCTTCAGTCCGTTTGCTTGGTCAATCGTATTCTTAGCTTTAGTTGCAGTGATGTATATTTCTTCAGGTTTCTTAACATTCTATGCTCGAAAAGCACAAGCGATGAAAGCTTATGCTTTACTTAGAAAATGGTTTATATTCTGGGGACCGCCTATGGCACTTGTGTCATTATTTGCTTTCATTACATTACGCAGTCAAAACAAAGAACACTTTGATATTGCTGTTTCACAATACTGGTGGTTATTCTTAATCAGTATTATCTGCTTAATTGCAGCTTGGGTATTAACAATTATGAAAAAATCCCCAGGTACAGCGTTTATGTTAGTGATTTTACAAATGGCTACAGCAATTGGAGGATACGGTATCAGTAAGTGGCCATACATCTTATATCCTTACATTAATGGTAATGTGAATAAAACAGATGACCCGATGGCATTGGCACTTACAATTGCAGCAGTTTGTGGTTTACTTTTATTAATACCATCGTTAATATTATTAATGAGATTATTCATCTTCAGCAAAGACTATGTTGAAGGTAAAAGTGAAGAAGGTCATTATTAATATTTAAAATCAGATGGGGCGAGGCAATCTATACACTTGTACCAAACAAGGTATAGTTAAACAATGCCTCGCCTCATTTTTATTTTTCGGAGGTTACTATGGAAAAAGAATTTGTAGTGATTGGATTAGGGCGCTTCGGCGGAAGTATTGTTAGAGAACTGAATGCATTAGGCATGGATGTTATGGCAATTGACTTAAGCGAAGCTCGAGTTAATGAATATAGTGAAATTGCGACACATGCTGTTGTAGCGGATACAACAGATGAAGCAGTGATGAAAAGTTTAGGTATTAGAAACTTTGATCAAGTCATTGTTGCAATCGGTGAAAATATTCAAACGAGTACTTTGACAACATTGATTTTAAAAGAATTAGGTGTTAAAAAAGTAATTGCTAAAGCGCAAAATGATTATCACGCTAAAATCTTAAATAAAATCGGAGCGGATTTAGTTGTCCATCCAGAACGTGATATGGGACGTAGAATCGCTCATAATATTGCGAGTGCAAGTGTATTAGATTACCTAGAATTAGCAGATGAATACTCAATTGTTGAGGCTAAAGCAAATGAACGTATTGCAGGACAATCAATTGTAGATTTAGATATTCGTGCGCATTATGGTATTAATATTATTGCAATTAAGCGAGATAAAGATGTCATTATTTCCCCAGATCCTAATATGAATATCGAATTAGGGGATATCTTGATTATGATTGGTCACGATAATGACCTTAATAGATTTGAGAAAAAATTAGTCCACTAAATATATGTATAGTAATTAAATGGGGAGATGAATTTTTAGAGTTTATCTCTCAAGGAAAATAAGAAAATCCCGTACTACCAAACTGGTAATACGGGATTTCTTAATATATAAATATACTATTCTTTGTTTTCTTTTTTAGAATCAGGTTTATTTTTAGGTTTTGGATGTGGTTTTTGTGTACTGTTTGAACCTGACTTAGAACTTGATTCTTTTTTATTAGCGGGTTTATTGTTTTTAGATTGATCGTTACGTCCGTTATTATTGCGTTTAGGTGGACGACCGCCTTGATTATTTTTTGATTCATTTTTTGGGTTCGAACCATTACCTTTTTTGTTGTTTTTCTTAGGTTTAGAATTTGATTTCGGTTTAGATGGTTTAGTAATTTGCTCGCCATCTTCATTTACTTTCATAATTACCGGTAAAATCATGGGTTTACGTGCTGTTTTTTCATAAAGATAAGGTTGCAATGTTTCTATAATAGATGACTTGATTTGATGCCATTGTATATCTTTGTTTTGGTTTAATTTACCGATGACATCTGTTTTAATTTTACGTTGTGCATCATAAATTAAATGACCTGATTCACGCATGTATACAAAACCACGAGAAATAATATCAGGACCTGAAAGTAGAGTGTTTGTATTGAAGTCGATACTTACTACAACAATCACTAAACCTTCTTCAGATAACAATTTACGGTCACGGATAACAACATTACCGATGTCTCCAATACCGCTTCCATCTACCAGCACATCTCCAGACGGAATACGTCCTGCTTTACGTGCAGAATCTCTTGTTAATGCCAACACATCACCATTATCAAAGATAAACACATTATCTTCTTCAACACCGCATTGCACACCAGTTTGAGAATGTGCTTTCAACATACGATACTCACCATGAATCGGCATAAAGAACTTCGGACGAATCAAACGAAGCATCAGTTGCTGATCACCTTGAGAACCGTGACCTGATGTGTGGATATTAGAAATCTTACTATGAATAACATCTGCACCAGCTCGGTACAATGCATTGATTGTACGGTTAATACTTTTTGTGTTGCCTGGGATAGGTGAAGAACTGAATACAACAGTATCCTCAGGAATAATTTTAATTTGTTTGTGTGTACCATTTGCAATTCTAGAAAGTGCAGCCATTGGCTCACCTTGAGAACCAGTACATAAAATTAACAATTCATGTTTTGGTACTGAATTGATTTTATTAGGTTCAATAAATGTTTCAGGTGGTGCTTTAATGTAACCAAGTTCCATCCCGATTTTAATGTTATTTTCCATAGAACGACCAAAAACAACAATTTTCCGATTATATTTAACAGCCGCTTCAACAGCTTGTTGTACGCGGTAAATGTTAGAAGCGAATGTAGCAAAAATAATTCTGCCTGTACATTTACGGAAAATTTTGTCA
Source organism: Staphylococcus condimenti (assembly GCF_001618885.1). Taxonomy (NCBI): domain Bacteria; kingdom Bacillati; phylum Bacillota; class Bacilli; order Caryophanales; family Staphylococcaceae; genus Staphylococcus; species Staphylococcus condimenti. Next base: position 818,345 of record NZ_CP015114.1, on the reverse strand, counting down.
ACATTTTGTCCAACTTCGCGTTCACTTAAAGTGAAATTCGGGACTAAAGCATTGGTAGAATCAGAAAGAAGACATAAAACGCCTTCTTCACCGATTTTGGCCATTTTTGCAATATTCGCAGGTGTGCCGACAGGAGTGAAATCAAATTTGAAATCACCTGTATGCACAATTTTACCTTCTGGAGTATCCACAATCACACCGTAAGCTTCCGGAATACTGTGAGTAGTCAGATAAAATGAGATATTGAAATATTTAGAATCAATTTCTGTATCTTCATTGATTTCATGCAACTCAGCAGTTCTTAGCAAATGATGTTCTTCTAATTTGTTGCGGATAAGTCCAAGTGCTAAAGGACCGCCATATATCGGTATATTAAGTTCTTTTAATAAGAAGGGCACACCGCCGATATGGTCTTCATGTCCATGTGTGATGAAAAGCCCGACAATCTTATCTTTGTTTTGTACAAGATAAGAATAATCAGGGATGACATAGTCAATCCCTAATAAATTGTCATCAGGGAATTTTATCCCTGCATCAATAAGGACAATTTCATCTTTATATTCGACAGCATACGTATTCTTGCCGACTTCTCCAAGTCCGCCAAGTGCGTATACGCCGACTTCATTATTTTTTAGTTGCTTCATTATTGGATATGCTCCACTTTATAATCTTCCGATTGTTGTTCATATTCTAAATGTGCGCCCTCTAATTTAGTTATAAACTCAATGTTATAATTTCTGTTTTTCAAATATTTTCTTACTTCTTCTTCAGAATTTCCTTCAACGTAGATAGTGTGTGTGTTTTCACGCACGATCACTTCTGATTTATCATCTTGAAAAAATACTTTGTAAATTGCCATAATTTATTTCTTCCTCCTATTGTTTGAGTTCTTTTCATATATAGTATTAATTAACATCCTAGTAATTATTGGGTGTATATTTCATCATAAATGATGTGCAAGCTTATTCTTATAAATAAATACAACATACCAGCTTAACTGCCCAGTATGTTTGCTAGGATACTTATTTTAATGACGTTCTATTTTGAAATGAATAATTTAGTATAACTAGAGACTCTTACTACTTTTACTCATTTTCAGTTACCTCTTATTTTACATGATGTATACCAATAAATAAAGCGGTTTTACTTGCATACCAATAATCTGATAGATAGTAAACAAAAAAGAAGGGAATAACCTTGAACTATGCTAAGATGAAAGGGCATTCATCGCATATATAAACAAATACGATTTAAATGGTTATTGATAAGTTGTTTGTCGGAAAATAATCATATGTTAAAGGAAAGAAAGGGTTGATAGGGTGGAGATTGAGGATTATATCATGAAAATTGATGAAAAAAGACGACCAGCCTTCAGAAAATTATTCGAAACAGTAGCTGAACATTTGCCAAAGGGTTTTCAGGTTGTTATGCAGTATGGAATGCCAAGTTTTGTAGTGCCGTTAGCACTGTATCCTGATGGTTATTTAAATCGCAAAGATGAACCGCTTCCTTTTATCAGCATCGCAGCTCAGAAAAATTCTATCAACCTCTATCATATGGGAATATATGGGGATGAAAAATTGAAGCGATGGTTTATATCACGTTATCAAAAAGACGTGCCGACAAAGCTGGACATGGGGAAAAGCTGTATCCGCATGCGCAATGTCAATCATATACCTTATGATTTAATCGGTGAATTGAGTGAGAAAATAACAGTAGACGACTGGATTCAATTTTATGAAAACAGAAATCATGACATTTGTTGAATACACAAGTTGAACAAGCTCAATAAAAAGACAAAATAAAAAAGTGCTGACTTTAACATCAGCACTTCATTACGATTGCCCAAAAAGCAATCTATATGGTTTGTTTTGTTGTTCTTATTATTTAAAACAGACGGATAGCATCTTCGTGCGGTTGAAGCGGATTTTCTTTATCAATATGGTCATAAAACATAATGCCGTCCAAATGATCAATTTCATGTTGGACTACAATTGCAATATAACCTTTAAGACGTAAGTTAATGTCGTTGCCGTCGATATCTTTCGCTTTAACTGTTACACGATTATGGCGATGAACAAGTCCTGGAATGTCTTCATCAACACTTAAGCAGCCTTCGCCAGTCGGCAGATAAGCTTCTTGAACACTATAGCTGACAATTTTAGGGTTGATTAACATCAATTCATAAGATTTGCCTTCTCCATCATCAGGAAGATGAACAGCAAGCATACGTTTAGAGATATTTAATTGAGGTGCTGCAATACCAACACCTGAACGTAAGCCGTATTTTTTTGCGATTTCATCATCTTGGCTGTTAACTAAAAACTCATGCATTTCTTGGATTTTATTGCGATCTTCATTTGATAAAGGAAACTCAACTTCTTTTGCTTTTTCACGAAGTGTAGGGTGTCCGTCTCTAATTATATCTTTCATAGTAATCATGTCATACACCGTCCTTATTATAAAATATAACAAAAAAATTAAGGATAGAACAGAAAAGTATTTGCGAAATGAGTGGAAATTAATTAACATCATTATTGAAATACCCAAGGAGGCTAATCAAAAAAATGAAATTTAACAAGACACTCGGTTTGGTGGTTGCATCTTCACTCGTATTAGGTGCCTGTTCAACGGATACACACGAGATTAAAGAGTACAACAAGACACTTAAAGAAGCTGTCAACAAAGAAAATGCAGCAGTTAAAGTTGGAGAAAAGCTCAACAAACTTACGAATGAGAAAAATGATTTAGCTAAGAAGATTAACGGGAAAGACACAAATAAAGTCGTAGATACTTCTAAGAAAATCATCGATAATGTAGATCAACGTAAAAAAGAATTTAAAAAAGAAGAAAACGCTTTCGATGCATCTGAGAAAAAATTTGATGAAGCAAAGAAACGTACAAGCAAAATCCGCAATAAAAAACGTAAAGACGGCATAGAAAAAACAAATAAAGCAATGGAAGATAATTATAAAGCGCACGATGCTTATGCTAAAGCTTATACAAACAGCTTGGATAAAGAAAAAGACTTGTTCAAATATATTGTGGATACAAACGGTAAAGCAGAACAATCTAAAATTGATGAAAAAACAAAAGCAATTGATAACTCATATAAAGATGTAAATAAAAAAATTAAAGCATATAGTAAAACACGCAACGAACGCGGTAAACAGATGGAAGCGGCTGAACAGATTAAATAAACAACACTGGTACAGTTTCATTATTTTGACTAGTACAGGTCTTCGAACTGTACTTTGTATCAGTGATACAGAACTTTTTATATTTGTTTAACAGTTTTTGAAATGTATGCTATAATAATTATTGGATGAAATGAATTTTAATTATACGGGAAAGGTATGGTGAATTGAATGGCTCCGAAGTTACAAGCCCAATTCGACGCTGAGAAAGTATTGAAAGATACTGAAGCACAATTTAAGATGGTTCAAATATTGGACCAAGATGGGAACGTAGTTAACGAAGACTTATTACCAGACTTAACTGATGATCAATTAGTTGAATTAATGGAAAGAATGGTTTGGACACGTGTCTTAGACCAACGTTCTGTATCATTAAACAGACAAGGACGTTTAGGTTTCTATGCGCCAACTGCTGGTCAAGAAGCTTCACAACTTGCTTCTCAATATGCTCTTGAAAAAGGAGACTGGATTCTTCCAGGTTACCGTGATGTTCCACAATTAATTTGGCACGGTTTACCATTAACAGAAGCTTTCTTATTCTCTAGAGGACATTTTAAAGGAAATCAAATACCTGAAGGTGTAAACGCATTCAGTCCTCAAATTATTATCGGTGCTCAATATGTACAAACTGCTGGTGTAGCACTTGGTATTAAAAAACGCGGTAAAGATGCAGTAGCAATTACTTATACTGGTGATGGTGGATCATCACAAGGTGATTTCTATGAAGGTATCAACTTCGCATCTGCATATAAAGTACCTGCTATCTTTGTAATTCAAAATAACAACTACGCTATTTCAACACCAAGAAGCAAACAAACTGCTGCGCAAACATTAGCTCAAAAAGCGATTGCAGTAGGTATTCCTGGTATTCAAGTAGATGGTATGGATCCTTTAGCTGTATATCAAGCAACTAAAGAAGCACGTGATCGTGCAGTAAATGGAGAAGGACCAACTTTAATTGAAACAATGACTTACCGTTATGGTCCGCATACAATGGCTGGTGACGATCCAACTCGTTACAGAACTTCTGATGAAGATTCAGAATGGGAGAAAAAAGACCCATTAGTTCGTTTCAGAAAATTCTTAGAAGGCAAAGGATTATGGTCTGAAGAGAAAGAAACAGAAGTTATGGATCAAGCTAAAGATGACATTAAGAAAGCAATCAAAGAAGCTGATAAAGTTGAAAAACAAAAAGTGACTGACTTAATGGAAATCATGTATGAAGAAATGCCGTCTAACTTGGCAGAACAATATGAAATTTACAAAGAGAAGGAGTCGAAGTAAACCATGGCACAAATGACAATGGTACAAGCGATTAACAACGCACTTAAAACTGAACTGCAAAATGATGAAAATGTGTTAGTTTTTGGTGAAGACGTTGGTGTTAACGGTGGCGTATTCCGTGTAACGGAAGGTTTACAAAAAGAATTCGGTGAAGATCGTGTGTTCGATACTCCATTAGCTGAATCAGGAATCGGCGGTTTAGCTTTAGGTTTAGCTGCTGAAGGATTCCGTCCTGTAATGGAAATCCAATTCTTAGGTTTCGTATTCGAAGTATTCGACTCTGTAGCTGGACAAATTGCACGTACACGTTTCCGTTCAGGCAACACTAAACCAGCACCTGTAACAATCCGTACACCATTCGGTGGTGGTGTGCATACACCAGAACTTCACGCTGATAACTTAGAAGGTATTTTAGCGCAATCTCCTGGATTGACTGTTGTTATCCCTTCTAACCCTTACGATGCAAAAGGTTTATTGATCTCTGCAATTAAAAGCAACGACCCAGTCGTTTATTTAGAGCATATGAAATTGTATCGTTCATTCCGTGAAGAAGTTCCGGAAGAAGAATATGAAATTGAACTTGGAAAAGCTAAAGTGAAAAAAGAAGGTACAGACCTTACTGTTATCGCTTACGGCGCAATGGTTCAAGAATCATTAAAAGCAGCTGAAGAACTTGAAAAAGACGGCGTTTCTGTTGAAGTGATCGACTTACGTACAGTTCAACCAGTTGATTATGAAACATTAGTTGCTTCTGTTGAAAAAACAGGCCGCGCAGTTGTAGTACAAGAAGCACAACGCCAAGCTGGTGTAGGTGCACAAGTTGCAGCTGAGTTATCTGAACGCGCAATTCTTTCATTAGAAGCTCCGATTGCACGTGTTGCAGCAGCAGACACTGTTTATCCGTTCACTGAAGCTGAAAACGTTTGGTTACCAAACAAAAACGATATCATTGAACATGCTAACGCAACTTTAAACTTCTAATCGCTTTATAATTAGAAAGTTGATCGGCATATTAATAACAACTTTCGGGTAGATAACAAATAACCGCAACTATCTGAAAGTTTGACAAAACATTTCTGTCCTTGCAGCTTTTAAGTAGTGCAAGGGCAAATGGTTTGTCCGAGAAGTAAAATGAAAAATTGAAGATAGATTTCGTTGAAACGGAATCAAGTTTTATGTCAAAATATAAACTAGAACAATATATTGATTTGATTTCAGTATGACTGTCGTCTCAAGGGTTATAGCTTGAATGAATGACACTTTGTTTCAAATTTTGTTCTTTGTACTAGTTTATATGACTTAAATTGACTTTTAGGAGGACAAGAACGTGGCATTTGAATTTAAATTACCCGATATTGGTGAAGGTATCCACGAAGGTGAAATTGTAAAGTGGTTTGTTAAAGCTGGAGACGAAATTGAAGAAGATGATATCTTAGCTGAGGTTCAAAATGATAAATCAGTTGTAGAAATCCCTTCTCCAGTTTCAGGTACAATCGAAGAAGTTGTAGTTGACGAAGGTACAGTAGCAGTTGTAGGTGACACAATTGTTAAAATTGACGCACCTGATGCAGAAGAAATGTCATTCAAAGGCGGACACAGCCACGATGACAGCAAAGAAGAATCAGCAGAACAACAAGAAACTAAACAACAAGCAGCAACAGTTTCAGAAGAGGGAACTGAATCAGCTTCTGGTGATGCACCGCAAACACCAGTTCAAGATGAAGAAATTGACGAAAACCGCGTTGTTAAAGCAATGCCTTCAGTTCGTAAATTTGCTCGTGATAATGATGTAAATATCAAAGCTGTTAAAGGTTCTGGTAAAAACGGACGTATCACTAAAGCAGACGTTGAAGCTTACTTAAGCGGAGATACAAGTTCTAGCGTTGATGAAAGCGCTGCATCAAGCGAATCAGCACCTGCAGAAACTTCATCAGCACAATCAGCACCTGTATCAGCTGAAGGTGAATTCCCAGAAATACGCGAAAAAATCCCAGCAATGCGTAAAGCAATTGCAAAAGCTATGGTAAACTCTAAACATACTGCGCCTCATGTAACATTGATGGACGAAGTAGAAGTACAAGCTTTATGGGATCACCGTAAAAAATTCAAAGAGATTGCTGCGGAACAAGGTACTAAATTAACATTCTTACCTTATGTTGTTAAAGCACTAGTTTCAGCGCTTAAGAAATACCCAGCATTAAACTCTGAATTTGATGAAGAAAACGGTGAAGTAGTTAATAAACACTACTGGAATATCGGTATTGCTGCTGATACAGAACGTGGTCTATTAGTACCAGTTGTTAAACACGCTGATCGCAAATCAATGTTCGAAATTTCAGATGAAATCAACGAACTTGCTGTTAAAGCTCGTGATGGTAAATTGACTTCTGACGAAATGAAAGGTGCTTCATGCACAATCAGTAACATCGGTTCTGCAGGCGGTCAATGGTTCACTCCTGTAATTAACTACCCTGAGGTAGCAATTTTAGGAATCGGCCGTATCGCTCAAAAACCTATTGTTAAGGATGGGGAAATTGTAGCAGCACCTGTATTAGCATTATCATTAAGCTTTGACCATAGACAAATTGATGGTGCTACTGGTCAAAACGCAATGAACCACATCAAACGTTTATTAAATAATCCAGAATTATTATTAATGGAGGGGTAAAACATGGTAGTTGGTGATTTTCCAATTGAAACAGATACTATTGTAATCGGAGCAGGTCCTGGGGGTTATGTTGCAGCAATCCGCGCAGCACAATTAGGACAAAAAGTTACAATCGTTGAGAAAGGCGAATTAGGCGGTGTATGTCTTAACGTAGGATGTATCCCATCTAAAGCATTATTGCACGTTTCACACGTATTCCAAGAAGCGCAACATTCAGATAACTTAGGTATTATCGCTAAAGATGTTGAACTTAAATATGATAAAGTTCAAGACTTCAAAAAATCTGTCGTTAAAAAATTAACTGGCGGTGTTGAAGGTTTATTAAAAGGAAACAAAGTTGAAATTGTAAAAGGTGAAGCTTACTTCCACGACAGCAACAGCTTACGTGTTATGGATGAAAAAAGTGCACAAACTTACAACTTCAAAAATGCAATCATTGCTACAGGTTCTAGACCGATTGAAATTCCTAATTTCAAATTCGGTGAACGTGTTATCGACTCAACAGGCGCTTTAAACTTACAAGAAGCTCCTAAAAAATTAGTCGTAGTAGGCGGCGGTTACATTGGTTCTGAATTAGGTACAGCATTTGCGAACTTCGGTACAGAAGTTACTATTTTGGAAGGTGCCAAAGATATCTTAGGCGGTTTCGAAAAACAAATGACACAACCTGTTAAGAAAAAAATGAAAGAAAAAGGTATCGAAATCGTTACTGAAGCAATGGCTAAATCTGCAGAAGAAACAGCAGACGGTGTTAAAGTAACTTACGAAGCTAAAGGCGAAGAAAAATCAATCGAAGCTGATTATGTTTTAGTTACAGTTGGACGTCGTCCAAACACTGACGAAATGGGTCTTGAAGAATTAGGACTTAAATTTGCTGACCGCGGATTATTAGAAGTTGACGATCAAAGTCGTACTTCTGTTAAAAATATCTTTGCTATCGGTGATATCGTTCCTGGTTTACCACTTGCGCATAAAGCAAGCTATGAAGGTAAAGTTGCTGCTGAAGCAATTTCAGGTGAAAAATCTGCAGTAGATTACATTGGTATGCCTGCTGTATGTTTCACTGAACCAGAATTAGCAACTGTAGGTTATAACGAAGCACAAGCTAAAGAAGAAGGCTTGGATTATAAAGCTTCTAAATTCCCTTATGCTGCTAACGGTCGTGCATTATCATTAGACGATACTACTGGATTTGTTAAATTGTTAACACTTAAAGAAGATGGTACTTTAATCGGTGCTCAAGTTGTAGGTACTGGTGCTTCTGATATCATCTCTGAATTAGGTTTAGCTATTGAATCTGGTATGAATGCTGAAGATATCGCATTAACAGTACATGCTCACCCAACTTTAGGTGAAATGAGCATGGAAGCTGCTGAAAAAGCAATCGGATTACCAATCCACACTATGTAATAAAACCCAACATTAGATTAAGCATATCATTAAGCCGTCGAGTAACTGCTCGGCGGTTTTTCTTATCTTTGAAACAGTTTAAAGCGTGGTATAATACAAAAGAATTCAACACCCATAAAAGGAGGATGTCTATATGGAATATCAATATCCAATCGATGTTGATTGGTCACAAGATGAAATGCTTGCGGTCATTAATTTCTTTAATAAAATTGAAGATTATTATGAAAGAAAAGTAGAAGGATCTGCTTTGAAAAATGCATATAGCGACTTTAAAAAAGTAGTCCCTGGCAAAGCGGATGAAAAAAATATCTTTGATGATTTTGAAAAAAGCAGCGGCTACAACAGCTATAAAGTTGTGAAGTTAGTCAAAGATAATCCTGATGAAAAATATTTCAGCGCAAATGAATAATTTAGTATTGTAAATTCACCTGGATTTTGGTATTTTTATTAAGCATTAAACTTAATGTTTAGTAAAAGTAAACAAATCCAGGTTTTTTCATTTTAAAAATGGAATAGAAAGTTATAGGTGAACAGTTTGAATATTGGTCAGAAACTGCGTAACTTACGTAAAATTAAAAATTTAACACAAGAAGAATTAGCTGAACGTACAGATTTATCAAAAGGTTATATTTCACAGATTGAAAGTAGTCAGTCTTCACCCAGCATGGAAACCTTTTTGCATTTGTTAGAAGTACTCGGCACTTCACCAGAATTATTTTTTAAAGAGAAGCCCAAAGAGAAAGTGTTATATCCAAAAGCAGAACAAGCTGTATATGATGAATATGACGAAGGTTATATTTTAAATTGGCCTATTAATCGTTCTAATGATTTTGAAATGGAGCCGTTGCTGATTACACTTCGTCCTAATACTTCATACAAAACATTCAAACCATCCGAATCAGACACTTTTATTTATTGTTTTGAAGGAGAACTAACTTTAACTTTAGGCGAAGAGACATATATTGCAAACGAAGGGGATGCGCTTTATTTTAAAGCAGAAGAAAAGCATCAGCTTTCAAATACTACAGATTTTTACGCAAAGGCAATGATTGTTGCGACTGCGTCATATTTATAGGAGGAACAATGATGGCACCATTATTATCTTTAAAATCAGTCAGCAAACAATTTGATGGCCAACAAGTATTGAAAGATATTGATTTAGACTTCGAATCAGGACATTTTTATACACTTTTAGGGCCCTCTGGTTGTGGAAAAACAACCGTATTAAAATTAATTGCAGGGTTTGAACAAGCAGATTCTGGCTCTATTATTTATCAAGGAAAGTCAATTAATAAAATACCCGCAAATAAACGTACAGTGAATACTGTTTTCCAAGATTACGCGCTTTTCCCGCATTTAAATGTATATGACAATATTGCATTTGGTTTGAAGTTAAAGAAAAAGAAAGATACAGAAATTAAGGAAAAGGTAAAAGAAGCCCTGAAACTGGTTAAATTAGAAGGGTATGAAAACCGTAATATTGATGAAATGAGCGGTGGGCAAAAGCAGCGTGTAGCTATTGCTCGAGCTATCGTCAATGAACCTGAAGTTTTATTATTAGATGAATCTCTATCAGCACTTGATTTAAAGTTGCGTACAGAAATGCAGTATGAATTGCGTGCGTTGCAATCACGTCTTGGTATTACATTTATTTTTGTGACACATGATCAAGAAGAAGCCTTAGCTTTGAGTGATTATATCGTTGTATTAAAAGACGGTAAAGTTCAGCAATTCGGTACGCCTATAGATATTTATGATGAACCTGTGAATCGCTTCGTAGCAGATTTTATTGGAGAATCTAACATTATTGAAGGGACTATGGTTCAAGACTATCTTGTAAATATCTATGATAAAGATATTGAATGTGTGGATATGGGAATTCCATCAGGTCAAAAAATTGAAGTAGTTATTCGTCCGGAAGATATTACAATCACAACACCTGATAAAAGTTTATTCCAAGCAAAAGTGGATGCCATGCTTTTTAGAGGTGTGCATTATGAAATCAACTGTATTGACCAAGAAGGTTATGAATGGATGATTCAAACAACTAAAAAAGCTGAAGTGGGCAGCACGGTAGGTCTTTATTTTGAACCTGAAGCAATTCATATCATGGTGCCGGGTGAAACAGAGGAAGAATTTGATAAACGTATAGAAAGTTATGAGGAAACAGACAATGAGCAAGATGAATAAATGGTTGTTTATTCCTTATATCATTTGGATGATTGGTTTCATTATTATTCCGGTTATTTTGCTTGTTTACTTTTCATTTATCGATATACACGGACATTTCAGTTTTACGAATTATGAGCAGATATTTTCAATGCGCTATTTTAAAATGATGGCATATTCAATTTTGTATGCGGCTATCATTACAATTGTTACTTTAATTATCAGTTATCCGGCAGCGTATTTTATTCGTAATTCTGTCAATCAAAACTTATGGATATTGATTCTCATTATCCCGACATGGATTAATTTACTTCTTAAGACGTATGCATTTATCGGGATTTTCAGTCATGATGGTATTATCAATCAAATTTTAGGTTGGTTGCATCTTCCGAAAGCAGAATTACTATTTACAGCGCCTGCTTTTGTTATTGTTGCAAGTTATATTTATATTCCATTCATGATTTTGCCTATTTTCAATAGTATGAAAACAATTCCTGAAAATTTACTGCAAGCTGCAAGTGATCTGGGAGCGGGAAAATGGACGACTTTTAGAAAAATTATTTTACCGCTTACTAAAGAAGGCGTGTTATCAGGAATTCAAGTAACATTCATTCCTGCCTTGTCGCTCTTCATGATTACACGTTTAATCGCCGGAAACAAAGTGATGAATATCGGGACATCTATAGAAGAACAATTTTTAGTAATACAAAACTATGGTATGGGTTCTACCATTGCGATTGCACTAATTGTCTTTATGGCAGTAGTTCTGATTATTACGAAGTCCGGTAATGAAGGGGGCAGACGCTCATGAAATGGTATGGTAAATTATATCTTGGTTTATTAGTTATTGGGTTGTATATTCCAATTATTTTCTTAATGGTATATTCGTTTAACTCAGCGGGCAACATGATTCACTTTGAAGGGTTTACTTTAGAGCATTACCAAACGCTATTTCAAGATGACCGTCTGATGTCGATTCTTTTTAATACGATAGCAGTAGCATTGTTGGCTGCTTCTATTTCAACAATTATCGGTACACTGGGTGCAATTGCATTGTATCAATTGCGCCAAAAGAAATTGCGCTTAACTTTCTTGACATTGAATAATGTATTGCTTGTTTCATCTGATGTTGTAATTGGTGCATCATTTTTAATTATGTTCACAGCTATCGGACATTTTACAGGACTAGGGCTCGGATTTTGGACTGTGCTCGTTTCTCACATTGCTTTTTGTATACCGATTGTTGTGATTATTATCTTGCCGCAGCTGTATGATATGAATCAGCATATGTTTGATGCTGCACGAGATTTAGGTGCGAGTGAATGGCAGATTTTAAACCGTGTGATGCTGCCTAACTTGATGCCTGCTGTGATTGCTGGATTTTTCATGGCTCTTACTTATTCACTAGATGATTTCACTGTAAGCTTTTTCGTGACGGGTAATGGATTCAGTGTATTATCTGTTGAAGTTTATGCGATGGCTCGCAAAGGAATCAGTATGGAAATCAATGCAATTTCAACATTAATCTTTATGGTGATTGTTGTCGGTATTTTAGGTTATTATCTTGTACAACGATTTACTAAACACAGACTTTCAGTGAAGCGAGGTATCATGCGATGAAAAAATTTGTTCAACTAATTGTTGGTGCATTGATACTGGGTCTCATATTTTTAGGTCTTAGTAAATGGTATAGTTCAGAAGATAATCAAAAAACAGGAAAAAAGATTTATGTCTATAATTGGGGAGAATATATCGATCCTGATCTAATTAAGAAATTTGAAAAAGAGACTGGAATCAAGGTAGTATATGAAACGTTTGATTCAAATGAAGCGATGGAAGCAAAAATACGAAATGGCGGTACGCATTATGATGTGGCTTTTCCTAGCGAATACACAGTTCAAAAGATGAAAAAAGATTATTTATTATTACCGTTAGATCATCAAAAACTGCCGAACATGAAAAATTTAGATTCTAATTATATGAATATGGATTATGATCGACACAATCGCTATTCAGTGCCTTACTTTTTTGGAACAGTAGGAATTATTTATAATAAAGATGCTTATCCAAAAGAAGATTTTACAAGTTGGCATAGTTTATATAATCCTAAGTTTAAAAATGATATTATATTAGTGGACGGTGCCCGAGAGATTATGGGTATGAGTTTAAATAAATTAGGATACAGTCTTAACGATACAAATCCGAAGCATCTGCAAGAAGCGGAAAATGACTTGAACCACCTCGCTCCGCAAGTCAAAGGCGTAGTCGGAGATGAAGTTACCATGATGCTTGAACAACATGAAGCAAATATTGCTGTTGTTTGGAGTGGTACTGCAGCACCGATTGTCCAAGAACATCCTGAATTCAATTATGTGGTACCAAAAGAAGGTTCTAATTTATGGTTTGATAATATGGTAATCCCTAAAACAGCTCAAAATAAAGAAGGGGCATATCAATTTATCAATTTCTTGTTAGATGCGCAAAATAGTAAGCAGAATACAGAATGGGTCGGTTATGCGACACCAAACAAAGCAGCTGCACAAAAATTACCAGCTGAAATTCGAAATGATCATCGATTTTATCCAACAAAAGATACTCAAAATAGGCTTGAAGTATATAAAGATTTGGGTAAAGATATTCTAAGTGATTATAACGAGCATTTTTTGAATTTTAAAATGACGTTACAATAGATAAGTAAAATGTAATAGGGAGTGTTAGTGATGTCTGGAGAACCACAATACACACAAATTAGACGGCCAGTGAGCAGAGTGGCTGAAAAAGTACTGGGGTGGCTGAACTGGATAGGGTTATTGCTACTTACAGTAGCAACGATGTTTATTGCACTTGTTTCATTCAGCAATGACACATCTATTCAAAAATTAGAACAAACATTAACCAATAATGAATTTGCACAACAAGTTTTGACTAATAATGGACTCAATACAACGCAATTTGTTATTTGGCTCCAAAACGGAATATGGGCAGTTATTGTATACCTCATTGTGTGCTTATTAATATCATTCTTAGCTCTTATTTCTATGAATATTAGAGTGTTATCAGGAATTCTATTCTTAATTGCATCAATTATTACATTACCGCTTGTTTTATTACTTGCAACAGTAATAATTCCAGTACTCTTCTTCATCGTAGCAATCATGATGTTTGCACGTAAAGATCGCGTTGAAACAGTACCTTATTATCCAGGCGGTTATGGACCATATGATCGTGATTATGGACATGATGATTACTATGAACGTGAAAGAGGTTATCATGGAGGATATGAGGATGCTGGTCGACGTCCACGTCACGAACCTTCTTATGAAAAACGTGACAGAGAACTTGCTGAAGAGGAAGATGATACTCGCGTTTATCATCCTGAAAAAGAGGCTGAAGAACCTGCTTATGCAGCTTCTAACTTTAAAGGAGACTCAGAAAACGACCGCATAGATACACAAGAAACTGATAATCCTGAAGAAGAGCCGCAATTTCTTTCACGTCAAGCTAAATACAAACAAAAATCAGCTGATGAAGTCAAAGAGCAGCAAGAAATGGATCAATATGAACGTGAACAAGCACGTATTGATGAAATTGAAGGCAACAACGAGCCGGAAGAAGTTCAAAACCGTGTGAATGAACCACGTAAAGGAGAAACACCTGAAGAAAAAGCAGCGCGTAAACGTGAAAAGAAAGAACGTAAAAAACGTGCGAAAGCATTACGTAAACAACGACCAAGTGCTGTGAACCAGCGTCGTATGAATTTTGAAGAACGTCGCTCGTTCAGCCAAAGCAAGCCTGAAGAAACAGAACAACCATCAAACGACAATACAACTAAAGATAGTATTGAAGAAAAAGCAGATGAAACGAAAGAAGAAAAATAAATAGAAAATAAGTAACGGTTATGTCAACCCTTTTTAAGGGTGAGGCATAACCGTTATTTTTTAGCCTCATCAACCTAAAGAAACCTAAAGGAATTAATTAAATTATTAGTTGTAATTTGAAACTATGCATGCTTAAACACTATTTGATAGGGTATTTACGATTATAAGACCAGTTCAAATGGCCTTAATTTAATGGCCGAGGTTAGCATAGAGAGTATAACGTAATCAAGCAACCTCGATCTTGCCTAATCAGGAGGGTAATTCCATGAATAGAAAACTAGAGAGAGTGTTGGGTTGGATTGGTGTAGGACTAACTTTACTTTATACATTGTTATTCCTTATAGGTTTAACGTTAGGTAAAGGTACTTTATCTAAAATATTATTAAAACAAGGCGATTCAAGTATGTCTGGTACTTACTTAGAACAATCAATGATTTTTGAAGCAGTCGCATTGATTGTTGTAGCAATTATTGCTGCAGTAGGTATTGTATTAAGTAAGAAGAGCCGTATTCTCGGCGGTGTTTTACTTGTTATCGCAGCAATTGCCGGCATATTCTTATCAAACTTTATTGCAACAATTTTATTCTTCATTGCAGGTATTATGTTATTTGTAAGAAGAAGCAAGAAAAAACATTTTGAAAACCAAGAATATGATAGAGAACATGGTTATTTTGATGCTACGACAAGTAAGTATGATGATTTAGATGAAGCTCATAAAAAAGGTAAAGTAGATCCTAACTTAGAAGACCCTGAACATTTTTCTGAAGCAGAACATGCAGAACACAATCGCAAAGAAAGAGAAAGACGGGAAAGTGGTATTTTAGGCGGCAAAAAGCATGATGAAAGTCATCAAAAAAATGATAATCAAGGTCCAGAAGAAAAACGTATCTATTCTGAGACGCGTGGTTATGATAAGAATGGAACTGAATTCTCTGAAGAAAGAGAAGAAACATTCTATGAAGATAAAAAAGAAGATGTCAGCAACAATGATTTAACAAGCCAACGTAGACGTAATGATGACGAAAAGCCAAGCCGTCATGATTTAAATGATGATAAGAAAGATTAAATAAAAAGTAATCCTCGATTCAATTAAGAGTCGAGGATTACTTTTTTAAGATTAAAGCTCTTGGAAAGTTTGAATAATTAAGTGGATATTCAAAACGCTAAGTATGACGATTAATGTCCAAGATACGATATTAATCCATAATTTATTTTTAAAGCGTCCCATTAAGTCTGAGTTGTTGGTTGCAAGTTGTAATGGTATTAATGAAAACGGCAACGCAATACTTAAAAACACTTGAGAAAATACAAGTAATTGTTCCATCATGGCTTCATTACCATGGAAAATAATTAAACATACGATAACAGGTATTATTGCGATTGCACGTGTAATTAAACGATTCAACCAGTTAGGAATTTTTAAGTTGATAAATCCTTCCATTACAATTTGGCCTGCTAAAGTCCCTGTGATTGTAGAGTTTTGTCCTGAAGCTAATAAAGCGACAGCAAATAATGTACTCATCAGACCACCTAATGAAGCACCTAAAAGAGGTTGTGTCTTCAATGCATGGTATAAGTCGTAGAATCCGCCTAAGCTTTCAGAATTGCCTCCAAAGAACAAAGCAGCCCCTAATACTAGCAACAAACAATTTATAATAAATGCAATACTCAATTGAATATTTGAATCAATCGTTGCGTATTTGATTGCTTGTGCTTTTGAGCCTTCATCTTTTCTGTCATAAGTTCGCGATTGTACAATTGATGAATGTAAATAGAGGTTATGCGGCATGATTGTTGCACCCACAATACCCAATGCAATATATAACGCACCGTGCTCTGTAATAATTTTACTGCTTGGTATAAATCCGTTCAAAATACGGTTTACATCTGGAGAAGCGATATAAACTTCAAAAATAAAGATTGCCAATACTGTAAAAATAAGCGCACCGACAATGGCTTCGATTTTTCTAAAGCCGAATTTCATAATGAATAATAGTATAAATACATCTAAGACAGTAATAATTGCGCCGACGAGTAATGGGATTCCGAATAATAGGTCAAGTGCAATTGCGCTGCCGATGACTTCAGCGATATCAGTTGCGATAATTGCGAGTTCAGCTATAATCCAGAATACATAACCTAATGGTTTGTTCAAGTAATGCTTAGTGACTTGTGCTAAATCATAACCAGAAGCAATACCTAATCTTACCGTCATACTTTGTAAGAGCATTGCAGATAAGCTTGAAATAAGGATTATAAATAATAAAATATATCCATATTTCGCGCCGCCTTGCATAGATGTTATCCAGTTCCCTGGGTCCATATAGCCAACAGCGACAAGTAAACCTGGTCCTAAGAAAGACAAGAACTTTTGTTTAATACTGCTGTTGGAATTAAAGCTGACAGAATTGTTTACTTCATCTAAGCTGTCAGTATCATATTTGACCTGTCTTTTGCTCAAGAAGGTCACCTCCGCTTCTAATACTTCTAATATTGTTCAATAATAAAGTAAAAATAAAGTTAGGTCAACCTAAAAATTTAATGTGAACGCTTTTTTAGCGGAGGGCGATACAATTTCACAAAATAAAAAAGCACCTTGCCTGTTAACACAGAAAAGGCGCTAAAATAATCCTGAGTGTAGTTATAAGCTTTTAAATATGCTATTATGAATAAAACTTAAGTAAATGATCAAAAGTATCTTCTAGATAACTTTTAAAAGCTTTATCAGTTTTAAGTTCAGGCGCTTTAGGGGATAATGTACGTGCAATGAAAAATTCGCCTTTTTTCAACTGATGTGCACGGTGCAATGCTTCTTTTAATTCATCGGTCGTAAGATCTTTGATAAGTGGTTTTTCCATTTTAACGTGATCTGTACAAATACGATAATCATCCGGCAGGTTTTCAATCTCATCAAAGTGCTTTTCAAAAACTTCAATATAATGGTTTTTGTTTTTCGCTTCATGCATCACACCGAACATTACAAAGACTTGGTCCTCATATAAGCCGATTTGAAAATGAGGTAGCATTTTATAACCGCGTTTATTAGTAGAAAAGGCGACCCAAGTATCTTTAGGTGGATTAACCGTACGTCGCGCATGTTTGGCAATATGTGCATAGAATTCGTCAGGTGTGTGGGTATTTAAGAAATCTGTGAAATATTCACCAAGTGCCGCCAGTTTAGGTTGAATTTCTGATTCTATTGCTGACATGCGTCCTTCTAACCCTGGCACTTCAAAGACTTTAAAGTTTTTTTGAGTAAATGTGTATTTAGACATGATGTACCTCCTATGTAGGTGTATTGAAGATATTGTAGCATAGTTTTAATACCCAATCAGAGCAGATGCAATTGAGGACGGTATAATTTCATGTGTATGAAAGTGAAAATGTTATGTTAGTAACGATGTAGTTCGTAATATCAATAAAGGGGTGTTCGCAAGTGGCAGTATATGATTATGCAAAAGGACTCGTGATTGAAGCGGGTAACAATATTCGAAAAATGATGCAAGAAGAAATTGATATTGAAACAAAATCTAATCCTAATGACTTAGTAACAAATGTCGACAAAGCGACAGAAGATTTTATCTATAATAATATCATCGACAATTATCCAGATGCACAGGTGATAGGGGAAGAAGGACATGGCAAGCCTATGTCTGAATTAAAACCTGAAGGCATCGTATGGGTGATTGATCCGATTGACGGCACATTGAATTTTGTGCATCAGCAAGAAAATTTTGCAATCTCTATTGGTATATATAATGACGGTAAACCTTATGCTGGTTTTGTATATGATGTTATGAACGACAAATTATATCATGCCAAAGCAGGTGAGGGTGCATTTGTAAATGAACACCCATTGAAACCGATTGCAGACAGTGAATTAAAGAAAAGTTTAATTGGAATTAATCCAAACTGGTTAACAAAGCCGCAAATAGGTGTTATATTCAAAAAGGTAGTAGATGATGCGAGAACCGCACGGGCATACGGTTCAGCAGCTTTAGAAATCGTTAATGTTGCGCGAGGCAAACTCGCTGCATATATGACGCCAAGATTACAGCCTTGGGATTTTGCAGGCGGTTTGATTATTTTAAATGAAGTAGGCGGGGTAGGTTCAGATTTATTAGGAAAACCTTTAGATCTGACACAACCGCATTCTGTACTTGTCGGTAATAAAGCAGTGCATGAAGAAATTTTGAATAAGCACATGCTTTCAGAAAGAGAGACACTTGAAGCGCTGCACGCAAGATACAAACAATAAAAAGGTCGGGACCATGTATGCATTAGGCAAATGAGCAGTAATCTGCTCATCTGCTGCATGGCATGAACCCAACCTTTTTCTTTTGACTGAAATTTATGAGTAATCTCCATTATGCAGGGTACTGCAATAAATGGATACCTTTGTTACAAATATGACGAGTTATAACCAGCCATTTTCTCGGTATTTCTTTTTCGTAGCAAATCCTGCGCCAAAGATACCAATCATGATTACAAATGTAATGATTGAGAATGGTAAACTCTTAGCGGCAATACTGAAACTGAACAGTAAAAGGAACAGAACTGCTAGAACAGTGTATACCCAAAAAATCGCATGTGATTTTTTTTTCTGCATTCAAACCCCACCTTATTATTCTTTGCTCAATAATATGATATAATAAAAAAGTTGCAAATTGAAGTGGGAATTTACTCAAGAAAGGAAATTTAGTATGACAAATTTAAGAAATGACGTTCGTAATATTGCTATCATCGCTCACGTTGACCATGGTAAAACAACTTTAGTTGATGAATTATTAAAACAATCTGGTATTTTCCGTGAGAATGAACACGTTGACGAACGTGCAATGGATTCAAATGATTTAGAAAGAGAACGCGGTATTACAATTTTAGCGAAAAATACTGCGGTTGATTATAAAGGCACTAGAATTAATATCTTAGATACACCAGGACATGCTGACTTCGGCGGCGAAGTTGAACGTATTATGAAAATGGTAGATGGTGTTGTATTAGTTGTTGATGCCTACGAAGGTACAATGCCTCAAACACGTTTCGTGTTGAAAAAAGCGTTAGAACAAAACTTAAAACCAGTTGTCGTTGTAAATAAAATCGACAAACCTTCAGCACGTCCTGAAGCGGTTGTAGATGAAGTGTTAGACTTATTTATCGAATTAGAAGCAAACGACGAACAATTAGAATTCCCTGTGGTTTATGCTTCAGCGGTAAACGGTACAGCAAGCTTAGACCCTGAAACTCAAGATGAGAATATGCAATCATTATATGAAACAATTCTTGAAGAAATCCCAGCACCAAAAGATAACAGAGAAGAACCATTACAATTCCAAGTTGCGTTATTAGATTACAATGACTATCTAGGACGTATCGGTATTGGCCGTGTGTTCAGAGGAACAATTAAAGTCGGCGACCAAGTATCGTTATTGAAACTCGACGGCAGTGTTAAAAACTTCCGTGTGACTAAATTATTCGGTTTCTTCGGATTGAAACGTGAAGAAATCCAAGAAGCGCATGCCGGTGATTTAATTGCAGTGTCTGGTATGGAAGACATCAACGTAGGTGAAACTGTTACACCGCTTGATAACCAAGAAGCATTGCCAGTATTACGTATTGATGAGCCGACATTAGAAATGACTTTCCGTGTTAATAACTCACCATTTGCGGGTCGTGAAGGTCAATACGTAACTGCACGTCAAATTCAAGACCGTTTAGATCAACAACTTGAAACAGACGTATCATTGAAAGTAACACCAACAGATTCACCAGATGCTTGGACAGTAGCTGGTCGTGGTGAATTACACTTATCTATCTTAATCGAGAATATGCGTCGTGAAGGATATGAATTACAAGTATCTAAACCGCAAGTAATCTTAAAAGAAATTGATGGTAAATTATGCGAACCATTCGAACGTGTACAATGTGAAGTGCCTCAAGAAAATGCAGGTGCAGTTATTGAATCATTAGGTCAACGTAAAGGTGAAATGTTAGACATGGTTACAACTGATAACGGTTTAACACGTTTAATCTTTATGGTGCCAGCACGTGGATTAATTGGTTACACAACTGAATTTATGTCAATGACAAGCGGTTATGGTATTATCAACCATACTTTCGAAGAATTCCGTCCACGTATTAAAGGACGCATCGGCGGCCGTCGTAACGGTGTATTAGTATCAATGGACCAAGGTAAAGCAAGTGCATACGCTATTATCGGTTTAGAAGATCGCGGTACAAACTTCATGGAACCTGGTACTGAAGTATACGAAGGTATGATTGTTGGGGAAAACAACCGTGATAATGACTTAACAGTTAATATTACAAAAACTAAAAACCAAACCAACGTACGTTCAGCAACAAAAGACCAAACTGAAACAATGAAACGTCCACGTATTTTAACACTTGAAGAAGCGTTAGAATTTATTGATGATGATGAATTGTTAGAAGTAACACCTGAAAATATTCGTTTGAGAAAGAAAATCTTAAATAAAGCACAACGTGAAAAAGAAGCGAAACGTGTGAAACAAATGATGCAAGAAGACGAATAATAAATTTAAAAAAGCTGTACAGCAAAACTTTTTGAAAGAGTTGAGCTGTACAGCTTTTTTGAATTGTAAAATATATTAAGTGTTTTTACCTAAATTAGAAATGCCGGAAACTCAAAGTATCCGGCATTTCTTTATTCTTCGATGTGAAATTCATTGTTGTCTTTATATAAATTGTGACGTTGTTTCGGCACATCTAAACGGCTTTTACATTCCCCGCACATAAAAGTGCGAATAGGATTGTTTTTTAGCTGTTTTGCTTCTAAAGTGTTTTCATCAATGAGTACTTCGGTATCACAAATGATACACTGTACTTTTTTCAAATTATACCACCTCGATATATATCACATGTTTAAATTCATGTGAGTAACCTTCTTCAGGTATGTAAATGAAACTATCAACACCACTGTCTTCATACAATCTTTTACCATGATCTGCAAATTTAAAGAACAGGTACGGTAATAAACTGATTGGAATTTCGATAGAATCTTCATCATTTGATAAGCGGATTGCTGTAGCGTTTTCACTAGGTTCCGCATTTTTAAAGAAAGGTGTCATGTTAATGACGAAAGTATCTTCAATCATTGCACGTTTTTTGTATTTTGTTTCTGAGTTTAAAGTAGGAGGATTCGTTTGTCCTTCTAAAATTGCACGATTCCATGCACGGTTATTTTGAAATTCGATTGGTTTCGTACCCTCAAATACACCATTTTCTAAGTCTTCAATTTTGACTTTACGATCATCAAAAATCCAAGTTGTACTGTCTAATGTGATTGGAAATTTGACGTTACCCTTGATTTGTATCATTATTAAGCGCTCCCCTTTATCATATCTGAGTATATGATAACACAGATTAGAATGTATGGATTGAAATTTACTTGCAATTTAGTATCGAGTAGGCTAAAATTTTTAATATGACAACAAATGATAGGGGGAGTATGTCATGGCTAAAACGAACAGTATAAATAACGCGGCATATGACCAATTAAATAAAGATGCAGACCGCATCCTACAATTGATTAAAGTACAGATGGACAATCTTACGTTGCCGCAATGTCCACTATACGAAGAAGTTTTAGATACACAAATGTTTGGTTTGCAAAAAGAAGTAGACTTTGCAGCTAATTTAGGCCTTATTGATATTGAAATGGGTAAAGAAATTATGTTGCGTCTTGAAAAAGAATTGTCTAAACTTCACGAAGCGTTTACAAACGTTTGATTATTTAACATATCAGCACCTGTTTAAGACATATCATCGGCTGTACGTCCATCATTTTTGTGATTGGATACAGCCGATTTTTCTTTTCGGACTAGATGGAAATCACTTGCATAAATTTGTGTATCTATGGTTCTATAAAGAGAGATTGTAAATTTAATTTACATAAATTTGAAGAAAGTCCATAAAGAAATTAGTGAAATGATTGGAATAACTTCAGATATTAGAATTGGATGATTAATTAAAATGAATAATTTAAAAGCAATATTTCGACATGTGGCAAAATACTCGAAATTTATCGATTATCCGCTTGTCATTACTTACATAACACTATGCTTAATCGGCTTGATTATGGTATATAGCGCAAGTATGGTAGCTGCAACGAAAGGTACTTTAACAGGCGGTGTCCCGGTTTCAGGTACATACTTTTATACACGCCAGTTAATGTATGTCATTATGAGTTTTGTTATTGTATTCTTTATGGCCTTTTTCATGAATGTAAAATTCTTGCAGCAAAAAAGAGTACAGCAAGGTATGATGCTTATTATCTTCCTATTATTATTTGCAACTCTTTTAATAGGGAAAAACATAAATGGTTCTAAAAGTTGGATTAATTTAGGTTTTATGAATTTACAAGCATCGGAACTATTAAAAATTGCCATCATTTTATATTTACCTTACATGATAAATAAAAAGCGACCGCAAGTATTTACAAATTCTAAATTGATTAGAGGACCGGTTATCTTTATTCTTGCTTGCGTCGGAATGGTATTCTTGCAAAAAGACGTCGGTCAAACGATGCTGATTTTAATCATATTCTTTTCAATTTTATTTTATGCAGGTATTTGGGTAAAACAACTGCTGAAATATGGTTTAGGTATCTTTATACTAGGTATTGTTATATTCGGAGGTGCAGCATTATTTGGTTGGTTGCCTTCATACTTAGTGGCACGTTTCAGTATCGTCACAGATCCATTTAAATATGAATCAGGTACAGGTTACCATGTGGCAAACTCTCTTATGGCCATCGGTAATGGCGGATTATTTGGTAAGGGACTTGGAAACAGTGTTTTAAAGCTTGGTTATTTACCTGAACCGCATACCGACTTTATATTTGCAGTAATCTGTGAGGAGTTAGGACTGATAGGCGGTCTGCTTGTGCTCGGACTTTTATTCTTCATTGTTTATCGTGCTTTCCAATTAGCTTCACAAACGACGTCATATTTTTATAAACTTGTTTGTGTAGGGGTTGCAAGTTATATCGGAAGTCAAACTTTCGTTAACTTAGGCGGTATTTCAGCACTAATTCCATTAACAGGGGTGCCGTTACCATTTATTAGTTTTGGTGGTTCTTCAATGATTGCGTTAAGTATAGCGCTCGGACTCTTGTTAATTACAGCTAAGCAGATTAAGTTAGATAAAAAAAGAGCAAAACAGCAACATGTAGATATTCCAAGAAAATATTGAATTTAAACAGAGATTAGGATGTATTTCAAAATGCATCCGATCTCTTTTTTTGTATACAATGTAAACTTTATAATGATTAAAATTAACAATACACAAACATTTTCAATGATAATTAACTTTTTGTTAAGGTTTTTAAATTAAGTAATCATGATTGGACTAGAAGAAACATATAAATAAAAATTATGATGAATGATAACTGAATATGATATAATGAAACTATGCTGTTTATTACACTGTAAGTAAAAGGATTATGGAACAAGTGTAATTATAAACAGGGGAATCACAAGAAAGAGAAAAGAAGTTCCAACTGTTTCTATTTTGAATAACTAATCAAAAAGTAGGACAGTAATGTTCGTGTTTTTGATTGGAATTATTGCACAACAAAGGTTTTGAAAATTCTAATAATTCAGATGGGGGTAAGTGTAATTGAAGAAGATTAATAAATTGATGGTGGCCAATCGTGGAGAAATTGCAATTCGAATTTTTCGTGCAGCAACAGAGCTGAATATTAAAACTGTAGCGATTTATTCAAATGAAGATAAAGGTTCATTACATAGAAACAAAGCAGATGAATCCTATTTAGTGGGTGAAGATTTAGGCCCGGCAGATAGTTATTTGAATATTGAACGTATTATTCAAGTTGCAAAAGATGCTGAGGTAGATGCGATTCATCCAGGTTACGGCTTTTTAAGTGAAAATGAAACATTTGCACGCAGGTGTGCTGAAGAAGGCATTATTTTTATTGGTCCAGAGCTCAAACATTTAGATATGTTTGGTGACAAAGTTAAAGCGCGTACAACCGCAATTAAAGCAAATCTACCTGTTATTCCAGGTACAGACGGACCAATTGAGGATTATCATAAGGCTGCAGAGTTTGCAAAAGAAGCGGGTTATCCGCTGATGATTAAAGCAACAAGCGGCGGTGGCGGTAAAGGTATGCGTATCGTCAATAACGAAGGGGAACTTGAAGAAGCTTTTTCTCGTGCGAAATCTGAAGCTGAAAAGTCATTTGGAAACAGTGAAGTTTATATTGAAAAATATATTAATGAACCTAAACATATTGAAGTACAGATTATGGGGGATTCTGAAGGCAACATTGTCCATTTATACGAACGTGATTGTTCTGTTCAACGTCGTCATCAAAAAGTTGTTGAAGTGGCCCCTTCTGTTGGATTAGATGAAAGCCTTCGTGAACGTATTTGTGAGGCAGCGCTACAGTTGATGAATAATGTAGGATATGTCAATGCAGGAACAGTAGAGTTTTTAGTATCGGGAGACGATTTTTATTTCATTGAAGTTAACCCTCGTGTGCAAGTTGAACATACGATTACTGAAATGATTACAGGTATTGATATTGTTAAAACACAAATTTTGGTCGCAGATGGTGAATCATTATTTGGTGAAGAAATCGGTATGCCGCACCAAGAAGACATTCAAACATTAGGTTATGCGATTCAATGCCGTATCACAACTGAAGATCCTCAAAATGATTTTATGCCGGATACAGGTCATATTATTGCTTATCGTTCAAGCGGCGGTTTTGGAGTGCGTTTAGATGCTGGAGATGGTTTCCAAGGTGCAGAAATTTCGCCTTATTATGATTCATTATTAGTAAAACTATCAACACATGCGATGACTTTCAAACAAACGATTGAAAAGATGGATCGTTCTTTACGTGAAATGCGTATTCGCGGTGTTAAAACGAATATTCCATTCTTAATAAATGTAATTCGAAATAAGCAATTCCAAGAAGGGGATTACACAACTAAATTTATCGAAGAAACACCAGAATTATTTGATATTCAAGCCACACAAGACCGTGGAACTAAAACACTTGAATACATCGGTAATGTGACGATAAATGGTTTCCCAAGCGTAGAAAAACGACCGAAACCAGACTTTGAGCGTCCGCATATTACACATGTTCCGCAATCAAAAATTAATCAGCTGCATGGTACGAAACAATTGTTAGATGAGCAAGGTCCTAAAGCAGTAGCGGATTGGTTATTAAAACAAGATGATGTGCTGATTACAGATACAACATTTAGAGATGCTCATCAATCTTTACTTGCGACACGTGTACGTACAAACGATATTTTAGCAGTTGCTTCTGAAACAGCCGATATCTTGAAAGATGCATTTTCATTAGAAATGTGGGGCGGTGCAACATTTGACGTAGCGTATAATTTCTTGAAAGAAAACCCATGGGAAAGATTAGAAAAACTGCGTACAGCGATTCCAAATGTTTTATTCCAAATGTTATTGCGTGCATCTAATGCGGTCGGCTATAAAAACTATCCGGATAATGTTATTAAAAAATTCGTTAAGGAAAGTGCAGAAGCAGGTATTGATGTTTTCCGTATTTTCGATTCATTAAACTGGTTGGATCAGATGAAGGTTGCGAATGAAGCGGTACAAGAAGCTGGTAAAATTTCTGAAGGTGCGATTTGCTATACAGGTGATATTTTAGATCCGTCACGTTCTAATGTCTTCACTTTAGAATACTATGTTAATTTAGCTAAAGAATTAGAAAAAGAAGGATTCCATATTTTAGCAATTAAAGATATGGCAGGTTTATTAAAACCAAAAGCAGCTTTTGAATTAGTTGGTGAATTGAAAGCAGCTACAAACTTGCCGATTCATTTGCATACACATGATACAAGTGGTAATGGTATTTTAGTATATAAGCAAGCAGCAGATGCTGGTGTAGATGTAATTGATACAGCTGTATCATCTATGAGCGGATTGACAAGTCAACCAAGTGCCAACTCATTATATTATGCACTCAATGGTTTTGGCAGAGATGCGCGTGCAGATATTAATGGTTTAGAAAGATTAGGTCAATACTGGGATACAGTACGTCATTATTACAGTGATTTTGAAAGTGATTTTAAATCACCGAATACTGAAATTTATCAATATGAAATGCCTGGAGGACAGTATTCTAACTTGAACCAACAAGCGAAAAGTTTAGGATTAGGCAATAGATTCCACGAAGTCAAAGATATGTATCGTCGTGTCAATTTCTTGTTCGGCGACATTGTTAAAGTAACACCTTCTTCAAAAGTTGTCGGTGATATGGCTTTATACATGGTACAAAATGATTTGAATGAAGAAGATGTAATCAAAGACGGTTATAAACTCGACTTCCCTGAATCTGTAGTATCATTCTTTAAAGGTGAAATCGGACAGCCGACAAGCGGCTTCAATAAAGAATTGCAAAAAGTTGTGTTAAAAGGTCAAAAACCATTAACTGAACGTCCAGGAGAATATTTGCAAGCCATTGATTTTGAGACATTGCGTGAAGAATTACAGGCAAAACAAGATAAACCTGTTACTGATCAAGATTTAATCAGTTATGCGATTTATCCGAAAGTTTACGAACAGTATATTAATACAAAAGAACAATTCGGCAATGTTTCGTTGCTTGATACACCTACTTTCTTCTTTGGTATGAATGTAGGAGAAACAGTCGAAGTTGAGATTGATAAAGGTAAAACTTTAATTATTACATTAGAAGCGATTACTGAACCAGATGATAAGGGTATTAGAACGATTTTCTTCATCATGAATGGTCAGACACGTCAAATTAAGATTCAAGATGAAAATGTGAAGACAGACGCGACAATCAAACCAAAAGCGGATAAATCAAATCCGAACCACATCGGAGCACAAATGCCTGGTACTGTTTCTGAGGTGAAAGTAGCGGTAGGGGATCATGTAGATGCCGGACAAGCATTACTGATTACTGAAGCAATGAAGATGGAAACAACAGTACAAGCACCATTTGCAGGAACAGTTAAAAAAGTAACAGTGACTGATGGTGAAGGTATTCAAACAGGAGATTTATTAGTAGAGTTAGAAAAAGATGAATAAGCAGAATAGAAAATCGTAATAATAGACTCCCTTTAAAGCAGACACTGAAAAGTGAATGTTTTAAAGGGAGCTTTTTAATTTTTTGATAAAAAAATCCGTCGGTTAACTTTGGAAAGTCGACCAACGGATAATATATTATTAATAAGCATTATTTTTAACTTTTTCAACACGTGTCGTACGCAACATCAACAAGATGAAGTAGGCGATGAGGCCGAACTCAAATGTGATAATTAATGCATGTAATAATGCGATTAAAAGATTCACGTGTGTGAAGATAGATAAAGCACCTGTAATAATTTGCAAGATGATTAATAACAATGCTGCTGTGTAACCGTAACGAATTGTACGGTTGTCGTGATAGTGTTTGATGGCATAATTAAATGCTAGGAAAACACTGATACTTGCAATTAATGCTAATGTTCTGTGTGCAAGCTGTACCCAGTCTTGCTCTGTATGCGGAATTAAATCCGCAAATGGAAGCGGCCAAGAACCATATGCCATAGAAGATTTAGTGTGACGTACTAAAGCACCTGTATAAATTCCGACATAAAGGCAAATTGCCATTGTCCATGTATAAATACGTAATTTACGATCAATATGAACTTTATTCGCTTCGTATTTTTGGTCTACATCGAAAATAAGCAATGTTAAGACAAATACTGAAGAGAAACTAATAAGTGAAATACCAAAATGTAGCGCAAGTACGTAATCATTTTGTTGCCAAAGTACTGCAGCAGCACCAACAAGTGCTTGGATTAATAAGAATCCAACACTGATAATGCATAAAGGTTTCACTTCTTTAATATACCCGATGTTTTTCCAAGCTGTAATTACCAACCATAATACAACGATTAAAGATAATGCAGAAGTTGCTCTGTGACTGAGTTCGATTATAGTATCTATCGGCAAGTTTTGCGGTAAAAGTGCGCCGTGGCATAAAGGCCAAGAAGCCCCGCAACCATTTGCCGAGCCCGTTTTAGTAACCAACGCGCCGCCTAATTGTACCCATGCCATAATAATCGTTGCTAAAATTGATAACCATTTAAGGTTACGTTTTTTAAACAATTTTAAACACCCCACTGATTATTGACATAATTAAAGGCAGGACATAAGTGAAGATGCCCTCGCCTGTGTTGTCATTCAAATAAATTGTAAAGATTTATAAACATTATATCAATAAATAATATAGATTTTAATAGCTGACACTTTGAATTTGTGTCACAAAATTGACGATTTATAATGTCGTTAAAGTGTCACAAATTTGTCTTATTTAATCTAGTCAATAGTTACCTTTTGCTATATCATGGTATTATATGAATATTTTAAGGAGGGGCATTATGGATAAAGGACAAACTTTGTCGCAAACTTCTGGGCGCGTTACCTTCAAAGAATTAAAGGCGATTATTAAAATGGGACTCGTCCAAGGTAACCTGATTCCTGCATTTGCGGGTTCATGGCTTGCAATTGTATTGGCGAATCATTCCTTCCTATCATCTATACCGCAAATTTTGTTGATGCTGATTGGTTCAACACTTATCATGGGAGGCGCATGTGCACTCAATAACTATTATGACCAAGATATTGACCGCATTATGCCTAGTAAACAAGGAAGACCAACGGTAAATGACAGAATTTCAAATAAAAATTTATTGATTTTAAGTTTTGGAATGATGGTTATTGGAGAAATTGCATTATTTATTCTTAATATACCATCAGGCGTAATCGGTTTAATGGGAATTATCGGTTATGTATCGTTTTACTCAATCTGGTCTAAACGACACACAACTTGGAATACTGTGATTGGAGCATTTCCAGGAGCAGTACCGCCAGTGATCGGATGGACAGCAATCGAGGGACAACTAAGCATGACGGCTATTGCCTTATTCTTAGTCATTTTCTGCTGGCAACCGATCCATTTCTATGCATTAGCGATTAAACGCCAAGATGAATATTCAGCAGCGAATATTCCAATGTTACCATCTGTAAAAGGATTTAATCGTACAAGAATCGGTATGTTCGTTTGGTTGATTTTATTATTGCCTTTACCATTCTTATTAAGTGATTTAGGTCCTGTATTTATTGGATTGGCAACACTTTTAAACTTAGGTTGGATTTATTTAGGACTTACAAGTTATAAAAAGAAATCTGATCATATGAAATGGGCAACGCTAATGTTTGTTTATTCACTAAATTATTTAGTGCTATTTTTCGCATTAGTTGTTATAATTTCTTTAATCAATATGATTTAAATAAATTTGAGATAGGATGAGATTAATGAGCCTACCTATATTACCGACTATCAGCACAAGTTGTATCCAAATCTGTGCCGTTTTGGTAGCAATTGGCTGGTATTTGATTAGAAAAGGTAAAATCGAAGCGCATAAAAAAGTAATGTTGACTGCTGCATTCTTTGCACTGACATTCTTTATTATTTATGCAAGCCGAACTTTCTTTATCGGCAACACTGCTTTTGGTGGACCGGACTGGTTGAAAGGACCGTATACGTTCTTCTTAGTTTTCCATATTATTTTGTCTACTGTTGGCGGTTTGCTTGGTTTGACTCAAATCATTACAGCTTTTAAAGACAAATTCAACATTCATAGAAAAATGGGGCCTATTGCAGCGATTGTATGGTTCTGTACTGCTTTCACTGGTATTATCGTATACATTTTATTATATGTTATGTACCCGGGTGGAGAAACAACTTCATTATTTAAAGCTACATTTGGTTTTTAATAGCAGGATAATCGACTGATGACACGATGTTATTAGTCGTTTTTCTTTTATTCAAAAATAAAAGACATTCCTTGCGGGTTGTTTATATAAACATGTACAATAATAATACTTAATATTGAGGTGGGCGGAGAATGAGGAATTTACTTATTAAAGTTATCGGTGTGCTATTGCTTATAACTTTTCTTATTTATTTATTTTATTCACCTCGGCTGAAATTTGATGTTTTGGAAAATCCAAATAAGAAAGCGCCGACGAAAATAGAGCAAACTCAAAAAAATAATAATCAAACCGAAAATCCTAAGCCTAAAACAGGTATAGGAACTTGGATTAATAATGATATTAGTATGTTAACGAAAAAATTTGGACAGGCTGACCGTGTTTATGAATACCACGATAATTTTAAAAATTATGTTTTTAGAGAGAATAATCAATATTATATTGTAACTGCTAAACATAATAAAATTAAATCTGTTTATGCTACAGGCAGCAAAGCTGAAATCTCACCTGTTAAAATTAATGAAAATACATCACATATTTTTGAAAATACCAGTATTAACCCTGAGCCTCGGATTAAGGCAGATGGTAAGGACTATGATTTAGAGCTTTCTGATGAAGATATGAAGACACAGATGCTTATCAAATATGGAGACGAATACGCGCAAGTCTACATAGACCAGCAAAATAATAAAGTCGTGGGTGTTCGATTCTTAGATGCTGAAGCACTAGTTTTATTTAACCCTTACCAAATGACGAAAGTGTCTAATGGAAAAACTGTAGAAAATGATCACAAAGAAGAGCCGTACGAACAAAATGTAAACCAATTGATGACATTGTATGAGGTTACAAATCAAGTTAGAAATCTAAAAGGACTCAAGCCATTTAAAGTTAATAATGATTTAGGTCATATTGCCTCTGTGAACTTGTATGAAAGTACGAATAATAAAAGTGTTGAATTTACTGAAGGTGCTTTAAAACAGCAACTTGATGAAAGAGGTATCGACTTTAAATCTGTCGGTCAAAACGTTGGTTATGATTTCAATGATGTACCGACATTATTACACAGTTGGTTAAACTCTGATACTCACCGTTCTCGCTTATTGAACACTCAATATACCGAAATGGGCGGAGATGTTATGGATGGTTATTATACATTGATATTTATTGATGAATAAGAAATAGAAGGGTGACTTGAATGATAAATACTGAAGTTATTGATGTGTTAGACCAAGTAGATAAAGTAAGTGATATGATTTTGAATTCAGACATTTATCAGGCATATACAAAAGCACGTTCAGTAATGAATGATGATCCTGAGGCTGCTGCACGTTATAATGAATTCATGAAAAATAAAATTAAATATGATGAAGTCATGCGTTTCGGGAAATATCATCCAGATTATCAACAAGTGACAAGAGCAACGCGTAAATCTAAACGTGATTACGAGATGGTTCCAACAGTTATGGCTTATAAACAAATGGAAGTAGAATTGCAGAACTTAGTAGATGAAGTTATCACGATTATAGCTACTTCAATTTCAGACCATGTAAAAGTTGAAGTAGGTAATCCATTCTTCAGAACAGATATGCATGGTTGCAGTACTGGCGGCACTTGCCAATGTAAAATTCATGCTTAATAATATCAACATCCAAGTTGAAAGATAGTATCTTTTAATTTGGGTGTTTTTTAATATTTAAGAGAAATAAAAAGCAAGTCCCAAATTGAGACTTGCTGGATAACCTATTATTTTTGAACTTGATTTTGACGATATTGGAATGCCAAATCAGGACGATCTGTAACAACTGTATGAACACCTTTATTAAAGAGATCGCTCATTAAATCAATACTGTTAACGCCATAATAACCAGGGACGATGTTGCGTGAATTCAACCAGCTAATTAAGCGCTGTGATGTTAATGGTATATTATGATAAGTTGTAGGCATTTGGAAAGTATTGGCTTGAACTTCGAACATATTGCCTAGACCAGTAAAGAATTTAGTAAGGCCTACTGTTACTTCCTCTTCACTAGCACCAATTGCTACTGTGCCTAAACTGATTTCATTGAAACGACGTATTTGTTCTTGATAAAAGCTAGTTACTAGCACACGATTTTGAGCATTATGACTTACAATTGATTCATAAATTAATTCTGGAGCAATTTGTCCTTCCATAGAATCAGGGTGGTCTTTTAAGTCAACGTTAATTAACATTTCTGGATAAGTTTCTAATAATTCATCAAATGTCATTACTTTTGCATCTGGATGATTGCGATAAGGTGTATCATTATTGATATCTTTAAAATGATATCCTGCATCTAAACGTTGGATTTCATCTAAACGATGTTCGCTGACTTTGCCTGAACCGTTAGTGGTGCGATCGACTTCAGCATCGTGAAAAACAATTAATTGCTCATCGCGTGTAACGCGCACGTCAGTTTCAAAACCATCAACTTCATAGTCTTGTGCTGTATCAAATGCAAGTTTAGTTAATTCAGGACGTAATGCCATCCCGCCACGGTGTGCGAAGATATAATGTTTTTTGTGCGTGAAAAATGGTGGAATAGGATGTGATTCTGGACGACCTTTGAATTTTGAATATAAGATAAGACCGCTGAAAATACCGGCAGCTCCTGCTGCGCTGTTTCTGAGTAATCTACTTATTTTTACCATATATAATCCTCCTACTGAGTTTGAATTTAATAGCAAAAGTGAAATGATTCCAACACGTTTACGTTGGCTTGTTGGTTATTTCCAATTTAGTCAACTCGTGATACTATAGATTAAAGTAATGGAGTGATGATAATGACAGAAATCATACCTAGAACAAGTTTGATTATCTATCTTAAACATATGAAACATGAACGTCATATACGAAAATATGGTCATATTATTTACAGTAATCGTCAACGTAAATATGTCATCATGTATATTAATGAAAATGATGCTGATCGTATTGTAAACCGGCTCATGAAATTAAAATATGTGCGCCAAATTGATGGCTCACCTTATAAATATTTAAAGAAAACGTATGAAAAAGAAAAATACGAAATCAATTAATATTTGTTGTGTTATATCCTGAATTATAGCCTTTCTTGCTTTTGTTTAAACCTTATTGCAAAGGTGGAATCCAGCGATAAAGTCGTAAGACACCAATTAAGTAATTGAAATAAAGTTCCAAATCATGGAAGTCATCTGTAGATTTAACGTCTAATTCATTGAGTGTTAAGTCGTATTGATTCGCCCAAGTGCGAATCATTTCAGATTTTTTGTTGTCTTCTGGATGTGGATTTTTGAAGGCGTTCACCATAATATACATAGCTTGGAAATAATTGCCTTCTGTCGGGTTCATAATAATAGCCGCAGAACTGAGCCTTTTTTGTGAATCGGGACTGTTAAAGAATACAATGCGATTGATTCTTTTGTGGTTATATTCGATAAGTGTTTTGAATTCGAATAAGTCGGTGAGTCCTTCACCTAAAACGATAAATGATTGTTTCAACTGAGAAACCTCCTTGTTACCCAAATTATATTATAGAATGAGTTAGGAAGTGAAGTATAAGATGAGAGTCATTGCTGGCAAGCATAAAAGTAAAGCTTTAGAGAGTTTAGAAGGCAGAAACACACGTCCGACAATGGATAAAGTCAAAGAAGGTATTTTCAATAGTCTGCATGAAGTATCAGGTATCGGCTTGGACTTGTTTGCGGGAAGCGGCGGTTTAGGTATAGAAGCACTTTCTCGCGGTATGGATGAAATGATTTTCGTAGATCAAAATTTTAAAGCTGTTAAAATCATAAAAAATAATTTGAAAAATTTAGATTTAACGAAGCAATCTGAAGTATACAAAAATAATGCGGATCGTGCATTAAAAGCATTAGCTAAACGTGAGATTCAATTTGACATTATCTTTTTAGATCCTCCCTATCAAAAAGGGTTGATAGATGATGCATTAGCTAAAATTGAGGAGTTTAACTTATTGAAGAAAAGTGGTATCATCGTTTGTGAGTTTAACCATAAAGAAAATATTGATACACAATCATTTGAGGTTATTAAGCGTTATCATTATGGGTTAACAGATACTATGCTATTAGAAAAAGGAGAACGTGATGACTGAATCTAAAGCAGTAATACCAGGGAGTTTTGATCCGATTACATACGGACACGTGGATATTATCGAAAGAGTCGCACAGCGTTTTGATGAAATTCATATTTGTGTTTTAAAAAACAGTAATAAGGAAGGGACGTTTACTGTTGAAGAACGTATGGCTTTAATTGAAGCCTCTGTTGCAGATATCCCAAATGTTGAAGTTCATCAATTTAATGGGTTATTAGTTGATTTTTGCGATGAAGTGGGCGCAAAAACAATTATTAGAGGCTTGCGTGCGGTCAGTGACTTTGAATATGAGTTACGCTTAACTTCTATGAATAAAAAGTTGAATAGTGACGTCGAAACACTATATATGATGACAAGCACGAATTATTCATTTATCAGTTCAAGTGTGGTCAAAGAAGTTGCGCAATACAAAGCTGATATTTCAGAGTTTGTACCTGAACCTGTGGAAAAAGCTTTAAAAGAAAAGTTTGGTAAATAAAATAAAACTCGTTTCAAAGCAATCGCAGTGGGTTGCTTTGAAACGAGTTTTTTAATACGAGAAAAAAGTATAAAAGTTTTTAGTATTATTCTATTTAATTACTGATTTAATTCAGAAAATGTTTTCTAAACATGTTTATACGGCTTTTGTAATTTCATTTATTCAATTTTTGATATGCACCAATTGCTACTGCTAAATCAAAATAAGCAGCACCTACACATTTAAATACGGTAATTGCATCTTCGCTTTTGCGTTTTTGATTATTAATAGACAGTGTTTTTAATTCGTCATCAATTTCTTCAAATGTAAAAGTTCCATTTTCATTGGCTTCAATTAATTCACCAGATTCTTCTTTGACACCATCTAAGTCGTCGACTACTACCCAATCTGCTTTAGGAAAAATTTTGTAATCAATTTCTTTCATAGAAGGTTGATAAGATCCGATGCCATTGATATGTGTACCAGGTTGAACATCTTCTGCATTAAATACCGGTTCATTAGAAGGGGTTTGGCAATTAATGATGTCTGATTTTTTAACTAAATCACTGACGTCACCAGTCACTATTACTTCTAAATCTGGATACTTTTTTAAAATACGTTGTTTAAAAGATTCAGCTTTTTCTGTTGTACGGTTATAAAGTAAAACTTTATCTATAGGTCGAACTTCCATATTGCCCAAAAATTGTTCAAAAGCCATACCGCCTGTACCGATCATACCTAAAATACGAGCGTCTGGGTTGCTCATATATTTAGTAGCAATGCCACTTAAAGCGCCAGTACGTAATCTTGTTAAATAACTCCCATCTATAATCGCTTCATGTTCGCCATTTTCAAGATTAGTGATGACAATTTGAGCTTGTGTAGTCGGCTTCCCTGACTTAGGATTTTCAGGAGTGATTGAAGTAATCTTGACTGTGCCGAGTTGTTGTTTTAAATCAACACAAGGCATATACAGCATTGCTTTGGCTCCTTCGCCTGTAGGTATTACCGTTCGTGGTGCTTGATTGATATCTTCTAAATGTGAAAATGCTTTTTCAATATCTCTTATCGCATCTGACATTTTATAATTATCCTCAACTAGTGTTTCTGAAAATACTTGCATCGTTGGTTAGACCTCCTTATCAATGTTCATTATTCTTTACCCTAATAACAGGTGTATTGAAATCCGTTTGTGTTTGACCAGAGATTAAGTTATAAATTTCAGTAGCTTGAATTTCAGATTGAAAGTAAGCAGCGGTTGTTTTGTTTACATTAGTTATATAACGACGATCTGGAAAATCCTTTTTCAATTGTTTCAAGTAACGTTGTCCTGTTTCATTCATGCCCAAAATGCGAACGGCATTAAGCTTATTCGGCTTATCTTGTTGTTTGAAATTTAATAAAACATTCATTAGCATGCGTTGAATTCGGGTAAAAGTATAACGCTTGGTTTTGAGTTGGATCATTAACTGTTCAATGCTATTAGATTCACTGATACTTGATTTCAAACGGTGTTCAAAGCCTTCACTTATTGTATGAATGTCTCGTAAATCATCTGATGAAGTACTCAATATTTTATATTTTAAATATGGAAAAAGTTGATTCATAGTTAAATGCGGTTTTGTATAAAGCTCTTGAATGGAATTAGGTACAACGTGCTGCCACATCTTATCATCTGTATTAAGTGCATGTCTGATTGCTGTGCCGCTTGCGAATTGATTGTCACTGATTGCTTGATTATGATGTTCTGTTTTATGTCTTTGTATGGAAAAAGGTTGAATTGCGGGTGCTGATTTTAAAATAGCCTGCACGTAAGACAGTCCTAAAATATTATTTGGTGTTTGCAGGAGGGGAGGTTCTCCTAATAGTTCACTGATAATTCTTGGATAACTTTTGCCTTCTCGCAGCTTTATTTGAAATTCTGGGTGTTCTTCGATATGGTTGATTTGTAAGGCAAGTTCTTCGAATGCTTGTATACTGCCTGATTCACTTCCGAATACTAGTGCATCAGCATTCATGTAATCAGCAACTTTGACACCGACTTCTGCAAAATATTCGCCGGCTGATAAGGCTGCATATGCTGGCAGTTCGACAACTAAGTCACAAGTTGAAAGTGCCATTTGTGTGCGTAAAAATTTGTTGTAAACAGCAGGTTCTCCGCGCATAACAAATTGGCCGCTCATAATTGCTATCGTCACATCTGCATCTGCGATTTGACGGGCTTGTTGTGCATGATAAACATGTCCGTTATGGAAAGGGTTGTATTCAGTAATTAATGCAGCGCATTTCATTTGCAATCTATCCTTTCAGAATTCATTATAATTATTGTATCAAAAAGTCAAGATGTTAAGAAAAAATCTTGACAACTTTACGCTAGAAAGTTAAAATAAATTTTGTGCTTGTTAGAGGTGAAGCCATATGAAATGGTCAATAACGCAATTAAGAAAATATCAAGGTAAGCCTTTTGAATTTGATCAAACTGTAAATTTTAATCATTTAATTGATAAATTAGGACTCATTGATTTGTCCGATATCCGAGTTAAGGGTGAGCTTGATGTCAAATCAAATGAAGTTGTTGCAGACATGCATATCACTGGTGAATATACGATGGAAGATGCTCGTACACTAGAACCGGTCAAAGTACCGATTGACGTTGAAACAACTGAAATTTTTGATTTAGAAGGTCATGAATACAGTGACGATGAAGATGATGAAAATGAAAATTATCATCTCGCGTTAAGCGGAATGATTGATTTACGTGATATTGCAGAAGAGCTTGTCATCATAGAAAAGCCTATCCGAGCAGTGGCTGACGACAGCAGTTTCGATGATATGCTGCAAGAAGGCCAAGGTTGGGAAGTTATTGACGAAGACCAATTAGAACAAAATGAACAAGCAGATGAAGGTTCTAAGAAAGTCGATCCAAGGCTTCAAAAATTACAACAATTTTATGATGAAAAGCAATAGAATTTGATGTACAATAGAGAGTATTGTAATCATTATTTTCCAAACAGTAACAAAGATTTTGTGTTTGAATTTTAAGGAGGATTAAATCATGGCAGTTCCAAAAAGAAGAACATCTAAAACTAGAAAAAATAAACGTCGTACGCACATCAAATTAGCAGTGCCTGGTATGACTGAATGCCCTAACTGCGGTGAATACAAATTATCTCACCGTGTATGTAAAAACTGTGGTTCTTACAATGGCGAAGAAGTCGTTTCAAAATAATTAATTTTTAAAGACCAATTGCTTAAATGCGCAATAGGTCTTTTTTTATGCTCACATTTGGCTCGTTCATATATTAGACTGGCAAATTAAAGATATACTTCTCAGTCTTTCTTTTCGCTGTTTCAATAATCATGATAAAATATAGAAAAAGTAGTAAATGAGGGAACATAGCTATGGAGCAAATTACATCTGCACAAAATGCGAAGATTAAGCAAGCAAATAAATTAAAAAAGAAAAAAGAACGCGATAAAACCGGCCTGATTTTAGTAGAAGGTACACATCTTATTGATGAAGCTGTTAAAAGCAGTTTAACTATTAAACAATTATTTGTCGTAGAACCTGAGCGGTTTGAAGTTGAATTGATTGAAGCTGCTGAAGAACAGTATCAAATCAATTTCAAAGTAGCAGAAGCATTATCTGGAACAGTGACACCGCAAGGTATTTTTGCGATTATCGAAAAACCAGATGTTTCAAAACAAGTAGAAGTTGCTAAACAAGTTCTCTTGCTTGATCGCATTCAGGATCCTGGCAATTTAGGTACACTTATCAGAACAGCAGACGCAGCAGCATTAGATTTAATTGTAATGTCCCCAGGTTCAGCAGATCCTTTTCAAGACAAAGTGCTGAGAGCGAGCCAAGGCAGCGTGTTCCACTTACCGATTATTTCACATGATATTAAGGAATTTGTGCAGGAATTTGATGGTCCAGTATACGGCACAGCATTGGATAATGCGATTAATTTCAATGAAGTGGAATCTCAAGAGAAATTCAGCTTGCTGTTAGGTAATGAAGGTCAAGGTGTTGATCCAGAATTGCTTGAATATACAACGCAACGTTTGACAATCCCGATGTATGGCAAAGCTGAGAGTTTAAATGTCGCAATAGCAGGCAGTATTTTAATTTATAAATTAAAAGGTTGACCGGTAATTTTTGATTACTTATAATGAAGTATGATTACAAATGCATATTTGCTGATAAAAAGACGTAAACTATAAAAATGCGTTGAACAGGGAGAATAACCGTGACTGTAAGTTATTCCAACGTTGTATAGTTTTTTTCACCTTTTTGGCAACTTAAAGAGATTTAAGTCGGTTAAAGACCGTTATAAATTATATAAACAAGTGTATGCGTATGCATAAATTTGGGTGGTACCACGGAAGACTTCGTCCCATATATTTAGGGTGAAGTCTTTTTTTATTGTAAAAATTTCCGCTTGAGACCGCAATATCATTAGGAGGGCTAACATGATCCAAACTGAAGAAATGAATCAGTTAAAAGCAGACGCACTTGCGGATATTTCGCAAGCAGCGGATGAAAAAGCATTACAAGATGTGAAAGTGAAGTATTTAGGAAAAAAAGGTTCTGTATCAGGACTTATGAAACAAATGAAAGATTTATCAAATGAAGAAAAACCAAAATTCGGTCAAGCTGTCAATGAAGTAAGACAAGCAATTGAGAGTGCAATCTCTGACCGTAAAAGTGTATTAGAACAAGATCGTTTGAATAAACAACTTGAAGAAGAAACAATTGATGTTACACTGCCAAGTCGTTCTATCAAACTAGGTGCAACACACCCTTTAACACGTACAATTCAAGAAATTGAAGATTTATTCTTAGGTTTAGGTTTTGAAATCGTAAATGGATATGAAGTAGAACAAGATTACTATAACTTTGAAGCTTTGAACTTGCCGAAATCACACCCAGCACGTGATATGCAAGATACGTTCTATATCACAGAAGAAACATTATTACGTACACATACTTCTCCAGTACAAGCGAGAACTTTAGAAAAACGTAATGGACAAGGCCCTGTTAAAATTATTTGTCCTGGTAAAGTGTATCGTCGTGATTCTGATGATGCGACACATAGTCATCAATTTACTCAAATTGAAGGACTTGTTGTAGCAGAAAATATTAAAATGAGTGATTTAAAAGGGACTTTAGAATTAGTCGCTAAAAAACTCTTTGGTGAAGAGCGTGAAATACGTTTGCGTCCTAGTTATTTCCCATTTACAGAACCATCAGTTGAAGTTGATGTATCTTGTTTCAAATGTGGCGGCAAAGGTTGCAACGTATGTAAGCAAACAGGTTGGATAGAAATTTTAGGTGCAGGTATGGTTCACCCGAATGTACTTGAAATGGCAGGTTTCGATTCTTCTAAATATACTGGATTTGCATTTGGTATGGGACCTGACCGTATCGCAATGTTGAAATACGGAATAGAAGATATTCGTTATTTCTATACAAATGACGTTCGTTTCTTAGACCAATTCAAAGCTGTTGAAGATAGAGGTGAAGCATAATGTTAGTATCAAAAGAATGGTTAGAATCTTTAGTTGCAGTCAATGAACCCGTTAGCGATTTAGCAGAACGAATTACACGTACTGGTATCGAAGTTGACGATATCATTGATTACAGTGCAGAAATCAAAAAATTAGTTGTCGGTTATGTTGAAAGCAAAACGCAACATCCGAATGCAGATAAATTAAATATTTGTAAAGTAGATATCGGTGAAGAAGAACCTGTACAGATTGTGTGCGGTGCGCCGAATGTAGACGCAGGACAATACGTTATTGTAGCTACAGTTGGTGGTCGTTTGCCAGGTGGTATAAAAATCAAACGTGCGAAATTACGTGGTGAACGTTCTGAAGGTATGATTTGTTCATTACAAGAAATCGGACTTTCAAGCAATGTTGTACCTAAAGCATTTGAAGATGGTATTTATAATTTCCCAACTGAAGTGAAACCAGGTACAAATGCATTAGATGCATTATATTTGAATGACCAAGTAATGGAATTTGATTTAACACCAAACCGTGCAGATGCATTAAGTATGGTAGGTACAGCTTATGAAACTTCAGCGTTATATGGTGCGCCTTTAACATTACCAAAAACACAACCAGATACAATAAACACTTCTGCTGAAGAAGAACTATCTGTTAAAGTAGATAATCCAGAAAAAGTACCTTATTATAGCGCACGTGTTGTTAAGAATGTGAAAATTGCGCCATCACCTGAGTGGATGCAATCACGTTTAATGAAAGCAGGCATCCGTCCAATTAATAATGTAGTAGATATTTCAAACTATGTGTTATTAGAATACGGTCAACCACTTCATATGTTCGACCAAGATCATATCGGGTCAAAAGAAATTGTAGTTCGCCAAGCTGAAGCGGGCGAAAAAATGACAACACTTGATGATACAGAACGTGAACTAAAAGATTCTGATATTGTTATTACAAATGGTAAAGAACCAATCGCACTTGGCGGAGTGATGGGCGGAGACTTCTCTGAAGTGACAGAGCAAACGCAAAATGTTGTTGTTGAGGGCGCAATTTTTGATCCAGTTAGTATTCGTCATACATCACGCAGATTAAACTTACGCAGTGAATCATCAAGCCGCTTTGAAAAAGGTATTGCCACAGAATTTGTAGATCAAGCAGTAGATCGTGCTTGTTACCTATTAGAACATTATGCAAGCGGTGAAGTACTAGAAAATCGTGTGGCAGCAGGTGATTTAGGTGAATTTATTACACCTATTCAAATTACTGTAGATAAAATCAATGGGACAATCGGTTCTGAAATGACTGTTGAAGATATCATCAAATCATTTGAACAACTCGGTTTTAAAACTGAAAACAATGATGGCAATTTAACAGTACATGTTCCTTCTCGTCGTAAAGACATTAAAATTAAAGAAGATTTAATTGAAGAAGTTGCGCGTATCTACGGATATGATGAAATTCCATCAACTTTACCAGTATTTGAAGACGTAACAAGTGGTCATTTGACAGACCGTCAATCGAAAACACGTATTGTGAAACGTACGATTGAAGGCGCGGGTTTAAGTGAAGCAATTACGTATTCATTAATTTCAAAAGATCGTGCAAAAGAATTCTCAGTTAGCGACCGTCCGAATATCGAACTATTGATGCCGATGAGTGAAGCACATGCAGTACTGCGCCAAAGTTTATTGCCACACCTTATTGATGCGGCAGCTTATAATGTAGCGCGCAAAAATGATAATGTGTTCTTATATGAAATCGGTCGTGTTTTCTTTGCTAATGGTGAAGGAGAATTACCGGATGAAGTAGAATATTTAAGTGGTATTATGACAGGCGAATATAGCGGAAATACTTGGCAAGGTAAAAAAGAAAATGTTGATTTCTATCTTGCAAAAGGTATCATCGACGCAATTGCTGAGAAATTAGATATCACATTTGAATATGAAGCAACTAAGATGGATGGTTTACATCCAGGACGCACAGCAAATGTATTATTAAATGGAGATATCATCGGTTTCATTGGAGAATTGCATCCGCAACTTGCTGAACAAAATGACTTGAAACAACGTACGTATGTATTTGAGTTGAACTACGATAAAATCATGAATGTTTCTGTAGGTTATATTAATTATGAAGCAATTCCTAAATACCCAGGTGTAACAAGAGATATTGCATTAGAAGTAGATAAAGATATGACTGCTGCAGAATTGATTCATACAATCAAAGCACATGGTCATGATATTTTACAAGATGCACAAGTATTTGATGTCTATGAAGGTGAACATATGGAAGCTGGTAAAAAATCAGTTGCGATACGTATTGCTTACTTAGATAGAGAAAATACATTGACGGATGAACGTGTAACAGCCGTTCATGATGAAATTGTTGAAGCATTAACAGCACAAGGCGCTGTAATTAGATAATATAAATATAAAACCGTTCCCTGAAATTGAGTGTCAAAACAATCAATAAGGGAACGGTTTTTTCTGTTAATTAGTGCTTTTTATCATATAATGCTAAAGCTTTTTCACGATTTTTAAAATGTGCTTTTGAGATAGAATCTAATTTTGAAGTGCTATATTTCTCAATGATTTTTGCAGCAAATAAATCAACTTTATTACTGGCACCTTTAGGTACAGTTGTATGCAATTCACGACCGATTTGGTCCATATGCTTTACAAAAGCATAACGTGAAATAATGCTTGCAGCAGCAATTGCGATTGACTTAGATTCACCTTTAGTTTCGAAGTGTGTTTTATCAGGATAAGGCATTTGAGATAATGCATAATTTTGATAAACACCGCGTACAGCAAACTGATCAATTACAATATAATCTAGAGGTTCATGACTTTTTGTAATCTTATCAACTACATTTTGAATGGCTTGGTTATGCAAAACAGCTTTCATTTTGACTTGTGACCATCCTTTTCGTTGTTGTTCATTATACTTGTCATTTTTCATTGTCAGTAATGAATGGGGGATAAAAGTAATGATTTGTTCAGCTATTTCTACAATTTTAGCATCGGTTAATTTTTTAGAATCATCCACACCGAGCGTTTTTAAAATTTCAGCGTTTTTCTTTGAAACATATGCAGCACAGACTGTTAAAGGACCGAAATAATCGCCACTTCCAGCCTCATCACTGCCGATACAGTTGGCTTTGTTGAAAGGGTATGTTTGATTGGATGATTTTGTATTTTTTTGTGAAGATGATTTTCCAGAAACAGCAGCTTCTTTTTCACCTAATAATTGTTGAGATATTTTTTCGGCTTGATTGCCTTGAAACATCACTTTACCAGAATTGTAAATATTGATAGTTGTACCTTGGTGTTTTGTACGTGCACGCATACCAGGTGGTAAATTTTCTGTTGAGAAATTAGTTTTATTCATTAATTGTTGAATCTCTGATTCTGTTAACTTATATACGGCGTTTGCCATGTCTAAACTCCTTGCTTTTAAAAAATAATTTAAATCTATTTTACTATATTGAAACTCTAAAACAAATTGACTTATTTTACATTTAGTTTAAGTTATGTTGTAAAAAGACAGTCACTACTTACATATTAAATATGACTCGTGTATAATGGTTCGTGATGAAGAGCAGAAACATTTCTTGTGTAAGAAGTCAAATTTTAAGTGAAGAAATAATCTGCTAACAAGGATAAAAAGTTGACAATAAGATGATTGGGCTTATTGTCATAAGTAAATATTCATAATTTACGCGAGATAGGA
This sequence comes from Staphylococcus condimenti, assembly GCF_001618885.1. NCBI lineage: Bacteria > Bacillati > Bacillota > Bacilli > Caryophanales > Staphylococcaceae > Staphylococcus > Staphylococcus condimenti. Next base: position 774,084 of record NZ_CP015114.1, on the reverse strand, counting down.
GTTATCATATGGGTGAATTTAAAAATAGAATCAATGTAACGATTAATAATAAAAATTATACAATTGTCGGTGAAGATAATCCTGAACATATTCGTTATGTCGCACATTTAGTGGATGAAAAAATACAAGAATTAGGACGTAAAAGTGCAGGGTTAGATACAACACGCAAAGCAGTGCTGACTGCTGTAAATATTATGCATGAAAAAGTAATTTTAGAAGAAGAAAATCGCCGTTTAACACATGAATTGAATCGTTTAAAAAATCAAGACCATTAGGTTCTGCCTATGATATTGAATTTTCTTATATTTTGTGTGTTTATAATCATTGCAGCAATGGGGTTTCGCAGAGGAATATGGCTGAGTACTTTGCATTTTATAACAACCATTGCGTCATTTATAATGGCTGCACAATTTTATCAATCCATTGCTGAAAGGTTAGAATTATTTTTACCATTTCCAAAAACGCAAGCAGCTTTAACGAAATACTATATCGAATATAATCATACACATCTGCGATTTGAAGCTATTGTGGCATTTATTTCAATCTTTATACTTAGTAAGTTTATTTTATATCTTATTTTAACCGTGTTTGATAAAATGACGTATATCAATCGCCTCACATTACAAAGCAGAAGCGCGGGTGTAGTTTTAAGTTTTTTAAGTTCAATTATTGTCTTATTACCTGTATTATATATGTGCAGTTTGTATCCGAGCGAATGGATACAAAATCAATTTACACATTCTATCATTGCACAATTAATTTTGTTTCATACCCCGTATTTATCATCTTTGGTGATGGCACTATAATTTCATTTTTAAAAGAAGAAACTATGAAGAGGCGACGCTTTTCGCACATCAAAAATTTTGATAGCCGAACTGCTTTATGTCTCTCTTTTTATTGGAGGGGAAAAAATGAGTCAAAAGATAACGAAAAAAGATGTTGTTCGTTTATTAGAAAAAATTGCAACTTATATGGAACTTAAAGGAGAAAATGCATTTAAAGTTTCTGCATACCGCAAAGCAGCACAAAGTTTAGAAACGGATGAGCGTACTTTGGATGAAATTGATGACGTTACCGAATTAAAAGGTATTGGCAAAGGTGTCGGTGAAGTTATTAATGAGTATCTATCAACAGGCCAATCAGAAACTTTAGAAGCATTAGAAAAAGAAGTGCCTGAAGGTTTAGTACCATTGTTGAAAATCCAGGGATTAGGAAGTAAAAAAATTGCAAAATTATATAAAGAATTAGGTATTACAAATAAAGAAGCATTGCAAAAAGCCTGTGAAAACAATGAAGTCAGTGCATTGAGCGGTTTCGGCAAAAAAACAGAAGAGAATATTCTAGCTGGAGTAAAAGCCTTAAGTGAACGAAAAACACATTTTCCAATTAACTTGCTTATTAAATTGAATAATGAAATTGAAGAATATTTAACAACCATTGAAGGCATTGATAAATTTCATGTGGCAGGAAGTTTTCGCCGCGTTAAAGAAATGAGTAAAGATTTAGATTATATCATTAGTTCAACGCAACCTGAAAACGTACAAAAAGCATTGCTAGAAATACCGCATAAAGTAAAAGAGGTTGCGGTAGGTTTAACGAAAGTATCAGTGGAAGTAGAGTTCGATGATGAAGTGATTGAAATTGACTTCAGAATTATTGAACCAGCAGCGTATTATCATACTTTACAGCATTTTACAGGTTCAAAAGATCATAATATCCGTATTCGTCAATTAGCAAAAGAACGCGATGAAAAAGTGAGCGAATACGGTATTGAACAAGCAGATGGTACATTATTGCAATTTGATAGTGAAGCAGAAATATATGAACACTTCAACAAATCATGGATTGCACCGCCAATGCGTGTTGATGGTTCGGAGTTTGATCGGGATTTATCTGATATTGTGACATTGGATGATATTAAAGGTGATATCCATATGCATACAACAATGAGTGATGGTGCTTTCAGTTTGCAAGAAATGGTAGAAGCCAATATTGCAAAAGGCTATGAATATATGGTTATCACAGACCATTCACGCAGCTTGAGAGTCGCACATGGTTTAGATGTTGATCGTTTATTACGTCAAAATGAAGAGATTAAAAAGCTGAATGAAAGATATAATGAAATTGATATTTATTCAGGAACTGAAATGGACATTTTGCCAGATGGTACGATGGACTATCCGGATGAAGTCTTAGCACAATTGGATTACGTCATTGCTTCTATCCATCAAAGCTTTGGACAAACAGAAGAAGAAATCATGCATCGTTTAGCATCAGCATGCCGTAACCCTTTTGTCCGCCATATTGCACATCCAACTGGACGTATTATTGGACGTCGAGATGGATATAAGGTTAATATTCAGCAATTATTTGATTTGGCGCGCGAAACGGGTACAATCTTAGAAATTAATGCAAACCCGCAACGTCTTGATTTAAGCGCTGAAGTGTTAAGACCAGTACATGATATTATGATAACTATTAATACAGATGCACATCATATTGAAAACTTAGAATTGATGAAATATGGTGTCGCAACAGCACAAAAAGCATTTATTAATAAAGAACGTGTTTTAAATACGATGAGTCGAAAAGATTTTAAATCGTTTATTGAAAATAATAAAAAATTACAGAAATAGGGGAATGAAATGAGACAGAAAACATTAGATGTGCTTGATTTTGAAAAAATCAAAGCACAAGTTGAAAATGAAGCAGTCAGTGATTTAGGAAGATCTAAAGCTGCTGCGATGACTCCTGCATCTGATTATGATACTGTCGTTTTTCAAATGAATGAGACAGATGAACTTTCCCAAATTTATAATAAGCATCGTTTACCAAGCTTGAGCGGTTTAACAGAAGTTAAACAATTAATTCATCGTGCTAAAATCGGCAGTATTTTAAATGTTAGAGAATTAAACCAAATTAAGCGTTTAATTCAAGTACAAAATCAATATAAGACTTTTTACAGTCAATTATTAGAAGAAGAGGAAGCTATTAATTATCCTATATTGGATGAAAGAATGGCTCAGCTGCCGATTTTAACAGATTTATATCAAGAAATTCACCAAAAATGTGATGCTTATGATTTATTTGATGATGCAAGTTATGAATTGCAAAGTATCAGAAGCCGTATTCACAGTACATCACAACGTATTAAACAAAATTTAGATAGAGTCGTTAAAAGCCAGTCTAATCAGAAAAAATTATCGGATGCGATTATAACAGTTAGAAATGACCGACATGTTATCCCAGTTAAAGCAGAATACCGTCAAGATTTTAATGGGATTGTACATGACCAATCTTCTTCAGGCCAAACGCTTTATATTGAACCTTCAGCAGTAGTAGAAATGAATAATAAAATCAGTCGTTTGCGTAATGATGAGAAGGTAGAAGTTGAACGTATTTTAAGTGCGCTATCTGCCGATGTTGCTGAAGAAGCGGATGCTTGTTTGATTGCAGAATCTGTAATGGGGCAAATTGATTTTTTAACTGCGAAAGCACGTTATGGTCAATCTATTAAAGGTACAAAGCCTGAATTTACACAAGAACGCAATGTGTATTTGCCTAAAGCATTCCATCCATTATTAGAACGTGCCACTGTGGTAGCTAATACGATTGAGTTTGCTGAAGATATTCAAACTGTCATTATTACAGGTCCGAACACTGGTGGTAAGACAGTTACATTAAAAACGCTAGGTCTTATTATTGTAATGGCACAATCTGGATTGCTGATTCCGGCATTAGACGGCAGTAAGTTAAGTGTCTTTGATAATGTCTATTGCGATATAGGTGATGAGCAATCTATTGAGCAATCTTTATCAACTTTCTCTTCACATATGAAAAATATTGTGGAAATTTTGAAACGTGCCGATCACAATAGCTTGATTCTTTTTGATGAATTAGGTGCAGGCACTGACCCTAGTGAAGGGGCAGCACTTGCTATGAGTATCTTGGACCATGTTCAAAAATTAGGTTCTTTAGTTATGGCAACGACGCATTATCCAGAATTAAAAGCATATAGTTATAACCGCGATGGTGTTATGAATGCGAGTGTCGAATTTGATGTCAATACACTCAGTCCGACATATAAATTGTTGATGGGTGTCCCGGGTCGTTCTAATGCATTTGAGATTTCCAGCAAATTAGGACTCAGCGGCAATATTATTCGTGAAGCCAAATCCTTAATCGGTCAAGATGAACAAGAAATTAATAATATGATTGCGTCTTTAGAGACAAATGCTAAAAAAGTAGAAGATCAACGCATCGAATTAGATCAACTCTTAAGAGAAGCAAAACAAGTCCATGGTGATTTGAATAAAAAATATGAACAATATCAAAATTATGAGAAACAACTCATGGATGATGCGAAGCTCAAAGCTAATCAACGTGTAAAAGCTGCTACTAAAGAAGCGGACGATATTATTAAAGACTTACGTCAAATGCGCGATGAAAAAAATGCTGAAGTCAAAGAGCATGAATTAATTGAGAAACGTAAACACCTTGATGAACAATATGAAGGTACAGATATTAAGCAGAATGTTAAAAAGCAAAAATGGGATGAAATCAAAGCTGGCAATGAAGTTAAAGTGTTAACTTATGGTCAAAAAGGCGAAGTGCTTGAAATATTGGATGATGATGAAGCGGTCGTTCAAATGGGCATTATTAAAATGAAATTACCTATTGCCGATTTAGAAAAGAAAAAGAAAACGCAAGAAAAACCGTCCAAAACAATTTCTCGTACAAACCGTTCGGCAGTAAAAATGGAATTGGATTTAAGAGGCTATCGATATGAAGAAGCCATTTCAGCACTTGATCAATATCTCGACCAAGCGATGCTCAGCAACTACGAAAACGTTTATATTATTCATGGAAAGGGAACAGGTGCATTACAAAAGGCAGTTCAGCAACACTTGAAAAAGCATAAAAATGTAGCTTCTTTCCGAACAGGTACGCCAAGCGAAGGCGGATTCGGCGTAACAGTTGCTGAATTGAAGTAACTTTAAAAAATATGAAATTAAAGCAAGTATGATTACAACAAAATTATACACATTCTTCATGAGCAAAGCCGGTGCATTTTCAAAATGTATCTGATATACTTTGTTCATCATTAAATTCCTAAGGAGGAACGATATTTATGGCATTAGTTAAAGTAACTGACTCAAACTTTGATGAAAAAGTTCAAGACGGTGTTAAATTAGTAGATTTCTGGGCAACTTGGTGCGGACCTTGTAAAATGATTGCTCCAGTATTAGAAGAATTAGCACAAGACTTTGAAGGTAAAGCAGATGTTTTAAAATTAGACGTTGACGAAAATCCTAACACTGCTGCTAAATTCGAAGTTATGAGTATTCCAACTCTAATCGTATTCAAAGATGGACAACCAGTAGATAAAGTTGTTGGTTTCCAACCGAAAGAAAACTTAGCAGAAGTTTTAAACAAACACCTATAAGTTGCATTGAATAATGTCTTGTTTCGGCGTTTAAAGTTGAAACTTTCAAGAATATCGTCGATATGAAATAGGTTAGTAAAGAAGGCTGGATTCACTTTTAAGGTGGTCCAGTTTTTTTGTGCTTTGAAAAATGTTGAAAGCAAGCACGCAACTAGGTAACCAATATAGACAGATGCTATAATGACACTCGAATCAGTTGATATAGTTGTATAACTACAATCTTTAAAGAAAGGAGGAAAAAAATGGAGGCTTATAAAGAAAAAATTAAAGAAAAGTTGTCAGTAGTACCCTTTGAACCAGGTTGTTATTTAATGAAAGACCGAAATAATCAAGTGATTTATGTAGGGAAAGCAAAACGTCTGCGCAACCGTCTGCGTTCATACTTTACCGGTGCACACGATGCGAAAACTACACGGTTAGTTGGAGAAATCCGTAATTTTGAGTTTATTGTTACTGATAGCGAAACTGAATCTTTATTACTTGAGTTAAATCTCATTAAGCAATATCAACCTCGTTATAATATTCTACTGAAAGATGATAAAAGCTATCCGTTTATTAAAATTACTAAAGAAAAATATCCAAGATTATTGGTAACAAGAACTGTCAAAAAAGGTTCCGGCAAATATTTTGGTCCATATCCGAATGCATATGCAGCTGTTGAGACGAAAAAACTGCTGGATCGGATTTATCCTTTCCGTAAATGTGATAAGATGCCGAATAAGTTGTGCTTGTATTATCATATCGGTCAATGTTTAGGCCCCTGTGTATACGATGTAGATCAAAAAGAATATGATGAAATGACTCAAGAGGTAAGCGACTTCTTAAATGGTGAAGATAAAACAATTATTAAAAATTTAGAATCACGTATGCAAGCAGCAAGTGAAAAACTAGATTTTGAACAAGCAAAAGAATATCGTGATTTAATCCAAAATATCCATAACCTAACTAAAAAACAAAATATCATGTCTGCAGATAATACTGCACGGGATGTTTTTGGATATTATATTTCAAAAGGTTGGATGTGTGTTCAAGTTTTCTTTGTTCGAAATGGAAATATGATCCAACGTGATACAACCATGATTCCATTACAACAAACACCTGAAGAAGAATTTTATACTTTCATCGGACAATTTTATCGATTAAATCAGCATTTATTGCCTAAAGAAGTTCATGTCCCTAAAAATTTAGACAAAAAAATGATTGAATCTGTTGTAGATACGAAAATTTTACAACCTGTTCGTGGTCAGAAGAAAGATTTAGTTAATATGGCCAATCATAATGCTGAAGTGTCACTTCAAAATAAATTTGAATTGATTGCACGAGATGAATCAAGAACTGTAAAAGCTATCGAAGAATTAGGAGAACAAATGGGTATTCAAACTCCAATTCGTATCGAAGCATTTGATAATTCGAATATTCAAGGTGTAGATGCTGTATCTGCTATGGTTACTTTTGTAGATGGTAAACCAGATAAAAAAGGTTATCGTAAATACAAAATTAAAACAGTAGAAGGACCAGATGATTATAAATCAATGCGAGAAGTAATCCGCAGACGTTATACACGTGTATTAAATGATGGTTTGCCATTGCCTGATTTGATTATTGTCGATGGTGGTAAAGGGCAAATGTCAGTGGCTATTGATGTATTAGAAAATGAACTAGGGTTAGATATTCCTGTTGCAGGATTAAGAAAAAATGATAAGCACCGAACATCTGAGTTGTTATATGGACCAGCTGCAGAAGTAGTGCCGTTGAAAAAGAACAGTCAAGCTTTCTATTTATTGCAACGTATTCAAGATGAAGTCCATCGCTTTGCAATTACCTTCCATCGTCAAACACGACAAAAACATAGCTTTACTTCTGTACTTGATGAAATTGAAGGTATTGGTCCAAAACGTAAAACAACTTTATTGCGTACTTTTGGTTCAATTAAAAAAATGAGAGAAGCAACGTTAGAAGATTTGAAGGAAGCTGGTCTGCCTCAAAAAATAGCGGAAAGTTTGCAAAAGGAATTAAATAAAGAAGGTTAAAATGCGTAAAACTGCGTGTGTACACTTTACACATATGCAGTTTTACGCATTTTTGTTAAAAAAAGTGTAATATTATTTGAATTAAATGCAAAATAGAAAAAAGTGCAATGAGAATAATTCTCATGCCCAAAAACCGTTTGAAAAGTGTTAAAATATTGTTAACGAGGTTTTATATTTTTTTAGGACTGTTTGTAAACGCTTTCTAAATGAAAACAGTTCTCAATTACCTTTACATCAAAGTTTTAAACTTTATAAGTTGTAATCAAGCAAGAGTTCAGATTAGACAGCTGAGATAGGGGTCAAATACATACAACGTATGATGTACTGAGCTTGTGGGTTGCTTACGCACAATACAACTTATTACAACTAACTTTTATTTAGCTGCTTTTAAAATTTTGACTAGGGTAAATTGTGGGACAATTTAGAGCTTTTCCAGATCATTTCCTTTAAATAAAACCAATAAATACTATTTGTTTCACAGGGGGGACTTCCTTTTGGGTTATACTAAGAATCAATTCTACTTGCGACGTATTCACTCGTTACTAGGTGTTATTCCGATCGGAGCATTTTTACTTGTGCATTTGACGGTTAACCATCAAGCAACAAAAGGAGCTGGCGCATTCGATAAAGCATCTCAGTTCATGGAATCATTACCATTCTTGCTAGCACTTGAGATTTTACTTATTTACTTACCAATTTTATACCATGCATTATACGGTGTTCATATTGCTTTCACTGCGAAAGAGAATGTTGGACATTATTCATGGTTCAGAAACTGGATGTTCTTGTTACAACGTATTACAGGTGTTTTAGCATTTATCTTCATCGCTATCCACTTCTATCAAACTAAAATTGAAATGTGGTTAGGTCACAAAACACTTGGTTTCACGATGATGCATGATTTATTAAGCAATCCATTTTGGTTGGTTTTTTATCTAATTCTAACTGTTGCAGTTATTTTCCACTTCGCTAATGGTTTATGGTCATTCGGAGTAACTTGGGGATTCTTACAATCACCAAAATCACAACGTGTTTTCACATGGGTTTCATTAGTTGTATTCATCGTAGTAGCATATATCGGCGTGAGTGCAATCTTAGCATTTGTTTAACAGAACATAGAATCAGCGTAAATAAAGGTTATATTTTCAGGGAGTGACATTTAATATGGCAGAGAAAAAAGTTATTGTTGTCGGCGGCGGATTAGCCGGAATGATGACAACAATTAAAATAGCAGAACAAGGTGTACATGTTGATTTATTCTCAGTTGTACCCGTAAAACGTTCGCACTCTGTGTGCGCACAAGGGGGTATTAACGGGGCTGTTAATACGAAAGGTGAAGGTGACTCACCTTGGATTCACTTCGATGATACGGTTTACGGTGGCGACTTCTTAGCTAACCAACCACCAGTAAAAGCAATGGCGGATGCAGCACCAAAAATCATTCACTTGCTAGACCGTATGGGTGTAATGTTCAACAGAACACCTGAAGGCTTATTAGACTTCCGTCGTTTCGGTGGTACAATGCACCACAGAACAGCATATGCTGGTGCGACAACAGGTCAACAATTAGTTTATGCACTAGATGAACAAGTTCGTAAATTTGAGGTAGATGGACTTGTAACTAAATATGAAGGATGGGAATTCTTAGGTATTGTTAAAGACCATGATGGTGCTGCACGCGGTATCGTGGCTCAAAACTTAACAGATGCTAAAATTGATTCATTCCGTTCTGATGCAGTTGTTATGGCGACAGGTGGTCCTGGTATCATCTTCGGTAAAACAACAAACTCAATGATTAATACAGGTTCAGCAGCATCTATCGTTTATCAACAAGGTGCAGTATATGCAAATGGTGAATTTATCCAAATCCACCCAACTGCAATTCCTGGTGATGATAAATTACGTTTAATGAGTGAATCAGCACGTGGTGAAGGTGGACGTATTTGGACATACAAAGACGGTAAACCTTGGTATTTCTTAGAAGAAAAATATCCTGATTATGGTAACTTAGTTCCGCGTGATATCGCAACACGTGAAATCTTCGATGTTTGTGTGAACCAAAAACTAGGTATCAATGGTGAAAACATGGTTTACCTTGACCTTTCACATAAAGATCCACATGAATTAGATGTTAAATTGGGCGGTATCATCGAAATTTATGAAAAATTCACAGGTGACGACCCACGTAAAGTACCAATGAAAATTTTCCCAGCCGTTCACTATTCAATGGGCGGATTGTATGTAGACTATGATCAAAATACAACAATCAAGGGATTATTTGCAGCAGGCGAATGTGACTTCTCACAACACGGTGGTAACCGTTTAGGTGCGAACTCATTATTATCTGCGATCTACGGCGGTACTGTAGCGGGTCCTAACGCTGTTAAATACATTGATACAGTTGAAAAATCTTATACTGAATTAGATGACAGCTTGTATCAAGACAGAGTTGACGAAGAACAAAAACGTTTTGACGAATTATTAAATATGAAAGGTACTGAAAATGCCTTCAAACTTCACCGTGAACTTGGTGAAATCATGACTAAAAACGTAACTGTAGTACGTGAAAATAAAGCATTGCTTGAAACTGACGAAAAAATTCTTGAATTGATGAGACGTTATAAAGACATCGACATGGAAGATACTCAAACTTGGAGTAACCAAGCGGTGTTCTTCACTCGTCAATTATGGAATATGTTAGTACTTGCACGTGTTATTACAATCGGTGCATATAACCGTAACGAATCACGTGGTGCCCATTACAAACCAGAATTCCCTGAACGTAATGATGAAGAATGGTTAAAAACTACAATGGCACATTACAATGGTAAATATGAAGCACCAACATTCACATATGAAGATGTTGATATCAGCTTGATTCCACCACGTAAACGTGACTATTCAACTAAATCTCACACTGCAGAAAATAAGGAAGAAGAAGAAGGGAGCGAATCATAATGGCAGAAGAAGTAAAAGACCAAGCTGTTGAGCAACATCATCAACAACAGCAAGCTTCTAATAAACAAAAAACTGTAACTTTGATCATTAAACGACAAGATACTAGTGACTCTCAGCCATATGAAGAAAAATTCGAGATTCCTTACCGTGAAAACTTGAATGTTATTGCGTGTTTGATGGAAATCAGACGTAATCCAATCAATACAAAAGGTGAAAAAGTTGCGCCTGTAACTTGGGACATGAACTGCTTAGAAGAAGTTTGTGGTGCTTGTTCAATGGTTATCAACGGCCATGCGCGTCAAGCATGTTCAGCAATCGTTGACCAATTAGAACAACCGATTCGTTTAGAACCAATGAGCACTTTCCCAATCATCCGTGACTTGCAAGTTGACCGTTCTCGTATGTTCGACAACTTGAAACGTATGAAAGCTTGGATTCCAATCGATGGTACGTACGATTTAGGTCCTGGACCTCGTATGCCTGAGAAAAAACGTCAAACTGCTTATGAATTATCTAAATGTATGACTTGCGGTGTATGTTTAGAAGTTTGTCCTAACGTTACTAAAAACAATGGTTTCGTTGGTGCACAAGCAATTTCACAAGTACGTTTATTCAACTTACACCCAACAGGTTCAATGACAAAAGACGAACGTCTAGACGCATTGATGGGTGCAGGTGGTTTACAAGAATGTGGTAACTCTCAAAACTGTGTAAATGCTTGTCCAAAAGGTATTCCTTTGACAACTTCAATCGCAGCTTTAAACAGAGAAACTTCATTCTACATGTTTAAATCATTCTTTGGTTCAGATCACCAAGTGAACTAATTATAAATATTTTGAGGAAACGGAACATATTTTGTTCCGTTTTTTTATTTAAGAGACGGTTTTCAATCTTTTTTTGAAAATCGTTTTTTTTTGCATATAAAGCACTTAATTTTTGACATAGAGGTGGAGATATTATATTATTTGTTTGTGCAAACAAATAAATGAAAATGAAGAGGAATTTTCTTATGTATAACAAAATTTTAGTTTTAGGTGCTGCAGGTCAAATCGGACGAATTTTAACAAAAGATTTATTAGAACAAACAGACTCAGATTTAGTATTATTTGGTCGGAATATTACAGATCGTTTGAGTATTCAAAATGACCGTGTTGAATTAGTGAATGGTGATTTCAGTGATGAGAAAACATTAGAAAAAGCAATTCAAGATGTAGATTTAGTTTTTGTAAATGCAATGAGCAGAGCTCAAGATATTCAAGTGATTGCGAAAGTGCTTGAAAGTAAACCAGGAATTAAAATGCTAGGAGCATCTATGGCCGGATTGCACGATGATGTTCCAAAAGCTTTAGAAGAATTTGCACAACAAAATCTTCCAAGCTCATACATTGATGGTGAAAAAGAATCAGCTCAAATAATTGAAGACTCAAATATTGATTATACTTTATTACACCTTACTTGGTTATATGATGACCCTTCAAATACTAGTTATGAATTGGTACCAACACCTGAAGTACTTAAAGATGCCCAAGTAACACGTGAAGCAGTGTCAAAAGCTGTTATTGACATTATTACAGATGAAGACCAAAATAAATATAAACGTAAAGGATTTGGGGTAGGCGAACCTAACACACATTACGATAGACCTTCATTTTATTAATACGAAAGGATTAACATGAATATTGAACAATTGTTAAATCTACAAAAATTCCAAAGAAAGTTGAATTTGGAATTGAGCGGAGTTTTAAAACGAAGCAATTATGAAATTACATTAAATGAATTTTATGTACTCTACTTTTTAAAGAAAAGTGAGGGGCATAGCTTAAGTATTAGCGAATTAAGCCAAAAGAATGGTTTAAGTATCAGTGCAACTTCTAGAATGCTTGTGAAATTTGAACAAACTTGCGGTGTGATTGAACGTCATCCGGGCGAAGATAAAAGATCTGTGATGATTACTTTGACACCTAAAGGCGAAGAATATTTAACTGAAAGCTTAACATCAGTAGAAGCAATACTTCAAAATTATACGTTAACGTTTGGAATATTGGAAAAGGAACTACATTTATAACTGTATTTTGATTTTTAATATCTTAATTTAAGTACTCATCTTCAAAGGGCGAGATGGCAAAACCAATTATGGTAGCTATCTCGCTCTTTTTTACGCTTTTTAAGATGACTTCTTTATGGAATGCTTTATAAAATTGAAATTCTGATTAATTCAACGGATTTCATGAATGTGATAAAATATATTTTAAGAATGTTTTGCACAAGGATGAGAAAAAATGAATAAACCAATTGGAGTGATTGACTCAGGAGTCGGCGGCCTCACTGTAGCCAAAGAAATTATACGTCAGCTGCCGAATGAAACAATATATTATCTAGGTGATAGTGCACGTTGTCCTTATGGTCCTAGAGAAGGCGATGAGGTACGGAAATTCACTGTACAATTAGCTCAAAAATTAATGGAATTTGATATTAAGATGTTAGTTATTGCATGTAATACTGCTACTGCTGTAGCATTGGATACATTAAAAGAATTGTTGTCGATACCTGTTATTGGTGTTATTGAACCTGGATCACGTACGGCAATTATGACAACAAAAAACAATAATGTTATGGTGTTAGGGACTGAAGGAACCATTAAATCTGAGGCTTACACAAAACATATTAAAGCCATTAATCCAAATGTGGATGTGACAGGTGTTGCATGTCCGGATTTTGTTCCATTAGTAGAACAAATGCGTTATCATGATCCGGTTCCAACAAACATTGTGATACATCAAACGCTTAAAAATTACCGTATTAGTAAAGCAGACACAGTTATTTTGGGATGTACACACTATCCATTATTATTTGAACCGATACATGACTATTTCGGGGGTTCGAAAACAGTGATTTCTTCAGGATTAGAAACAGCGCGTGAAGTAAGTGCTTTGTTAACATTCAGTAATGAACATGCACCTTATATACCAAATCCTAATCATCGCTTCTTTGCGACAGGAGACACTGAACATATTGAATATATTATTTCACAATGGTTGAAAATTGATGATGTCGAAGTAACACAAGTAAAAGTTGATTAAATAGAGGTGGAAAAGATGGAAGATTTAGTGATAGCAACAGGAAATAAAGGAAAAATTAATGATTTCAAAGTTATTTTTCCTGAATACAATGTCATTGGCATCGGTGAGTTAATTAAAGGTTTTGATGTTGAAGAAACAGGTACAACTTTTGAAGAGAACGCTAAATTGAAATCAGAAGCAGCTGCAAAAGCATTAGGCAAACGTATCATTGCTGACGATAGCGGACTTGCTGTGGATGCTTTAAATGGGGAACCTGGAATTTATTCTGCGCGTTATGCAGGTACTGATAAAGATGATGAAGCTAACATCGTGAAGTTACTGAATAATTTAGGTGATAATGAAAACCGCGATGCTCAATTCGTATGTGTTATCAGTATGAGTGCACCAAATGAAGAGACAGTAACTTTCAGAGGAACGGTTGATGGTGAAATAACACATGAAAAAGAAGGGAACAATGGTTTCGGTTATGATCCTGTGTTTTTCGTTCCTGAAAAAAATAAAACGATGGCACAACTTTCTGCTGAAGAAAAAGGAGAGATTAGTCACAGACGCCGTGCAATTGATAAACTTCGAAATTATTTAAAGGGTGATCAGATTTGAACAGATGGTTAATTGTAAGTGACAATCATACGGAAGCAGGTATTTTATTTGATATTTTTAATCATTACGATGAAGTGAATGTTGCGATTCATCTTGGTGATTCAGAGTTTCAATATGATGATACGGAACTCAGCTTATTTCGACGTGTAAAAGGTAATTGTGATTTTTATCCAGAATTTCCTACAGAAGAAATTGTAGAAGCAGATGGCGTACGCGCTTTTTATACACATGGCCATATGTATAATGTAAATACAACACGCATGCAGCTTGCAGAAAAAGCTAAATCATTAGAATGCCAATTTGCTTTTTATGGCCATACGCACATTGCACGCTATGAGGAAATATCTGGCGTGCACGTCATCAATCCAGGGAGTATTTCTCAATCCAGAAGCCGAACTGAAGAAACTTATGCAGAGTTATTGATAGATGACAATGAAAAAGATGCTACTTTAAATTTCCGTAATCGACAACATGCTATTATTGATACGGTTGAATTTAAGATATAAAAATGATGCCAGAGTATATCAAAACTTATTAAAAAGTGATATACACTGGCATTTTTTATTGTTGTGTTTTGTGGTTTGAAAAATCTATAAGAGACAGGATAAACATAATTGTTGGCGGTATAATGAAAATAAATCCCAAAAAGCCAACAATTAAAAACATATGCACTCCACTAATAATACCTGCAATAGACAGGAGATTTATTACTTCAGGATTTTCTGAAAATATAGGTCTCATATATTCTTCTCCTTAATATGTAATGAGTTATTATTTCATCACTAAGGATAATTTAACATATTTTAATATAGATTGAGTGATAACCCTCAAGTGATTGATTGGATATCTTAACTGGCTTAAAACTCTGTAACATAAAGTTAGAAGTATCTTTTAGAAACTACTTATTTTCTTTGACTGCAAAGTAGTTATCTTCGCTATCAGCAAAATTGAAAACTCTGCCTTGTGGAGATTCAACAAGCTCACCTATAAAGATGCCTTTACTTTGAAAATCTGCATAAAGCTTGTCGATATCATCTGTTCCAAACATCAAAGACGGTGTATCTGTACTGATACCAAGTGACATCGCTTCTACTTTTGCTTTATCATGAAGTACTATTTCAGTTTGTGATGCTTTTGTTGGTTTAAGTACAATCGTACGTATTGCTTGGTTTGAAATATCGGAAACTTCTACAAAATCTAATTTTTCAATCCAGAAATTTTTTGCTGCTTCTTGGTCATAAACGTATAACATAACTTGATCTAATTGATTTATCATTATTTCACCTCAAATAAGTTTCATAGTCTCTTACCTTTATTATTATTGTTTGAAACATAGTATAATAAGGTATGTAAAAGTGCAATATTAAAAAAAGGAGCCTAAACTATGACTCAATTATATCCATATTTAGCATTTGATAATACCAAAGAAGCTTTAAAATATTATGAAGAGGTATTCGGCGCAACAGATATCAATCGCTTGCCAGTTCAACGCGAACAAGCTGAGAGTTTCGGTGTTGATCCAGACAAAGCAGAAGATAGTACGATGCATTCTGAATTTAAAATTGCAGGTGTGACTTTATTTGCTTCAGACGCATTTGATAAAAATAAAGATAATAAAATTACTGAAGGCATCTCATTATTGATTGATTATGATATTAACGATGCAGAAGATGTTAAACGTGTTGAAGAATTATACGAAAAAGTAAAAGATGATCAGTCGATTACAGTTGATATGCCATTAGCAGACCAATTTTGGGGTGGAAAAATGGGCTCATTCTCGGATAAATATAATGTTCGTTGGATGCTGCATGGTCAAGATCACAGCAAGCAACAATAATCTTATTTTGTTGTAGGAACTGTATGTATACAAAGTAACTTCATACGGTTCCTTTAACTTATTAAACAGTTCATCAAATTGGGTTTGAAGTTATTATTAAGCAATACATATCATATATATTAATAAATATAAGAATTATTGAAGGTACATAGAAAAATGAGGTGAGTTATATGGATAATATTGAAGTCATCGTTAAAAAGACACAAGATTTGTCACCGGAAGAACTTGTTCAAATTATGATTGAACGCGTAAAAGTTTTTGTCGTTGAACAAAATTGCCCTTATCAAGAAATAGATGAAGAAGACTTTAATGCTGAACACGTGATTTTAAAGAAAGATAACCAAATTGCTGCTTATGCCAGACTAATAAAAACAGAAGAGGATTTTAGAATTGGCCGTGTTATTGTGGTTAAAGCGTATCGCAAAAATAAATTAGGTTATCAATTAATGGATACGGCAATTGAAGAATTGAGAAAGGTCGATACAAAGCGACCTATTAAGATTTCAGCACAAGAACATCTGCTTAAATTTTATGGTTCGTTTGGATTCGAACGGACTTCTGAGACATATTTAGAAGATGGTATACCTCATGTTGATATGGTATTAGAAGCGGATTAATAAGTAATAAAGACTCCCTTTAAGCATTACTGAAAAATGTAATCGCAATGAATAAAGGGAGTCTTTTTGAATTAAATAGTATAATTAAATTTTCAATTATTGTTCTTGAGCATCAATATATTCTCTATAACTTTCACGTTCCATAGATAAGTTTTCCATTACTTTTGCAAATTCTACAGTTTCAGGTTTGTCCTCAAATTTTAATTTTAACTCTTCATCAGAATCACCATATTTAAATTCTACTGAGTGATTCAACATGTTGTTTTTAAACTTCACTTCATGTAAATCTGCAATAACATAATCATAAACGTCATTATCTAAGACTACATAGAGATTAACACGACCTACGAAAACAGCACCTTCTCCATGTCCTTTACCGTTAATTTTAGGATGTACATCAGCTTCAAATTCAAATAATACTTCAATTAAGTCAGGTTTTTCCTCTGTTAAAACATCTACATATTTTTGTTTTGCGTTCATTATAAAAACCTCCATATTTTAAAGAAATGCTAAATACAGTGATGCTAGATTATAGTTTATAATTACCCTGAATTAAATAGAGTTAATAAGTGTTATAGATAAATGGCCATGAAATTAGATATAAATGGTTTATTCTTCATTTATTTTAATGATACTTACAAAACTAAATTGTGCATCGCTAGGAATTTTCATAATCTCTAAACTTAAAGGATGAATTTGGTTTTCAGATTTCAAATTATAGATGTAAGGTGGTAATTCATTTTCAAACTCTACTGGATATTTTTCAAGAGAATCTACTAGAAGACGAAAATAATCTTGAGGTTCGTACTCATTAACACGTTCTGTCAGTAACTTTAAATAAGATTTACCGAATAAGGATTGATGCTTTCTTATTGTTTCAAATGCATTTTCGTTTTTTAAACTGATTAAGTTCAATTCATCATCATCAAAACTTGTGACATCTTTTAACACTACATTCAGTGCTCTAAGTTCAGGTATGAAATCTCCTTCATATATAAAGTTATTGTATTCGAAAATGAGTTTGTATCGGTTGGAATAGTTTGATGTATTATTACCAATGTACTTTAAAAGATAATCTAATTGCTGCAAGTATTTAATATCCATTTTGAAAAACCCCTTTGTTAGTTTTAATATTTATACCCTAAAAACCAAGGTTTTTACTGATAAAAGATTTTATTTTTGTTTACGTCAACTTTTTTATTAAAAATCAAATTTGTTGTTTTAATTTATCTTCCAATACATTAAACTGATTAATAAAGGAATATTATGCAAAGAAAAGGGGACATGTATAGTGAAAAAGGTTTTATTTTTATTATTAGCTAGTTTTTTAGTTTTAGGGGCATGTGGACAAAAAGATGATAGCAAGTCTGATGATAATAAATCAGAAACAACTAAAAAAGAAACTAAAAAAGATGACAAAGAAAAATCAGAAAAAAGAAAGATAAGACAAAAGAAAATAAAGATGACAACGAAAATGTGGATAATAACCAACAATCAGAAACAGCAATGGAAAATGAGCAACAGACTAATGAGGTACAAAACAATAATCAGCAAAGTGCCGCAGATCAAAATGCTGCAGAACAAAATGGAGCACAACAACAATACAATCAATCAAATGCGACTGAACAAAATGTAGCGCAGCAAGCACCACAACCACAACAAAATCAAGCACCAACAGAAGAAGAAGTAACGCAAAAATTAAAAAGTGGTCAAAATGTAAATGGAATTGTTGATGCTGAAGGTAATACCTGGCATCAAGCTCCAGGTGGCGGAGATGCAGTTGGTATCACTAAACCTGACGGTACAACATGTACGGTCGGTGGATGTATGTCGCCAGATGGAAAATCAGTTCCCGATGAACATTAATAATATAATTTTTTAAGGCTCTCATAACATGAGAGTCTTTTTTAGTATGAAAAGAGTTTAGAAGATTATAGATTCAATCAACAATAGAATTGTTAATTGATAGAGAAAAAATTTATAGCAATACCTTTAATGATTGAATAACAAGAAAAATCGGGATTCATAATTTTTGGTAATAATAATTGTTTTATTGTTTGTTAATAATGAGTTAATTACTGTTTTGTTGTAAATAGTGTATTGTATGTAATCATATAAGATTACATGGAGGATTTAATTATGAAAAATAAAATTATAGCAAAATCATTATTAGCGTTAGCGGCATTAGGAGTAACAGTTACAACATTAGCAGGCAGTATTGAAGCAAGTGAATCTTATGGACCTAGAGACAAGAAACCTGTCAGTATTAATAACAATATTGTTGAATACAACGATGGAACTTATAAATATCAATCTAGACCTAAATTTAACCAAACACCTAAGTATATTAAAATAAAACATGACTACAACATCGTTGAATATAATGATGGTACTTTTGGATATGGCGCTCGTCCAGCAACGACAAAGTCAGAGAAGAAAAATGATTTGTTATTAAAGAGAGCGCAACAGTTGCAGAATGCTGAACAATTAGTAAGAGAATTTGAAAAGACACATACAATTAATGCACACAGAAAAGCACAAAGAGCTGTAAATATTGTATCTTTTGAATACAGCGTGAAAAAACATGTATTACAAGAAAGAATTGAAAACGTATTGAAAAAAGGTTACGTTAAATAAAAAAATCCATAAAGAATATCTAAAGACAATGTTTATTTTGTCTATGAATGTTTTGAAGAATAAAGATTATTTTTTGAATCATAAGTAAAAACACGCTAATCATGGAGTAGACAAATTATGGGATACAATTAAGCAATGTGTAAAAAAACAATTCGTAATTTCAAGACATAAGATAGGTTTGCTTGGCTAAGGCAGCTCTCTTTTTTACATAATCTTTACAAAAATAGTTAATTCACAACATAATTTTGAATTATACTATTTTGTAATACTGTTTTTAAGCCAAGAAAAAGAGGTGCGAAATGTTTAGTGAACTAAAAGAAGATTTGAATGTAAATTATTCTTTGATAAGCAAGATGGTGATAGCACATTATAGATTAGGTAATTATGCTTATCGAAAGGATTATAAATCTTTGATTTTGTTATACAAAATGTTGAAAGGTGCAATTAAAGCAATTTCAAATTCAGACATACATCCAACTGCTCAAATAGGGGAAAGATTCAGGTTGGAACATGATGGAATTGGTGTTGTAATACATTCAACTGCAGTAATTGGAAATGACTGCAGAATGTTTCACCAAGCTACTATAGGGATTAACGATTTCAAAAGTGAACAGGCTGCAAGTATTGGAGATAATGTAATGATAGGAACAGGAACAAAAATCATTGGTGATCTCGAAATAGGAAACAATGTAAAAATTGGTGCAAACGCAGTGGTTACTAAAAATGTACCTGACAATAGCGTCGCAGTTGGTATTCCAGCTCAGATCGTGGAACCGGAACTAGTAGCATAATAGAGATAAAAATTATCCGCCTAAATTAATAGGTGGGTTTTTAATAGTTAAAAAAGCATCGAAATAAATCTGTTTTTTCTTTCTAAAAATAGGCGGAATGTAGTATATAAAGGGCTTTCAACTATCTTCTAAAATTCTATTACGTCCCGGGGGGTTTGTAGTGGATAATAGAAAGATTAATGGTTAATGACAAAAAATAGTAAGGACTTTTATAAGGAATTATAAAAATTGTGGAAATGATTCGTTTGAATAAAAACAGGATAATATAGATGAATCCTTTTCTTTAAATCATCATTCAACAGAAAAATTAGAAGATAATATGTTTTTTAATGAATTGGAACCAGTCATAGATGTAATCTGGACAGATAAGGAATTTTATATATTTGAAATACTTGTCGAAGGTAAAAGTTACAATGAAAAATGAAATAGGAGAGATAATGGGTGTGACAGGAAGTCGAATAAGACAAATATATTAGTAAGTTATTGGATAAGCTGCCTTAACAGGTGGTTTTTTAAATATATACATATATAAAGTGTTACTTTTTTTGTGAAATGCACTTAAATATATGTATGAATTAATGTTGCAATAGATTAGAATTATATAAGAGGATTGTATTATATGTATCGCCTCATAAAGCAAATAATCCTTCTGGAAATATAAGTGACGAAGATATACAAGGTATGGCAGATAAAGCAAGCGAATATGATGCCGAAGTCGCAAAACACAACGCAAATGTTGAAGAGCATAACGAATGGATTCAGGAACAACTTGAATCTGCTGGATTAGATAAATAAAACAAAGTAGAGGGATATTACTATGAAAAAAGTCTTATTTTTATTATTAGCAAGTTTCTTAGTTTTAGCAGCATGCGGCCAAAAAGAGGAAAGTAAATCAGAGGATAAGAAGTCGGAATCTAAGAAAAAAGACTCTAAGGCTAAGAAAGGAAAAGAAGATAAAAAGAAATCAGATAAAAAAGAAATGGCAGACAACCAACAAAAAGAAAACTCCGATCAACAAGTTTATAATAGCGAGCAACCCACAGTACAACCAGACAATACACAACAAGTGGAAGCACCTCAACAGACAAATGAACAGCAACCCGTTCAACAAGAACAGAATGTACAACCTACTCAACAAGCACCTGTCAATACTGCAAGACAACAAGCGTTGAATGAAGGAATTGATTTCGATAATCCTACACCTGCTCAAATTGAAAGAATGAGAGAATTGAGCAAACAATCACCGTATGGCATGCAAGAGCCTACATTAGCGGGGCCTATGGAATAAAAATTGTGCAGTCACTCTGCTTTTGTTGTTTTCAAAAAAGTAAATAATGAATAACTAATATGAATAGAGGTAACAACAATGAAAAAAGTCATGTACTGGGTATTTATAGGGTTTTCAATTTTTATGATTATAGGCGGAATTATTTCTATCAGTGAAGACGGAGCAGAAGAAATAGATATTTTATTGTTTCTGGTATTCTTATTATTGTTGATATTCAGCATTTACAAGTTAGTAAAAATCAAAAAAATGAATGAAATGAATAAACCTAAAGAAAACTATTTACTAAAGAAACTTGAAGAAGAATATCGAAAGAAGCAGGCTGAAAGAAAATACGAAGAAAATTCTACACCAGTAAAAGAAAAGCAAAACGAAAAAATAAATAATGCAAAATTTGAAAAGGAAAATACTGAGATTAATTCAAAACACACTGAATCTACTAATCAAGACATTATTGATTATTCAAAAAATGAAGAACGAATAAAGTCGCTCAGTTTTCCAGTTGAACAAGAAACTCCAAATAATATAACTAATAGTGTCGCGAATAAAAATGATGAAGATAATCTTTTTTACGAATCATTTCCTGTGGTTGGATTGAATTATGAGAACAGACGAGAAAAACTGAAGAAAATGATAAATGCTATGAAAAAGAATGAAGAATTTTATCCTTTGTATGATGATTTAAGAGGGATGGAACTAAGAGAAGAATTGGAGTTCGGAGATAAAATATACGAAATACAAGATGATGAAAGCATTCACGGAGTCTATTTAGAAAAAGAACCTGACAATAGATATGATGCAAATGCTATAAAAGTTATGGTTTCAAATGAATATGGTGAATTTCATATTGGATATATTCCCAAAGAGGATGCAGCTATATTTAACAATTATGTCGACGATATAGTTACTTGCAACGCTTATATTTATGGTGGTAAATATAAAGAATTTGATGATTTTGAAGATAAAATTAAGACGAAAGAAAATCCTTACGGCTTAATTTTGACAGTGTCTTACTACAAATAAAAATAATCAGGAAATCTACGCTGCCCTTATTATTTTCAAAGCAATTAAATGACTGAGGTCAAAAAAAGTTAATATAAAGATAGAATAACAAGAATATAAACAACTACAGACATAAATGATTAACAGAGGTAACAGCATGAAAAAATAACTCTCATTTTATTTTTTGTAATAACACCATTGTTGTTTTTGAAAGAAATATTTTCCACAGATTTATTTGGTTCTGATAATAATAATGGAGTGACTTCTGGGGAAAGAATTATATATGTGTATGATCAAGCAATATAGTTTAACCATTATTTGTAGACCCTTTCCAATTGATTCTTCCAAGCGAAAAGCATAATTAAAATGATTTTATGACAAATAATTTATGGGCAGTAAAAGTTTTTTAACGAAAATTCTACTAGGTAACCGCTATTTTTTAGACAAAGTAGTGGTTTTTTTATTTAACAATGTTAGTTATCATCTTTATAAACTATATTTCTATTTTATTTAATTATCTTTAGCGTTCGTAACATAAGAGTTTATTGAATTTGATTTCCTTAAATTTTCCCTATAAAAATAAAAAAGCCCATAACCACAAGGGTTAAAGGCTCTAATAGACGTCCTGGGAGGGATTGTATAAACGCCTGAATACCAGTGTTTTCGGTTATTTGGTGTAGTTATGGTGTAGTTCCGCTACAAAACTTTTAAAGCATTAATAGCTTTATCATTTTCCGTTTCATAACTTTCTTCTAATAAATGAGAATATACTTCTAAAGTTGTTTTGATATTTTTGTGTCCTAATCGTTTAGAGATATAATAAATCGATATACCTTTGCTTAATAGATAAGAACAATGTGTATGACGTAACGCATGAGATGTGATAGGTTTTATATTCAAACGTTGGCAGTAGCATTTGAGTGCTTTATTTACTGCATTAGTCGTTATGGAGTCGAAAACCAATCCGCTCATATTTTTCGGATAACTGTCAATCACACTTAGAATATGCTGCATATCATTTGGCGTAATCGAAACAGTACGAGGGGAGGTATCTGTTTTGTTCTCATCTATATACAAAGTACAATCTTTTTTATTAATAAAGTCATATTGTAATCTGATTGCACCGCTTATTCTGCAACCCGTAGCAATCATGATGAATAAAATAAGTGATGATCGTGAATTACTTTCTCTAACGGCTTCTTTCAATTTGGTATACTCTGCCACTGTTATATATTTATCATCTTCTTTTTGTGCTTCCACTTCGCCTTTATACGTAACCTTATAAGTAAAATTCTTTTTGACAATACCCTCATGCACAGCATCGTCAACGGCAGTAGATATATTACCATTGAATTTACGTATGGTTTCATTGGAATGTTCTTCTGCATAACTTGTGATGAATTTCTGATACATTCTGCGAGTAATATTTTTTAATGGCGTATGACCGATTTTATCACTGTCTAATAACTTAATAATAGTGGTATAGGTTCTGTACGTAATTTCAGACACATTAGGCTTGCGATAAGTTTCTGCCCATTCTTTAAAATAATCATGCAGCGTTACATCGTTATCAAATTGCATACCTTCTGACAATTCTGCACGCGCTTTTGTTTCTGCTTCTGTTGCTTCTCTTTTAGTTTTAAAACCGCTTTTACGATAAGTTTTACCCTCATAACCGAAAGCATATTGCCAAGTGTTGCGTTCCTTTCTTTTACTGACAGTCATATCAATCCTCCTTTAAAAAGGTAAAAAATAATAAGGGTACGGTGGTGTACCCAGTAAATATAACTTTTGTTTATCGTTCTGTGTAACATATATAATTATATGTTATAATTAAAGAAAAAGTAGGTGAGATAGTGGATTTTAATATTATATTAGCGATAGTTGCAACAGGTTTACCTGGACTTTTTTCATACTGGATACTTACTCAATTAGACATTGTGTTTTACAATAATAATCAAAATGCAGATAAATCTGTTTTACTAATTTCATTATCCTTATTGAATGTATTTATTGCATTTATTTCTTTAAATCTTCTAGGTATTACTATTAATAATATTTCTCCTATAAAATTAATTATTATTTTTATTATTAGTTTAGTAATTGTTTGTCTTCTATCAATGTATATATATCCTTTTGTATTCAAGTGGTTACAAAAGTACATGAATGACAAGAAAGTTAAAACAGGATTATCTATTAAATCTAATTACAAAGTGTTGCCTAGAATATTACATGCAAGACCTAAAAACAAAAAATATACTCAAGCATATATATTTGATTTCGATAATAGATTAATTATAGAAGGTACAGTAGGAGAGTTTTCTTACACTTCTCCCGAAATATCAATAGAAAATACAGTTGATACGAAAACCACATATGAGCAAGCGATAAGAATATATGATAGAAGCGATAATATTAATAGATCTATTTATTTAGATTATGATAGAAATATTAAAATAATATTAATTCATTATTAATCCTTGCTTGGTGGCTTAGGTGGTTTAACAGGTTTAGATTGAAGCCGTCCTGTTTCTTGATTCCTAAATTCACCTTTGCCAGGGGAAACACCACCGTTCTTTTCCCAAGCAATTTGTTCTTTGTTTGATTTCTTTTCACTCACAATATCACCACCTTTCAGCGTCTAACTCAGTTAGGCGTTATTTTTATACCTATTCGCCCCATACTGGAGGGGATAAAAAATAGGGCAAGTGAATGTCCTGTTAAGTTAAACCTTCATTAATAAGTAATAGTTATTAAAAACAATTAGTTTATGTTATTATTTGATTAATAGGATATCGGGCGCTCGTGGTTTCGTTATTTCAGAAACTATGCGTTGCACCTTCCTAATTAAAGGCTTGGCTCAAAGTCACCGTATCATCAAACTTAGGTTTCCTTTGAATTCACCCGATGCAAACTATACATTACTGTATAGAAGGGCAATAAATTACCAATATTCGTTGTTCCAGCGATACTTTTTGCAAATCGAGATTGTACTTTCATAGATTGTAAATTGTTAATCACACCAACTCCTTTAACATTTTTCAGTCCAAATGCTTTAGATAATGATGGCTGTTGTTTTGCAATATCTTTTAATGCATTAGTAGCTGGAGAACCAATATTTTTCAAAATTGTTATCGCCGCCGTTTTTTATCGGTGGCTTCTTTGTGTTTCCACAAAGTTCAGCATATGTGTTTATCCTATTAAATCATTTTTCATTTTTTATCCCCTCTATTCTTCTTTATTTATATATTTAAAAACCTGCAACGGCTCGAACTGAATAACATGACCATTGTGACAGGTTGATAAACCGAATTTACTTTTGTAATGTTGTAAAACTGTATATACGTATTCTTCGCTTAACTGAACATATTCAGCAAGTTCATATAAGCTACTTACTCCGTATTTATATGCGTCTATAATTTTATTTAACGGTAGCGCATTTTCATAACCATATCTTCTTGCGTAATTTTCGAATTTTCGGTTATTGAAACTTGATTGATCTAAAATATTTCCATATGTAAGTTTAAGATGACCTAATTCTTCATAGAGGTTTTCCAATTTCTCAGTATCGCTTAGACCTTTGTCTATAAGAATTAAATCATCTGAATAAAAACCTTTATAACCATCAGGTAAATGAACGCGGTCCTTGATTTTCACATAATCAATCTCCATTAATAAATCTTCATAACGTGACAATAAAGCCAACCCCTTTATTTATCTTCGTTTTTAAATCTTTCTACTAAACTCATGATGTAATCTATATCTTCTTGTTTCAATTCGCCCTCTAAATGAGCTGCTAATGTTTGTGGTTCTTCTGTTGATTCTTCTTTAGGAAAGAAATCATCAATGCTGCATTTTAAAATATGAGAAAGTTCAAACAGCGTATCTTGATTAGCTTTTCTCAAACCTTTTTCATATCTGCTAACAGCTTGTCTACTAACGTTTAATTTATCAGCTAAACCTTGTTGAGTTAAACCACGTTTTTCTCTATGCTCTTTTATCTGATTTCCAACATAAATTGCTAGTTCTTCTTGATTCATTTTAATTTCCTCCGTTGTTTTGTTAAATTAATTATACATTATATGTCACCAATTTGGTAGCCTAATTTTTACAAAAATCTAAAATAATTTGCAAAAGTCTATTTACATGTCACCAATATGGTGCTATAGTTGTATTTGTCAGGAGGTGCTAATGCAATGCAACATAAACTATATGGCTTGAGAAAAGGTAAATATACTCAAGATGAAATGGCGAAAATTTTAAATATAAGTAGAAACTCTTACATCAACAAAGAGCGAAGTAAAACGCCATTCAATTTAGATGAGATGTTTATAATCTCAAAGTTATTCAATAAAAATATGGAAGATATTTTTTTACCCAGATGTCACCAAAATGGTAACAAAGAGCACCAAAAAACTTAAAGGAGGAACTTAAATGCAAGCATTACAGGAAATACAAATCGAAAATAACTCGGAACTAGGAGCAGTTGTTTCTAGTAGAGTAGTAGCAAGCGAATTAGTAAGACAACATAAACATGTACTTGAGGGGATTGACGAAGTAGCTAAAAATAGTACAGCCGATATTTCGGCTCTATTTATTCCGCATCGATATAAAGCTAAAAATGGTAAGTACAACAGAGAATACCTACTCACTAAAGACGGTTTCACTTTATACATGTTCAATATTCAGGGTCATAACGATTTCAAAATGGCATACATTAATAAATTCAACGAAATGGAAAACGCGCTTCAAAACAGATTGCCAGGAACTTATAAAGAGGCATTGATTGAATTGTTAGAAACAGTTGAACGAAATGAACAATTAGAACTCGAAAACAACATGCAAAAACAAAAGATTGCTGAATATGAACCTAAAGCTTCTTATCTAGACACAATTTTGAACAACAAAAGTTTAGTGACAGTAGGTCAGATTGCAAAGGACTATGGTATGTCGGCTCAAGCACTAAACAAGTTGCTGCATAAATTAAAAGTACAGTACAAACAATCTGGACAATGGTTACTTTACTCGAATTTACATGATGAAGGATATACGCATTCATCAACTACAGAAATCGAGCATAAAGACGGCAGCACGTCAGTACGTATGAACACTAAATGGACGCAAAAGGGCAGACTGTTCATTTATGACTTGCTAAAAGATGAAGGCATCTTACCTACCATAGAAAAACAAATCGAACAATAGGAGGAATTTCAATGACGGATAAAATAAAAGGTTTGGAAGTAGATATATCTAAAGGAGAAACTCAAATGCAAGAAAACAAAGAACCTCGATGTGAAGATAATAACATCAAGGTTACTGGTTGGGAAATTGTTCATATTAATAGAAAACTAAATCTTTTCAATTACCTATTAATAGTTTTAGTGCTGTTAGAAGTAATCCAATTGTTCCTATAAGCGAAGGAATAACAGCTTTAAAAGTAACCTTCCAAAAAGCTTACCTACCTTTTGTGGTTATAAACCTTTTATTTGTTGTTCCCCATAAAGGAAAGCCATTAACGTAGAAAGTTTTATTGCTTATCTCAGAATAAATGTAATTTTCATCTAACATCTCTTCTAAATTAATATCGTCGCTTTCTATTATTATAGATCCTTTGATATAGGCGATTAATAGTTTCAAATATATACGAGGTGTAATTTTAAGCACCACCTTTAACTAGGAGATAACACTATTGTACGAAATTAAAATAATAAAAGCTATAGGAGGAAACGGAATGAGCAAACTATACAAAACAACCCTCCTCATCACAATGGCAGTTGTGACTTGGAAGGTTTGGAAGGTTGAGGGAAATATTAGAAAAATTTATCGTTCTTTATCACGTTCATCGAGAGAACTTCCGAAGCTATCAGCAAATTCAATGGCTTCAAGGTATTCATTGAAGAATAATTGACGACGACTTTTCATATATTCCCAATAATCAGAACGATTATTAAAATCGTCGGGCTTTTTAGCGCTCGGTAGTGTTTGAATATACGCTGCAGCAAACTGACTAGGATAGAAATTCGACATATTAATCACCTCCTTTCACTAGGAGATAACAACATTATACACGAAAGGAAGTAATTCAAATGACTAAAACTTGGTGGACTATGGAGGACTTAGTTAATGAAACTGGTCGCAGTCGTCCGTGGGTAATCAAAAACATTCTTGAGATTCCAAAGTATAAATCAATCATTCAAGAGTTTGGACATTACCCAGCAAACAATAATGATCATTACGCATTTATTGGTAGCAAGATGAAACAGTTTTTGGAGGAAAGATTCCAGGAAATTTATCACTTTAAGGAGGTGAGTAAATGAAAAGTTATTACTGGTCATTAGCATCATTTGCAGCATTTAGTTTTGTAATCATGTTTATTACAGAAGATTTTTTCAAAGGTGTCGGATTAGGTTTTCTAATCGCATTAGCTTCATATGTATTCTTTGAAGATTACTTTTTTCAAGAATTAAAAAAAGACTGATACTTGCACCAACAAGTAACAGTCAGAAACAGTTTTCAAATTAACTAATTTAAATATATCAAATTATCGGAGGACGTCAAACATGAATAAAGAATTAATAACTATTGAGTTGGAGACTTGGAATGAAAGAATTAGAAACGATGAACGTAAAAATATACAGATTAATGATTTATTGAGAGATAACCACAACAAACGAATTGAAATTGAAGATCTAGAAGTAACTATTGAAGAGTTGAACAGAAGAATAGAAGTACTTGAAATCGAAGAAGTAGAAGAATTGGAGGAAATTTAATGGTTACATTATTCGATTTGAAAGACTCGTACAAAGAAGTTTACGAGTTAATCGCCGAACAGGGCGAAGAACAAGTATTAATCGACACGTTATCAAGTATCGAAGATGCTTTCGAAGATAAAGCAGACGGTTATCAAGCAGTAATCCAATCATTAGAAGCAGATAATGCAGCTATTGATGAAGAGATTAAACGTTTAAGACAACGTAAAACATCTAACCAAAATGGCATTAAGCGACTTAAAGAGTCGTTGCAAGATGCCATGATCAACACAAACAAAACTAAATTCAAAACCGCATTGCACAGTTACTCTATCGCCAATAATCCTCCAAGTTTGGACATCGAAACAGAAAAGTACATTCCAAGTGAATACTGGGTATCACAAGTGCCTAAAGTTAATAAAAAAGACTTACTGGCAGACTTGAAAAAAGGCAAGGAAATCAAAGGTGTAACAGTTAAGCAATCTCAAAGTTTGAGGGTGAGATAGATGAGTGAAGAAAAACAGGAACTCAACTTATTTCAAAAGATAGCAGATGTTAAAGCTAATATAGATGGATTCACTAAAGATACTAAAGGCTACAACTACTCATATGTTAGTGGTTCGCAAGTATTACACAGAATTAGAAATAAGATGATTGAAAACAATTTATTACTTGTACCAAAAACATCAGAAGAAAATTACAAACAAATTGATGTGACAAGATTTAATAAAAAAGCTGGTCGTGAGATTACAACATCAGAATTTATCGTTGAAATGAAATTGACTTATGTGTGGATCAATGCAGACAAACCAGAAGAACAGTTCGAAGTAACATTTTATGCAGTAGGACAACAAGATGACGTTTCTAAAGCACATGGTACTGCACTAACTTACGCAGAAAGATACTTCTTAATGAAATTCTTCAATATTCCAACTGATGAAGATGATGCAGATGCAAAAGAAAAGCGCGAGCAATATACCAAACCAGATGCTAAAGCGATTGGGACATTAAAAGAAGAAATGTTGAAATTCAGCGAACTTATGCAGTCTGTAGGAAAACAAGTAAGCGTTGATGATGTCCAACAAAAACTAGGTATCAACGATGTTCAAAGTTTAAGTAATAGTCAAATCACTGTGTGCGTCAAAAAATTAGATAACTGGTCAAAACAAGCGAAGGAGAATGAATAATGATAAACAGAACAATTTTAGTAGGAAGATTAACACGTGATCCAGAATTTAGAACAACGCCAAGCGGAGTATCAGTAGCAACATTCACTTTAGCAGTTAATCGTACATTCAAAAACGCACAAGGCGAACGTGAAGCTGATTTCATTAACTGTGTTGTATTCCGTAAACAAGCGGAAAATGTTGACAAATATGTATCTAAAGGCAGTCAAGTAGGCGTAGATGGTCGCTTACAATCACGCAGCTATGAAAATAAAGAAGGTAATCGCGTATACGTTACAGAAGTTGTATGTGACAACGTTCAATTCTTAGAAACAAAAGGTACTCAAAAGCAGAATGGTCAACAACCTAAACAGTCATTAAGCAGTCAAGAAAATCCTTTTGCTAATGCTAATGGTCCTATTGATATTTCTGATGATGATCTTCCATTCTAGGAGTGGTTTAAATGCAAAGAATCACTAACTACATTCAAGAAGATGACGGTTCAATTACTGCCGTCATCAAGAATGTAACACTCGGTAATAAAGAAACATTATTACTGGATAACGGTATGGAAGTTGAAGTAGATGTGATACCTGTTGATCCATTCAAGATTACTGATAAGCAAAGACGTAAGATATTTGCACTTTGCAACGACATAGAAGCCTATACAGGTATGCCGAGAGATTACATGCGTTATATGTTTATGGATTACGTAGAAGTTCTTAATGGATATGCAGAACGCTTGTCATTGAGTAACTGCACACGCAAACAAGCAGCAGAAGTTATAGAGGTAGCGTTAGATTGGATATTCCATAACGATATACCACTAGCATATAAGACCAGTGAATTATTGAAGAATGACAAAGCATTTTTATACTGGTCCACAGTCAATCGTACATGCGTCATTTGTGGCAAAACTCATGCAGAGTTAGCACATTATCAAGCGGTAGGACGAGGACGCGATAGACGCAAGATAAGCCACTTAAACAATAAGGTGCTTGCATTATGTTCAGAACATCATAAGGAACAACATGCTATCGGTATGGATAGTTTCAATGAGAAATACCACTTAGAGAACAGTTGGGTAAAAGTCGATGATCGGCTTAATAAAATGTTGAAAGGAGTAAAAAAAGATGGCTACATTTAGAACCATAAAAGAGAGCGGCGACTTCGTAACAGTGCATAAAACATTTATTTACGATAGCAACCTAAGTGCCAAAGCTAAAGGTATATTACTGTATTTCCTTAGTAGACCAGATGACTGGCAAATCTACACATCAGAAGTTGTAAAACATATGAATGACGGTCAAAAAGCAATTAATAGCGGCATACAAGAATTAATAAAATATAAGTACGTACACAGAACACAAAAAAGAAATGCTAAAGGTGTATTTAACGGCTATGAATACCTAGTTTATGAGAAACCAACCGAAATGCCATTTTCGGAAAACGGAAAAACGGAAAACGGAAAATCGGAAAACGGGAAACGGCACACTACTAATAATAATAGAACTAAGAATGATTTAACTAATAATAATGACACAGTGTCTGAGTCATTAAAACATATAAGTAATGAATTAGAGATGATACAAAGCCCTTTAAAGATACAAGAGATAGAAGAATTAATTAAAAACTTAGGTAATGAAGCATTAGACATAGTAAAAGTAGCTACTGATTATACAAGAGATAACAACAAAGGTATTAACTACTTAATCAAAGTATTAACTAATTGGATTAAAGAAGATGTAGATACTAAAGAGAAAGCAGAGAACAAAGTTAAACCTAAAAAACAAAGTAGCAATATAGATGGAATGCTAGATGATCTACTAGGGAGTGATAGTTAATGTCTATGACTAAGAAACAAGCTGCAGAAGTAATTAAGTTTGCTAACAACGTTTATGAAATGAATTTTGATAGAGAGAAAGCAAAGTTATGGTTAGACATGCTAAGTGAGAACGGGGATTACGAGCCTACGATGAATACATTAAAGAAATACATCAAAGATGGTAATCCTTATCCACCTAAGATACCGAACATCATGCGTAGTTACCCTAAGCAACTAGAACATAAGGTTGATGAAAAGACAAAGGAACATCAAAGCAAAATGGCGAATGATCCAAAGTATCGAGAGGAACGAGTAAAAGCATTACAAACTTTAAGAAATAAAATGAGAGAGTTCGGGGGCGAGAATTATGTATAACATCAATGAGATAGAAAGCACTATCGTTGCGAGCCTATTAAAAAAGCCGGACCTTCTCCAAAAGTTAAGAGTAAAGCCCGACATGTTCACAAATGTTGGTTACTCCTATTTTATCACATTCATCTTAGAAAAAGGGAGTGTGGAATTAAATGAGTTATTTATCAAAAGTGCTAAAGACAAAGGTTTTATCAGCAACGACGAACTAGCACATCTTTACAATACTGATTTTGTCGGAGTCGGCTACTTCGAATCATATCAAGACGACATCATACACGCTTACCAACGCAGAGAATCGGAACGGCTAGCCAACATGTATCAACAAGATGATACGACAAGCATAAGAGAACTGATAGATAACTTACAGGCAATCGAATTATTAGATAAAACGGAAGATACAGGAACGAAAGAATATGTAAACGAATTGATTGAGGAAATTTATAGTGATGCACCGAATAACAAAATTAAAACGGGCTTTCCACTTATGGATTATAAAATCGGAGGTTTTGAGCCAAGCCAATTGGTCGTCATCGCAGCGCGTCCGTCAGTCGGCAAAACTGCATTCGCGTTGAACCTCTTATGGAATGTTGCTAAGAGCGGTTATCAAACAACATTCTTCTCTATTGAAACGACCGGTAAAAATGTTTTGCAAAGAATGCTCGCCAGCATTTGCAAAATCGAGTTAACGAAAATTAAAGAGGTATCAAACTTAACTGTCGATGACATAACCAACCTTACTAAAGGCTTGGACGACATTATGCACAATAATGTGAACATTGTCGCTAAGAGTAGTATAACGACACAGGACGTGAGAGCGCAAACAATGAAACAAACAGATAAACCGCAAGTCATATTTATCGACTATCTCCAATTAATGCAGACCGACGCAAAGATAGATAGACGGGTAGCAATAGAAAGAATCTCACGCGATCTAAAAATCATAGCAAATGAGACAGACGCAATCATCGTAATCTTATCTCAATTAAGTCGTGGTGTTGAGTCACGTAATGACAAACGGCCGATGTTATCAGATATGAAAGAGTCCGGCGGTATCGAGGCAGACGCTTCAATAGCAATGCTGCTTTATCGTGAAGATTATTACGACAAAGATATTGAAGAAGAGGACGGCAAGTCCACAGTCGAATGTAATATCGCCAAGAATAAAGACGGCGAAACAGGCGTAATTGAATTTGATTTCTATAAACGTATACAGAGGTTTTACACATGACATTTCCAACATTCAGATTACAAGAATTACTAGGCAATATGTTCAGAAACGAATACAAAAACGATCCGATTATACAAAAACATATTTTAGAGCTGGGTTGGGCGATAGACAGATTAATTAAAAGAAATGAAATCACACCATTCGATGATTATGAAGTTGTTATGAAGAAAGCATTAAAAGAAATGGATTGGAGTGCTGTAAATGGAACGCAGAGAAGAGAAGGTTAGAATACGATACACCATAGATTTCGAAAAGAAAATTCCATTGAATTTAAAACCGTACGAAACGGTTGATGACTACATCGAGGAAATCGCAGACGACATATTTTATAACACAGATGACTGGTTAGACGGTGATGTAAGAGACATCGACAACGTAAGGGGGATATAAGCATGGCAATAGTTTATTACAATGACAGAGCATTTACATTATCAGAGGAAAAAGTCAAGCATGCACATAATATAGGCTTGAATATGATTACTATTCAATATCGTTTAGATGAAGGTTGGGGGTTAGATGATGCTATTTCATTATCTCCTGAGTATGTAATGAAAAACGGCGTGATATGTGCAGCATTTATCTTGCCGGAAGTCAGTTACTACTTACCGCTTGAAACATTAGAAGATAACGCAATCAAAAGTTTAACGGCGTTCAGAAAAAGATTAGAGAACAATAAAAGCATAGATGGCTTATTAAAAGAAAACAATTTTTACTTCGTAGACAGAAATTCACGTACTGAATACGACTTGGCACTTGAAGATGTAATGCGCAGAAAAAGAGCAGAAGAACGGGCAAGAGAACGTAAGAGAACCGAAAAGCCATGGCTATATGATGGCACACCGCAATGTGTGAAACCTAGCAAATGGTACAAGCATTTAGCAGAAAACGACATATTTATTAAGGTGGTGCAGTAAATGATTAAAATACATGAACTCAATCAAAGTGATCGTATCATTATTTACAACTATAAAGGCATGAACATTGCAGACGGTGGACATTGTGCGACAGTCATTGACTTATCTAAAAAGAATTTTGAATATGATACGGCAATCGTAAGAACGGACGGACAAGAAAAGGTTTTAGAACTTACTGATGAAGATTATTTCGACAAGTTGCCTATCAGTCATAAGAAGATGGAAAGCAAAAGCATACATTCTCCGCGTATAAAGGGACTTAAAATAACACCGCCGTTAAAAAGTGATAGAACACCAGCACATTATGCCGGTACAGATAATGTAGATGTTATTGAATTTACGAGACAACAATTTGGAAATGAGGAATGGATTGCAGCAATGAAGTTCAACATCATCAAATACACTACAAGATTAGGGCGTAAGGACGATATAGACAAAGAGCTGGATAAGATTATCGATTATGCACAAAGACTCAAGGAGGAGCTGGCACATGAGTAAAGTTTATCTGGCACATTCGATTGCAACGACAGGGGAATTCAATCACTCAATCGAGACGGCGAAGAAAATTATGAAATTAGGTTACGAAGTTTACGCACCGGCATTGAACAATGCGATCAATGATAAGTCCAACAATCCGACACCTAAAGATATTTACAACGGCGATGTGACTGAAATATTGAGTAGTGATTATGTGGTAGTGAATGTCAACGGCGGTACACAGGACGGTACCATTTCAGAAATCGGATTGGTTGCGGGACTGAATGAATGCGGACGAGATATTCCGATTATTGCTTACACAAGCAACAAACGCTTACTGCAACCGCAATTTTATCAAGGTATCGCCAGTGCTTCAGCTAATCACTTGGTACTCGGAATGATTGAGAAGTGGGGAAGTTTCGTAGGTTCGGAAGAAGATATGCTGAAACGGTTGGAGGATTGTTAATGGCAGATATTATTAAAAAGATTAATCAGCTACTCGGTATCAAAGACGGTTATCAAGCACCGGCACGCATGATGGAAATTATCACATCAGATGAAAGAGAAACGTATTTCAAACAATTCTTAGAAGCATTTGATTACAACGTGAATTACGACTGGTTCCACGAATACTTTCAAGAAGAACATGCAGAACGTAAAACGAAAAAACAGGACTTCACACCGAAGTCGATAAGCAGATTAATGAATCACATTGTGGGCAATCATCAAGGCAGTTACTACGAACCGGCAGCCGGTACAGGCGGAATACTGATTGAACGTTGGCACCAAGACAGATTGCAAGTCAGTCCTTTCGAGTATGAACCGCGTATGTATTATTACGAAGCAGAAGAATTGTCAGACAGAACAATACCATTCTTGTTATTCAACATGATGATACGAGGCATGAACGGTACAGTCGTGCAGTGCGATGTACTGACGAGAGAAGCATACGGCGCATGGTTTATACAAAATGACAACAATGATCATATGCAGTTCAGTTCACTGAATCGATTGCCATACAGCAAATGGACGGAAAAAGAATTGAACGTGAAATTTATCGAACAGAATTATGCAGAAGTAAAACAGACGGAGGATATACCGCAATGGCTGGCAGAGAACTTACAAACGGAATTAAACAGCGTTTCAAACTAAATACCGTAGGACGTTCACCAAGCGAAATACAGCGTGATTTAGAGCAGATGGGCGTAAAGGGATTCGTAGTATACATGAGTCCCTCTCGCGTCACTGTGTTAGCAGATAGAGCAGACTATGAAAGTAACAGGAGGAAATGGAATGGTAAAAATTAAAGTGAAGAAAGAATTTACAAAGAGAGAATTTATCAAATACCTGTTGGAACAAGATGATATAGAAGTGGATTTGGAAAATTATCATATTGAATATCACGAAGGTATTAGAACAGATGTAATCAAACCTGAAATTTCAGGCAAGTTCCCTATCAGTTTTAATCATGATACGAAAATGATTGAACTGTATGTCGAAGAAGAAGTTACAAAATATTCAGAGATACCTAACTTAGTTGAACTGTACGACTTGGAAACAGGAAAAGGACCAGAGACACTTATGCATCAAAAAGCACTCGTAAATAACTTTATTGAAAATGAAGCAGTAATTGCACTTTATGCAATGAATGATGATTACACTCTCGCCCTACTGTGGACGAGAGAAGGAGGTATGGTGGAATGATACCTAAATTTAGAGTATGGGATATAGACGAAGAAGAAATGCTTTATACCGAAGAGAGTTTAGTCGTGTATTTTTGTGATGCAGGAATTGTTGCTACAGAGCCCGAAAACCCTAATAAATTTTTTATAGATATAGAAAATTTTGAACTTATGCAATCCACAGGGTTGAAAGATATAAACGGTAAAGAGATTTATATTGGCGACTTAGTGAAGTGCGACTTGAATATCAACGACACAATTGATGAACGTGTGTATGAAGTGGTTGACAATGGATTTGAATTAATTTTGGAACATGTTTTTACTGCATGGCACTTATCCGAATGTATAAATTCTGTCGAAGTCATAGGAAATATCCACCAAAATCCTAACTTACTGGAGGCTGATAGTCATGAGCGATAAAGAACGTGCAGACAAATACCGCAAGGCGTATTACGAATTACTTGATGATATTAAGATGTACCGCAGCGAATGGGCAGAGTTAGAGCATTACATCAGACTGAAAATACAGTGGAATCCTAGCAGTTCACAGTATAAGAATGTGAGACATGAAATGGATCGAATTAAGGGAGGAATTGTGGAATGAAACCACGTGATTACGAAAAAGCTTGGCACACGCTGAAAGAAGATATGATGGACGACTATGTTTGTGTACACAAGCAAGCAGATAAGATTAAACATCGTGTAAGTCAATGTTATGAATCGCAAGTAGCGAATCTTATAGTTGCCAAGGATGAATTACAAACTTGGTTAATGCACATGGACTATTTAGACGGCACACATGAGTTCAGTAATTTAAAGCATGATTTAGAGAGGGGTAATTAAATGGATTACAAATATGAAAAAGCAATAATAAATCAAAGTGAATTAAATCGTGAGTCTGGGCGTAAAAAGAACATGGAACTTATTGATGAGTTGAAAGAAGTCTATCGTAAAGCAAAAGCATTTGATGAAGTCTTAGATGTATCTAGTTGGAATGCTATGGACGTAGGCGACGCAGTACACAGTATAGTTAGAGAATATGAGGAGGAAAATATTAATGAATAATTTAATCAAACAAGTAGAACAATGGAGTAAAGATAAAGGATTAGATAAAGGTAATCCGGACAGACAAGCACTTAAATTCTATGAAGAAGCCGGGGAAGTAGCAGCAGCATTATCACGTGGGCAATCAGAAGCATTGAAGGACGGTATCGGGGACACAGTAGTTACGCTTATCATTCTTGCACAACAACATGGTATGACGTTAGAAGAATGCTTGCAGTTTGCATATGACGAGGTTGCTGGACGTAAAGGTAAGATGATCAACGGAACATTTGTTAAGGAATCAGATTTATAAATTGCTTGGCGGTTCGTCCGCCTTGCTTTTGAGGAGGTAAGATAATGAAATTCGGTCAAAATCTTAAACGCATTAGAAAACGCATGAATATGACTCAAGAGGAATTAGCCACAAAAATGGAAATTTCACGGTCTTATTTAAGTGATATTGAAAATAGAAGGACAAACCTTAGCATAAAAACAGTTAAGAAATTAGCGGACAGTTTAGGACTATCAGTCAATGATTTATTTAATGACGATACTACATTTTAGGAGGTGCTGCGTAAATGAACAATTGGATAAATAGCCCGGCTAATCCTAGCAATCCTGCATCACCAATGAACCCAATGAATCAAGGTGAAAATAGTAAGGAGTTTGCACTTATAGACGTTTTATGGGCTATAGGTATAGTTGGTTTGATATGTGTGTTTATTATTATAGTTGTTTTAATTATAACAAGGTAAGGAGTGACGCAATGCAATTTCTAGTACGCAAAACACACCACACAACAGGTGAGGTTTTTCTTGATGTAACTAGAGCTAAGGAGAATGAAGAATTTATTGTAGTGGACGCAGAAAATAAGGAAGATGCGAAAGAAAAGGTTAAGAAACATAAAGGATTATTGGAAGTAGTACCATCTAGTTTTAATAACGGTCCTATTAGTAGAGCGTTAAAAGCTGGTATGTATAGAAAGGACAGTGACCTATGAAACAAATACTCAAACTATTATTAACACTTGTGCTCTACGAAGCAGCTAAATACATCACTGAACAACTTATTATTCACGCAACACAGAACGATGATGTGGAAGCACCTGCAGACTTTAATATAGACGATCATATACATCTTAATAATATTAAGGCGGAGGTAAGTGAATGATGTGGATAGCACTAACCATTCTCTTCGCTCTCCTTTCACTTGTGCTTAATATGGCGAACAGAGAACTGAATCAGGAATTGAAGATACAGAAATATATTATACAAACGCTGACTAAAAGAAATGATGATGCAGATATTAATAACCATAAACATCTAAATGACTCAAAGGAAGTGGATAAATGAGTTATGCGAACAGAGGCAAGTGGTTGGAATCAGTAATCACACATGTAAATCAGATATATGAAATGAACAACAAAGCAATCATACGTAAGGTGCCGACAGATATTAATTACAACACACGCACAGGCAAAGCATTCTTTAAAGCTAAAGGTATGGTGGACTTCGTAGGTATCAGTAACGGCAAGATGATAGCCTTTGATGCTAAGAATACTAAAGGTAAAAGCATACCATTCAATAACATACAACCGCACCAAGTAGATTACTTACAGAAAATTAAAGCACATGGCGGCGCAGCTTTCTTACTTATCTATTTCGAACGTTATCAAGAGTTATATGCATTGGATATTGATGAATATGTAGGATTAGAAGAAACGTTGGATAGAAAAAGCATTCCGTATAGTTACTTTGAAAATATAGAACCAGTACAAAGTAGAAACGGTATAGCATTTGATTACTTAGATATTATGTGAATAAGGACCATAATGATAGATTTTATAAAAAATAGCTGGGGGTTTCTCATGAAATTAGGTAGTGCAGATATTAAGAAGCTAGAAGAGTTGTGGATTTACCATGAAGAGTTGAAAGGGCAACTCGCATATAGAAGATATGAATTACTATATCAACCTAGTGATAAAAATGTAGGAGGTGGTAAATCTAACTTGCCGGGCAAGCCAGTAGAGCAAGAAGTAATTAAACTTAATAAGGACAACCTGTATAGAAACCTAACTGAATCAATCATGGCAGTTGAAGATGTGTATAGGAATGCAACTAAGGAACAGAAGCTGATAGCACAATATCGCTATTGGGAAAAAGACCTTGCTATATATGAATGGCCGGACATTGCTCATGAGATAACTAAACAGAGAGAAGATGATAAAATTATCAGTAAAGACGCAGCGCTAAGAATGCGTAATAAGATGATGAGAGAAACAGCTAAAAAGATAGGCTGGGTTACAAAAGAGTAACCGCACTTTCGAGGTTGTAGAAGTGCGGTGTGTCAATAGCTTATTATGATAGTATAGGTTTTTACCTAGAGAAATAAAACAGGGCGTGTCATTCTAAGATACGCATTTGATTAGATACACGGTTCTTCAAACACACTATATTATACGAGGCACATCACATTGTGGTGTGTCTTCTTTGTGCTTATTGATATGAACACTACACATGAACTCCAACTATATAACTATTAGTCATGCTCGTAGTGTTGATATGAGTTAGCATATGTCATTACAAAGGAGGAGACACAGTGGAAGTAGTAGTTGTATATGGACCACCATTGAGCGGTAAGACAACGTATGTGAAAGAAAACATAACAGATGATGATATAGTATTCGACTATGACGCTATGGCTCAAGCTATAACCTTTGGTGACTATCAAGATAATAAACCTAATACACAAGATATACTCTTGATATTACGTAATACTATGATTGATTGCACACAAATTAAGAAGGCAGGTAAGTTATACATCATTACTACATTCTTATCTAAGAAGATAACTAACAGGATTGAAGACAATGGTATGAGTTATAAAGCTATCAAGATGGATGTAGATATAGATGTGTGTATCGATAGGTTAAACAAAAGCAACAGACCAAACAAAGAAGGACTTAAGAAGGCTATAAGAGAATGGTACTCACGTGGTATTAACAAGCCAGCAAGTGATCGTAAGGTAGATAAAGAAACAAAAAGGTTTTATAAGTCTAAAGAGTGGCGTAGGTTGAGGGAGTTGGTATTGATTAGAGATAATTATGAGTGCCAACATTGCAAAGAAAAAGGAATTGTTAAAACGATAAACCCAGACAAGCATAAATCATTGGATGTAGACCATATTAAAGAGTTAGATAGTCATCCAGAGTTAGCATTAGACATGGATAACTTAGTTACATTATGTATTAGTTGTCACAACAAGAAACACAATCGTTATCAAAACGGATTTCCTACTAAAAAAAATAAATGGTCAAGTGATGAATGGTGGTAATTTTTAAAACCAAAAATTATTTTGAGAAATAAATTTATATAAAAAATAATTTAATCCCCCCGTCAAAAAATTTTAATTTTATTTTACGTCGGGGAAACGAGGCAGGGGAGTCTTTTCTCGACATTTACTAACAAATTTCGCGTATAACCCCCTCCCTACAGCATATATAGAAAAGAGGTGATAACTGTGGAAAGAGATGAACAACAAATCAAAGAACATGAGGCACGAGTAGATAAAGAAAAGCAACGATTAGACAAGGTTTTTCAATCTATACCCGATGATAAAAAAAGAGTAGCTCAAGGCTTAATTGTTCAAGCTGCAAGAATGCGTGTATTACTTGATGACGCATGGTTAGATATCCAAGAAAACGGCGACTATGAGTTATTCACTCAATCAGAAAACGCCCCTCCGTACGAACGCGAAAGACCAATAGCAAAAATTTTTAATTCTCGTGACGGTGCTTATCAGAAAATCATACAACAACTTACGCGGTTGTTACCTGAAGATGTGGCGCAAGAAGTGAAGGAAAAAGGTAGGAGTTTATTATGACGAAAGTAAATAAACATGTACAACGGTACATAGATAAATATAAAAACGGTGAAATTAATTTAAACAGTGACCGAATTAAATTGATAGATCACTTAGAACTTAATGTTTTGTATCGAGAAGATTTATATTTCGATGATGAGCAAATAGAAAAGTGTATTGCTTTCACAGAAAAGTTTTATTTTAAATTACAGCCGTTCCAGAAATTTCTAATCGCATTTATTTTCTTATTTGATGAAGAAGATGAATTATACTTTGAACAGTTCTTTTGGTTAGTAGCACGTGGTGCTGGTAAGAATGGTTTGATTAGTGCTTTATCCAATTATCTAATAAGTGAATTACATGGAGTCGATAATTATGACGGAACTGTTGTAGCTAACACTGAGAAACAAGCTAAAACATCGTTTGAAGAAATGCACAGACAAATCATAAAACACAATTTATACAGTGGAAGAATAAATGATGTAGAAGGTGAAGGCTTCTTTGATTTAACCAAATTACGTATAACATCAGAAGTTACACAGAGTAAATTCGAATTTGCAACAAGTAACGCTGGTAGTAAAGATGGTGGACGTGAAGGTTTTATTATTTATGATGAGATTCACAGATATGAAAACAATGACATAGTAGACGTATTCTCTAGTGGGCTTGGTAAAGTTAAGCACCCTAGAGAATTTTTTATAGGCACAGATGGTTTTGTTCGTGAAGGGTTCTTAGATAAATTGAAAGACCGTTCTAAAGCAATTTTAAATGGCGATTCACCCGACGATAGATTATTTCCATTTATTTGTAAGTTAGATCATAAAGAAGAAAAAGACGACCCTACAACTTGGTCTAAAGCGAACCCAATGTTTGAAGAGCCTATGAGCGAATATGGCAAACGTCTTTATCGTAAAGTATTAAATCAATACAAAGCTTTAACGCACAGTCCTAGTGGATATGAAACCTTTATAACAAAGCGTATGAACCTACCCGAAGAAGATTCAAGCAAGATTGTAGCATCTCGTGAAGATGTACTTGCGACAGCTCGCAATATTCCACCACTGAAGAATAAAACAGCAATTGGTGGTGTTGACTATGCAAGTATCAAAGACTTTGCAGCAGTCGGATTATTGTTTAAACAAGGAGACGATGTCGTGTGGATATCACACTCATTTGCTCGTAAAGGCTACTTAGACGAAGCTAAACTTAAGCCACCAATAAAACAATGGGAGAAAGAAGGTCACTTAACAATAGTTGATGAGCCATCTATTAATCCAGTTCATATCGTTAATTGGTTTATAGAAATGCGTAAAAAGTACGCAATACAAGAAATAGTGGCAGACAATTTCCGAGTTACATTGCTTAGACCGTTATTTGAAGAAGCAGGATTCGATATAGAAATTTTACGTAATCCTAGAGGTGTTCATAGTAAGTTAGCACCTCAAATTGAAACATTATTTGCTAATCATCGTGTTATTTTTGGTGATAATCCATTGATGCGTTGGTATACCAATAATGTAGCAGTTCAAATAAAAAAAGATGGTAATAAAGAATTTGTTAAGAAAGATGAACACAGAAGGAAAACAGATGGGTTTCATGCTTTCCTACATGCACTTTATAAACTCGAAGAAATAGAAGAAATCGATTTAGATAAAGCATTCGACTTATTAGATAAACTTGATTTCTAGTTAGGAGGTGATTTATTGGGAATTTTTGATTCAATACTGAAAAGGAATCTAGACTTACGAGACATGCTTGATTTGGATTTAGCCTATGCCCCTGCTAGTAGGTCGTATTTGAAACGTATTGCACTTGAAACCTCTATTAACTTTATTGCTCGTACCTTTAGCCAATCGGAATTTTGGGTTAAAGATGGACAAGAATTAGTTAGAGACAAGTTGTATTACAAATTAAATGTACGACCTAATACAGATTCTAGCGCTTCAGACTTTTGGCATAAGGTCATTTATAAACTTGTGTATGACAACGAAGTATTAATTATAAAGACTGATAGCGATGACTTATTGATTGCTGATGATTTTTATAGAGAAGAATATGCAGTCTATGATGACTTGTTTAAAGATGTAGTAGTTAAAG
This sequence comes from Staphylococcus condimenti, assembly GCF_001618885.1. NCBI lineage: Bacteria > Bacillati > Bacillota > Bacilli > Caryophanales > Staphylococcaceae > Staphylococcus > Staphylococcus condimenti. The sequence goes on along the minus strand of NZ_CP015114.1, from coordinate 730,386 downwards.
ACTATGTATTTAAACGTAGTTTTAAGATGGATGAAGTAGTTTATCTAAACTACAACAACGATAAGCTACAAAGGTTTGTAGATGGATTGTTTGGTGATTATGGTGAGTTGTTCGGTCGTATGATGGACACACAATTACGAAAGAATCAGATTAGAGGTGTTGTTAATGTCGCCAATGGCGGTGGTCAATTAGACGATAAGAATATGACAAGGTTACAGAAGTATATTAATAAAATTTACAGTCAATTTAAAAACAATGGTGTTGCAATCGTACCGCAAGTACCTGAGTTTGATTACGAAGAATTATCAAAAGATAATGCAAATGGTACTGATAATGGCGCTGAAAATTTACAAAAAGTTAAACGTTTATTTATTGATGATGTAGCTAAAATCATTGGCATACCATCTAACCTTATTCATGGTGATGTGGCAGACCTTAGCAATGCTATGGATGCTTATCTTGATTTCTGTATTAATCCACTTGTTACTAAGATTGAAGACGAGTTAAACAGTAAGTTTTTCACAGAAAGAGAATACTTAAAAGGAAAGTGCGTCAAAGTCGTAGGCATTAACAAGGTAGACCCTATCAAAAATGCAGAAAAAGTAGACAAATTAATATCATCAAGCGCAGCTAAACAAAATGAAGTGCGTGAAATGCTCGGTCTCGAACCCGTAGAAGGTGGAGATCGTTTTATTTTGACTAAAAACTATGAGAAAGAAGGTTCAACGGAAGGAGGTGAGACTGATAATGGAGACGAAAAAGGAACTAATCAAAGCAACGTCTAAATATTCGTTTAAGAATGAAGTACAAGACGATAAAGTCATTCTCACTTTAGGAGGACCCGTTGCAGAAGCGTCAATTTTTGCAGATGAAACTATCAACAGTGCAGACATTGCGAATGCATTAGACGATGTGAACAAAGACGTTGTTATTAGATTAAACAGTCCTGGTGGTGATGTATTCCAAGGTATTGAAATTTATAACTACCTTAAGAATCATTCATCAAACATTACAGTAGAAGTTACTGCTTTAGCTGCAAGTGCTGCATCAATTATCGCTATGGCTGCTGATTCTATTGTAATGGAAAAAGGTGCTTCAATCATGGTACATGAAGCTGCAACTTTAGCTATTGGTAATAAAGCCGATATTAAAAAAACGCTAAACGCTTTAGAAACGATTGATGAATCTATTGTGGACATTTACCAAGAAAAAACTGGTTTAGATCGTGATGAAATTTCTCAAATGATGTCTGAAGAAACTTGGTTTACTGCTAAAGACGCAGTAGATAAAGGTTTTGCAGACGAGACAAAAGAAAAGGTTGAAACACCTAAAGAAACTAAAGTAGAAAATAACGCAGAAATTATTGAATTACAGAATCAAATTGCAAACTTAACAAATGAAGTTAAGTCTTTTAAAAATCAAAACAAGAAACCAAAAACAAAAAGGTTGTTATAGGAGGAAAAAGTATGACGATGAAATTTAAAGATGAAATCAACAAAGATGTTGAGAATTTAAAGAATGAATATTTCAATGCAGTACGTAATGAAGAAGATCAAGAGGTAGTAGAAAATAAATATGCTGAATACATGGCTGCCTTTTCTCAAAACTTACACAATGAAGTTTTAAAAGAAGCGCGTGAAGAAGTTCACAACACTACTACAGATAAACAAGTACGTATGAATCGTGGAGACAATATTTTAACAGCAGAAGAAAATCGTTTCTTCACAAACTTAGTAGAAGATGAAGCTAACTTAGACACTTACAAAGAAGAAGTTATCTTACCTGAATCTACGGTTTTACGTGTGTTCGAAGACATGCAACAGGCTCGTCCTTTATTATCTAAAATTAACTTCCAAATTGCTGGAATTAAAACACGTATGATTGTTGGAGACCCAAGTGGTGCTGCAATCTGGGGAGAAATCTTTGGCAAAATCCAAGGACAGATCCAAGCTAACTTTAAAGAACTAAGCTTCTCACAAAACAAATTAACAGCATTTGCGATTGTACCGAAAGACATGCTCGACTTTGGTCCAGAATGGGTTGAACGTTATGTGCGTTTACAATTAGCAGAAGCTATGGCGCTTAAATTAGAAGAAGGTGTTGTATTAGGTAATGGCGCAGCATCTAACCAACCATATGGTTTAACTAAAGATTTAACATACGACACTGACGGTGTAACTGTAACAGGCGCAGCAGATAAAACATCAACTGGTACATTAACATTTGCAGACGCTCAAACTACTGCTAATGAACTAGCTGGTGCATTAACAACGTTATCTACAAAAGAAAATGGTCAAAAAGTAGATGTAACATCAGGTGTAACTTTAGTGGTTAATCCTGTTGACCAATTCTATATTAAAGCTCAAAATACTATGCAAACAGTTAATGGTGCATGGGTTACATCATTACCATTTAATGTAGATGTTATTGCATCTGAATTTGTAAAAGAAAACCAAGCGCTATTCGTAGTAGGTAGTCGCTACTATGCAGTTCAAACTGGTGCAGTTAACATTAAGTCTTATGACCAAACATTAGCTTTAGAAGACGCAGACGTATTCATTGCTAAACAATTTGCACATGGTATGCCTGACGATAACAAAACTTCATTAGTATATAACTTAGATATTGCTGCGAAACCTAGTGGTGGTAAAGATGAACCTTCTGACGTAGGTGCTTAATAGAGAGTGGTGGTTCAATGATCGAGCAAAAACAAATTGATGAAATGAAAAGACGATTGAAGATATTTCATAAATTCGAAGATAATCATATCAAGTCTTTACTTGAGCAATCGTACGAAGATATTCAATTTAGATGTCAAGAATTTGTAATTGGTAAAAATATAAGAGGCACAGAACTTGTGTATGAGCGTGCAAGGTATGCTTATAACGACGCATTAGAATATTTTCACGAAAACTTTTTACCGCAAATCACGTCTTTCGCTTTAGAAAATATGAAGGAGATTGATTATGAAGAAGAGTTATAAACCACCAGAAATAAGTAATGGAGACCTTAGAGTTCCCGTTACTTTTTTTCGTATGATTGAAAATGAAGGTCCTTTACCTGGTAGTACTCAAACCGATGATGTTTTTACTACACTTTGTGAAGTTTATGAAAGTTCAACAAAAGACTTAGAGAAAACAAGTAACGTTACAGGCACAAACAAAGTGACTATTAACTTTAGAAACCCTCATTCAGATTACCGTATTAATCATTCAGATACGTTTGAATTAATTCATGATCTTTATCAAGATTTAACATTTAGAGTCATTGATTTTGCACCCAATTCGATTAATAAAGAGATTATTAAAGTGGTAGGTGTAGCTAATGACAATTAAATTAAAAGGCATGAAAGAAATAGAGAAGGCGTTAGAACAAAAGTATGGAGCTAGAAAAATGCGTCAAATAACAGATGAAGCATTGGTTGCTGGAGGAAAAGTAATAGTCAAAGAAATCAAGAAAAACTTCGAATCATTTGAAGATACTGGCGCAAGTATAGACGAAGTTACGTTATCAAAACCGTTTACTTTAAACGGCGTTCGTACAATTAAAATCTACTGGAAAGGTTCAAAAAATCGTTATACAATCATTCACCTAAATGAATTCGGTACTGTCAAGAATCCTAACCCGAGAGGTAAAGGTGCTGTTGATAGAGCTTTAAGAAGTGGTAGAGAAACATATTTTAAAATAGTTAAAAGACGATTAGAGAAAGGGTGATGCAGATGAGGGACATCTTGATGGATATTTATAATGTGTTGATAAATGATAATCAAGTTATAGAGTATGTGGGAAAAAGAATTAAGTTCTATGAATACCCAGAACCTGCTGATGCGTCTAAACCCTATATTGTCATGAGTGAAGTTGACGATACTTTGCCAGTCGAATATGCAGACAACGATAACATGGCTTTAAGTTACTTGGTACAGATTGACTTATTTGTGCCAGAGTCAAAAAATTATCAAGCTTATTACGTTAGAAATCAACTTAGTTATCATATATCTAGGTTGATGAAAGATAAGTTGGATATGGAAAATACAGCTAATGCAAAACCAGAATACGATAGAGAATTAAAAATTTACAGGTCCGCTCGTAGATACGAGGGGGCCTTTTATCGTTCTGAATTAAATTTATAGGAGGAATTAATATGCCAAGAAAATACAATTCATTTACAGGAATTAGAGGATTTCATTATAAACCTTTAGATTCAGAAAAAGTAGGAAGTGTAACTGACCCACAAGCAATTAAGTATTTACAAGAAATTTCAGTATCAAAAGAACAATCTATTGAAAAAGGATATGGTGATAACGTAGTAGCTGAATTAGCTGTTTCAAACGGAACAGTTGAATTAGAATCAACTTTCCATCACTTACCTATTGAGGACAGAGAAGTGCTGTTTGGTCTTGATAAATCAAAAGAAGGTATTTTAGGTGTAGGTAACAACACGCCACCTTACGTATCAGTAATTTTCGAAAAAACTACAGAATCAGGCGCTTCTGAATACGTTGGTCTATTAAAAGGTATGTTCACATTCCCTGAAATGTCTGGCCAAACAAAAGAGGACGGCGTTGAATTCTCACAAGATCAATCTACAGGTGAATTCATGCAAGCAGAAGTTGAAGGATTTGAAAATGAACAAACAATGTTACTTGGTCGTGATGAAAAAGGCTCTACTGTTATGCGTGACGCTATTTGGGAAAAAGTTTTTGGAGTGGCACATCCTGACGCTGGCAGTACTGGAGATACGTCAAGCTCAGATATTGGAGCGTAAATAATAGGAGGTTTTATAAATGGCTAAATACGAAGTGACAAACACTTTTAAAGATTTACAAGATAACAATAAATTGTATAAAAAAGGTCAAACATTTCCTAGACCTACTAATAAAAAAATTGAAGAAGAACGTATTTTAGAACTATTGTCTAGTGAAAACAGACAGAAGAAACAGTTAATTAAAAAAGTTGAAGACTAATTTTGAGGGCTTAGCGCCCTCTTTTTATTTACATTTCAAAAACAAAGGAGCAATTATAAATGGCTAAACGTAATTTTATTAAATTAGTACAAGTAGACAAAAAAGGTAACGCAGTAACAGATTCAGAAGGCAACGCGAAATACGATACATTCATTACACCTACACAAATTCCTTTCCGTAAAATCTATGACGCTGCTGATTTAATGGACGGCGCATCAGATGAAGAAACTTCCGCACAAGAAAACATCGACCAAATGCTAGATATGGTGGTCGACATTTACAATAACCAATTCACTAAAGATGACTTATTAGACAGATTACATGCACCCGATGCAGTAGAAGAATTACAACAACAAATTCAATTCATCGCACAAGGACAAATGGACGAAGAAAGAAAAAGGAATTAGCACGAATCATCTAAAATCCATTTCCTACAAGGAACATAAAGAAAACATGAAGAAACTCATGCTGCAAATGATGAAGGAAGGCGGCAAGGATATTAACGATATTTTAGACATGCCGTTTGCCTTTTTCATGGAATTAGTTGACGAAAGTAATAAGAAAAATGTCAAGAAAACGGACAGCATGATTGATGCGTTCATGTAATACATCTTATAAGTAAGGAGGTGGAGTGATGGCAGAAAGAATAAAAGGGTTGCAGATTGACCTATCCATGAAGGATATGGGCGTTCAACGTAGTATCGCAGAAATTAAACGTAGTTTTAAAGGGTTAAATGCTGATTTAAAACTATCTAATAACAACTTTAAGTATTCTGAAAAAAGTTTGAATTCATATAAGTTAAGAACTAGAGAATTATCGCAAGCAGTCAAAGAATCTAAAGCTAACGTTGCAGCGTTGAAAGCCAAGTATCAAGAGGCAGCAAGAGAATCTGGCGTGAATAGTAAAAAAGCAGCTCAATTAAGACAAGAATATAGTCGACAAGCTGACAATCTTAATTATTTGCAAAAAGAACTCGACCAAACACGAGATAAATACAGAGAAATGATTGCGGTAAGTAAATCGTCTGTTGGTAGACTTGGGCAAACTTTTTCTGAAATAGGACCTAAGATAAAATCTGTTGGTGATTCAATGAAGTCGGTTGGGCGAAATATGAGTATGTACGTTACTGCACCAATTGCAGCAGGGTTTGGCGTTGCGATGAAGAAAAGTATAGACTTCGACGATACTATGCGCAAAGTAAAAGCTACATCTGGTGCTACTGGTGATGAGTTTAACCAACTTAGAACAAAAGCACTTCAAATGGGCCGAGATACTAAATTCACAGCTTCAGAATCTGCTGAAGCAATGAACTACATGGCACTTGCTGGTTGGGACACTAAAGATATGCTAAAAGGTGTTGGCGGTGTAATGGATTTAGCTGCTGCATCTGGTGAAGATTTGGCAAGTGTGTCTGATATTGTAACCGACAACTTAACAGCATTTGGCATGAAAGCTAAAGATAGTACCCACTTTGCAGATGTTTTGGCTCAAACGAGTTCAAAAGCCAATACTGATGTACGTGGTTTAGGTGAGGCGTTTAAATACGCTGCTCCAGTTGCTGGTGCATTAGGTTACACAGTAGAAGATACATCGATAGCTATTGGCCTTATGAGTAATGCGGGTATGGATATGCTCGAACACACAGTAATGTGTGCGTAGAAATCGGTGAATTCGGTAGAGGTTAAGGTGTAATATTTATGGTAAATGCTGTCAGAATAAGTTACAATTAAGGTAGAGGTGACTTATGAAAAAACTGACACACGAAGAGTTTGTAGAATCGGTAAAAAATAATAATAATGATATTGAAGTAATAGGTAGATATGTTGATAGACGCACGAAAATAAAAGTAAAGCACAAATGCGGATATATTTGGGAAACTAACCCATATACTATTTCTAAAGGTCATGGTTGTCCGAAATGCAATAATAATCTTAAAAAGACAACTGAAATGTTTAAAAAAGAAGTTCGTAGCTTAGTTGGGGATGAATACGAAGTATTAGGCAATTATAAAAACAATAAAATAAATATAAAGATGAAACATATAAGTTGTGGTAATGTTTTTGAAATGTCTCCCAAAGCCTTTTTAAACGGACAAAGATGTCCTAATGAAAGATATAAAAAATCAACTTTAAAAAACACACGCAAAATAAATGAAGTTGTTAAAGAAATAGAAAAGTCTCGAAAAGGAGAATACGAGTTATATTCTGATTACAATGGATCAAGTAGACCAGCTACAATAAGACACGTTAAGTGCAACAAACTTTTTAAAGCGACTCCAATCCAAATAATCAGAAATAAAACAGGATGTCCTTATTGTTATACATCAAAAGGCGAAGATGTCGTGGAAGCATATTTAAAAGAGAAAGGCTATAGTTTTTCTAAACAATACAGGATAAAAGAGTGTAGAAATCAGAGACCTTTACCTTTTGATTTTGCAGTTTTTAAAGAAGGGCAATTATGGCTACTCATTGAATATGACGGTATTCAACACTTCAAACCTAAATTCGGTCGAGAAAATCTAATGAAAACACAACATAACGACAAAATAAAGAATAAATATTGTGAAGATAACGATATCAACTTATTACGAATACCTTATAAAAGATTCTATAAACATGAAGATTTCGTTGCGTACGTATATAACGAATTAGAAACTAATATTTCACTATATTAATACCGAGCCAAGCGTGTGAACGTTCAAATAGTAGCACGAAGGTCTAGAGACTAGATGTTGAGTTAGAACAAACAATAACACATCCACGAGCGCCGATTATCCTAAGGGATAAAGATATAGTCCGATACTCAAAGGAAACTTTGAGATTATAGGGTAAACTCCTATATATAACAAATGATAAAAGGCGAAAAAGCTGGTACAGCATTAAGAACGATGTTCACTAACCTTGCCAAACCAACAAAAGCAATGAAAGATGAAATGGATAAACTAGGTATATCCATTACTGATAGCAACGGCGAAATGTTACCTATGAGAGATGTAATGGACCAACTTAGAACTAAAATGGGTGGTTTATCTAAAGATCAACAAGCAGCCGCAGCTAGTACAATATTTGGTAAAGAGGCTATGAGTGGTGCGTTAGCAGTTATCAATGCTTCAGATGAAGATTATAAAAAGCTAACTAAATCCATAGATAGCTCTAATGGTGCTTCCAAAAGAATGGCTAACGAAATGGAAGGTGGCATTGGCGGTGCAATGCGTAAGATGAAATCAGCTATTGAAAGTTTGGCGATTTCTTTAGGAGACGCGTTAGCACCAATGTTATACAAAGTTGCTACATGGGTTACTAAATTAGCAAATAAGTTCACTAATTTACCTAGTGGCGTTCAAAAAACAATAGCGATTGTAGGATTATTAGCCGCAGCTATTGGACCACTATTAATGGTATTTGGTGTTATGGCATCAACAATCGGTACTGCTATAACAGTATTAGGTTCTTTAATGACGAGTATGAGAACATTATCGTTTTTATCTAAAACCAGCGCAGCAGCGACTGGAATTTGGAATGGTGTTACCGCTACTGCTCGAGGTATAGCAGAAGGTTATAGATATGCGGTAGCAGCATTAACTACTTCTCAAACAATGCAGGCTGCAAAAGCAAAAATAAGCGCAGCGGCGCAAGCTGTATGGAATGGTGTAACTAAAGTAGGAAAGGGCATAGCTTTGGCTGCATCTGGGGCTATGAATATTTTAGGGAAAGGCTACCAATGGTTAGCAGTTACACAAAATGCGACTACTGGTAAAACTAGGATAGCCACAGCAGCAACAGCTGTTTGGACTGGTGTAACTAAAGCGGCGGCATTAGCAACTAGAGGTTTAGGACTAGCAATCAGATTTATGACAGGACCGGTTGGAATAGTTATCACTGTAATCACTGCACTGGTAGGGGCTATTGTTTACCTTTGGAAAACAAACAGTACATTCAGAAATGCGGTTATCAGTATTTGGAATTCAATTAAAAATTCCGCGATAGCCATATTCGGATTTTTGAAAAAATATATTGTTGGTGTTTGGACTATTGTAAAAACATCTACAATAATCATATGGAATGCTATTAAGGTAAGCGCTATAACAATATGGAATGCTATTAAATTTGCTATACAGCACCCTATACAAGCGTTGAAAAATGTCTTATCAGCTTTATGGAACGGTATGAAGAATGCAGCTATCAAAATATGGACTTTGCTTAAAAATGGCGTAATCGCAATAATTAGAGCTTATGTAGCACAAGTTAGATCCAATTTCAATTTAGTGAAAAGAATTGTATTGACTGTATTCAATGCTATCAAATCTTTCTCTATCAAAGTTTGGAATGCTATTAAAAATGCCGTTATAAACCGAGCTAAAGGACTTTGGAATGGAGTTAAAGCTGCATTCAACGCGCTTAAAAAAGGTACAACTGCGATATTCAATGCAGTTAAAAACTTTGTGTTGAAAGTATGGACCAACATTAAAAATAGCGTCGTAAACCGAGCTAAAGCCTTATGGTCCGGCGTTAAAAATACATGGAACAACCTTAAAAACGGAACTACTAAAACATTCAAAGCAGTAGGCAGTTTCATGAGTTCTAAATGGAGTAGTATTAAATCCGGAACAGTAAATAAAGCTAAAGCACTTTGGTCCGGTGTTAACGGTGCTTGGGGTTCTTTATCCAAAGGCACACATAAAACGATGAATGCTATCGGCGGTTTCATGAGTAAGAAATGGAAAGGTATTAAAAGCGGCACGATCAGCCTAGTTACCGCAATGAAAAATAAAGTAACTGGCGTCATGGACAAAATGGGTTCTGCTATTAAAAACGTTACCGGTAAAATTGGCGGATTCTTCGGTGGAATGATTAAAGGTGTTAAGAAAGGCTTAAATACACTTATCAAAGGTGTTAACTGGGTCGGCGATAAACTAGGTATGGAAAAATTACCAGATGTTAAATTCCATACTGGTACTGAATCAACCCACACACAAAAATTTGTTACTAACGGCAAGATTAATCGTGATACCTTCGCCACTGTCGGAGATAAAGGCCGCGGAAATGGTCCGAACGGTTTCAGACATGAAGCAATTGAATATCCTAATGGCAAAATGGCATTAACTCCAAACAAAGATACAACAACGTTCTTGCCTAAAGGCGCAAAAGTGTACAACGGTGCTGAAACTCATTCAATGTTGAACGGATTGCCTAGATTCTCATTCGGTACAAATCCGTTAGGCAAACATAACCCTAAAACTAAGAAGAAGAAAAAAGGCGATAATGTATTCGGTGATGCTTGGGACGCAACTAAAGCCGGTGCTGCTAAAGTATTAGACGGAGGCAAAGCGGTTGTAAGCAACGTCGGTGAAAAAGCCGGAGAAATAGTAGGCAAAGGTAAAAAATGGCTTAAAGATAAAATCGGCGACGTAATGGATTGGGCAGAAAAGCCTAAAAAATTACTTGATAAAGTTTTAGAAGGGTTCGGCTTAAATTTGGGCGGTTTCGGTATCGCCAAAAAAGCTAAGTTGCCTTACGATATGATGAAAGGCATGTACGGAAAACTTAAAAAGGCAGCCGTTGATAAAATCAAACAAGCCTTTGAAGAACAAGGCGGAGACGGCGACGGCGGCTATATTGATTTAAGTCGTGGTATCAACTTCGGCTTTGCAGCAACCGCAGCAGAGGCAGCAAGACAAGGTTACCCTTTCGCACGACCACATCATGGGTTAGATATTAACTATCCTTACGGAACTAAAGTGTATTCCACAGTTTCTGGTAAGGCGACAGGTTCTAAAGGCTATAATGGTGGGTTCGGTAACATGATGTCCGTTATATCTGGTGCAATCGAAGTTATTTACGGTCACTTATCCAAACTTAACTGGACAGGTTCAAAATCTGTTAAACCGGGTACACTTTTAGGATTATCTGGTGGCGACCCGGCAAGACAAGGTGCTGGTGCAGGTAGCTCAACAGGTCCTCACCTACACTATGAAATGAGATGGAATGGCGTTGCCAAAGACCCTACAAATTGGTTGAAGAAACATAACGGCGGTGGAAGCCAAAACAAATCAGCAAGCAAGTGGAAAGGCGATATCAAACGAGCAGCTAAGAAAATGAAGGTTAATCTATCTAATAGAGAATTAAACGGTATCGTCGCACAAATTGCCAGAGAATCCAACGGTAATGCTGGAGTAACACAAGGTAACATCGGAGATATCAACAACTTACGAGGTACACCAGCACAAGGGCTATTGCAATATGTACCAAGTACATTCAAATCATATGCGGTCAAAGGTCATAAAAATATTAAGAATGGTTACGACCAATTACTTGCATTCTTTAATAACTCTAACTGGCGACGTGATTTGCCATATGGTAAAAGCGGCTGGGGTCCATCTGGTTCAAGAAGATTTGCCACAGGCGGATTAATTAATTCATCTGGCTGGTACAATCTTGCAGAGGGTGGTTACCCAGAAATTGTAGTACCTACAGACCCGTCTAAAGCTAGTGATGCAATGAAACTAATTGCCATTGCATCTGAGCGCGTTTCTCAGCGTGCTAAAAACAATAAACGTCCTAATCAAATGCGTACACCTTCTACTAGCAACAATAACGACAACGAAATGATAAATGTTATGGCTAGGCAGTTAGAAGCCACACAAAGACAAGTTGAATTACTGACACAACTTGTAGCTAGTAACCAACGTTTAGAGCAGAAGCCCACAGGTGTGAGCGAGCAAGACATGAGTAAGGCACAAGGTAAACGAGCGCAAATGATGGCATACAACATGGGAGGTGCTTTCTAATTTGAAAAAAGAAGTAAGGTTATTTAACGATAACTTTGATGTTAAATTGACTGATACACCTAATTTATTGTTTTTAGATCATATAGAAGAAGATGTGGAAGTTAAAGCAAACACAACTGAAATTAATGGTACTGATGGAGTACTTATGGGTCCGACTACGTTCGGGCCTTTTAATTTAGTTTTAAACTTTTCATTTAAAGGGTTAGATACTAAAGATTTAAAACTCTATAAACAAAAAATAAGAAATATCCTATATCAACGAGAACCTTATTATTTGTGGCATAGCGATGCACCTGGTAAGAAATACGCAGTGTATTGTGATAGCAATGACAACGAAGATTTAACAAACTCATTCGCTACATTTAAAGTTACTTTTGTGGTTATCAAAGGCTATTCAGAATCATTGAAAGACACAAGTGAGTTTAGTTTATCAAGTGGTGATTGGCAATTTGAAGCAGGCGTTTTATCAGATGATGAAATTAAATACACGCACGATACAACAGCTTTTAAAATTTACAATGGTTCATCGGATACAATCAATCCATTATTAAGACATCAATTTAAATTACTAGTTAATATTGATGCACCTAAAGGGTTTAAAATCACTAATCACACTACACGTGAAGTATTAAAAGATGGAAAAGAAACCAATGTCTTTGAATACAAAAAACCCATCACATATAGTGAAACGATAACTTTAAGTGGTGTTCATCCAATAAAAGACCAAAAACGCATAGGGATAGACACAAATTGGGGTTGGTTGACGTTAGCACCTGGATTTAATCATATAGAAATAACTGGTGTGAGTATAAAAAATGTAACTACTAAATGGGTTTTCCCATTTATATATAGGTAGGTGAAATTAGTGGAACCTTTAATTTTAAAAAATAAAAAAGGTACTTTTGGAGAGATTGTAACTGATTTTGATTTTGAATCTTTCAAATATGAATATGAAAAAAATAATGAACGATCTGTTAGTTTTACTATATATAAAACAACTCAGAACGAGGATATATTCGACGCCTTAATTAATGAAATGCTGTTAGAGTGGAAAGGACAAGACTATGTTATAAAATCAACATCTATTAAATATGATGGTTCGGTTGTAACAAATGAAATCACTGCTAAACATATATTTATGGAATTCCAAAATCATTATATCCAGAAAGATTTGGAAAACGAGGAAATGAATAACGATGAAAGTGATGCTGAAGAAAACAAACCAACAATGACTTTAGATCAATATCTAGACTTTGGTTTTAAAGGGAATAAATTAGGTTTCTCATTTGAAGTTAAAGGGACATTTAACCAACGAATTGCTATAGAAGAATTAGGCAATAAAAATGGTTTGGAATTTCTTACAGAAGGCGCAGAGTTATTCAATTATATATACTTTGCAGATAATAAGAAAATTTATATTTATGATGATGAAACTTTCTATCAAATGTCTGACTTACCATTAATATATAAATACAACTCTAGTGAAGTGCAAGCAACTACTTCTACTACAGAAATCAAAACCTATATACAGGGTTACGGTAAAAAGAAAACTAAAGCTGAGACAAAAAATTATAATCCTATGAAACCTAAAGACTTAAATTATTTTGGCACATTCATCAAAGACGGTACTTGGCGTACTGAAAGTGTTGGTGCTAGTTACACGAAAACATTTAACTGTAAGTGGGGTAACGAGACACTTGAATGGACATTAAAGAAAATGGCTAAAGGTGGCGTGTTAGACGTATATCTTGATGATGAACATATAGGTAAATATGAATGCTATAGCAAAACTGCAACATCTGAAAAGATTATCATTGCTCAACGCTTATCAAAAGGCAACCACATATTTAAAGCAGTGTTTAGAGGTGCAAAAAGTGGTGTCGATTATAAGAAATCTAAACCATGTATGTATGTGGGCACAGAGAAGTCAACAGTATTAAATGTAACTGCAGTGTTGAAAGGGACAGACGTTTATCACGCATACGCTGAATATAAATCACCTAACTATGAAATTTTTGGACTTTCCGAAGCCCCAACAGTGTTTGATGATAATGCATTAGATGAAAACGAGTTAAAAGAAAAGTTAAAAACTGAATTAAATGATGAACCAACCGTTGAAGTCTCAACTAACTATCTAGGTAGTTTTGAAGAAAAGCATTACTTGAGGAATGATGATATAAATGAAAACCATATGATTCATTTCATACACAGACCTCTAGGTTATGACTTAGATTTAAAAGTAGTTAAATTAACTGAATCACATCCATTAGTTAATCAACCCGTTGAAGTCGATTTCAGTAACTCTCCAACTGACATTATTAAAATACAACAGCGCTTAAGTAGAAATATAAAAAAAATAAGTAACATTGGTAAAGGCGAGTCCATAGGGGCATCGCCTTATTTTATTACAGAAAATTATTCAGACATTGTTGGGGTGACGATACTAGATGAGTAAGACATATAACAATAGATATTTAAAAGATTCTGATGGTGAAATTTACCTGCCTATGACAAGCACTGAGTGCATTATAGACATAGATAAAATAAACAATGCGAATAGTATTATCGAGCTTAATTCTAAAATCAACAACCTGGAAGAACTTGTTGAATTACAAGGTAAAGAAATAGAAAAACTTAAAGAAAAACTAAACCAAAAAGAAAGTGAGGTAATTGAATGATTAATTATTTTTTAAACTTCCCAGTACAAATCGGGCAAGATTATAGGTTCAAGATGATACACAATTTCAAACAAATTATTAATAACTTCAATTATTTCAAGCGAGATTTTGAATATCATAAAAAAGAAGAACAGCACGCCCACAATGCAGTACAAATTGATTACGATAGAAATAATGTAAAAACAGAAATAGATAGAATGAAATCAGCCTATGACAATATCATCATTGCGAACAACGGTGACGGAATTGCAGAAGTAAGTGACGCAAGGGTCACATTTAAAGGCGTTCAAAAGCCGTTGCTAGCTGAACGATTAAGAGATGATTATTTAGATCATGTCCAAAGTAATGAGAAAGTTGCTAACGACTTAGAAGAATCTAAAATAATCAAAAGTGCTTTAGACTTTGACGGTGTGTATGTAAATGAAGAAAAAGGCTCATTCAAAGGATTGCAGGCTTGGTTAGATTGGAACAAAGAACGAGGCGGTGGTCCTCTTATCCTACCACCAGGAATTTATAACGTTGAAAAACGTTTAATCATCCCTCCGAACACTACAATTTATGGTTACGGGGCAACGATCAGAAGATATAATAACGCTGGTGGTTGGTTTACTAATTTAGTAATCGGAGAATCCCCAATTAAATATGAGGGTAATGGGAATTTAAAATTTTATGGTGTTACTTTCGATGGTAATCATAATATTAACAAAGCTATGAATGGAATTGTTTTAGCACATGCTGAAAATGTTACTTTACAAGATTGTACTATTTTAGATGTTCATACAACACATGCTTTGGATTTGAATGGTTGTAAAGATGTTTTAATAGACCATTGCTCATTCAAAGGACAGAAAGACCCTGAGAATAATAATAAAGAAGCAATACAAGTATCATTAGCTGCTGAAATAGGTATTGGTGATATAAAAGGTTCATCTTACGATAGTACACCTTCTAAAAATGTTGTAGTTCAAAATTGTTACTTTGGACCATCAAGAAATTATCCAAGTTACGCTACAGCAGTTGGCGACCACTTTTCTGTATACGATGAATGGGTTTCTAACGTAGTTATAAAAAATAATTTTATCGAAGGAACAACGAACTTTGCGTTACGTGTTTATAAATTTAAAAACACATTGATTGAAGGTAACGTAATTGATAAATGTAACGGCGGTATCTTTGCCACACCAACTCCTGGTGGTTATACATCTTCACATAATGCGCAAGGTGTGCAAATGGGTTCTGCTCAACAAGGGGAGAATTTACGAGTTATTGGCAACACTATTACTAATATTGGAAAAATAGGTGTGCATGTATCTGCATATCCTAATAAGAAAGTACCGAACAAAAACGAATCGTTTGATATTGTGGAGATTAAAGATAACACATTCAAAAACATTAAAAATGTTGGCGTTTATATTCCTGAAGCTAAACGTGTAAAAGTAATTGGAAATAACGTTGTACAGTCTAGCATAGGGATTCAGTGTTATGGTACATGGCATCTAATGGTAATGAATAATATGATAAGTAACACGGATACTATAGGTGTTTTTATTGCGAACAATAGAAATTTGGAAACAGGAAGTGTGCAAACACATGCAATCATTTCAAATAACCAAATATATGCAACAGGACAAGATGGCATACGAATATCATTAGGTTCTAGGTTTATCAAAGTTGATAACAACTCTGTTTATTCTTACGGGTTAAATGCTAGCAAATCATGGTATATAGCAGGTATTTATTTGATTGAATGTACGAATAGCACAGTTACTAATAATTTTATTAGAAATGCTAACGAAAAATATTTGGATGCAGTTCGTATTAATGAAGATTGTAAAGACGTTAGAGTTTGGAATATTGATAGCGGCGGTGCACCTATTACAATACTAAACCCAGAAAGTAACTTTTATGGTATCAGAGATATTAATGGTAAAAAAGTTAAGTTTGAAGGGGTGAATAATTAATGGCAATGTCAAAAATAGGTAAATTAAAATTAGAAACATCGGCATATTATAAACAAAAACAAGATACAAAAATAAGTTTTTATAATATGGATATTAATACATCTATATTAAGATTTGAAGTTACAAGAAATAATGTGGTTTTACCATTAGGCAAAGTTAATACAAAGGTAATGATTCATCTAACTGCTGAAGATGGTAGTTGGGTTATTGATGACGTCGGAGTCACAGATGAACTGAATGGTATATGTGAGTATAAAATACCGAATGATTTCTTAGATCACACAGGTAAAGTAGAAGGACAAGTATATATTAGTGTTAACAATAAAGAAGATACAGTCACAGAAGTTAATTTCACATTTACTATACAAGACTCGTTAATTAATAAAATACCTGCAGTAGATAAAATAATTTATATTCGCAAATATACAGAACTTGAAAATCGTTTAAAAGAGAAAGTACAAAACATTGAAGATGCTTATAAGAATATTGATGATTATATTACTAAAGTCCAACAAGCTAGCGAAACTGGTGTAAATACTATTAACACAGCTAAAGATGATGCTTTACAAGAATTGAACAGTAATAAAGACAATTCTATAAACGACATCAACACTAATGGACAAACTCAATTACAATTTTTAAATGATAAAAGTACAGAGGTTTCAACAATGATTTCTGATTTTAAATCTCAAGTAGATTCTGAATTGTTCGTCAAAAAAGCAGACACTGAACAATGGCAAAAATACGCTCTAACTGCTTTTGACGGTACACGAATCATTTTAGATGAATTATCAGAAGATGTAGCAAACTTAGCGCCAGGTTATTACACAACAACAATACCAAGTGATGAAACGATTGCACGTACACCACAAATTATTGAAACAAGTGGAGAAACATACCCGGCATTTATTGACATTTATAAAGATTCTTTAAACCAACAACAAATATATATAACTAACCTTGATACTGGCAATATATATGTGAAACACATTCAAGGTGCTGGTACTGATTTAGGTTGGAAGAAAATACCGCAAATATATGAAACTGACAATTTGATTAGTGAGATGTTTTTAAATACGACATTAAATGATTATGATGTGACTTTAAAAAATTACTTGTCAAACACATATAAGAAAAAGGATAAAAAAATATTTGTTGGCGATGCTCGAGAAAGAAACACAACATTTCAAATTTCAAATAGTTATACTGAGTTTTCTTATCTTATGTTGAAATATCGTTATCCGGGTGGCGGCAAGACAATTTTTGCACACATCGATAGTGGAAAGATAATATCAATTAATGATTCAAACTTGACTGATAGCACAGGTGATAACCCTTACCTATATGAGATGGGTTTAAAATTTACATCTGATAAAGACTTCGTTGTAACACACAACAATGTCTTTAATATAAAAACAAGCTCGCCACAATATGATGCAAATTATATCGTCGTACAAGAGATAGTAGGTGTATATTAATGCAACTTTTAATAGAGAATGATTATATTACTTCTTATGTGATAATTGGATCAATTACAAACGGGGTTGAATTTGATGAAGGTAATTTACCAACTGACTTTTTCAATCAATTTGAACCTAATAAATATGTTGTAAACAGTGAAGGTAAAGTGGTTTTGAGTGATGAATATGAAGAAAAAGAAGATATTTATATACCGTCTAACATCGAAGTTCAAATGGCTCAAGCACAAATGCAAGTAACCAAGACAGCTAATCAGTTAGTAAAGTCTCAAAAGGAACAAGCAGAAACTTTAAAAGAATTAACTAAAAAAAGAAAAGCGTATGCAACAGTTAGAAGAACAACAAGCTCAAACAATGCTCGAAATCGCTAAATTGAAAGGGGAATAAATTATGTATCCAGGATTCGATTCAATCAAATACTTTTATGACATTAACTGCTACACAAACGAGGATATTCAAACTTACGTGGAATTAGACGCGTTGACTAAAGAAGAATACAAAGAAATTACTGGTGAAGATTACCCAGAACAACCACAGGCTTAGGCTTGTGGTTTTTATTTTTTAAAAAGTAGGTGAACGCATGAACGAAAACTTCACAATACACGATAAACTAGCCACTTTATCTTTGTTTGGTCTAGGTGTGTTTGTAGATATACGTGGTTTCTACTGGTTTGTAAGACAAGAAGATGTACTTAATGAAAGTGAATTCTATCAAGCATTACATGAAGTTATGCCTATATGGATATGGGGATTACTACTGATTGTATTTGGTACTTGTCTAATTCTAGCAAGTCTATTCTTTGGTAAACGGTCTGTAAACAATACTTCGAACTATTTTATGTTAATAGGTGGCACAGGGAGTGCAATTATCCACTTCTTAATGGCTTCGGCAGGTATATATAATTCACTCAATTGGATAATCCCAGCACAATTTATTGCTATGACAGCTTGGCTTGGATTTGTTGGTTTCTTAGGTGGGTTAGGTATTTATGGCAGAAGATAAATATGTATTGAGACACGAATGGGAGAAATCAAGGGGCAAGATACACGAACGCATAAATGAAGTAGATACAAAGCACACAGACAACTTTAACAGTTTACTAAATAAGGTGGATAGACAGACACTGCTACAAGAAAAGTCGTTCGAGTCACAAGCTAGATCAGAAAAACACTTAGAAAAAATGAGTGAATCATTAGCAACGGTAGGCACTAGGGTAACTGATTTAGAATACGAAACGAAGGACCACGAAAAAGAAATCAAGAGTTTGCAAGGAATTGTAGAGGCAGAGGCGAAAGGTAACAGAGAAGTAATCGGCTACTGGTTGGGATTTGCAGGGGTTGTATTAGTCCCGCTTATCTCTTTGGTAGCAAACATCTTCTTTAAATAAGTCGGCACATATGTGTCGGCTTTTTTATTTTATTTGGAGGTTTTTAAATGAAGAGTATAAATTGGAAAGTGCGTTTCAAAAGCAAAACATTCTGGGTAGCTATCTTATCGGCAGTTATTCTTTTTATTAATAATGTAACACAAGCTATCGGGGTAGATTACACAAGTCAGTTAGAACAATTTAGTAATGGCGTTAATGGATTACTTGCTGTATTAGTCGCATTCGGAGTAATACAAGATCCTACAACGAAAGGAATAAAAGACAGTGGTATTGTACAGACTTATACAAATCCGCGTGATGAAAATGTTGACCCAGTTGAGTATCAGAAAACAGTTGACGATGATAGCGTTACACCAGAACGAAAAGAATTGACTCCTCAAGAATTCGACACATCACAGCCATTTACTGATGATAGTGACGAAGTTGTTTTCGATGTTGCAGAATATGAATATGATGAAGAATTACCACGTGGTGCAAGCAGATACCACGATGATGAAGTGTTGAAGGAAGGTGAAAAAGAATGACAGCTAAGATGACCTACAATCAATTTAAAAAGTGGCTTAATGAATCGAACGGAAAGCAGTATGACACAGATGGCTATGCGGCATTCCAATGTTTCGATTATGCAAACGCTGGGTGGATAGAGTTGTTTGGACACAGTTTGAAAGGCGAGGGTGCTGTGAATATTCCTTTCGATAATAATTTTAAAGGCGAAGCTGTTGTCTACCAAAACACACCGGAGTTTCTTGCTAAAACAGGCGATTTAGTTGTATTTAACAACAAATATGGTGGTGGTTATGGTCACGTTGCTTGGGTAACGTCAGCAACACTCGACTACATTTGGGTGCAAGAACAAAACTGGCTTGGCGGCGGATGGACAAGTGGCGATATTTGGCACGGCACTGGTTGGGAAAAGGTAACCAAACGTAAACATGAATATGACTTCCCAATGTGGTTCATCCGTCCAAACTTCAAACCAGAGAACGCAAAAAAAGAGAGTGTAGAAAAATCTTCACCACAATCTGCTACAAAAGCTACTGCCAAGAAGCAACCGGCAGCTAAAAAGAAAATGAAGAAATTAAGTTATATTCGTGACGAAGTAAGAGGTTATCGCCTACCTAATCGTGGATATAAACCAACATCAATAACGCTACACAATGATGCAGGAAGTGTTGGTGCTACAGCAGAAGCATATCATCGTGGTTTAGTGAACGCTCCTTTATCACGTTTAGAGGCTGGTGTAGCTCATTCATATATAAGTGGAAACACAGTATACCAAGCGCTGCCAGAAAGTCGTATAGCGTGGCATACAGCTAATCAGAATGGTAACAAAAATTCGTATGGTATTGAAATATGTCAGTCAATTGGTGCAAGTGATAAAATGTTCCTTGCCAATGAGCAGGCAGCTTTCCAAGAAGCAGCAAGACTGTTGAATAAATGGGGATTAAAAGCTAATAGAAATACAGTGAGACTTCATATGGAATTTTCACAGACTTCATGCCCTCATCGAAGTATGAAGCTCCATACTGGTTTCGATCCAGTGACACAAGGTGTACCTTCACAAGCAATTAAACTCAAACTTAAAGACTACTTCATTAAGCAAATAAGAGCTTATCAAGCAGGTAAGGTACCAACAGCTACTGTATCTAATAAAACAAGTTCTGCAAGCAATACTAAGTCAACTGTAGCTGGTGCTTGGAAACGTAATAGTTATGGTACATGGTATATGAGCGAGAAAGCGCGTTTTACAAATGGTAATGCACCTATTATGGTTAGAACAACAGGACCATTCAGAAGTTGTCCGTACGCTTATGATTTTCAACCGGGTGGCTGGTGCGATTATACCAGTGTTTTACTCCAAGATGGCCATGTATGGATTGAATATAAATGGAAAGGAACTCTCTATTATTTGCCGATTCGTACATGGAATGGTGCTGCGCCTCCAAATCATGTTGTCGGGCCGTTGTGGGGAACAATAAATTAAGTTATAATTGAAGTGTGAGCAATGGATAATGTCCATCCATTTGAGGATTGCTTGGCTGAGCAGTCCTCTTTTTTTATGTTATAATGCAAGTACACGAGAGGCACCGTGATTAACAACTAATCCCGATTGTTGATACCCTTTCAATCCAGTGTCTTTAAAAAGTAGTTGTTCCATGAAACGACTCGGTCAACGGCACGGACCGCTTAAAGTGTCTGCATCACATTAACTGAGCATTCATATGACGTTGCTGACGAGTGACATAGCTCTGTGTCCCAAAATGGGGTAGGTTGATGTGGTGTATATACATAACAAGATCCACCTAATTTATTAGGTGGGCTTTTTGTGTGTGGTTTTGTATGTTAAATCATTTATTTATTATGTTATAATCATAAATAAATAGCGGTACACATCTACAGAGTGTAATTGAGATTGACTGTTACTGACGGTTGCCTCTTTTTTTTATACATAAATTTACCATTTATAATTATAAGTGGTAAATTTATGCTATTATTATTTGGAAATTGATAGCATTAAAAGGAGAAGAGATATGCCATATTTTTTATTTATATATATTAGTGCATTACTTATATTATTAAGTGTAATGTCAGCAGATGGTTGGAATGCACTTGCTACATTTTTCACTGGATTTGCAACAATAATTGCTGCATATATAGCAGTTAAAGGTGTAAAAGATACAATAAAAAGTGATCGTGAAAATAAAAGAAAAGAATTATTGGACAACTTAGATTCAAAATCAGAGTGGCGTAAGCAATTATATGATATAGCTTCTAAAACATTATTGACTACTGATGATGTATATAGAGTGCTAGCTTCATTAAGATACTTACCTAAAAAGCAAAAGAGAATAGTTGGAGAACATAAAGAATTTGATAAAATAAACCATATAATTTTTGGTGAAATGTATGATATTATCGAAAGCAAGTATGCAGGTACCGGTAATCTCTATCCTTCTGATTGTAGAAGTAAATTAACTTTCAACGAAAGTGAAATTGTTAGATTATACACTAAATATTTATTAAAACATCATTGGGAGTATAATGGTGAAGATAAAGAAGAGTACATAAAGAATGAAGATTTACAATTCTACGAAGTATATAAATGTGTGCAAGATATAAAAGATAACCGTTGTTCAATGAAATATTTAAAAAAAATGAAAGATATGAAAGATGACGGAGTAGCTGATGAATTCATTAAAAACGTAAAGAAAAAAGTAAAAGAAAATAATTCACCCACCTAAATAATAGGTGGGCTTTTTTTATATCTTGGTGCAGTTTTGGTGTAGTAAAAATATTTTACGATAGATAACGATATACATCTATATATAACAAAACCTCGTCATATCAACGTTTGTAATAACGAGATACAACGAGGAATAACCAATAAACGTCCTGGGAGGGATTCGAACCCCCGACCGATGGCTTAGAAGGCCATTGCTCTATCCAGCTGAGCTACCAGGACACTTTTTTAACACAAGAATAATTATATCTAATTAAATTATAGAAATCAATACCATTCATCATAATTTTCAATATGATTTTTCACTTTAATAGCCTAATTGCACAAAATAAACATTGAATATCATATAAATCAAATTTCAAGACACCTAGGCATGCCTAAGTGTAAAAAACGAAATTCAATTGCACAGAATTGAATGAAACATAATGAGTTGAGGACTGTCATCCAAATATACTTTAAAACATTGTATAGTGTAATTAACAAAGGTCAACAAATTACATAAACAATATAAACATCAGATGCAGAACCTTTAAATAAAAATAATAGGGGTGAATTTTTATGGAAGGCTTATTTAACGCAATCAAAGGGACAGTTGAAGCTGCAATTAATCAAGATGGTGGACAATTAGCTGTAAACATCGTAGACATCGTACAAAACGGTATCCAAATCGTTTCTAAATTCATCGGTGCATAATTCATACTAATTGATCCAAAAAATATATAAAAATATAGAAAAGAGGAAATAGATTATGCTTACAAAATTAGCTCAAGCAATCGTAGACACAGTAAATGCTGCTCAAGCACAAGATCCTGCAAAATTAGGTACTAGCATCGTAGACATCGTACAAAACGGTGTTGGCATTGTAGGTAAATTATTCGGTTTCTAATTCAAAAAAATCACTTCTGAAGTATTCATAACTTCAGAAGTGATTTTTTTATTTTTTCAATTTAACAGTTCCGGAACCTTGAACTAAAATAATATCACCTTTATTTAAATTAACTTTTAGTGATTTTTTAGCATTTTCATCCTCTTTACCAACAACTTCATTTATTCTGTTTTTTTCAGTTTTACCTGAAGTTTTGACAGTA
This sequence comes from Staphylococcus condimenti, assembly GCF_001618885.1. Taxonomy (NCBI): domain Bacteria; kingdom Bacillati; phylum Bacillota; class Bacilli; order Caryophanales; family Staphylococcaceae; genus Staphylococcus; species Staphylococcus condimenti. Next base: position 706,800 of record NZ_CP015114.1, on the reverse strand, counting down.
AAGTTAGCTGAATAAACATTGGCAGAGCGTACTGTATAAGAACCAGGTTCTACATCTGCGCCGACTATCCAAACACCTGTATTTAAATCTGTGCGTGGTTTTGTTGGTTCAGGAGTGAATTTAACATTTTTCATATCTTTGATTACTACTGTTTGACCATCGACTAAATAAGTAGATATTTTACTCGCTATATATTTCGAATCTCCACTTAGCGCATTACTGAAAATATAATTATCGTATTGGTTGTCTTGTTCAAATATACCCATGTCTTTGCTATGTTGTGTAATAGTATAATGGCCTGGTTTGATATCTTTTCCTACTTTATACTTACCTGCATTTTTAGTAGTTGCTTCACCTTTATCTTGTTTTGGATCAAAATCTCTTGGCAGAAACCTATACTGCGACTCATAATCGGTTAAAGATTTCTGTGAATTATTATCAGATGTTTTATTATGTGTTGAAGTTGTGTTTTTTTCGTTTTTGACAGGGTCGTTATTTTGGAGATTTTGATCTGTATCTTGCTTATCAACGTCTTTTTTATCTTCTCCAAAAATCATTTTTAAAGGATTAGGGATTGAAAAAGAAGGCTTATTTTTGGTCATACTGGACCATTCTTTTTCAATTGAGTTATTTGAGAAAATACCAAAAAAGCATATGATACCTAAAATAAATGAAACAATTGTAATAGAAAGTCTTAGCTTAAAACGTGTCTGTCTGCCAAGTGCACTTAATGTGAGGAAAATAAAAATTAGAAAAACAAGTGAAAATAGAACCCACAATAGAAGATAAGTAAGTGGAGAAAAGAACATGGGCACCGCTCCTTATTAATTTATTTAGTATTGTTACGATAATTATATAAAATTAATAAGATTGGAACAACAAAATTTGTAGAAATAAAAAAACGGCACGCAATTGCGTACCGCTCATTTAAATATTCTTATTTTACTGGGGGTTGTTGGCTCCAGTATTTAATTTCTTCAAATGGTTTACCATGTCTGATACGTTGGTTGATTGCTTCATCTTTTTCGTAATCACTTAAAGTGCTCATATATGGTGCTGGAGGCATTTCTCCAAATTTCTCATAATATTCTTTATAAGACTTAGCTACACGTTTATTCATAAATTTCAACTTCCTTTCATTCTTACTTAATTCATTTGAAGGCTTATTTATGTATTTACCCGTATATGAAGATTAAATTCAATAGGTTATTTTTAATACACACGAGCTTAATTGTACTCCTTTTAAATATAGTTATCAATTAAATCTTCGCATGCTTGAATAACATGACAGATTTCGCTAGGATGTTGGGTAATGAGGTGAAAAAATGAAATACGATACAATCTTACTTGATTTTGATGATACTATTGTTGATTTTCATGATGCTGAAGATCAAGCATTTTATCATTTAGCGGAACTATATGGTATTGAACCGACTAAAGAAAATTTGAATTTATTCAAAAAAGTAAACCAAGCGCATTGGGAAGCTTTTCAAGAAAATAAATTAACAAAAGAAGAGGTATTGAGTGAACGTTTTGTTAATTACTTTAATCGTTTTGATCAGAAAGTAAACGGGGGAGAAGCTGATATCATTTTTAGAGATGGTCTTGCGACTGCACCTGTAAAATATTTTCCTGAGACGTTAGAAACCATACAATATTTGGCCCAGAATGCGAAAGTTTATATAGTTACAAATGGGGTGGAGGATACACAATTGCGTCGTCTTGCACAAACACCCTTGAAAGAAAATATTCATGAAATATTTATTTCTGAAGTAACAGGTTACCAAAAACCAATGCCAGAGTTTTTCAATTATGTTTTTGATCGAATTGATGCAGATAGAGAAAAATCGTTGATTATTGGAGATTCTCTTACTTCGGATATACAAGGCGGAATCAATGCAGGAATTGATACGTGTTGGTTTAATTTCAGAAATAAAAAGAATGAAACAACAATTCAACCGAATTACGAAATAAGACAACTTGATGAAGTTAAGGATTTACTATGAAAAAATGACAAGCGGAAAAGATTCGCTTGTCATTTTAATGATTTTTAATTTTTATTTTGTTTCAGGTTCCCAAATTAATACATCATAGCCTTCATCATTATTTGAGTGTAAATCTTCAAAACCATGTTTTACAAAGAAATCTCTAGATTTGTTTCTTGCGATTGCTTTAATCGGGAGATTAGTTGCTTTTGCATAATCTACAAGTTCTGTTCCTAATCCTCTTGATTGAAAGCTAGGCAATACTTCTAATTTCCAAAGAATCAAGTACTTATCATAATTAGGGAAGTGTTTTTCTTCAACTTCACCATTTTCATAAAGTGCCATTCTTGCTCCAATTTTTTCGCCGATGAAAATTCCGTAAAAAGGTGAGTCGGAACTTGCATCAATCATTTCTCCAGCAAGTTCATCAATCATTGCAAGGTTTGGATCGCTGGTTTCTCTGAAATCTGCGAATAATTCATCTGTTTTGTAATTAATATCTAAACGTTTGACGTTGCCCATTCTATTTCTCCCCCTTCGCTTAGTTATAATAATTATATAATAAATAACTCGGATATGCATTGAAAATGGTAAGCCGTTAAATTGTGTTATTGTGCTATAAACATTATACTTATTGATGAGAAAAACACAGTAGTTAAGGAGAAAAGTGTATGGATTGTTTAATCGCAAATATCAATGAGAATGATCAATTTCTGGAAAGATTCAAAGAAAGTGAATCATTGTTAAATACTTTTTATCAATATGACGCGATGTCTCCTGAAAGCTTTAAACAAGCTTTAAACGCACCTAATAATGGCAGAGAACAGGAATTGGCATCTGTAATAAGCAACTATATGTCAGATTTAGAATTAACAGAAGCACAACAAACTAATATTGATAAATTAAAAAAAGGCGCCAAAGTAGTCATCGGAGGACAACAAGCTGGGTTGTTCGGGGGACCGCTGTATACTTTTCATAAAATATTATCCATTGTAAATTTAAGCCGTCAATTAAATGAAGAATATCATAAAGAAGTAGTACCTGTATTTTGGATTGCGGGTGAAGACCACGATTTTGATGAAGTGAATCATACGTATGTATTTAACACTGAAAAAGCAAATTTGTATAAGGTGAAGTATCATACGATGACACCGCCAGAAAGCAATGTGTCACGTTTTGATCCTGATAAAGAAAAAATGCTGGAAGCGTTAGATGACTTTTTAGTTCAAATTCCAGAGACAGCACATACTAATCATTTACGCCAAGAAGTACAATATATTATTAAAAATTATACTTCTTGGTCTGATATGTTCAAAGCACTCTTGCATCTTGTATTTAAAGAATATGGTGTATTGCTTATAGATGCACAAGATCCAAAATTACGCCAGTTAGAAAAGCCTATTTTAAAAGAGATGTTGAAAAAACATAATGCTGTAGATAATGCTTTTAGACAAGGCCAAACAAAAACAGTAGAAGCGGGTCTTGTTAAGATGATTCAAACTGACACAAATGTTCATTTGTTTCTTCATGAGGATAATATGCGTCAGTTGTTGACGTATGAGGATGGTCATTATTGTACAAGCAAGTCTCAAACTGTATATACATTAGAAGAACTTTTAGAGATAGCAGAAAGTACACCTGAACGTTTTTCAAATAATGTAGTTACACGTCCTATTATGGAAGAGTGGTTATTTAATACAGTCAGCTTTGTTGGAGGACCGAGTGAGATTAAATATTGGGCAGAGTTAAAAGCAGCATTTGATGTTTTAGATGTTGATATGCCGATTGTTTTACCGCGTATGAAAATCACTTATATTACAAAACGTATTGAAAAATTATTGAAACGCTATGACATTGATGCTGAACATGTGATTGCAGATGGCATTGATAAAGAAAAAGATAAATTCATCAGAGCACATTCTTCAGAGAAATTTCTTGATGAGCTGGATCGATTAGAAGCGCAGCAAAAAGAAACATACGAGAGATTAGCAGCAGAAGTAAAAGGAAATGAAGATAACAAAAATCTAGTAGAAAAGAATAATCAAATTCATCAATCGCAATATGAATACTTACGTAAACGTTACTTCATTAATATTGAACGTGAGAATGCAATTAGTATGAAACATTTCAGAGAATTAAATGAGACCCTCCACCCAATGGGAGGTCTTCAAGAAAGAGTTTGGAATGCACTTCAGTTTATGAATGAATTTGGGACAGACATGTTCAGTCCCTCCACCTATCCACCACTTCAATACACTTTGAAGCAAATTATTATTAAACCTTAGAGCTATAAGGCTCAGACCCGTGTTCCCGGTAAGGGAAGCGGGTCTTTTTTTCGTGAAAAAAGAATTTTTTTGATATGTTTATATAAATAGTGGAGGATAGTGGGGAGTTGTGGTAAATTATAAATAAGGCGAGGTGAGTAAAATGTTCATGGGTGAGTACGAACACCAACTAGATGCAAAAGGCCGCATGATTGTACCGTCTAAATTCAGATATGAATTGAATGAACGTTTTGTCATCACTAGAGGCCTTGATAAGTGTTTGTTCGGTTATACTTTAGAAGAATGGCAGAATATCGAAGAAAAGATGAAGTCATTACCGATGACGAAGAGAGATGCGCGTAAATTCATGCGTATGTTCTTCTCAGGTGCTGTAGAAGTTGAACTGGACAAACAAGGACGTATTAATATCCCGAAGAACTTAAGGGAATACGCTAATTTAACTAAAGAATGTACAGTGATTGGGGTTTCTAACCGCATTGAAATTTGGGACAGAGCTTCATGGAATGATTTCTATGATGAATCTGAAGACAGTTTCGAAGATATCGCTGAAGATTTGATAGATTTTGATTTTTAAATGGAGGAATGAAAGTGTTTCATCACGTAAGCGTCATGTTAAAAGAAACCATTGATGAACTCAATGTCAAAAAAGATGGTGTATATGTTGATTGTACGCTGGGTGGTGCAGGACATGCCCTTTATTTATTAAATCAACTTGATGAAAATGGACATTTGATTGCGATTGACCAAGACTTAACAGCGATTGAAAATGCTAAGGAGGTCTTAAAAGACCACTTGGACCAAGTTACATTTGTGCACAGTAATTTCAGACAAATCAATCAAATCCTTGACGACTTGGACATTGACAAAGTAGACGGTATTTACTATGACCTGGGTGTATCAAGCCCGCAATTAGATGTACCGGAGCGAGGATTCAGTTACCATCAAGATGCGCGATTAGATATGCGTATGGACCAAACACAGGATTTATCAGCCTTTGAGGTTGTTAATGAATGGCCATATGAAGATTTGGTGAGAATTTTTTATCGTTATGGCGAGGAAAAATTTTCAAAACAAATTGCCCGCAGAATTGAAAAGACAAGAGAAAATGAACCGATTGAAACCACTTTACAGCTTGTAGACATTATTAAAGAAGGCATCCCTGCGAAAGCAAGACGCAAGGGTGGTCATCCGGCGAAACGTGTTTTTCAAGCAATACGAATAGCTGTGAATGATGAATTGAAAGCTTTTGAAGATTCATTAGAACAAGCAATCGAAAGAGTTAAAGTACACGGCAGAATTTCTGTGATTACTTTCCATTCATTAGAGGATCGTTTGTGCAAACAAATTTTCCAAGAGTATGAGAAAGGGCCTGAAGTTCCCCGTGGTTTACCTATTATTCCAGAGGAATATACGCCGAAATTGAAACGAGTCAACCGCAAACCGATTAGTGCAAGTGAAGAAGACTTAGCAGAAAATAACCGAGCGCGCAGTGCCAAATTGCGTGTTGCAGAAATTTTGAAATAACAGGGAGTGACAAACTGCTATGGCTGTAGAAAAGATCTATGAACCTTACAACGAAAGCTACGAACCTGCAAGACAGACCCCAGAAGTAAATCCATCGCCTTCACCAACCCGTAAAGTGAAGCGTAAAGTTGTTGTGCAACTGACAAAGTTTGAAAAAGTATTATACATATCTTTAATCGCTGTCATTGCAATGGTAAGTATTTATATCCTTTCTTTAAAAATGGACGCTTATGATACTAAAGGCAAAATTGCTGATTTAGATCAAAAAATCGAAACGCAATCTAGTCAAAATAGTGCTTTGAAGTCTGAAATTAAAAAGAACTCTTCTTATGAACGCATTTACGAAAAAGCTCAAAAACAAGGCATGAGCTTAAAGAACGATAATGTAAAGGTAGTGCGTAATAATGCCGAAGCGAAAAATTAAAATTAAAAAAAATAAAATAGGGGCAGTCCTCCTCGTCAGTTTGTTCGGACTGCTCTTTTTTCTATTGGTTTTAAGATATAGTTTTGTCATGTTGACTGGACACTCTTCTGGTCAAGACTTAATTATGAAAGCCAATCAGAAATATCTCGTCCAGCAGCAAGAACAACCTGAGCGAGGAAAAATCTATGATAGAAATGGAAAAGTACTTGCTGAAGATGTTGAAAGGTTTAAATTAACAGCAGTTGTCAGCAAGAAAGCAGACGAGGGTTCAGATAAACCCCGACATGTCGTGGATAAAAAGAAAACAGCTGAGAAGTTATCCAAAGTCATAGATATGAAACCAGATGAAATTGAAAAAATACTAGATAATAAAAAAGCGTTCCAAGTTGAGTTCGGACGTAAAGGTACTGATTTAACTTACCAAGAAAAAGATGAAATTGAAAAAATGAAATTACCAGGTATTACACTCTACCCAGAAACAGAACGTTTTTATCCAAATGGAGTGTTTGCTTCTCATTTAATCGGGATGGCACAAAAGAATCCTGATACGGGCGAATTGAAAGGTGCAATGGGGGCTGAAAAAGTATTCGATAGTTATCTTGCAGGCAAGAAAGGGGCACTCTCATATATTCATGATATTTGGGGTTATATCGCTCCTAATTCCAAAAATGAAATTGCGCCTCAGCGCGGTGATGATGTACATCTGACTTTAGATTCGAACATTCAAGTATTTGTTGAAGAAGCATTGAATGATCTCGATAAACATTTCGAACCTAAAGATGCATTTGCGGTAGTAATGGATGCACATACAGGTGAGATACTCGCATTCAGCCAACGTCCTACGTTCAACCCTGAAACAGGTAAAGACTTCGGTAAGACATGGGCAAATGACTTATATCAAAACACGTATGAGCCAGGTTCAACATTCAAAACTTACGGTTTAGCAGCAGCCATTCAAGAAGGTAAATTCAAACCTGATGAAAAATATAAGTCAGGACATCGAGACATCATGGGATCGGAAATCTCTGACTGGAATAAAACGGGTTGGGGTAAAATTCCTATGAGTTTAGGCTTTACTTATTCTTCAAATACTTTGATGATGCATTTACAAGATTTAGTAGGTGCAGATAAAATGAAGTCATGGTATGAAAAATTCGGTTTCGGTAAGAAAACAGGCGGTTTGTTTGATGGAGAAGCATCAGGCGGTATTGCATGGGATAATGAATTGCAACAAAAAACATCAGCATTCGGGCAGTCTACTACTGTCACACCCGCTCAAATGCTGCAAGCACAGTCAGCTATTTTCAATAAAGGCAATATGATAAAACCTTGGTACATCAACAGTATTGATAATCCTGTTAAAGATAAAACTTTATACAAAGGAAAAAGGGAAATTGCAGGTAAGCCTATCACTGAAAAGACAGCTGAAAAAGTAAATAAACAACTGGATTTAGTAGTTAATAGTAAAAAAAGTCATGCGATGAATTATCGTGTGAAGGGCTATAGAATAGGCGGTAAAACAGGTACAGCACAAGTTGCCGATCCTGATAACGGCGGTTACGTTGAAGGACCTTACCCTTATTTTGTAAGTTTTATCGGACACGCACCAAGTAAAGATCCGAAAGTGATTGTATATGCAGGTATGAGCTTGGCTCAAAAAAATAAACAAGAAGCTTATGAAATGGGTGCAAGTAAAGCTTTCAATCCAATTATGGAAAATACATTGAAGTATTTAAATGTTGGTAAAAATAACGAAACTTCTTCTAAGAAAGCATTCAGTAAAGTTCCGGATGTTTCAGGACAAACTGTTCAAAAAGCAGAAGATAAACTAGATGCACAGCAATTAAAACCAGTTGTCATTGGACAAGGAGAAAAAGTAACACAACAAGCGCCAAGTACGACTGATAAATTACTCCCGCATAGTAAAGTATTGTTGAAAACAGATGGTGATCTAACAATGCCGGATATGAAAAATTGGAGTAAAGATGATGTAATTGCTTTTGAATCATTGACTGGAATTAATGTTAAAATGAAAGGAAGCGGATTTGTTTCTAAACAATCTGTGAGTCCGAATGAATCGCTGAAAGGTAAGAAAGATATCGAAATAGAACTTTCAGCACCTGATGCGAATTAATAGTTTGATACTAGCGCAGGCGAGATAGATACCATTATGGTATGTATCTTTGCTTGCTATACATAAGAAAAAGAATAAGAATAAATGAGGAGATAAATATGATTTACGTTTTAGCAATTATCGCTTTCTTGATTACATTAATATTGGTTCCAATACTTATTCCAACTTTAAAGCGAATGAAGTTCGGTCAAAGTATCCGTGAAGAGGGACCTCAAAGCCACATGAAAAAAACAGGTACGCCGACGATGGGCGGGTTAACCTTCTTAATCAGTATTATTATCACAACGATTATCGCAATTATCTTTTCAGATAATGCAAATCCATACATTTTACTGTTATTTGTAACAGTTGGGTTTGGATTAATCGGATTTGTTGATGATTATATTATTGTTGTAAAAAAGAACAACCAAGGTTTAACAAGTAAGCAAAAATTCTTAGCGCAAATCGCTATTGCAGTGATTTTCTTTATTCTAAGTGATGTTTTTAATATGATTCACTTTGCTACTGGTATTCACATTCCTTTTACAAATGTGAGTATTCCATTGTCAGTTGTTTATGTAGTATTCATTGTATTTTGGCAAGTTGGATTTTCTAATGCTGTGAATTTAACGGATGGATTAGATGGTTTGGCAACTGGATTATCTATCATTGCTTTTGCAATGTATGCCATCATGAGTTTCATGTTAGGCAATAACTCAGTAGGCACATTCTGTATCATTATGGTATTCGCTTTACTTGGTTTCCTTATCTACAATGTCAACCCTGCCAAAGTATTTATGGGTGATACAGGGAGCTTAGCATTAGGCGGTATTATTGCAACGGTTTCTATCATGTTGAATGCAGAAATTTCATTGATTTTTATCGGATTTGTTTTTGTTGCAGAAACATTGTCAGTTATTTTACAAGTGGCATCATTTAAATTAACTGGCAAAAGAATTTTCAAAATGAGTCCATTGCATCATCATTTTGAATTGAGCGGCTGGAATGAATGGAAAGTAGTAAGTGTATTTTGGATTGTAGGTTTAATTACTGGTTTGATAGGTTTATGGATTGGAGTGCATTAATAAATGCTTAAATATAAAGGTTTAGAAGGAAAAAATGTTTTAGTAGTGGGTTTGGCAAAGAGCGGCTACGAAGCAGCTAAGTTATTACATCAACTCGGTGCGCGTGTAACTGTAAATGACGGCGGCGATCTTTCTAAAGACCCGCATGCGAAAGATTTAGAAAAGATGGGATTGAAAGTCATCGGTGGACATCATCCACTATCTTTATTAGATAGCAATCCTATAATTGTTAAGAATCCTGGTATTCCGTATTCAGTTCCATTGATTAGTGAAGCTGAAAAAAGAGGATTGAGAATTTTAACAGAAGTAGAGTTGAGTTATCTGATTTCTGAAGCTCCTATTATTGCAGTAACAGGAACAAATGGTAAAACGACAGTTACTTCATTAATTGGAGATATGTTTGATAAAAGTCGCCAAAGAGGATTGCTTTCTGGAAATATTGGCTATGTTGCTTCAAAAGTGGCGCAAGAGGCTAAACCAGAAGATTATTTAATTACTGAATTGTCCTCTTTCCAATTACTAGGAATTGAACAATATCGACCGCACATTGCGATAATTACTAATATTTATTCTGCTCATTTGGATTACCATGGTACTTTAGAAGAATATCGTAATGCGAAACGTCGAATTTATAAGAACCAAACTGAAGATGACTTTTTAATTTGTAATTATAATCAACGACATCTTATAGAGACAGATGGATTAAAATCAAAAGTTTATTATTTTTCTACATCACAAGAAGTTGACGGTATTTATGTTAAAGATGGATATATCATGTTGAACGGTTTAAGACTCATTCATAAAGATGATATTGTACTGCCGGGTGAACACAATTTAGAAAATATTCTAGCAGCTGTATTGGCAGCTGTACTAGGCGGCGTTTCTATTGATGCAGTGATTGCCACTTTAACTTCATTTTCAGGTATTAAACACCGTTTGCAATATATTGGTTCTAATAAGACGAATAAATATTATAACGATTCAAAAGCAACCAATACCTTAGCAACTCAGTTCGCATTAAACTCATTCAATCAACCGATTATTTGGTTATGCGGCGGATTAGATAGAGGAAATGGTTTTGATGAACTCATTCCTTATATGAAAAATGTACGCGTGATGATTACATTCGGTGAAACACAAGATAAGTTGACGAAACTCGGCGAAAGCCAAGGTAAATATGTTATCCGCGCAACTGATGTGAAAGATGCGGTTGATAAAGTGCAAGATGTAATTGAACCTAATGATGTTGTGCTGTTGTCACCTGCTTGTGCAAGTTGGGATCAATACAATACATTCGAAGAACGCGGTGATATCTTTATTGACAGTTTCCGTGCTCATCTTCCATCGAAGTAAGGATGTGAATAAACGTGTCAGATAAAGTGCGTAAGATTGATTCAGAGTATCTGAAAGAAAAACGGCGCAAGCGTCGTGATAAACAACGGCGTATCCAACTCAGTATATTCGGGATTCTCATTGCACTTATTGCATTGATAGTGCTGTATATGTTTACACCGATAAGTCGGATTGACCAAGTTCATATCAAAGGAACACAACATGTCGATAACAGCGAAGTGAAAAAAGCTTTAAATATCAATAAAAAGACAAAAATATACACATTCAGCAAAGGGAAAGCAATTGCTGCATTGAAAAAGAATCCATATGTTAAAAATGTTGAGATTAAAAGACAATTCCCTAATGATATTGAGGTCAATGTAACAGAACATCAACTAGTTGGATTAATTGAAGAAAAAGGTAAATATTATCCAGTTTTAGGTAATGATCATATATTAAAAGATGATAATCAAAAAGTACCTGAAGATGCACCAGTCGTATCAGGTTTCAGCAAAGCTAAACGTGCTAAAATTATTCAAGCACTTTCTGAAATGAAACCGAATATACGCAATGCTATCTCAGAAGTAGAGTATGCGGATGATAAAGAAAATCGAAATCAGATTAAACTTTTCATGAAAGATAACATTCAAGTTCTCGGAAATATCAATACAATTTCCGACAAGTTGAAATATTATCCGGAAATGTCAAAAGCACTTGAAAGAGATGATAGTGGAAACCTTAAAAAATCAGGTTATATTGATTTATCTGTAGGCGCGTCATTTATTCCTTACAAAGATGAAAGCACAACTTCATCAGAAAGCAGTGATAAATTGCGTGAGGGCACAGCAATTGAGGATAAAGCCAAAGATGAACTTCAAAACACATTAAATAAAATAAATGAACAATCAAAAGATAGTTCTAAAGACAAATCGAAAGACAATAGTACAAATAATTAAAAAAGTCTTGAATATCTTGTGTTTATAGTTCACAACACAAGAAACGTATTGTAAACTAACTATAGTGTATTTTTTAAAGAAATTGTCAGGAGGTGCCTATCTATGGAGGAACATTACTATGTGAGTGTAGATATTGGTTCATCTAGTGTTAAAACAATAGTAGGCGAAAAATTTCATAATGGAATTAATGTGATAGGTACAGGACAAACCTATACCAGCGGTATCAAAAACGGCTTGATTGATGATTTTGATTTAGCCAAACAAGCTGTTAAAGATACAATTAAGAAAGCTTCAATTGCTTCTGGCGTTGACATTAAAGAAGTATTTTTGAAATTGCCGATTGTTGCAACTGAGGTTTATGATGAAACCAACGAAATTGAATTTTATGAAGATACAGAATTAAGCGGTACACACATTGAAACTGTGTTGGAAGGTATCAGAGATAAAAATGACGTTGAAGAAACTGAAGTTGTGGATACTTTCCCAATTCGTTTTGTAGTAGACGGTGATAATGAAGTATCTGATCCTAAAGAATTGATTGCTAGACATTCACTTAAAGTGGAAGCGGGTGTTATCGCAATTCAAAAATCTATTTTAGTAAACTTGATTAAATGTGTTGAATCGTGTGGTGTAGATGTATTAGATGTTTATTCTGATGCATACAACTACGGCTCAGTTCTGACACCGACTGAAAAAGAGTTGGGTGCAGTCGTGATTGATATCGGCCAAGATTTAACTCAAATTGCTTTTTATGAGCGAGGAGAGCTTGTTGATGCTGACTCAATCGAAATGGCAGGCCGTGACATCACTGATGATGTTGCACAAGGTTTAAATACGTCATTCGACACTGCTGAAAAAGTAAAACATCAATATGGTCATGCTTTTTATAATTCAGCATCAGATCAAGATGTATTTACTGTAGAACAAATAGATAGTGATGAAGATGCACAATTTACTCAAAAAGATTTAGCAGATATTATTGAAGCACGTGTAGAAGAAATCTTTTTCAACGTGTTTGATATCTTGCAAGAATTAGGATTGACAAAAGTAAATGGCGGATTTGTAGTCACTGGCGGTTCAGCAAATTTATTAGGTGTAAGAGAGCTTTTACAAGATATGGTGAATGAGAAGGTCAGAATACATACACCTTCGCAAATGGGAATCAGAAAGCCAGAATTCTCTTCTGCAATTTCTACAATTTACAGCAGTATTACTTTCGATGAATTGTTAGATTATGTTACAATTAGTAATCATGATAATGAAGAATTTGAAGAGGAAGTAATCGAATCTGAACCTAAAGAACATACTGAAAAATCAGGTGGATTTGACTGGTTCAAGAAGAAACCGAACAAGCAAGCTCATGATGAGCCTGTTGAAACTGAACAAAATGCAGCGGATGATCATGTTTCTGAAGAAGAACGTCATCCTAACCACGAAAATGATCAAAACTCAGACCAATCTCATGAGAAAGATGAAAGTAAATTTAAAAAATTATTGAAATCTCTATTTGATTGATTGCCCATTAAAACTAGGAGGATATTTAAATGTTAGAATTTGAACAAGGATTTAATCATTTAGCGACTTTAAAAGTCATCGGTGTCGGCGGCGGAGGTAACAACGCTGTAAACCGAATGATTGACCATGGAATGAATAATGTAGAATTTATTTCTATCAATACTGATGGTCAAGCATTGAACTTATCTAAAGCAGAGTCCAGAATCCAAATCGGTGAAAAATTAACTCGCGGATTAGGTGCTGGCGCGAACCCAGAAATCGGTAAAAAAGCTGCCGAAGAATCACGTGAACAAATTGAAGATGCTATCCAAGGTGCAGATATGGTATTCGTAACTGCAGGAATGGGCGGCGGTACTGGTACAGGTGCTGCTCCAGTTGTTGCGAAAATCGCAAAAGAAATGGGCGCATTGACTGTTGGTGTTGTAACTCGTCCATTTAGCTTCGAAGGACGTAAACGTCAAACACAAGCTGCTGCAGGTGTTGAATCAATGAAAGCAGCTGTTGATACATTAATCGTTATTCCAAACGATCGCTTATTGGATATTGTTGATAAATCTACTCCAATGATGGAAGCATTCAAAGAAGCAGATAACGTATTACGTCAAGGTGTTCAAGGTATTTCTGACTTAATCGCTGTTTCAGGTGAAGTTAACCTTGACTTTGCAGACGTTAAAACAATCATGTCTAACCAAGGTTCAGCATTAATGGGTATCGGTGTTTCATCTGGTGAAAACCGTGCAGTTGAAGCAGCTAAAAAAGCTATTTCTTCTCCATTACTTGAAACTTCTATCGTTGGGGCACAAGGTGTCTTAATGAATATCACAGGCGGAGAATCATTATCTTTATTCGAAGCACAAGAAGCAGCTGACATCGTACAAGATGCAGCAGATGAAGATGTAAATATGATTTTCGGTACTGTAATCAACCCTGAATTACAAGATGAAATCGTAGTAACAGTTATTGCTACAGGTTTTGAAGATAAACCAGCTACACATGCACGTAAACAATCTAATACAGGTTTCGGATCAAGTGCGTCTAATGCTTCAGGTGCTTCAAGCAAAGATGAAGGTATTGGCCATGCACCAAGATCTAATAGTTCAGAATCATCTAGCGAATCAAGAACGCACACTACTAAAGAAGATGATATTCCAAGCTTCATTAGAAACAGAGAAGAAAGACGTTCAAGAAGAACTAGACGTTAATTTCTCTATTAGGTTTGCATTGAGCAATCAATAATAAGTATCACGCAAGATTAGATGCAACAGGTCATCGAGTGGTCTAGTGAGAACAATAACAAAGGTGTCATCAGATCGAACGGTCTGATGACATTTTTATATTTGTTGAAATTTGAAGAATCGCATAATTCATTTTACTATGGAATTGAGCAAGTTAAAAAATTGGCAGATACCAAATTACGGGAGAGATGAATCATGCCAGAAAAATTTATTAAAAAACCGCACTATTTAGAACATACAGATGCTTTAAAGGATAATATTATGCTAGGTTTTACGACGCGTGAAGATGGAGAAAGCGATTATCCTAAAAATGCTTTTAATATGGCAAGATATATCGATGACAAGAGCGAAAATGTGACACAGCATCAAAAGCAGTTGGCTGAATTAATTGGCTACCCTAGAGAACAATGGGTATTTCCGATTCAAACACATGAAACAAAGGTAGTAGAGGTTACTAAAGAAGATGGTAATACGAATATCGATGCATTGACTGATGATCTTTATGGCGTAGATGGCATTTATACTTATGAATCTGATTTATTACTTACAATGTGTTATGCGGACTGCGTTCCTGTTTATTTTTATAGTAAAAAGCATCACTTTGTAGCACTTGCACATGCAGGATGGCGCGGTACTGTTGGTAGAATCGTAGAAGAAATCTTAAAACATGTCGATTTTGATTATGATGATTTAAAAGTGGTAATTGGTCCTGCGACTTCTAATAGTTATGAAATTAACGACGATATTAGATCAAAATTTGAAAACTTACCGATAGATACAACACATTTCATAGAAACACGCGGTCAGGATAAACATGGAATTGATTTAAAAGAAGCAAACAAGCAACTTTTGATTCAAGCAGGTGTCCCAGAATCACAAATTGATGTCACAAATTATGCAACTTCAGAGAATTTGGACTTATTCTTCTCATATAGGGTAGAAAAAAGTAAGACTGGCCGTATGCTTGCATTTATCGGACAGCATAAGTAAGGGGTAATTAATATGAATGTCGAACAAAATCTCGAAGAAATCAACAGCAATATTAATAAAAGTTTGGAAAGTGCTGAAAACGACACACGACCTAACGTGATTGCCGTTACAAAATATGTTACAATAGAGCGAGCTAAAGAAGCATATGATGCAGGAATTCGCAATTTCGGTGAAAATCGCTTAGAAGGCTTCCAAGCAAAAAAAGAAGCTTTGCCGAATGATGCGATTATGCATTTTATTGGAACTTTACAGTCTAGAAAAGTAAAAGAAGTCATTGATAATATCGACTACTTACATGCACTCGATCGCAAAAGCTTAGCAAAAGAAATTAATAAACGTGCAACACATACAGTTAATTGTTTTGTCCAAGTCAATGTTTCAGGTGAGGAATCTAAACATGGTATTGCATTGAATGAAGTGAATGACTTTATTGAAATGCTGAGTCAATACGAAAATATTCGTATAGTTGGTTTAATGACGATGGCACCTTTTACTGAAGATGAGGCACAAATCAGAAATGTATTTAAACAGTTAAGAGAAAAAAGAGATGAAATTAACAAACTGAATCTAGATTATGCGCCATGTACTGAGCTTTCAATGGGAATGAGCAATGATTATGAAATTGCAACAGAAGAAGGCGCAACTTATGTTAGAATCGGTACGAAACTAGTAGGAAAAGAGGAGTGAGCCACTTGGCTTTAAAAGACCTATTTAGCAACTTTTTTGTTATAGAAGAAGAGGAAGATGAAGTTGCTGACAATCAGCAGCATTCAAAGACAAATAGAGCTCAAGCTGAACCAGAAGCTGAAAGACCGGCACAACAAGATTCTTATTACGAACCTAATCAACAGCAGCAAAGTTCGCAACAATCTAATAATCATCAATATAATGAAAGACAGCGTGCAATTAGAACTGTTCCAAAACGCCAAACGCAAACAAACCGATTGCAATCGTCTTCCAATGAAAGGAAGTATCAACCAATGAATGAATCTACTGCAAGGAATGTGGTTAACATGAATGCTTCTAATTTACACGAAAGTTCTAAAATGTGTTTGTTTGAACCACGTGTATTTTCTGATACTCAAGATATTGCAGATGAATTAAAAAATCGTCGTGCTACTTTAGTTAATTTACAAAGAATTGATAACGTATCAGCTAAACGCATTATCGACTTTTTAAGCGGAACTGTATATGCAATTGGCGGAGATATACAACGTGTAGGTAATGATATTTTCTTGTGCACACCAGACAACGTAGAAGTGGCTGGCAGCATAACTGAAGATATGGAATCTACTGAATATGATTATGAATAGAGGTAAAAATCAATGAGTTTAGTTGAAGGTTTAAGTATTGTCTTTAATATCATAATGATTTTACTTCAAGTGTATTATTATGGCATGATTGTATACTTCTTTATGTCTTGGATTCCGAACGCCCAAAGTTCGAAATTCGGAAGATTTTTACAGAGTATCTATGAACCATTTTTATCACCTTTTCGTAAAATCATACCTCCAATCGGTATGATTGACATCTCAAGCCTTGTGGCGATTTTCGTCCTTATCTTTTTCCAAAAAGGACTTGGCGCGATATTCACTTTGATACTACAACAATTACTTAAATAAACATAAAGAAGGTTGGCCACTTCCTGAGAGGATTGTCGGCTTACCTTTTTCTATTTTAAAGAGGTGAATTAAGATAGATATTTACCAGCATTTTAGGCAAGAAGAACAACCTGTTATTACGATGCTGCTTGACAAAGTCAATCAAGCAGAACGTAATTATGCACCTGTACTCACTAATTTTTTAGATCCGAGAGAACAATATATATTAGAAGTTATTGTCGGAAGCTATCCTGAATTGAACCTTTCGTTTTATGGCGGAAATTCTGACAGCGAGCGCAAACGTGCCATGATTGCACCTGAATATTTTTCTCCGAAAGAGGAAGATTTCGAACTTGTATTGTTAGAATTAGAATACCCTGAAAAATTTGCGACGATAGATCATCGCAATGTTTTAGGTACTCTTATGTCTTTGAGTATTGAAAGAGATCAATTGGGAGACATTGTTGTGGGCGATAAAATTCAGTTTATTTTGACAAAGAATATTGAATCATATATAATGTTAGAATTAAAACGTATAAAAAATGTGCCGGTCAAACTGCATGAAGTTCCAATGCAAGATATGATACAATCAAAAGAGAATTGGACAACACATCAAGCAACGGTAAGTGCATTACGTTTAGACGTTGTACTGAAAGAAATGATTCGTAAATCGCGTTCAATTGCAAAACAGTATATTGAAAAGAAACGTATCAAAGTAAATCATACCATTATTGAACGTCCAGATTTCCAGCTTGAACCAGGAGATTTGCTGTCGATACAAGGACATGGCCGTGCGAGAATGACTGAAATTGGTCCTAAAACAAAGAAAGACAAACTGCGCATAGTATATGAAACTTTATTCAAATAGTGTATGATTAAGGAGGACAATCAAATGTCTTTTACACCAAGCGAAATTAAAAACAAAGAATTTTCCCGTACAAAAAACGGTCTTGAGCCAAGTGAGGTTGCTGATTATTTAAGCCAACTGAGTCAAGAAATTGAACACTTGAAAGATCAAAACAAACAATTAGAAACTGTCGTTCAAGAAAAAGAAAATAATTTAAAATCTTACAAAGAAGTACAACAATCAGTAAGTGATGCTTTAGTACAAGCACAAGCTGCAAGCCAAGAAACTAAAGCTGCTGCAGCAAAAGAAGCTGAAGCAATCATCAATAAAGCAAATGCGGATGCAGATCGCATTGTTAACGACGGTATTGAAAAAGCGAGACGTTTATCTTTCCAAACAGAAGATATGAAACGTCAATCAAAAATTTTCAGATCACGTTTTCGTATGTTAGTTGAAGCACAATTAGACTTATTGAAAAATGATGATTGGGATTACTTGTTAAATTATGATTTAGATGCTCAACAAGTGACTGAAGAAAATGTTCAACACTTGAATCAAAATGATTTAACAGAAGCTGAAAAACAACAAGCGCAACAAGCTAAAGCACAACAAACAGCTGCAGAAAACAAAGAAAGCAATAAAGAAAATAAATAGGTATATTATAATGTTGAACTAAGTACGCAAATGCTTATACAAACACAGAGACAGACGCGTAAGAATTAGCTGAACATATGAACACACAGCGAGTTAGGGATGGTGCGAGCCTAATATATGTTTAATTCTTATATCACTGTCTTTTTATTAATCATAGGATAAAGAATGAAGAGAACTCTAAGTTGAGTTAATCAGGGTGGTACCGCGGTCGTTCGCCCCTGTTAATTGAACTTAGAGTTCTTTTTTATATTTTTAAGGAGTGAAATAAATGAACTACAAAGACACGTTACTTATGCCAAAAACAGATTTCCCAATGCGAGGCGGGTTACCAAAAAAAGAACCTGAAATCCAAAAACAATGGGACGAACAAGATTTATATCACAAAATTTTAGAGAAAAACAAAGGTCATGAATCATATATTTTACATGACGGCCCTCCTTATGCGAATGGTAATTTACACATGGGACATGCACTCAATAAAATCTTAAAAGACTTTATTGTGCGTTATAAATCTATGCAAGGTTATTATTCACCATATGTACCAGGTTGGGATACACATGGTTTGCCGATTGAACAAGCATTAACTAAAAAAGGTGTTAAACGTAAAGAGATGCCGATTTCTGAATTCCGTAAACTCTGCGAAGAATTTGCGTTAGAACAAATCGACATTCAAAAGAAAGACTTTAAACGTTTAGGTGTAAACGGAGATTTCAACGATCCTTATATCACTTTAAAACCAGAATACGAAGCTGCACAAATTCGTTTGTTCGGTGAAATGGCGGATCGCGGCTTGATCTATAAAGGTAAAAAACCAGTTTACTGGTCACCATCAAGTGAATCTTCATTAGCAGAAGCTGAAATCGAATACCATGACAAACGTTCACCATCTATCTATGTTGCATTTGATGTTAAAGATGGTAAAGGTGTTGTTGATGAAGATGCGAAATTCATCATCTGGACTACTACGCCTTGGACATTACCTTCAAACGTAGCCATCACAGTTCACCCTGACTTGAAATATGGCCAATACAATGTCAATGGTGAAAAATATGTGGTAGGCCAAGACTTAGTAGAAGAAGTAGCTGAAGAATTAGATTGGGATAAAGAAGCTATCCAACTTGAAAAAGAATTCACTGGTAAAGAATTAGAATATGTTGAAACACAACATCCATTCATCGACCGAGTATCATTAGTAATCAACGGCTTGCACGTTACAACTGATGCAGGTACTGGTGCCGTTCATACAGCTCCTGGACACGGGGAAGATGACTATATCGTAGGACAAAAATATAACTTGCCAGTAATCAGTCCATTAAATGATAAAGGTGTCTTCACTGAAGAAGGCGGTCAATTTGAAGGTATGTTCTATGACAAAGCGAATAAAGCTGTAACAGACTTACTTAAAGAAAATGGCAGTCTTTTAAAATTAAAATTCATCACACATAGTTACCCACATGACTGGCGTACGAAAAAACCAGTTATTTTCCGTGCAACACCACAATGGTTTGCTTCAATCAGCAAAGTAAGACAAGATATCTTAGATGCGATTGAAGATACAAACTTCAAAGTAGATTGGGGTAAAACACGTATCTATAATATGATTCGTGATCGCGGTGAATGGGTAATTTCACGTCAACGTGTATGGGGTGTTCCTCTTCCAGTATTCTATGCTGAAAATGGCGACATCATCATGGATAAAGAAGTAATCTATCATGTAGCAAACTTATTTGAAAAATATGGTTCAAATGTATGGTTTGATCGTGATGCAAAAGATTTATTACCAGAAGGCTTCACACATCCAAGCAGCCCTAACGGCGAATTTACAAAAGAAGAAGATATCATGGACGTTTGGTTTGATTCTGGTTCATCACATCGCGGTGTATTAGAAACACGTCCAGAGTTATCATTCCCAGCTGACTTGTATTTAGAAGGAAGTGACCAATATCGTGGTTGGTTCAACTCTTCAATTACAACAGCAGTAGCAACTCGCGGTCAATCACCATATAAATTCTTATTATCTCACGGTTTCGTTATGGATGGTGAAGGTAAAAAAATGAGTAAATCATTAGGTAACGTTATCGTTCCAGATCAAATCGTAAAACAAAAAGGTGCAGATATCGCACGTTTATGGGTAAGTAGTGTAGACTATCTTTCTGATGTTCGTATTTCTGATGAAATCTTGAAACAAACTGCAGATGTTTATCGTAAAATCCGTAATACTTTACGTTTCATGTTAGGTAATGTGAACGACTTCAATCCTGAAACAGATGCTGTTCCTGAATCAGAATTGTTAGAAGTAGACCGTTATTTATTGAATCGTTTACGTGAGTTTACTGGAAGTATTATTGATCACTATGATAATTTTGACTACTTGAACATCTATCAAGAAGTTCAAAACTTTATCAATGTTGAGTTAAGTAACTTCTACTTAGACTATGGTAAAGATATCTTGTATATTGAAAAACAAGATTCACATAAACGTCGCAGTATGCAAACAGTGCTTTATCAAATCTTAGTCGATATGACTAAATTATTAGCGCCAATTCTTGCACATACTGCTGAAGAAGTTTGGTCATACATTCCTCATGTAAAAGAAGAAAGTGTTCATTTATCTGATATGCCAGAAGTGGTAAAACCAGATGAAGAATTACTTGAAAAATGGAATACTTTTATGAAATTACGTGATGATGTGAACCGTGCATTAGAAGAAGCACGTAACAATAAAGTAATCGGTAAATCATTAGAAGCTAAAGTAATTATCGGAAGCAATGAAAGTTTCGATGCTGCTGACTTCTTAAAAGACTTTGAGAATTTACATCAACTTTTTATCGTGTCACAAGTTGAAGTAGAAGAAAAAGTTGAAGATGGCAAAGAATATTACTATGGTGACATTAAGGTTGTTCATGCTGATGGTGAAAAATGTGAAAGATGTTGGAACTATAGCACTGAACTTGGCTCTGTCAATGGTTTAGACCACTTATGTCCGCGTTGCCAAGGCGTAGTAGCTGACTTGTAATCTGATTCAAATTAAAGAGTTTTTTAAGAAGAATACCTTGGAGTAACATCCACGGTGTTCTTCTTTTTTTATTTTTAGTATAATTTGTATTTATTTACAGAACATATGAGCGCCTTAGAAGTATTTAACAGCAAAAATAGTTATAATAAATATTACTTGTGTATTAAAGAACGAAAAGGTTATTAATAAATATAAATGAAAGGAGTAACAACCTTGGCAGCGTACAAACGAGATCATTACGCGAACGGTGTAACATTAAATGTCAGAGATAAAGAAGCGTTAAAACCGTTCTATGAAGATATATTAGGATTTACAGTCATGAATGAAACATATACCTCGATTCAGTACGAGGTAGGTGACTCAGGACATCGTATAACATTAAGACAATTAGATCATGGGAGAGAACCATTAGTGTCTGAAGCGGGATTATTCCATATTGGTATTAAATTACCGACACATGCTGATTTGGCAGATTTAATGGCACACTTAACAGAACAAGATATTGTGATAAATGGTGCTGAACATGACGTGAGTACTTCTTTATATTTAAGTGACCCAGAAGGCAACGGTTTTGAATTTTATGCAGACTTGCCAGAAGAAACGTGGGATTATGATAAAGAAAATCGTGTCATTATGGATACAAGACCTTTA
The DNA here is from genome assembly GCF_001618885.1 of Staphylococcus condimenti. Taxonomy (NCBI): domain Bacteria; kingdom Bacillati; phylum Bacillota; class Bacilli; order Caryophanales; family Staphylococcaceae; genus Staphylococcus; species Staphylococcus condimenti. The sequence continues at coordinate 684,587 of NZ_CP015114.1, read as the reverse complement.
TATGCTTCTAAATTGATGAATTTAAGAACGCATAAAAATTGGGAAGCTTTACCTTCAGATACAAAAATAGGAAATGTGCATTTAAAAACAATTCGTTTAAAAGAAGTTAAAAATTTCTATTTAAAATATTTTGGTTTAGAAGAATCATCTTATGTAAACTCTTCATCACTTTTTATGGCTTCTGGTGGTTATCATCATCATTTAGCTGTGAATCATTGGATGTCGAGTATGAAAAGAATGGAAAGTTCTGAAACTTATGGTTTATCGTTTATTGATTATCACTACCCAGAAACTGCACATAAATGGATTAAAGGACCTGACGGTATTGAGTTCAGATTTAATTATTTGGGAGCTTAATTATAAAGATGAAAAAACTATTAAAAACAGTTGTTTTGCTGATTGTTCTTGTCGGTACTGCAATATTTCTTTATGAAAATAAAAATGAAGTCTCACGATGGATTGAAGAATTGAAACCTGATCCCATGCGTTTTAATGCGTATGAAGAAGGACAGTGCACGTATTATGCTTTTGATAAAGTTAAAAAAGACGGCAACATGATCAGCAATCGCTGGGGTGATGCTGAAAATTGGGCTAAGGACGCTAAAAAAGATGGCTATGTTGTTAATAATAAACCAGCTGCCCATGCTTTAATGCAGACAACGAAAGGTAAACTAGGACACGTGGCTTATATAGAACGTGTAAATAAAGATGGATCCTTTGATGTATCAGAAATGAATTATATTAAACCTTATAAAGTATCATCACGTCCTATTACAGCGGAAGAAGCAAAGAGTTACAACTATATTCATCCTAAAAAGAATCCCAAAGCTGAGGTTGAAAAAGAGCAAAATTAATTAATAGTGTTGGTTCGAATAACAATTTGTTATAATATAACATGTTGTAAAGAACATACGAAGAAAGTTGAAACAAGATGAATTACTTTTCTTCGGGGAGGAACACATGAAAAAACAATATTTTATAAGTGTCACATTGTTTATCACTATTGCTGTTTTGATTTTAGATCAAGTAACAAAAGCTGTGATTGCAAAGTCTATGGCAATCGGTGATTCTTATACAGTGATACCTAAATTTTTGTATATTACTTCACATCGCAATAATGGTGCAGCCTGGGGCATTTTAAGTGGGAGAATGAGCTTCTTCTTTATTGTAACTGTTGTTGTTTTAGGATTATTAGTCTTTTTCTACATCAAAGAAGCAAAGGGCAATTTCTTAATGCAAGTAGCCATCAGTTTATTATTTGCAGGCGCGCTAGGTAACTTTATAGACCGCATGTTGCATGGTGAAGTGGTTGATTTTATTGATACTAAAATTTTCAGTTATGATTTTCCAATCTTTAATGTCGCAGACTCAAGTTTAACGATTGGTGTTATTCTGGTATTAATTGCCTTATTATTTGACTCCCGCAAATCGAAAGTTCAGTAAAGGAGTATATACATGACAGAGTTTAACTATGAAATTACAGAAGCTGAGCAAGTAGGTCAGCGTATAGATAAACTGTTGCCAGAATTTAATTCGGATTGGTCTCGAAGTCAAATTCAAGATTGGATTAAAGAAGATTTGGTAACAGTGAACGGTAAGAAAGTGAAAGCAAATCACAAAGTGAAATTGAATGATAAGATTGAAGTGACAGAGAAAGAGACAGTTGAAGCGGATATCAAACCTGAAAACTTAAATCTTGATATCTACTATGAAGACTCTGATGTTGCTATTGTGTATAAACCAAAAGGTATGGTAGTGCACCCATCACCTGGTCATTATACTGGTACACTTGTGAATGGATTAATGTATCAAATTAAAGATTTATCAGGTATTAATGGTGAAATTCGCCCAGGTATCGTCCATCGTATTGATAAAGATACATCTGGTCTATTAATGGTTGCAAAAAATGATATTGCACATCGTAATTTAGTGGAACAATTGATGGCTAAAACAGTAACTAGAAAATACACTGCTTTAGTACACGGTAATATTCCACATGATTACGGCACAATTGATGCGCCAATCGGCAGAGATAAAAAAGACCGTCAATCTATGGCTGTAGTAGACGATGGTAAAGATGCGGTTACACACTTCAATGTCTTAGAACATTTCAAAGATTATACTTTAGTAGAATGTGAATTAGAAACAGGACGAACTCACCAAATTCGCGTGCATATGAAGTATATTGGCCATCCATTAGTAGGTGATCCAAAATACGGACCGAAGAAAACAATGGATATCGGCGGTCAAGCCTTACATGCTGGTGTGATTGGTTTTGAACATCCTGTTACTGGTGAATATATTGAACGTAAGACTGATTTACCAGAAGACTTCAAACAAGTTTTAGCAGATATAAGGTTGAGAGAAGCGTAAATAGGGCGAGACAGAGAAAAAACTCTGTCTCTTTTTTTATATACGATAAGTAAAAGAAAAGATGAAAAATTAGATAAAAATTCAGTTTTTAGCAATGATTTATTAGAAATACTTAAAATACTGATGTGCTTTCGTTATTATTAATAATATAATGAATATAAAGTGAAGAAAGAATAGTTAGAAACTAGCCAAACCAGGAGGATTATAATGGCAACAATTGGATTTGAAGAAAAATTATGGAAAACTGCAGACAAATTACGCGGCAGTATGGATGCAGCTGAATATAAAAGTGTTGCATTAGGTTTAATATTTTTAAAGTATGTGTCTGATGCATTTGAAGAAAAATATGAGGAATTACAAAAAGATGAGTATTCAGATGAAGAAGATAAAGATGAATACTTAGCAGAAAATATTTTCTGGGTGCCTCAAGAAGCACGTTGGTCATATATCAATGAAAATGCGAAAAAACCTGAAATTGGTCAAATTATAGATAGAGCGATGATCGCAATAGAGAAAGAAAATGAATCTTTAAAAGGCGTTTTGCCGAAAAATTATGGACGTCAAGATTTAGATAAAGAAAAGCTTGGAGATATTATTGATTTATTTACCTTTAAAGTTGGAGATTCTAACGCTAAAAAACAAGATGTGTTAGGACGAGTTTATGAATACTTTATTGCTAAATTTGCAAGCGCTGAGGGGAAAATGCTGGTGAGTTCTATACGCCATCTTCAATTGTAAAATTATTAGTTGAGATGATTGAACCATATGAAGGTAGAATCTATGACCCTTGTTGTGGATCTGGCGGGATGTTCGTACAAAGTGAAAACTTTATTGCCAATCATCAAGGGAGATTAGACGATATTTCAGTTTATGGTCAAGAATCTAACCCGACGACATGGAAATTAGCAAAAATGAACTTAGCTATTCGTGGAATAGATAATGATTTAGGAGAAAGAAATGCGGATACATTCCATAACGATCTACATAAAGGTTTAAAAGCAGACTTTATACTAGCGAATCCACCTTTCAACGCGAGTGATTGGGGACAAGAACGCTTATTAGATGATTATCGTTGGAAATTTGGTATCCCGCCAAAAGGAAATGCCAACTATGCATGGATAGAACATATGATTTCTAAATTAGCGCCAAGTGGCACAGCAGGGTTTGTTTTAGCCAATGGTTCCATGTCTACAAGTAATAAAGAAGAACTTGCTATACGTAAGAATTTAATAGAAGAAGATTTAGTAGAATGTATCGTAACTTTACCAGGTCAACTTTTCTATTCCACACCAATTCCAGTTTGTCTCTGGTTTATTACTAATAACAAAGGGCAAAATGGTAAAAAAGAACGTCGTGGAGAAATTTTATTTATTGATGCTAGAGATCTTGGTCATATGGTTTCACGTACATTAAAAGAATTTTCTCAAGAAGACATTCAAAAAATTGCTGGTATCTACCATGCCTGGAGAGGTACAAGTGAAGAGGAATATAAAAACGAAGCAGGCTTAAACCAAGTCGCAACTCTTGAAGAAGTACGTAAAAACGAATATATCTTAACGCCAGGACGATATATTGGGCTAGCAGAAATTGAAGAAGACAGTGAACCATTCGAACAAAAAATGGATTGCATTACTTCAGAACTCAGCGAACAATTCGCCAAATCCAAAGAACTTGAAGAACAAATTAGAAAGTCATTGGAGGGAATAGGGTATGGAGTTTAAGGAGTATGAAATAAAAGATTTAGGAAATGTAGTAGGAGGAGGAACTCCATCAACCAAACAAGTAGAATATTATAATGGTGATATAGCATGGATTACTCCTAAAGATTTATCTGATTTTAGTGGAAAGTATATTTCTCATGGAGAAAGATATATAACTGATAAAGGTTTAAAGAAGTCTAGTGCAAGAATGCTACCTAAAGGAACAGTCTTAATGACTTCAAGAGCACCGATTGGATATTTAGCTATTGCAAAAAATGAATTATGTACCAATCAAGGGTTTAAAAGTGTAATTTGTGATGAGAAACTAATTATACCTGAATATTTGTATTATAAGTTGCAATATAAAATGGAATATATAAAAGGCTTAGGCACAGGATCTACTTTTAGTGAAGTATCTGGCAAAACAGTGAAAGGAATATCATTGAAAATACCAAGTATTGAAAATCAAATAAAACAAATTCATGTTTTGAAAAATATAGATGATAAAATAAGTTTAAACAATAAAATCATTGCAAACCTTGAAGAACTTTCTCAAACACTATTTAAACACTGGTTTGTTGATTTTGAATTTCCTGATGAGAATGGTAATCCGTATAAATCTAGTGGTGGGGAAATGAAAAAGAGTGAATTGGGAGAGTTACCTAAAGGGTGGAATTACGAAAAAGCGCAAAATCTTTATAAAATTACAATTGGCAAAACGCCTCCCAGAAAGATTCGAGAACTTTTTAGCTTTAAAGAAGGGGTTGATTGGGTATCAATTTCTGATATGAAAGATGAAGAATCTTTTATAACTAAGACAAAAGAAAAACTTACAAATGAAGCAGTAAAGGACTATAGAGTTAAAGTAATACCTGAAGGAACTGTTTTATTAAGCTTTAAATTAACGGTCGGACGAGTGAAAATTGCTAGTAAAAATTTAGCTACTAATGAGGCAATTGCTCATTTCGTATCTAATGAGATTGGTAAGGCATTCACTTACTTTTATTTACAACAATTCAATTTTGAATCATTAGGAAATACTTCGTCTATTGCGAATGCAGTTAACTCTAAAATAATTAAAAACATGCCGTTTTTACATCCTAATGAAAAGGTTTTAAAAAATTTTGTTGAAATAGTCAATCCATTTATAGATAAAATAGAAGCATTACAAAGAGAAAATATAGAGTTGACTATTCTTCGTGATACTCTTCTCCCTAAGCTTATGTCTGGTGAAATTGAAATACCTGATGAAGTGGAGGTGGATGAAAATGAGTTATAGATTTAGTGAAGATGATTTGGAACAAGTGGCTTTAGAATGGTTTAGTGAATTGGGGTATGAAGTAAAAGATGTTACAGATTCTAACGGTACAAGCATCTCTACTGAGAGAGAGGGCGATAAAGATGTTGTGTTGAATGGAAGATTAGAAGCGGTCATGCATAAGATAAATCCTAATGTTCCTTCTAAGGTAATTCAACAAGCCATTCATGAATTAACAGTTGAGAAGTCACCGAGTTTACTAGAAAATAATCGTAACTTTCATGAACTACTGATTAATGGTATCGAAGTTGAATATTATAATGATAATGGCGAAACTGTTTATTATTTGGTCAATATTTTTGATTTTCAAAACCCTGAAAACAATGATTTTTTAGCTGTGAATCAGTTAACAGTTGTAAATGGTGATTATAATAAGCGTCCAGATATCGTATTATTTATTAATGGTTTACCTGTAGTTGTGATTGAGTTAAAGAATGTTACGAATGAAAATGTAGGTGTTGAAGAAGGTTATCATCAGCTTCAAACATATAAATCTACAATTCCTCAATTGTTTACTTACAATGAAGTGTTAGTGACAAGTGATGGTGTGAATACGAAAGCAGGGTCTTTAACTGCTGATTATGATCGTTTTATGACGTGGCGGACGAGAGATGGTAAAACGGAGGCTTCATCTAATACTGAAAGTCTAAGTGTGCTTATTCACGGTATGTTAAACAAAACGGTACTTTTAGATTTAATTCGTTATTTTGTTTTGTTTCAAGATGATAACGATGATGTTGTTAAAATTTTAGCTGCGTATCATCAATATTACGCAGTAAATAAAGCAGTCGAAAGTGCGATAGATTCATCATCTGAATACGGAGACGGTAAAGCGGGAGTTGTATGGCATACGCAAGGTTCAGGTAAAAGTTTAACTATGGTGTTTTTCACAGGTAAGATGATCCAAAAAATGAACAATCCAACAATAGTAGTTGTTACAGATAGAAATGATTTAGATAATCAATTGTTTGGAACCTTCGCAAAATCCAAAGGTCGTTCTGGTAAAGGATTGTTGAGACAAACTCCTAAACAAGCAGATACTTCAAAACATCTGAAAGAGTTATTATCTGTGGAGTCGGGTGGTATTATTTTCACCACAATGCAGAAATTCGAACCTGAAGAAGGACAATCTTCTATGGAAGCCTTAACTGAAAGAAAAAATGTAATTGTCATCGCAGATGAAGCACATCGAACGCAGTACGGTTTTAAAGCTAAACTTGATGAAACGACAGGCCGAATGAAGTATGGCTATGCGAAATATTTAAGAGATGCTTTACCAAATGCTTCCTTTATTGGTTTTACTGGTACACCTGTAGCTTCTACAGATAAGAATACTCAAATGGTGTTTGGTCATTATATTGACGTGTATGATATGACGCAATCTGTTAAAGACGGCAGTACTGTTAAAATTTTCTATGAAAGTCGTGTCATCCCATTAAATCTTCCAGAAGACTTAAATATTGATGATTCCTATGAAGAAATTACAGAAGGTCAAGAGGAAGATATCAAGAGCAAGTTGAAATCTAAGTGGTCCCGTGTTGAGGCTTTAGCCGGGGCAGATGATCGAGTTAAGACGCTAGCAAACGATATTGTTATGCATTTTGAAGAAAGACAAAAAGCTATCTTCGGTAAAGGCATGATTGTGACGATGAGTCGTCGTATTGCTGTGAAATTATACGATGCAATTATTAAGCTTAAACCAGAATGGCACTCTGATGACGACCATAAAGGTGCCATTAAAATCGTTATGACTGGTTCTTCAAGTGATCCAGAAAAATTTCAAAAACATATTGGACCCAAAAAGCGTAGAAACGAATTAGAAAAACGTATGAAAGATGTAAATGATGAACTTAAATTAGTCATCGTCTGCGATATGTGGCTAACAGGTTTTGATGTTCCTTCATTACACACAATGTATATTGATAAAGCGATGCAAGGTCATAACTTAATGCAAGCAATCGCGCGAGTAAACCGTGTATTTAAGGATAAACCAGGTGGCTTAATTGTTGACTATATTGGTATTGCGGATAGTTTGAAAGAAGCACTTAAAGAATATACAGAATCCGATAAAGACCAAACAGGTATTGATACTAAAAAAGCATTAGAAGTATTATTGACGAAATATGATGTGGTTAAAGATATTATGCATGGTTTTGATTATTCTAACTTTAACTCAAGTAAGAAGTCAGAACGTTACTATGTTATTTCTAACACGATGAACTATGTTCTTGGGTTGAAAAAAGATGATCAAAAGTTGTTTATTGATACGGTTACTGAATTAGGAAAAGCTTACGCATTATGTGCAACAGAAGTAGAAGCTCAAAAATTAAATGATGAAATTGCCTTTTTAAAAGCAGTGAAAGCTGCTGTTGTAAAGTTGATACAGCCACCTAAAAATGATGGAGGTAACAACAAAACACCTGCTGAAATAGAAGCTGAGATTAAACAGCTTATTTCAAAATCTGTAGTGACTGAAGAAGTTGTTGACGTTTATAAAACTTTAGGACTAGAAAATCCTGATATTTCAATTTTATCTGATGATTTCTTAAAAGACGTTGCTGCATTAGAGCAAAAAAATGTTGCGATAGAGTTGTTGAATAGATTGCTTAAAGGTAAAGTAAAAGCGCTGTTGAAAACAAATGCGATATCATCTAAAAAGTTCTCTGAAATGCTAGATAACTCTATTCAACGATATAACAACCGCTCAATTCAAGCTTCTAAAGTTATCGAAGAATTAATACAATTAGCAAAACAAATGCAGGAAGATCAAGCGAAAGGTAAAAACCTTGGATTAAGTACAGAAGAAATTGCATTTTATGATGCATTAGCCTCACATGAGACTGCTAAAAAAGTCATGGAAGATAAAGAGTTAAGAGTAATTGCACATGAACTTGCTAAAACAGTTAGACAAAATATGAGCCTTGATTGGCAGTATAAAAAAAGTGCTAAAGCTAAAATGCGCTCAGCTGTTAAACGATTGTTAAGAATATATGGTTATCCTCCAGATTTAGAAACAACTGCAACAAAACAAGTGGTTGAACAGGCTGAATTAATGGCGAATAGTTTGTAAATGTTATATTATAAATATAATTAGAAAACAGTAATCATTCTATTTTTCGATGCATAGTTTGGATAAGCTTAATTATACTCTTTTAGAATGAAGTAGAACGTTTTAGAATTTTGATCTTTTAGAATTTAAAATTTAATATGAGTTTAAACTTTAAACATACAAGTTCTTTATTTATCTTTTAAAAGATAGGTAAAGAGCTTGTTTTAAGTTAATTCAAGTTGTAGCAATACATAATTTTATTATGTAAACTACACAAACCAATAACCTTTCCCCCAAATTTCTCTTTGACTTTTCCTTAATCTATGATAAACTTATTACAGTTTAATAAAGAAATCGTAAGTCTTTAATTGAGAGTACAGAGATGCTCCGAAGACAGGAAGTTTCAACAAGTGTAGTTAGAATAAATGTATCTACGCCTCTAACTATATTTGGGTCATTATGCCTAAGCAGACGTGTTAACGTAGACGGTGTAATGGATTCTGACAGGAATCGGGTTCCCGTGTCTCTCAATGAGAAGACACGGGATTTTTTTATAGAAAGGTGAGGGCGAGAATGTCAGAACGTATTGTGTTAGATGAAGCAGCAATGAAACGTACGTTAACGCGTATGGCACATGAAATTTTAGAGTACAATCGAGGGACGAAAGACCTTGTATTGCTCGGTGTGAAAACGCGCGGCGAGTTTTTAGCAAAAAGTATTCAAAGCAAAATTCAACAAATTGAAAATACAACTGTTCCAACAGGCACAATTGATATCACACAGTTCAGAGATGATTTAGAATTACCTACGCCAAAGATTTCAGAGAAGTCATTTGTGATTGATGTTGATATCACAGATAAAGTAGTCATCATAATTGATGATGTACTTTACACTGGAAGAACAGTGAGAGCTTCACTTGATGCGATACTCTTGCATTCACGCCCTCAAAAAATCGGATTAGCTGCTTTGGTAGACCGCGGTCATCGCGAACTTCCAATTAGAGCTGATTTCGTTGGGAAAAATATCCCAACTGCACGCGATGAAGCTGTTTCTGTATACGTTAAAGAAACAGACGGCCGCAACGCAGTCATAATTGAATAGCCGTACCCTTTTAAATCAGTACGAGAGACTGACAAAGGGTTTGATAAGAAAGCATTGAAAGAAACTTGCATGGCACGAGAGGTCAACAAGTTTCTGGGTAACATGCATCGTCTATATGCTTGAAACCTTAACTTCAATGAACCACTTTCTTATCTCTCCCCTTAAGTCTCTTTGCCAGCTGATTGCTGTAAAGAGATTTTTTTCATGAAAGGAAGAAAAAGAGAATGGAAAATGAACAAATGTTTGAACGTACTGTGAAACCAGTACTAGATGTGAATGAGAAACCGAAGCCAGCCCAGTGGGCATTCTTAAGCTTACAACATCTCTTCGCAATGTTCGGTGCCACAGTATTAGTACCATTCCTGACAGGATTGCCGATTTCAGCAGCGCTTCTTGCATCAGGTATCGGAACATTATTGTACATTTTAATCACAAAAGCGATGATTCCAGCCTACCTTGGATCTAGCTTTGCCTTTATTACACCGATTATTACAGGATTAAGTACTCACAGCTTAGGAGACATGTTAGTCGCACTCTTCATGAGTGGTGTGATGTATGTCATCATCGGAATCTTAATTAAATTAAGCGGCATCGGTTGGTTGATGCACTTGTTGCCACCTGTAGTAGTTGGACCAGTCATCATGGTAATCGGTTTAAGCTTAGCGCCGACAGCAGCCAATATGGCAATGTTTGAAAACAGTGCCGACATGAAAGGCTACAATGTCACATATTTAATTGTTGCGATGATAACTTTAGTTACAACATTAGTTGTACAAGGTTACATGAAAGGTTTCTTCTCACTGATTCCAGTATTAATCGGAATTATAGTCGGATATATCGCAGCGACCATCCTAGGCATCGTAGATTTCAAACCAGTTATGAAGGCATCATGGTTAGATTGGCCGCACATATACTTGCCATTCAAAGACTATACACCAAGTTTTCACATGGGATTGATACTGTTGATGCTCCCAATCGTATTTGTCACAGTCAGTGAACATATTGGCCATCAAATGGTTATCAACAAAATTGTGGGACGTAACTTCTTTGAAAAACCAGGTTTGCATCGTTCAATCATTGGTGATGGTGTTTCAACAATGTTTGCGAGCTTGATCGGTGGGCCGCCAAGTACAACTTACGGTGAAAATATCGGCGTGCTAGCTATCACAAAGATTTACAGTATTTATGTAATTGGTGGAGCTGCAGTGATTGCAATCATCTTAGCCTTTGTTGGAAAGTTCACAGCATTGATTTCATCAATCCCAACTCCTGTTATGGGCGGAGTATCCATTCTCTTATTCGGTATTATTGCTTCAAGCGGCTTAAGAATGCTGGTTGAAAGCAAGGTAGATTTTTCAGAAAACCGTAACCTAGTTATCGCATCTGTCATTCTTGTTGTAGGTATCGGAAACTTAATGTTCGATATCCACGGCGTCAAAGTAGAAGGAATGGCACTAGCAGCTTTGTCAGGCATTATTTTAAACTTGATTTTACCTAAAGCTAAAGCGTAAAAATAACAAATAATATAATCAAATCTTAGGGGGATTTAACAATGAAACAATTAGTATCTATGGAAGATTTAACAAACGAGGAAATTTATTCACTTATCGAGACTGCAATCGAATATAAAAAAGGTAATAAACCAAATAAATTTACAGACAAATACGTGTCAAACTTGTTCTTTGAAAACTCAACACGTACAAAATGCAGCTTTGAAATGGCTGAACGTCAATTAGGTTTACAAGAAATTCCATTTGAAACTAGTACTTCATCTGTTAAAAAAGGTGAATCATTATACGATACTTGCAAAACATTAGAAAGCATCGGTGTAGACGCACTTGTTATCCGTCATCCACAAAATGATTACTATAAAGAATTAGAAGGATTAAACATTCCAGTGATCAATGGCGGAGACGGAAGTGGACAACATCCTACACAAAGCTTACTAGATATTATGACTATTTATGAAGAATATGAAAACTTCGAAGGCTTAAACGTATTGATTTGCGGAGATATTAAAAATTCACGCGTAGCACGCAGTAACTACCAAGCACTTACAGCATTGGGCGCAAATGTAAAATTCGCAGCTCCTGATGAATGGGTTGATGAATCACTAGACGCACCATATGTCAAAATTGATGATGTTATCGAAGAAACAGACATTGTAATGTTATTACGTGTACAACACGAAAGACATGATGGCGAGTTGAGCTTTGATCCACATGAATACCATGAAAAATATGGGTTAACAAAAGATAGATATAACCGTATGAAATCTGAAGCTATCGTAATGCATCCAGCACCTGTAAACCGCGGTGTAGAAATTGATTCTGAGTTAGTAGAAGCACCGAAAGCACGCATTTTCAAACAAATGAAAAACGGTATGTTTTTACGTATGTCAGTAATCACACATATCTTAGCTGAAAAAGAGGAAGGGGTTATCTACGATGTTGCTAATTAAGAATACCAAAGTATTAAATAACAATGGTGAGTTGACAGAAGCATCTATCTTAGTAGAAAACGATAAAGTAAAAGAAATAGCACCTGAAATTGTTGTCGGCAATGAAGTTGAAGTTGTCGACGCAAAAGGTCGCTTTGCAGCACCAGGCCTTGTGGACGTCCATGTTCACTTGAGAGAACCAGGCGGTGAGCATAAAGAAACAATTGAAACAGGTACAAAAGCAGCAGCACGCGGTGGATTTACAACAGTTTGCCCAATGCCGAATACACGCCCTGTACCAGATACTGTAGAACATTTAGAACAACTTAACAAGCTGATTGATGAGAATGCAAGTGTACGTGTATTACCTTACGCTTCAATTACTGTAAGACAAGCAGGCAGCGAATTAGTAGATTTCAAAGGTTTAGCAGATCACGGCGCATTTGCTTTTACTGATGACGGTGTAGGTGTACAAACAGCTGGTACAATGTATGAAGCAATGCAGCAAGCAGCAAAAGTCAATAAAGCAGTTGTTGCACACTGTGAAGATAACAGTTTGATTTATGGCGGAGCAATGCACGAAGGTAAACGCAGTGAAGAATTAGGTATTCCAGGTATTCCTAATATTTGTGAAGCTGTACAAATCGCGCGTGACGTATTATTAGCTGAAGCAGCAGATTGTCATTATCATGTCTGCCACGTTTCTACAAAAGAAAGTGTACGCGCTATCCGTGATGCGAAACGTGCAGGAATTCGTGTGACTGCAGAAGTTACACCACATCATTTATTAATGACAGAAGATGATATTCCTGGAGACAATGCAATGTTTAAAATGAATCCTCCATTAAGAAGCAAAGAAGACAGAGATGCATTGATTGAAGGATTACTTGACGGCACAATCGATTGTATCGCAACAGACCATGCACCGCATGCAGCTGAAGAAAAAGATCAACCAATGACAAAAGCACCATTCGGAATTGTGGGTAGCGAAACTGCATTCCCATTATTGTACACACACTTTGTTAAAAATGGTGATTGGTCATTGCAACAGTTAGTTGAATATTTAACAATCAAACCATCAAAAATCTTTGACTTGCCATACGGCACTTTAGAAGAAGGTAAAACAGCGGATATTACTTTAATCGATTTAGAGGAAGAGCGTGAAATCAAAGCAGAAGATTTCCATTCAAAATCAAGCAATACACCATTTATCGGTTATAAAGTATATGGCAATCCAGTATTCACTATGGTAGCTGGAGAAGTGGCATTCAAGGAGGATTAATTAAGCATGTTAGCAAAACGATATCTTGTATTTGAAGATGGTTCAATATATGAAGGCAGAAAGCTTGGATCAGACAATTTAACTAAAGGCGAAATCGTATTTAATACTGCAATGACGGGTTATCAAGAAACAATTTCTGACCCGTCTTATACAGGTCAAATTATTACATTCACTTATCCTTTAATTGGTAATTATGGAATTAACAGAGATGATTTTGAATCTCTTGTACCTACATTAAGTGGCGTAGTGGTAAAGGAAGCGAGTACACATCCAAGCAATTTCCGTAAGCAGAAAACATTTGACGAAGTTTTAAAAGAATTCGATATTCCGGGGATTTCGGGTGTAGATACGAGAAGTATTACTCGTAAAATTCGTGAGCATGGTGTTTTGAAAGCAGGTTTTACAGATCATGCAGAAGATATTCCGCAACTCATTGAATCATTAAATCAATTTGAACTATCTCGCGATGAAGTACCGACTGTATCGACGAAAACACCGTATGTTTCAACTGGTTTTGACTTAAGTGTCGTACTTGTGGACTTTGGAAAGAAACAAAATATCGTTAGAGAATTAAATGCACGTGGTTGTAATGTAACAGTAGTTCCTTACAATACGTCTGCAGAAGATATTATTCGTATGTCACCTGATGGTGTCATGTTGTCAAATGGACCAGGAGATCCTGAAGATGTGCCTGAAGCAATCGAAATGATTAAAGGTATTCTTGGTAAAGTTCCGTTCTTTGGAATTTGTCTTGGTCATCAATTATTCGCACTTTCACAAGGTGCAACATCATTCAAAATGAAATTCGGACATCGCGGAGCGAACCATCCAGTTAAAGATTTAGCTACAGGAAAAGTCGCTTTAACCAGCCAAAATCATGGTTATGCTATCGATGCTGATTCAGTTGTTAATACAGATTTAGAAGTAACACATATCGCGCTGAATGACCAAACAGTTGAAGGTTTAAAACATCAAACGCTTCCTGCCTTTTCAGTACAATATCATCCAGAAGCTTGCCCAGGACCGACTGATTCAAATTATTTATTTGATCAATTTGTGTCTATGATGAATGAATTCAAAGAGAAGGAGCGTTTCGCAAATGCCTAAAAATAACGACATTAATACGATATTAGTAATCGGTTCAGGGCCTATTATTATAGGACAAGCAGCCGAATTTGATTATGCTGGAACGCAAGCTTGCCTTGCTTTAAAAGAAGAGGGATACAAAGTAATCCTTGTGAATTCTAATCCAGCGACGATTATGACGGATAAAGAAATTGCAGATAAAGTTTATATTGAACCTTTAACACATGACTTTATTGCACGCATTATTCGCAAAGAACAACCGGACGCATTGTTGCCAACTCTTGGTGGTCAAACAGGATTGAACATGGCCATTCAATTACACGACAGTGGTGTTTTAGAGTCTAATAACGTTCAATTGTTAGGAACAAAATTAAGTTCAATTCAGCAAGCTGAAGACAGAGAATTATTCAGAAGTTTGATGAATGAGTTAGATGTTCCTGTACCAGAAAGTGATATTGTCAACACAGTAGAACAAGCCTTTGCTTTTAAAGAACAAGTCGGTTATCCATTAATCGTAAGACCTGCTTTTACGATGGGCGGTACTGGCGGCGGTATCTGCCATAATGATGAAGAACTAAAAGAAGTTGTGACAAATGGTTTGCATTATAGTCCCGCAACACAGTGTTTGATTGAAAAATCAATTGCAGGTTTCAAAGAAATCGAATACGAAGTAATGCGAGACAAAAATGATAATGCGATTGTTGTTTGCAACATGGAAAATATTGACCCAGTAGGTATTCATACAGGTGATTCAATAGTTGTAGCACCGAGTCAAACATTGACTGATGTAGAATATCAAATGTTGCGTGATGTGTCATTGAAAGTGATTCGCGCATTAGGTATTGAAGGTGGTTGTAATGTACAGCTTGCATTAGATCCGCATTCTATGAATTACTACATTATTGAAGTGAATCCGCGAGTATCTCGTTCATCTGCTTTAGCTTCTAAAGCCACAGGTTATCCAATCGCAAAATTAGCAGCTAAAATTGCTGTCGGTTTAACATTAGATGAAATGTTGAATCCAGTAACAGGTACATCATATGCAGCTTTTGAACCTGCCTTAGATTATGTTATTTCTAAAATTCCACGTTTCCCATTCGATAAATTTGAAAAAGGAGAACGTGTACTTGGTACTCAAATGAAAGCTACTGGCGAAGTCATGGCTATCGGAAGAACGTACGAAGAATCATTATTAAAAGCCATTCGTTCATTAGAATATGGCGTGCATCACTTAGGTTTGCCAAATGGAGAAAGTTACGAGTTAGACTACATAAAAGAACGTATCTTACAACAAGATGACGAACGTCTCTTCTTTATTGGAGAAGCGATTCGTCGCGGCACTACTTTAGAAGAAATACATGAGATGACAAAAATTGATTATTTCTTCCTAAACAAATTCCAACATATTATTGATATTGAACATGAACTAAAAGAACATAAAGGTGATATCGAGTATTTAAAATATGCTAAAGATTATGGTTTCAGCGACAAAGTAATTGCACACCGTTTTGACATGACAGAAGATGAAGTGACTGAATTACGCAAAGCAAATGACATCAAACCTGTGTATGAAATGGTCGATACGTGTGCTGCAGAATTCGAATCTTCAACACCATATTATTATGGTACTTATGAAAGAGATAATGAATCTGTTGTGACAGAAAAAGAGAAAGTGATTGTATTAGGATCAGGTCCAATTCGTATCGGTCAAGGGGTTGAATTCGATTACGCAACTGTGCATGCAGTATGGGCGATTCAAAATGCAGGTTATGAAGCAATTATTGTAAATAACAATCCAGAAACAGTTTCAACTGACTTCTCGATTTCTGACAAGCTTTACTTTGAGCCATTAACTGTCGAAGATGTGATGAACATTATCGATTTAGAACAGCCTAAAGGTGTTGTCGTTCAATTCGGCGGACAAACTGCGATTAATTTGGCAGAAAAATTAGCAGAAAAAGGCGTACAAATTTTAGGAACTTCTTTAGAAAATTTAAATCGTGCTGAAGATAGAAAAGAATTCGAAGCATTATTAAATAAAATCGATGTACCTCAACCTAAAGGTAAAACAGCAACTTCTCCTGAAGAAGCTTTAGAAAATGCACGAGAAATTGGTTATCCAGTTGTTGTGCGTCCATCGTATGTACTAGGCGGACGTGCAATGGAAATTGTCTATAATGATACAGAACTTGGAAATTATATGAGAGAAGCAGTAAAGGCAAGTCCTGAACATCCGGTGCTTGTAGACCGCTATCTGACAGGAAAAGAAATCGAAGTAGATGCAATTTGCGATGGAGACACTGTGATTATTCCTGGAATTATGGAACATATTGAACGTGCTGGTGTACACTCAGGTGACTCAATTGCTGTATATCCGCCTCAGACGTTATCTGAAGAAGATATTAAAACACTTGAAAGTTATACAACGAGATTAGCAAAAGGTTTAGATATTATCGGCTTAATCAATATTCAATTTGTACTTGCACATGATGGGGTGTATGTATTAGAAGTGAATCCGAGATCAAGTCGTACAGTACCATTCTTAAGCAAGATTACGAATATTCCTATGGCACAACTTGCTATGCGTGCGATTTTAGGAGAAAAATTAAGTGATTTAGGTTATCAACCTGGACTTCAACCTTATACAGAAGGTGTGTTCGTTAAAGCGCCTGTCTTCAGTTTCAACAAACTGAAAAATGTAGATATTACATTAGGACCTGAAATGAAATCAACAGGAGAAGTTATGGGTAAAGATTTAACACTTGAAAAGGCGTTATTCAAAGGGTTGACTGCAAGTGGTGTAGAAGTAAAAGATCACGGTACAGTCTTAATAACAGTAAGTGACAAAGATAAAGATGAAATGGTTAAGGTCGCGAAACGTTTAAATGAAGTCGGCTATAAAATTTTAGCAACAGAAGGTACAGCTCAAAAACTAGCTGATAATCATATTCCAGTTGAAACTGTTGGTAAAATTGGTGGGGAAGACGACTTATTGACACGTATTCAAGATGGTGAAGTTCAAATTGTCATTAATACGATGACAAAAGGGAAAACAATCGAAAGAGATGGATTCCAAATTCGCCGTGCATCTGTTGAAAACGGTGTACCTTGCTTAACTTCTTTAGATACAGCAAATGCACTTACAAACGTTATTGAAAGTATGACATTTACAATGAAACAAATGTAGAAAAGCAGCTTCTGAAATCTCTTTTACTAAAAGGAGGTGGAAGAAGCGCTTCGCTATGTAATAATGAAAGATAAGTGAGTGGATTTTTTATCCAGACACACATTTTTTACGGGAATTCATGTACAATAGAGAAAGCGATTAGATGAACGACAACCAAGTAATTTATATTGAAGGAGGATATTTGCGGTGGAAGAAAATATTATCGTATCCAATCAGGAAATTGCGGACCGCATTTTCGAAATTAAAGTTAAAGGCCCTGTGACACGGAAAATGAAACAACCTGGTCAATTTGTGCATATTAAAGTAGGAGAAGGTTCATTGCATATGTTGCGCAGACCTATTTCAATTTGCCATATCGAACCAGAACTTGATACATTTACGATGTTATATCGTGCAGAAGGTGCTGGAACACAGCGTCTATCTGAGATGAAAGCAGACGATACGATTGATATCATTGCACCTTTAGGTAACGGCTTCCCAATTGAAAAAGCAGAACGTAAAGCTTTATTAGTCGGTGGCGGTATCGGTGTTCCTCCACTTTATGAATTATCAAAACAATTAAATCGACTTGGTATTGAAACTGTACACGTCCTTGGATTCAGAAGTAAAAAAGATGTCTTTTACGCAGAACAATTTGAAAAATTAGGAGAAACACATATCGTAACAGAAGATGGTTCGATGGGTACCAAAGGTTTTGTGACGAATGTGATTTCTGATCTTCCTGTAGATTACGATATTTACTATACATGCGGGCCTAAACCAATGTTGAAAGCAATTAAAGAACATGAGAAACTTGCTGATGTTGAAGGCTTTTTATCTTTAGAAGAACGTATGGGATGTGGAATTGGTGCTTGTTATGCGTGCGTATGCCATACACCTGAGTCTGATACAAGTTACGTAAAAGTTTGTACAGATGGACCGGTATTTGAGAAAGGAGCAGTCATCTTATGAGCCGATTAAATGTTGAATTACCTGGATTAGATTTGAAAAATCCTGTTATGCCCGCAAGTGGTTGCTTTGCTTTTGGTGCAGAGTTCAGCCAATTTTATGATTTAAGCGAACTTGGTGCCATCATGATTAAAGCAGCTACAAAAGAAGCACGTTATGGTAATGAAACACCGCGTGTAGCTGAAACAGATAGCGGTATGATTAATGCGATTGGTTTGCAGAACCCTGGTGTACATCACATTATTGAACATGAATTAAAAAAACTTGAACAATTTGATGTACCAATTATTGCGAATGTAGCGGGTTCAGTTGAAGAAGACTACGTTTATGTTGCAGAACATATTTCAAAAGCGCCCAATGTTAAAGCGTTAGAATTGAATATTTCTTGTCCAAATGTCAAAGAAGGCGGAATGCAGTTCGGTGTTGATCCACAAGTTGCTGCTGAATTAACACGCAAAGTAAAAGCAGTTTCTGAAGTGCCTGTTTACGTTAAATTGTCGCCGAATGTGACAAATATTGTAGACATGGCCAAAGCGATTGCAAAACATGCAGATGGTTTAACAATGATTAATACGCTAGTAGGCTTACGTATTGACGGCAAATCAGGAAAACCTATTATAGCAAATACTATTGGCGGTTTAAGCGGACCAGCAATCAAACCTGTAGCGCTACGCATGGTTTATGAAGTGCGTAAAGCAATAGATATTCCTATTATCGCAATGGGCGGTGTGCAAAATGCACAGGATATTATAGATTATATTTCAGTTGGCGCAAATGCAGTAGCAGTCGGCACAGCGAATTTCCAAAATCCAATGGTTTGTAAAGAAATCATTGATGAATTACCAACTTTATTAGACAAACTTGGTGTAGACCATATTAATGAATTGTACGGAAGAACTCATGAGGTGACGAAATAATGACAAACACAAATTTACCTTTACCGATTATTGCACTTGATTTTGCAACAGCAGAAGAAGTGGAAAATTTCTTAGATTTATTTGATGAACCTTTATACATCAAAATCGGAATGGAACTTTATTATCAAACTGGACCAGAATTAATCAATCGTATTAAAGAACGCGGACATCATCTCTTCTTAGATTTGAAATTACATGATATTCCAAATACAGTAAAACAAGCTATGGCAGGACTAGGCCGTTTAAATGTAGATTTAGTTAATGTACATGCTGCTGGCGGCACAGAAATGATGCGTCAGGCAGTTGAAGGTTTGCGCAGTGTGAATCAAGATACGAAGATTATTGCAGTTACACAATTAACTTCTACAACTGAAGAAATGTTGAATAAAGAGCAAAACATTCAAACTTCAATTGAAGAAGCTGTTTTGAACTATGCTAAATTAACAAAACAAGCTGGTTTAGACGGCGTGGTTTGTTCACCTCTAGAAGCGAAATTGTTAACAGAGGAACTTGGGTCAGACTTCTTAAAAGTAACGCCAGGTATTCGTCCTGCTGATTATGCACAAGACGATCAAAAACGTATTACTACACCAGACGATGCGCGTAAGTTAGGTTCTACACATATTGTAGTAGGACGTCCAATTACACAAAGTGACAATCCTGTCGAAAGTTATCATCAAATTAAAGAAAGTTGGTTAGGTTAATATGTCAAAGAAAATTGCACAATCATTATTAAATATCGGAGCAGTAGCACTTTCACCCAATGATTTATTCACATGGAGTTCTGGTATCAAATCACCTATTTATTGCGATAACCGTGTGACTTTAGGATATCCAGCAGTACGAAATGAAATCAGAGACGGCTTGATTGATTTGATTCAAACACATTTCCCAGAAGCTGAAATTGTATCTGGAACAGCGACAGCGGGCATTCCGCATGCAGCTTTTATTTCTGAGAAATTAGAGATGCCAATGAGTTATGTACGTTCTAAAAGTAAAAGTCATGGTAAACAAAACCAAATCGAAGGTGCACCAAGTAAAGGTAAAAAAGTAGTTGTAGTTGAAGATTTAATTTCAACAGGTGGCTCTTCATTAGTAGCTGCTGAAGCATTAAAAGAAGCAGGTGCAGATGTTTTAGGTGTTGTTGCAATCTTCACTTATGGTTTAGCTAAAGCAGACACTATGTTCAAAGAAGCAGATTTACCTTTATACACATTAAGTAATTATAATGAACTGATTGATGTGGCTGAAGACGAAGGAAAAATTTCTACTGAAGATATTAAATCTTTAGTTGAATGGCGCGATAATTTAGCATAAGATGTAATTGGAGGGGATGACCATGTCCAATACAGATGCTCAGACAGTACAAAATCCATTTGCACATTTAAATAAGTTCTTATCGGCAAATGAGGATTATCGCAGTCAAGATGACAACCAAGAGAATACAGAAAACCATTGGTTATCAAATGAACAAAACAAAAATATATTCAAAAAAGCAAAATCAGATATTAAAGATAAAGGTTATATTTAAAAATTGAGACAATGCAGTCCGTAGTAAGCTACTGGTTTAATAGATTCAGCAGTTTATGGCGGGCTGTTTTGTTTTTGAGTTATTAAAAAACACTTGTGTTTCAGAAGACAACACAAGTGTTTAAATCTATTATCTAAGATACCATCTAACAAAGAGGTAGCCGAGCAATACGATTAAAACCATAACTATAATAGGCCAAATTAAATAAGACAAAATTAATCAACCTCCATTTATATTATCTCGAATCGGCTTTCGCTTATCAATTTATAATAAACGTATTATACTATGAATAGTGAAATACATATACTGAAAAGGGTTTCGGTATGCAAAACAGTAGGAGGGGTATTGTGCAAATTCCAAAAGTTACGACTTTTTTAATGTTTGATAATCAAGCAGAAGAAGCAATTGAATTATATACATCATTATTTGAAGATAGTGAGATTATTTCTATGGTGAAATATGATGAGTTCGGCAGTGGTGAAGCAGGTGCTGTACAGCATTCGATTTTTCGTTTAAAAGATCAAATTCTAATGGCAATTGATAACACAAATGGAACTGAAATTCCTATGAACCCATCTATTTCATTATTTGTAACAGTAGATAATGCGATGGAAATGGAACGTCTATATAGTGGTTTGAAAAAAGGTGGCGCTATTTTAATGGCCAAATCTGAATTAGGACCTTACCGTGAGTTTGCATGGGTGCAAGATCGTTTTGGCGTTAACTTCCAACTTGCATTAATGGATTAATATACAAAATAATTAAAGTTTTAAAATGAAAGCTCATCCTACAAGATTTTTTGTAATCAAGCTGGGAAGAGCTTTTTTGCATGCCATTTATTATAATAATATTGTATAATTATAGAGTGATATACAATATTATTGGTGGAGATGAGCAAAGTGATTGATATGCATAGCCATATTCTTATTAATGTCGATGATGGCGCACAAAACAACAAAGAAGCAATTCAACTTATTCAACAAGCAAAGGATGAAGGTATCACTGGTATTATCGCAACACCTCATTTCACCTCGCATTATTTCAACACTTTTGAGAAAGTTGAGTTGAAAATAAAAGAATTATGTAACCTAAAGAAAATTGAACAATTAAAAGTTAAAATCTATCCTGGACAAGAAGTCAGAATTAGTGAGAATTTGATTGACCATATTCAAAATGGAAATATTAAAGGCTTGAATCACTCACATTATCTTTTAATTGAATTTCCACCGAATGAGATTCCAGATTATACACAGTCAATATTTTCTGAATTACAAGAGATGGGTTATGTACCTATTATTGCTCACCCTGAACGTAATCAAGCGATAATGCAAGATATGAATCTGTTATTTGAATTAGTTAGTGCAGGTGCACTTAGTCAACTTACTTCATCTTCACTTGAAGGATATTTTGGAAAGGCGTTGCAAAAAGCATCGATTGAAATGATGGAATGCAATCTTGTTCATTTTATTGCTTCAGATGCACATCATTTAGAGTACAGACCATTCATAATGCAATCATTGTTTGAGAAAAAAAGGTTAATCAAACTACAACCTCAAATGTCTGAGTTAATACAAAATGCTGAAGCAATTATTCATAATCAAACAATAAAGCGTAAAACACCTCTGCTTCCTGGAAAAAATGGTAGTTTTAGAAAGTTTCGTTTTTTTAATAATTGAAGCAAACAACTTCATAATTATATGAAATAAAAGCAGTAGAACAGAAATTGTAGTTTCGTTCTACTGCTTTTTATAAGTTATTTTGCATTGACTGCGTTGTTTTTCATTTCTTGGATTTTATCGTAATCAGGTGTTGCATATAATGTCTTCTGATTATCATAAGTAACAAAACCAGGTTTTGCTCCTGAAGGTTTGTGGACATTGCGGATTTCAGTGAAATCTACTGGCACTTGTGCAGAACTGCCTGCTTTAGAAAAGTAAGCTGACAGCATTGCAGCTTCTTCAATCGTATTTTCGCTTGGGTCATCCGCAAAAATAACAACATGAGAGCCTGGGATGTCTTTTGTATGGAACCATAAATAACTTTTTCTTGATTTTTTATTGGTTAAGTAGTCATTTTGCTTATTATTTTTACCAACATAAATTATATCTCCGTCAGTAGAGAGATATGTTTGCAGTTGAATTTTCGGTTGTTTCTTTTTCTTACGACTATTACGTTGTTTCATAAATCCTTGTTCCGCTAATTCTTCACGAATTTCATCTATATCTTCTACAGTAATATGAGCAAGTTGTTGTTCTATCGATTCAAAGTAAGTGATATTTTCTTCAGTTAATTGAATTTGACGTTCTAATTCATGTTCGCGGGTTTTTAAGCGATTGTATTGTTTGTAGTAATATTGTGCATTCACTGAAGGGGACTTAGTCGGGTCTAAAGGAATAGTTACATCTTCACCTGTATAGTAATTTTGAGTTGTTAAAGATTTGTCGCCTTGTTGAATACGATAAATATTTGCAGTGATTAATTCGCCATATAGTTGTTGTGTTTCTTTTGATTGTGTCCCTTCATATTCTGCATGTAATTTTGTGAGTTTATTACGATTTTTCTGTAACTGTTGTTGTACGAATTTCACTAAATCATTGGCACGCTGTTTTACGCGTTCTCGTTCACCGCGTGCATCATAGAAACGATCCAGCAATTCATCTAATGAACTATAAACCACACTGTCATCATCAAATTGTTTTAAACGCATGAAATAAAAATCTTCTTTTCCAGTTTCATGGTTTTTGTGGAAAATAGGTACAGGTTCTAATTTTGTTTCAGCCATCACTTCATCATAAGCAGCAGGCAATGTATCAGAAGTCATAAACTGACGACGTTCTGTAATTTCTTTGGTAATAAGCGGACTGAAACCTTCAAAATTCTGAAGTAACTGACGGGCAATATTTCCTTGGTTAAAATCGATATGCTTCAGTACTTCTTGACCTGATACTTCGTAAGGATTCAATTTATTTTGTGTTGGCGGCGCTTCATATTGAAAGCCCGGCATTACAGTACGGTATTGATTGGTATTTGGTGTCAGATGTTTAAATCCTTCTATAATTTTACGGTTATCGTCAACAAGGATTAAGTTACTGTGTTTACCCATAATTTCTAAAATGACAGTACGATATATTTTATCTCCAAGTTCATCTGTACTTTGAATGTCGATTTCAATATGTCTGTCATTGCCGATTTGGCGAATATCTTGAATAATTCCACCATCTAAATGTTTGCGGAATACGCGCGTAAACATTGGCGGGTCGAAAGGGTTATTATATTTCTTTTCAGTAATATGCATACGTGAAAAGTTTGGATGTATTGAGAGTAATAATTGATGGTTTTTACGGTTCTGACGCACAACCATAATAATGGTATCATTATCAGGCTGATTGATTTTATGAATGCGTCCACCTTTGAGAAACTGAAGTTCTTCGACCATCTTTCTAGTAAAAAGGCCATCATAAGCCATTGTCATCAGCCACCTTTAGTAGTTTCGTTGTACTTAATACGTTCTTATTATTGTATCATGCAATGATAGAGTTGACACGTGTAGGGCTTATATAGAATTTTGCATGTGGCATCTATACAATTTTATAATAGATATGGTATCATTATATAATACAACAATAGCTTAGAGAGGTCGTAAGGCATGGATAATGAAAAAGGTTTACTGATTGTCTTATCAGGTCCATCTGGAGTCGGTAAAGGCACGGTTCGTAAAGAAATATTTGATGATCCAGCAACATCATATAAATATTCTATCTCAATGACGACACGTGAAATGCGTGAAGGCGAACAAGATGGCGTTGATTATTTTTTCAAGACAAAACGAGAATTTGAACAACTCATTGCTCAAGATCAGTTCATAGAGTATGCGGAGTATGTAGGAAACTATTACGGAACACCTGTTCAATATGTAAAAGACACAATGGACCAAGGACACGATGTCTTCCTGGAAATTGAAGTCGAAGGTGCGAAACAAGTACGCAAAAAATTTCCTGATGCACTATTTATCTTCCTCGCACCGCCAAGTTTAGACCACCTAAGAGAACGTTTAATCGGTCGCGGTACTGAATCTGATGAAAAAATTCAAAGCCGTGTCAAAGAAGCGCGCAAAGAAGTCGAAATGATGAATCTTTATGACTATGTCGTGGTAAACGATGAAGTGGAACTCGCGAAAGAGCGTGTTCAATCTATCGTAGCAGCCGAACATCTAAAACGAGAACGTATCGAAGCAAAGTATAGAAAAATGATATTGGAGGCCAAAAAATAATGTTATACCCACCGTTAAACCAACTCACTTCAAAAGTAAGTTCAAAATATTTAATCGCTACAGTGGCAGCCAAACGCGCACGTGAATTATACGATAAACCTGAAACAGCACTTTTAGAGCAATACCGCTCAGTTAAAACTGTAGGTAAAGCTTTAGAAGAAATTGCTGCTGGTAAAATCACTCCGATTGAACCAGAATTGAACGAAAGTGAATTTGAAACAAAAGACTGATTATATAAAATACCGTAAAAGTTGGCAATTAACTTTTACGGTATTTTTATAACATTTTAAGTTGTTCCATAGAACGTTTTAATTTTTCAAAATCAATAATGCGTGCTTGACGATGAAATTCTTTACCTTGTTTAAACAAAATAACAACAGGTGATGTAAAGAGTGAAAGTTGTCCGGCTGCTTCAGGCATCTGATTAACAGTAATTTGTACAGCAGGTAAATCAATATCTTCAACTAACGATTGCACTCTCGGTTGGTCAGCATGGCAAATTGTACATCCATCAGACATTACAAATAACAGTAATTTATCATTATTGTTTATTTCGTATTGCAAATTTTCAAAGGTAGAAATTGTTTTCAATTGAGAAACTCCTTTCGTTTTCTAGTCTGAAGATAGATTACTGAATCAAGATGAAAAATACAATAAAAGCGACTTGCAAAGCAAAGGACTTTTTTTGCATAGAGTGTTAAAATAATGTGTGAACATAAAAGAATGAGACATGTGATTTTATATCCATGGCCTCATTTTTTATTGTAAATACGTGATACATAGATAGAAATCAATCATGGAGGAAAAGATCTATGAAGAATATATTACTGGCAGTATCAGGGGGCATTGCAGCCTATAAAGCCATCGACTTAACAAGTAAATTAACACAAAACGGTTATGAAGTGCGTGTCATGTTGACTGAACATGCACAAGAATTTGTAACACCGCTTGCTTTTCAAGCGATTAGCAGAAATCCGGTATACACAAGTACATTTGTTGAAGAAAATCCTTCTGAAATTCAACATATTGCATTAGGTGATTGGGCAGATGCTGTGATTATTGCGCCAACAACTGCAAATCTATTAGGCAAACTCGCTAATGGTATTGCAGATGATATGATAACTTCAACTTTATTAGCTACTACTGTACCTAAATTTGCTGCGCCAGCAATGAATGTGCATATGTATGAAAATCCACGTGTACAACATAATATGCAAGTTTTAGTACAAGATGGTTACCGTTTTGCTGAACCTGGTGAAGGTTTCTTAGCATGTGGTTATGTTGCAAAAGGTCGTATGATGGAACCTTTAGATATCATGGCATTTGTGGAACGTGAAATGAATGAGAATAAAGATTTAAATCAAGTGTCACAAAGCCAGTGGTATCAAGATAAACATATTTTGGTGACTGCAGGGCCGACTGTAGAAGTTATTGATCCAGTCCGTTATGTTTCTAATCGTGCTTCTGGAAAAATGGGATATGCTATTGCAGATGCTTTACAAAAAAGAGGCGCCAATGTCACGCTTGTCAGTGGACCTACTTATCTTACTCCTCCAGAAAATGTAGAATTTGTACCAGTAACGAGTGCCGAAGATATGTTTAATGCAGTGACAGAACGTTATGAAGCTCAAGATATGGTGTTTAAATCGGCAGCAGTGTCTGATTATAAGCCATCTGAAAAATTAGAGCATAAAATGAAAAAACAAGACGGAGATTTATCGATTACTTTTACAAGAACACAAGATATTTTAAAATACTTGGGTGAACATAAAACACATCAAAAACTTATAGGGTTTGCAGCTGAGACACAAGATGTTGAAAAATATGCAAAAGATAAATTAGAACGTAAAAATGCTGATGTTATTATTGCTAATAATGTCGGTGATACGTCAATCGGATTTAATTCTGATGACAATGAAGTCACTCTCTTTTTCAAAGATGATGAAGCAGTTAGTATTGAGAAAGGGAAAAAGCAGCAGTTAGCTGAACGAATTTTAGATGAATTAGAACGTAGGTGGAAATAAATGATCGCAAAGGTTATCGTTGATGTACCCGCAAAGAATGTAGACTTTACCTTTGATTATTTGATACCGGAACGACTCGCACCCATCATCCAAGTTGGCGTGCGAGTCATTGTTCCTTTCGGACGCAGAACGATACAAGGGTATGTAATGGAAATTGTAGATGAACCAGATCCTGAACTGGATTTGAATAAATTAAAAGAAATCAAAGAGATTCAGGATATTAAACCTGAACTTACACCGGAATTGGTGAAATTAAGTGAATGGTATGGAAAATATCATGTGACAAAACGTATTTCTATATTAGAAGCAATGTTGCCGAGTGCAATCAAGGCAAAATATACGAAAGCATTTGAAATTGCAGAAGATGAATTGATTCCAGATGATTTGTTGAAGAAATTTGATAGAGAAGGTCATTATGCTTATAAAGCAGCACAACAAAATGGTGATTTAGATCGATTAGTGCCTTTAATGAAAGAAGCAGCAATTCGTGAAATTACGTTGCTTTCTCAAAATACGAGAAAGAAAACGCAACGCGCAATTCGAATTTCACCTGAACACAATCCAGATGATGTGTTAGCCATGTTAGAAAAACATCCGAAACAATATGATGTATATGCTTATTTGTTGAATGAACAACAACGTGACGTGCCATTAAAAGAAATTGGTGAAGTTGGTTTATCACCATCGAGTGTAAAAACATTAGAAAAAAATGGGTTTGTTGAAAAATATGACGCGATTGTAGAACGAGATCCATATGCTTCTCGTGTGTTTGAACAAGAAGAAAAACGTCAATTGACACCTGGCCAACAAGAAGCCTATGATGCGATTAAAAAAGTCATTGATGAAGAAAAGCAAGAGACATTTTTACTACATGGTGTCACTGGTTCTGGTAAAACAGAGGTTTACTTGCAGACGATTGAAGCTGTATTGCAACAAGACAAACAAGCGATGATGCTAGTACCTGAAATTGCATTAACACCGCAAATGGTTTTGCGATTTAAAAAACGTTTTGGTGATGAAGTAGCTGTTTTGCACTCAGCATTATCAAAAGGTGAACGTTATGATGAGTGGCAAAAAATTCGTGATGGAAGAGCGCGTGTAAGTGTAGGTGCACGTTCAAGTGTCTTCGCACCCTTTACTAATTTAGGCATGATTATTATTGACGAAGAACATGAAGCAACTTATAAACAAGAGGACTATCCTCGTTATCATGCAAAAGATATTGCGTTATGGCGATCTGAATATCATAATTGCCCTTTGATTTTAGGAAGTGCGACACCAAGCTTAGAAACGTATGCACGTGCTGAAAAAGGTGTTTATCATTTATTGAGTTTACCAGAGCGTGTAAACAATCAACCGCTTCCCTCAATCAACATTGTCGACATGCGCGAAGAATTAGCAAACGGGAACCGTTCTATGTTCTCGACATCCTTGCGAGAAGCGATTGAAGAGCGCCTTGCCCGCAATGAACAGATTGTCTTATTCTTAAATCAACGCGGCTACTCATCTTTTATATTATGCCGCGACTGCGGTCACGTGCCGCAATGTCCGAATTGCGACATTTCACTCACTTACCACAAGTCAAGCGACCAATTAAAATGTCACTATTGCGGATACCAAGAAACACCGCCGAACAAATGCCCGAACTGTGAAAGCGAGCACATTCGTCAAATGGGAACAGGCACGCAAAAAGTAGAAGAACTCCTAAACCGTGAGTTTGAAGATGCCAAAATCATTCGCATGGATGCTGATACTACATCACGAAAGGGCGCACATGAAAAATTATTAAACGATTTCGGCGAAGGGAAAGGTGACATTCTGCTTGGAACACAAATGATAGCAAAAGGGTTAGATTTCCCGAACATTACTTTAGTTGGTGTATTAAATGCTGATACAATGTTGAATCTGCCTGACTTCAGAGCAAGTGAACGTACCTTCCAATTACTGACACAAGTATCTGGACGTGCAGGCCGTCATGAAAAAGAAGGGGAAGTCATCATACAAACATACAACCCTGATCACTATGCGATTCAAGATGTACAACTCAACGATTATCTGTCTTTCTATCAAAAAGAAATGAAATATCGTCAAATTGGCAAATATCCGCCGTATTATTTCTTAATTAACTTCACTATTTCTCATGTGAATATGAAAGAAGTCATGCAAGCAGCAAACCATGTGCATCAAATATTGTTGCAGCATTTAACAGATAAAGCTTTAATACTTGGACCATCTCCAGCAGCTTTAGCACGCATTAACAGAGAGTACCGCTTCCAAGTTCTAGTCAAATATAAAAGTGAACCAGAACTCCATAAAGCATTGCAATATTTAGACGATTATTATCATGAAAAGTACATTAAAGATAAATTGTCATTGAAGATAGATATCAACCCTTACATGATGATGTAATGTCATACTAAGATAGTTAAAAAGCGCAATAAAAAAGAAAAAAACTTCATGGATAAGTGGCTATGTAGAAAGTGATTTAAAACTTCTAATAGTTGCTTATCCATTTTTATTAAATAAAATAAGCAAAACTAGCCTGTTAACTATTGTAATAAGTCATTTCCGTTGTGTGAAATACTAAAAATAAGGGTATAATAATTTGAAATATATGTGTGTTTACGCATACATATAAAATATATCTAGACACTTAAGTAAATAGGTGCATTTAAACCGTTCATATAATTATTTGTACAATGTTAAAAAGATCTGCTCAATAATCACTAAAAAAATGAACGATACACGCATTCTAATTAGGAGATGATGGATTTGAAAATCGCAATCATTAGCGCAACAGGCAAACAAGGCACAATACTAACAGAAAAAGCATTAGAACGAAATCACGAAGTAACAGCATTTGTCCGCAACCATAATAAACTGCAATTCGATGTTCCTTATGTAGAAAAAGATATTTTAGATATTACTCGTGAAGATTTAGAAGGATTTGATGCCGTATTCGTCGCATTCGGAGCGCCACAAGGTAAAGAAGAATTATATGTCGATACGACAAAACATTTTATCGATATTCTTGCTGATGTCGATGTAAAATTAATGTTGGTCAGCGGTACTGGTAGACTGTATGTTAATAACAATAGAACATTACGTGTAGCAGACAATCCGAATATGCCGGAATCAATCAAAGCAACCGCTCATAAAATGGCAGAAGCCTATGATCTGCTTGTAGAACAAAATCAATTGAAAGATTGGACTGCGGTAAGTCCAGCAAGTATGTTTGATTTCAATGGACCTGAAACAGGCGACTATCAAATCGGAACGGACACCATTATTTTAAATTCTGAAGGTCGGTCATATGTGTCTTATAGTGACTTCGCAAATGCATTTATAGATGTTGCAGAACAAGATGCATATCCAAACCAAGGTATTACAGTGGTTTCTGGTTAATATCCTACGTAAGTAAACACTGATTGCATCATCACATTCAGATTTATACCAAACACCTCCACTAAGTAATCATTTTGATTTAACGAACTTAAGGAGGTGTTTTTCATATTTTTATCAAAACAAGTCAGCTCACAGATTAAACAACTATTTAATACGTGCAAATAAAACGATGAGATTTAAGGGAGGAAAGGTAAAATGATTGATTTGCATAACCACATTATTTACGGCATTGATGATGGTGCTCAAGATATTGAAGAATCTATAAAAATGGCAAAAGCAGCTCAAAAAACAGGCGTCGATAAAATTATCGCCACACCCCATTATAAAACAAATTCATTTATGTCAGATAAAGATGAGATTATACATAAAATAGAAAAGCTGAATCAACAGCTGCAAGCTTTAAATATAGATATTGAAATCAAAGGCGGACAAGAAATTCATATTGAACCTTATACAATAGATTATTTAGAAAAAGGACAATTATTATCACTTGCTGATAGTGAGAAATACTATTTAATCGAACCGCCGTTTAAAGGTTTTCCAGATTTCATTGAAACAACAGTAGATGGTTTTATTCAAAAAGGGTTGCAGCCTGTTATCGCCCATCCTGAACGCAATGATTATATTCGAGAACATTTGGAAGTGTTAGATGAATTAGTCGAAAAAGGCTGTTTATTACAGATGAATGCGGCATCCATATTAGGAGAATATGGACCTGATATTCAAGAAACAGCAAATTATATCATCGAAAATAAAAAATGCCATTTAGTCGGCAGTGATGCACATCATGTAGATTATCGTGTATTTTGTATGGATCAATGCTTAAACCAGATTGAAGATGTATCATTCAAAGATTATCTGATTAATAACAATCAAAAAATATGGAGTGGAGGAGACATAAATAGTAAGAAATATTTTTAAAGAAAACAATGTCTTTTTAAGCAATTTGTTAAGCGAAATATTCAAAGTAAGTATCGATAAGTTTCACATACTTTGTGATAGATTTCATGTATAATGGTTAACTAAGAGGTGATAAAATGATCGTTCTTAAAACGCTGATTATTGTGATTTCTGTCTTTAATTTCTTACAAGCTATATTATTGTTAACTAAAAATGAAATGACGCCGAAGTATACATTGATCTTATTAATCGGCGGAAGTATCTTATTAGATATCGGTGCCATCATCTATCCATTTGCGGCTGCTGTAATTTTGTTAATACTTGGCTTTGCAGCAATCCAAATCGGTGTGATTTTGTACCAAAAATTATACAGACATAAAATCAACTATTTAGAACAAAGTGTCAGATTAGTCATTAATATTTTGATTATCGTCGCATATATTGTTTTAAGATAGTTTCAATTGTGAGTTTAAAACGATATCACAAATTTAAAACGCGCTTGCTGAAGTAACTGCCCAGTTACTCTATGCAAGCGCGTTTTTTTAATCCCTGATTTAATTACTTAATAAGTTCGTATCGACTGCGTCAAAACCTTTTTGAGAGATACGAATATTATCTACTTTTTCGCCATCCCAATCGCCGTCAATATAACCTTTGTCCCACAACACTTTACTGTTTTCCAAGAATTCATCTAAATCTTTATCACAGAAATAATTTTCTTGGAGTGAGTATTGGTCTTTAAAATCATTTGCTTCTTCAGGCGTTGAGCCGGCATTAACTTTTTCAGTATAATATTTATAAAGCACAGCGACTACGAAAGCTTGATCGCGATTAATATCATCCAAGATAATTCACCACCTTAAATCTTTACCCGTATAAACTTAAACTTTATACAATATTAATAGTATACCCGTTTAAATTGATTTTAATTCTTTGCCGTAAAGATGTTAGTGCACTATGCAGTCAGCTTTGAAGATTCATGATGTACTATCGCTTTTCAGCAGAATTTACGCTATAATGTAAGGATGAATTTTTTAAGGAGACGATAAAGATGGCAGTGAAACAATTAGTTCCAGCAAACAGTTCGAAGTTGCGTGAACCAGCAGCTGAAGTAAGAAAGTTTGATGATAGCTTAAAACAGTTATTATTAGATATAGAGGATACTTTATATGATACAGAAGCTTCTGCATTAAGCGCACCGCAAATCGGTGTTTCACTGCAAGCGGCTATCATAGATATGGAAGCAGAAGGTTTACTGCAGTTGATTAATCCTACAATTATCCGTCAGTCTGATGAAACAGTGACAGATTTAGAGGGCAGTATTTCATTTCCAGATGTGTTCGGGACGGTGACACGCAGTCAGATGATAGTTGTTCAAAGTTACGATTTACACGGAAATAAGGTAGAATTAACAGCATATGATGATGTAGCACGCATGATTCTGCATATTGCAGATCAATTAAACGGCATTCCATTTACCGAAAAAATGGAAAAACAATTAACAGAAGAAGAATTGGAGGCGTATTTAGAAGATGAGTAGAATAATCTTTATGGGAACACCTGATTTCTCAACAAAAGTATTAGAAATGTTGATTGCTGAAGAAGATGTAATTGCAGTTGTCACACAACCGGACCGCCCAGTCGGACGTAAACGTGTGATGACACCGCCGCCTGTTAAGAAAGTGGCATTAGAAAATGGAATAGAAGTGTATCAACCAGAAAAAATCTCTCAATCAGACGACCTTCAAACTTTGATTGATATGGAACCTGATTTAATTGTGACAGCAGCGTTCGGTCAGATATTACCAAAATCATTATTAGATGCTCCGAAATTAGGGGCAATTAATGTGCATGCCTCATTATTGCCGAAATATCGCGGGGGTGCGCCGATTCATCAAGCGATTATCGATGGTGAAAAAGAAACAGGTGTAACGATTATGTATATGGCGCCGAAATTAGATGCTGGTGATATTATTTCACAACAAGCTATTGAAATCGAACCGAATGATAATGTGGAATCTATGCATGATAAATTAAGCTTTTTAGGTGCAGATTTATTGAAGAAAACATTGCCGGAAATTATTAACGGCACAAATGACCGAATTGAACAAGATGAAAGCAAAGCCACTTTTGCTTCTAATATCAGTCGTGAAGATGAACGTATTGATTGGACACAATCGGCACAGCAAATTTATAACCATATTCGCGGTTTATCTCCTTGGCCTGTGGCTTATACAAAATTAGATGATACGAATATGAAACTTTATGCAGCGCGTATTGAAGAAGGCAAAAATGGAAATCCAGGTGAGATTCTTGAAACGACTAAAAAAGCAATTATTGTCGGAACGGGTTCTGATGATGCGATTGCATTAACTGAAATTCAGCTTTCAGGTAAAAAACGTATGCCGACAGCTAACTTCTTAAGCGGTTATCAAGAAGATTTAGTCGGGAAGGAATTGAAGTAATGGAAAATGTGAGAACGCTGGCTTTTGAAACTTTAGAGGCGATTTTTCAAGATAAAGCTTACAGTAACTTAAAGCTGAATGAAGTACTGAAAGCAAATGAGTTGAGCAGGGCGGATAAAAATCTGCTGACTGAATTAGTTTATGGCACGATTAAAAGAAAAATCACGCTAGAGTATTATTTGAAACCTTTTGTACAGACGAGAATTAAAGGGTGGATGCGTCATTTATTGTGGATGAGTATTTATCAATACCAGTATTTAGACAAAGTACCGGATCATGCGATTATTAATGAAGCGGTTGAAATTGCGAAAGTACGTGGCGGATTGCATAATAGTAAGGTAATTAACGGCATTTTGCGCAATATGATGCGATCTGAATTGCCGAATCCTGCTGATATCAAAGATGATAAACAACGCATATCGATTATGTATAGCATGCCGAAATGGATTGTGAAACATTGGGTGACGCATTATGGCGCTGAAACAACAGAACGTATTGCGCAATCAATGCTTGAACGACCTGGACAAACGGTGCGTGTCAATCTTACAAGAAAGTCAGTAGCACAGGCGATTCAACAATTACAAGACGAGGGTTATACGGCAGTTCAAGATTCAGATATTGAGTATTGTCTGCACGTTTCAGGCAAACCTGTAGCTGAAAGTCGTGCCTTTAAAGACGGCATTGTATCGATTCAAGATAAAAGTTCAATGTTTGTGGCTCAAATATTAGATCCTACTGAAGGTGAAAATATTTTAGATGCCTGCAGTGCACCAGGCGGTAAAGCATGTCAAACAGCGGAGTTATTAGATGGCACAGGGCATGTTGATGCAACGGATATTCATGAACACAAAATTGAGTTAATTGAACATAATATTCGCAAGTTGCGTTTGAAAAATGTCACTACTTTTCAACATGATGCTACAAAACCGTATCAAAAAACATATGATAAAATTTTAGTAGATGCACCTTGCAGCGGATTAGGTGTATTGCGCCATAAACCTGAAATTAAATATATGCAGACGCCTGAAACGATTGATAAGTTAGTTGAATTACAGCTTGAAATTATGAATAATGTTAAAGATTCAGTAAAGCCGGGTGGCGTAATTGTCTATTCAACATGTACAATAGAACAGATGGAAAACGAAAATGTGATTTACACATTTTTAAAACAAAACAAAGACTTTGAATTTGAACCATTTCTACATCCTAGAACTAAAGAGGAAGTAAAGACTCTACAAATCTTACCGCAAGACTTTGATTCAGATGGTTTCTTTATTACAAAGATAAGAAGAAAGGAAAATAAGTAATGATTACTACCCAAAAGAAGAAAAAGAATCGTTTTCTTCCTGATTTTGATAAACAATCAATCTATTCATTGCGTTATGAAGAAATGCAGGATTGGTTGGTAGAACATGGCCAACAGAAATTTAGAGCAAAACAGATTTTTCAATGGCTCTACGAAAAACGTGTCGACAGTATCGATGAAATGACGAACTTATCTAAAGACTTGCGAGAAGTATTGAAAGACAATTTTACAATGACGACTTTAGAAACGGTTGTAAAACAAGAAAGTCGTGATGGTACAATCAAATTCTTATTTGAATTACAAGATGGTTATACAATTGAAACTGTATTGATGCGTCATGAATATGGGAATTCTGTTTGTGTAACAACACAAGTAGGCTGCCGTATTGGTTGTACGTTCTGCGCTTCAACACTTGGCGGTTTGAAAAGAAACTTGGAAGCTGGGGAAATTGTTTCTCAAGTGTTGACAGTTCAAAAAGCGCTTGATGAGACAGATGAACGCGTTTCTCAAATTGTTATTATGGGTATCGGCGAACCGTTTGAAAATTATGATGAAATGATGGATTTCTTGAAAATCGTTAATCATGATAATGGCTTGAATATCGGCGCACGTCATATAACAGTTTCAACTTCTGGTATTATTCCGCGTATTTATGATTTTGCGGATGAAGATATTCAAATTAATTTTGCAGTCAGCTTACATGCGGCAAATGATGAAATTCGTTCTAAATTAATGCCGATTAACCGTGCTTATTCTATTGATAAATTGATGGAAGCCATTCAATATTATCAAGAAAAAACAAATCGTCGTATTACGTTTGAATATGGTTTATTCGGTGGTGTTAATGATCAATTGACACATGCACGTGAGCTTGCGCATTTAATTCAAAACTTAAATTGCCATGTCAATTTAATTCCAGTCAACCATGTACCTGAGCGTAATTATGTTAAAACACCTAAAGAAGATATTTTCAAATTTGAAAAGGAATTAAAACGACTTGGTATCAATGCTACAATCAGACGTGAGCAAGGTTCAGATATAGATGCAGCTTGTGGACAATTGAGAGCGAAGGAACGTCAAGTAGAAACGAGGTAGAAACCTATGCTAAACGCACAATTTTTTACAGACACAGGACATCATAGGGAGAAAAATGAAGATGCAGGCGGCGTATTTTACAACCAAACGGATCAACAACTGCTTATTTTATGCGATGGAATGGGCGGACATAAAGCTGGCGAGGTTGCAAGTCAATTTGTAGTCAACAGAATTCAAGAATTATTTGAAGAAGAAAACCTTGTGGAAGAACATCAAGCTGAAGATTGGTTGCGTAAAACGCTGCAGCAAATAAATAGAGAATTATATCATTATGCTTCAACAAATGATGCTTATCGCGGAATGGGGACAACTGCTGTTGCGGCACTTGTCTTCGATAACCGCGTAGTAGTTGCTAATATCGGAGATTCACGTGCTTATTTAGTGAACTCGCGCAATATTGAACAAATCACAAGCGACCACTCTTTTGTGAATCATCTGGTTATGACGGGACAAATTACAGAAGAAGAAGCGTTTACTCATCCCCAACGTAATATTATTACGAAAGTGATGGGAACGGATAAAATGGTCATTCCAGATATTTATATTAAGCGAATGAAATTTTATGATTACCTCTTATTAAATTCTGATGGATTGTCTGATTTTGTCCGTCCAAAGATTATTCAACAACAATTATCACAACCCATTTCTCTTGAGGAACAAGGGCAAGCCCTTTTAAATTTAGCTGATGAATATCATTCAACAGACAATGTCAGCTTTGTTTTAGCTGAAATAGAAGGTGACAGGGTATGATGATTGGTTTAATAATCAGTGATCGATATAAAATTGTAGAATTTCTCGGCGGGGGTGGCATGAGTAATGTCTATCTTGCTGAAGATTCAATTTTAGATCGTAAAGTCGCTGTTAAAATGATTCATATCGCACCGCATGAAAAAGAGGAAATGATTCGTCGATTTGAACGTGAAGTTCATAATACTTCACGCTTATCGCATGAAAACATTGTGAATGTGATTGATGTTGGGGAAAATGATGAATACTTTTTCTTAGTTATGGAGTATATAGAAGGTCCTACATTATCGGAATATATTAAAACACATGGCCCGTTGAGTATTGAGACTGCGGTCAATTTTGCTGAACAAATATTGAATGGGATTCAACATGCGCATGAAGCAGGGATTGTACATAGAGATATAAAGCCTCAAAATATTTTAGTTGACCGTCATAAAACATTAAGAATTTTAGATTTCGGTATCGCAAAAGCGTTAAGTGAGACAGCTATGACACAAACAAGTCATGTTTTAGGTACCGTTCAGTATTTGTCACCAGAACAAGCTAAAGGCGAATCAACTGATATGCGCACAGATATTTATTCTATCGGTATTGTGCTGTATGAAATGTTGGTTGGTGAACCGCCATTTACTGGTGAAACTGCAGTCAGCATTGCAATCAAGCATATTCAAGATCCGATGCCGAATGCATCAGATAAACGTTCTGAAATTCCGCAAGCACTTAGTAATGTGATTTTAAAAGCAACTGAAAAAAATAGAAATGACCGTTATCAAGATACAGAAAGTATGAAAAAAGATTTGAGCAGTGTGTTGAAAACATCACGTGCGAATGAATCAAAATATATTTCTGATGAAGCCGCTACGCAAACTATTGCGATTGATAAAAATGCGATTGCTAAGCAAGCAAGTCCTGGACCAGAAGCTGAAAGAAATGAAGCTAAGAAAGAATCTGAACAGTTGGATGAAACGATGCAGATTCCAATTATGCAGCAGCAAAATTTCCAAGGCGGCGAAGGTCATGTGTATGAAATCCCTAAGAAAAAACGTTCTAAAAAGAAAAAGTTTTTCTTTGCGTTGATTTTCTTAGTTTTACTTGCAGGTTTGATTACATTTTTAGCTTTCGGTATGTTTGGCGACAAATATATTGAAGCGCCTGATTTACGTGGAAAAACTGAAGCACAAGCCCAACAGATTTTAAAAGAGCATCATATTAAAGTAGGAAAAACAACGAGGGCTTATAGCGATAAATATCAAGAAAATCAAATTGTGAATACGGATCCTGCACCTGGAGAACGTCTTGCTGAACATGGAACGGTTAATATTGTTCTCTCAAAAGGTCCTAAAAAAGCACATATGCCTAATTTATATGGTATGACAAAAGCAGCTGCATTAGAGGAATTGAAAAAATTAGGTTTTGAAAAGATTTCTATGAACCAAGCCTATTCTAAAACGAAGCTTGATCGTGGTTTAATCGAAAATCAAAATATTGCTGCGGATGCTTATGTACCTATTAAAGATACAGCGATTGTATTAACGGAATCGTTAGGTATAAAACAAGTTTATGTTAAGGATTACACTGGCGAATCTTATGAAAAAGCATCTAAGGAATTAGAACAAAAAGGTTTGAAACCAGTAAAAGAAAAAGAAGAGAAAAGCGATAAGATTGAAAAAGGCAAAATTATCTCTCAATCACCGATAAGTAAATCAGTCGATGAAAATTCTACGGTCACATTTATTGTTTCGTCTGGAAAAGAAGACAACTCAGATAGTGAAGAAAAAGAAGGTACTTCAGCAAATTCTGATGATATAAAACAAGTCACTGAAACAGTTAAGGTGCCTTATTCTGGGAAAGACGGCGATAGCCAGAAAGTAGAAGTATTTGTAAGAGATAAAGATCATCCTGGTACATCATCTTCACAAACGTATAACATCACAAGCAGTCGCTCAGTATCTATTCCATTAAAAATAGAAAAAGGCAAAACAGCAGGTTACACAGTACGCGTGGATGATAAAATCGTAGCAGACAAAGATGTAGGATATTAATAGTAAGAACTTCATTTATTAATTTAAATGAGGTTCTTTTTTCATCATATAAACGCAAATGTCAATATTTTCGTTAAATGGACAAACCTTTGATATAATGGGGTGAAGAATATGAACGTAATAAGAGAGGTGTCTCGGTGAGAACAGGACGTATAATTAAGTCATTGAGCGGTGTTTATCGTGTTGATTCAGATGGAGAGATGTTTGATACGAAACCGCGCGGCTTATTCCGCAAGAAGAAATTTTCTCCGATTGTAGGAGATATTGTTGATTTTGAAATTGAAAATGTAACAGAAGGTTATATTCAACATGTGCATGAAAGGCAAAATGAGTTGAAGCGCCCGCCGGTCAGTAATATTGATCATTTAGTAATTGTGATGAGTGCAGTTGAACCTGATTTTTCTACACAACTGGTCGATCGTTTTTTAGTTATTGCACATTCTTATGGGTTGAATCCGCGTATTGTCGTGACTAAAAAAGATATGGCTTCTGATTTCCAAATTGAACAAATTGAAAAAGATTTAGATGTCTATCGCGCGATTGGGTATGCGATACAATTTGTCGGTAAAGAAGATGACATTAAAACAATCTTTGATGAATGGGGCAGCGGATTAGCAGTTTTAAGCGGACAATCTGGAGTGGGTAAATCTACGCTACTTAATGCATATCGTCCTGATTTAGCATTAGAAACGAATCAAATTTCAAAATCACTTAATCGCGGGAAGCATACAACGCGTCATGTAGAGCTATTTGAACGTAAAGGTGGATTTGTTGCGGACACACCAGGTTTTAGTGCCCTTGATTTTGATCATATCCATAAAGATGATGTAAAAGATTACTTTTTAGAAATTCAAGAATACGGACAAGGATGCAAGTTCCGAAACTGCAATCATATCAAAGAACCGCAATGTAATGTAAAAGCACAAGTTGAGGCAGGTAACATTGCGCAATTTCGTTATGATCACTATGTGCAGCTTTTTGAAGAAATTGCAAATCGAAAGGAAAGATATTAATGGTTAAAGTATACCCATCGCTGTTATCAGCTGACTTTTTAAACTTGAAAGCAGAATTAGAAGCATTAGAGCAAGCCGGAGTGGACGGTGTACATTTTGATGTAATGGATGGTCAATTTGTACCGAATATTTCAATCGGATTGCCGATATTAGAAGCAGTTAATGCGGGTACTGATTTAACAATAGATGTACATTTAATGATTGAAGACCCTGAAAATTTCATTCCAGAGTTTGCAGCTAAAGGTGCAGATATGATTTCAGTACATGCAGAAGCGACACCGCACATTCATCGTGCAATTCAACTTATTCATGCTCATGGAGCTAAAGCAGGTGTAGTTATTAATCCAGGAACGCCTGTTGCAATGATTGAACCGATTTTACATGATGTTGATTATGTTTTGATTATGACAGTTAATCCTGGATTTGGAGGACAAGCATTTATCTCGCAAAATATTGATAAAGTCAGAGCGTTGCATGCTTTTAAGGAAAAACATGACTTAGATTTTGATATCGAAGTGGATGGCGGTATCAATGAAGTAACGGCTGAGCAATGTGTGAATGCGGGAGCAACAATGCTTGTTACAGGTTCTTATTTCTTTAAACAAACAGATTACGGCAAGGTCGTAAGCGCTTTAAAAGCACAAGATAATTAAATAATTTGATGGCAGGTGAAAAGAATGAAAATCAATTTATTATGCGGCAACCGCAATCTTCCTTCAGATTTATTTAAAAACAAAGCCGATGAAACATGGGGCGGTATTGATCGCGGAGCTTTAATATTAGTGCAGCAAGAGATTCAACCTGTTTTTTCACTAGGAGATTTTGATTCTGTTAATGAAAAAGAACGTGCAGAATTAAAAACAAAATTGGATATTCATCCGGTCAAAGCTGAAAAAGCAGATACAGACCTTGGTTTAGGTGTTGCTGAAGCAGTATCTCGAGGGTTTGATGAAATCGATATTTATGGTGCTACAGGTGGCAGATTGGATCATTTTTTAGGTGCACTACAGCTTTTGCAAATTCCTGATTATTTAAAAAGAGGCATTGAGGTTTCACTTATTGATGACCAAAATGAAATTACTTATTTAAAACAAGGTATTTACCGCATTGAGAAATGGGAAGATTTTCCTTATATTTCTTTTATACCTGCAAGGGAAAAAACAATTATTTCACTTCGCGGTTTTAAATATCCGCTAGATCAAGAATCTTTGCTGCAAGGGTCGACGTTGACTATCTCTAATGAGGTTGAAGCATCTATTGCTGAGATTGAAATAGAGGCTGGTGCTTTGATTTGTATTCGAAGCCGTGATAATCGATAAATAAAAAAGGATGAAACAATCTATAGTTGAATTGTTTCATCCTTTTAATTTAATTGAAATAACATTAATAATACCTCACGTTCAGCAATATAGTGCAGCCGCTGCTGCGTTATACGTTTCTTCTGGTATAATCGCACTTTTACGTTTTATGCCGATATCTTCTTTGATGATACCATTTCTCGTTTTAGCATATTTTTTAACTTTCGCTTTGAATTTAACACGTTGATGTAAATAATCTTCAGCTAATGCATAATACTTATTTTTCTCGTGGAGCCACAAATGATCTGTCTCGATGCCGTTAATCGTCACATCTTTTAACAGAATTTTGACATTAGACTTTGTGGTACTATAACGGTCAAGTTGATTTATAAGAACGACTTCTTTGATGACACCAGTCACTGTAGCTTTTTTATTGAGAAGCGGTTTAAGTTCTGTACGCGACATTTCAGCACCTCTTTTCTAAATGAGCTACTTTCATAATAGCATGTTAATAGAAAAAAGTCGGTTAAAATGATTTGAATAATCTGAAAATTAAACATTTATTATTAATGCATTTAATTTATAAGAGAATATGCACATAAAAAAACGACCCGCCACATACGAGTCGTTTTTTCTGTGCATATATTTATTAAACTCTAGTAACTTTACCAGATTTTAAAGCACGTGCAGAAACCCAAACTTTTTTAGGTTTTCCGTCTACTAGGATTCTAACTTTTTGAAGGTTAGCATTCCATCTACGTTTCGTAGAGTTTAAAGCGTGTGAACGACGATTTCCAGTCGATGCTTTACGACCTGTTACGTAACATTGTTTACCCATGAAAGTACCTCCTTTAATAAATATAAACACACTGACTTATGATATACTTTGTAAATTTAACACATTTGGGGCGAAATAGCAATAAAAAAATTGTGGCATTAGAAAATGATTTCAGTTATTCTATACAAAGTAGAAAGTATGATATAATTCTTAAATGTGTATGTATGCGTTTTATATACGCTACATGTATGGGAAAGATAACTAAATATTGGGTTTGCCAAACAATCCGGCATATTAAATAAAGGCATAGAAGCTTAATTCATTATATAATAATAGTAATGAATGTAAGCCTTTATCCAACAGCTTACCATACCTATTTTAAGGAGGAACAAACAATGACATTAGAAATTAACAATGAATACGGCAATATTGATGTTTCGAATGAAGTGATTGCTTCAGTAGTAGGCGGTAAAGCCATAGA
Organism: Staphylococcus condimenti; assembly: GCF_001618885.1. Taxonomy (NCBI): domain Bacteria; kingdom Bacillati; phylum Bacillota; class Bacilli; order Caryophanales; family Staphylococcaceae; genus Staphylococcus; species Staphylococcus condimenti. The sequence continues at coordinate 641,831 of NZ_CP015114.1, read as the reverse complement.
ATGTTATGGTATTGTCGGAATGGCATCTAAACATCAAGTCAGAGATGGCATTGCTGAAATTTTAGGCCAAGAGAATTATGCACGCGGAATCGTTGTGCGTTCTAATGAATCAGCAATCGATGTTGATATGTATATTATCGTAAGTTATGGAACTAAAATTTCTGAAGTTGCCAATAATGTGCAATCAACAGTTAAATATACTTTGGAAAAAACTTTGAATTTAAAAGTCAATTCTATAAATATCTATGTACAAGGTGTACGAATTAATAATCACGGCAAGAAACATTAGGAGGAACACACAATGATCAGCAGAATAGATGGTAAATTATTTGCCGACATGGTAGTCCAAGGGGCACAAAATTTATCTAATAATGCAGAAATCGTGAATTCATTAAACGTCTATCCTGTTCCAGATGGCGATACAGGGACGAATATGAATTTAACAATGACTTCAGGGAGAGAAGAGGTCGAACAAAATGCATCTAAACATATCGGGGCTTTAGGAAAAACTTTTTCTAAAGGCCTATTAATGGGTGCACGCGGAAATTCCGGCGTTATCTTATCACAAATCTTCAGAGGATTTTGTAAAAATATTGAAGACGCTGAAACAATTGATGCCAAAACTTTTGCTGAAAGTTTTGAAGCGGGTGTAGATACAGCGTATAAAGCAGTCATGAAACCAGTTGAGGGGACAATTCTAACTGTTGCACGTGAATCAGCTGTTGCAGGTATTGAAAGTGCCAAAAATACTGAAGATTGCTTAGAAGTATTATCAGCGATTATTGAAAAGGGTGAAATCGCACTTGAAAATACACCTAATCAACTTCCAGTATTAAAAGAAGTTGGCGTGGTTGATAGCGGCGGTAAAGGTTTATTATGTGTCTATGAGGGCTTCTTAAAAGCAATGAAGGGTGAAAAAGTTGAAACGACTGTACCTAAATTAGATACAGAATCATTTGTAAATGATGATCACGATTTTCATGGAGTTATTAATACTGAAGATATCGTCTACGGCTATTGTACAGAAATGATGGTACGCTTTGGTAAGGATAAAAAACCTTTTGATGAAAAAGAATTCCGCGAGGACATGGCTCAATTCGGAGATTCTTTATTAGTTATAAATGACGATGAGATTGTAAAAGTGCATGTGCACTCTGAACATCCAGGTGATGTATTCAATTATGGTCAACAATATGGTGAATTAATCAAACTTAAAGTTGAAAATATGCGTGAACAGCATCGTAATGTTGTTAATAAAGAAAAAGCAAACGAAGGAAAATCTGAACCAGTTGAAACAGCGATTATCGCAATTTCAATGGGTGATGGAATTTCTGAGATTTTCAAATCAATGGGTGCGACTTCGATTATAAATGGCGGTCAAACAATGAACCCATCTACGAATGATATTGTGAAAGCAATTGAAGAATCAGGGGCTAAAAAGGCAATTATTTTACCGAATAACAAAAATATTCAAATGGCGAGTGATCAAGCAGCAAAAATTGCAGATGCTGAAACTGTAGTCATTCCAACTAAATGGATTCCTCAAGGTATTGCTGCATTATTCCAATATCTTCCTGATGCTTCATTAGAAGATAATAAAAATACAATGACAGAAGCTATCGAAGATGTACAATCAGGTGCGATTACAAATGCAGTGCGTAATACGACGATTGATGGTATCGATATTAAAGAAGGCGAATTTATGGGGCTTAAAGAAGGTAAGATTGTAGTAAGCAATCCGACTCAATTAGAAGCTTCTAAAGTACTGCTTTCAAAAATGATTCAAGATGATAGCGAAATCGTTACAATTTTAACAGGTGAGGATGCAGAATCTGAAACTACAGAAGCATTGACAGAATGGTTAGAAGCTGAATATCCTGATGTTGAAATAGATGATCAAGTAGGTTCTCAACCTATTTATCCTTATTTATTCTCAGTTGAATAATATTAGTTTAAGTTGATAATAAGAGCAGTAAAATTCACTTGAGGCAAATCGCCTTAAGTGGATTTTTCTGTGTATAATGATTTTATTTCGATTTTTATAGTCTTGAAAAGTTCAAATATTAAATTAATTGGTTTAAAGATATGAGCATTATAACGGTTTAAATTTTTGCAATAATCAAATAACTTAAAAGGAGAAAATATGAAATTTAAAAGTGTGTTTGAAATTATTGGTCCCACAATGGTAGGTCCTTCTTCTTCACATACAGCAGGTGCTGTGAGAATCGGCCTTGTAGCAAGGGCTTTGTTTGAAGGACTTCCAGAGCAAGTTGACATTGATTTATATGGTTCTTTTATGGAAACGTATCGCGGACATGGTACTGATGTAGCGTTAGTAGGAGGATTGCTAGGTTATGATACAGATGATGATCGTATTATAACAAGTTTAGAAACTGCTGAAGCTGAAGGAATGATTATAAACTTTATTGAAATGTCTGAGGAAAAACCCAATCCTAATACTGCTGTTTTACATTTACAAACAGAACAAAAATCACTTTCAATCGAAGGTGTATCAATAGGTGGCGGTAAGATTGAGATAACTGCAATTAATGATTTTCCTATAAGTGTAAGTGGGGACTATCCAGCTTTACTTGTTTTCCATCAAGATACTTTCGGAACAATCGCAAGAGTTACAAATATTCTTTTGAATGAAAGTATTAACGTAGGTGCAATGCAAGTGACTCGTAAGGAAAAAGGGGATTCAGCATTGATGATGTGCGAGTTTGATGAAAAACCTCCAATTACAATATTGGATGAGATGCGACAAATTGAAGGCGTAACAGATGTTTACTTGATGGAAGATGCATAAAGCGGGAGGATGGAGAATGTTTAAATCAGTAGAAGAACTCGTACGAAAGTGCGAGGTTGAACATAAAGCGATACATGAAATTATGTTAGAACAAGAAATGGAAGTAACAGGAATGTCAGCAGAAGATGTTTATGCTGGAATGAGCCATCATTTTCAAACAATGGAAAACGCATTAGATAAAGGATTGAACGGTGTGACATCGGCCACAGGTTTGACTGGAGGAGACGCTGTATTGATCCGTAAATATTTAGAAAGCGGACAAGCTCTGTCAGGACCGATATTGCTAGATGCTGTAAGCAAAGCAGTAGCAACCAATGAAGTGAATGCTGCAATGGGGAAAATTTGCGCGACTCCTACTGCAGGTTCAGCAGGTGTGGTACCTGGAGTACTTTTTGCAATCAGACAGCGTTTCAACCCTACAAAAAGAGAGATGTTGAACTTTTTATTAACAGCTGGCGCTTTTGGTTTTGTGATTGCGAATAACGCTTTCATTTCAGGTGCAGCAGGAGGATGTCAAGCAGAAGTAGGCTCAGCTGCAGCGATGGCAGCAGCTGCAACTGTTGAAATGGCTGGAGGAACACCGCAACAGTCAGCTGAAGCTTTTGCAATTTGTATGAAAAATATGCTAGGTTTAGTATGTGACCCAGTAGCGGGACTGGTAGAAGTGCCTTGTGTAAAGCGAAATGCAGCAGGTGCTTCAAATGCAATTGTGTCAGCAGATATGGCACTTGCAGGTGTATCTTCGCGTATTCCGACTGACGAAGTGATAGATGCGATGTATCGTATTGGAAAAACGATGCCTTCAGCACTTCGAGAAACGGGGCGTGGAGGCTTAGCTGGCACACCAACCGGCCAACGCTTAAAACAAAAAATATTTGGTGATTAACATGTCTAAAGTAAATCTCATTGATCAACCCTATGCGTTAGAACACATTAAAGGACTAGGACCTAAACGCATTGCGGTGTTAAATGAATTAAATATATATAATGTAGAAGATTTAGTGCTCTATCTGCCAGTTCGCTATGAAGACAATAGTATCGTAGATTTGAATGAAGCAGAGGATCAATCCACCGTGACAGTGACCGGCGAAGTTTATTCTACGCCCACTGTCGCTTTTTTTGGTAGAAACCGTTCTAAAGTAACAGTGCATCTTATGATTAATAATATTGCGGTTAAAGCAGTCTTTTTTAATCAGCCTTATCTTAAAAAGAAAATTAATTTACATGATCAAGTAACAGTTAAAGGGAAATGGAATCGTGCAAAACAGGAAATAAATGGCATGCGTATGTTTACAACAGGTGCAGAAGACATACAAAATAATGATGGTGAACAATTAGATCCAGTCTATCGCATTAAAGAAGGTATTAAACAAAAAACGATGCGAGATATTATCCGAAAAGTGTTGGATGATATTGAAATTCGTGAATGGCTGTCTGATGATTTACGTGAAAAATATAAATTAGAATCACTGGCAACTACAATTCGTGCATTGCATTATGCAGATAACAAAAAAGAATTACTAAAAGCACGCAGAACTTATGCGTTTACAGAACTTTTCTTGTTTGAATTGCGTATGCAGTGGTTGAACAGATTAGAAAAAGCTAGTGATGAAGCAATAGAAATTAATTATGACTTAGCAGAAGTTAAAAAGTTTATTGATGATCTGCCTTTTGAATTGACTGATGCTCAAAAGCATAGTGTGAATGAAATTTTCAGAGATTTGAAAGCACCTATTCGCATGCATCGCCTACTACAAGGTGATGTAGGTTCAGGGAAAACAGTTGTCGCAGCACTCTGTATGTTTGCATTGAAAACAGCAGGATATCAATCGGCATTAATGGTACCGACAGAAATATTAGCCGAACAGCATGCAGAAAGTTTAACCGAACTTTTTGGAGATAGAATGAATGTAGCCTTGTTGACCGGCTCTGTTAAAGGGAAGAAACGCAAATTGTTATTAGAACAGCTTGAAAACGGTACGATTGATTGTCTGATTGGTACTCATGCTTTAATTCAAGATGATGTTTCATTTCAAAATGTGGGTCTGGTAATTACTGATGAACAGCACCGTTTCGGTGTTAACCAAAGACAAGCATTGCGAGAAAAAGGCGCGATGACGAATGTCTTGTTTATGACAGCAACCCCGATTCCAAGAACATTGGCGATTTCAGTATTTGGAGAAATGGATGTTTCTTCTATTAAGCAACTGCCAAAAGGAAGAAAACCGATTAAAACCATGTGGGCAAAACATGAACAGTATGATACGGTATTGAATCAAATGACTTCAGAGTTAGAAAAGGGGCGACAAGCATATGTTATTTGTCCTTTAATTGAGAGCTCTGAACATTTAGAAGATGTTCAAAATGTGGTCGCATTATACGAGTCATTAGAAGAACATTACGGAACAGGGCGTGTGGGTTTATTGCATGGTAAAATGCCTGCAGATGAAAAAGATGACGTCATGCAGCGTTTTAATCGACACGAAATTGATATTTTAGTATCAACTACAGTTGTTGAAGTAGGTGTTAATGTTCCGAATGCTACATTTATGATTATCTATGATGCCGATCGTTTCGGCTTATCTACTCTGCACCAATTACGTGGGCGTGTCGGTCGTAGTGATCATCAAAGTTATTGTGTACTCATTGCTTCGCCTAAAACAGAAACCGGTATAGAGCGTATGAACATTATGACTCAGACAACAGATGGTTTTGAATTAAGTGAGCGTGACTTAGAAATGCGCGGCCCAGGTGATTTCTTCGGTGTGAGACAAAGCGGGCTGCCTGATTTCTTAGTTGCAAACATTGTAGAAGATTATCGTATGTTAGAAGTAGCGAGAGATGAAGCGGGCGAACTCATTCAATCTGGAAAATTTTTCACAGATGAGTATGAAGTATTGCGCAACTTTGTTGAAGAGAATTTATTGCATACAAGTTTTGATTAAAGTTTAAATGACACATCGTACATTTTTAGTTAAACTATTTTTAACACATGTATGATGTGTTTTTTGTTGAGCATTTTTAAAAGAAAATGATATGATATGAAGGTAGTCTTAAGACTTGGTACTAAAAAGAAAGGGGCAGAGAAATGAAATTGAAAAAACAAGCAAGACGTGATGCTATCAAGGAACAATTACAACAAAACCCCTTTATGACTGACAATGAATTGAGTGAGATGTTTTCAGTAAGTATCCAAACAATCCGTTTAGATCGAACTTACTTGAAAATTCCAGAATTAAGAAAACGTATTAAATCTGTAGCAGAACATAATTATAAACATATTCGTGCAATTGAAGGAAACGAAATTATTGGTGACTTAATTCGGGTAGAACCGAATGTAACTGCAGAATCATTGATTTATATCACAGAAGACTCAGTGTTTACACGAAATGATATTGCGCGTGGTCATATTTTGTTTGCACAGGCGAATTCTTTATGTGTAGCCTTGATTCAAAAAAATATGGTCCTAACACGTGATAGCCAAGTGAGCTTTTTGAGACAAGTCAAGTTGCATGACACTGTGCATGCTTTTGCACAAGTGACAGATTTCGGCAAAAAATATATTACAGTTGCCGTATCATCATATGTGAAAGATAAATGCGTATTTAAAGGTACATTCAAAATGTATTATTATAGCGAGGAGGAATCATGATATGGTGACTTTAGCCATTGACATGATGGGTGGAGATGACGCACCTGGTATCGTATTAGAAGCGGTAGAGAAAGCGTTGAATGACTTCCCTGATTTACATATTATTTTATTCGGAGATGAAAAGCAGTGCAATATTAAACATTCACGCTTAGAATTCCGTCATTGTACAGAAGAAATTGAAATGACTGACGAACCTGTTCGTGCCATCAAACGTAAAAAAGACAGTTCTATGGTAAGAGCAGCACAAGCAGTTAAAGATGGAGAAGCATCAGGTTGTGTTTCTGCAGGGAATACAGGCGCTTTAATGTCTGCAGGTCTATTTATCGTAGGACGTATCGAAGGTGTATCGCGTCCTGCTTTAGTGGTGACTTTACCGACAATTTCAGGAAAAGGATTTACATTCTTGGATGTTGGGGCAAACGCAGATGCTAAACCTGAACATTTATTACAATATGCACAATTAGGTAATATCTACGCAGAAAAAATCCGAGGTATCGGAGCACCTAAAGTGGCATTATTAAATATTGGAACTGAACCGAAAAAAGGTAACAGTTTAACTAAAGAAGCTTATAAATTAATGAGTGAAGATACTTCATTCCATTTCTCAGGCAATGTTGAAGCTAAGACATTGATGGATGATGCAGCAGATGTAGTCGTAACTGATGGCTTTACAGGCAATATGGTATTAAAAAACTTAGAGGGCACTGCTAAATCAATTGGCAAAATGTTCAAATCTACATTGTTAAGTAGTGTTAAAAATAAATTAGCGGCACTTATTTTGAAAAAAGACTTGAATGAAGTCATGAAGAAGATGGATTACGCTGAATACGGCGGTTCTGTTTTACTTGGATTAGACGGCATTGTAGTAAAAGCGCACGGCGGTTCTAATGCCAGAGCGTTTTACTCAGCAATTCGCCAAGCTAAAATCGCTGGTGAAGAACGTATAGTTGAAATCATGAGAGAAACGGTGGGTGAAGCATAATGGGCAAAACAGCCATTATTTTTCCAGGACAAGGTGCACAAAAAGTCGGCATGGCAAAAGATTTATATCAAGTTGATACAAAAGCAACAGAGATTTTAGATCAAGCACAAAGTGCTGTAGATTTTAATTTGCTTGAAACAATGTTTACAGACGAAGAAGGTAAATTAGGCGAAACAGAAAATACACAACCTGCATTATTGACACATAGTATTGCTTTATTGAACGCTTTGAATAATGTGGAAGCTGACTATACAATGGGTCATAGCTTAGGAGAATATTCAAGTTTAGTAGCAGCAGAAGTGCTTTCTTTTGAAGATGCAGTTAAAATCGTTCGTAAAAGAGGCGAACTGATGGCACAAGCATTTCCAAGCGGAGTAGGAAGTATGGCAGCTGTATTAGGTTTAGATTATGATGAAGTCGCAGAAATTTGTGAGAAGCTTTCTGAAGAAGATTCTATTATTGAACCTGCGAATATCAATTCTCCAGGACAAATTGTAGTTTCAGGACACAAAACAGCTATTGACCGTATTGTAGAACAAAGTAAATCATTAGGTGCGAAACGTGTCTTGCCATTAAATGTATCTGGACCATTCCACTCATCTATGATGCAAGTGATTGAAAAAGATTTTGAAGAATATATCAATCAATTTGAATGGCATGACGCAAAGATTCCAGTAGTACAGAATTATCACGCTGAAGCAGAAACAGATGCTGAAGTTATCAAACAAAATATGGTGAAACAACTTTACTCACCAGTTCAATTTATCAAATCAACAGAATGGTTAATCGATCAAGGTGTTGATCACTTTATCGAAATCGGTCCAGGTAAAGTTTTATCTGGTTTAATCAAGAAAATCAACAGAGATATTAAATTAACTTCGATTCAAACACTCGAAGACGTTAAAGGATGGAATGAAAATGAGTAAAAGTGTATTAGTAACAGGAGCTTCTAGAGGTATCGGACGCAGCATTGCTTTGCAATTGGCAGATGAAGGTTACAACGTAGCTGTTAACTATGCGGGTAACAAAGAAAAAGCAGAAGCGGTAGTAGAAGAAATCAAAGACAAAGGTGTCGAAGCTTTTGCTATTCAAGCTAACGTCGCAAATCCTGATGAAGTTAAAGATATGATACAAGAAGTTGTCTCTCAATTCGGTTCATTAGATGTACTTGTAAATAATGCAGGTATCACACGTGATAACTTATTAATGCGTATGAAAGAACAAGAATGGGATGACGTTATTGATACAAACTTAAAAGGTGTGTTCAACTGTATTCAAAAAGCGACACGTCAAATGATGAAACAACGCAGCGGCGCAATCATCAACTTAACAAGTGTTGTAGGTGCAGTCGGTAATCCAGGACAAGCCAATTATGTCGCAACTAAAGCAGGGGTTATTGGTTTAACAAAAACAGCTGCACGTGAACTTGCTTCACGCGGTATTACTGTCAATGCAGTAGCACCTGGATTTATCGTTTCAGATATGACAGATGCATTAAGCGATGAGCTTAAAGATCAAATGAAAACACAAATTCCTTTAGGCCGTTTCGGTGAGGATACAGATATTGCGAATACAGTAGCATTCTTAGCTTCTGATAAAGCAAAATATATCACTGGTCAAACTATTCATGTAAATGGTGGAATGTTCATGGAATAATACCCATTTAAATTTAAACAAATCGATATAAGTAGTGCGATTACACTAATTTATGGGTAAACCTACTTGTATTATTGATAATAAAATGGGAAAATAATAGAGTCGTAAAGGCTTGTTAAAGGAGGTGAATCGACGTGGAAAACTTCGATAAAGTTAAAGATATCATCGTTGACCGTTTAGGTGTAGATGCTGACAAAGTAACTGAAGACGCATCTTTCAAAGATGATTTAGGCGCTGACTCACTTGATATCGCTGAATTAGTAATGGAATTAGAAGACGAATTTGGTACTGAAATTCCTGATGAAGAAGCTGAAAAAATCAATACAGTTGGTGACGCAGTTAATTTCATCAACAACCTTGAAAAATAATGAAAATATTATCTGAGTCGTCTATTTTAGCGACTCAGATTTTTCTTTTGTTTTACGGAAAATTCACGTAAAATGAGTAACATAGACAGCGTATAAATACGCATTTTGATAGAAATAAAGGAGGTCTTTTTTTGACCAATCATAAGAAAGAAGCATTACTGCAGAGTTTTAACAAAAAATTTGCAGATAAAATGCATATGTTAAAACTGAATTATGATCATTTACCACTTTATCAACAAGCATTTTCTCATTCTAGTTTTATAAATGATTTCAATATGGATCGTCTAGCCCACAATGAGCGTTTGGAATTTCTCGGAGATGCGGTATTAGAATTGACGGTTTCACGCTATTTATTCGATAAGTATCCGGAATTACCAGAAGGCAACTTAACAAAGATGCGCGCGACAATTGTATGTGAACCCTCACTTGTAATATTTGCGAATAAAATCCAGTTGAATGAACTTATTTTACTAGGTAAAGGTGAAGAAAAAACAGGCGGCCGCACTAGACCGTCACTTGTATCTGATGCATTTGAAGCATTTGTGGGTGCATTATATTTAGATCAAGGTCTAGATGCAGTTTGGCAGTTTTCAGAAGAAGTAATCTTCCCGCATGTAGAAGATGATGAATTGATGGGCGTAGTAGATTTTAAAACGCAATTCCAAGAACTGATTCACCGACTCAGCAAAGGCAATGTTACGTATCGCTTAATTGATGAAGAAGGTCCTGCACATCATCGTTTGTTTACTTCAGAGGTATTATTAGAAGGTGAAGCTGTCGCAAAAGGTCAGGGCAGAACGAAAAAAGAATCTGAACAAAAAGCGGCTGAAAAAGCCTATAATGATATGAAAAAGAAATAAGTAATATACTGTCACAACAGTAATAAGGAGAAAGAGTAAAGCATGGTTTATTTAAAATCAATCAATGCGTTCGGTTTTAAATCATTTGCAGAACAAACTGAGGTTAATTTCGACCAAGGTGTCACTGCAATTGTCGGCCCGAACGGCAGCGGAAAAAGTAATATTACCGATGCGATTAAATGGGTGCTTGGTGAACAATCAGCCAAATCGTTACGCGGTTCTAAAATGGAAGACATTATTTTTTCTGGTGCAGAACATCGTAAGGCACAAAATTATGCTGAAGTACGTTTGAAGTTAGATAATCATGCACATCAATTGAATATTGATGAAGATGAAATTATCGTCACGCGCCGATTATATCGAAGCGGTGAAAGTGCGTACTATTTGAACAATGATCGAGCACGTTTAAAAGACATCCTTGAACTTTTTTTAGATTCTGGTCTAGGAAAAGAAGCTTTCAGTATTATTTCTCAAGGGCGAGTTGATGAAATTTTAAATGCGAAACCTGCTGACAGACGTCAAATTATTGAAGAATCAGCAGGCGTTTTAAAGTATAAAAAACGAAAAGCAGCTTCTGTACAAAAATTAGATCAGACTGAAGAAAACCTCACACGTGTTGAAGACATTCTTTATGATTTAGAAGGCCGTGTAGAGCCGTTGAGAGAAGAAGCTGCTATCGCAAAAGAATATCAACATCTTTCTCAAGAAATGAAAAAGAGTGACGTACTGGTTACAGTGCATGATATCAATGATTATCAAGAAGCAATACGAAATGCGGATGAGCAGCTGAATGTATTAAAAAGCAAACAAGCTCAAAAAGAAGCAGATAAGACTTCTTATTCCAAAACATTGAGCAAATATAAAGCCGAACTGAACCAAAAAAATGATGACATCGAGCGATTGAATTATGAATTAGTACAGACAACAGAAGCAGCTGAAAAATTAGCAGGTCAATTAAACGTTTTAGAAGAGCGTAAGAAAAATCAATCTCAAACGAATGCGCGTTATGAAGAAGAACAATCTGCTTTGGAAGCGCAAGTTGAAGAAATTGAAGCAGAACGTCAAAAAATGGAAACTGCACAAAATGACTTAATGCATAAACAAAAAGCATTAACAAGTGAAATTAAAGCGTTAGAAGATAAGTTATATATCAGTGATGCTGATCATGATGAAGAATTGGAAGAAATTAAAAACCAATACTATGACATTATGTCTGAACAATCTGAGGTTAATAATGATATTCGATTCTTAGAAAGAACGATAGAGGAAAATGAAGCCAAACAATCTAGGTTAGATAGTCGTTTGTTAGAAGCGTTTAATCAATTAAAAACGATTCAATCAAAAATTACAGAAATTGAAAAGAAGCAACAAGCGCGTCAGCAAAACTTGAAAAGTATAGAAGCAGAACTCCAAACATGTGAAGCAAAACTGACGGAAGCTAAAAATAAGCAAAGTGAAGATGAAGAAAAACTTTATCAAGCTTATCGTTATAATGATCAGTTAAAAGCGAAAATTGAAAGTTTATCGAGCCGAGAAGAAGATTATACTTACTTCTTTAATGGTGTCAAACATGTCTTGAAAGCCAAAGATAAAGAATTGCATGGCATTCATGGAGCGGTTGCTGAAGTCATTGATGTGCCGTCTGATTTGACGACTGCAATAGAGACAGCGTTAGGTGCTTCATTGCAACATGTTATTGTGGAAAGTGAAAAAGATGGAAGACAAGCCATTCAATATTTAAAACAAAACCATTTAGGCAGAGCGACATTCTTACCTTTGAATGTAATCCAAGCGAGACATCTGAACCATGATATTCAAACTACTGCTGAACAAGCAGAGGGTTATATCGGAATCGGTGCAGAACTAGTAAAATCAAAATCGCAATACAGTAATGTTGTAGCTAATTTATTAGGTAATACAATTATTGTCGATGATTTGAAACATGCGAATGAACTGGCACGCGCGATTCGCTATCGTACACGTATTGTGACTCTAGAAGGTGATATCGTAAATCCGGGTGGTTCAATGACTGGCGGAGGTCAGCGGCAAACTAAAAGCATTCTCGCACAACGCGATGAACTTGCACAGTTACGCAAGCAATTAAAACACTTTCAACAACAAACTGCGCAGTTTGAACAAAATGTGCAGCAAGTGAAAGAAGCAGCCAATCAATATAGCGAAGATTATTTAGAAATCAGTCAGCGTTACAATGTTGAAAAACAAAGTGTACATGATTTATCTTTAGAATTGGATCGATTAAAGACAAGCGAATCTCATATTAAGAGTGAACATGAAGAGTTTGAATTCGAAAAAAATGATGGTTACCAAAGTGAAAAAAGTCGTCAAACTTTAAAAGATAAAGAAGTCCAAAAGCAAGCATTAGCAGATAAATTAGCTGAATTAGAAAAGCAGATTGAAACACTGACACAACTTTCTAAAGAAGGGAAAGAAAGCTCTGCACAATTACAACAGCAATTACATCAAAAAAAATCTGATTTGGCAGTGTTAAAAGAGCGTACGAAAACAGGACGCGAACAACTTGCGAGGTTGGATAAACAGCTTGAACAAAATCAAATACAACGAGAAAAATTAGCAGAAGATATTAAATTATTCAATTCAGATGAAGTGACGGGCCAAAAAGCATTTGAAACAATTCAAGCTGATATTGAAGTGAAAAAAGAAGAAAAAGAAGCACTCAGTCAACGTTTAGGGTCATTGAAAAAGCAACGTCAAGAAATTAACGAAGAGATAGAAGAGTACGACGCATTGCTCCAAGAAGCACATCGCGATATTCTTTCTATCGAAAATAGTTATCAAGATATAAAAGCAGAACAATCTAAATTAGATGTCTTGATTGATCATGCTATGGATCATTTAAATGAAGATTATCACTTAACATTTGAAGCAGCACGCGAATTATATGAACAAGATGAGTCGATTGATGCTTTGCGTAAAAAAGTGAAATTAACAAAAATGTCGATTGAAGAATTAGGTCCTGTCAACTTGAATGCGATTCAGCAATTTGAAGAAGTTAATGAACGTTATACATTCTTAGATGAACAACGTACTGACTTGCGCGAAGCAAAAGCGACTTTAGAACAAATCATTAAGGAAATGGATGAAGCGGTGATTGATCGTTTTAAAACAACTTTCCATGCTGTACAAGGCTATTTTACAGAAGTATTCAAATCGCTTTTTGGCGGCGGACAAGCAGAATTGCGTTTAACTGATGATGATTATCTGACAGCTGGTGTAGATATTATTGTACAGCCGCCAGGTAAGAAGCTGCAGCACCTTTCATTATTAAGCGGCGGTGAGCGTGCATTAAGTGCAATTGCATTATTATTTGCATTATTAAAAGTACGTTCAGCACCATTTGTTATACTAGATGAAGTAGAAGCAGCACTAGATGAAGCTAATGTGATTCGTTATGCAAATTATTTGAAGCAATTATCTGAGAAGACACAATTTATTGTGATTACACACAGAAAAGGAACGATGGAAGCGGCTGACCGATTATATGGTATTACCATGCAAGAATCAGGTGTTTCAAAACTTGTGAGTGTGAACTTAAATACGATAGATGAAGTATTGAAGGAGGAAAAAGAATGAGCTTTTTTAAACGATTAAAGGACAAATTCTCTGGAAAATCATCCGATGAAGAAAAAGAACTTAAAGATTTAGACCAAGATGAAAATCAAGATTCCGAATCCTCAAAAGAAGATTCAAAACCTGAGCCTAAATCTACATTGCCAGAAGCCCACCCTAAAGAAGAGAAAAAAGAAGAACCGAAAGATGATTTTGATTTTGATGACGGTTTGATTTCGATTGAAGAATTTGAAGAAATTGAATCTCAAAAACTAGGTGCGAAATTCAAACAAGGTTTAGAAAAATCTCGTGAAAATTTCCAAGAACAATTGAATAACCTGATTGCACGTTATCGTACAGTTGATGAAGATTTCTTTGAAGCTTTGGAAGAAATGCTGATTACAGCGGACGTAGGTTTCAATACAGTAATGGAACTAGTAGATGAATTACGCACAGAAGCACAACGCCGCAATATTAAAGAAACTTCTGATCTGAAAGAAGTCATTGTTGAAAAAATTGTTGAAATCTATGAACAAGATGATGATCACTCTGAAGTGATGAACCTTGAAGATGGCCGTTTAAATGTCATTTTAATGGTAGGCGTAAATGGTGTCGGCAAAACAACAACAATCGGTAAATTAGCACACCGTTATAAAGCAGAAGGTAAAAAAGTAATGCTTGCTGCTGGAGATACTTTCCGTGCAGGCGCTATTAATCAATTGAAAGTTTGGGGCGAACGTGTGGGTGTTGATGTTGTCAGCCAAAGCGAAGGTTCAGACCCTGCAGCTGTTATGTATGATGCGATTAATGCAGCTAAAAATAAAGATGTAGATATTTTAATTTGCGATACTGCTGGACGTTTGCAAAACAAAGCAAATTTAATGAATGAGTTAGAAAAAATGAAACGCGTTATCGGACGAGCAGTACCCGATGCGCCGCACGAAGTATTGCTTTGCTTAGATGCCACAACTGGACAAAACGCTTTATCTCAAGCGCGCAGTTTTAAAGAGGTTACTAATGTGACTGGTATTGTCTTAACTAAATTAGATGGAACTGCTAAAGGTGGTATCGTCTTAGCGATTAGAAATGAATTGCATATTCCAGTGAAATACGTTGGTCTTGGTGAAAAACTCGACGACTTGCAACCATTCAACCCAGAAAGCTATGTTTACGGCTTATTTGCTGACATGATTGAAGAAACTGTCGATGAATACAAAGAAGAACATGGTGAACCAGTTGAACGTGCAGAAGACGGCGAGGCATCATCTCATGAGCAAAAATGATTTAGTTAAAACGTTACGCATGAATTATTTGTTTGATTTTTATCAATCATTGTTAACGAAAAAACAACGTAACTATTTAGAACTATTCTATCTGCAAGATTACTCATTGAGTGAAATCGCTGATACATTTGATGTGAGTCGACAAGCAGTATATGATAACATAAGAAGAACTGGTGATTTAGTAGAAGATTATGAAACTAAATTAGAGCTGTATTCAAAATTTGAGCAGCGCCGTGAAATTTATAATCAAATGAAAGCATCTATTGAAGACCCGGATGCGTTGAAACGATATATTGAAGAACTAGAAGAATTAGAATAATAAGGAGGTCACTTGGTATGGCATTTGAAGGATTGTCCGATCGTTTACAAGCGACCATGCAAAAAATCCGAGGTAAAGGTAAAGTGACTGAAGCGGATATTAAAGCAATGATGCGTGAAGTGCGTCTTGCATTGTTAGAAGCCGACGTTAACTTTAAGGTCGTAAAATCATTTATCAAAACGGTTTCTGAACGTGCTTTAGGTTCAGATGTAATGCAATCTTTGACACCTGGCCAACAGGTTATCAAAATTGTCCAAGATGAATTAACACAATTAATGGGTGGCGAAAATTCCACTATTAATATGGCAAATAAACCACCTACAGTTGTCATGATGGTTGGTTTGCAAGGTGCAGGTAAAACAACGACTGCAGGTAAACTCGCACTTTTAATGAGAAAAAAATATAATAAAAAACCATTGCTTGTTGCAGCTGATATCTATCGTCCAGCCGCAATCGACCAATTGGAAACAGTGGGTAAACAATTGAATCTTCCTGTTTATAGTGAAGGTGACCAAGTTAAGCCGCAACAAATTGTAGAAAATGCATTGAAATATGCAAAAGAAGAACATTTAGACTTCGTTATCATTGATACCGCTGGTCGTCTGCATATTGACGAAGCATTGATGAGTGAATTAACTGAGGTTAAAGAAATTTCAAAACCTAACGAAATCATGTTGGTTGTCGATGCTATGACAGGTCAAGATGCAGTAAATGTAGCACAATCATTTGATGATCAATTAGATGTAACAGGTGTAACACTAACTAAACTTGATGGTGATACACGTGGTGGTGCTGCATTATCTATCCGCTCTGTAACTGAAAAACCTATCAAATTTGTAGGTATGAGTGAAAAAATGGATGGATTAGAAGTGTTCCATCCAGAACGTATGGCTTCTCGTATCTTAGGCATGGGTGATGTACTCAGCTTAATTGAAAAAGCACAACAAGATGTCGATGAATCTAAAGCTAAAGATTTAGAGAAAAAAATGCGTACATCTTCACTTACATTAGATGATTTCTTAGAACAATTGGACCAAGTGAAAAACTTAGGACCATTGGATGAAATTATGAAGATGATTCCTGGTATGAACAAAATGAAAGGAATGGATAAGCTGAATATGAGCGATAAACAAATCGATCATATCAAAGCAATTATCCAATCAATGACTTTAGCTGAACGTAATAATCCAGATATTCTAAATGTATCTCGTAAAAAGCGTATTGCTAAAGGTTCTGGACGTTCATTACAAGAAGTGAATCGTTTAATGAAACAATTTAATGATATGAAGAAAATGATGAAACAATTCTCTGGCGGCGGTAAAGGCAAAAAAGGCAAACGCAGTCAGATGGAAAATATGTTAAAAGGTATGAATTTACCGTTTTAATATTGGAAAGTCAGAGTATGAAGCTCTGGCTTTTTTAATTGTCAGTATAAATATCAGAAAATTCTGTATTTTTAAAGGGGTTTATGACATAATAAAAGAAAGTCAAATAAAAACTTGCTTAATTTGTACCAGAAAACTAATGATATTGAGCAGGAAAATTCTTAAGAATTTATTTTAAATCAGTGTATTATTCCATTTTACATATTGTGACTTATTAATAATATGCATGCTATTCCCATTTTGCGTAAGTATTGGTAAAACAACTAGAATTAATCATCATGAAGGAGCTAAACAAAATGAAAAAACATTAATTGCCGTTATAATGACAGTCGTATGTGTAGCAATCATCTTTATTTTTGTTAGGAATGAATTTGTTGATAGATTTAATCCTTTTTTAGAAACGGAACATGCGTATGCAAAGGTGGAAAAAGGGACTCAATATTATGAAAATGTAACAGCTTACGATAAATCTGGTGAGAAGCTATCCTATAAATTAACATTCAATGGTTTTGATCCAGAACGAGAATATGTAGATATCATACACAAAGGTAAGTATGTGAGTGAAATCCACTATATAAAATCACTGCCAAAAGATATAAATTGATTTTACGTTTAGAATATATATAGAATTGCAGTGTAAAATCGCTGGAAAATTAAGATGTTGATAAGTTTTGACGTTAATTTCAATTTAAATAAATACACTAATGAAAATATAAATAGAGTAAAATCAGAGGAAATACTTCAGAATTGAATGAATTTTAAATGGTAAAGAAAAAACTCTTTACAAACTTCCGGCTAACTGTTATTATTATTCCTTGTAGAAAAGAAAACAAAGATTTAAAGGAGAGAATTAAACATGGCAGTTAAAATTCGTTTAACACGTTTAGGTTCAAAAAGAAATCCATTCTACCGTATCGTAGTAGCAGACGCACGTTCACCACGTGATGGTCGTATTATCGAACAAATCGGTACTTACAATCCAGTAGATAACTCTGGTGAAAACAAAGTAACAATCGACGAAGAATTAGCACTTAAATGGTTGAAAGACGGTGCGAAACCAACTGATACAGTTCACAATATCTTATCAAGAGAAGGTATTTTGAAAACTTTCGAAGAACAACGTCATTCTAAGTAATAATTTGCTTAAGATATATAACCCTGAGACAATATAGTTGTTTCAGGGTTTGTTATTAGGCATTAAAGTTTTTATTCAATCAGAGACCGTAATGGAGGCAGAAAAATATGAAAGTTGAAGTCGGTAAAATTGTGAATACGCATGGTATTAAAGGTGAAGTGCGTGTAAAATCTAATTCTGATTTTACAGATGTACGTTTTCAACCTGGTGAGAACTTAACAGTTAAGCATGATGGTAAAGAAACTGAATTAACAGTTGCTTCTTATCGTATGCACAAAGGATTTCATATGCTGACATTTGAAGGTATCCATAATATCAATGATATCGAACACTTTAAAGGTGATGTGTTGACACAAGAACGTGATCATGCGGACATCGAGTTAGATGAACACGAATTTTATTATTCAGATATTATCGGCTGTACTGTCTTCGAAGGTGATACACCTATCGGCCGTGTAAAGGAAATATTTGAAACTGGTGCGAATGATGTATGGGTTGTTCAAGGAGACAAAGAATATATGATTCCATATATTGCAGATGTTGTTAAAGAGGTTGATGTTGAAGGACGACGCATTCAAATTACACCATTGGAAGGAATGTTAGATTAAAATGAAAATTGATTATTTAACACTATTTCCAGAAATGTTTGATGGTGTTTTGAATCATTCTATTTTAAAGCGGGCTCAAGATAAAGAAATTATTCAAGTCAACACAGTTAACTTCCGGGATTATTCAATTAACAAGCATAATCAAGTAGATGATTATCCTTTTGGCGGAGGTCAAGGAATGGTTTTAAAACCAGAACCAGTCTTTAATGCGATGAAAGATCTTGAAACAAGCGAAGACACACGCGTTATTTTGATGTGTCCTCAAGGGAAGCCGTTTTCACAAGAGATTGCACAGGATTTAAGTACTGCAGAGCATATTGTATTTATTTGCGGTCATTATGAAGGTTATGATGAACGTATTAGAGAACATTTGGTAACAGATGAAATATCGATTGGTGATTATGTTTTAACAGGCGGAGAATTACCAGCGATGACAATGACAGATGCGATTGTTCGTTTGATTCCAGGTGTACTCGGTAATGAACAATCTCACCAAGATGATTCTTTTTCTGATGGCTTATTAGAGTTTCCGCAATATACGAGACCACGAGAATTTGAAGGTATGAATGTTCCTGATGTACTATTATCAGGAAATCATGCAAAGATTGATGCATGGCGACATGAGCAGAAATTGATCCGCACTTTTGTAAAAAGACCGGACTTGTTAGCGAAATATCCGTTAACTTCAGAAGATGAAAAAATACTAGAAAACTACAAAAAGCAATTGAAAACAAAATAGCAGTATGCTAATATAGTTGAAGTGTGCTAAGCACGAAAATCACTATGATCCGCTGCTATTTTGTTGTCAAGGCAAGAACATAGGTTAGAGGAGAGAATAAATAATGAGTAATCACAAATTAATCGAAGCAATAACTAAATCACAATTACGCACAGACTTACCTACATTCCGTCCAGGTGACACTGTACGTGTACACGTACGTATCGTTGAAGGTACTCGTGAACGTATCCAAGTATTTGAAGGTGTTGTAATTAAACGCCACGGTGGCGGAATTTCAGAAACTTTCACTGTACGTAAGATTTCTTCAGGTGTTGGTGTGGAACGTACATTCCCATTACACACTCCTAAAATTGAAAAAATCGAAGTTAAACGTCGCGGTAAAGTTAGACGTGCTAAACTTTACTACTTACGTAACTTACGTGGTAAAGCTGCTAGAATTAAAGAAATTCGTTAATTTTAGACAAATAGACATGCGAGAAGAGCAGGCTGTCCCAATGATGGGGCAGTCTTTTTTTATTTCGAAAATAGCTAGGCATGAAAGATAAAGCAGATACGAGTATCAAAAACAAAGCAGCGATCTAAAAGATTAATCTATAGTAACAATAGCTCAATTTTTCTATAAGTAGTGTTCTAGTAGTGAAAACTTAACTTCACATTCCTTAATGGTACTGATACCCATTCATGGATCCCAAAAGCATGAGTTGCAAATATGAATAGTTTTAAAAGCTACAATTTTGTATCTCAAACATATTTCAGGTGCATATTACATATAAAAATAGGTAACAATTTTCAGTAATTTATATAAAATGATTAAATGTATATAAGAGATGTATCATATACAATTTCGCTAGGTAATATTATAATATTAATAGATATCAAAATTACCTATCTTGGGGGACATCGAATGAAAAAGCTGGATTTTTTACCTAATTTAAAGAACAAGTATTCTATAAGAAAATTTACTGTCGGAACAGCTTCAATTTTATTAGGAACACTTTTGTTCTTAGGTCAGAATGATGCTCAAGCAGCAGAAGAAACAAGTGAGAAAGCAGTAGCTGAAGTTGCAAATGATTCAACAAAAGCACAAACTTTGCCACAACCCGAAAATGAAACTACACAAGAAACGCCGCCTCAATTAACAAAGGAAAATGAAAATAGCACACTTGAAAATAACATAAATGATGTTAAATCAGAAAATGGTTTGGAATTAAACAAAGAAATTACAGAAACGTCAACACCTACCACTTCTACTAAACAAGAAAATAAAAATGCATTTGTATCAACTGAAAAACAAAAAGAATCAAATGTAAAACCAAATAGTGAGCAACAAAATGGAATCGATACAAACCAACAACCTACAGCAGATACAGTTGAATCTGAAACCAATAATCCACATGTATTAGGAACAGAAAGTAACTCGAAGCTTTATGAAGGTATAGATAATTCTGCAGAAATTTTATCTACTGAACAAAAGGTAGAAAAAGTTAAAACAGAATTAAGTGATCAACTTAAAAGTTCAGAAATTGATCAAGCGTTGGCTGTCATTGATACAGATGGATTAACGAGTGAAGAAATTAAAACTGAAGTAGTTAAATTATTACTTAATCGTGAAACTGCTGAAAAAGATTTATATAAACCTCAAGCAACTTTACCCAGAAAAGAAGACGAAAGTCCTAAATTTGCAGTTCGTGCAGTACCAACTGATAAAAGTGAATTAGAAAAAGCAATAACTGATGGACAAAGCATTACAAACTTAGATCCAAATAAGCAAATAGATCAAAACTTAATTGATGCATTAGCAGAAGCAAAAAATGTAGATAATGATTTGAATGCGGGTCAACAAGCAGCTGATGATAGTAAGAATAAATTGAACACAGCTATTCAAGAAAAATTAAGACAAGATGTTGTGGAAGAATTAATTGCAGTTGCAGAGAGAGGTTCAAAATTAGAAAAAGCAGAATACTATACTCCAAAAACTGCACAAAACCTTAAAGATATAGTGGATAAATATAATACATTAGTTGTATCTTCAACATCTAATGACCCAGTAGAACGTGCGAAATACAGTGTTCAAGAAATTAAAGAAGCGGTAAAAGAAATCAATGATGGAATCAATCAATTAGAACGTAAACCTGATAAAACAGAACTTGAAGAAGCACTTGATAAAGCAGTTATGTTTGATAACTTAGATAAAAACGATCCTGAAGATAAAGCGGTTGATAATGCATTGAAAGCAGGTCAAGATGTAGAGGGCGATTTAAATGCTACAACTGCAGAAGTAGAAAAAGCAGCTAAAGATTTAAATGATGCACTTGATGCAAAAGCCAAACAAGATGCACTAGATGCTGCTGCCAAGGATAAACAAGCAGCACTTGATGAGTTGAATAAAGCGGTTGATACAGCACAAAATATAGAACAAGCTGAATTCACTCCAGAATCTGTTAAACCATTAGAAACAGCAAAAGAAGCTGGGAAGCAACTAGCAGCAGATAATGCTGCTACACCAGAACAATTAAAAGCTGCCACAAAACTTATCCAGGATGCAATTAATCAACTTGCGCCTGATAAATCAGAATTAACGAAGCAAATTGAAGCAGCAAAGGCTTTAGAACCATTGAATGATTCAGCTACAGATCAAATACTGAAAAATACACTAGACGCTGCAATTGCTGTTCAGAATGACCCTGATGCAAAACCGCAAGCAATTAAAGAAGCAACATGGAATCTTGAAGATGAAATCAATAATAAAATTGCAGCTGATGCTATTGAAGCTTTGAGAGCAGCTGTAAATAAAGCAAATGCTGCAGATGAGCCAGCATATACTCCTGATAGTTTTGCACCTTTAAAAGTAGCAGCTGTTGAAGGACAAAGTATTTTAGATGATCCATCATCTGCAAGTGTGCCAGAAACAATTGCAAAAACAAAGGAAATTAATCAATTCATTGATGGATTAAAAGAAAAAGCAGATAAAACAGAACTTGAAAAAGCACTTGATACTGCAGTAGGATTAGATAATCTAGATATAAATGATCCTGAAGACAAAGCGGTAGATGATGCATTGAAAGCAGGACAAGAAGTAGAGGGCGATTTGAACGCTACACCTGAACAAGTGAAACAAGTTACTGATGATTTAAACAATGCACTCAATGCTAAGAAAGAACAAGATACGAAAGATGCTGAAGCAAAAGCCAAACAAGACGCATTAGATGAATTGAATAAAGCACTTGAAGCCGCTAATACAGTCAATAAAACAGATTACACACCAAATACAGTAACGCCTTTAGATGATGCGGTAAAAGCAGGAGAAACAGCCAAAGCAGATGCAAATAAAACACCGGAAGAGTTGAAACAGGCAGCCAAAGCAATCAATGATGCTAAAGATGCATTAAAAGAAAAAGCAAATAAAGTTGCGCTTGACCAAGCTATTAAAACAGCTGAAGCCTTAAATAATTTAGAACCCGCAGATACAGAAGATAAGGCAGTACAAAATGCGTTAGATAAAGCCAAAGAAGTGCTGGCTGATCCGAATTCAGAGCAGAATACAGTAGATGAAGCTAAGAACACATTAAACGATGCGCTCAATGCTAAGAAAGAACAAGATGCCAAAGATGCTGCTAATAAAGAGAAGCAAGCTGCATTAGATGAATTAGAAAAAGCGCTTGAGGCAGCTAAAGCAGTCAATAAAACGGATTACACACCAAATACAGTAACGCCTTTAGATGATGCGGTGAAAGCAGGAGAAACAGCAAAAGCAGACATAAATAAAACGCCGGAAGAGTTGAAGCAGGCAGCCAAAGCTATCAATGATGCTAAGGATGCATTAAAAGCAAAAGCAGATAAAACAGAACTTGAAAAAGCGCTTGATACTGCTGTAGGATTCGATAACTTAGATTTAAATGACCCTGAAGACAAAGCAGTAGATGATGCATTGAAAGCAGGACAAGAAATAGAAGGTGATTTGAATGCCACGCCTGAACAAGTGAAAAAAGCTGCTGAAAGTTTGAATAAAGCACTTGATGCTAAAGCAAAACAAGACGCAAAAGATGATGCAGATAAAGAAAAACAAGATGCTTTAAATGAATTGAATGCAGAATTAGAAAAAGCAAATGCTGTCAATAAAGAAAATTACACGCCTAATAGTGTGGAAACACTAGCAGATGCAGTTCAAGATGGTCAAGCCATCGTAGATGCACCGAATGACAAAACTGCAGATGAAATCAAAAAAACAACGCAACTAGTTAAAGATGCGCAAAATGCATTGCAAACAAAAGCAGATAAAACAAAATTAAATGAAGCAATTATAAAAGCAGAAGATAAAGGCGTTCAAGAAGCATTAGATGAAGCGAAGAAAGTACAAGCTGACCCGAATGCGGATCAAAATACAGTAGATGCAGCAAAAGATGCATTAAATAATGTAGTTAATGTTAAACAAGAACAAGACGCAAAAGATGCTGAAGCAAAGCAAGATGCATTAGACGAATTGAATAAAGCACTTGAAACAGCAAAAACAGTCAATAAAGCAGATTACACACCAAATACGGTAACTTCTTTAGATAACGCTGTGAAAGCAGGAGAAACAGCAAAAGCAGACATAAATAAAACACCATTAGAGTTGAAGCAGGCAGCCAAAGCAATCAATGATGCCAAAGATGCATTGCAAACAAAAGCAGATAAAACAGAACTTGAAAAAGCGCTTGATGTTGCTGTAGCATTCGATAATCTAGATATGAATGATCCTGAAGACAAAGCAGTAGATGATGCATTAAAAGCAGGACAAGAAGTTGAAGGTGATTTAAATGCCACACCTGAACAAGTGAAAAAAGCTGCTGATGATTTAAATAAAGCACTCAATCTAAAAGCAGAACAAGACGCCAAAGAAGCTGCAGAGAAAGTGAAACAAGAAAATAAAGTTGATAAAACAGAATTAGATAAATCAATCGAAAAAGCGGAAAATATCAACTACTATGATCCAGGAGATAAAGAAGACGCGACAGTATTGGATGCATTATCAAATGCTAAAGAAGTAGAAGCAGCTGCTGATGCTTTGCAAATAGATGTTGATAAAGCGAAATCTGAATTAGATAAAGCACTTAATGCTAAAGCAGAACAAGACGCCAAAGAAGCTGCAGAGAAAGCAAAACAAGAAAATAAAGTTGATAAAACAGAATTAGATAAATCAATCGAAAAAGCGGAAAATATCAATTACTATGATCCGGGAGATAAAGAAGATGCGGCAGTGTTGGATGCATTGTCAAATGCTATTGAAACAGCAGCAGATCCGAATATATCCCAAACTAAAGTGAATGAAGCAGTGGCAGCATTAAATAGTGCGATTGCTACTAAAAATGCACAAGATGTTAAAGATGCACTTGAAGCAGCAAAAGTGAAAGAAGAAGAGTTAGATACAGGTAAAACTAAAGAAGAATTTGTTAATGAGGAAATCGTCCAACCAAACAATGAGTATCCAATAGTTGATGAGGACAGAGTCGACCAAACAATTGTTGATAAACCAACAACTAAGCCAGTAGAAGAGATACAAACAACTACTGAAGATTCAAAAGATAAATTAGCAGAATTGCAAAAAGCAATTGATAAAGTGAAGATAATTCCAACTTCTGAATACACACAACAATCTGTTGAATCATTAGAAAAAGCTGTGAAAAATGGTGAATTACTTGTTAAAAATTCAGATGAGTTAACGATTGAAGAAATTCAAAATGCACTTCAAATAATCGAAGATGCAATTAATAGCTTAGAAGTGAAAGAAACAACTGCTGTTCCGACTGTTGAAAATGATGCAGAATCGAAATTAACATCAAATGTTGAAAACTCTGATAGCAATTCAACAGTTAAATCTAATGTGAAACAAAATCAAACATTAACAAAAGAAGCAAATCATAAAGCAAAAAATAATAAAGAAAAAGTATTACCTGAAACAGGCGAAAACTTAACACCTATAAATCCAATATACGCTTCATTAATGATTGCTGTCGGTGGATTAATGATGTTCTACAGAAAAAGAAAAAATGAAGATAAAGACAGTACTGAAAAATAATTAAATACCTGCAAATAAAAGAGCCGCGTCGATTGACGTGGCTCTATTTTTCGGGGTTTCAGAACAATAATGTCCCATCTCTTTGTATTTTAAATTGAATTTAGTAACAGTTTATTTTTTAAAAGAATCTATCTCTATGATTTTTGTAGGCTTCTCAGGATTTGGATTTGTTTGTCGCATGTGCTCATATTCTGAAATAGTATGTCCTCTCAGAGTCCATAATCGTAAATTGCGATAAAGATTTAAAGCATGCTTATTAAGGTTTTGAAGTGAAGTATTTTTAAACAAGCCTTGAATTTTCCAATCTTTAATGGTGTCTTGTATATCATTTTCAAAAGGTAATGTTTTTATACATGGAATAATCAATTCTTCAATAATTAGTAATTTTATGAGAGGTGTTGGGTTTTTCTCCAATTCATGAGGGATATGAAGGTGTTTTTTTAAAAAGTTGATACTGTCTTGAATTTCCAATTGATTAATATACGAAGATTTTGAATTATAAACAATCAGTTCATTTAATGATTCAGGCAGATAATATGGAACATCATGGTAAATTTCACTTAACATAGAATATGCATCTTGTAAGATGGGTTTAACAAAATAGCCTTCATCTAATGTTTCATACTCAATATCTTTAAAGAAAAATTTGATTTCTTTCTTAATTTCAAAGATTGATTTTGTTTCATCAAAATATTTATTATGCAATAATTTCACAATTTTTAAAGGAACAAATCCATACAACTGAAGTAAAGCATCATAAAATTGAAACTTTTGATCCTCACTATCATCCTTACAATTAAATAAATCATAATATAAATGATCATTACATAATGCCTCTATTAATTTATCTTCATCACTTTCTCTCAATTCATCACAAATCAAAGCTTTTAGAAGCTTGGTTTCTTCTTCAGCAGACATAAATTCCGCTGAATAATTGTGGATTGAACTTTCTAATATAGTTGCTGGATTGATGCTTTTTGAATTGAAATAATTTTTGAGGTGTAGAAAGGCATCTTTTGGGAGGTATAAAATTTCGTACATTGAATTTTTGAAAATCATAAATGTTGCGAGAGATTGATTCTCTTCTGTAGCACCTAAATAGCTGTTTCTATCTTCAAGTACCATAAGACAAAATAAAATTTTGATAGATGGAATCATTTCAAAAAGTTTCTCAAGTATATAAAAATCTTTTAAAAATTCGTGTGCAATAAGTCGGCAGTTTTCTTTCCTGCTTATTTGTTTAGAGGTTTCAATTTTCAATATTTTTGTAATAAAAAATAGCTCTTTGTCACTAAAATTATGATTTAAACAATCGGCTAAAGTGACAGTTTCATATTTTCTGCGATGTGTTTCAGCTAATGCATAATAACCAATGTTTTTATAAATATTGTTATTTAAATCAGGAATTCTTTGAAATTTATCATTCAAGATAAAATGATTATAGTTATTTAAAAAATAAGGAGAGATGAAATAACGATTCTTACCAAGAGGAATGAAATAGTCAGTTTCATGTAAATGAGTAAGTTGTTGGAATAGAGGTCGTTCAATAAGTACAAAAGGAAGGTTTGTTAATAGAGTTTGTTCAATAATCCTTTTTTCGTGTTCATTTAATAGTCCGATGAATTGTTGAAATAATTCTTTAAAAGATAAGTTTTCAGATATATGCAATGACTTCTTGTGGTCTAGTTGCTTTATTAAATTAAGTAAATCTGATTTTGATTTAAAATGATTTGATTTGTTCAAAAAAATACCTCGTTTCTAGTTGTCTTAACGATATGTTCATGTGAAAAGGTAATTGATATGGAAGTTGATAAGTGATGGTATTACTATCTGATTGAAATGGTTTTAAGTAGTAAGATATGATGAAGGTTTTTTGAAGTTCATGATATCAAATAAGAATAATGGTATGACTCAACTTTTTAAACAATCTGTCTTCATTTAATTAAAATGAAAATTTAGATTGATAAGCATATTATAATGAGAAGGTGGGCGTTTGTATATAGAATTTTGAAAAATTTTAAAAAATATTTTTATTAATGGGATTCTGCTCATATTACAACACAAAATTATAAAAGCAGTAAAAACGAATAAAAAATCGATGGAGAGAATGTTTGTATCTCCATCGATTTATTTAAAACAATTAATTTTTAAGATGTTTTCTATTTAACCACCGACACCAGATTATAGCGGTAATAATACCAATTAAAGTAATGACCAAAAGTGTTTTGAAAAATGGTTGTTCATATTTTACTGCAATATGTGTTTGACCACTTTTAACAGGAACAACGCTCATAATTCCATTTGCTTTCTTAACGTCGTATTTCTTACCATTTATTTCTGCATATAACCCATTACGATAGGCTGTTGGCAGCACTAAATAACCATGTGCAGATTTTGGTTTAGTAATATCTAGCCCACTGTTTACTTTTTTAACTTTTACTGGAGTTACTTCATGTGCTGCTTGCTTAAGTGTTTGATAGTCCTCTCCATATATTCCTTTTACGGAAAGTCGATACTTTCCTTTTGCGAGTTGAATTTTAAGTTCAGGAGAGGCTTTAACTCTCATCGTGACAGGACTTACAAAGCGTCTATATTTATAATCTAGTCTATTACGCTTTTGTTGGTATTCATTCACTTTAACATAATGTTCACCGGATGGTGATAACCGTTCAACATCCATTTCTACATACATATCTTTATATTTATTGGCAATAGATGGTGGTAGTTGTAATGTCAAGCCACCCCGATTTTTTGTGACTTTGATATGATTCTTATCAAGTTGTTTAGCATGATATAAATGAGTTGATGCGTCATTAAGCAAGTTGGGATTGTTTTTAAATTTAGAATTGCCTTTTTTATCGCCATCCCAAACAACACCTTGCAACATTGCTTGTTCTCGATCTAAAGGTGACTTAAGATTTTTCATATTATATGTTTTGGTAGTGATATGAGCGCTTGGATAATCAATTTGGTTAGATGAATGTAAGAAATTGCCATCCTTACCATCTTTAACTTTATCTTGAAATTTAAAGCCATATGGCATATTCATATCAGATCCCATTTTAAAACGATCAGTAACATTCCATAATGCCATCACATTTGCACGATTATTGAATAAGCGATATGTGCTATTTTTATCGACAGGCATGTTAATCTGCATTGTTTTATCATAATATTTCAGTATATTGCCATCAAAAATACTAGAGTAAAGTGATATACCATTATATCCGTATATTAAGGGGGAATTTAAACCGAATATACTCATATAATCTATACGCATTAAATCATTGTTGTTTTTCTTTTGTATCTCTTTTATTTTTTTATTTAAAGGATGGCTGAAATAGTCATATTTAGTCACTTGTTTTTGGTCTGTTTGATATTGAAATAATATGTTGTTGTTATAATCCCAAGACAACCAAAGTTGTTGAAGGATAAACAAACCTACTAATAAAATTTTCAGCCAAAGATTCTGACGTCCTTTTAATAAAATAACGATTGCCAAAACTACAATAAAAATAAGTACTGTGCTCATCCACCAATGCCATTTACCCAATGCAAAATGATAAGAATAAAGAAAAATACAAATTGCCGGAATGCTTGCAGTCAGTAAAGATGTTATTGATAGTTCAGATAAATGTTGAATCATTAAGGCGGTGATAATAGCAGCACTTAATGCCAAGATATAAACCCAGCGTCTTTGCGGAATTGACATTCCGTTGAAAAAGCTGTCAAAGCCATTCGTGAAAGAACCAATTAAGAAAACCCAAGTCATAATCGCAAATAAACGGAAATAATAATACTTGTATAATTTAAATTGCAATAATGCAATGATGACTAATAATGATAAAACGATATGAAATCCAGATAAAAATGTTTGTTTTTGTGTATCAAATAAATCTACAAAAAAAGGATAAACAATCGGATTTTGTTTGCGATCGTTTTGTAAGAAAGAAGTAACACCGCTTGTGAAACCCCATATACTTATAAGTAAACTAATTACTAACGAAGTAATTGTTATATAAATTTTTTGCCATCGTGTCATAATATCTTTTTTGTATGTGAAGATAGTTCTGTAGATGAAATACGCACTAATGATTATTGCTTCATAATAGCTGAAGTAGAAATTAGACATTAGTGTAAGTGCTAGACCGAAAATAAGCGTACCAGCTTTTCGCTCTCGAAATAATTTTTCTACTCCAAGCAAGGTGATTGGAAAATAAATTAAAACATCACCATAAAAAGACCAAGTGAAATTAAAATAGAACATTACATTAGAAGCTGCGTAAAGCATACTAGCGATGATAGCAGTATATCTTTTCAAAGGATAATAGCGCATTAGATAATAGGCAGCGATAAAAGTAAGACAGGCTTTAAAAATTGAAAAGAATAGTTGATTACCTGGCCAAAATTCAATCGTATGCGGATTCATATTTAACGCGTGTTCTGCAATCCAAACAAAAAAGAAATTAATATATGTGAGTGGCGAAGTAGAATAGTAATAAGCTAAATCTTTCATATAATCGCCGCCCAGCCCAAATGAAACATCATAAAAGCTGGAAAGATTTGTAATATGATTATACAAATACATTTGAAATGGCATCATTTGTCTGAAGCCGTCTCCTTCTCCGCTATAAACAAAATGGTGTCTAAATACAGCATTAAACGCGGGAAGAAAGAAAATTAACATGAGTACAATACTTACTCCAGTAATTTTTAGGAAACGTATAAGTTTATTACTTAAGGATGATTTCATCTAAAGTCGCTCCTGAAATTAATTTATATGTATGTATATTTCTATATGCAATATTTGATAATTCAATATACCCATTTTAAATTAAGTATTAACAAATTTTCATCTCAAATGTATCATTTGATTATTAAAAAAGTGTTAATATATATATGGTCTAACGACCCAATCGTCGGAGTATTTTGAATATCTTTAATCAGGAATGATTAAAGTTTCAATGGGTATACTATTATAGAGGGATTTTAAGGAGGTAATTAATAAGATGGTTGAAGTAAAAAATGAGGCTGGTATTACAAAAATTGCAGACAATGTAGACAGAGTGGCAGCTCTGGAGTTTTCATTTGTTGATGATTTACTCGCATTGGGCATTAAACCAGCTGCGATTGCCGATGACGGCAGCAAAGAAAATCTATTTGAAGCAATGAGAGATAAAGTGGGGGACTATATCTCAGTAGGGCATAGAAGTAACCCAGACTTAGAAAGAATCAAAGATGCAGAGCCTCAATTAATTATTGCTGATGGTCAACGTCATCATGAAATTTATAGAGATTTACAAAAAATAGCGCCTACAATTCTATTAGAAAGTTTTGAAGGTAATTACAAAGAAAGTTTGAAAATCTTTGAAACGATTGGCAAAGCAGTTTCTAAAGAACAATTAGCGAAACGTTATGTAGCGATTTTCCAACAAAAAATTAATCAAATCGATGAAAAGGTCACAATCGATACTAATTTATCAACTTTAGCCGCAGTGGTTACTGATGATTTTATTGTTGGACATGATTCTAACAGTTTTGTAGGACAGTTTTTAAAACGTCTAGGATTTAAAGCTGCGATCACACAAGCAGACTCTAACAAATATCCAGAGTATAAAAATGGACCTTATCTTAAAGTAACAGATGAACAATTATTAGAGTTGAACCCAGAACGATTGATTTTAATGGTAGATAAAGAAGATGAACCAGCATTAGAAAAATTACGTCAATCAGAAGTGTATAATACAATTAATGCGAAGAAAAATAATCGTATTCACATTGTAAATCGTGAGTTATGGGCAAAAACTCGAGGACTAATTGCAGCTGAATATATTATTGATGAAATCGTTAATTTTAAAGAGGGATAAATTAAAGCCTTCTTAAATTAAGAACGAGTTGAAAGTAAAGCTGAGGATTTCTAGAAAAAATCTTCAGCTTTACTTTTTTTCTATTAAAAAAGTTAAAGTATTAAGCAATTAGGGTAATTTATAATATTACAATCAAGTACAATGAGAGGCGATTAATATGGAATACGAAATTAAGCATATATAGGTGTATTAAGTAAATATGCCACAATGCAAGATGCACAACAAGGTTTGCCAAAAGCGTGGGAAGCATTCAATAATTCAGATAAACCAGAAGAATTAAAAGCGCTAAGTAATGATAAATTACAAGGTTTTTTAGGTGTAGTCATACCTACAGAAAGTGGGATGAATTATTTGATTGCGGTAACATCTGATAAAAAGTCAGTAGTTGATCTACATCCTTACACTTTGCCTGAAGGGGATTATATTGTTGCAGATGCAGTAGGTCCAGTACCTTATGCTTTGCAGAAAACAACAGAACAACTTTATAATCCTAACTTTTTGTCTGACTTAGGCTATAAACACCGTGACGCGCCAGGCATAGAATTATATCCGCATGGAAATACACAAGCTGATGATTATGTAGCGCAAGTATGGGTACCAATTGAAAAATAATAAATAAATGATAAAAGGTGTGCTTTCAATTTTGAGCACACCTTTTTAAATTAGACTGTATTTTTAGTTGATCTATTAGTCTATAGGTATATCTTTAGCCGCAAAGCATATCATTTATTTAAAATTTGGTTAATATGATTTATATGTTTTTGTATTATAAGGTTTCTTTCGTTTAATAGAGCGACTAAGGGTAAAAGAGTAAAAAAATAGAAAAAGAACCTAAATACACTTCTAGAAAGGGATTGATTTCATGTTAAATAAAATAGAAGGTGTCATTTTTGATTGGGCAGGTACGATGATTGATTTTGGTTGTTTTGCGCCTGTTCATGTTTTCATTGATATTTTTAAAGATGCAGGGTTAGATGTAACGATTCAAGAGGCGAGAGAGCCTATGGGTATGCTGAAACGAGATCATATTCAAGCCATGTTAGAAATGCCGAGAATTCAATCGCTTTGGGAAGAAAAATATGGTGAGAAAGCAACTGAAACGGATATTGATCAACTTTATGAGAAGTTTGAAGACCAGTTGATGAAAACATTAGAAAACTTTACCACACCTATTCAAGGTGCTGTGGATACGGCAAATTGGCTGAAAGCTAAAGGCATTAAAGTAGGTTCTACAACGGGCTATACAAAAGAAATGATGGAAGTCGTAAAACCTAATGCAGCGTTACAAGGTTATCAACCAGATAATGTCGTAACTGCTGATATGGTTGGAGGATTCGGGAGACCTTATCCGTATATGATATTTAAGAATATGGAAGATTTAGAACTTCAAAGTGTTAAACATGTTTTAAAAGTCGGAGACACGGTGTCTGATATACAAGAAGGTGTTAACTCAGGTGTCATTACGGTGGGCGTAATAAAAGGGAGTTCGATTGCTGGATATAATGAAGAGGATTGGCGAAAACTTTCTGAAGACAAAAGAGTAGAAATCGGTACGAAAGTGAAAGAAAAATTTGAAGCTAATGGTGCAGATTATATTATTTACAGCATTGAAGAATTGCCAGGATTAATTGAAGAAATAAATAACTAAGTGAAAACTTTCCGCATACATCTCTTAAGGTGTTTATGCGGATTTATTAATTTTTTCAACAAAAAAGAAATATAGTATAATTAAGAGAATCTGAAAGGATCAATAAAGTAATACTGAAAGGTGATGAATGATGGTTATACAATGGTATCCAGGACACATGGCAAAAGCCAAACGTGAAGTGTCGGAACAATTAAAGAAAGTGGATGTGGTATTTGAATTAGTAGATGCACGCATTCCTTATAGTTCTCGTAATCCAATGATTGATGAAGTGATTCAAAATAAGCCGCGTGTGGTTATTTTAAATAAAAAAGATATGGCGAATTTAAGTGAAATCTCCAAATGGGAAGATTATTTCAGAAGTAAAGGTTATTATCCTGTTGCAGTAGATGCTAAGCACGGCAAAGGCCTTAAACAAGTGGAGCAAGCAGCAATTGAAGCGACAAAAGAAAAATTTGAACGTGACAAAGCCAAAGGATTAAAACTGCGCGCAATCCGGGCCATGATAGTAGGGATTCCTAATGTCGGCAAATCAACTTTAATTAATAAGTTAGCAAATAAAGCAATTGCGAAAACAGGTAATACACCGGGTGTTACAAAACAACAGCAATGGATTAAAGTAGGTAAATCATTACAGTTATTAGATACACCGGGAATTCTTTGGCCGAAATTTGAAGATCAGACTGTGGGTAAAAAATTAAGCCTAACAGGTGCAATCAAAGATAGTATCGTCCATTTAGATGATGTTGCTATTTATGGTTTAGACTTCTTCAAAGAACATGATGTCGAAGCATTGCAGAAGAATTTTAATGTAGATGTTGATGCTGATGCAGAGAACATGGAATGGTTTGATGCAATTGGTCGCAGACGAGGTGCTTTGCAACGCGGAAATGAAGTGGATTATGAAGCGGTTATTGAATTGATTATTAATGACATTCGTAATGGAAAATTAGGTACACATAGTTTTGATATTTATAAAGAAATGGCAGACGAAGTTAAATAATGACACATTCTATTAAGGAAGTAAAAGCGTTATTAAAAGAAATACAGGATTTAAAAACCCTAGATGCATCAGAATGGAATGAGGATGAGCGTAAAGGTGTACAACAAGCCATTGCCAGTCGCCGAAAACAGTTAGAAAAAGAAGCAGCACTTGTCACACATTATAAAGAAATGATGCAATACGAAGAAGATATATTAAGCGAAAATCCTGAAGCTGTAATATGCGGTATTGATGAAGTAGGGCGTGGACCGCTTGCAGGTCCTGTTGTTGCTTGTGCTGTCGTTTTAAATGCTGGTCATGCTTACTACGGACTAGATGATTCTAAAAAAGTGAGCGCTGTTAATCGTCAAAAATTAGCTGAAGCTTTAATAAAAGGGACAACTGCCTATGCGTATGGAGTTGCAACACCTGAAGAAATTGATGATTTGAATATTTACCAAGCCACACAAGTTGCGATGATGCGTGCTATTGAAAATCTATCTGTTACGCCTACGCATTTATTGATTGATGCGATGGAATTACCATTAGATACAGCGCAAACTTCAATTATTAAAGGCGATGCTAAAAGTGTTTCAATTGCAGCAGCAAGTATTTTAGCTAAAGAAAATCGAGATGCTTTTATGCGAAAATTAGCCGAACAATATCCGGGTTATGATTTTGAACATAATGTGGGTTATGGTACTAAAGCACATTTAGAAGGAATAAAACATTACGGAATCATTCCGGAACATAGAAAATCTTTTGAACCGATTAAATCTATTGTTCAAGAAAAATTAGACATTTAAGATAAAAATGTTGTGCAACTTTGTGTAATTTATTATCAATTATGGAAACTGTTTCAAATAGTAACAAACTCTTATGAGGCTGGCTTTGGTACTTCTATTGAAATATTAACAAAATTGACAAAAGAGCCTCTTTCAGTTTACAATAGCGCTTACATTTTCTATAATTAACAATGTACTTAACCTAAGAAACAGGAGGATGGAGAATGAATATCCACGAGTATCAAGGAAAAGAAATCTTTCGTTCAATGGGCGTTCCCGTTCCAGAAGGACGTGTAGCATTCACTGCTGAAGAAGCAGTAGAAAAAGCTAAAGAATTAGACACTGATGTTTATGTTGTTAAAGCACAAATCCACGCTGGGGGTAGAGGTAAAGCTGGCGGCGTTAAAATCGCTAAGTCATTATCTGAAGTGGAAACTTATGCTAATGAATTACTAGGGAAACAGCTTGTAACTCACCAAACTGGCCCTGAAGGTAAAGAAGTTAAACGTTTATACATCGAAGAAGGCGCAGATATTAAAAAAGAATATTATGTTGGCTTCGTTATTGACCGTGCAACAGATCGTGTTACTTTGATGGCATCTGAAGAAGGCGGTACTGAAATTGAAGAAGTAGCAGCAAAAACACCAGAAAAAATCTTCAAAGAAACAATCGACCCTGTAATTGGTTTAGCGCCATTCCAAGCGCGTCGTATTGCTTTCAATATCAATATTCCAAAAGAATCAATTAATAAAGCCGCTAAATTCTTAATGGCTTTATACAATGTGTTTATTGAAGAAGATTGCTCAATCGTTGAAATTAACCCATTAGTATTAACTGGTGAAGGCGATGTTTTAGCATTAGATGCTAAAATCAACTTCGACGATAACGCTTTATTCAGACACAAAGATATTCTAGAATTACGTGATTTAGAAGAAGAAGATCCAAAAGAAATCGAAGCTTCTAAATATGATTTATCTTACATTGCTTTAGAAGGCGACATTGGCTGTATGGTTAATGGTGCTGGTTTAGCTATGGCAACTATGGATACAATCAATCATTTTGGCGGAAATCCTGCAAACTTCTTAGACGTAGGGGGCGGCGCTACGAAAGAAAAAGTTACTGAAGCATTCAAAATCATCTTAGGTGATGACAATGTTAAAGGTATCTTTGTAAACATCTTCGGTGGTATCATGCGTTGTGATATTATCGCTGAAGGTATCGTAGCAGCAGTTAAAGAAGTCGACTTAACATTACCTTTAGTTGTACGTCTTGAAGGTACTAATGTTGAACTCGGTAAACAAATCTTAAAAGATTCAGGTTTAGCAATTGAGCCAGCAGCGACAATGGCTGAAGGTGCTCAAAAAATTGTAAAACTTGTCAAAGAAGTCTAAGGAAAGGATGAGAGACTAAGATGAGCGTATATGTAGATAAGAATACAAAAGTAATCGTGCAAGGTATCACTGGGTCTACAGCCCTTTTCCATACAAAACAAATGCTTGAGTATGGTACTCAAATCGTTGCAGGTGTAACGCCTGGTAAAGGTGGACAAGTTGTAGAAGGTGTACCTGTATTTAATACAGTAGAAGAAGCGAAAGAAGAAACTGGTGCAAATGTTTCAGTAATTTATGTTCCAGCACCATTTGCTGCAGATGCAATTTTAGAATGTGCAGATGCTGATTTAGATTTAGCAATCTGTATTACTGAGCACATTCCTGTTTTAGATATGGTTAAAGTTGTTCGTTATTTAGAAGATAAAAACACTCGTTTAATCGGACCTAACTGCCCAGGTGTTATTTCTCCTGACGACTGTAAAATCGGAATTATGCCTGGTTATATCCATAAAAGAGGCCATGTGGGCGTAGTATCTCGTTCTGGTACTTTAACTTATGAAGCAGTACATCAATTAACTGAAGAAGGCATCGGTCAATCATCAGCTGTTGGTATCGGCGGTGACCCTGTCAATGGTACTAACTTCATCGATGTATTAGATGCGTTCAACAAAGATCCAGAAACTAAAGCAGTTGTCATGATTGGTGAAATCGGCGGTACTGCTGAAGAAGAAGCGGCTGAATGGATTAATAAAAATATGACTAAACCAGTAGTTGGATTTATCGGAGGTCAAACAGCTCCTCCAGGTAAACGTATGGGACACGCTGGTGCGATTATTTCTGGCGGTAAAGGTACTGCAAAAGAAAAAATCAAAACACTTAATGAAAACGGTGTGAAAACAGCAGATACGCCTTCTGAAATCGGTTCAACTTTAATTGAAGCGGCTAAAGAAGCTGGTATCTATGAAGAATTATTAACAGTTAAGAAAGATTCTTAATTTTTAAATCACATTATTATTAACAATAAAGCATAGGTTTGTACTGAATAGTGCAAATCTGTGCTTTTTTATTGTTTAAGTCGAGTATTCTTATAGGTTATAAAGGGTTTTGGCTATATGTATATAATAGTAGAAACTCGACACTCAATTTAAAGCGGAATTTCGTAAAAAGATACATAAACATCGATGGTTTTATTTCAACCATTTTAATATGAAGAGAAAAATCATGATCTATTCAAGGTAATGCTTAAAATATCTGACCGAAGCTTCAAATTTATATTAGCTTTTAAAAAAACGACAATACTTTGACAATTGAAGAATAAATAAACTTATTATGCCAGCTGAATATAGGTAAGCATCCACCTTTGTTTTTTTAAATAAGAGCTTTTATCAATAAAAGCTAATGAAGTATTACTAAAAAAGCAATCTGTTTTGTTTATTTAAAATTATGAATGAAATGTTGAAGGGTTTTATAACAAATTGAGAATAATACAAAAAAGTGACGATGATGAACGATTTGTTTTAGGTTTAAAAGGTCTTTTTCTGACAAAAAAGTAACATTAAAATCAATTGGTTTTAAATTAAAATATTGACAAATGTAAAATAAACCGTTTATCATTTACCTTTGTAACAAGGATGATAATTAATCGATGCAAGGGGGAATCACTTTGGCTGATAATTTAGTCATAGTTGAGTCGCCTGCAAAAGCTAAAACAATTGAAAAATATTTAGGGAAACGATATAAAGTTATCGCATCAATGGGGCATGTCAGAGATTTGCCAAGAAGCCAAATGGGCGTTGATGTTGAAGATGATTTTGAACCCAAATATATTACCATTCGCGGCAAAGGACCGGTCGTTAAAGAATTAAAAAGACATGCTAAAAAAGCAAAGAAAATCTTTTTAGCAAGTGACCCCGACCGTGAAGGAGAAGCGATTGCATGGCACTTGGCGAATATATTAGATTTAGATGAAAATGCAAAGAACCGTGTAGTATTTAATGAAATTACAAAGGATGCAATAAAAGAAAGTTTTAAAACACCAAGAGGAATAGAATTGAACTTGGTAGATGCACAGCAAGCACGCCGTATTGTAGACAGACTTGTGGGATATAACATTTCTCCAGTTCTATGGAAGAAAGTTAAAAAAGGTCTTTCTGCTGGTCGTGTTCAATCAGTTGCTTTACGTCTTATCATTGATCGTGAAAATGAAATCAGAAACTTCAAACCAGAAGAATACTGGAAAATAGAAGGTAATTTCAGATATAAAAAATCAACGTTCAGTGCCAAATTCTTACATTATAAAAACAAACCATATAAATTAAACAATAAAGATGATGTTAAATTCATTACAGATCAATTAGATGGCAACGAATTTGAAGTCACTAAAGTGACTAAAAAAGAAAAGAAACGTTATCCAGCTAATCCATTTACAACATCTACATTGCAACAAGAAGCTTCAAGAAAATTGAACTTTAAAGCTAGAAAAACAATGATGATTGCACAACAACTATATGAAGGTATTGATTTGAAGAAACAAGGTACTGTTGGTTTGATTACCTATATGCGTACAGACTCAACACGTATTTCAGCTGGAGCAAAAGCTGAAACAAAAGAATTCATTACTGAAAAATATGGAAAAGATTATATATCTCAACGTAAAGCAGCTGCTGGAAAGCAAGGGGATCAAGATGCCCATGAAGCTATCCGTCCAACTAAAACTTTACGTACACCAGCTGAAATGAAAGAATTCTTAACTAGAGATCAATATCGTTTATATAAATTGATTTGGGATCGTTTTGTTGCAAGCCAAATGGCACCTGCAGTTTTAGATACTGTAGCAATGGATATTGAACAAAATGATGTTAAATTCCGAGCTAATGGACAAACGATTAAATTTAAAGGCTTTATGACGTTATATGTAGAATCTAAGGATGAAGAAGAAGAGAAAAACAGTAAGTTGCCGGTAATTGCCGAAGGTGAAAAAGTAACCGCAACAGATATTGAACCTACTCAACACTTCACACAACCACCACCAAGATTCACTGAAGCACGTTTAGTTAAAACATTAGAAGAATTGAAAATCGGCCGACCTTCAACTTATGCACCGACATTAGATACAATTCAAAAACGTAATTATGTCAAAATGGAAAGTAAAAGATTTGTACCTACTGAACTAGGTGAAATCGTACATGAACAAGTTAAAGAATACTTCCCAGAAATTATCGATGTTGACTTTACAGTCAATATGGAAACATTATTAGACAAAATCGCAGAAGGTGACATTAAATGGAGAGAAGTTGTCGGCAATTTCTATGGCGGTTTTGAAAAAGATGTTGAACGTGCAGAACAAGAAATGGAAAAAATTGAAATTAAAGATGAACCTGCAGGTGAAGATTGTGAAGAATGCGGTTCACCTATGGTTATCAAAATGGGCCGTTACGGTAAATTTATGGCTTGTTCTAATTTTCCTGATTGTCGAAATACAAAAGCAATCGTGAAGGAAATCGGAGTAAAATGTCCTAAATGTGATGATGGTCAAGTTGTAGAACGTAAATCTAAAAAAGGAAGAGTTTTCTATGGCTGTTCAAATTATCCAGAATGTGACTTTATCTCATGGGATAAACCAGTCGGCAGAAGCTGTCCGAAATGTGATCATTATCTTGTTGAACGTAAAAAAGGTCGATCAAGCCAAGTTATTTGTTCAAATTGTGATTATAAAGAAGAAGTTCAAAAATAGAATGTTAAGATGCAAGAGGTTGGACACAAAAGTCGATACTGCTGACGTCCTGCCTCTTTTCATCTGAATGAGGAGGATTTATTTATGGCAGAGACAGTAGTTAATGTAGTTGGAGCTGGATTGGCAGGATCTGAAGCAGCTTATCAGCTTGCACAGCGCGGTATCAAAGTCAATTTGATTGAAATGCGTCCTGTTAAACAAACACCTGCACATCATACGGATAAATTTGCAGAACTTGTATGTTCTAATTCATTACGCGGTAATTCGCTTACAAATGCAGTGGGTGTGTTAAAAGAAGAAATGCGCCGTTTAGACTCATTGGTTATTAAAGCAGCAGATGCTGCACGTGTACCAGCAGGCGGAGCGCTAGCTGTAGACCGTCATGATTTTGCCGGTTATATTACAGATACATTGAAATCACATCCTAATGTAAATGTTATCAATGAAGAAATCGAATCTATTCCTGAAGGTTATACCATCATTGCTACAGGTCCATTGACAACTGAAGGATTAGCAAAAGAAATTGTAGAAATTACGGGTGAAGATCAACTGTATTTCTACGATGCAGCAGCGCCTATTATTGAAAAAGAATCCATTGATATGGACAAAGTATATTTAAAATCTCGTTATGATAAAGGCGAAGCAGCGTATTTAAACTGCCCGATGACTGAAGAAGAATTCGACCGCTTTTATGATGCAGTTTTAGAAGCTGAAGCAGCACCCGTTAATGAATTCGAAAAGAAAAGTATTTCGAAGGTTGTATGCCGTTTGAAGTAATGGCAGAACGCGGACGCAAAACATTATTATTCGGACCTATGAAACCAGTCGGACTCGAAGATCCAAAAACAGGCAAACGTCCTTTTGCGGTTGTTCAATTACGCCAAGATGATGCAGCAGGTACACTTTACAATATTGTCGGATTCCAGACACATTTAAAATGGGGTGCACAAAAAGAAGTCATCCGATTAATTCCTGGTTTGGAAAATGTAGATATTGTACGTTATGGTGTGATGCACCGTAATACATTTATTAATTCTCCTGATGTATTGTCAGAGACTTACCAACTTAAAGGAAATGATCATTTATACTTTGCAGGTCAAATGACAGGTGTAGAAGGTTATGTTGAAAGTGCAGCAAGCGGGTTAGTTGCCGGTATTAATGTGGCTCATAAGTTACAAGATAAAGCTGAAGTCGTTTTTCCTCGTGAAACAATGATTGGCAGTATGGCATATTATATCTCTCATGCGAATAATAATAAGAACTTCCAACCTATGAATGCGAATTTTGGTTTAGTGCCATCATTAGAAAAAAGAATTAAAGATAAAAAAGAACGTTATGAGCAGCAAGCCAATCGCGCATTGACGTATTTAGAGAATTTTAAGCAAACTTTGTGATAAATTATGAATATTTTGATAAAATAAGATTTGTGTTTAGAAAACGTTTGCGATTTCGAGACTTAAATCACTGCAGCTCCCTCTGTCCATATGCTACAATGCAAATGATGGAGGGGTTTTTATTGAATAAAATCCAAGAGTCTTTTTTATACATGTTAAAAGTAGAACGATTTTTTTCTAAGCATACTTTAAAGTCTTACCACGATGATTTAGTTCAATTTAATGCATTTTTAGAACACGAGCATTTAAAATTAAAATCTTTTGAATATAAAGACGCAAGAAATTATTTGTCATTTTTATATTCAAAAGGCTTGAAAAGAACTACAGTTTCCCGTAAAATTTCTACGTTACGTTCTTTCTATGAGTTTTGGATGACACAAGACGATACAGTTGTTAATCCTTTTGTTCAACTTGTACATCCCAAGAAAGAACAATATCTGCCTCATTTTTTCTACGAAGAAGAAATGAGCGCTTTATTTGAAACTGTAGAAGCAGACGGTCATAAAGGTTTGCGTGACCGTGTGATTTTAGAATTGTTGTACGGAACTGGCATTCGGGTTTCAGAATTAGTGAACATCAAGTTAGAGGATCTAGATTTAAATTCACCTGGTGTTAAAGTGCTGGGTAAAGGTAATAAGGAACGATTTATACCATTTGGAAATATGTGCAGAGAGAGTATTGAACGTTATCTTGAACTATTTCCGCCTATTCAGAATGTAAGTCATGACTATTTATTAGTAAATATGAATGGCCGTCCAATTACTG
The DNA here is from genome assembly GCF_001618885.1 of Staphylococcus condimenti. Taxonomy (NCBI): domain Bacteria; kingdom Bacillati; phylum Bacillota; class Bacilli; order Caryophanales; family Staphylococcaceae; genus Staphylococcus; species Staphylococcus condimenti. Next base: position 599,890 of record NZ_CP015114.1, on the reverse strand, counting down.
AACGAGGTGTGAGATATGTTTTGAATGACATAGTGAAGCGGACAGCAGGAGTAACAGATATACATCCTCATAAATTGCGTCATACATTTGCAACACATATGTTGAATGAAGGCGCTGATTTGCGAACAGTCCAATCTCTTCTCGGTCACGTCAATTTATCAACCACTGGTCGATATACGCATGTTTCAAACCAGCAACTGCGTAAAGTTTATTTAAATGCACATCCTCGAGCTAAAAAGGAGAAATAATAATGAATAACTCTATTCATGCGACAACAATATTTGCTGTTAGACAAAATGGCCATGCTGCAATGGCAGGCGATGGTCAGGTAACTCTTGGCCAACAAGTGATTATGAAGCAGACAGCGCGTAAAGTTCGTAGATTATATAACGGTAAAGTATTAGCTGGGTTTGCTGGAAGTGTGGCAGATGCATTTACACTTTTCGAAAAATTCGAAACTAAGTTGCAAGAATTCAGCGGTAATTTAGAACGTGCAGCAGTAGAACTTGCTCAAGAGTGGAGAGGTGACAAACAATTACGCCAGCTTGAAGCGATGTTAATTGTAATGGATAAAAACTCTATTCTTGTTGTCAGCGGTACAGGTGAAGTAATTTCACCAGATGATGATTTAATTGCAATCGGTTCTGGCGGCAACTACGCTTTAAGTGCCGGACGTGCATTGAAACGTCATACAGAAATGTCAGCAAAAGATATTGCATATGCAAGTTTAAAAGTCGCTTCAGAAATTTGTGTCTTCACAAATGACAACATTATTGTCGAAGAATTATAAGTATTCTTTTTGGAATATAAACAACAATATTTTTCCTGAAATATGGAAATGAGTAAATTTGAAATATTGGAGGTTGATCGACGGATGGATGCTAGTGCTATCAAGCTTACCCCTAAAGATATTGTATCTCAGTTGAATGAATACATTGTCGGACAAAATGATGCAAAGAAAAAAGTAGCCATTGCTTTGAGAAACAGATATCGTCGCAGTCAGTTAGATGAAGAAATGAAACAAGAAATTGTTCCAAAGAATATATTAATGATCGGTCCTACTGGTGTAGGTAAAACTGAAATAGCTCGCAGAATGGCTAAAATTGTCGGTGCACCTTTTATTAAGGTGGAAGCAACAAAATTCACTGAAGTGGGTTATGTTGGAAGAGACGTTGAAAGTATGGTACGTGATTTAGTAGACGTTGCAGTAAGACTTGTAAAAGAAGACAGAAAAGATAAAGTGAAAGATGAAGCGGTTAAAAAAGCTAATGAAAAATTAGTTAAATTACTTGTACCGAGTTTGAAAAAGAAAGCAAATCAAAATGCAGGTAATCCGTTTGAATCTCTTTTTGGCGGTATGATGCCGAACTTCGGAAATAATGATGAAGAAGATGAAGAACCACCAACTGAAGATATTAAAACAAAACGTTCAGAAATTAGACGTCAACTTCAAAATGGTCAATTAGAAGAAGAAAAAGTACGTATCAAAGTAGAACAAGACCCTGGTGCTTTGGGAATGCTCGGTACGAATCAAAATCAGCAAGTTCAAGATATGATGAATCAATTAATGCCTAAGAAAAAAGTAGAACGTGAAGTACCTGTTAAAACAGCGCGTAAAATCTTAGCTGACGAATATGCTGATGAATTAATCGATCATGAAACAGCCAATCAAGAAGCATTAGAATTAGCTGAACAAATGGGAATTATCTTTATTGACGAAATAGATAAAGTAGCAAGCAACAACCAAGGCGGCGGACAAGATGTTTCAAGACAAGGTGTGCAAAGAGATATCTTGCCAATTGTTGAAGGTAGTGTTGTGCAAACAAAATATGGCAGTGTCAATACTGAACATATGTTGTTTATCGGAGCAGGTGCATTCCATGTGTCAAAACCGAGCGACTTAATTCCAGAATTGCAAGGACGTTTCCCAATCAGAGTAGAATTAGATAGTTTATCAGTTGATGATTTTGTGAATATTCTTAAAGAACCGAAATTATCATTAATTAAACAATATGAAGCGTTGTTGCAAACTGAAGAAGTTACTGTGAACTTTACAGATGAAGCAATTACTCGATTAGCAGAAATTGCTTATCAAGTTAACCAAGATACAGATAACATCGGTGCAAGACGCTTGCATACGATTTTAGAAAAAATGCTTGAAGATCTATCATATGAAGCGCCTGGCATGCCGAACGCAGTAGTTGATATTACTGCTCAGTATGTAGATGATAAATTGAAATCTATTTCAACTAATAAAGATTTAAGTGCATTTATCTTATAACTTATAATTATAAATATAAAAGGAGAAGAAAAATGAGTTTACTTTCAAAAACAAGAGAATTAAATACACTGTTGCAAAAACATAAAGGTATTGCAGTAGACTTTAAAGATGTTGCGCGCAAAATTAGTGAGGTTACTGTTACAAACGTGTTTATCGTATCACGTAGAGGTAAAATTTTAGGTCATAGCTTAAACGAATTGTTAAAAAGCAGCCGTATCAACCAAATGCTAGAAGATCGTCATATTCCAAGCGAATATACTGATAAATTAATGGACGTTAAACAAACAGTTTCTAATATTGGTATCGATGATGACTTATCTGTTTTTCCTCCTGAAAACAGAGACACATTCATCGACAGCAAAACTACTATTTTCCCAGTACTAGGCGGCGGAGAAAGATTAGGTACACTTGTATTAGGACGTGTATCTGATGATTTCACTGACAATGATTTAGTATTAGGTGAATATGCAGCCACAGTTTTAGGTATGGAAATTTTACGTGAAAAACATAGCGAAGTTGAACAAGAAGCTCGTGATAAAGCAGCTATCAACATGGCTATCAACTCATTATCATACTCGGAAAGAGAAGCTATTGAGCATATTTTCGAAGAACTTGGCGGAAAAGAAGGCTTATTAATTGCATCTAAAGTTGCTGATCGCGTAGGCATCACACGTTCAGTTATTGTAAACGCATTACGTAAATTAGAAAGTGCTGGTGTAATTGAATCTCGTTCATTAGGAATGAAAGGTACTTTCATTAAAGTTAAAAAAGAACAATTCTTAGATGAATTGGAAAAATCTAACTAATCATTTATTTTGTAACACTTAGTTTTCATTATTGCTTTATAAAATGAAATATGTTATATTTAATGACGGCTAAAGAGCCGATAACGCACATGAAAAGCTAAAGTATAAAGGGTGCGATGTTAATTTCGTCGTTTTTATACGAGCTTTTTGTGGAGGAAAATAACCAAATTGGAGGATTTTAATCATGGCAGTAATTTCAATGAAACAATTGCTAGAAGCAGGTGTTCACTTCGGTCACCAAACACGCCGTTGGAACCCAAAAATGAAAAAATATATTTTCACTGAAAGAAATGGTATCTATATCATCGACTTACAAAAAACAGTGAAAAAAGTTGACGAAGCGTACAACTTCCTTAAACAAGTATCTGAAGACGGCGGTAAAGTCTTATTCGTAGGTACTAAAAAACAAGCACAAGAATCTATTAAAAATGAAGCAGAACGTGCTGGTCAATTCTACGTTAACCAAAGATGGTTAGGCGGAATCTTGACTAACTATAAAACAATCTCTAAACGTGTAAAACGTATTTCTGAAATTGAAAAAATGGAAGAAGACGGTTTATTCGAAGTATTACCTAAAAAAGAAGTAGTTGAAATCAAAAAAGAATACGACCGTTTAATCAAATTCTTAGGCGGTATTCGTGATATGAAATCAATGCCTCAAGCATTATTCGTAGTTGATCCTCGTAAAGAGCGCAACGCTATTGCTGAAGCACGTAAATTACGCATCCCAATCGTAGGTATCGTTGATACTAACTGCGATCCAGATGAAATTGATTACGTTATTCCAGCAAACGACGATGCAATCCGTGCCGTTAAATTATTAACTGGTAAAATGGCAGATGCAGTCTTAGAAGGTCAACAAGGTGTTTCAAATGAAGAAGTAGCTGCTGAACAAAACATCGACTTAAATGAAGATGAAGTTGTTGAAGTAGAAGAAGTTAAAGAAACTTCTGTTGAATCAAACTAAGAATAATTCAAAAAGGGTGATAAGATATTAAAAGCTTATCACCTTTTTTTAAAAAGAATATTAATAAAAAATGAACTTCAAAACACAAATATTACTTTGTGTATGAAGTTGTAATAAAATAAATGAATAATCAGATATTGTAAGTTTAATGCAAGGCAAATAGAGTTATATTCATATTAAGAACTGATATACTGTATTTGAAATGATTATTACGTTATATAAATGGAGGAAAAATGAATGGCACAAGTTACAGCTAAATTAGTTAAAGAATTACGCGAAAGAACTGGCGCAGGTATGATGGATTGTAAAAAAGCGCTTGAAGCAACTGATGGTGACATCGAAAAAGCAATCGACTACCTACGTGAAAAAGGTATTGCAAAAGCTGCTAAAAAAGCAGATCGTATTGCTGCTGAAGGTATGACTCATGTTGAAGTTGACGGAAACGATGCAGTTATCGTTGAAATCAATGCTGAAACTGACTTTGTTGCGCGTAACGAAGGTTTCCAAGAATTAGTAAAAGAACTTGCGAAACATATTCTTGAAACTAAACCAGAATCTGTTGATGCTTTAATGGAAACTAAAATGTCTTCAGGCGAAACTGTTAAAGAACGTATCAATAAAGCAATCTCAACTATCGGAGAAAAATTAAGCTTGCGTCGTTTTGCAATCAGATCTAAAGGCGACAATGATGCTTTTGGTGCTTACTTGCACATGGGCGGACGTATTGGTGTGTTAGCAGTAGTTGAAGGTACTACTGACGAAGAAGCTGCTAAAGATGTTGCTATGCACATCGCTGCTATCAACCCTAAATATGTTTCTTCTGAACAAGTAAGCCAAGACGAAATTGCTCACGAAAAAGAAGTTTTAAAACAACAAGCTTTAAATGAAGGTAAACCAGAAAAAATCGTTGAAAAAATGGTTGAAGGCCGTTTACGCAAATATTTACAAGAAATTTGCGCAGTTGACCAAAACTTCGTTAAAGATCCAGACGTAACTGTAGAACAGTTCTTAAAATCTAAAGGCGGTAAATTAACTGACTTTGTTCGTTATGAAGTAGGCGAAGGTATGGAAAAACGTGAAGAAAACTTTGCTGATGAAGTAAAAGGACAAATGAAATAATTTTACTAAGTTGTTGAACAAGAAAGAAGACACCTTGTATATCTATATAAATGAACACATTTGTATCGGACATACCTTCTGTGTCTTCTTTACTTGTATCACTTACATATTTTTACGATAGAGAGGATAGGAAAATGGCTGAAACTTCTAAATATAATCGCGTTGTCTTGAAACTAAGTGGAGAAGCCCTTGCAGGAGAAAAGGGATTTGGTATTAATCCAATTATTATTAAAAGTGTTGCAAAACAAATTGCTGAAGTTGTTGAATTAGATTGTGAAATTGCAGTAATTGTTGGCGGCGGAAATATCTGGAGAGGTAAAACAGGTAGTGATCTTGGTATGGACCGTGGTACTGCAGACTATATGGGTATGTTAGCTACAGTTATGAATGCTCTAGCACTCCAAGACAGCTTAGAACAATTAGATTGCGATACACGTGTTTTAACTTCAATCGAAATGAAACAAGTTGCAGAACCATATATCAGACGTCGTGCAATCAGACATTTAGAGAAAAAACGTGTTGTAATTTTCGCGGCTGGTATCGGCAACCCTTACTTCTCAACAGATACAACAGCTGCTCTAAGAGCTGCTGAAGTTGAAGCTGATGTAATTCTAATGGGTAAAAATAATGTAGATGGCGTTTATTCAGCAGACCCTAAAGTTGATAAAAACGCAGAAAAATATGAGCACTTAACATATATCCAAATGCTTCAAGATGGTCTTCAAATCATGGACTCTACTGCAGCATCATTCTGTATGGATAATAACATTCCATTGAATGTGTTCTCTATTACTGAAGAGGGAAATATTAAACGTGCTGTTAAGGGCGAAAAAATCGGTACTACAATTACAAAATAAATTTGAGGTGTAATAAGATGAGCGACATTTTAAGCGAAACTAGATCAAGAATGAAAAAGTCAATTGAAAGTTTGTCACGCGAACTAGCTACTATTAATGCCGGTCGTGCAAATTCTAATTTGCTTGCTGGTGTAAAAGTAGATTATTATGGAGCACCAACTCCAGTTCAACAATTAGCAAGCATCAATGTTCCTGAACCACGTTTATTAGTAGTTTCACCATATGATAAAACTTCTTTATCTGATATCGAACGTGCGATTAATGCAGCTAACTTAGGTGTAAATCCATCTAGTGACGGCGAAGTAATCCGTATTATGGTCCCTGCATTAACTGAAGAACGTCGTAAAGAATTAGTTAAAGACGTTAAAAAAATGGGAGAAAATGCAAAAGTTTCTATCCGTAATATCCGTCGCGACAGTAATGATGATTTGAAGAAAGATGAAAAAGAAGGCGTTATTTCTGAAGATGAATTACGTACTGGCACTGATGATGTTCAAAAAATTACTGATGAATCTATCAAAGAAGTAGATAAAGTATTAGAAGAAAAAGAAAAAGACATCATGTCAGTATAATATCTCGCGCGAAATAAATGAGTTGAAAATATTGTGACCAAAACTGTACCAACTAAGACTTTGGTACAGTTTTTTAATTGTTCTATTCATTGCTATTAACGAGTGTGATAAAATGATAGATAATTGCATGAATAATCTATTATAATGTAACAGAGATAGATTGAGCTCGGAGGATAGACCATGTTTAAAAAGCTAAAAAATAAGAATCAATCTGAAGCTGATGGGACATATTCAGATTTAGATTTACATAATATACCCGAACATATAGCGATTATCATGGATGGTAATGGCCGTTGGGCGAAGAAACGTAAAATGCCGAGAATTAAAGGGCATTATGAAGGTATGCAAACAATTAAAAAAATTACTAGAGCTGCAAATGATATCGGTGTAAAATATTTAACTTTATACGCCTTCTCAACTGAAAATTGGTCCCGTCCTGAACAAGAAGTAAACTATATAATGAACTTGCCTGTTAATTTCTTAAAAACATTTCTTCCTGAATTGATAGAGAGAAACGTAAAAGTAGAGACAATTGGCTTTACGGATGATTTACCAGCTTCTACAATGAAAGCAATCAATCATGCTAAGGAAAAAACAGCACAAAATGATGGTTTGAAATTAATATTTGCTATTAATTATGGCGGACGTGCTGAAATTACAGATAGCGTTCGACGTATGTTTGATGATATGATTGAGCGAGGTCAGAAGAGTAGTGATATTACTGAAGAAACAATTAATAATTACTTAATGACAAGCCAATATCCTGATCCAGAATTGTTAATTAGAACATCAGGAGAACAACGTATCAGCAACTTTTTAATTTGGCAGATTTCATATAGCGAGTTTATATTTGACCAAAAACTTTGGCCGGATTTTGATGAAGAAGAACTTAAAAATTGTATTAAAATTTACCAGAAAAGACAGCGTCGTTTCGGTGGTTTATTATAGGAAGATAGGAGTATATTATGAGAGTTAGAACGGTAACGGCAATTATTGCTTTGTTAATCTTTTTACCCATACTGATTATCGGCGGACCTTTATTGATGTATTTCTCTTACATCTTGGCCCTCATCGCACTAAAAGAATTATTGAATATGAATAAAATCCGTTTTATTTCAATACCAGGGATTATTAGTGCACTCGGTTTGATTATCATTATGCTGCCTCATGATTTAGGAGCATGGGTAGCTGCAGTACAATTAAAAGGGCTTATTATTATGAGTTTTGTAATTTTAAGTTATACTGTCATGTCTAAAAACCGCTTCAGTTTCATTGATGCAGCTTTTTGTTTAATGTCAGTGGCTTATGTCGGTATTGGATTTATGTACTTATATGAAACGCGTGAAGCTGGGTTAGCATTTATTTTATTTGCCTTCTTAGTAGTTTGGACAACAGATACTGGTGCATACTTATTTGGGCGTGCTTTCGGAAAACACAAATTATGGCCAGTTATCAGCCCGAATAAAACTATTGAAGGATTTATCGGCGGTGTACTTTGCAGTTTATTAGTACCGCTTATTATGCAATTCTTTGTTGATTTCGATATCAACATTTGGATAATGCTTCTAGTTACAATCATTTTAAGTATGTTTGGCCAACTTGGTGATTTGGTTGAATCTGGATTTAAGCGTCATTTTGGTGTGAAAGATTCTGGTAAAATTTTACCTGGACACGGCGGCATTCTTGACCGTTTTGACAGTTTCATGTTTGTTTTACCATTACTTAACATTTTATTACTGCAAAATTAATAATTGTAAGGCATGTGAGAATTGCGAACAAATAGAAAGACGTTTGCACATCGGCATGCCTTTTTCTGTATCAGCGCTTAACATATTACTTGTACATGGCTCAAAATATCATTAATATAATATATTATGTTGAAAATTTTCAACTTACATATCTCATAAGTATTTGCGAGATAAATGCACTTATCTCCGTCGATACTTCAGAGAAATGAAATCTTAATTAGAGGTGGCCCATTTTGATAATTACTATATTAGCGTTTATTATCGTTTTTGGTGTCTTAGTTTCCGTTCATGAGTACGGCCACATGTTTTTCGCAAAACGCGCAGGAATTATGTGTCCTGAATTTGCTATCGGCATGGGACCCAAGATATTCAGTTTTAGAAAAAATGAAACATTATATACAATAAGATTATTACCAGTAGGCGGATATGTGCGAATGGCTGGTGATGGTATTGATGAAGTACCAGTTGAACCTGGTATGTCAGTCAAAATTAAATTGAATGACAAAGATGAAATTACTCACATTATCTTAGATGATCAGCATAAATTCCAACAAGCAGAAGTTATTGAAATTAAAAAATCCGATTTCAAAGATAAAATGTATGTAGAAGGTATTACATCTTACGACGATGAAAGACATCGTTTTTATATCGCAAAAGAAGCATATTTTGTTGAAGGCGGCAGTTTAATCCAAATTGCGCCACGTAACCGTCAATTTATGCATAAAAAACCGTATCAAAAGTTCTTAACATTATTTGCTGGTCCATTATTCAACTTTATTTTAGCGTTAGTGATATTTATTGGTCTTGCATATTACCAAGGCACACCGACTAACTCTATTAAGCAAGTTGCAGACAATTATCCGGCACAAGAAGCAGGGTTAAAAGCAGGAGATAAAATTGAACAAATCGGATCGCACAAAATCAGTACATTCGATGATATTCAAAAAGCATTAGACAGCAATAAAGATAAACCTGTGAAATTGACTTATGACAGAGATGGTAAAAATAAAACAGTAGAAGTAACACCTAAAAAAGTGAAAGAAGGCACTAAAGTAAGTCCTAAAATTTCTTATAAATTAGGCTATCAACCTCAATCAGAACATTCATCATTGATTGAACCTTTAACTGCAGGCGTACAACAATTTGTTAAAGCAGGTACATTAATTTTCACAGCCATCGTTGCAATGATCGGCAGTATTTTTACAGGCAATTTCTCCTTTGACATGTTGAATGGCCCGGTGGGTATATATCATAATGTTGATACTGTGGTAAAAACTGGTATCATTAACTTGATAGGTTGGACAGCACTTTTAAGTGTCAATTTAGGTTTAATGAACTTATTGCCGATTCCGGCACTTGATGGTGGACGTATACTGTTCGTTTTATATGAAGCAGTGTTCAGAAAACCAGTGAATAAGAAAGCTGAAACATATATTATCGGAGCAGGTGCTATTTTTGTCATTATCATTATGATATTAGTAACATGGAATGACATACAGCGTTATTTCTTATAAGAAACGGAGGATCATAGTTTTATGAGACAATCAAAAGTATTTATACCAACGATGAGAGAAGTACCAGCTGAAGCTGAAGCATTAAGTCATCGTTTGTTATTGAAAGCAGGTTTAATTAAACAAAGTACAAGCGGAGTTTATAGCTACTTGCCGCTTGCGACACGTGTATTGAATAAAATCACAGCAATCGTACGTGAAGAAATGGAAAGTATCGATGCTGTAGAAATTTTGATGCCTGCGTTACAACCATCTGAGTTGTGGGAAGAGTCAGGTCGTTGGGAAGCTTATGGTAGTGAATTAATGCGTTTAACAGATCGAAACGGTCGTCAATTTGCTTTAGGCCCAACACATGAAGAAGTAGTAACTTCTCTTGTTCGTGACGAAGTGAAATCATATAAACAATTACCATTAACACTTTTCCAAATTCAATCTAAATTCAGAGATGAAAAACGTCCTCGTTTCGGTTTATTACGCGGCCGCGAATTCATTATGAAAGATGCGTATTCATTCCACGCTGATGAAGCATCATTGGATGAAACGTATAACCAAATGTATGATGCATACAGTCGTATTTTTAAACGTGCCGGTATAAATGCGCGTCCAGTTGTTGCAGATTCTGGTGCAATTGGCGGAAGTCATACTCACGAATTCATGGCTTTAAGCGAAATTGGTGAAGATACAATTGTTTACAGTGAGAACAGTGATTATGCAGCTAACATCGAAAAAGCTGAAGTACCTTTTGAACTTAAAGAAAATAACGAAGCACTATTAGAATTAGAAAAAGTTGGAACACCTGATGCGCATACTGCACAAGAGGTCGCTGATTACTTAAATCGTCCTTTAGAACAAATTACGAAATCTATGATTTTTAAAGTAGATGGAGAATTTATTATTGTATTAGTACGAGGTCATCATGAAATCAATGATGTGAAATTAAAAGCATACTTCAAAACAGATAACATTGAGCTTGCGACACAAGATGAAATTATTAACTTAATCGGCGCAAAACCAGGATCAATCGGTCCAGTCCAAGAAAAAGGAATTAAAGTATATGCTGATAACTTTGTTCAAGATGCACCTAATTTAGTGATTGGTGCCAACGAAGACGGTTATCATTATATCAATGCTAATCCTGAGCGTGACTTTAATGTAGAAGCGTTCGGCGACTTCCGTTTCATCTTAGAAGGAGAACCTTTAAGTGACGGATCAGGTGAAGCTAAATTTGCTGAAGGTATTGAAGTAGGTCAAGTCTTCAAATTAGGTACAAAATATTCTGAAGCGATGAACGCGACTTTCTTAGATAATCAAGGTAAAGCTAAGCCATTAATTATGGGTTGTTATGGTATCGGTGTATCAAGAACATTGAGTGCAATTGTTGAACAAAATAGTGATGACAATGGCATTATATGGCCAAAATCCGTAACACCATTTGACTTGCATTTGATTACAATCAATCCTAAAAAAGATGATCAACGTGAACTTGGTGATCAACTCTATGCTGAATTACAACAATCATATGAAGTACTTTATGATGATAGAAAAGAACGCGCAGGTGTTAAATTCAATGATGCTGATTTAATTGGTCTACCAATTCGAGTAGTAGTGGGTAAACGTGCAGATGAAGGAATCGTTGAAGTCAAACGCCGTGATAATGGTGAAAGTGATGAAGTTGAAGTTTCAAACTTAGCTTCTTATATTGATAACTTATATACACAAATCTAAGTAAAACATTTTCCGAAGCTCTTTAAATAGGGTTTCGGAATTTTTTGGTTTTCTTATTAATTCGACTCCGATAGGCTTTCGAAGCAACATTACATCACATATTGCAGTTTTACTGTTTTTAGAATGAGGAAAAATTTGGTATAATACATAAGATGTTTCTAAAAAAGAACGTAAGAAAAGTAACCACGCTGTTTTGAAGTGTGGTTCTGTTTTTTCGTAAATGTAGTACTGCAACGTTTCCTCTGACATCCTCTATCAAACAACTGAGTTGTAATTCTTTTTTTGCAGTTCTACAATTTTATTTAATAAATCGTTAAGGTGGTAATTGTCTTGGCAATGACAAATCAAGAAAAATTTAAAGTTCTGGCCGATCAGATTAAAATTGCGAATCAGTTAGAACCTGAAATATTAGAAAAAAGTGAATTAACTCGTATTGATGTGTCGTCAAAAGCACGCACATGGCTATTCCAAATCACCTTGCCACATTTTTTATCTCACGAAGATTACTTATTATTTACTCACGCACTGACTGAAGAATTCAAAGACATTGCTACAGTCGACTGGCATTTCAAAGTTCAAAATACTATGAACCAAGATGAACATGCGATGAAATATTTTAACCATTGTATAGATCAAACGCGTTTATCACCAAAAGTAAAAGGGCAGTTGAAACAAAAACGTTTGGTTATGTCAGGGGACGTTTTAAAAGTAATGGTTTCAAATGATGTAGAAAGAGATTATTTCCATAAAGCATGTAATGGTAGTTTAGTTAAAGCTTACCGCCAATGCGGCTTTGATGTGAATAAGATTGTATTTGAAACAGATAATGATGGACAAGATGCAGATCTTGCTTCTCTAGAAGCTTACATTCAAGAAGAAGATCAACAAAGTGCAAAAGAAGCTACTGAAAAATTAGAAAAAATGAAAGCTGAAAAGGCGAAACAACAAGATAACAATGAAAGTACAGTAGCAAAATGCCAAATCGGCAAACCTATTCAAGTTGATAACGTACGTCCAATCGAATCTATTATCGAAGAAGAATTCAAGGTTGCTATTGAAGGCGTTATTTTCGATATGAATATTAAAGAGTTGAAAAGTGGACGTCATATCGTTGAATTAAAAGTAACAGACTACACTGATTCGCTTGTACTTAAAATGTTCACACGTAAAAATAAAGATGACTTAGAACATTTCAAAGCGCTAAGTGTGGGTAAATGGGTACGTGCTCAAGGACGTATTGAAGAAGATACATTTGTACGTGATCTTGTAATGATGATGTCTGACATTGAAGAAATCAAAAAAGCACCAAAACAAGATAAAGCGGACGATAAACGTGTTGAATTGCACTTGCATACTGCAATGAGCCAGATGGATGGTATTAACAATATCGGTGATTATGTAGCACAAGCTGCTAAATGGGGACATCCTGCAATAGCAGTAACAGATCATAATGTTGTACAAGCCTTCCCTGATGCTTTTGCGGCTGCAGAAAAAAATGACATTAAAATGTTGTATGGTATGGAAGGAATGCTCGTAGATGATGGTGTTCCGATTGCGTATAAACCGACAGACCGTATTTTAAAAGATGCAACGTATGTAGTGTTTGACGTGGAAACAACAGGACTGTCAAACCAATACGATAAAATTATTGAGTTAGCCGCTGTAAAAGTACATGATGGCGAGATTATTGATAAATTTGAACGTTTCAGTAATCCGCATGAACGTTTATCTGACACAATCAAAAACTTAACGCATATTTCTGATGATATGTTAGTGGATGCACCAGAAATTGACGATGTATTAACTGAGTTCAAGGAATGGGTTGGAGATGCAATTTTTGTAGCCCACAATGCTTCGTTCGATATGGGCTTTATTGATACTGGATACGAACGTGCCGGTCTCGGTAATTATACAAATGGTGTTATCGATACCTTAGAACTTTCTCGTACGATTAATACAGAATTTGGTAAGCATGGTTTGAACTTCTTAGCTAAAAAATATGGCGTAGAACTGACACAACATCACCGTGCCATTTATGATACAGAAGCAACTGCATATATCTTTATTAAAATGTTGAAACAAGTAGAAGAACTTGGAGTAACTAATCACAAAGATATTAATCAGTCATTATCTAATGAGGATGCTTATAAACGCGCTCGTCCAAGTCATATTACGATTTTGGTTCAAAACCAAGAAGGATTGAAAAACTTATTTAAAATCGTCAGTGAATCTTTAGTCACTTATTATTATCGTACGCCAAGAATTCCGCGTTCGTTGTTAGATGAGTATCGTGAAGGATTGTTGATTGGTACTGCTTGTGATGAAGGTGAAGTCTTTACTGCTGTAATGCAAAAAGATCAATCTCAAGTAGAGCGTATTGCGAAATATTATGACTATATTGAAGTGCAGCCACCAGCGTTATATCAAGATTTGATTGACCGAGAATTGATTCGTGATAATAAAACAATGGAAGAAATTTATGAACGATTGCTGAAAGCGGGAGAAGCGGTCAATGTGCCGATTGTAGCAACAGGTAATGTGCATTATTTAAATGAACATGATTCGATTGCACGTAAAATCTTGATTGCCTCTCAACCAGGTAACCCGCTTAATCGTTCAACATTACCAGAAGCGCATTTCCGTACGACTGATGAAATGTTAGATGCGTTCCATTTCTTAGGTGAGGAAAAAGCGCATGAAATTGTAGTTGAAAATACTCAAGCACTGGCAGACCGTATTGAACGTGTAGTTCCAATTAAAGACAAATTGTATACTCCGCGTATGGAAGGTGCGAATGAAGAAATTCGTGAAATGAGCTATGATAATGCGCGTAAATTGTATGGAGATGATTTACCGCAAATAGTAATAGATCGTTTAGAGAAAGAACTTGAAAGTATCATTGGTAATGGTTTCTCTGTTATCTATTTGATTTCTCAACGTTTGGTTAAAAAATCATTGAATGATGGTTACTTAGTAGGTTCTCGTGGTTCTGTCGGTTCTAGTTTCGTAGCGACTATGACAGAAATTACCGAGGTGAACCCGCTTCCACCGCATTATATTTGTCCAAAATGTAAGAAAAGCGAGTTTTTCAATGATGGTTCCGTTGGTTCAGGTTTTGACTTGCCAGATAAAAAATGTGAATGCGGCGCTGAAATGATTAAAGAAGGACAAGATATTCCTTTCGAAACTTTCTTAGGATTCAAAGGAGATAAAGTTCCTGATATTGATTTGAACTTCAGTGGTGAATATCAACCAGAAGCCCATAACTATACGAAAGTATTATTCGGTGAAGACAAAGTATTCCGTGCTGGTACTATCGGTACGGTTGCAGAAAAAACAGCATTCGGTTATGTCAAAGGTTATTTAAACGACCAAGGTATTCATAAACGCGGGGCTGAAGTGGACCGCTTAGTGAAAGGCTGTACAGGTGTTAAACGTACTACAGGTCAGCACCCTGGCGGTATTATCGTAGTACCTGATTATATGGATATTTATGATTTCACACCTGTTCAATATCCAGCTGATGACCAATCATCACCTTGGATGACAACGCACTTTGACTTCCACTCCATTCACGATAATGTATTGAAACTCGATATTCTAGGACACGATGATCCGACAATGATTCGTATGCTTCAAGATTTATCAGGTATTGATCCGAAAACTGTGCCGGTTGATGATAAAGAAACAATGCGTATCTTTAGTACACCTGAGTCTCTTGGAGTTACTGAAGAAGAAATTATGTGTAAAACAGGTACGTTCGGAGTACCGGAATTTGGTACTGGATTCGTAAGACAAATGCTTGAAGATACAAAACCGACAACATTCTCAGAACTTGTTCAAATTTCTGGTCTGTCTCATGGTACAGATGTATGGTTAGGCAATGCCCAAGATTTAGTCCGTTCAGGTACTTGCGACTTATCTGGTGTTATCGGTTGTCGTGACGATATTATGGTTTACTTAATGTATGCAGGTCTTGAACCGTCATTAGCCTTCAAAATCATGGAAGCTGTGCGTAAAGGTAAAGGATTGCAAGAAGAATGGGAAGAAATTATGAAAGAGAATAATGTACCTGATTGGTATTTGGATTCTTGTAAAAAAATCAAATACATGTTCCCTAAAGCCCATGCTGCTGCCTATGTATTAATGGCTGTACGTATTGCATACTTTAAAGTACATTATCCGCTTTATTACTATGCAAGTTACTTTACAGTACGTGCATCTGACTTTGACTTATTGACAATGATTAAAGATAAAGAAGGTATTAAAGCCGTTGTTAAAGACATGTATTCTAAATACATGGAACTCGGCAAGAAAGAAAAAGATGTTCTGACTGTGTTAGAAATTATGAATGAGATGGCACATCGCGGTTACCGCATGCAGCCGATCAGTTTAGAAAAAAGCCAAGCTTTTGAATTTATTATCGAAGGCGATACTTTAATCCCGCCGTTTATTGCAGTTCCGGGATTAGGTGAGAACGTAGCAAAACGTATTGTTGAAGCACGTGAAGAAGGGCCATTCTTATCTAAAGAAGATTTGAATAAAAAAGCTGGTTTATCACAAAAAGTTATCGAATATCTTGATGATTTAGGTTCATTACCAGGACTTCCAGACAAAGCACAATTATCAATTTTTGATATGTAATCACAACAAAGTAATGAAAAGCCTTGTCATTGTGCAACAATTGGCAATTAAAAGTCGACTGTGTTATAATTACATTGCGTAAAAAATGAACTTTAGTCACGAAGAGTGGGTTTTACCCGCTCTTTTCTATTTGTATAAAAGGAGGTTCGCATGAGTAAAATCACTGAACAAATTGAAGAAATCATTCAACCCGTATTAGATGATTTGAATTTTGAACTCGTAGAAGTTGAATTTACTAAAGAAGGAAAAGACCACTTCCTCAGAATTTCAATCGACAAAGAAGGCGGCGTCGATTTGAATGACTGTACACTTGCATCTGAGAAAATCAGTGAAGTTATGGATGAAGAAGACCCAATTGAACAAATGTATTACCTTGATGTTGCATCACCAGGTGCTGAACGTCCTATCAAAACTGATAAAGCACTCCATGATGCTGTAGAACAACCTGTATTTGTTTCTCTTTATGCGCCTATTGAAGGCTCTAAAGAGTGGTTAGGTGTCTTGCAATCTGTAACTGATGACCATATTGTCATTAAAGCGCAAGTTAAGGAAAAGAAAAAGGAAGTTGAAATCCCTAGAAATAAAATTGCTAAAGCACGTCATGCAGTATTGATTTAACGTGATTAGGAGGATTTAACCGTGTCAAGTAATGAATTATTATTAGCAACAGAGTATTTAGAAAAAGAAAAGAAAATTCCAAGAGAAGTATTGATTGACGCTATCGAAGCAGCATTGATTACAGCTTACAAGAAAAACTATGAAGCTGCGCGTAACGTACGTGTGGAATTAAATATGGATGAAGGTACATTCCATGTGATTGCACGTAAAGAAGTCGTAGATGATGTTTTCGATGATCGTGAAGAAGTAGATATCAGTACAGCATTAGAAAAAAATCCAGCATATGAAATCGGCGATATTTATGAAGAAGATGTAACACCTAAAGATTTCGGCCGTGTCGGTGCACAAGCAGCAAAACAAGCTGTAATGCAACGTTTACGCGATGCTGAACGTGAGATTTTGTATGATGAATTTATCGACAAAGAAGAAGATATCGTGACAGGTATTATCGACAGAGTCGATCATCGTTATGTATACGTTAATTTAGGACGTACAGAAGCTGTATTATCTGAAGCGGAAAGAAGTCCGAATGAAAGTTATATTCCTAATGAACGTATCAAAGTGTATGTCAATAAAGTAGAACAAACTACAAAAGGTCCTCAAATCTATGTATCAAGAAGCCACCCTGGTTTATTGAAGCGTTTATTTGAACAAGAAGTGCCAGAAATTTATGATGGTACTGTAGTGATTAAATCAGTAGCACGTGAAGCAGGCGATCGTTCTAAAATCAGTGTTTACTCTGATAATCCTGATATTGACGCTGTAGGTGCATGTGTAGGTTCTAAAGGCGTGCGTGTCGAAGCAATCGTTGAAGAGCTTGGCGGAGAAAAAATCGATATCGTTCAATGGAATGAAGATCCTAAAGTATTCGTTAAAAATGCTTTGAGTCCTTCTCAAGTGCTTGAAGTAATTGTTGATGAAGCAAATCAATCTACAACTGTTATTGTTCCAGATTACCAACTTTCATTAGCAATTGGTAAACGTGGACAAAATGCACGTTTAGCAGCAAAATTAACTGGCTGGAAAATCGACATCAAATCTGAATCAGATGCTAGAGAAGCTGGAATTTATCCAGTTCCTGAAGTGGAAGAAACAGACGATGAGGTTACAGAAGATTTAACTGAAGAAGTGGTTGTTGGTCAAGTTGACGAAGAACCTGAAGTAGATGTTGAAGCTGAAGAAGTTTCAGAAATCGAAGACTTCGAAGAATCAGAAGAAGATGCTGTTGAAGAACTTGAAGACGAAGAAACAGCTTCAGAAATTGAAGAAGCAGAAGATGAAGCGGCTGCGGAAGAAGAAGCTATCGAAGAAACATTTGAAAAAGATTCTAAAAAAGACGTAGAAGAATAATTTGGAGTGAATGACTTTATGAAGAAAAAGAAGATTCCAATGAGAAAGTGCATACTTTCTAATGAAATGCGTCCCAAAAATGATATGATTCGTGTGGTTATTAATAAAGAAGGAGAGATTTCTGCAGATGCTACAGGTAAGAAACCTGGACGTGGTGCTTATGTTTCTAAAGATGTAGCACTTGTTGAACAAGCACAAGAAAAGGGCGTGTTGGAAAAGTTTTTCAACTCGGATGCAGAAACACTTGCTCCTGTTTATAAAGAAATCATACGTCTCATCTACAGAGAAGAGATACCAAAATGAATAAGAGCAACATCTTGAATTTTTTAGGATTGGCAATGCGTGCTGGTAAGGTTAAAAGCGGGGAATCCGTTATTTTAACTGAAATCAAAAAGAGAAAAGTCTCTTTAGTGATTCTTTCAGAGGATGCTTCGGCAAGGACTGAGAAAGAAATCAGCCAAAAATGCGAAAGTTACCAAGTCCCATTACGTATATTCGGAACCAGAGAAGAACTAGGCCAAGCCCTAGGAAAATCATCTCGCGTGAATATCGCTATAATGGATAACGGTTTTGCCAAAAAGCTATTATCAATGATAGATGAATAACGTAAGGAGTGATTATATGAGTAAACAGAGAATTTACGAGTATGCAAAAGATTTAAATTTAAAGAGTAAAGATGTTATTGATGAATTGAAAAAGATGAATGTAGAGGTGTCTAACCATATGCAAGCGTTAGAACCTAATGAAATCAAAGAATTAGATAAAAAATTCAAACCAGGTTCATCTAAAGATAAGCAAGATAATAAAACTGCTCAAAATAATCACAAAAAACATCAAAATAATAATAAAGATAAAAACAACAATAATAGCGGCAACGCTAAAAAGAACAATAATAAAAAAGACAACAAGAAAAATCATAACAATAAAAACCAAAAAAATAACAAAAACAACAAGAATAATAAAAATCAAAAGCAAGCGCCTAAACAAGAAACTGTTAAAGAAATGCCAGAAAAAATTACTTACACAGAAGGTATTACAGTTGGCGAATTAGCTGAGAAAATGAATATTGAATCATCTAATATTGTTAAAAAATTATTCCTTTTAGGAATTATGGCTAATATCAACCAATCATTGGATGATGAAACAGTTGAATTGATTGCAGATGATTATGGTATCGAGATCGAAAAAGAAGTTGTGATTGACGAAGAAGACTTAGATATCTATTTCGATGACGAAGAAGAAGATCCAGATGCAATTGAACGTCCTTCAGTTGTTACAATCATGGGACACGTTGACCATGGTAAAACAACATTGCTTGACTCAATCAGAAACACACATGTGACTGAAGGTGAAGCGGGCGGTATCACACAACATATCGGTGCATATCAAATTGAAAATGACGGCAAAAAAATCACTTTCTTAGATACACCGGGACACGCAGCCTTCACTACAATGCGTGCACGTGGTGCGCAAGTTACTGATATTACAATTTTAGTTGTAGCTGCTGATGATGGTGTTATGCCTCAAACGATTGAAGCAATCAACCATGCAAAAGAAGCAGATGTACCAATCATTGTTGCAGTAAATAAAATTGATAAACCAACAGCTAACCCTGATCGTGTAATGCAAGAATTAACTGAATATGGTTTATTCCCTGAAGACTGGGGCGGTGACACAATCTTCGTACCACTTTCTGCATTAAGCGGTGATGGTATTGATGACTTGCTTGAAATGATTGTCTTAGTATCAGAAGTACAAGAATTGAAAGCTAATCCTGAAAAACGTGCTGTAGGTACTGTTATTGAAGCGGAACTTGATAAATCACGCGGACCTGCTGCTTCATTACTTGTTCAAAACGGTACATTGCATGTCGGTGATGCGATTGTAGTGGGTAACACTTATGGTCGTGTTCGTGCAATGGTTAACGATGTAGGTAAACGTGTGAAATCAGCTGGCCCTTCAACACCTGTTGAAATTACTGGTATTAATGATGTACCTCAAGCTGGTGATCGTTTCGTTACGTTCTCAGATGAAAAACAAGCACGTCGTATCGGTGAAGCACGTCATGAAGAAAGTATTCTTCAACAACGTCAAGAAAGTAAAAATGTTTCTCTTGATAACTTGTTTGAACAAATGAAACAAGGTGAAATGAAAGACCTTAACATTATCATCAAAGGTGATGTACAAGGTTCTGTAGAAGCACTTGCTGCATCTCTTATGAAAATTGATGTTGAAGGCGTAAATGTGCGTATTATTCACACTGCTGTAGGTGCGATTAATGAATCTGACGTAACATTGGCGAATGCCTCAAATGGTATTATCATCGGATTCAACGTACGTCCTGATTCAGGTGCTAAACGTGCTGCTGAACAAGAAAACGTAGATATGCGTTTACACCGTGTTATCTATAATGTTATCGAAGAAATTGAAGCAGCGATGAAAGGTATGCTTGATCCTGAGTACGAAGAAAAAGTTATCGGACAAGCTGAAGTTCGTCAAACATTCAAAGTATCTAAAGTCGGCACTATTGCTGGTTGCTACGTTACTGACGGTAAGATTACTCGTAATGCCGGTGTACGTGTTATCCGTGACGGTATTGTAGTTTTTGAAGGTCAATTAGATACATTGAAACGTTTCAAAGATGATGTTAAAGAAGTAGCACAAGGTTACGAATGTGGTATCACAATTGAAAAATTCAATGATATTAAAGTAGAAGACATCATTGAAGCTTATGAAATGGTAGAAATCGAAAGATAATATTATTCTATAAAAATGCACTTTCCTTAGTTGGGAAGTGCATTTTTTGTATACATAGGAATTGAATAGATGCTGTATTTTATCTTCTTAATCAAATTATTGGGCTCTATTATGAGAGGTTTTAATTATTATGGATTATGAAACATTTATTAACTGACTAACTAATATTGTTAATATTAAAACTATCGTTAGTTAATTTTATTCTAATGTAAAGTTCCATATACTTAGTAAGTCGCTTTAAAAAGTTTAAATTAACAACTAAATTGACAAAATAAATATATAAGGATAAAAGGAGCAACATTAGATGAAAGTTAGATTATTAGGTATTTCAGCATGTGCTATTTTAGCATCACAATTATTATTAGGAGAAGAAGCCAGTGCGGTAGCGGGGCAAGAGAATCCATATGTATCGAAAGCGTTGGATCTAAACAGTAATAATAAAAAAGAAAAAACTTTTATGGAGTATGAAAAAAGTTTAGATAGCCTTATTGCTACATTAACGATAACAGGTCAAGAAAAATATGAAGAACCAGAATATGCTGAAGCAGTAAAGAAATATAAACAAAGGTTTATGGCAGAAGACGATGCGATGAGACATTTTACAAAAGGTGAAAATAAAATTAAATCTTTAACTAAAGACAATAAACCTATTCCTAATGATGTGTTAGGGTTAACTCATGAAAGATACGAGAAAATATATAATAGTTTAAAAAATGCTAAAAGCGATTTTGAAAAAGATATAGCTGAAATCCAAAGAAAAAATAAAGATTTAGAGAACTTTAGCGAAGAAGAACAAGAGAAAGCAGATCAAAAGATTAATGATTTAGAAAACAAAGCGTTGATGTTAGGCGTAGCTTTTACAAATAAAAAAGAAGCTAGGGCACATTTATACGCAAAATTAGATTTTATAGTCGGCAATGATGATTATGAAAGAGAAAATAAAAAAGCCGCAAATAAAAGAATGTTGGATAGACAAATTGAAGACTTAGAGGCTGTTATTGATGAGTTCTTCAATGAAATTGGGTTAACAAGACCTGAAAATATACCTGCTTTATCAAGCGAGAATGAAAAAGATAATACAATTAAGCAAAAATTACGTGATGATGCTAAAGAAGCTAAAATTAATCCATCATTAAGAAGTAAAAGACATGCACAAGCAATAACAGTAAAAAATAATTTAGAAAATGAAAAAACTGTAACCGAGGAACAGAAAAAAGCATACCAGCAAAAAGTTGCTGAACGTAAGAAGCGATTTGAAGAAAAAGATAGAAAAGAAGAATTAGCAAAACAACAAGAAAGTAATGAAGAAAAATCAATGTTGATAGTAGAACCTTCATCGACATCGTATCCTAGCTACACTGAGACTTATACACAACAAACACAATCAGAAATCAAACAACCTTCAAAAACTGAAGTTTTCACAATCGGTGGATTATCAAAAGGATTAAAAGGACAATCAGGGGAATCAGGAAATGTTGTTGATTTTACCCAAGATACAACAAGTAATGTTAAAAGCCAAACCCCTCAAGTAATTGAGTATACAGAAGATACTAATCCTATTAATACACAGTATAGAGTGAAAGAAGAAATAGTAGAAAATAATATTGTAGATATTGATAAAACAACTTACAGCAATGTATCTGGATATCGTTATGGTGTCAGTGAGTCTGATTCATCTCAATATACGGAAAGAGATAAAAGAGCGATTCGTCGTGATCATGTTAGAGAAGCTGAAGAATTGGTGAATAAATATGCGAATACACACGCATATCAAGATAGATTATCAGCACAACAAAAGGTAAATACTTTGGATCAAGGTCAACAAAAAAGATTAAACCAACAAATTATGAATGTTTACAATGGTATTACCAAGTAATCCAATAAGTTAAATATTAGTTTATAATTGGTTAATTCTATCTTTGTCATTAAAATATTATGATATTCGTGTAGTAAATATTATATTATTCGGAGGAACATCATGAAAAAGACAGCAATTATTAAAGCAAGTTTAGCATCATTAGTTATAGGTACTGGTTTATTTACAAGTACTGCTCAAGCTTCAGAAATTTCATTAGTACGCCATACATTAGGTTTAGATCAAAAACCGAAACAAACACAACAAAATACAAATGTTAATAAGGCAGATAGAGAAGATAAAAATGTTTTATTAGGATACTATACTCAACAAACAACAGAATTAACAAATTTAACTGGTTATACAAAAGATAGTAATAAGTTGGAATTTGTACCGAAAGGAGGAGTAGGTGAAACACTTGTTACTGTATCACCCAATTCTTTCTCTAAGTATAAAACAGATGATAATGGAAATCCTGGTTTAGATGTTTTCGTTGTAAGAGAAAATACTTCTGATCGTGGTACAACTGAAAGTTCAATTGGCGGAGTAACTAAAACTAATACAAAATCTTATAAAGACCCTATTAAAACTCCATATATAAGTGTGAAAACAACTGAAAATGGAGTTACTAAAGATGAGTCGTTGAATGGCATTAATTTTAATAAAGAGGAAGTATCATTGAAAGAAGTAGACTTTAAATTACGTAAATTACTTATTGATCAAAAAGGTTTATACAAGAGTCAGTATAGTGATGGAACAATAATTGTTCATTTAAATAATGGCGGACGTAATACTTTCGAACTCCATAAAAAACTTCAAGACAATCGCATGAGCGATGTTATCAATTCAACTGATATTCAATATATTGAAGTTACTTTAACTAAATAATTCAACTGAGAGACAGGGACAAATCGTATGATTTTGTGTACTGTCTCTTTTTATGTAATTCCTCTATCTTAGCACTAATTCATTTAAAGAGTGGTAAAGTAAAAGAAATAACAAATGAGATGGAGAGGTTTTTATGTTGACGAATATTTGGTTTAATTTAGGGTGTGACGATTTAGATAAAAGTATGAAGTTTTATAAAGATATCGGTTTTACGATTATCCAACAACCAGAACAAGAAGGAGAAATGTTTGGATTTAAAGCTCAAACAGGCTCGCCTGTCATGGTTGTACCAAGAGAGCGATTTAATCAATACGTAGGACAAGAAGCATCTGGTAATGATGTATTAATATCCTTGTCAGTGAAAACAGAAGAAGAAGCGGATGAGTTAGCTAAGAAAGTAGAAGCAGCAGGCGGTATTATTGAAGATACCCCTAAAGTGAGAAATAATTTCTATGGTTTTTCATTTCAAGATATTGATGGACATTATTTTAATATCATCGTTATGGCATAAGTATTTAAGATAAACAGCTTATCTATGAGTTATTCATAGGTGAGCTATTTTAATAAGAAAACATAAAAAGTTAATTTTTCAGGATGAAAGAAAAATATTTAAATTTTGATAAAACAATCACGCAAAAAAGAAGCGACAAATTGAAATGTAAAATAAAAATGAAACGCTGGAAATTAGTATATCCTGCCCAATTTTATACAGTTAGGCAACAATCATTAAAGCTATAAGACATTATAACTTTCAAAAAACGTTATAATATCAATACTTTTAATATAAAATAGAATTAAAAAGCATTTCACAGTTGTGCGTTGAAATGAAATGTAAACTTTATTTTGAAATGTAGCGTTAAACATTTACGCATTCTTTACTTGCTTAACTGTATCTTTACAATCTGTTTTATCTTGAATCATGATTAAATCTGCCGCTTCAAGGGAAAAACTTTGTCAATAAGGCGATTATAGTTTATAATTTTGGACTGAAGCAAATCGTTAAATGCAGAAGTTAGAAGAGGTGAAATAGATGAGTAAAATGAGAGCAGAGCGCGTTGGTGAACAAATGAAAAAAGAATTGATGGACATCATCAATAATAAAGTTAAAGATCCAAGAATCGGATTTATTACGATTACAGATGTTCAAGTCACTAACGATTTATCATTGGCTAAAGTTTATTTAACAGTTTTAGGTAATGAAAAAGAAGTCGATGACACATTTAAAGCGCTAGAAAAAGCAAAAGGATTTATTAAATCTGAATTAGGCTCAAGAATGCGTTTGAGAATTATTCCAGACTTACAATTTGAATATGATCATTCAATTGAATACGGAAATAAAATTGAAAAAATGATTCAAGACTTACACAAAAATGATTAATGAATTTTAAATACTACAAGCTGTATTTCTCTAAAGGGGAGATGCAGCTTTTTAATATGTAAAAATTAAAATTTGTTTATTTTTACTATTTCTAAAGATAAAACTGATGTAAAATAGATACGGTAGGAATTAAATTTGAGGTGTTTAATATGGAGGGTATTTTACCTGTTTTTAAAGAACGTGGTCTTACAAGTCACGATGTCGTCTTTAAACTACGCAAAATTTTACATACTAAAAAAGTTGGCCATACAGGTACATTAGATCCAGAAGTGGATGGTGTATTACCTGTATGTATCGGGAATGCGACTAAAGTAAGTGATTATATTATGGATATGGGAAAAGCCTATGAGGCTGAAGTTACGATTGGTTACAGTACAACAACTGAAGATCAAACTGGTGAAGTGTTAGAGAAACGGAATGTAGAACAAGACCAATTATCAACTCAAGAAATAGATGCAGCAATTCAATCATTTAAAGGTGAAATTGAACAGATTCCACCTATGTATTCCTCAGTAAAAGTAAACGGGCGCAAGTTATATGAATATGCTCGCAATAACGAGACGGTTGAAAGACCAAAACGTAAAGTGAAAATTTATGAAATTGAACGAACATCAGAACCTGAATTTCATGATGGTATATGCAGTTTTAACATCTTGATTCGATGCGGTAAAGGTACGTATATCCGTACACTAGCAACAGATATCGGAAACGTATTGAATTATCCGGCACACATGTCACTGCTTACTCGTATTGAGAGCGGCGGATTCCAAATAAAAGATAGTTTGAAATTAGATGAGGTTGATCATCTTTTTAAGCAAGAATCATTACAGGAACGCTTATTTCCTATAGAATATGGATTGAAGGGATTACCTCATATTCGTATTAGTAACCCAGAGATGAAAAAACGCATTTTAAATGGGCAGAAGTTTTATAAAAATGATTTTACAGAAGCGATTGAAGGTGTGACGGTATTAGTTGATAGTGATACTGACAAAGCATTAGCATTGTATATACCGCATTCTGAAAAACCAAATGAAATCAAGCCGAAGAAAGTTTTTAATTAAAGGAGAGGCACACTTATGAAAGTGATAGAAATTACACATCCAATTCAACCAGAGCAATATATAAAAGAAGACGTTGCGATGGCATTAGGCTTCTTTGATGGACTGCATAAAGGACATGCGCAAGTTTTTCATGCGTTGAATGAAATTGCTGAAAAGGAAAACTTAAAAAAAGCAGTGATGACATTTGATCCTCATCCATCAGTGGTATTGAATCCAAAACAAAAAAGAACGGATTATCTGACCCCTTTATCAGATAAAATAGAGATTCTTGAAGCTTATAATATTGATTATGTTATCATTGTGAACTTTACTTCTAAATTCGCAGATTGTTCGATTGAAGAGTTTGTAGAACAATATCTTGTAGCTAATCATGTTAAAGAAGTGATTGCAGGCTTTGATTTTACGTTTGGAAAACATGGGAAAGGCAATATGTCTGTGTTAAAAGAGCTGAAGGAGCATTTTAATACGACAGTGGTAAGTAAACAAGAAATGTATTCAGAAAAAATTTCAACGACAGAAATTCGTCGCGCTTTAAAAGAAGGCAATTTGAAAAAAGCTAATGAAGAATTAGGCTACCGATACCGTATTAAAGGTACAGTCGTTCAAGGCGAGAAACGCGGCCGTACTATCGGATTCCCAACAGCAAACATTGAGCCGAGTGATGATTACGTGCTTCCGAAAAAAGGGGTTTATGCTGTGAGCTTAGCGATTGGAGCAGAACAACGAATTTTCCGCGGTGTTTGTAATGTGGGGGTTAAACCGACATTCCATGACCCTAAAAAATCTCACGTAGTTATTGAAGTGAATATTTTTGATTTTGATGAAGATATTTACGGAGAACGTGTTGTTGTTTTCTGGCATCATTATTTACGTCCTGAAATTAAATTTGATGGTATTGATCCGCTCGTTGAACAAATGAACAAAGATAAAGAACAAGCGAAATATTTATTATCTGTTGATTTCGGTGATGAAGTATCATATAATATTTAGGTCGGAATGATTGCATATATTGCAATCAGATTGAAAACAAACAGTCCTCTATCTTGGTAGGTCGAGACTCCGACGCCTCACTCAGACTGAGGAGACTATATAAAATTAAAGGAGGAAATTGACTATGGCAATTTCACAAGAACGTAAAGACGAAATCATTAAAGAATACCGTGTACACGAAACTGATACTGGTTCACCAGAGGTACAAATTGCTGTATTAACTGCTGAAATCAACGCATTAAACGATCACTTACGTACACACAAAAAAGACCACCATTCACGTCGTGGCTTATTAAAAATGGTAGGTCGTCGTAGACATTTATTAAACTACTTACGTAAAAAAGATATTCAACGTTACCGTGAATTAATCAAATCATTAGGTATCCGTCGTTAATCTTTTGAAGTAATTAAACTGATACCATTTAGAGGAAAGAACCATCGTTGGTTTCTTTCCTTTTTTTATAGGGCAGATAGAAACTGGAATATAATTATGAGCCAGTAAATGATATGATAGAAGTATTAAATGTAAAAGAGGTAGTAATAGAAAGGAGATTCCTAATGTCTCAAGAAAAGAAAGTGTTTAAGACTGAATGGGCTAACCGACCATTGTCGATAGAAACAGGACAGATGGCGAAACAAGCAAATGGCGCGGTGCTCGTACGTTATGGTGACACAGTTGTGTTATCTACAGCGACTGCATCAAAAGAACCACGTGACGGCGACTTCTTCCCATTAATGGTGAACTATGAAGAAAAAATGTATGCTGCAGGTAAAATTCCTGGAGGCTTTAAAAAACGTGAAGGCCGTCCAGCTGATGAAGCAACATTAACTGCACGTTTAATCGATAGACCAATACGTCCGTTATTCCCTAAAGGTTATAGACATGACGTTCAAATAATTAATATGGTATTGAGTGCTGATCCTGATTGCTCACCTGAAATGGCTGCGATGATCGGTTCATCTATGGCATTGAGTGTTTCTGATATTCCATTCCAAGGTCCGATTGCAGGTGTTAATGTCGGATATATTGATGGAGAATACGTGATTAACCCGACAGTGGAACAAAAAGAAGTTTCTCGTTTGGATTTAGAAGTTGCAGGTCATAGAGATGCTGTAAACATGGTTGAAGCAGGCGCAAGTGAAATCACTGAAAAAGAGATGCTAGACGCTATCTTTTTCGGTCACGAAGAAATCAAGAGATTAGTTGACTTCCAACAAGAAATCATTGATTATCTTCAACCTGAAAAAACTGAATTCATTCCTAAAGAGCGCAATGCTGAAGTAGAAGACAAAGTTACTACTTTAACAGAAGAAAAAGGATTGAAAGATGCTATCCAAACATTCGATAAGAAAGAACGTGAAGAAAACATAGATGCAATCCGTGATGAAATTATTGCTGAATTTGAAGATGAAGAAAATCCAGACAATGATGAAGTAATCGCAGAAGTCAACTCAATCTTAAATGATTTAGTGAAAGAAGAAGTACGCCGTCAAATCGCAGATGAAAAAGTTCGTCCAGATGGTCGTAAACCGAATGAAATCCGTCCGCTTGATTCTGAAGTAGGTCTATTACCTCGTGCTCATGGCTCAGGATTATTCACACGTGGTCAAACACAAGCTCTTTCTGTATTGACATTAGGTGCTATGAGTGAATATCAATTGATTGATGGTTTAGGAACAGAAGAAGAAAAACGTTTCATGCATCATTATAATTTCCCTAATTTCTCAGTTGGTGAAACTGGACCAGTACGTGCTCCAGGGCGTCGTGAAATTGGTCATGGTGCTTTAGGTGAACGTGCATTACGTTACATTATCCCTGATACTAAAGACTTCCCATATACAGTGCGTATTGTAAGTGAAGTTTTAGAATCTAATGGTTCTTCATCTCAAGCATCAATTTGCGGTTCTACACTTGCATTAATGGATGCCGGTGTACCAATTAAAGCACCTGTAGCCGGTATTGCAATGGGACTTGTTACACGTGATGATAACTATACAATTTTGACAGATATCCAAGGTATGGAAGATGCTTTAGGCGACATGGACTTTAAAGTAGCAGGTACTGAAAAAGGTATCACAGCAATCCAAATGGATATTAAAATTGATGGTTTAACACGCGAAATTATTGAAGAAGCTTTAGAACAAGCACGTGTAGGACGCTTAACAATCTTGAATCATATGCTTGAAACAATTGATCAACCGCGTCCTGAATTGAGTGCTTATGCACCTAAAGTTGAAACAATGACAATCAAACCTGAAAAAATCAGAGATGTTATTGGACCTGGCGGTAAGAAAATCAATGAAATCATTGATGAAACTGGTGTTAAATTGGATATCGAACAAGACGGTACAATCTTTATCGGTGCTGTAGACCAAGATATGATTAATCGCGCACGTGAAATCATTGAAGATATTACACGTGAAGCTGAAGTAGGACAAGTTTATAATGCAAAAGTTAGACGTATTGAAAAATATGGTGCTTTTG
Source organism: Staphylococcus condimenti (assembly GCF_001618885.1). Classification (NCBI taxonomy): domain Bacteria; kingdom Bacillati; phylum Bacillota; class Bacilli; order Caryophanales; family Staphylococcaceae; genus Staphylococcus; species Staphylococcus condimenti. Next base: position 570,275 of record NZ_CP015114.1, on the reverse strand, counting down.
TAGAACTTTTCCCAGGCAAAGATGCTTTATTGCACATTTCTCAAATTGCAAATCAACGTATTAATAAAGTTGAAGATGTATTGAAATTGGGAGATACAATTGAAGTCAAAGTCACTGAAATCGATGACAAAGGCAGAGTGAATGCTTCACACCGTGCCTTATTGAATAAAGAAGATTAATAAAGTGAAACCAGAATGTTATCTTTTAAAACAAAGGAACATTTCTGGTTTTTTCTATATACATAACAGTTGCCTTCAGTTCCCCGTGTGAAGTAGTGTACAATGCGTTCACTTTAACCTATAATGTAATATGAATACTTATATGGTCGGGGAATTATAAATAGGAGGTAACATTTTGAATTTAGTAAAGAAAAAGAATAATGATATTCGCATCATCCCGCTTGGCGGCGTGGGTGAAATTGCGAAAAATATGTATATCGTCGAAGTAGACGATGAAATGTTTATGCTGGATGCAGGGTTGATGTTCCCAGAAGATGAAATGCTGGGTGTCGATGTTGTTATTCCAGATATTCAGTATGTCATAGAAAATAAAGATAAATTAAAAGGTATTTTCCTTACACATGGACATGAACATGCGATTGGTGCGGTAAGTTACGTTTTAGAACAAGTCGACGCACCTGTTTATGGTTCAAAATTGACGCTTGCGTTAGTAAAAGAAAATATGAAAGAACGCAATATCAATAAAAAAGTTCGCTATTACACTGTAAATGATGAATCTGTCATGCGTTTCAAAAATGTAAACGTATCTTTCTTCAATACAACACACAGTATCCCAGACAGCTTAGGTGTAACAATCCATACGTCATATGGTGCAATTGTTTACACAGGTGAGTTTAAATTTGATCAAAGCTTGCACGGTAACTATGCACCGGACTTGAAGAAAATGACAGAAATTGGCGAAGAAGGTGTATTTGCATTAATCAGTGATTCAACTGAAGCAGAAAAGCCAGGTTATAATACACCGGAAAATGTAATTGAATCTCATATGTTAGATGCATTTACAAAAGTGAATGGAAGACTTATTGTTTCTTGTTATGCTTCTAACTTTATTCGCATTCAACAAGTATTGAATATTGCACATAAATTAAACCGTAAAGTATCCTTCTTAGGACGTTCTTTAGAATCATCATTTAATATCGCTAGAAAAATGGGATATTTTGATATTCCAAAAGATTTATTGATTCCAATTAATGAAGTTGAAAATTATCCTAAGAATGAAGTTGTCATTATTGCGACAGGTATGCAAGGCGAACCTGTGGAAGCATTGAATCAAATGGCAAGACAAAAACACAAAATAATGAATATTGAACCAGGCGACTCTGTCTTTTTAGCCATGACAGCTTCAGCAAACATGGAAGTTATCATTGGTGATACATTAAACGAGTTAGCTCGTGCTGGTGCAGATATTATTCCAAATAACAAAAAAATCCACGCTTCCAGCCATGGCTGCATGGAAGAACTCAAAATGATGATTAACATCATGAAGCCAGAATACTTTATTCCCGTCCAAGGCGAGTTCAAAATGCAAATTGCACATGCTAAATTAGCAGCTGAAGCAGGTGTTGCGCCTGAGAAAATCTTTTTAGCTGAAAAAGGCGATGTGTTGAATTATGATGGCGAAGATATGATTTTAAATGAAAAAGTAGAATCAGGAAATGTGTTAATTGATGGTATTGGTGTAGGCGATGTAGGTAATATCGTTTTACGCGATCGTCATTTGCTTGCAGAAGATGGTATCTTTATTGCAGTTGTTACACTTGATCCGAAAAATAGAAGAATCGCAGCGGGGCCTGAAATTCAATCACGCGGATTTGTATATGTACGTGAAAGTGAAGAATTGTTGAAAGAAGCGGAAGAAAAAGTTCGTGAAATCGTAGAGCAAGGTTTACAAGAACGTCGTATCGAATGGTCTGAAATCAAACAGAACATGCGTGATAAAATCAGTAAACTCTTATTTGAGAATACTAAAAGACGTCCGATGATTATTCCAATCATTTCAGAAGTTTAATTGAATAAATCGTATCTATAAAAAGATACACAAATGCTATGGTATCCTCAAAAGGGGTTGCCATAGCATTTCATATTATTTATTGTATTTTAATTATTAAGAAAGTAGCACGTATTTTGCTATAAATGTTAAAATAGAAGGATAGTATTATAGATGGAAAATACTTAATGACAAGACTATAACGGCATTTTAAAAAGTCTTATTCATTAAAAATACATAGAAGCACACGTAATTATATATTGAAAAGAAGGTGTATGTTTTGGCACAAAGAAAAAAGAGAACGACAAGCACGAAGAAAAAGACAACTGCTAAGAAGAAATCTTCTAAAAAGCAACAAAATGAAGCGCCTTTGCGCTATATTGCGGCGATTATCACTGTAGTCTTAGTCGTTCTAGGTGCCTTCCAATTAGGTATTATCGGCAGAGTAATCGATTCATTTTTCAATTATCTTTTTGGATATAGCAGATATTTAACTTATATTCTGGTGATATTAGCATCAGGATTTCTTGCGTATAATGGTAAATTACCAAAGACACGCCGATTAACAGGATCAATTGTATTGCAATTCGCATTATTATTTGCCACGCAGTTATATTTAGTATTTGCTAAAGGCGCTGCAGGCGATAGAGAACCCGTTTTATCGTATGTGTATCGTCAATATGATAAAACACATTTTCCAAACTTCGGTGGTGGGGTGATTGGTTATTATTTAGTCCATTTATCCATCCCGCTTGTATCTATTGTTGGTGTTGTTGTTTTTACAATTATTCTGTTTATCTCTAGTATTATTCTGTTAAATAAACAACGACATCGTGATGTAGCGAAAGTCTTCTTAGAAAGACTGAAGACCGGAAGCCAATCTGCAGCGATACATAGAAAAGAGCGTAAAGAACGCCAAGCAGAACGTGCAGAAGAGAAAAGAAGACGAAAAGAAGAAAAAGAACTTGAAAAACAAGAACGAGAAGCTGCAAAAGCCCAACAAGAGGAAGTTAAGGATGTCAGCGACTTTACTGAAATTCCAATTCCTGAATCAGAAAAAGCAGATAGTGCTATTCCGATTTACGGACATAATGACAAAGAAAAACAATTAAAACAACAAGGAAATGAACAAGAAGAAGCAACGCAAAATGTGATGACTGAATCACCGCGCAAACGACCAAAACGACAATTAGTTGAGGATGTACCTGAAGAAACATCTAAAGAAGATATGGGTTCTATTTCAGATGCAGGAGAAGTAGAAAATGCAGCGTATAAATTACCGCCATTGACACTTTTAAACACACCAGCTAAACAAAAAACCACTTCTAGAGCAGAAGTTCAAAAGAAAGGTCGTTTATTAGAAACGACTTTAAAAAACTTCAATGTCGATGCAAAAGTGACACAAATTAAGATAGGTCCAGCTGTCACACAATACGAAGTACAGCCTGCTCAAGGTGTGAAAGTCAGCAAAATTGTTAACTTGCATAATGATATTGCACTTGCACTTGCCGCGAAGGATGTACGTATTGAAGCACCAATTCCAGGACGCTCAGCTGTAGGTATCGAAGTGCCAAATGATAAAATCTCTCTAGTATCATTAAAAGAAGTACTAGAAGAAAAATTCCCTTCTAAGAATAAATTAGAGGTTGGTTTGGGTAGAGATATATCAGGCGACCCAATAAGTGTTGAATTAAATAAAATGCCGCATTTACTTGTGGCAGGTTCAACAGGTAGCGGTAAATCCGTTTGTATCAATGGTATTATTGCAAGCATTTTATTAAATGCGAAACCTCACGAGGTTAAATTAATGCTAATTGACCCTAAAATGGTAGAATTGAATGTATATAACGGTATTCCGCATTTATTAATTCCAGTTGTTACTAATCCACATAAGGCTTCTCAAGCCCTTGAAAAGATTGTAGCTGAGATGGAACGTCGTTATGATTTATTCCAACATACTGGAACAAGAAATATTGAAGGCTACAACAAATACTTAAAACGACAAAATGAAGAATTAGATGAAAAACAATCTGAACTTCCTTATATCGTCGTTATTGTAGATGAGTTAGCAGACTTAATGATGGTAGCTGGTAAAGATGTAGAAAATGCGATTCAACGTATTACACAAATGGCGCGTGCAGCAGGTATTCACTTAATTATCGCCACACAACGTCCATCAGTGGATGTAATTACAGGATTGATTAAAAATAATATTCCATCGAGAATCGCTTTTGCAGTAAGTTCGCAAACCGACTCTAGAACGATTATTGATAGAGGCGGCGCTGAGAAACTGTTAGGTAAAGGTGATATGTTGTACTTCGGTAATGGCGGTTCAATACAAACACGAATTCAAGGTGCTTTCTTAAGTGATGAAGAAGTACAAAACATTGTGAATTATGTAGTTGAACAACAAAAAGCTAATTATGTAAAAGAAATGGAACCTGATGCACCTACTGATAAAGCTGATGCTAAGAGTGAAGATCCTTTATATGAAGAAGCTTATATGTTTGTAATCGAAAAACAAAAAGCAAGTACATCTTTATTACAAAGACAATTTAGAATTGGTTATAACAGAGCATCACGATTAATGGATGATTTAGAAAGCAATAATGTAATCGGCCCGCAAAGAGGAAGCAAACCTAGACAAGTATTAGTAGATTTAGATAATGGTGAGGTGTAAAGATGACAAATACAAATTCTATATACAGAATTAAAGAATGGATCTTAAACGCTATTGATGATGGTACTTTGCAACCGGGGGATCCGGTTCCTAGTACGTTATTCATTGCAAGAGAGGTAAATGCTAAGACAGATGATGTGTATGATGCAATTGATGAATTGATTACTGAACAAGTATTAACTCAAAGTTTTGAAGCACAGGCAACTGTTAAAGAAGCACAACCTTTCTTTTATCCTCTTGATAAACTTCTAAGTATCGGTAAAATGATTGAAAATGAAGGATACCAAGCTGGCACTATTTTTATGAACTTAGATCAGCAGCCTTCTACTAGATTTGACCGCAAGGCTTTGAACTTAAAAGAAGGTGAATTTGTCACATTAATTGAACGTATTCGTACAGCGAATGGCCGCCCGGTCGTTTATTGTTTAGATAAAGTGGCAACTGATTATTTAACTTGTGCAGCTTTTCAAGCACATGATGAATCCATTCTGACTGCCATTAAAGAAAATGCTGATATTACGATTGCTTACTCAGAAACTGAAATTGAATCTGTTAGTTATGAGCCGAGAGTATCTGAAGCTTTAGAAGCTGCACCTAATGAAGCATTAATGTTATTAAAACAAATTCATTATGATGCTGATCATCGTTCGATTCTGTTTTCATTTAATTACTTCAAGAGCGAAGTGGTTAAATTTAAAACAGTTCGAGAAACAGAATCCGAATAAAAGAGGTGGAAAGTTTGAATAAACAATTAGAATCTAACAAAGAACCGCGAATCAAAGTTATGCCGACAGATAAGTTTAAAACCACATTAGTGACTTTTAAATTTATGGCACCCTTAGATGAAGAGACTATGACGTCACGTTCTTTATTAAGTAAGCTTTTAGTAAGAGCAACTAAAAAATGGCCGACAGATAAAGCGTTCAATCGTAAATTATCTGAATTATACGGTGCTTATGTGAATAGTTTCGTAACAAAATTTAAAGACAAGCATGTCATTACACTTACATTAGAAATTGTTAATGAGAGATATCTTAAACATAAAGATCCATTGTTTGATGAAGGATTAGAATTGTTGAAAGAGATTATTTATAATCCGATTGTTGAAGATGGAAAGTTTAATAAAACTTTTGTCCAACAAGAGAAAACATTATTGAAGAAAAAGTTGGACTCTGTTAATGATAATAAATCACAATTGGCATTCTTGAAATTAATGGAGAATATGTTTGGTAATCAACCATACAGTTATTTAGCATCAGGATTAAGCGAAAACATATCGAAAGTAACACCTGAATCGTTATATCATACATATCAATCCATGCTTGAAAATGATGACTGTGCAGTTTATGTTGTTGGGAATGTTGATACAGATATTGTTACTGAAAAAATTAAGAATATGTTTAATATTCAACCGCTTACACAAGTTTCACATGTGATTCAAGCACAACATTCTGAGGATGAATTACCGCAAACAATTATTGAATACGATGAATTAGACCAAGCAAAATTAAATATCGGCTTTAGATTCCCTACATATTATGGCCGTCCTGATTACTATACGTTTGTAGTTTTTAATACTATGTTTGGCGGAGACCCGTCTTCTGTATTGTTTAATGAAGTGCGTGAGAAACAAAGTTTAACATATTCTATTCATTCACAAATAGATGGAAAAACGGCTATATGTTCGTGCTTAGCGGTGTAGCTGTTGAAAAATATGAATTAGCAAAAGAAACAATCATTGATGAATTTAAAAAATTCCAAAATGGTGAATTTACAGAAGAAAAATTGGAACTTGCTAAAAAAATCTTAATATCTCAACGTAATGAATCACAAGATCGCCCAAAAAGTATGGTTGAAATTGCACATAACCAAATTCTATTGCCTGAAGATTTAACAAATGGAAATTATGGCCAAAAGATTCATGAAGTGACTAAAGAGGATATTATTAATTTAACGCAACGTGCCATCCTGGATACGGTTTATGTATTGACGAAGGAGGATGAAGCAGAGTGAACAAACAATATTATGAGTTAATAGACGAAACTGTTTATGAAAGCCAAATGGATAATGGTTTAAAGCTATTTATTATTCCTAAAAAAGGTTTTCAAAAAACTTTTGTAACATATACTACGCAATTTGGTTCTCTCGACCATAAGTTTAAACCACTTGGGAATAATGAATTCGTAACTGTCCCTGATGGTGTAGCACACTTTTTAGAACATAAATTGTTCGAAAAGGAAGAAGGCGACTTATTCACTGAGTTTGCTGAGGATAATGCACAAGTTAATGCATTTACAAGTTTCGACCGAACAAGTTACTTATTCAGTGCAACTTCTAATGTTGAGAAAAATATTCTTCGTCTCATGAATATGGTAGAGACACCATATTTTACAGAAGCAACTGTTGAAAAAGAGAAGGGGATTATTGCTGAAGAAATTAAAATGTACCAAGAACAACCTGGATATAAATTAATGTTTAATACTTTACGTGCAATGTATTCAGAACACCCTGTACGAGTTGATATTGCAGGCAGCGTAGAAAGTATTTATAACATTACAAAAGACGATTTGTATTTGTGCTATAAAACTTTCTATCATCCATCTAATATGGTTATGTTTGTGGTTGGGGATGTGGATCCAGAAAAGATAAATAATCTAGTTAGTGAGCACGAAGCAAAACGCGAATTAAGCGATCAACCTGAAATTGTACGTGATCCACTTGTAGAACCTAATGAAGTACAGCAAGAAACAATCCTTGAGGAAATGAACATCCAAATTCCTCGTTTAATGTTAGGTTTCAAAAATATACCTCCTGAAGGCTCTAAAGAAATGTTTATGAAACGTGATTTAGAAATGACTTTCTTTTTTGAAATGGTTTTAGGAGAAGAAACGGATTTCTATCAAAAATTATTAAATGATGATTTGATTGACGATACATTTGGTTATCAATTTGTGATGGAACCTACATATAGTTTTTCTTTAATTACAAGTTCGACTCCAGATCCTTCTCAATTAAAACAATTACTTTTAGATGAATTAAAAAGTAAAGTCGGGAAGTTAGAAGATGAAGAAGCCTTTGAATTATTGAAAAAACAATTTATTGGTGAATTTATTTCAAGTCTCAACTCACCTGAATATATTGCAAATCAATATACAAAATTGTATTTCGAAGGTGTCAGCTTATTTTATATGCTTGATATTGTAGATAGTATTACTTTAGAAAGCATTAATGAAGCTTCACAAAAAAGCTTGAACTTTAACCAAATTACTGATAGCCGATTGGAGATTAAAAAGTAATGAAGGCGCTTGTTATCGGTGGTTCAGGCTCAATAGGTTCTGCTATTGTAGACCGATTGTTAGAAGATGGTTACGAAGTGATTATTCACTACAACCGTTCTGATTTAACTGCGTTAAAACAAAAATATGCACATCAAAAAGTTTCTTTTGTGCAATGTGATTTATCACAAAATACTTCAGGTATAATGCAGCATTTTGAGTTTATTCAAAATCTAGATTGTTTGATTTATGCAGCTGGGCAAAGTTTATATGGAATGGTACAAGATATGGATGATACGCTGGTAGACCAGTGTTACCGCATCAACGTTAAAAGTTTGATTCAACTCACTAGAGGGTTTATTAATCAATTGAGAAAAAGTAACAACGGCAGAATCATTGTTATCTCTTCAATTTGGGGAGAAACTGGTGCAAGCATGGAAGTTGTTTATTCAACGATGAAGGCAGCGCAAATCGGTTTTGTAAAAGCGCTTAGCCAAGAACTTTCACTGACAAATATTACAGTTAATGCTGTGGCACCTGGATTTGTGAGCGGAAATATGGCAGATGAATGGTCAGACATCGAGCGGGCAGAAATTATTAATGACCTGCCGCAGCAACGTATGGTTACGCCGGAAGAAGTCGCTTACACGTGTGCATATTTATATCATCCGATGGCGCAGAGTGTAACTGGAACGGTACAAAAAGTTAATGGCGGATGGTATATTTAGTTATTGATTTCTATATTCATATTTCATGAGATAATGCTATAATGTAGATATCTTTCACTCGTACATAGGACGTAAAGATGCATCATAATTGTTCTATTCGATGTTTGAACTAAGGGGCGTGGAAAAACATGATAGCACCAGAACGTAAAATTGAATGGTATTTAGAATATGAAATTACATTTAATAGAGCGGGCTTATTAGGAGATGTCTCAAGTCTTCTCGGAATGATGGGAATAAGCATTGTGACTATTAATGGTGTCGAACAAAACCGCAGAGGACTGCTGATCAGAGCCGAAAGTGTAGATAAAATGCGTCGTTTTGAGGATATTGTGAAGCAAATTGATGAAATATCAATTAAAAAACTTCGTAAACCTGAGCTTAGAGATCGTTTGGCTGTACGTCACGGTCGTTATATTAAACAAGACGCTGATGATAAAAAAACGTTTAGGTTCGAACGTGAAGATTTAGGATTGCTTGTTGATTTTATGGCTGAAATTTTTAAAGAAGATGGCCATAAATTGATTGGAATCAGAGGGATGCCGCGTGTAGGTAAAACTGAATCTATTGTAGCAGGCAGTGTTTGTGCACATAAACGTTGGTTATTTATCAGTTCAACATTGATTAAGCAAACAGTTAGAAATTCGCTGCTAAAAGGAGAATATGGGCCTGAACATGTCTATATTATCGATGGCGCAGTTACTGCTAGGGAACAAGATCCTAAACATCGTCAATTAGTAGATGAAGTGATGACTTTACCGGCTATTAAAGTAGTCGAACATCCAGATTTGTTTGTTGAATCTTGTGATTATCAACTCGATGATTTTGATTATATTATTGAATTGCGAGAAACTGATGATCAAGAGATTAAATATGAACATATGAAACAAAAAACAGTGAAAAGTAAAAACAATTTAGATTTTGGAGATACTTTTGATGAGTTTGGCGGAGGCTTTGGATTTTTCGAATAATGAATCAAGGAGTGTAAGCGGATGAGCAATACTATCGGACAGACTTTAAAAGGAAAAAGAGAACGTCTAGGGATGACTTTAAATGAATTAGAAAAACAGACTAACGTAAAACGAGAAACGCTAGTTTTGATTGAAAATAATGATTTTGAAGCTCTGAATAATCCGAATTACGCTGAAGGAATTATTATGAAATATGCGAAGGCTGTGAACACAGATTCATCTACATTAATTCATCATCATAGAGAAGAATTGCCTCAATCTGCTGAACGTCAATATGATAAATCAATTGAACAATTCAGCGGACCCAATCCACCTATGTATAAAACACAAAATAATGATTCGAGACAACTTGTCATTTGGTTATCAGGATTTATTATTTTAACAGCAGTATTATGGGTATTGGCAGTTCTCTTTTTATAATATGATAAGTTAGAAGTGAGGAGTAATATTATGAACCTGCCCAATCAGATTACAATCTTTAGGGTAATTTTAATACCGGTATTTATTTTATTTGCTTTAGTAAATTTCGGCTTTGGCAATATAAGTTTTATCGGCGGCTATGAAATACGTATTGAACAATTTATCAGCGGAATTATCTTCATCGTTGCTTCATTAAGTGACTTTGCTGATGGTTATTTAGCGCGTAAGTGGAATTTAGTTACTAATATGGGTAAATTCTTAGATCCGCTAGCAGATAAATTACTTGTTGCGAGTGCTTTAATTGTACTTGTACAATTAGATTTAACAAATTCAGTTGTAGCAATTATAATCATTGCACGTGAATTTGCAGTAACAGGTTTACGTTTATTACAAATTGAACAAGGATTCGTTAGTGCTGCTGGCCAACTTGGAAAAATTAAAACAGCAGTTACAATGGTTGCATTGGTATGGATTTTACTTGGTGAACCATTAGCAATGTGGATCGGTTTCCCATTAGGCCAAGTTTTATTATATATCGGCGTATTCTTTACAATCCTGTCTGGAATTGAATATTTCTATAAAGGCAGAGATGTTTTTAAACAACATCAATAAGAATCAAACATTTAGGATGTTATTAATACAGTCATTTTTCATTTTGACATTTTGCAGTGCAAATGAGTTCACAAATGACTGTGTTTGTGACATCCTTATTTTTGTGTAGATTAGGAAGAGAAACCATGTTGAAGATGGGGGAATAAATATGAAAATTTCAATTGTAGCAGTTGGTTCAGAATTATTATTAGGTCAAATACTGAATACAAACGCTAAATATTTAGCGCAATTGTTTAATGGTGTCGGCTTGAATGTTATGGAACAAGCGGTCATCGGTGATAATCCAGAACGTTTAGAACGTTTGTTAAGACAAACTTTAGAAGAAAATGACACTGTCATCATGACAGGGGGCTTAGGGCCTACAAAAGACGATTTAACAAAACACACAGTAGCTAAAGTTTTTGATAAAGAGCTTGTGACTGATAATGAAGCATTAGAATATATTGAAAATTATTTTAAAGAGCAACATCAAGAAATGAGTGAAAACAATAAACAACAAGCCTTAGTGATAGAAGGCGCAAAAGTGCTTCCTAATAAAGTAGGTATGGCTCCTGGTATGTTAGTGGAGGAAGATGGCAAACGTGTTGCCTTAATGCCCGGACCGCCTAAAGAAATGCAGCCTATGGCCGAAAATGAGCTGCTTCCTTATTTATTAGAAGGAGATAAACTTATTTTTTCTGAACAATTAAGATTTGCGGGTATCGGGGAATCAAGAGTAGAAACAGAATTAATGGATCTAATAGATAATCAGTCTAATCCAACTATTGCGCCATTAGCAGGTCCTCATGAAGTCTCTACGCGTTTAACAGCGAATGGCAGAAACCAAGAAGAATGCGAAAAACTGATTGCACCTGTTAAAGAAGAAATTCTTAAACGTATTGGCAAATATTATTATGGTTCTGATCATACTAAAATTGAACAAGCTGTTTTAGCTAAAATACCAGGTGATTTTGCGTTATACGATGGTGTAACCTCAGCTGAGATTTATTCACGACTTAAAGAGTATGATAAAGACAACCAATTAAAAGGTATGTTACTGGATAATGATAAATATGTAAGCAGTACTTTAACCCTTGAAGAACGTTTGAAACTTTCTGCAGCGTATGTAAGAGATTTTTATCAAACAGAAATTGGCATTTCATTATTGTATGATGGCGAAAAAGTGCATTTAGGTGTGCTGACAGAAAAAGGTTTCGAGAGTGAATCGTTTGTAATGACACAAAAAAGAAATTTAGTTAAACACAGAACGCCAAATTATGTCTACATCCGTCTTATTAATTTATTTTCTTGAGATAATAGCGGCTTAAAAATTCAAAAATAGGTACGGATGTTCGCTTAAACATGATTTTCAAATGAAAACAATCGAACAAACATTCGCAAATTACTTGTATTTTGTCATCAAACACTGTATAGTATTAATTAAGATAATTAAGAGACTAAATCTCGATTAGGAGGTCCAATATTGGATAATGAACGTCAAAAAGCGCTAGATACTGTCATTAAGAATATGGAGAAATCGTTTGGTAAAGGTGCAGTTATGAAATTAGGCGACAATAAAGCACGTCGCGTTTCAAGTATCTCAAGCGGTTCTGTAACATTAGATAACGCTTTAGGTGTCGGTGGATACCCTAAAGGAAGAATTGTAGAAATTTATGGTCCAGAAAGTTCTGGTAAAACTACTGTAGCTTTACATGCTATTGCTGAAGTACAAAAACAAGGCGGAGTTGCAGCATTTATCGATGCTGAACATGCATTAGACCCTGTTTATGCTGAAGCATTAGGTGTAGATATCGATAACTTATATTTATCTCAACCAGATCATGGTGAACAAGGTTTAGAAATTGCTGAAGCATTTGTTCGAAGCGGTGCTGTAGATATTATTGTTGTCGATTCAGTAGCAGCTTTAACACCTAAAGCTGAAATTGAAGGTGAAATGGGAGATACTCATGTTGGTTTACAAGCACGTTTAATGTCTCAAGCATTACGTAAACTTTCTGGGGCCATTTCTAAATCAAATTGTACTGCTGTTTTCATCAACCAAATCCGTGAAAAAGTCGGTGTTATGTTCGGTAACCCTGAAACAACTCCTGGAGGTAGAGCATTAAAATTCTACAGTTCAGTCCGTTTAGAAGTACGTCGTGCTGAGCAGTTGAAACAAGGTCAGGAAATTGTTGGTAACCGTACTAAAATTAAAGTTGTTAAAAACAAAGTAGCACCTCCGTTCAGAGTAGCTGAAGTTGATATCATGTATGGACAAGGTATTTCTAAAGAAGGCGAATTAATCGACTTAGGTGTTGAAAATGATATCGTTGACAAATCAGGTGCTTGGTATTCATATAATGGAGACAGAATGGGACAAGGTAAAGAAAACGTCAAAAATTATTTGAAAGAGCATCCTGAAATTAAACAAGATATCGATAATAAATTAAGACAAAAGCTAGGTATTTTCGATGGCGATGTTGAAGAAAAAGATGAAAAACAAGCTGAAGCAGAGAAAAATGAAAATACAAATTTATTTGATGAAGAATAGATAAATAGTCAAAAAGAGCCTGTTTTCTAATGTGCAGGCTCTTTTTTTACATAGTTTTAATCGTATTATTTTAAAACGAATTTTATAGATAAAAATATAACTATATATTTCTAAACACAATATTTTGAATTAAATAGTGAGCACCAATTATTAACCTTGACACTCCTTGTATTTAAAAAGTACAATTAGTATGTATGATTCTTATATAACTTCATATAATCATATTGAAACTGATATACAAATAAACAAAATCCTAGAAAAAGGAGGTGTTTGTGTGAATTTATTAACCCTCCTACTCATTTTGCTGGGGTGTATTCTAGGAGTTGTTGTAGGGTATATTGCAGCCCAAAAAGTTTTGCATGAGAAACAAGTTCAAGCAAAACAAACTGCAGATGATATTATAAATCAGGCGAACAAAGAAGCAGATAATCTCAAAAAAGAGAGATTACTTGAGGCTAAAGAAGAAAATCAACGTTTAAAAGAACAAACCGAAAATGAACTTCGTGAAATACGTGGTAATCTTCAAAAACAAGAGGCCCGACTCCTTCAAAAAGAAGATAACTTAGAGCGTAAGTCTGATCTATTAGATAAGAAAGATGAGATTTTAGAGCAAAAAGAATCGAAAATTGAAGAAAAACAACAACAAGTAGATGCAAAAGAGAGTAGTGTTCAATCAATAATAATGAAGCACGAACAAGAATTAGAACGCATCTCCGGTCTCACACGCGAAGAAGCAATCAACGAACAATTCCAGCGTGTTGAAGAAGAACTGTCACAAGATATTGCAGTACTTGTTAAAGAAAAGGAAAATGAAGCAAAAGAAAAAGTTGATAAATCAGCAAAAGAATTATTAGCTACAGCTGTTCAGCGCTTAGCAGCTGAACATACGTCAGAATCTACAGTATCGGTAGTAAACTTGCCTAATGATGAAATGAAAGGACGGATTATCGGTCGTGAAGGTCGAAATATTCGTACATTAGAAACATTAACAGGTATTGATTTAATTATTGACGATACACCAGAAGCTGTTATCTTATCTGGCTTTGATCCAATTCGACGAGAAATTGCACGTACAGCGTTAGTTAACTTAGTTTCAGACGGACGGATTCATCCAGGACGTATTGAAGATATGGTAGAAAAAGCGCGTAAAGAAGTAGATGATATTATCAGAGATGCCGGTGAACAGGCAACATTTGAAATCAATGTTCACAATATGCATCCAGATTTAGTTAAAATCTTAGGTCGCTTGAAATTTAGAACAAGTTATGGTCAGAATGTCTTGAAACACTCTATTGAAGTAGCACACTTAACAGGAATGTTAGCTGCTGAATTAGGTGAAGATGTGACATTGGCTAAAAGAGCTGGTTTATTACATGATGTTGGTAAAGCTATTGACCATGAAGTTGAGGGCAGTCATGTTGAAATCGGTGTTGAACTTGCTAAAAAATACCATGAGAGTGAAACAGTTATTAATGCAATCCACTCTCATCACGGTGATGTAGAACCAACATCAATTATCTCTATCTTGGTAGCAGCAGCAGATGCTTTATCTGCAGCACGTCCAGGTGCACGTAAAGAAACACTTGAAAACTATATTAGAAGATTAGAGCGTTTAGAAGCTTTATCTGAAAGTTACGATGGTGTTGAAAAAGCATTCGCAATTCAAGCTGGTAGAGAAATCAGAGTGATTGTATCACCTGATGAAATTGATGACTTGAAAGCACATCGTCTAGCGAGAGATATTAAAAAACAAATAGAAGATGAACTACAATATCCAGGACATATTAAAGTGACAGTTGTTCGTGAGACGAGAGCAATTGAATATGCAAAATAATTTTTGAAATCATAACCCTAGGCCAATGAGGTCTAGGGTTTTATTTGGCTCTCTGTCAAATAGAACTGTCTTTCAGATAGCTTAGGCATCGTAATACGGGTATTCTTTCATTTCGTTTTTTTTTATAATGAAGTGGTCGGTATTATTAAATTCGCAATTTTCACAGTGTTCAGGAACGTACGTCAATTTTTTAAAGTAAAATAGACATATTTTTACTTTATACTCTTTTTTTCAATCTTAGTGTCGAAATCTATATTTTTATCTTTAATTCTCAGTGTAGTTGATATAAAATGATTCATAGGCGCAACTTATCTCCTTTAATTTGGGTTTGGTCACTTTAAATTATAGAGATAATTGCGCTATTTTTATATCAAAAAAGCGGACGAGTGATTTTCTCACCAGTCCGATTTAGTATAGAACCAATAATTTTTGAAATCATAACCCTAGACCAAGAAGGTCTGGGGTTTTATTATTTCCAAATTTAGAAAAGTAAAAAGACGAGAAATAGTAAAAATCTCGCCTTTACATATAACTTAGTAGATGGAATTCAATATTAAAAATATAAGTGAGGATAAACAAAGTGATATAACTATGACAGCAATTAATGGTTTAAAAGCACGGTTCTTTAAATCTTTAAATGAGACATTTAATCCTAAAGCGACCATAGCCATCATCATAAAGAGATTAGTGATGAAATCGAGTACATACATAAGCGTTTGAGGTATAACAATGTACGTATGAATTATGGCCATAATTACAAATCCAATTAAAAAGTAAGGAATATCAATTTTTTGGCTTTCATATCTGTTCTTAGATCGGAATTTCATGATTATTATTAAAATAATGCTGACGGGTATCAGGAGGAATACACGACCTAGTTTGCCTAATAAAGCAATACTTAGTGCTTTATCTCTTGAAAAGTCTGCTGCAAGTACTACATGTGCAATTTCATGCAAACTAGTACCAGCCCAAGCACCGTATAACTGTGGTGTTAAGTGTAGAAAACTATCAATAACTGTATAACCAAGTGAAAAGATAGTCCCGATTAAAGCGATTATACCAATACTAATTGCTACGTCTTTTTCGCGTGATTTTAGAATTGAACTTGTTGCGGCTATCGCTGCAGCTCCACAAATGCCAGTGCCGATTCCTAGTAAAATACCTAGATTTTTATCTCCTTTAATCCACTTATTCAAAAAGTAAATGCCAGTTAAACTGAAAATTACTACTCCAATATCTACAAGAAGTAAAGTTCCACCTTTAGTTATAATTTCATTTATATTTAGTTTCAGACCATATAAGACTATAGCAAGTTTCAATAAACGTTTTGAGGAAAATTCAATACCAGTTCTGTATTTCTCTGGATAACCTTTAAAGTGTCGATATAATATAGCAATTAAAATAGCGATTGTTAGCGCACCGACTTTATCTAAAATGGGTACTTTAGATAAAGTTAAACTTATAATTGCAATGATGAGCGTAAAGACAATACCAAGGATGAAATATTTATTTTTTGAAGCAGTCATTACATCATCTCCTTTGATTTAAGATTAGCACCTTAACTTTATATCTTGAAATAAATAATTAGTATAATAGTTATAACAAATTTGTTATAATCTTCAGTAGGGTAGGGGAGGTAAATCAATAATGGATCCATTTAAAGTACTAATTGAAGTGGTAAAAGCACAAAGTTTCACGAAAGCTGCTGAAAATCTTTATACATCACAACCATCTGTTAGCAGAGATATTAAAAAATTGGAAGTTGAATATGATGTTAAAGTTTTTGAATTTAAACATTCTCGTATGACTTTAACTAGTGATGGAGAAAAGTTATTCCAGTACGCTTTAAAACAAAAGCACTTGGAAGAAACACTTAGAAGAGATCTAAAACAAGCATCGCGTACTGTATCCGGAGAACTAACGATAGGCAGTAGTTATACATATGGTGAATACCGTTTGGCTCAAAAACTTGCTGATTTGGCTTACCAATACCCTCATTTGCATATACACGTCCATTTAGATAATTCTGAACATGTTATCGAAAATATAAAGCGTAATATAATTGATATTGGAATTATAGAAAAAGAAATACAGGTTAATATGATAGATAGTAAAAGAATCGAAAAGGATGAGATGGTACTTATTCGTAAAAAAGAAAGTCAATTTAACATGGATACATGTTTTGTACGTGAAAAAGGTTCTGGCACACGTATTTATCAAGAAGAAGGATTAGCACAGTTTGAACTCCATCCATTTTTAGTTGAGATAAATAACACAACTTTAATTAAGAATATGGTTCATGATGGTTACGGTTTTTCTATAGTTTCAAAAAAAACATTAACACCTTTTGATAAAGAAAAACTAGAGATTATACCTTTAAACATTGAACGATATTTTTATCTTTTAACACATACAAATAAATATATTGATCAGAATTTAGAGATATTAATTAATAAATTTATAGAGGAATAGGCAATAAAAATAGGACATACCGCTTAGGCATGTCCTATGATTGCTTTATCTTTTTTAATTAATTATTTGCTTAGTAATAAATCTGTGTTTTTAACTTCTCTTAAAACTTCGCACGTATCGAAAGCATTAGATGATAGATTAGCATATCTTTCAGCTAAACGATAAGCGTTAATATAAAGTTCTAAAGAGTCTTTTGCGATGTCTTCTGGGTCCTCACTTTTTGAAGGATTTGATTGAAGTACAAGTTCTGCAAACTTTTCGGGATCAATGTTAATTGACATTTAGTTATTACATCTCCTATAAATTTGATAGACAAATCATAACATAGAAACAATTTTCAAAAAAGTATCGCGATAAGCGATAATTGACGTATTTTTGAACAATCTCGCTATGTCTTGTCTTAATGATTCTTTACCCCCTCTCCATAAAATTAAATATATTTTTGGGAAAAGTTAATGTAAGAGTGGAATCTTGCTTATTATAGACTTTTCAATATTGACCTTTTCTATTAAACTAACTAATAAGAGAGGATGAGTGCACTTTGAGAATATTATTTATCGGTGATATTGTCGGTAAAGTAGGTAGAGAGGCGATTTCAACTTATTTACCGAAACTTAAACAGCAATATCGTCCCACAGTTACAATCGTGAATGCAGAAAATGCTGCACACGGAAAAGGGATTACTGAAAAAATTTATAAAGAATTATTAAGAGAAGGCGTTGATTTTATGACCATGGGTAATCACACTTATGGACAACGTCAAATTTATGAATTTATCGATGAAGCAAAACGCATGGTACGACCAGCTAATTTTCCTGATGTGGCACCTGGTATCGGAATGCGTTTTATACAAATAAACGAAGATAAACTAGCAGTTATCAATCTTCAAGGACGTGCATTTATGCAAGACATAGATGATCCTTTTAAAAAAGCAGACCAATTAATAGAAGAAGCACAAAAAGAAACACCATATATTTTTGTAGACTTTCATGCTGAAACGACATCGGAGAAAAATGCGATGGGATGGTATTTAGATGGTCGTGCAAGTGCTGTTGTTGGAACACATACACACATTCAGACTTCAGATAATCGCATTCTTCCAAACGGTACAGGTTACATTACAGATGTAGGCATGACAGGATTTTATGATGGTATTTTAGGAATTAACAGAGACGAAGTCATTTATCGATTTATTTCAAGCCTTCCTCAAAGACATGTTGTTCCTGATGAAGGCCGAGAAGTTTTATCTGGTGTTGTGATTGATTTAAACAAAGATGGTCAAACTAAAAATATTGAACGAATTTTAATTAATGAAGATCATCCATTCGACATGTTAAAATAAGTATCGTCCATTAGTATGAATTTAAAGTAAAACCACTGTGAATATAGTAAAACAGTGGTTTATTTTGTTATGATTAATAGTGAATTAAATTACAGGAGGCAAAGGTATGAAATCACAAGTATCATGGAAAGTTGGCGGTCAACAAGGTGAAGGAATCGAGTCGACAGGGGAAATCTTTGCCACAGCTATGAACCGTGAAGGGTATTATTTATACGGTTACAGACATTTCTCAAGCCGAATTAAAGGCGGACATACCAATAATAAAATTAGAGTATCAACAAAGCCAGTTCATGCTATTAGTGATGATTTAGATATTCTCGTTGCATTCGACCAAGAAACAATTGAGTTAAATCACCATGAAATGCGTGATGACAGTGTGATTATTGCTGATGCGAAAGCTAAACCTTCTAAACCTGAAGATTGTAAAGCACAACTTATTATTCTTCCTTTTACTGATATTGCAAAAGAATTAGGAACTAAGTTAATGAAAAACATGGTAGCTATTGGTGCAACTTGTGCCATTATGGATTTGGATATTAAATCATTTGAAGCGTTTATTGCAAATACTTTTGGTAAAAAAGGTGAAAAAGTTGTAGAAAGCAATATTCAAGCTTTACACCAAGGTTATGATGCAATGAAAGAACAAATGCCAGAATTAGAAGGCGACTATCACTTGGAACCAAGTGATTCTGAACCGCATCTTTATATGATTGGTAATGATGCAGTAGGTTTAGGTGCGATTTCTGCGGGTTCTAAATTTATGGCTGCTTATCCAATTACACCAGCATCAGAAATTATGGAGTATATGATTGATAATCTGCCAAAAGTTGGCGGTACTGTTATCCAAACTGAAGATGAAATTGCAGCTGCTACAATGGCAATTGGTGCAAACTATGCTGGTGTGCGTGCATTTACAGCTTCAGCAGGTCCTGGTTTATCATTAATGATGGAATCAATCGGCTTATCTGGTATGACTGAAACACCACTCGTTATTATTAATACACAACGTGGAGGACCATCTACTGGTTTGCCTACTAAAGAAGAACAATCAGATTTAATGCAAATGATATACGGAACACATGGCGATATCCCGAAAATTGTAATTGCACCAACTGATGCAGAGGATTCTTTCTATTTAACTGTTGAAGCATTCAATTTAGCTGAAGAATATCAATGTCCTGTCATTATTTTAAGTGACTTGCAATTAGCATTAGGTAAACAAACAGTTGAGCAGTTAGACTACGACCGTATTGAAATCAAACGAGGTGAGCTTTTACAAGGAGATATTGAAAGAGAAGAAGACGATAAAGCTTATTTCAAACGTTATGCACTTACTGCTAACGGAGTATCTCCAAGACCTATTCCAGGTGTAAAAGGCGGCATTCATCACGTTACTGGTGTGGAACACAACCCAGAAGGTAAACCAAGTGAGTCTGCGCAAAACCGTCAAGAACAAATGGATAAACGTATGCGTAAAACAGAAAACTTATTAATTAGTGAACCTGTTATTGATGATCAACCGTATGATGAAGCGGATATCTTATATATTGGATTTATTTCAACAAAAGGTGCTATCCAAGAAGGAAAAACACGTCTTGAAAATCAAGGTGTAAAAGTAAATCATTTACAAATTAGACAATTACATCCATTCCCATCAGAGATTGTTCAAGAAGCAGTAGATAAAGCGAAAAAAGTTGTTGTAGTTGAACACAACTATCAAGGTCAATTAGCAAATATATTAAAAATGAATGTTAATGTTCACGGTAAATTAATCAAACAAACAAAATATGACGGCACACCATTTTTACCGCATGAAATTGAAGATAAAGGATTAGAGATTGCCAAAGAGACTGAAGGAGTGGGTACAAGTGGCAACATTTAAAGATTTTAGAAATAACGTTAAACCAAACTGGTGTCCAGGTTGCGGTGACTTCTCAGTTCAAGCTGCAATACAAAAAGCTGCAGCGAATGTTGGATTAGAACCTGAAGAAGTAGCATTAATTACTGGTATTGGTTGTTCAGGACGTTTATCAGGATATGTAAACTCATATGGTATGCATGCTATTCACGGCCGTGCCTTACCAATAGCACAAGGTGTGAAAATGGCGAATAAAGATTTAACCGTAATTTGTTCAGGCGGTGACGGAGATGGTTATGCGATTGGTATGGGTCATACAATTCATGCCTTACGTAGAAATATGAACATTACTTATATAGTTATGGATAACCAAATTTATGGTTTAACTAAAGGACAAACATCACCATCTTCTGCGCCAGGATTTGTAACAAAAACAACTCCTAAAGGTAATATCGAACAAAATGTAGCGCCTTTAGAACTTGCTTTATCTTCTGGAGCAACGTTTGTTGGACAAGGCTTCTCAAGTGATATCAAAGGTTTAACTAAACTTATTGAAGAAGCTATCAATCATGATGGTTTCTCATTTGTAAACGTCTTTTCTCCATGTGTAACTTATAATAAAGTGAACACTTATGATTGGTTTAAAGAACATTTGGTTTCTATTGATGATATTGAAGATTATGATGCAACAGATAAAAATAATGCAATCCAAACTGTAATTGATCATGAATCACTTGTGACTGGTATTGTATATCAAGATAAAGAAACACCATCATATGAATCTCAAATTGAACAAATGAATGGTGAACCTTTAGCAAAACAAGATATCAAAATTGATAAAGAACAATTTGAAGACTTAACAAAACAATTTATTTAATAAATATATTAGCTTTCATTATGTTGTTAACTGGGTATAAACCTATAAAGACATGATGAAAGCTTTTTCTTTTCGAAATGTAGTTTCCATACATAATTATAAAATTATTTTATTTAATAAAAATAAATGAGTTGATTAAACGTTTGGTAAGCCACTTTAATTGGGTATTGTGAAATATGTCGTATTAAAGAGGTGGATAAATGACACAAGAGATTAATAGAAATGATGAAGAAAGTGCTAAGCAACAAAGATTATTAGACAACATATTCACAAACTGCTTAGGCCATTATCCTGATTATTTAAATAACCAAAGTGAAGATAATGATATAGATAAAGAAGGACAAGAAGAAAGAAAATATTTACTTAAAACCGCTGCCAATCGTGAACATTTGGGGAAATGCATACGAGATTATGTAAACGGGGATTTAGTAAAAGTACTTGTAGACGAAAGCATGTTGATAGACTTCACAGAATCTGCTAATCAAGATCATACACATTTTAAAAGTCGCAACAAAGATTTAGTTGAAAAGTTTAATAAAAGAATTCAACAGATTAAAGGAAATATACCGTACGATAAAGGTAATAAACCAGTACCATTAATGGTTAAAAGAGTAAAATCTGGAGGATTTAAATCGATAGCAATAGACGATATTCATCGCCTTGTTTTTAAAGAAGTTGAAAATCGCCTTATTATAATAAGTTGTTATTACCATACTATATAAATATTCATACAATACAAATACACACTTCATTTAAAATTTGATACATTTAAAGTAACTACTGAATGAAAAGAGGAATTTTGATATGCAAGATACATTAATGAGTATTCAAGTTTTACCTCAAACACCTAATGGCGAAGATGTTATTCCATACGTAGATGAAGCGATTTCGATTATTGAGCAATCCGGATTGGATTTTCGTGTAGCACCTTTAGAAACAACGGTTCAAGGCACAATGAGCGAGTGTTTAATTTTAATTCAAAACATCAATGACAGAATGGTTGAATTGGAAGTGCCGGGAGTTATCAGCCAAGTGAGATTTTATTATGTACCTACAGGTATTACTATGGAGGAATTAACAGGAAAATACGACTAAGACTTTTTAATCTTAATATGAATAGACTTTTATCTTAAGCTATTGCTATAAAGGTAAAAGTCTATTTTTATTTCCGGAATCATTTTGCACATTTTGACTAAACCATATATAATGAAGTAATGATTAATCGGGGATATAGAAAGGATTTTGCGAAGTGAATGAAGAACAAAGAAAAGCAGGTTCTTTAGATGTTATTGCACAACGAAATAAAAAAGAAAAAGATTATAGTCAATATTTCGAAACAGTTTATCAACCGCCAAGTTTAAAAGAAGCGAAAAAACGTGGTAAAGAAGATGTTCAATATAATCGTGATTTCCAAATCGATGAGAGATTTAAAGAGATGGGCAAAGGCCGTACATTCTTCATCAAAACATTTGGTTGTCAAATGAATGCTCATGATACAGAAGTAATGGCGGGGATATTTGAAGCACTTGGTTATACTTTAGCGGAAGACATTTTAAAAGCAGATGTGATTTTATTAAATACATGCGCTATTCGTGAAAATGCTGAAAATAAAGTATTCAGTGAAATCGGTAATTTGAAACATTTAAAACGCGACCGTCCAGATTGCTTAATTGGTGTATGCGGTTGTATGTCACAAGAAGAATCAGTTGTAAATAAAATTTTAAAATCTTATCAAAACGTAGATATGATTTTTGGTACACATAATATTCATAAATTACCAGAAATTCTTGAAGAAGCCTATATGTCTAAAGCAATGGTCATTGATGTATGGTCAAAAGAAGGCGACGTTATTGAGAATTTACCTAAAGTTCGTGATGATTATTTCAAAGCTTGGGTGAATATTATGTATGGCTGTGATAAATTCTGTACATATTGTATTGTGCCGTTTACTCGTGGTAAAGAGCGTAGCAGACGCCCGCAAGACATTATTGATGAAGTACGAGATTTAGCACGACAAGGATATCAAGAAATTACTTTATTAGGTCAAAACGTTAATTCTTACGGTAAAGATCTTCAAGATATTGAATATGATTTAGGTGACTTATTCGAAGACATTTCTAAAATTGATATTCCACGTGTCCGCTTCACAACTAGCCATCCTTGGGATTTCACTGACCACATGATTGAAGTTATCGCAAAAGGCGGTAATATTGTTCCGCATATTCACTTACCAGTACAATCAGGAAACGATGCAGTATTGAAAATCATGGGCCGTAAATACACAAGAGAAAGTTATTTAGACCTTGTAAATCGTATCAAAACTGCAATTCCAGATGTCGCACTGACAACAGATATCATTGTGGGTTATCCAAATGAAACTGAAGAACAATTCCAAGAAACATTATCTTTATATGATGAAGTCGAATTTGAACATGCATATACGTATTTATACTCTCAACGTGATGGTACACCTGCTGCACGTATGAAAGATAATGTAGAAAAAGAAGTGAAAAAAGAACGCTTGCAACGTTTGAACCAAAAAGTAGGCTACTACTCAGAACGTGCATTAAAAGGTTATGAAGGACAAGTTGTGACGGTATTATGTGAAGGAAGCAGTAAAAAAGATAACGAAGTTCTAGCGGGTTATACAGACAAAAATAAACTTGTGAACTTCAGAGGTCCTAAAGAAGTTGTCGGTAAATTAGTGGACGTTAAAATTGACGAAGCGAAACAATATTCATTAAATGGTACTTTCCTGCATCTCCATGAATCAAGCGCGGTGAAAGCTTAATGTATGATAAAAAAGACATTTTAGCGCAAGCCGAAAAGCTCAGTGACCAAATTAAACAATTAGACACCGTGAAATATTATCAGCGTGTTGAAACCCAAATTCATCGTAATCATCATATTGATGAATGGATGAAAGATTTAAAACAAAGACAGAAACAATCTGTTAACTTACAAAATTATGGAAAAATAGAAGCGTATAAACGTAGTGAAGCAGAGATTGCACAGATTCAAGAAAAAATAGATGCTTTGCCGATTGTGACTGAATTCAGAGAAGCACAATCTGACGCAAATGATTTATTGCAGATGATGATAAATACAATGGCCGATCGTTTAAACGCAGCACATCAAGACCAATAAACAACGATTAAAACTAGAAGGGGCGTTAAAACATGAACGTGAGAAAACTTACTTTAACTTCAATGTTCATTGCGATTAATGTAGTTTTAAGCAGTATTATTGTCATCCCATTAGGACCTATTAAAGCCGCGCCCATACAACATATGACGAATGTTTTATGTGCGGTATTTGTGGGTCCATGGTATGGATTAGCACAAGCATTTTTATCTTCTGTGATTCGAATGATGTTCGGTACAGGCTCTGTTTTTGCATTTCCCGGCAGTATGGTGGGTGTATTGCTTGCCAGTTTGTTATACCGTTATCGTAAACACTTATTTATGGCAGCATTCGGTGAAGTTATCGGTACAGGGTTAATCGGAAGCTTTATGTGTATCCCATTAGCTTGGGTAATTGGTTTGCATCAAGTAGCGATTAAACCATTGATGCTTGCATTCATAACATCAAGTGCACTAGGGGCATTTATCAGTTATATCATTTTAATGGTTTTATTTAAAAAAGGAAAATTGAAAAAATGGCTGCCTAAAGATTAGAAAAAATCCGCTTCAGAAACGCAATCTGAAGCGGATTTCTTCACTTAATATGCACTTTGAATATTTGACTGGTCTCTTAACTGGATATATTGGTCAATATAATTAGAGAAAGCGCCATCCACATTTGCGTTAATTAAATTCTGCATCGCTAATTTGGTATTAGCTGTATAAGGATGAACAAGCAGACCATGCTGGTGCAGTCTTTCAACTTGAGCAGGTGTCGCATCATGATATTCAGGTCCGACGCCGTTAGCATAAGAAGCAATATAATCTAAATCTTTATCTGTATAGCGCGGTATTTCTAAAACATCAGTTAATTGAATCAAAGGTATGTTCGGATTCAATTTTTTCATCTTTAATAAACTTTCTTGAGAGAAGGATTGAATCACAATTTGACCGTTCTTCAACTTATCAGGTGCCAACATGCCATGTTTGTCCAACGTATCTAATAATTTTTCTTCCATACCAGGGTAAACATCTGGAGATTTCGTTTCAATATAATAATTCGTATCCGGTCCATAACGCGTTAAAATTTCATCTAAAGTGGGTACTTGAGCACCGGCATATTTAGGATTGGCATACTGCGGATTTTTTTGATTGAACCAGCTGCCGACATCCATTTGTTTTAACTGTGCTGTCGTATAATTTTTGACAGGACCATGGAATTTGCCGCCTGTTGTACGATCAACTGTTTCATCATGCATCGCAATTAAATTACCATCTTTTGTCATTTGCAAATCTAATTCTATGTAATCTGCACCTAACTCATTTTTAGCTTTATCATAAGCAAAAAAAGTGTGTTCAGGTGCATAACCACTTGCACCGCGATGTGCAATTGCGACATTTTTAGCCAAAACATTTTTGTCTTGTTGTGCAGTGTTTTGTGCAGCAGATGAATCTGATGAAACAGGACCCATGCCTCCGCCGCTTGCTAAAGCTCCTTGAGAACCAAAAAGAATAGATGCAGATAGCACTGCTGATGTAACTGATAGTTTACGTATTTTCATTTTGAAACTTCATCTCCTTTTTTAAGTCTATAATTAATATAACAAAAAGATATATGCAATATTTTAAGTTTAACTATAAATTTATATAGATTTACTACATGTTTAAAATCAATTAACTAAAATTATAAGATGTTTTGAATAAGTATATCATGAAAATTTGAAACTCGTATGAAAACTAAGAATTTGTTAAAATAGATGAGTTAAGAGAAACGTAATATGTATTGATTGCTTATTACATCAAAAATGTATAAAATATATTAAATTCAAACGAAATTAAACCGATTATAGAAGGAATGGTTAAGAATCATGACAAATGTAACGCCGATGATGCAGCAATATTTAAAGATTAAATCACAATACCAAGACTGCTTATTATTTTTCAGATTAGGCGATTTTTACGAAATGTTTTTTGAAGATGCGAAAGAAGCATCTAGAGTCTTAGAAATCACGTTAACCAAACGTGATGCCAAAAAAGAAAATCCTATCCCTATGTGCGGCGTACCTTATCATTCAGCTGAAAGTTATATTGAAACTTTAATTAATGAAGGCTATAAAGTCGCGATTTGCGAACAAATGGAAGATCCGAAAACAACAAAAGGAATGGTGAAAAGGGAAGTCATTCGCGTTGTAACCCCTGGTACGATTATGAATCAAGGCGGTATGGATGAAAAACAAAATAATTATATATTGAGTTTTATTAAAGACGGTTCAACGATTGCAGTGAGTTACTGTGATGTGTCAACAGGTGAGTTGAAAGTAACAAAATTTAATGATGAAAGTATGTTATTAAATGAAATTACAACCATCAATCCTAATGAAATTGTAACTGCTGAACAAGTCAGCGATAGTTTGAAACAGCAGATGAGTTTAGCAACTGAAACAATCACTGTCGTAGATGAAATCAGCAATGAGTCTTATGAAGTGAACCAAATAGAAGATGAATTGATGCACCAAGCAGTACAATTATTACTTGATTACATTCATCATACGCAAAAGCGTAATATGAATCATATTGAAGCAGCTCAAGCATACGAAGCAGTAGATTATATGAAAATGGATTATTACGCAAAACGTAATTTGGAATTAACAGAGAGTATACGCTTGAAGTCTAAAAAAGGGACGTTATTGTGGCTGATGGATGAAACGAAAACACCAATGGGTGCACGTCGTTTAAAACAGTGGATTGATCGTCCGTTGATTTATAAACATGCTATTAATGAACGATTAGATGCAGTCTCTCAATTGATTGACCGCTTTATCGAACGTGATACGCTTAGAGATTATTTGAATCAAGTATATGATATTGAGCGTTTAGTGGGCAGAGTGAGTTATGGCAATGTGAATGCGAGAGATTTAATTCAACTCAAACATTCAATCGCTGAGATACCGAATATCAAAGTGTTATTAGATGATTTTGATGAAGCATTACCAGAACAATTCCGTCAATTAGAACCTTTAAATGACTTGTTGGATTTACTTGAAAAAAGTTTAGTCGAAGAACCGCCGATTTCAGTTAAAGATGGTGGGTTGTTCAAACAAGGTTTTAATCAACAGCTAGATGAATATTTAGAAGCCTCAGTTAACGGTAAACAGTGGTTAGCTCAGCTCCAAGCTAAAGAACGTGAACGTACAGGCATCAAATCGTTAAAAATTAGTTTTAATAAAGTATTCGGTTATTTTATTGAAATTACACGTGCGAATTTAAAAGGATTCGAACCTGCAGATTATGGATATAACCGCAAACAAACGCTTTCTAATGCGGAACGTTTTATTACAGATGAATTAAAAGAAAAAGAAGATATCATTTTAGGTGCTGAAGATAAAGCGGTTGAATTGGAATATCAACTTTTTGCGCAATTAAGAGAAGAAGTTAAAACGTATACTGAACGTTTGCAAAAACAAGCCAAATTAATTTCAGAGATTGATTGTCTGCAAAGCTTCGCAGAAATTGCACAAAAATATAATTATGTACGTCCTGAATTCAGTGATGACAAAACATTGGACCTTGTAGATTCAAGACATCCGGTTGTAGAACGTGTAATGGATTATAATGATTATGTGCCAAATGATTGCCGGCTTGATGATGCGCAATTTATTTACTTAATTACAGGACCGAATATGTCAGGTAAATCGACTTATATGCGCCAAGTGGCAATTATTAGTATTATGGCCCAAATGGGGGCTTATGTACCTTGTGGCTCTGCTGTATTGCCGATATTCGACCAAATATTTACACGTATCGGGGCAGCTGATGATTTAGTTTCTGGTAAAAGTACGTTTATGGTCGAAATGTTAGAAGCTCAAAAAGCTTTATCCTATGCGACAGAAGACAGTTTAATTATTTTTGATGAAATTGGACGCGGTACATCTACATTTGATGGTTTAGCACTCGCACAAGCTATGATTGAATATGTCGCAGAAACTTCGCATGCTAAAACGTTATTCTCAACACACTATCATGAATTAACAGCGTTAGATCAATCGTTAGAATGTTTAAAAAATGTGCATGTGGCCGCAAATGAATATCATGGCGAATTGATTTTCTTGCATAAAGTAAAAGATGGCGCGGTTGATGACAGTTATGGTATTCAAGTTGCAAAACTTGCTGATTTACCTGATCGTGTGATTGAACGTGCACAAGTAATTTTAGATGCGTTTGAAGAAAAAGAGAAACCGCAGCCTCAAATCAGCCACTTGCAGCAAACTGAGTCTGTTGTTAAAGAACCTGAAACAGAAGGGATTCAAGATAAAAAAGAACCTGAGACTGAGCAATTCCAACAAGGTGCGTTCGATTTATTTGAAACACCGCCTGTTGAAAGTGAAATTGAAGCAGAGTTGAAAAAAATCAATATTTCTAATATGACACCGCTTCAAGCACTCAATAAACTCAGCGAACTTCAAAACCAATTAAAATAAGAGGTGAGAAATCATGGGCAATATTAAAGAATTACAAACATCGCTGGCAAATAAAATTGCAGCAGGTGAAGTAGTAGAACGACCAGGCTCTGTCGTCAAAGAGTTGTTGGAAAATGCCCTTGATGCCAAAGCAACTGAAATTAACATAGAGATTAAGCAATCTGGTATCGAATCGATTCGTGTTGTAGATAACGGAACAGGAATTGAAGAAGATGACCTCAAACTCGTGTTCCACCGCCATGCGACAAGCAAGTTGCATGAAGATAGTGATTTGTTCCATATTCGCACACTAGGCTTTCGCGGTGAAGCACTTGCCAGTATTTCATCTGTAGCTAAAGTCACGTTACGTACGTGTACGGATGGGCAAAGCGGTCATGAAATATATGCCGAAGATGGTGCGATTTTAGAACAAAAACCAGCCAAAGCTAAAAAAGGTACTGATATTTTAGTTGAATCGTTATTTTATAACACACCAGCTCGCTTAAAATATGTCAAAAGCTTATATACTGAACTAGGAAAAATCACAGATATTGTGAACCGTATGGCTATGAGCCATCCTCATGTACGTTTTACTTTGACATCAGATGATAAAGTATTGATTAAAACCAATGGTTCTGGCCGTACAAATGAAGTGATGGCAGAAATATATGGTATGAAAGTGGCAAAAGACTTAGTGCATATTACAGGAGATACGAGCGATTATCATCTGGAAGGTTATGTTGCAAAACCAGAGCATTCACGCAGTAATCGTCATTATATTTCCATTTTCATCAATGGTCGTTATATTAAAAACTTTGTATTGAATAAAGCTATCGTAGAAGGCTATCATACGTTATTGACTATCGGTCGTTATCCGATTTGTTATATCAATATTGAGATGGATCCTATACTAGTAGATGTCAATGTGCATCCTACAAAACTAGAAGTACGATTATCAAAAGAAGAACAACTTTACCAATTGATAGTCCAAAAAATTCAAGAGGCATTCAAAGATAAAATCCTCATTCCGCATAATGATGAAAATAAGCTGTATAAGAAAAATAAAGTGTTAGATGTATTCGAACAACAAAAACTTGATTTTGAAAATCGTACTGCTGCAAATGCTTCTGCTGAAAAAGATGTCGAAGAAGCTGACCGTGTAAGCGAGAATAGTGACGCAAAATCGTACGAGCCAACTGAACGAACAGCAGATAACAATTCTGAAAGTTCTTATCAAGACAATCAACGCGCGGTGTTGCAAGATTTAGAGGGAAATACTGAAAACAGTGAAGGTGTATTTGATTCTGAAGCAACTTCAAATGAAGCAGCATCTACTAAAACTGCGTCATCAGAAGACATTTCGGAAAATGATGTACGTGAAACAGAGCATGCAAAACCGCATCGCCGTGTACCTTATATGGAAGTTGTGGGACAGGTGCATGGTACGTATATTATTGCGCAAAATGAAACAGGCATGTTTATGATAGATCAGCATGCTGCACAAGAAAGAATTAAATACGAATATTTCCGTGATAAAATCGGTGAAGTGACGAATGAAGTACAGAATTTATTAATTCCGATGACATTTCATTTTTCAAAAGATGAACAAATGATTATTAATCAATATAAAGAAGAATTAGATAAAGTGGGTGTTCATCTTGAACCATTCGGCAGTCACGATTATATCGTCAACAGCTATCCGGTTTGGTTCCCTAAAGAAGAAGCACAAGAAATTATTCAGGACATGGTAGAATATGTGTTAGAACATCGCAAAGTGGACATTAAGAAAATTCGAGAAGAAGCGGCAATTATGATGAGTTGTAAGAAATCCATTAAAGCGAATCATTATTTAAGAAATCATGAAATGGCTGATTTGATTGATCAGCTGCGTGAAATGGAAGATCCGTTTACTTGTCCGCACGGCAGACCGATTATCATCAGTTTTTCAAATTATGAATTAGAACGCTTATTTAAACGCATCATGTAAAGGAGAAAAGGATGAATCCTCACATATTACCAGCAATTCGTGAAATGAAAGATTTAGAAAAATTACTGAAAACAGATTATGAAAGATGTGTGCTGCTAGATGCACATATCGGTCATTTGCAAGGGATTATGGATTTATTAGCACAAAAGCAATTGAAAACTTATATTCATGTGGATTTAACGCGCGGTGTAGCACATGATGAGTATGGTTGTGAATATATTATTCAAAAATTCAAACCGGCCGGGATTGTTTCAACAAAACCTAAAGTGATTAAAAAAGCAAAATCTTTAAAAGTGACAACGATTTTACGTATTTTCGTGATTGACAGCCATGCTTTGAATCGCAGTATAGCTTTAATTAAGCAAGTACAGCCTGATTATGTTGAAGTGCTGCCGGGTGTTGCAAGCAAGGTTATCAGCATTATTAATCAAGAAACACAAACTCCAGTAATTGCAGGCGGTTTGATTGATCTTGAAAGTGAAGTGGAAGCCGCAATTTCAAGTGGCGCGGAATATGTTACGACTAGTAATAAATCATTATGGTAAATTATTCACAAACATATTATTGATTTTATTTAAGAAAATAATTGACAACGCTTTCATGAAAGTATATTCTGTTTATAAGTTAATATTTAATAAGAGAGATTGGAGACTTCTACATTATTAAGGGATTATGTAGGGGTCTTTTTGTCTTCTTTTAAGGAGGAAAATAGATGAATCCATATTTTGCAGAATTTTTAGGTACTGCCATTCTTATTTTATTTGGGGGCGGGGTTGTAGCAAACTTGAACCTCGTTAAATCGAAAGGGTTTGGCAGCGACTGGATTAACATTTCATTAGGCTGGGGTTTGGCCGTAACGTTAGGTGTGTATGCAGTCGGTAAGTTTTCTGGTGCTCATTTGAATCCTGCTGTAACCATGGCTATTGCGATGGATGGCGGTATTGAATGGTATAAAGTGCCAGGTTATATTATTTGTCAAATGCTTGGCGGTATTGTCGGAGGGGTACTTGTTTGGTTGATGTACTTGCCTCATTGGAAAGTAACAGAAGATCAAGGTGCAAAACTTGCAGTATTTTGTACAGATCCTGGTATCAAAAATTATTATGCCAACTTTTTCAGTGAAATTATCGGTACTGCAGCTTTAACATTAGGTTTGTTATTTATCGGTATTAATAAGTTTACAGATGGTTTGAATCCGATTATTGTCGGCGGTTTAATCGTTGCTATCGGTTTGAGTTTAGGCGGACCAACAGGTTATGCCATCAACCCGGCGCGTGATTTAGGTCCTCGTATCGCTCATGCTATTTTACCAATTGCTGGTAAAGGCAAATCAAACTGGTCATATGCAATTGTTCCTGTTTTAGGACCGATTGCAGGCGGTATGTTAGGTGCTTGTATTTATAGAGCGGCATATAAAGGTGCATTTGATACAATGTCAGTAGTGGCAATTATTTTAACTGCAGTGACATTAATTTTTGGGGTATTTTTAAATAAGATTGACAAAAAAGATATCGGCACTATTTATTAAAGATTTTGGGGTTATTAACAATATTGATTGAATCGGTGAAGTAAGTGGAAAACTTTTTCATCACCTAATAAAGAGGGGCAAACAGCAAATTTTTTAATATTCATTTCATGAAAAGTGTTACTTGCTGAATTTTAAACTGCTGTTTGTAATTCCCGACATAAGGAGTTATGACAATGGAAAAAGAAAAATATATTTTATCGATAGACCAAGGTACGACAAGTTCTCGTGCAATTTTATTTAATAAAGAAGGAGAAGTTGTCACAACAGCACAACGTGAATTTACACAACATTTCCCAAATAACGGCTGGGTTGAACATGATGCGAATGAAATCTGGACTTCTGTATTATCAGTAATCGCTACGGTATTGAACAATGACAATATTTATCCCAATCAAATCGCTGGTATTGGTATTACAAACCAACGTGAAACAACAGTCGTTTGGGATAAAAATACCGGTCGTCCGATTTATAACGCGATTGTTTGGCAATCACGTCAGACTCAAGATATTATTCAAAGCTTAAGAGACCAAGGTTATGAAGATACATTCCGTGAAAAAACAGGTCTTGTCTTAGACCCTTACTTCTCTGGTTCTAAAATCAAATGGATTTTAGATAATGTGGAAGGTGCACGTGAGAAAGCTGAAAATGGTGATTTATTGTTTGGTACGATTGATTCTTGGTTGGTTTGGAAATTATCTGGTAAGGCAGCGCATATTACAGACTATACCAATGCAAGTCGTACATTGATTTACAACATCCATACTTTAGAATGGGATGACGAGTTATTAGAAATTCTTGATATTCCTAAACAAATGTTGCCTGAAGTTCATGAATCAAGTGAGATTTATGCGAAAACTAAAGACTATCATTTCTTCGGACAAGAGGTGCCGATTGCAGGTATTGCAGGCGACCAGCAAGCAGCATTATTCGGACAAGCATGTTTTGAACGCGGCGATGTGAAAAATACGTATGGTACAGGCGGATTCATGTTGATGAATACGGGTAAAGAAGCGGTCAAATCTGACAGTGGCCTTTTAACAACAATCGCATTTGGCTTGAATGGAGAAGTCAATTATGCCTTAGAAGGTTCAATTTTTGTCTCAGGTTCAGCAATTCAATGGTTGCGTGATGGCTTGCGTATGATTAATTCTGCACCTGAATCAGAAAATTATGCTAACCGTATTGAATCTTCAGAAGGGGTTTACGTTGTGCCTGCTTTTGTAGGTTTAGGTACTCCGTATTGGGATCCTAGTGCACGTGGTGCAATCTTCGGTATTACACGCGGTACGGAAAAAGAACATTTTGTACGTGCGACATTAGAATCTTTATGTTATCAAACACGTGATGTTATTGAAGCAATGGAAAAAGATTCAGATATCAAAGTAGAAAATTTACGTGTCGATGGTGGCGCTGTTAAAAATAATTTCTTAATGCAATTCCAAGCAGATATTGAAGATATCGAAGTGGAACGCCCAGTTATCCAAGAAACAACTGCATTAGGTGCAGCTTACTTAGCAGGTTTAGCGGTTGGATATTGGAAAAGCAAGGATGAAATTGCAAACCGTTGGAAATTAGAAAAATCATTTAAACCGAAAATGCCTGAAGCTGAACGCGAAAAATTATATAAAGGCTGGAAAAAAGCGGTTGAAGCAACACAAGTATTTAAATTAGACGACTAAATTTAAAGTATGCTACAATAAAGACAAGTTAATAAATGTACTCGAGAATGAGAGAACTGTTCGTACAATTTTATGAAATGTATGGGATAGGTCTCTCATTTTTTAATACTTTGGTTTTTAGAATGAAGAGCTTGTCTCATGCATGTACTGATTATAATTAGGAGGCGTTTTAGATGAGTTTATCGACTTTGAAAAGAAATGAAATTAAAGACAATTTTAAGAACAAAGAGTATGACATCGTAATTATTGGTGGAGGTATTACAGGTGCAGGGGTTGCCTTAGATGCTTCACAACGCGGCATGAAAGTAGCACTCGTTGAAATGCAAGACTTTGCGCAAGGAACAAGCTCTCGTTCAACTAAATTAGTACATGGCGGTTTACGTTACTTAAAACAGCTGCAAGTTGGGGTTGTAGCTGAAACTGGACGTGAAAGAGCAATCGTTTATGAAAATGGACCGCATGTAACAACACCAGAGTGGATGTTATTACCAATGCATAAAGGCGGTACATTCGGTAAATTCTCTACTTCTATCGGTTTAGCAATGTATGATCGTTTAGCAGGTGTTAAAAAATCAGAACGTAAAAAAATGTTGAGTAAAAAAGAAACGTTAGCTAAAGAACCATTAGTGAAAAAAGATGGTCTTAAAGGCGGCGGTTATTATGTAGAATATCGTACTGACGATGCGCGTTTAACGATTGAAGTATTAAAACGTGCAGCTGAAAAAGGTGCAGATATTTTAAATTATACAAAATCTATGAATTTCACTTATGATGACAAAGAAAAAGTAAATGGTATTCAAGTGACTGACATGCTTACAGATGAACCATATACAATTCACGCTAAAAAAGTCATCAATGCAAGCGGACCTTGGGTGGATGAAGTACGCAGTGCAGATTACTCTAAAAACAACAAACAATTACGTCTGACAAAAGGTGTGCATATTGTTATTGATCAATCTAAATTCCCATTACAACAAGCGGTTTATTTTGATACAGAAAAAGATGGACGTATGATTTTTGCGATTCCGCGTGAAGGAAAAGCTTATATTGGTACAACAGATACGTTCTATAACAATGACAAAACATCACCGCTTCCAACTCAAGAAGATCGTGATTACTTAATTGATGCAGTGAACTATATGTTCCCTGGTTTAGATATTGAAGATAAAGATATCGAATCATCTTGGGCAGGTGTAAGACCATTAATTTTAGAAGAAGGCAAAGACCCATCAGAAATTTCACGTAAAGATGAAATCTGGGAAGGTAAATCTGGCTTGCTTACTATCGCTGGTGGTAAATTGACAGGTTATCGCCACATGGCTAAAGGCATTGTAGATTTAGTTTCTAAACGCCTGCAACAAGAATACAAATTAAAATTCAAACCTTGTGAAACAAAAGAACTTAAAATTTCTGGTGGCGATGTAGGCGGCAGTGCTAACTATGAGCAATTCGTAAAAGAAAAAACAGCTGAAGGTGAAGAATTCAACTTAGATTATAAAACAGCTGAAGATATTGCTAGACGTTATGGTTCAAATGCGGATACGTTATACCAAATTGCATATACAGCACAATATCAAAACTCTGGTTTACCACTTGAAATTTATGCTGAGCTTGTTTACGGTATTCAAAATGAAATGGTTTATAAACCAACAGACTTCTTAATTCGTCGAACAGGTATGTTATATTTTGATATCGAAGACGTTAAAAAATACAAAGAAGCAGTCATTGATGTCATGTCACAATTGTTGAATTATGATGCAGAACAACGTGCGCTTTATACTGAAGAATTAAATGAAGCAATCGAAGAAGCAACACATGGTAATAATCAACCTGCTGAAAAATAAATCTTAAAAGCAAACTTAGAATAAAAAGAAAAGCCAATCTTTAAATTACTCCCTATAAAGTAGACACTTAAAAAGTGGAAACTTTATGGGGAGTTTTTATTTTAATTATTTGAAGTTATTAGTCTCAATAACCTCTATTTCTTTTACTAATCCGCATTTCTTACAAAACGTATATTTAACATCTGAACCCTTTAATGATAATTTGTTTTCCTTTATTTTCATATACTGTATCGCTTCTGAAAAATCTTTGCTGCCGCATCTTTTGCACTCCATAGATGTACTTTCTTTTTTATTATTTTTTTCTTTTATTGTAAGTTATATTATTCTTAGTTTCAATGCTGCTTTCACTACCAGATTCTATATCAATTAAAATATATTCTTGAAAGTTGACATGTTTATCTTAAATTTGTATAAAAATTCCGCTAAAACTCTTTTATCACCTGAATCAGAGGAAGTAACGGAGGATAATGTATAATTATCATTCGAAGAAATTTGAACATTATAAACAGGTATGAGTTGTTTGTTTTTAAGTATCTACTTAACTTGGTAAAGTTATTTTAAGTCATGCTTAATCCTTTCTCGAGGTATGAGACATAATGAAAATCATGAGCGGATGTGGCATAATAGTTTATAAGAATGAATAGACAGTGCATGAAAAATTTCACGCAAATCGTATAGTAGCAAGAAAGATCAGGAGGTAAAAAATACATGTGTCCAAATACTTTTAAAGTAACAGTTGAAGATGGTACTAATATTGAAGTAAAACTCGATAAAGCCAACAAAGAAAGAATCGGCATCGTACATATTTTTCATGGTATGGCTGAACACATGGGACGATATGACTTATTTGTTGAATCGTTAAACCAACAAGGTTATGACGTTATTCGTCACAACCACCGCGGTCACGGTAAAGATATTATTGAAAGAGAACGCGGGCATTACGACAGCATTCAAATCGTGGCCTCAGATGCATATGAAATCCTGCAAACCTTGTATCCAGAACGCGAAGGACTTCCATACATAGTATTAGGTCATTCAATGGGGTCTATTATCGCAAGAAAGTACGTTGAAATGTTTCCAGACACTGCACAAGGTTTGATTCTGACAGGAACAGGACTGTTTCCGAAAATTAAAGGAAACTTGTTAGCGGTTGGAATGAAACTGATTGCGATGGTACTAGGAAAAAGACGCAGATTGCAATGGGTTAATGATTTAGCATTCAAGCCTTTTAATAAACGTATTCCTGAAGCAAAAACCAATAGTGATTGGTTATCTACTAGAAGAGATGAAGTTGACAAATATTGCGAGGATCCGTATTGTGGATTTTTAGTTTCTAACCAAGTGATTTATGAAACGATTCATGAAATGATGAAAACAAGCAAACCATCTGAAATTAAAAAAATGAACCCTGACTTACCGGTTCTTTTAATTTCAGGAAAAGAAGATCCATTTGGTGATTATGGTAAAGGTATCCGAAGATTAGGCGTTGTCATGAAACGCAACGGCATACATCATATTACAGTACAGCTTTATCGCCATAAACGTCATGAAATTCTTTTTGAAGAAGATTATAACCAAACATGGAATAACATGTACGACTGGATTAAGAAAAATATATTGAAGAAAAATAAGGCGAGTGAACAAAATGGCAGTAAATAAACCCTTGTTAGTAGTAATAGTGGGTCCTACAGCTGTAGGAAAAACAGAATTAAGCATAGAATTAGCTAAAAAAATAGGAGGTGAAATTATCAGCGGTGATTCTATGCAAGTCTATAGAGGTATGGACATTGGAACTGCAAAAGTGACTGAAGATGAAATGCAGGGAGTTCCGCATTATTTAATTGATATATTAAATCCTGACGAACCTTTCTCTGCGTTTGCTTTTAAAGAACGTGCTCAAAAATTGATTGCAGAAATTACTGAACGCGGCCATATTCCAATTATTGCTGGGGGAACTGGATTATACATACAATCATTAATTTATGATTATCCTTTCGATAAAGAAGAGATATCTCCTGAAAAAGAACAAGAAGTTAAAGAAAAGATGACACAATTAGAACCACTTTCTAACGAAGCGCTGCATGATTATCTAAAATCTTTTGATCCGGATTCTGCTGAAGATATTCACCCTAATAACCGTAAAAGAGTATTGCGTGCAGTGGAATATTACTTGAAAACAAAAAAACTTTTAAGTAATCGCAAGAAAACAGTTCAATTTACAGAAAATTATGATACATTATTAGTAGGGGTAGAAATGTCGCGCGAAATATTGTATCAACGAATAAATTGTCGTGTGGATAGCATGTTAGAACACGGTTTATTAAAAGAAGTAGAGCAGCTGATGAATCAGGGTTATACATCCTGTCAAAGTATGCAAGCCATCGGATATAAGGAAATTATACCGGCTATCAATCATGAGATTCCAATTAACCAGGCAGTAGATAAGTTG
Organism: Staphylococcus condimenti; assembly: GCF_001618885.1. NCBI lineage: Bacteria > Bacillati > Bacillota > Bacilli > Caryophanales > Staphylococcaceae > Staphylococcus > Staphylococcus condimenti. Next base: position 531,606 of record NZ_CP015114.1, on the reverse strand, counting down.
AAGCAGCATTCTAGAAATTATGCTAAACGACAAATGACTTGGTTTAAAAATAAAATGGATGTTCAATGGTTTGATAGAGCGCAAACATCGCTTCCATTGATATTAGATGAAATTACTGCCCGAATAAATAAAAGGAGAGAGAGTTAAAATGACAGATAAAAACATCCAAGACAAAATTTTACAAGAATTCAAAGAAGGACAAGAAGAATTAACTGTGTTCTTATTGAATGGGTTCCAAATGAAAGGAACAATTGTAGATTTTGATGACACCGTTGTAAATCTTTTGTCCCAAGGTAGAAATCATTTAATTTATAAACACGCAATCAGCACATTTACACAAGAGCCTTCTGCTGTAGAAGCTTAATTGGTAAATGCTTTATACAGTTTTAATAAATAAGCTGACGCTTCACGACACCTGTAGTAATATTGCAACCATTTTTTAAAGCGCGACGATAAAATTGGAACGCAATGAAATACTGGTTTTATTAACTGTATATTTATTAATTGAAGATAAATTATGTTTATTAAAAAAACCGCACGCAACAGTGGGTATTCAATACAAAAAGTATTGAAAGAGCTGTGACGTGCGGTCTTTATTTGAATTGATTTAATAAGAGAATCTATTAATTCGTTATTGATAGAGCTTATAATAAAGCTTCGATATCAGATTCAATTTGGCTTGGATTTTTCTGCGGAGAGAAACGATTAACTACATTTCCGTCGCGATCCACTAAAAATTTTGTAAAATTCCATTTGATTTTACTGTTAAAGAACCCATTTTGCTGTTCTGTTAGGAATTTGTATAGTGGGTGACGTTCTTCTCCATTTACTTTAATCTTTTCATGCATTGGGAAAGTTACTCCATAGTTGATTTTACAATTCTGCATGGCTTCTTGCCCATTGCCAGGTTCTTGTTTTCCAAATTGGTTGCAAGGGAAACCTAATACTGTGAACCCTTGGTCTTTATATTTTTCATATAAAGCTTGTAATCCTTCAAATTGCGGTGTGAATCCGCATTGGCTTGCAGTATTCACAATCAGCATTACATCACCTTTATATTCACCTAAACGGTATGTATCACCGTTTACTTTAGTTACTTCAATGTCATATATATTCATCGTTAATTTCACCTCGTTGTGACAAAGGTATCATATTTCACAGTAATAGTCTTTCCATATGCACTGTGATAGAATAGGTAAGGATTACGCGTATTTAATTTAAATAAGAATTGTGAATAAAGAGTGTTAGAGAAAGGGGATTATTTTTTGCCTCAAGAAAAAATTTATAATACAGAAGAAACAGTAGAAAAAGCACTTCTTGTCGGTGTAGATGCATATGATGAACAAGAATATGATTTTGCCTCTACTATGGAAGAATTAAAGGCGCTTTCTGAGTCATGTCGTTTAGATGTAATCGGAGAAATTACACAATCTAAAGACCGCATTGAAGAAAAAACATATGTTGGTAAAGGAAAGCAATATGAAATAAAAGAATTTGTGGAAATGTACGATGTCGATGTTGTAGTGGTCAATGATGAATTGACAACATCACAATCTAAGAGTTTAAATGATACGCTGGGTGTCAAAATTATTGATAGAACGCAACTGATTTTAGAGATTTTCGCCATGCGTGCCAGCAGTAAAGAAGGTAAATTGCAAGTCGAATTAGCACAATTAGATTATTTAATGCCGCGCTTGCAAGGCCATGGTAAAAGCTTATCAAGACTTGGCGGCGGAATCGGAACGAGAGGTCCTGGTGAAACAAAACTTGAAACAGACCGTCGTCATATACGCCGCAGAATGAATGAAATTAAACATCAATTAAAAGCTACTGTTGAACATCGCGAACGTTACCGCAGCAAACGTCGTCAAAATCATGTTTTCCAAGTTGCTTTAGTAGGATATACAAATGCTGGAAAATCAACTTGGTTCAATATTCTAGCGGATGAATCAACTTTTGAAAAAGATTTGCTTTTTGCGACATTAGATCCGAAAACACGTCAAATACAAATCAATGACGGTTTCAATTTGATTATTTCTGATACTGTTGGATTTATTCAAAAGCTGCCGACTACATTAATTGCAGCGTTTAAATCAACATTAGAAGAAGCGCGCGATGCTGATTTGCTATTGCACGTAGTGGATGCAAGTAATGAAGATTACCGTACTCAATTTGATACGGTCAACCGTATTATCGGTGACTTAGATATGGATAAAATACCGCAAGCAGTGATTTTCAATAAAAAGGATATGCATGAAGGAGCTGCACCTGCTTCTCAACTACCAAATGTTTTCGTTTCAGCTAAAAATGAAGAAGATAGAGAACGTGTGCGTGAACTTTTAATCGAACAAGTAGAAAAACAAATGGAACCTTATACAGAAACGGTGCCTGCAGATAACGCAGATCGACTTTATTTCTTAAAACGTCATACCATTATTAATCAATTAGATTTTAATGAAGAAGATGAGAGTTACACTGTAGAAGGTTATCGACAAAAATCAAATGATGAAGGAAAGAAGCAAGATTAAATGAACTTAGAACAAATGATTCAAGAAACAGAAGCAACTTTACAGCCCTTTTTTAGAGATATAGAAGAAAGGGCTTTTCGCAATCAAGCGAAAGTATTAGATGCATTTCATGCTGTCAAAGCATCGGAATCAGATTTACAGGGAACTACAGGATATGGTTATGATGATATCGGTCGTGATCATCTTGAAGAAATTTATGCCCAAACATTCAAAGCTGAAGCAGCCTTAGTCAGACCTCAAATTATTTCAGGCACACATGCAATTACGATTGCATTACAAAGCTGTTTGAAACATGGAGACGAGTTATTATATATTACTGGAAATCCATATGACACACTTTTAGAAGTAATTGGCGTAAATGGAAATGGTATCGGCAGTTTGAAAGAAAATGGCGTAGCGTATCGTCAAGTACCGTTATCACTTGATGGATATATCGACGTGGAACAAGTTTTAGATACAATCAATGAGAAAATCAAAGTCGTAGCTATTCAACGCTCTAAAGGATATGATCAACGACCATCCTTAACTGTAAGTGAAATTGAGCGTGCTATCTCTCAAATTAAGGCTGCACACCCAGAAGTGATTGTATTTGTAGATAATTGTTATGGTGAATTTGTGGAAGAAAGAGAACCTGTTGAAGTAGGCGCTGATTTAATAGCAGGTTCATTGATTAAAAATCCAGGCGGCGGTTTGGCACGTATCGGCGGCTATATCGCCGGCAGATTAGATTTGATTGAAAGATGCGGTTATCGTTTGACAGCACCTGGAATAGGGAGAGAAGCGGGTGCTTCATTGGATGAATTACCAAGTATGTATCAAGGCTTCTTTTTAGCACCGCATGTAGTCAGTCAAAGTTTAAAAGGTGCTTTATTTACGAGCTTGCTGCTTACTAAGCTGAACATGCGGACAGTACCGGCTTTTGATACACCTCGAACTGATTTAATACAGACAGTCCAATTTGATACAGCAGAGCAAATGATTCGTTTTTGCCAATGTATCCAAGCAGCTTCACCGATTAATGCACATTTTAGTCCAGAACCTAGTTATATGCCAGGTTATGAAGATGACGTTATTATGGCAGCAGGTACTTTTGTGCAAGGTTCTTCAATTGAACTTTCAGCAGATGGTCCGATTCGTCCTCCATATGAAGCCTATGTGCAAGGCGGATTGACATATGAACATGTTAAGTTAGCTGTTACAAGAGCAGTAATACAAATGAGTGAAGAGGGACTTATTTAATATTAAGAAAACCGTTGCAAAATATTGCAGCGGTTTATTTTATATCAAGAAAAGTAATGTATACTTAAAGTGAACATGTGAGAGAAAAAGAAGGTGCATGAAGTAAATAAAATGGAGGAGACACTATGGTCTTAACTTACCGCACCTTATTGTTTGTTTTATCGTTATTAATGGTAATTTGTTTTGAAATGGCTAGATCTTTAGGTAATGTATTTTTCTATTCTGTACTTGCAGTCTATCTTGTAGCAGTTATCTTCATTCTTTATAAATTAGGCAAAATAACAAGAAATAAAAGATTAAGATAACAAAAAAGAGGCCGTTATGGCCTCTTTTTCACCCCATTTGTTTAGCACCAAAGTGCGATAAAGCTGTGCTCAAGCTTAATACAATTTCATGTATTGTTCTCTTTCCCATTCAGAGACTTGAGTTCTATAATAATCCCACTCAATTGATTTAGAGTTGATAAATTGGTTATAGATATGTGAACCTAAAGCATCTTTGATAGTTTTATTTTCACGCATTGCTTTCAAAGCAGTGTATAAAGTTGAAGGTAAATCTTCAATGCCGATTGCTTCACGTTCGTCACGGTTCATTTCATAAATGTTTTGGTTTACAGGTTCTGAAACTTTCATTTTGTTTTTAATACCGTCTAAACCAGCTTCTAAGATTGCTGCTAAAGCCATGTAAGGGTTAGCTGCAGGGTCTACTGAACGTACTTCTACACGAGTAGATAAACCGCGTGAAGTAGGGACACGAACTAATGGAGAACGGTTTTTACCACTCCATGCAATATAACAAGGTGCTTCGTATCCTGGAACTAAACGTTTATAAGAGTTTACAAGCGGGTTGCAGACTGCAGTGAATCCACGTGCATTTTTCAAGATACCAGCAATAAATTGGTAAGCTTCTTCAGTCATTTGTTCTCTGCCGTTTGGATCATAGAATGCATTTTCTTTTCCTTTGAATAAAGAAACGTTGAAGTGCATACCGCTTCCGTTTACACCGAACAATGGTTTTGGCATAAATGTAGCATGCAAGTTATGTTTACGTGCGATTGTTTTAACTACCAATTTGAATGTTTGGATGTTGTCGCATGCAGTGACAGCATCAGCGTATTTGAAGTCGATTTCATGTTGGCCAGGTGCAACTTCATGGTGGCTGGCTTCAATATCGAATCCCATATCTTCAAGTTCTAACACGATATCACGACGGCAGTTTTCACCTAAATCAGTAGGTGCTAAGTCGAAATAACCGCCATGGTCATTTAATTCTAAAGTAGGTTCGCCTTTTTCATCTAATTTGAATAAGAAGAATTCAGGTTCAGGTCCTAAATTGAAATCTGTAAATCCTAAGTCTTCCATTTCTTTAAGTATACGTTTCAAGTTGTTACGCGGATCCCCAGCAAATGGTTCGCCATCTGTTGTATAAACGTCACAGATTAGACGCGCAACTTTTCCTTGTCCTGCTGTCCATGGGAAAATAACCCAAGTATCTAAATCAGGGTATAAATACATATCTGATTCTTCAATTCTTACGAAACCTTCGATTGATGAACCATCAAACATCATTTCATTATCTAATACTTTTTCTAATTGACTGACAGGTACTTCAACATTTTTGATTGTTCCTAAAATATCAGTGAATTGTAATCGTAAGTATCTTACATTTTCTTCAGTAGCAAATCTGCGGATATCATCTTTAGTAAATGAACGTTTTGGCATTATAAATCCTCCAATGTTTTATTTGATAAACCGAGAAAGATCTCCTCGATTTAACGGTATAGCTTCTTGTTGTGGTTTCTGAGTTGCTTCTACGATAACATGCTTTCTCAATGCGATTTCTTCGCTTGATAAATGACTTTCATCATCCATTAAAATCTGTTTAATTGCTTTTAAATTAAACCCTTTTTCTAAAAGACGTTTGATTTCTAATAAGCGATCTAAATCATTCATTGAAAATAGTCTTTTGTTGCCTGATGTTCTCTCTGGTTTAATGAGTCCATGTGTTTCGTAATAACGTATCTGTCTCGGTGTCAGTTCGGTCAACTGATTTACGACACTCATAGAGAAGACGGCCATATTTCTGCGCAATGCATCTTTTGACAATGTTCCATCACCTCTATTTTTGAACTTGATATTAATTTAGCATAAATTTTTCAGTATTACAAAAATATGTAAGGTTTTCTGACATGAAGTTCGAATGCTGTTAAATCAAGGTTTTGAAAGGGTGAGTAACAAGGCTTGTATAAATTTTCTGCAAATTGTCAAAATTTAATCATAAAAAAACAGGCAATGCTGATTAAAGCATGCCTGTTTTTAATCCGTATCAAATTAAAGGTTGCTGATTTTAGCAACAACATCTTCGTATTTATTTAAATAATTTTCGAATTCTTGACCTAAATGTGATTTGTCTTTTGATTCATCGCTTGCTACTTTCGCTAATTCATCATAAAATTTACGCGCTTCTTGAGCGTAAGATTTAAACTCTAAATTTTCGACATCATCATGAGTTGATACAAAACCATCTACTGCTTCTAATGTTGAGAAAATTTCACTTAATAAGATAATTTCTGATTTTGAAATATCTTTGTTGTTAGGGTTGATTGCGTTTTGGTATAGATCATCAAATGTTTCATTAATAAATTCAACTTTCTCATTCAAATAACTTTTAATTTTTTGTGTGTTTGGCATTTATCATCACTCCTTAATAACAGTAATACCTATTCCATTACTCAGTTAAACATAATAATTTCAGATTTTTCGGTCAATCTACGAAAAAACACCTACATTTTACACAATTTGGGATCTTGCATAGTGCTAGATGAAGTAATGTCGTTTTAAAGATGTTAAAATGGCTACATATCTTTGTAACCTATCTTTTTAATAAAACTTCAGAAAAGTATTTTAAGGCTTGAAATTATTAAATTTTAAACTAACAAATGATTAAAAACACAGAAAGAAGGAGCGTGATTGCATGTTCGCATTTGAGGTGCCAGGTATTCTTGGTGATATCTTAACAGGAATTTTTATTCTGTTTACGATATTAAACCTGATTGTTGCCTTTAATATTATTTTTATTAAAGACAGAAGCACAAGCTCGACTTGGGCATGGCTATTTATTTTATTTATTGCACCGGTATTAGGATTCTTCCTATACATTTTATTTGGCAGAGGAGTATCGAAAAATAAACTCTACAAAAATTATCGCAAGGATATAGAAGAATTCGAAAGTATTTTGAATGAACAAAGATACCAAGTTAAGCACCATAACTTGCAAACGGATAATGAAATCGTTGAAAAACATCATGATTTGGTCAATATGTTATTAACACGACAACCAGCATTTTTAACTGAAGATAATGATGTTGAAATTTTCGTAGATGGTCATAAACTTTACGATAAAATGATTGAAGATATTTTACAGGCTAAAAATCATATTCATCTAGAGTATTACACATTTGAATTAGATGGTTTAGGTCATCGTATTATAGATGCTTTAGAACAAAAGCTTGAAGAAGGCGTCGAAGTATTATTGCTTTATGATGATTTAGGGTCTAAAAATCTAAGCCTCAGAAAGTTTAACCGCTTTAGAAAATTAGGCGGCCAAGTAGAATCATTCTTTGCAAGCAAATTGCCATTGATTAATTTTAGAGCAAATAACCGAAATCACAGAAAAATTGTTGTGATTGATGGAGAAATCGGCTATATCGGAGGTTTTAATGTAGGAGACGAATACTTAGGTTTGAATAAAAAGTTTGGTTACTGGAGAGATACACATGCCAGAATTAAAGGGAACGCTGTAGATGCATTGCAACTTCGCTTCATAATGGATTGGAACTCACAATCTAAACGTGAACATTTAAAATTAAAACCAGCATACTTCCCAGTGAAAGATGAAGATGGGGATGTTTCAATTCAGATTGCTTCAAGCGGTCCTGATGATACATGGCATGAAATTGAATTCGGATATACAAAAATGATTAATTCAGCGAGAAAATCTATTTATATGCAGAGTCCGTATTTTATTCCGGATAATTCATATATTAATGCGATTAAAATGGCAGCGAATTCAGGGGTAGAAGTTCATTTAATGATTCCTGATATGCCAGATCATCCTTTTGTATACTGGGCGACATATTATCATGCAGCAGAGCTGCTAGATGCGGGTGTTAAAATTTATACTTATAACAATGGTTTCATTCATTCTAAGGTGATGGTCATTGATGATGAAGTAGCAAGTGTCGGTTCAGCTAATATGGACTTTAGAAGTTTCGAACTTAATTTTGAAGTTAACGCATTTATGTATAACAAAGATGTTGCAGTTGAATTGCGTAAAGCATTTGAGCATGATGTTACGCTATCGACTCAATTAACAAAATCTCGTTATGCAGAACGTTCTAATTGGATTAAATTAAAAGAAGGTTTCTCTAAACTGATTACTCCAATTCTATAAAGATAAAAATTCCAGTTCTCCATAATTTCAGGAGGAACTGGAATTTTTTACTTTCTTTTATATTTAGTGTTGTTATTTTCATTATCGTCTTTTTTGCGGTGTTTTGCTTGATTTTGCTGGATAATAAATAAAATAAAACCGATTAACATTCCCATTAATAAACCAATTACAGCAGTTACCAGCAAGGGAAGTTTAAATATATACTCTAGTATCAAACCTACCACAATCGCGACAGCGACGGCTACAATCGTCACTAAATTTTCTCTGATGGCATTCATCATGGCGCCTCCTCGTTCTTTTTAGATTACTACTATCATAACAAATTTTTTTGCTCTAGAGAATTGACGATATTATTCGGAAAACGGTATGATAATTCGGTGTACAATTTAATAAATAAGCAGGTGGTTATTGTGAAACAAAAATCTTTATCAACAATCCTGACTGTCGTTGTAATCGCGCTTGTCGTTTTGGGGTTCCAGTATTTCAATCATTCAGGACCTTTTAAGAATTCTAGTTCGCATATTAGCGGCGGTTCTATGGGGGATAAAGAGGAAGTCCAAGTTAAGCGTGTCATCGATGGAGATACATTTATTGCAACAGACAAAGATGGCAAAGAAATAAAAGTGAGAATGATCGGTATGGATACACCGGAAACAGTAAAACCTAATACGCCGGTACAGCCTTATGGTAAAGAAGCTTCGAATTATTCTAAAAAAACATTAAATCATAAAACAGTATACTTAGAATACGATAAAGAAAAACAAGATCAGTATGGACGCAATTTATCGTATGTATGGCTGGATAAAGATCATATGTATAATAAGGAATTAGTCGAAAAAGGATTGGCAAGAGAGAAATATTTTGCGCCGAATGGTAAATATAGAGAAGTTTTTAAAGAAGCGCAAAAACAGGCTCAAGATGAAAATCTCAATATTTGGAGCCGTTCGAATTAAATAGATGAAAAAAGAGCAATGTCTTTTGGTATACAACAGCATTGCTCCTTTTTTTGGTGTTTTAGAAAAAGTGTATAAAGTTTCTTAATAGGTGGATCGGGTAATCTATATATGAAAATAATTATAGGAGGTTTCTATTTTTATGGTTGAAGTAAATAATGTAGCAGGTGTAACTAAAGTTGCAGATAACGTCGAACGTGTTGCCGCATTAGAATTTTCATTTGTGGATGATTTAGTAGCATTAGGTTTAAATCCAGTTGCAATTGCAGATGATGGAAATAAAGAAAATATGGTAGAACCTGTACGTAAACATTTAAATGATTATATTTCAGTTGGTGACCGTGAAAATCCTGATCTTAATAAACTTCGTGAAGCAGAGCCTCAATTAATTATTGCAGATAGTACACGTCATAAAGATATTTATGATGAACTTAATAAAATTACGCCTACAATTTTATTGAATAGTTTTGGTGGCGATTACAAAGAAAATTTAGAAGCATTTAAAGTTGTCAGCCAAGCTGTATCAAAAGAAGATGAAGGTAAGGCGCGTTTAGAAGAACACAATAAAAAAGTGGATGAAGAATCTAAAAATATCAGCATTGATAAAAAATTATCTACTTTACCGGTGGTGCCCACAAAAATCGGTGTTGCTGCGCATAGTGATAAAAGTTATATAGGTCAATTCTTAGAAATTTTAGGATTTGATATACCGCTAGATCAAAAAGATGCGAATAAATATAAACCTTATTTAGATGGTCCCTATCTCCAAATGACGCCAGATCAACTTGCAGAATTAGATCCAGAGCGTTTAATTATTATGTCAGATGAAGAAGATGAAAATGCTTTAGAAAAACTTAAAGAAGCGGATGCTTACAAGAAAATAAAAGCAGTTGAAAATGATAAAGTTCATCAAGTTGATAGATTGGCGTGGGCTAAATCTAGAGGACTTATTGCTTCTGAAAATATTGTAAAAGAGTTAAGTGAATTTAAATAATTAATTCTTCTAATAGACAAAAAGCCGAGGAGAGTTTTTCTCCTCGGCTTTTGTTATGCTTTAAAATGTTACTGGTCAAGATAATTGATAATTACTTCGCTATCTTTTTCGGAAATATCATGTTTAGACTGGACTATCATTTCTTCTACAGCGTCTTTTAGAGAACGTTTAGAAGAAGCAGTTGCTACATATTTTTCGCGTTCAGCAGGGCCGTCGATAATGTTGATTGAACCATCGCTGAAATAAACTACACCGACACTTGTGATTTTTTTATTGAATTGTTTTTCATAAGCATCTTTTAATTCTTTAGAATTAACTGCAGCGGATAAATATGGATCGTGATCGTAAAAATCAAATTCTACTCGGTTGTTTTTGATTTTTTCAGTAAAAGTATAGATATCTTTTCTAGATGACTGAAATTGGCTTTGATATTGGTTTACAATATAACGACCGACAATTTGATCTAAACTTTCATTTTTAACCTCAATATCATTTTCTGGTTCTGCACTGAAATGATAGAATGTTTTCTCTTGCCAGTTTTTAACATCTATATTTAAGAGACCTTTATCAGTTATGACAATATAATCAAAAGAACGCAGCTGCTCAAATAAAGGATGTTTAACAGCCAAGTTGCCAGTTGAGATAATTTGGAAAAAATTAATCTTGCCAACTTCTTTAAATTTTTCTAGGATAGCATTAAGTTCTTGTTTCGCTTTACGAATACCATAATGATGTTGCTGTTTATCATCATTAATCTTTTCGCTTCGTAGTGCTGCGACTTCTGAACGTAATGAATTAACTTTGCTGACAAGTTGGTTTTTAGAATAAATTTCAGTATCTAACCTATGCTGCATAATACCTCTAGATACAAAAATTATAACCAGCAGCAAAACTATAATTGCTGCTAACAGTATCGTTATGAACATAAAAAATCATTCCTTAATAAAAAATAGTTACAAATATAAATGTACCCTTATAATCCATCTCTTACTTATAAAAATCAATAAATTAGACTTTAAGTTTATATTAAGGTGGTGTTTTTACAATATAAAAGCAGTTTAAGCAAACCAAAGTCTGTTTGCTTAAACTGCGATAATTGTGTCAGTTAATAGTTTTGTTTGATTGATAGGGCTCTCGGGAAAATACCAAAAACCAATTGTTTAATTCATTCCTTGCAAGACATTTTGCTGCAAGGCTTCAAATTCATTCAATAATTGTTTGATTTTTTCAATTTGTTCTTCAGTGAGGGTAATAAACACTTTTCTTTCATCTTCGTCAGAGCGTTTTTTACCTATAATGCGCTGGTCAGTTAACGTTGTTAGAGATTTATGTACTTCCATTAAACTAAAAGTTAAATTTCTTTTTACTTGATATAATGGAATGCAAGTGCTGTCACAAGCAAGTAAATGTTTAAGGAATAATAAATCATTCAATTTTAAATCATAGTGCTTTTTCACTTGATTTAATAATTGTTTTCGATGCAATTCATAATAGAATATAGATTCCGATGTTTGAGTCATAGGGGATTGCATTTTTTCACCTCTTATATTTTTATATTGAACTGACATCTTTTATTATATTAAAAATTTAATACGATTAAAAGAGTTATTTTTTACTTATTAGTTAATTTCATGTATCAACAATTTAAAATTGGTTTAACTTAATATTAAATATAGTTTATAAAACGAATAGGTTTACTTTACATTACAAAAGGAGTTAAAAGAATTGTCATCTAAAATAAAGCGTCACAACTATTTATACAATGTTTATAATAAGATTCAACCCGGTTCAATTATAGCTTTAGATAATCATCCAGTATCGTATTATATACTTGATTTGTTAAATTCGAAAAATGTGAAGGTATCTATCGTAACGTACTCGACGGATATCATGAAATATCTGTGTGAAAATACGGCGTTTGATATTATATTTACTACTGGCCAAATCAATTCATCTTTACATACGATTAATGGCGGTACCGTTGTAGATAAAATTAAACAATTAAAAATTGATTATTACTTTTGCGAAGCATGCTATATTGATCATAAATCATATTTATATCAAATTCATGAGGATATTGCGGAGCTTCAAAAGGCATTGGTTAACCAAGCGGAAGCTTCATACCTGATAAATTATCCAGATATTTGTAATTCTGATGGGAAGCAAAATTTGTCATTAATTGGTCAACTTATTTAAATAGACAAGTTTAACAGACGGGGATAAAATGTATATGAATTTATGAGCAAATAAGTTATACTGTTATTTGTAAGCGCTTACTAAAGGAGGTGTAGAAAATGATAAAATCGAAAAATGAAGATTTAAATGTTTTAGTAGAAAGATTGATTGAACATACAAACAACGAAATTAAGTTTTTCGGACAAACGGCTAAAATGTTATTTTTGAAAAATGAATTTATTATCGGTGAAAAAACAGAGATTTGTGTAAAAAGAAGAAACTTAACTAAAGTACTTAAATATATTCCAGAGGGTTACCGCGTTCGTTATTTTGATACATATGGCAATACTAGTGATAAATTACGAGATATGAAATTTTCTGCATTAACTCATTTAGAAATTGATAAAGATAATAAAAACATAATGAGTATTTATGTGTATGATGTGCAGAATGATGAGTGGATGTTTAGATTTAATCATGGTATACGATTACCTGAAAAGCATATTTATTTTCATTCATTACCTTGGGGTGTAGATTACATCAAACCGGAAATTGTTTTGATGTATGAGCTGCTTAGACCAAGAGAATATGGTACTGAAGATAACAATAAAGCTGTGATTGATGCTTTGAGTTACTATCAATTTGTGATTCTAAAAGTAGTAGTGGGTGAGGAAAAATTGCATAGCGCCTTATCGGTTCATTATTAAAAAGCAAGAGCGTTGCCAAACTCACATGTCTGACAATACTCTTGCTTAAAATGATGAAATTTATAATTTAATTAATATTCTTTAAATTCAGATTATTCTGCTGGCGCTTTAATTTTATCTGCGCTGCAACAACAACCTTCATAAGTTGCACGTACAGCATTATCTGCATCTTTTACAGAAATACCGAACATCATTGAAATTTCAGAAGCACCTTGGTTAATCATTTTTAAGTTGATATTCGCCTTCGCAAGTGCCTCAGTGATTTTATTAGCAGTTCCAACCATTTGGCTCATTCCTAAGCCTACTACCATTAAAATTGCCAAATCACTTTCAATACTTAGTTCGTCAACGTCACACTGTTTTCGAATTTCATTTAGTACTTTGTTTTCTTTACCCTCAATTTGATGTGAACGCATAATAATACTTATTCCATCTATGCCAGAAGGCATATGGTCAAAAGAAATATCATTATCTTCTAAAACAGTTAATACTTTTCGAGTAAACCCAACTTGTCGGTTCATCAAATATTTGCTGATATTGATGACAGTGAATCCTTTATCACAGCTTAGACCGCTGATTAAATGATCGGGTTTTATTTCTCTGTCATAGCGAATATAAGTACCGGGATCTTGTGGTCTATTAGTATTTTTTATAACCACAGGAATACGTTCTTTTTGAACAGGTTGGAGTGCTTCATCATGGAAGACGCTGAAACCTGCATAAGATAATTCACGCATTTCGCGGTATGTGACTTCGCCCATGATTTCGGCATCTTTAATTAAATTAGGGTTGGCACGATATATACCAGAAACATCACTATAGTTTTCATAAAGTTCTGCACGCACACCGCGTGCTAAGATAGCACCTGTGATATCAGAACCGCCTCTAGGGAAAGTAACGATATTTCCTTTTTTTGAATAACCGAAGAAGCCGGGGACAATGATTTTTCCTTTAATATCTCTTAATTTATAAATATTATCATAAGACTCTTCTAATATTTGTGCGAATTGTGGAGTGTCAGTCACTGTTATACCAGCATCAAGAGGTGAGATATATGTAGTAGGCACACCTTGACTATTGTTATATTGAGCAATAAGACGTGCATTAAAATCTTCACCACACGATAGAAGCGCATCTTTTAAACGTGGAGAATGTTCGCGATATTTTTCAATACGCTCTTCCAAAATTGTTGAAAATTCATCTAATATTGCTGTGTCCATATTTAAATCATGAACAATATCAGCATATCGATTGATAATTTCATCTTTTTTATTTTGATAATCTAATCCTGCAACGCTTTTTTCATAGAGTCTAAGAAGTAAATCTGTAGTTTTGATATCTTCTGGATGCCTTTTTCCTGGTGCAGAAACCACAATGATTTTTCTGTCATCGTCACTATTAGCGATGTTTAACACCTTTTGAATTTGGCTTGCTGAAGCGACGGAACTACCGCCAAATTTAGCTACTTTCATATTAACGCAACCTTTCTTTAAATCTTAATAATTTACTGCTTTGTTTTTTGGGTTAAAAATGCTAAAATTTCAACATATTCCAAATTTTTTGAACTTTACAATTTTGATGAATGAATTTATACTAAACCATATTCAAGTATTTTTCAATAGTACAGTTGTTTTTTTAGAACGAACAAACGGAGGAATGAAGAATGAAGAAGTTAAACATCGCTTTGCTCGGTCTTGGGACAGTGGGCTCAGGTGTAGTTAAAATAATTGAAGAGAATCACCAACAAATCAAAGATACGATTCAAAAAGATATTCAAATCAAACATATTCTTGTACGTGATAAAAAGAAAAAACGACCTCTGAACATCAGTCAATATCATCTAACTGAAGATGTCGACGAAATCCTAAATGATGACGATGTTGATATTGTTGTAGAAGTAATGGGTGGTATTGAACCGACTGTTGAATGGCTGAAAAAATCTTTAGAACAAGGTAAGCACGTGATTACTGCAAATAAAGATTTATTAGCAGTCCACTTACGTACAATGGAAGATTTAGCACAAGAAAATGGTGTAGCGTTAAAATTCGAAGCGAGCGTAGCGGGAGGTATTCCGATTGTCAATGCGATTAATAATGGGTTGAATGCAAATAATATCAGTAAATTTATGGGTATTTTAAATGGTACATCCAACTTTATTTTAACGAAAATGACACAAGAAGGCGCAAGCTTTGAAGAAGCATTGGCTGAAGCACAAAGACTCGGCTTTGCAGAAGCAGATCCTACGGATGACGTGGAAGGTGTTGACGCGGCACGTAAAGTTGTAATTGTTACATACCTTTCATTTAACAGAGTTATTAATTTAAATGATGTCAAACGTACTGGTATTTCTGAAGTGACAGTAGATGATATCAATGCAGCTAAAGAACTTGGTTATAAAATTAAATTGATCGGTAAAGGTACGTATGAAAACGGTAATATTGAAGCTTCCGTTGCTCCGACTTTAATCGATGCAAGACACCAATTAGCATCAGTAGAAAATGAATTTAATGCTATATATGTTATTGGTGACTCTGTGGGTGAAACAATGTTTTATGGTAAAGGTGCTGGTAGCTTAGCAACAGGTAGTGCAGTGGTCAGTGATTTATTAAATGTAGCGCTGCAATTTGAATCAGACCTGCACACTTTACCACCGCATTTTGAATTGAAAACTGAAGATGCTAAAGAAATGATTGATGCAGATGAACCTACGAAATTGAAACAAAAGAACAGTTATTACGTTGTATTAAAGACAAACGGTGCTCCGCTTAAGCGCGTTGAAGAAGAAATCAAATCACAATTACCGCTTCACAAGTCACTTAAACTAAGTGAACATAATGCTGATACAGCAGCAGTGGTAGTTGAAGGCACAGATGTCCCAGTAAGCGACATCTTATCTCAAGGAAAATATCCAGTTGAAAAAGTATATCCAGTAGAAGGGGTTTAATTAATATGAAAAGATGGCAAGGTTTAGTTCAAGAATATAAGGATTATCTACCCGTAAATGAAAATACACCTAACGTAACTTTAAACGAAGGCCAAACTCCGTTAATTCATTGTGATACGCTCTCTGAAATGTTAGGCATTAATTTATTTGTGAAATTCGAAGGTGCCAATCCGACAGGTTCATTTAAAGATCGCGGTATGGTGATGGCAGTTACAAAAGCCAAAGAAGACGGCAAAAAAGTAGTTATTTGTGCTTCTACAGGTAACACTTCAGCTGCAGCAGCAGCTTATGCAGCTCGTTCAGGCTTAAAAGCAATCGTCGTAATTCCAGAAGGTAAAATAGCATTAGGCAAATTGTCACAAGCAGTAATGTATGGAGCTGAAATTGTTTCTATTGACGGCAATTTCGATGAAGCATTAGAAATTGTTAAAGAAGTAGCCGATGAAGGCGGCGATATTGAATTAGTTAACTCAATTAATCCATACCGTATTGAAGGTCAAAAAACAGGTGCCTTTGAAGTCGTGGAACAATTAGGTGGACATGCACCAGATGTATTAGCAATTCCAGTGGGGAATGCAGGTAATATTACTGCTTATTGGAAAGGTTTCAAAGAATTCAATGATAAACATGGCACAGGATTGCCGAAATTATTCGGTTTCCAAGCTGAAGGTGCTTCACCGATTGTACAAAATAAAGTAGTTAAAAATCCTGAAACAGTAGCTACTGCAATCAGAATCGGAAATCCTGCAAGTTGGGATAAAGCGGTCACAGCTTTAGATGAATCAAATGGTTTAATTGATAGTGTCACAGATGAAGAAATCTTAGAAGCATATCAATTATTGGCTTCAAAAGAAGGTGTATTTGCTGAACCAGCAAGTAACGCATCGATTGCCGGCTTAATTAAATTGCATAGAGCAGGCAAGCTGCCAAAAGATATTACTGTAACTGCAGTATTAACTGGTAATGGATTGAAAGATCCAGATACAGCTATCTCATTATTAGATAATCCGATTAAATCCTTGCCGAATGATAAAGAAAGCATCGTTAAATACATCAAAGGAGTTATGCATTAATGTCGGAACGTTTAAAACTTAAAGTACCTGCTTCTACAGCAAACCTAGGCGTCGGTTTTGATTCTATAGGGTTAGCATTGAATAAGTTTTTGTATGTAGAAGCTGAAATCAGTGATGATCAAAAGTGGCATTTCCATCATAAAGGAGAAAATCTGCATGACCTACCTACAGATGAAAATCATTTAATTTACCAAGTCGTACAATTCTTAGAAAAGCGATTTGAAGTTGCAGTCCCTCCTTTAAATATTACGATGCGAAGCGAAATCCCTTTGGCAAGAGGGCTTGGATCATCGGCTTCTGCTTTAGTAGCAGGTATTTATTTGGCTGATTTCTTCGGTCAACTGCAGCTATCAGAATTCGAAATGGTAGAAGCAGCAACTGAAATTGAAGGCCATCCAGATAATGTTGCGCCTGTAATTTATGGCGGAATGGTATCAGGATTTTACAATAATCATACTAATGAAACTTATATTTCGTTTATAGAACCGCCAAGAGTCAATTTAGTGATTACAGTACCGAGTTATGAATTGAAAACACGTGATTCAAGACAAGTGCTGCCTGATAGTTTTCCGCACGGAGAAGCTGTTCAATTCAGCGCCATCAGCAACACGATGTTAAGCGCACTGATTCAACACGACTATGTATTAGCTGGAAAATTAATGGAAATGGATGGTTTCCACGAACCTTATCGACAAAAATTGATTCCAGAATTTGAAAAAGTTAAAAGTATTGCTAAAGAATATAAATCATATGCAACAGTAATAAGTGGTGCTGGTCCGACGATTTTAACACTGATTGATCCATCTAAAAGTGGTAAGCTGGTCAGAAGGTTAAATAAAGAACTGAATGAATGCAGTTCTGAGATTATTACAATCAATAAAAGTGGAATTATTGCTGAAAAAGTTTATGAATAAAACTGAAATAGGTTATAATTTGATGTAATAGCTTGAAAGGAGCACTTACATCCCATGACTAAATATGAAATGATTGTAATGGATATGGATGATACTTTATTAACATCAGATAATGAGGTAAGTCCGAAAACGGCACAATACTTAATCAATCTTCAAGAAGAAGGATATCATGTTGTACTGGCTTCAGGCCGACCGACAGAAGGTATGCTGCCGATTGCTAGATCACTTAAATTGAATGAACATGATAGTTATGTCATTAGCTATAACGGTGGCAGAACAACGCGTGTTAAAGACGATGAGCTAGAAGATGAAAAAAGTATATCCAAAGATGATTTTGATAAGATTGTAGATTATTGCAGGGAGAACAAACTATTTGTTCTGACTTATCAAGATGGCCATATTATTTATGAAGGCACACATGAATACATGAATATTGAATCAGAATTAACAGGATTACCTATGAAAAAAGTAGATGATATCAAATCATTTATTCAAAATCCTGTTCCAAAAGCGATGGGGGTAGATTATGTACCTCATATCGAAGAAATTTTCCAAAGTTTAAATGGTGAATTTAATGCGCATGTAGATGTGACGACAAGCAAGCCGTACTTCTTAGAATTTATGGCACATGGTGTTTCAAAAGGAAACGCGTTAAGAGCACTTTGTAAGAAAGAAGATATAGACATCTCAAAAACGATTGCTTTTGGTGATAGTCTAAATGACTATTCAATGATAGAAGCAGCTGGCTACTCTGTAGCGATGGGCAATGCTAAAGAAGAATTAAAAGAAGCAGCAGATTACGTAACGCTCGATCACAATTCAGATGGTATTGTAGCAGCTTTAGAAAAAATATTGAAATAAAAAACAAAGGATACTCGTCTAGAATAAACGAGTATCCTTTGTTTATGTTTATTTTGCGGTATGTGTCCATTCATGCATTCCATGGTTGCGTTTAACAAGTGCATAAATATTATCAGCGGAATAATCTAAGTTGGTATAAACTGTTATGATATATGCAGATTGTCCAGTTTCAAATGGTTCATTGAGATACACATCTTTTAAGTGCTCAAATAGTGGAACCATCTGATCATGTTTCAAACTTGGATATTCTCTTAAAGTTCTTTTAACAAGGTTGCCTTGCTTATCTTCAAGAGATTGAACAACGATGACAAAACGTTCGTCTTCTTTCAAAACATCGTCAAATAAATTAGTTTGTCCTACCATGTTGTAACACCTCGATTTGTTCTTATTATTAATACTATTATACTACATATATTTCCTTGAGAAAATCAGTTAAATGAAAAACAGGTTGGAAATACCAACCTGTTTAAAGTATGTTACTTTTTATTAACTTTATTGAATTCTTGGAAACTTCTCAAGTCCATATCTTTTAAACGCACATACTTTGTTTTATTAACTGTTTTATGAAGTAGATATACTACAACAAGAATAACAATAGGCAAGAAGTCTTTCGTTAAACCGCCTGCATTTAACGTTACAATGTCCTCAAATGATCCTCCGACGAGTAAAAAGACTAACGTTGCTAAAACAATGATAGGGCCTAAAGGATACAACGGCGATTTATAAGGAAGCAGCTTATTGGCATCTAAATCTTGCGCTTTGATACCTTGACGCAAGCGTATAAGAGAACAAACAGCAGCTGCCCATATAAAGATAATAAGTTGTCCGATAATACCTAACAATGTAAATATTGTATCTGCGTAAAAATTAGCAATGATAATAACAGCAACTACAATAATGTATGTTGTTATAATAGCCGGAAGCGGCAGTTTAGTTTTTGAATGCAGATGACTTAAAAACTTAGGTGCTTGTTTTTCATTACTAAGTGAAAATAACATACGGCTTGTTGTATAAATACCAGAGTTGGCTGCTGATAATAATGAAGTTAAGATAACTGCATTAATAACTGATGCTGCAAAGGCGATACCTACTCTGTCAAAGACAATGGTAAAAGGACTTTGTGCTACAGATTCGCTTTTGTTTAATAATAAAGGATCTGTATAAGGCAAAATCGCTGAAATTACAGCAATCGATAGAATATAGAACAATAAGATTCTCCAAAATACAGATTTGATTGCACTCGGCATCGATTTTTCAGGATTATCAGATTCACCCGCTGTGACTGCCACAACTTCTGTGCCCCCGACAGAGAATCCAGCAACAAGTAATACACTTAAGAATCCGGATATACCACCGACGAATGGTGCTTCACCTGTAGTGAAATTTTTAAAACCGTACGTGTGGCCGCCTAAAATACCGAATATCATTAAAATACTCACAACAATAAATATGATAATAGTTGCAACTTTAATTGCAGATAACCAGAATTCAGCTTCACCAAAGGCTCTGACTGTAAAAATGTTCAATAGCAATAATAACGTGATAAAAATCAAACTCCATGTTAATGGAGAAAAGAATTTAAAAGTGTCCCAATAATATAGTACGTTAGATGCGATAATGACATCTACACTTGTTACAAGCGACCATATTGCCCAGTAGAGCCAACCTACCGTAAAACCGAGAGAAGGATCGATGAATCGTGTTGAATATGAACTAAATGATCCTGAAACTGGATAAAATGTTGCCAATTCTCCAACTGATGACATTAAGAAATACAACATTATCCCAATTACTACATAGGCAAGAATAGCACCGCCGGGTCCAGCTTGAGAAATAACTCCTCCAGTTGCAATAAATAGACCGGTACCGATTGCACCCCCAATAGCAATCATTGATATATGCCGGGAACTCAGCCCCCTGTTCATTTTGTTTTCATCCATAAGCGTTACCTCTAATCTTAAATTTTAAAAATGATATGTAGTCTATTTTAATCGTTTTTTAAATAGTTATCAATGGAATTTAGGACTTTAAAGCGAAAAAATTTAAAAGATTCAGAAAAATAAAGGGGATTTCTTTTCAGATCCTCTCTATCACAGCAAAAAAGGATAGGGGATAGACAAAACTGCCTTAAAGGTGTATATTGAATACCCGTTAAAAATAAAAAAAGTGAACTTAAACGTTATATTTAACGGTAAGTTCACTATCGTCGTTTCGTCGTTATCATTTTGAAAAGATAACTTAATTTCATTAGATTATTTAGTTTCGCGGTGTAATGTATATTTTTTTAATCTTGGACAATATTTCATTAATTCAATACGTTCAGGATTGTTACGTTTGTTTTTAGTAGTAATATAATTACGGTCGCCGCATTCTGTGCAAGCTAAAGTTACGTTTACGCGCAATGTAGACACCCTTTCTATTAAGTTATTAGCAATACTTACGCACTTAAATTTACCATAATCATGCATAACGTGCAAGATATGGTTTGAATAATGGTGCATAAGCTCAATGTATTCTATTCTATAGAAAAAATTCCAATTAGTAAACAACTTTGCTCGGAAAAATGAGCAAAATGTATTGATAAAGTCCAAATTTGTGTTATGATATAAATCGTAATAATTACGATTATAAACAATTATTAATGAAAGGTAGGAACTTTAATGGCAAAAAAATCAAAAGTTGTTAAAGAACAAAAACGAGAAGAACTCGTTGCTAAATATTACGCAAAACGTCAAGAGTTGAAAGCTAAAGGTGACTATGAAGGTTTACAAAAATTACCAAGAGATTCATCACCTACACGTTTAACTCGCAGATGTAAAGTTACTGGAAGACCACGTGGTGTAATGAGAAAATTCGAAATGTCACGTATCGCATTCAGAGACCATGCGCATAAAGGTCAAATTCCAGGCGTTAAAAAAGCAAGTTGGTAAGATTATCAACCATATAATGAGTGCTTAGTTTTAGAATACACATTTCTTTTATGAAATGTGTTCTTTTTTGTTCAAATTTAACTCGAAATATGAATTTTTAGTTGGTAAATTGTACTCCTAGATAGTATGATATACATTGGATATTTTGGAAAAAATAAATAAAGAGTATGGGTAAGGTGTTTTAAATGAAGATATTTGATTATGAAGATGTACAATTGATTCCAAATAAATGTATCGTAAAGAGCCGTTCAGAGTGCGACACAAGCGTTCAATTCGGTCCTAAACGATTCAAATTGCCAGTCGTACCAGCAAATATGCAAACAGTTATGAATGAAAAATTAGCTGAATGGTTTGCTGAAAACGATTATTTCTATATTATGCATCGTTTTGATGAAGAAGGTCGTATTCCTTTCATCAAAAAAATGCAAGATAAAGGATTATTCGCATCTATTTCAGTAGGTGTTAAAGATAAAGAGTATGATTTCGTTAAAGAATTAGCAGAAGAAGGATTAAAACCGGAATATATCACAATTGATATTGCACATGGACATTCAGAACAAGTAATTAATATGATCCGTCAGATTAAATCTTATTTGCCTGATACTTTTGTAATTGCAGGAAATGTAGGTACACCTGAAGGAGTAAGAGAACTTGAAAATGCAGGAGCAGATGCTACTAAAGTAGGTATCGGACCTGGACGTGTATGTATTACTAAAATTAAAACTGGTTTTGGTACAGGCGGTTGGCAATTAGCTGCTATTAACCATTGTAGCAAAGCAGCTCGTAAACCAATGATTGCTGATGGCGGTATCAGAACACACGGTGATATTGCTAAATCTATCCGCTTCGGTGCTTCTATGGTTATGGTCGGATCATTATTTGCTGCACATGAAGAATCACCTGGAGAAACTGTTGAATTAGACGGTAAACTTTATAAAGAATACTTCGGCAGTGCGTCAGAGTTCCAAAAAGGCGAACATAAAAATGTTGAAGGTAAAAAGATGTTTGTTGAACATAAAGGTACATTAGCTGATACATTGACTGAAATGCAACAAGACTTGCAAAGTTCAATTTCATATGCAGGCGGTAAAGATTTAGATTCTTTACGCAAAGTAGATTATGTCATTGTGAGAAATTCTATTTTCAACGGTGACAGAGACTAAGGTTTTGTACTAATGTGCGGAGGTGTCCAAAATTAGAAAATGGTTTGGACTAGTCACGGTGTTTTTACTTATCGCATTATGCATGCCGGTAAAAGAAACACCGTGGATGGAACATATACAAGAACAAGCAAGAGGCAAAATCCAAGCTTTAGCAGCAAAAGAAAGCGTCAATGATGAAGCGTTGAAAGTTCCTGACAAACAAGATTTTGCGATTAGAAATATTCAGATGAATATGGATAAAACGCAAGTGGAAAAACAGTTAGGACAACCTCAAAGGGTAACTGCCAATGAATATGGTTTGAAATGGTATACCTATCATAATCAATATCATTCATTTATCATGATCAGTTATATTGATAACAAAGTAAATGCGATGTATACGAACCAAAATGTTATTTCGTCTAAATCTAAGATTAAATACGGAACACCACAAGATACTGTCCGAACACGCATGGGCAAACCGCTAGATTCAATTACTAAAGGGAATTATCGATTTGAGTTAGATAATGATGAGTATGATGTGTTTAATAAAGACAATATATATACGACTGTATTTTATGATCAACATGAAAATAATCAAGTGAAGGGACTCTTGCAAGTGAGTAAAACAATGGAGAACCGTCTAGCACAGCAATATGGAGCACCTTCATCTTCACTTGAAAAAGGTTTTGAATTACAAGATTTTGATTTAGTCAATTCAGAACGTGTTCAAAAAGATAAATCAGTATTAAAATACAATCAACCATTATCGGATACTGCACGTAAACATAGTAAGGATATGGCAGATAATCACTTCTTTGATCATAATAACCTTAAAGGTGAATCACCTTTTGATAGAATGCAAAAAGATGGCATCGAATATCAATCAGCAGGTGAAAATTTAGCTTATGGCCAACAAAGCAGTATTTTCGCACATGAAGGTTTGATGAATTCAGCGGGCCATCGAAAAAATATCTTGCAATCTAACTTTAAGAATTTAGGCGTGGGTGTAAGTTTCAACGAAGAGAGACAACCGTTCTGGACAGAAAACTATACAGGTTAAAAAAATAAATCACCTCGGGTCTGAAAAATTTCAGTCCTGAGGTGATTTTTACGTTCTGGATATTAAGAAGAGATAATATGCAAACAGAAAAGGTATATTATAGTTCTCTGAATAAACCTACAACTTTACCTAAAACGGTAACGTGTTCTAAATAAATAGGATCCATCGTGCTGTTTTCTGGCTGCAAACGATAACGATGTTTCTCTTTGTAGAAACGTTTTACAGTAGCTTCATCATCTTCAGTCATTGCTACGATAATATCGCCGTTTTCAGCAATTGTTTGGCTGCGGACAATGACTTTGTCGCCATCGAGAATACCAGCTTCAATCATACTGTCTCCAACTACGTTTAAGATGAAAATGTCGCTATTATGAGTAGAAGTTAAGTGTTCGGGAAGCGGGAAATATTCTTCAATATTTTCAACAGCAGTAATAGGAACACCGGCAGTAACTTTACCGATTACAGGAACATGGATAGTACCTTCCATTTCAGCATTTTCTTCAAGTTGGTCACTTACAATTTCAATTGCTCTTGGTTTTGTAGGATCACGTCTGATGTAACCTTTACTTTCAAGTCTGGATAAATGTCCATGTACAGTTGAACTAGACGCTAATCCGACAGCTTCTCCAATTTCTCTTACACTTGGCGGATAACCTTTTGTATGGACAACTGTTTTTATATATTCATAAATTTCGCTTTGACGTTTCGTTAATTCTGTCATATTAAAGCACATCCTCTTCTAGTTTGTTCTTATTATAGCATGCGAACAGCACATTTACAAACATTTGTTCGCAAAAGTATTGACAGCGAACAGTCGTTCTGATATTGTGTTAATACAAACAAATGTTCTGGGAGTGTTGGAAAATGATTAAGAAATACCAATCAGCTTTTTTAGCTTATTCTGCAGTGTTGTTAACTTCTTTTGTACTATTCTCAGCTTTTATTATAAGTGCAAACCAAACAGATGGCAAAGAACAAGTGTACGAAATGACAGATCATACAATATCGACTAAAGCAGAACAAAAAGCCGAACGTGAAGGATATATTAAAGCAGATGGCGAACAAGAAAGTAAACCTTTAATAGCTGTTCTGCATTAAAATCTTTAGTTCTAATGAAGTGTATTACCTGTTGAAATAGGGAAAACAAAAATAAACAGAGTATCATTTTTGTTTTAAAGAATAATTTGATATTATAAATGATTATTAACGTGATGGAGGGTATACACATGTCTGAAGAACATAAAAGAACAATTAATAGAATTAATGAACTTTCTAAGAAGAAAAAAGAAGAAGGTTTAACGAAAGAAGAAGCTAAAGAAAGAGCGGAATTACATCAAAAATATCTTGATACTTTCCGCGAAGGATTTAAGCAACAAATCGAAAATACGAAAGTATTAGACCCTGAAGGTAACGACGTAACTCCGGATAAATTGAAAAAGATACAACGTGATCAAAATAAAAGAAGCTAAAATCAAGAGTTGAATTTGATTTCGAATATAGAACCATACCGCCTCAGCGTAGTGTTGAGACGGTATTTTTTTATAAAAAAGTAAAAGAGTAATTAATTTATTTAGATTGGTAACGGTTTCATAAGAACAATAAATGTAAAACCAACTATAGATAATGTATAATGGCATAAAATGATGCTGTATAGAAAGGAAGTTTTATTGATGTTTGACAAAAAAGATGAACTTGCAGTTAATACGATAAGAGCATTAAGTATTGATGCAGTTGAGAAAGCAAATTCTGGTCATCCAGGTTTACCGATGGGTGCTGCGCCAATGGCATATACGCTTTGGACACGTCATTTGAACTTTAATCCTAATTCAAATGAATACTTTAATAGAGATAGATTCATCTTGTCTGCAGGACATGGTTCTGCATTGCTTTACAGCTTACTTCACGTATCAGGCAGCTTAGAATTAGAAGAGTTGAAACAATTTAGACAATGGGACTCTAAAACACCTGGACATCCTGAATTTAGACACACACAAGGTGTAGAAGTTACAACAGGTCCACTTGGCCAAGGTTTTGCTATGTCTGTGGGAATGGCAATGGCTGAAAATCATTTAGCAGGTAAATTCAATAAACCTGATGCAAACGTAGTAGATCATTACACTTATGTATTGGCTTCTGATGGTGACTTAATGGAAGGTATCTCTCATGAAGCAGCTTCATTAGCAGGCCACTTGCAATTAGATAAATTAATTGCACTTTATGATTCAAACGATATCTCATTAGACGGCGACTTAGATAAAGCCTTCTCTGAAAACATCAAACAACGTTTTGAAGCATATGGTTGGAATCACATTTTAGTTAAAGATGGTAATGATTTAGAAGAAATCAATAACGCTATCGAAGAAGCTAAAAAACAAAAAGGACCTACAATGATTGAAGTGAAAACTGTTATTGGTTATGGTTCACCGAACAAATCAGGTACACATGGTGTGCATGGTGCACCACTAGGTGAAGATGAACGTAAATTAACAATTGAAAACTATCATTTAGATCCTGAAAAACGTTTCTACGTTCCAGATGAAGTCTACGATATTTTCAATAACACAATGTTAAAACGTGCTGATGAAAATGAAGCAGCATGGAAAAAATTAGTAGATAAATATTCAGAAGAATATCCTGAACTTGCTGATGAATTCAAAAAAGCAATCAATGGAGAATTACCAAAAGATTATAAAGAATATTTACCAGAATTCGAAGTTGGAAGCGAAAGCGCAACAAGAGCTGATTCAGGTGAAGTAATTCAAGCATTAAGTGAACATGTTCCTTCATTCTTTGGTGGTTCTGCTGATTTAGCTGGTTCTAACAAATCAAATGTAAAAGAAGCAGTAGACTATGATCGCAATACACCTGAAGGTAAAAACATCTGGTTTGGTGTACGCGAATTTGCAATGGGTGCTGCTGTAAACGGTATGGCTGCACATGGCGGATTAAACCCATACGGTGCAACATTCTTCGTATTCAGCGACTATTTAAAACCAGCATTAAGATTGTCAGCAATCATGGGATTAAATTCAACATTCATCTTCACACATGATTCAATCGCTGTAGGTGAAGATGGTCCAACTCACGAACCAATCGAACAATTAGCTGCATTACGTTCATTACCTAATATGAATGTTATTCGTCCAGCCGATGGTAACGAAACACGTGTAGCTTGGGAAGTTGCATTAGAAACTGAAAACACACCAACTTCATTAGTTTTAACACGTCAAAACTTGCCTGTTTTAGATGTACCGAAAGAAACAGTTGAAGAAGGCGTTCGTAAAGGTGCATATGTTGTTTATGAATCAGATGCTGAACCAGAATATTTATTACTTGCTACAGGTTCTGAAGTGAGCTTGGCAGTTGAAGCAGCAAAATCATTTGCTGAAAGCGGTAAAGGTATTCGTGTAGTATCAATGCCTAACTGGCACGCATTCGAACAACAATCAAAAGAATACAAAGATGAAATCCTTCCACCTTCAATTACAAAACGTTTAGCTGTAGAAATGGGTGCAACACTTGGTTGGCATAAATATGTCGGCTTAGAAGGCGAAGTATTAGGAATCGATAGATTCGGTGCAAGTGCTCCAGGCGGCTTAGTTGTTGAAAAATATGGTTTCACAAAAGAAAATGTGCTTAAGTTATTGAACAATCTATAATAAATGCAATACAATGTAAGTAAGAGAGAGCTATTCCATACTTGAAATACTGTGTATGACAGTTAAAATTTCAACGGGCTAGGAATAGCTCTTATTTTGTGAATTCAATACAATAGTGTAATAGAACAACTTGAAATGAATTTATAAGTTTAGTAAAATGCTAAAGGATAAAGAAAGTGGGTGAGACAATGGCAACTTGGTTAGCAATTCTTTTAATTGTTGCTGCACTTATCATCGGTTTAGTTGGTGGTTTCTTCCTAGCAAGAAAATATATGATGGATTATCTTAAAAAGAACCCGCCAATCAATGAAGAAATGTTAAGAATGATGATGATGCAAATGGGTCAAAAACCATCTCAAAAGAAAATCAATCAGATGATGACGATGATGAACAAAAATATGGATCAAAAAATGAAATAATCTATTATAAGAAAAAGAAACTTTGCCGACTCACTGGTTAAGTTTCTTTTTTTGTTCATATTAAAAAGTTAAATGAGAAATCATTGAATAATAGCCTAGTTTATAGACAATTTTATAGTATACAAAGGTAACGGGTATATTTAATTAAATTAAAGAAATGGAAGTATAAATAAAATTATCTTGAAAAAAGTGAACGTTTTATATGGAAAATTTGAGACGCAATGATATACTATACAATGATTTAAATTAAATATTTAACCATGTAAAGAGGGTGTCATTGTGTTATATCTCGTATTTTCTATCGGTATAGCATTCATAATGGGCGCTGTTGTTATAGTAATTAGAATGAAAGCACAACAATTTCCTGTTAATGAAAAGAAATTAATTTTACCACCTATATTTATGTCTACAGGTGCATTAATGTTCGTTGTTCCTTATTTTAGATTATCAGGTATGGAAATTATTGAAGCGATTATTTTAGGTGTACTTTTTTCAACAGTACTAATCTGGACATCTCGTTTTGAAGTAAAAGGTTCAGAAATCTATATGAAACGTTCTAAAGCGTTTCCGATTATTTTAATCTCATTGCTCGTTATCAGAACATTTATTAAAGTGGTTGTCAGTAATCAAATTGATCCTGGACAACTTGCAGGAATGTTCTTCTTGCTTGCATTCTGTATGATTTTACCATGGAGAATTGCTATGTTAATGAAATATAAAAAACTGAAAAAAGAACTTATAAATTAATACATTTTTACAAAAATGGGCGCTTTCTTATTTAGAAAGCGTCTATTTGCTTAAAAAGGGTATGGTATTAAAAGAAAATTATTAAACGAGGGTGATTAAGTTGAAACTTAAACATGTTGTAAGTTTAATCGGTGTTATTATAGCTGGACTAGCATTAACGTTTTCTTTCTTCCAAAAATTATATTAGTAATAAAATCAGTTGAATAAATGAAAACCAAACCGCTTATTTTCAATGAGAAGATAGGCGGTTTATTATATAATTGAGATATTGAGGTGATTCTTTGAAAGTTATACATACAGCTGATTGGCATCTAGGTAAAATTTTAAATGGCCAGTCATTTTTAGAAGATCAAAAGTATATTTTAAAACAATTTATTAAAGCCATGGAAACAGAAAATCCTGATTTGATTGTCATTGCAGGAGATTTATATGATACAAGTTATCCAAGCAAAGAAGCAATCCAACTATTAGAAACTACAATTAGTGAATTAAATTTGAAGTTGCAAATACCCATTATTATGATAAGCGGTAATCATGATGGTAAAGCACGATTAAATTACGGCGCTTCTTGGTTTGAGCACTCACAACTCTATATTCGTACAGAATTAGCGACAATGCATCAACCTATTTCATTTGAAGAAGTGGATTTTTATACGTTGCCTTTTGCGACGTTAAGTGAAATGCAACATTATTTCCCTGATGAAAATTTAAAATCTTATGATGAAGCAGTAGAATGTTGTTTAAAGCATATGAGTGCAGAGTTAGATAAAAATAAGTTGAATGTATTAATTGCCCATATGACCGTTGCAGGAGGAATCAGAAGCGAATCAGAACGACCTTTAACAATCGGTACTGTTGAGCAAGTACCAGAGAAATATATGGCGCATTTTGATACTGTGATGCTTGGGCATTTGCATCATCCGTTTAGTATCCAATCGAATTATGTTTTTTACAGCGGCTCGCTTTTACAGTATTCTTTTTCAGAAACAAACCAGCCGAAAGGTTACCGCCGTGTTTTATTAGAACTGCCGCATGAAGTAAAGAGTACTTTCGTAGCGATGCATCCTTTACGAGAACTTGAAGTGATAGAAGCAACTTATGATGATGTCGTTCAAGACAGAATTACAGTTAAAAATAAAGACAATTATATCCATTTCAAATTAAGTGAGATGTCACATATTTCAGATCCGATTATGAACATTAAACAACTATATAAAAATGTCCTCGCATTAACTAATGATTCTCAAACTTTTGAACACCAATTTACAGATCGTGAAATAAAAAAATTACCCGATCAAACTATCATCGAAACTTTCTATGAAGAAATGACACATAAGGATTTATCAGAAATACAAAAGAAAAAAGTAACACAGCTGCTGAATGAAATTATGAGAGGTGACAATATATGAAACCATTAAGACTTCATTTGCAAAATGTCGGTCCTTTCATGGAAGAAACGATAGACTTTACTCAACTGAAAAATAATGAGCTTTTTCTCATCAGCGGTAAAACGGGTTCAGGCAAGTCAATGTTATTTGATGCAATTGTGTTTGCTTTGTACGGAAAAGCATCAACAGCTTCAAGAAAAGAAGCAGCATTAAGAAGCCACTTTGCTGATGGAAAATCTCCAATGGAAGTAGAACTTGTTTTTCAATTGAAAGATAAGCAGTTTAAAGTTGTAAGACAAGGTGCATTTGTCAAAGAAGGTAATAAAAATCCAACAAATCCTAATTTATCCATTTATGAGCTGGAAGATGGAAAGTATGAACTGAGAGAAAGCAAAGTGACTGCGGGTAATAATTATATAGAAAGTTTGTTAGGTGTTGATATAGAACAATTTAGACAATTGTTTATTCTTCCTCAAGGAGAATTTAAAAAGTTTCTTTTTTCTAAGAGTTCTGACAAGCAAGAAATACTTAGAACCTTATTTAACACAAATCGATTTGAAGCATTGCAGCAAAAATTAGTGAATCAAAATAAAGAAGAAAAGAAAAAAATTGAAGCAAGACACCAACAAATCGAACAGTTATGGAATAAAGTAGAGGATTTTGAAAACGAAAGCCTGCAAGCACATAAAACACTTCCGAGTATACAAACTGAAAAATTATTAAATGCGATTCCTGATTTTGAAAATATTGGAAGAGATATTTATAAGGATTTAGAAAAAGAAAAAATACAACAAGAAGAAATTAAACAAAAAGCTGAAACATCTTATAGAAATGCTGAAGATTTAAATCAAAAAATGAATAATCAAAAAGCGTTAATAGAGGAATTAAAAGAACTTGAAAAACATGAATCTGAAATTGAAGCGCTCGAAATAAAACTGAAAAAAATACAAGAAGTACGACCACTGCATCAAATCGTCGAAAATATCGATGTACAAACTCAAAAGTTGAATGAATTAAATGTTAAGTGTGAGGAAGTTGAAAATAATATTCACCAAAACCAATCTAGTCTGCAGAAAATTACAGAAGAACAAAAAATACTGTTTGAAAGAGAAAATGAGATAGAAATGCAGCGTAAATTCATCAATGATACGCAGTATTTTTACCAAAATATTAAACAATACCAAAGTGCATATAATTCAAAAAATCAAGTGCAGAAAGATTATGAGCAATCGAAAAAAGATTTAGCTGAAAATGAACAGTTATTAAGTGAAATCCAAGCGATACATCAAAATGAACGACCTGATTATGAAAGACTTAATCATCTTACGCAACAAATGTTTGATTTGAAACAACAAATTAAAGATACAAAAGAAATTATAGAAAAAGATAAAGAACAAAAACAACGCTTAGAAAAAATAAAAGTATTAGAACTAGCGATGACCGACAAAACTCAAAAGTTAGATGAAGTTCAAGAAGCAATTTCACAATTTAATACAAATCAATTGGAGCTGGATAACCAAGAAGCAATGATTAAAAAACTTCAGTCGATGCTGCAACCTGGAGATCAATGTCCTATTTGCGGTAATACTATTAATTCATTGTCAGATCATTTGGACTTTGAACAATTAAAAGCTCAAAAAGAAAAACTGAACTACTTGAACGAAAATAAAGAAGCTATTCGAACTGCATATTCAAAATTAGAAGCTGAATATAGTGTCCTCAAAAATGAAAGCGACAAGTATAACCTCAAAGAATATCCGGACAATAACCAACGAACACTTGATGAGTTGGATGAACAATTCAAAAAAGCAGAAAAAGACAAGCAGTACCAAGATGACCGTAATAAAGAAATTGAAAAAACACAAACTCGAGTTCAGGAAATTAAAGAAGCGATTCAAAATCTTCAACTCGCGCTCACTCAGAAAAAAGCAGAGACAGAAAGAATTAATCGTTTAATTGAAGCGTTTGAAAATGGAACAGGTTTTAAAAAGACAGATGATTTTATATGCGATTTTATAAAAAAAGAAGAAGCTGTTGAAGCATACAAAAATAAAACTGAATCGTTGAAACAACAAGAAACAGATGCAAAACAAAAGTTAGCAGTTGAGCAAACAAAACTCACATCAGCACAAGATCAACTCAAAGAAACGAAAAAGAGAAAAAACAACTAGAACAACAATCTAAAATAGAGATGGATAATATCGGTATACAAAGCACTGAGGAAGTTCAAGAAATATTAGATTTGATGCCAGAAAAAAATCAAATTGAAACACAAATTAAATCATATAAAGAAAAGCAAAATAACTTATCGCATCAAATTGCTGAATTGAAAGCACATATTGGCAATCAAGAGAAACCGGATTTAGAAAGGTTATCAGAAGATCTTGAATCACAAAAGAACGTTCTTGAAGAAAAATCGAAGCGATTAAATGAACATGAATTTAAACTTCAATTAAATGATGGCAATTTCAAAGAAATAAAAGAATATATTGATGTCTTAGAAAAAGAATTATCTGAACAACAAGAGATTTTTGATTTAGCAGAAATATTATCAGGTAAAAATATTCAAAAACTGACGCTAGAAAATTATGTCTTAGTTTATTATTTGGAAATGATTTTAGAGTATGCTAATAAGCGTTTTATGAACATGACAAATAATAGATATATTTTAAAACGCAGCGAAGTTGTAACGCAAGGTTATAGTGGATTAGAAATTGTGGTATTCGATTCACATTCAAATAAAACCCGCCATATATCCACACTTTCAGGAGGAGAATCCTTCCAAGCGTCATTAGCTTTAGCGTTAGGATTAAGTGAAGTTGTACAACAAGAGTCCGGAGGAATTACTTTAGAATCTATGTTTATAGATGAAGGGTTCGGTACACTGGATCAAGAAACTTTGGAAACTGCATTAGATACATTGCTAAATATCAAATCAACAGGCAGAATGGTTGGTATTATTTCTCACGTGAGTGAGCTTAAACAACGGATTCCTACAATTTTAGAGGTCAAAACCGATGCATACCAAAGCACAACACAATTTAAGTTTTAACATATAAAAAAACGACTTGCGATTCAGCAAGTCGTTTTTATTTAGCTAGAACTAAAATTTCTTATTGTCAACATCTTCAGTTTCGGTGATGATGTCAGTTGTTTCGCTTGTAACAGTACCATTTTGTTGTTGTAATAAGTCTCTGATTTCAGTAAGTAAAACAATGTTTTCTTCTGGTTCTTCTTCCGCTTCTTCTTTTCTCATTAAAGTATTTGCTAATTTAACGAAAAGGAATAGGGCGAAAGCAACGATTAAGAAATCGATGACAGCTTGAACAAATAAACCGTACTTAATTCCCATGAATGACCAGTTTTTCGCAAAATCTACAGTACCGAAGATAACACCGATTAACGGCATGATGATGTACGTTACTAACGAAGTGATGATTTTGTTGAAAGCAGCACCCATTACTACAGCGACTGCTAAGTCTAATACATTCCCCTTAAAGGCAAACTCTTTGAACTCTTTAAACATAAGTATAGATATCCTCCTAAATTTACTAAAGTATATTATACAATAAATCTTTTAAGAAAAAAAATAGTTGTTTTGGGTCATTTTTACAAATTTTCGTAAAAGGAATAATTTTCGTTTTTTAAAACGCTTACATATTTATAAAGCGAAAAAAGGGGTATAGACCATAAGTATGATGTCTGATATAAAAAACAAATAATCAAATTAAGCTAAAAAATATTTATGATTTAATCAATAATTAATATATCATATATTTATTTTGGACAAATTTGATTATATGCTAGTCCTTTGTTATGCTAGTAAATGGTTTTTCACGAAAATGATTTTTTCTTATAAAATCAGTTTTATATTTTTTGGACAATAAAATAAATAGAAAGGGAGTAATTGATTATGAATTCTTCTCAGCATGGTAATAATGGCAAGAAGCTATCACCGGTATTTATTTACGGATCGATTCTAGTATTAATCGTTGTTTTAGCCGGAGCTATCTTTCCTAGCCAGTTTGACAAAATTACAAATAGCGTCAAACTTTGGATTACCAATGATTTGGGTTGGTATTACTTAATTCTAACTACGATAATCGTATTCTTCTGTGTATTCTTGATTTTCAGCCCGATCGGTAAACTTAAACTAGGGAAACCGAATGACAAACCTGAATTCAACACTATTTCTTGGTTTGCAATGTTATTCAGCGCTGGAATGGGAATTGGATTAGTGTTCTACGGCGCAGCTGAACCTATGGGAGATTTTGCTGCACCACCGAATGCTAAGCCAGAAACAGCACAAGCTTATACGGAAGCATTACGTTCTTCTTTCTTCCATTGGGGCTTCCACGCTTGGGCAGTATATGGCGTAGTTGCTTTGGCACTCGCTTATGCTCAGTTTAGAAAAGGAGAAGCTGGCCTATTATCTAAAACTTTACGTCCGATTTTAGGAGATAAAGTAGATGGACCTATCGGCACAATCGTTGACGTATTAGCAGTATTCGCAACAGTTGTCGGTGTTGCTGTATCACTAGGTATGGGTGCACTGCAAATCAATGGTGGATTAAATTACTTATTTGGAATTCCAAACAATGTTTGGGTTCAAGGTGTAATTATTATTATCGTTACAATTCTCTTTATCGCTTCAGCTTGGTCTGGCCTAAGCAGAGGTATCCAATATTTGAGTAACCTTAATATTGGATTAGGGGCAATATTAATGATTATCGCTTTAATTGTCGGACCAACAGTTCTTATTTTGGATATGATGACAAGCTCAACAGGTAGCTTATTCAATTCATTCTTATTCAACAGTTTTGACACTGCGGCATTAAATCCCCAAAAACGTGAATGGATGTCATCATGGACGCTATACTATTGGGGCTGGTGGTTAAGTTGGAGTCCATTCGTGGGTGTATTTATTGCCCGTGTTTCTAAAGGACGTTCAATCAGAGAATTTATGTCAGGCGTATTGCTAGTACCAGCAATTGTCAGCTTTATTTGGTTCAGCGTGTTTGGTGTACTAGGAATTGAAACTGGTAAAAAACACCATGAATTATTCAAAATGGCGCCTGAAACTCAATTATTCGGTGTGTTCCATCACTTGCCAATGGGCTTTGTATTATCTATTGTAGCGCTATTGTTGATTGCTTCATTCTTTATTACATCAGCAGACTCAGCAACATTCGTTTTAGGTATGCAAACTTCATTCGGTTCGTTAGAACCATCATCTTATATCAAAGTTTCATGGGGTATTGCACAATCACTTATCGCTTTCATTCTGTTATTTTCTGGTGGAGATACAGGATTAAACTCATTACAAAGTGCTGCGATAATCAGTGCGTTGCCATTCTCCATTATCGTTATACTGATGATGATCAGCTTCTACAAAGATGCGAACCGAGAACGTAAATTCTTAGGCTTGACATTAATGCCTAATAAACATCGCTTAGAAGAATATGTAAAATATTCTCAACAAGATTATGAAGAAGATATTTTAGATAAACGTAAAGCGCGTCAACAATCAGAACAATCTCATTCATAATACTAGGTAATAATGAACTACCTCGCAAATTATGCGGGGTAGTTTTTTTATTGAAAATAGCAGGGTTAATTGAAAACAATTCTCAATCAATAAAAGATACTTATTACACGAGGTGTATATGATAAATAATACTTATACTTACTGATTAAAAAACAAAAACGATTTAGAAGCGTTTTCTACTGTTTAATAGTTGTAATCCCTTACTTATATCTATACAATTTAGATAAAGGCATAATATTGAATCAGGGGGGATTATACATGTCTTCTAACTTAAAAGAGCAAGCAAAGAAAACGTTTTCTCTTAATGACAAAACGTACACTTATTATGATTTGCAAGCATTAGAAGAACAAGGTTTAACAAACATCAACAAATTACCATACTCAATTCGAGTATTGTTAGAATCAGTTTTGCGTCAAGAAGACGGGTTTGTTATTACTGATGAGCATATCGAAGGGTTATCAAAATTCGGCAATGGCGGAGAAGGCGAAGTTCCATTCAAACCTTCACGCGTAATCTTACAAGACTTCACTGGTGTTCCAGCTGTAGTAGATTTAGCTTCATTACGTAAAGCGATGGATGATGTAGGTGGAGATATTAACAAAATCAACCCAGAAGTACCAGTTGATTTAGTTATTGACCACTCTGTACAAGTTGACAGCTATGCTAATCCTGATGCTTTACAACGTAACATGAAATTAGAATTTCATCGTAACTTTGAACGTTATCAATTCTTAAACTGGGCAACTAAAGCATTCGATAACTACAATGCAGTACCACCAGCAACTGGTATCGTTCACCAAGTAAACTTAGAATATTTAGCAAATGTTGTACATGCTAGAGACGTAGACGGCGAAACAGTAGCTTTCCCTGATACATTAGTAGGTACAGACTCACATACAACAATGATCAATGGTCTTGGCGTTCTTGGCTGGGGTGTTGGCGGTATCGAAGCTGAAGCAGGTATGCTTGGCCAACCTTCATATTTCCCAATTCCAGAAGTTATTGGTGTACGTTTAACAAATGCATTGCCTCAAGGCGCAACTGCAACTGACTTAGCGTTACGCGTAACTGAAGAATTACGTAAAAAAGGCGTTGTAGGTAAATTCGTTGAATTCTTTGGTCCAGGTGTACAACACTTACCATTAGCAGACCGTGCTACAATCGCTAACATGGCTCCTGAATACGGCGCTACATGTGGTTTCTTCCCAGTAGACGAAGAATCTCTTAAATATTTACGTTTAACAGGTCGTTCTGAAGAACAAATTGAACTTGTTGAAGAATATTTGAAACAAAACCATATGTTCTTTGATGTAACAAAAGAAGATCCATCATACACAGATGTTGTTGAATTAGACTTATCTACTGTTGAACCTTCTTTATCAGGCCCTAAACGTCCACAAGACTTGATTAAATTAGGCGACATGAAAGAATCATTCGAAAAATCTGTAACTGCACCAGCAGGTAACCAAGGCTTTGGTTATGATGAATCAGAATTCGATAAAAAAGCTAAAATTGAATTTGAAGATGGCAGAACTGCTGAAATGACTACTGGTGATATTGCAATTGCTGCGATTACATCATGTACAAACACATCTAACCCTTATGTAATGTTAGGTGCTGGTCTAGTAGCTAAAAATGCTGTTGAAAAAGGCTTGAAAGTTCCTGAGTTTGTTAAAACTTCATTAGCACCAGGTTCAAAAGTTGTAACAGGTTACTTAGCTGATTCTGGTTTACAAGAATATCTTGATGAACTAGGATTCAACTTAGTAGGTTATGGTTGTACAACTTGTATCGGTAACTCTGGTCCGCTTTTACCAGAAATCGAAAAAGCAATTTCAGGAGAAGACTTATTAGTAACTTCTGTATTATCAGGTAACCGTAACTTTGAAGGACGTATCCATCCATTAGTAAAAGGTAACTACTTAGCATCACCTCCATTAGTTGTGGCTTATGCTTTAGCAGGTACTGTTGATATCGACCTTCAAAATGATTCATTAGGTAAAGATAAAGACGGAAACGATGTTTACTTGAAAGATATCTGGCCTTCAATTAAAGAAGTAGCAGATGCAGTTGATAGTGCTGTTACACCTGAATTATTCCGTGAAGAATACTCAAATGTATACACTAACAACGAAATGTGGAATGAAATTGATGTAACTGATGAGCCATTATATGACTTTGATCCTAAATCAACTTACATTCAAAACCCAACATTCTTCCAAGGTTTATCTAAAGAACCTGGTACAATCGAACCATTGAAAAACTTACGTGTAATGGGTAAATTCGGTGATTCTGTAACAACTGACCATATTTCACCAGCCGGTGCAATTGGTAAAGATACTCCTGCAGGTCAATACTTGCAAGAAAACGATGTACCAATCAGAGAGTTCAACTCTTACGGTTCAAGACGTGGTAATCATGAAGTAATGGTTCGTGGTACATTCGCGAATATCCGTATTAAAAACCAATTAGCTCCTGGTACAGAAGGTGGCTTCACAACTTATTGGCCAACTGATGAAGTAATGCCGATTTATGACGCTGCAATGAAATACAAAGAAGACGGTACAGGCTTAGTTGTATTAGCAGGCAATGACTACGGTATGGGATCTTCACGTGACTGGGCAGCTAAAGGTACAAACCTTTTAGGTGTTAAAACAGTTATCGCGCAAAGTTACGAACGTATTCACCGTTCAAACTTAGTTATGATGGGTGTACTTCCATTACAATTCCTAGATGGCGAATCAGCTGACAGCCTAGGATTAGACGGCAGAGAAGAAATTTCTGTTGATATCGATGAAAATGTAAAACCTCATGACAAAGTTAAAGTAACAGCGAAAAAAGAATCAGGCGAAGTTGTTGAATTTGAAGCAATCGCTCGTTTCGACTCACTGGTTGAATTAGATTACTATCGTCATGGTGGTATCTTACAATTAGTATTACGTAAAAAATTACAAGACGCTTAAGTTAACCATTAACTTTAGACTTGAATAGATTGAGGCTGAGATAGTGTCCTTACTATCTTAGTCTCTTTTATTTGTGATATGATAATTTAGCAAATGAGTACAGAAAGCGTGGTAAAAACATGATTTATAGTATTACTGAAATTGAAGCAAGATACCAAGAAACCGATAAGATGGGCTTCATCTATCACGGTAATTATGCGACGTGGTTCGAAGTCGCACGTACCGATTACATTAGCAAGTTAGGTTTTAATTATGCGGATATGGAAAAACGCGGTATTATCTCACCTGTTACTGATTTAAATATTAAGTATATTAAACCTGTGACTTATCCAGAAAAAGTAAGAATCAAAACGTGGGTAGAACGTTATTCTCGCATTCGCTCGTTATATTGTTATGAAATTTATAATGAAAATGATGAAGTTACTACAAAAGGTTCTACAGAATTAATTTGTATGACAGAAGATACACGTACACCTATACGTTTAGATCGTCATTTTCCAGATTGGCATGAAACTTATCAAGAAGTTGAAAAAAGAAATAGAGCTGGAGAAAATTTCGAGGTTACAAACGGAATTGAATAGATAATAAAAACGCGCAGCTGATTTAACAACTGCGCGTTCAATCTAACTCTATATTTTATGACGCATGAGAAGCGTTATTGTGTACAAATTCTATTTCATCGCGATTATCTACATCAATAGTTAAATCTTCACCATCGAAATACCATAAGTCTTTTTCGGCAATAATGACATCTACTCCATTGAAATCTTGTTCAAATCCGATTTCTACGGCTTGATCTGATTTATTGTCAATGTTAAATGCTGGACTGAAACC
This sequence comes from Staphylococcus condimenti, assembly GCF_001618885.1. Classification (NCBI taxonomy): domain Bacteria; kingdom Bacillati; phylum Bacillota; class Bacilli; order Caryophanales; family Staphylococcaceae; genus Staphylococcus; species Staphylococcus condimenti. The sequence goes on along the minus strand of NZ_CP015114.1, from coordinate 492,072 downwards.
TTGTTTTAATTGTTTCTCTCCACCATAACGTACAAAAAATTTGATAGCTTTATCTGATTGCGGCAACTCAAATTCATCTTTAAACCATTTCACTGCGTTATCTGTAAGTTTGAATTCCATGGTAAAAACTCCTCTCATTATTACCGGATATTTATAAATCAAAGTGAGTGATGATTTATATAATGCATTATAACCGTTTTGGTGTGTAATTTAACATGAAATCGCAAAATTTTTTAGAAAAATTTACTCAGAGTACAAATATTCTTCATAATTGATTTAAAATAATAAAAACCGGAACATTAAAATGCCCCAGTTTGTTTCATTTACATCCATTTAATTTTAGGTTCCTCACCTTTAAAGATACGTACGATATTGGAACGGTGTCTGACAATCAAGAGGATTGCTACAACCACACTTACGGCCAATAGGATGTAATCATGAATAATCAGTGATCCGATGACACAGCAAATAGCCGCAACAATACTTGATAAAGATACGTATTTTGTTAAATACAAAGTAAGGAAGAAAATTGCTGCTAATATTAATAATAATATTGGGGCAACTCCTAATACGACACCCGCACTTGTTGCAACGGCTTTACCACCATGAAATTTCAAGAAAATCGGGTAAACATGGCCTAAAATCGCAAAGACACCGACAATTAATCCATGTGTGAAAAACTCACTGATTGAACCTGTCGGATGTACTGGGAACCATAACGGGAAGAAAACCACAATAAAACCTTTAAATATATCTAAAAATGTTACGGCAAAACCTGCAGGTCGTCCTAACACACGAAAGCTGTTTGTGGCGCCTGTATTGCCGCTTCCAAATTGTCTGATGTCTTTCTTGAAGAAAATTTTACCGATGATAACTCCGCTCGGAAATGAACCTACAAGGTAGGCGAGCAAAAGCATAAGCACAATCATCATTTTGCATGACACATCCTTTGTTGATGATAACGTTATTTTACCATATCTGAGTTATAGTTTGAGAACCTATCAAAGAAATTTTTCTACACATTTTACAAATGATAGAATAAAACGTCAATATATGAAAAATACAAGATAGAAATTTGTATACACAAGAATATATTTTACACATAACTCAAATTGATACGTCATTAAAAATAATTTCTGGCTTGCAATTTGCCAGATTTTAAGTAAGAATGTTTAATGTAATGTTTTATAAACGAACGTATGTTTGTAGGAGGCGAAGAATCGATTGGCAACAAATAAACGACAAAATTATTCGGATGATTCAATTCAAGTTCTTGAAGGATTAGAAGCAGTCCGCAAAAGACCGGGGATGTATATTGGGTCAACCGATAAAAGAGGTTTACACCATTTAGTATATGAAATCGTTGATAATTCAGTCGATGAAGTATTGAATGGTTTCGGTAATGAGATTAAAGTAACTATCAATAAAGATGATAGTATTACAGTAGAAGATAACGGACGAGGTATGCCGACGGGTATTCATAAATCAGGAAAACCAACTGTTGAAGTTATCTTTACGATATTGCACGCCGGCGGTAAATTCGGCCAAGGCGGCTATAAAACTTCTGGTGGTTTGCATGGCGTTGGTGCTTCAGTAGTCAATGCATTAAGTGAATGGCTGGATGTAGAAATATATCGAGATGGATATATTTATGAACAAAAATTTAATAAAGGCGGATTGCCTGCAACAGGATTAGAAAAGAAAGGGAAAACACGTAAAAAAGGTACGAAAGTCACTTTCAAACCTGATCCTGAAATCTTCAAATCAACAACAGCCTTCAACTTCGATACATTAAGCGAACGTTTGCAAGAGTCTGCATTCCTTCTTAAAAATTTAAAAATTACTTTGACAGATTTACGTTCTGGTAAAGAGCGAGAAGAAATCTATCATTATGAAGAAGGTATCAAGGAATTTGTAAGTTACGTCAATGAAGGAAAAGAAGTTTTACATGATGTTTCTACATTTTCTGGAGAATCACATGGTATCGAAGTAGATGTTGCCTTCCAATACAATGACCAATACTCTGAAAGTATCTTGAGTTTTGTCAACAACGTACGTACCAAAGACGGCGGAACACATGAAGTCGGATTCAAAACAGCGATGACACGTGTCTTTAATGATTACGCTCGTCGAATTGGTGAATTGAAAGCAAAAGATAAAAACTTAGAAGGTAATGATATTCGTGAAGGTTTAACTGCAATTATTTCGGTACGTATTCCTGAAGAACTATTGCAATTCGAAGGACAAACAAAGTCGAAATTAGGAACTGCAGAAGCGCGTAGTGCTGTAGATTCTGTAATGGCAGAAAAGTTGCCTTATTATTTAGAAGAAAAAGGACAACTTTCAAAAGCGCTTGTAAAAAAAGCAGTAAAAGCACAACAAGTCCGTGAAGCTGCACGAAAAGCGCGTGAAGACGCTCGTACAGGCAAGAAAAATAAGCGTAAAGATACATTGTTATCGGGTAAATTAACGCCAGCTCAAAGTAAAAATACTGAGAAAAAAGAATTGTATCTTGTAGAGGGTGACTCTGCAGGCGGTTCAGCTAAATTAGGCCGTGACCGTAAATATCAAGCAATTCTGCCTTTACGCGGTAAAGTCATCAACACAGAAAAAGCACGTTTAGATGATATCTTTAAAAACGAAGAGATTAATACTATCATCCATACAATCGGTGCAGGGGTTGGTAACGAATTCAAAATTGAAGACAGTAACTATAACCGTGTCATTATTATGACAGATGCTGATACAGACGGTGCGCATATCCAAGTATTGTTGTTAACTTTCTTCTTCAAATATATGAAACCACTCGTACAAGCAGGACGTGTTTTCATCGCATTGCCGCCACTTTATAAATTAGAAAAAGGAAAAGGCAAATCTAAAAAAGTAGAATATGCTTGGACAGATGATGAATTAGAAAAATTACAGAAGAAACTTGGTAAAGGATTCAGCTTGCAGCGTTATAAAGGTTTAGGTGAAATGAACCCTGACCAATTATGGGAAACAACAATGAATCCCGAAACTAGAACGTTAATCAGAGTCCAAGTCGAAGATGAAGTGCGCTCATCCAAACGTGTAACGACACTGATGGGCGATAAAGTAGCTCCGAGACGTGAATGGATTGAACGCCATGTTGAATTCGGACTTCAAGAGGATCAAAGTATTTTGGAAAATGACGAAATCCAAATATTAGATCAAGATGAATACGGTGAGGAGGAAGAGAATTGAGCGAAATTATCCAAGACCTTTCGTTAGAAGATGTAATTGGTGACCGCTTCGGCAGATACAGTAAATATATCATCCAAGAACGTGCATTACCTGATGTACGTGACGGATTAAAACCTGTACAACGTCGTATTTTGTATGCGATGTACGACAGCGGTAACACTTACGATAAAAACTTCCGAAAAAGTGCCAAAACAGTCGGTGATGTTATCGGTCAGTACCACCCGCATGGTGATTCATCTGTTTATGATGCAATGGTACGTTTAAGTCAAGAATGGAAATTACGTCATGTCTTAATTGAGATGCATGGTAATAATGGTAGTATCGATAATGATCCACCTGCTGCGATGCGTTATACAGAAGCAAAATTAAGCCAGTTATCAGAAGAATTGCTGCGTGATATCAATAAAGACACAGTACCTTTTGTACCGAACTACGATGATACTACAACAGAACCTATGGTGCTCCCAGCAAGATTCCCGAACCTTTTAATCAATGGTTCTACAGGTATTTCAGCAGGGTATGCAACAGATATTCCGCCGCATAATTTAGGTGAAGTCATTCAAGCTACACTGAAGTATATTGATAATCCTGATATTTCAGTCAACCAATTAATGAAATATGTGAAGGGACCTGACTTCCCGACAGGCGGTATTATCCAAGGTGTAGACGGCATTAAGAAAGCCTACGAAACAGGAAAAGGCCGCATTGTTGTACGCTCTACTGTAGAAACAGAAACGTTAAGAAGTGGACGCCAAGAATTAATTGTCACTGAAATTCCATATGAAGTGAATAAAAGCGCCCTTGTGAAAAAAATCGATGAATTACGTGCTGATAAACGTGTGGATGGCATTATTGAAGTACGTGATGAAACAGATAGAACAGGTTTACGTATTGCGATTGAATTGAAGAAAGATGTAAATAGCGATGCCATCTTAAACTTCTTATATAAAAACACAGATTTACAAATCTCTTATAACTTCAACATGGTCGCAATTAGTGACGGCCGTCCTAAATTAATGGGAATCCGTGAAATTATCGACAGTTATTTAAATCACCAAATCGACGTTGTCACTAAACGTACACGCTATGATTTATTCCATGCTGAAAAACGCATGCATATTGTAGAAGGTTTGATGAAAGCTTTATCAGTATTAGATGAAGTCATCGCAATCATCCGCGGTTCTAAAAATAAAAAAGATGCAAAAGATAATTTAGTAGCTGAATTTGATTTTACAGAAGAACAAGCAGAAGCGATTGTGACTTTACAATTATATCGTCTAACAAATACTGACATTGTTGCGTTAGAAAAAGAACATGATGAATTAGAAGCTAAAATTAATGATTTACGTAATATTTTAGATAATCACGATGCTTTGTTAAATGTGATTAAAGACGAATTAAAAGAAATTCGTACACGTTTCAAAACAGATCGTTTGTCTCGTATTGAAGCGGAAATCGCTGAAATTAAAATTTCTAAAGAAGTCATTGTTCCAAGCGAAGAAACTATTTTAAGTTTATCTCGCGATGGATATATCAAACGTACGTCTGTACGTAGTTTCAATGCAAATCGTGTAGATGAAGTTGGCTTGAAAGAGGGCGATGCATTACTGCGTCACCTTGAAACCAATACACAGCATATTGCTTTAGTCTTTACGAATAAAGGGCGATACCTCTATCTTCCAGTGCATAAATTGCCAGATGTAAAATGGAAAGATTTAGGTCAGCACATTTCACAACTCGTGCCGATTGAAAATGATGAATATGTGCTTGATGTCTTCACAGAACCAGACTTTAAACAAAAAGCTGATTATATCATGGCGACGAAAAACGGCATGATTAAGAAAAGTGAACTTGAACTCTTTAAAACAACACGCTTTAATAAACCATTAATTGCGATGAAATTAAAAGACAATGATGAATTAATCAATGTGATGCGTATTGAAGCAGATCAACTGATTACGATTGTGACACATACAGGTATGTCACTTACTTATTCAACAGATGAATTATCTAGTACCGGTTTACGTGCAGCTGGTGTTAAATCTATCAACCTGAAAGACGATGATGTGGTAGAAATGACACAGCTCATTCAGCCGAACGACACGATATTGATGGCGACACAACGCGGTGCTGTTAAACGCATCGGATTTAAAGTTTTATCAGAAGCCAAACGAGCACAACGTGGTATCAAGCTTCTGAAAGAATTGAAGTCAAGACCACATCGTATTGTTGGTGCTGATGTTATCACAAACCCAGAAAGTATCTATACTATTTATTCAAATAAAGATAGTTTTTCTGGAAAAGTAAGCGATATACATCTTACTGAACAATATACGAATGGTTCATTTGTAGTGGATACAGATGAATTCGGTGAAGTGAATGCACTATCTGTTAGTGCGCTTGATACTTCAAAGGATGAATAATTAAATGAATTGCTGTTTGAATAGGTTACGACCTACTCAAACAGCTTTTTTAATAAGTGAAATTCTATACTTTTCAAAAAAATATAGTCAGGAATATTGTAAGATGATAAAATAGAAAATAGATTAACCAAATAACAAGCGGTAAACATTCTCTTGCAGAATTGAACCACTTGCTATTTTTTTGATTTAAAGGAAATAGAAATTTGAGTCTTATCGCAAGGCTTGAATTTCAAATTCAATGTGTAACGTTTTACATAAATTTAAAGAGAATATGAGGTTTTAACATTGAAAGACTTTGATAGTTTAATCCCTGGTTGGTTTAAAGCCTTTATCAGTGTTGGAAATGATTTAATTTGGTCACAATACTTGATCGGCTTATTGCTGACTGCGGGAATTTTCTTTACCATCAGTTCTAAATTTATCCAGTTCACATCATTTAGAGAAATGCTGCGTGCATTAGTTGAAAAACCCGAAACACTAGAAAACGGCGAGAAAGGTATTTCTCCTTTCCAAGCATTCGCAATCAGTGCGGGCTCTCGTGTAGGTACTGGTAATATTGCGGGTGTAGCAACTGCAATTGTGCTGGGTGGTCCGGGTGCAGTATTTTGGATGTGGATTATTGCTTCAATTGGTGCAGCAAGTGCCTTTGTAGAAGCAGTGTTAGCTCAAGTATATAAAGTGCCTGATAAAGACGGCGGATATCGAGGAGGACCTGCGTATTATATTACAAAAGGTCTTAATCAAAAATGGTTAGGTATTGTTTTTGCAGTCTTAATTACTGTAACGTTTGCTTTTGTATTTAATACAGTACAAGCTAATACGATTGCAGAATCATTGAATACACAATACCATATTAGTCCTGTAATTACAGGTATCATATTAGCAGTATTAACAGCAATTATTATCTTCGGCGGTGTGCGCAGTATCGCAACATTATCTTCTATTATTGTACCGATTATGGCAATTATCTATATCGGTGTGGTTCTCGTAATTTTAGCGATGAACTATGATCAAATCATCCCGATGCTTGCGACAATCTTCAAAAATGCATTCGGCGTTGAACAAGCAACAGGCGGTGCTGTCGGTGCAGCTGTATTACAAGGAATTAAACGTGGTTTATTCTCTAATGAAGCTGGTATGGGTTCGGCTCCGAACGCGGCTGCAACAGCAGCGGTTCCACACCCAGTTAAACAAGGTTTATTGCAATCTTTAGGTGTATTCTTCGATACAATTTTAGTATGTACAGCTACAGCGATTGTTATCTTGTTATATGGCGGTTTGAAATTCGGTGAAAGTGCACCTCAAGGTGTCGCTGTAACACAATCTGCATTAAATGAACATTTAGGCAGTGCAGGCGGTATTTTCTTATCAATCGCAATTACATTGTTTGCATTTTCATCTGTTATCGGCAACTATTACTATGGTCAATCTAATATTGAATTCTTATCATACAATAAGACAATATTATTTATATTCAGATGTTTAGTTGTAGTGCTTGTATTCTTCGGTGCTGTTATTAAAACTGAAACAGTATGGAGCACAGCAGATGTATTCATGGGCTTGATGGCTATTGTTAACTTAGTTGCAATCATCGGTTTATCGAATATTGCGCTTGCGGTTATGAAAGATTACTTCAGACAACGTAAAGAAGGTAAGAAACCAATTTTCAAACCAGAAAACTTAGATATTAATTTATTCGGTATTGAATGTTGGGGAGATCCATCAAAACAATTAACGCGTCGTAAATAAATATGACTCAGAACATCGAAGCTGCTTCGATGTTCTTTTTTTATAAAAACACTTCAAATTCTATCTCAAGTGGATAAAAGAATGTGGTAGAATGGACACTAATATTGAATAAGTATATTCTGTTTTAGAATAATGAGTACTATAATAATGATAAGAACGTAACAGAAAAGGTGGTTAGCATGAGCAACTACGTCATAGAGAAAGCACTTAATAATAACGTCATTATCTGTACAGACGACCGGCACCATGAAGTTGTTCTGATTGGTAAGGGTATCGGCTTTAATAAAAAGAAAGGGATGGAACTTTCTGATTCTGTAATGATTGATAAAGTTTATAAATTAGAACAAAAGAAAGATCAAGAACATTACAAAGCATTAGTTGAAATTGCTGATGATAAAGTCCTGCAAACGATTATTGAAGCAATGGATATCATTACAAATGCTGACCGAACTGTAGTAGATAAAGATTTGATGGTTGCACTAACGGATCATATTATTTTTGCGTATAAACGTATTAAACAGCAGCAGTTCATCAAAAATCCTTTCTTGATTGAAACGAAACAGCTCTACTCTGAATCCTATGAAATTGCTGTTAATGTGATTCAGCATTTAAATAAACTTTTAGATATTGAGTTTCCAGAAGATGAAATTGGTTTTATAGCATTGCATATTGCAAGCAGCAAAGATGATTTATCAATGCATGAAGTTCGTTTGACAAATGAGATTATTAATAAAAGTATTTTGATTATGGAACATGATTTGAAATATAAAATTGATACGAATTCAATTCAATACCAGCGCTTTATCCGTCATATCCAATTTTTAATCAGACGGCTGCAAAAAGGTGAAGTGATACAAGTTAATGACGAATTCGGAAACATGTTGAAAGCGCATTATCCGCTATGCTATAATATAGCTGTTAAAATCATTAAAATGATGCAGCAGCATCTGGATGTGGAAGTATATGAAGCGGAATTAATCTATTTAACACTGCATATCAATCACTTCACACAACAAAATGAAAAGAATACGAACGTGTAACTAATTCGATTAGGCATGAGTGATGAAGTTTGGAGCAATCCAACTTTCTTACTCATGCCTTTTTTGTTTGCTGTTGAATCTATTCTTGATATTTACAATTTCATATTTGGGAGGAAACTTTTATGTGGAAAAAGTTTTTCGGCCAGTTGCAACGTATTGGTAAAGCTTTAATGCTTCCGGTTGCAATCTTGCCAGCAGCAGGTTTACTGCTCGCATTAGGTAATGCATTTCAAGGCGATGCATTGCAAAGCCTTATGCCATTCATTAAAGCAGAAGGTTTTCAAAATGTCGCAAAAATGATGGAAGGTGCTGGCGGGATTATCTTTGATAACTTGGCCATTATCTTCGCACTTGGTGTTGCCATTGGTTTAGCGTCAGGTGATGGTGTTGCAGCGATTGCAGCGTTCGTCGGTTTTATCGTTTTAAATAAAACGATGGGAATGTTCTTAGGGGTTACACCTGAAAAAGCAGCAGATGCTGCAACAGGATTTGCCAACGTATTAGGTATACCTACACTTCAAACAGGTGTGTTCGGCGGTATCATTATCGGTGCGCTGGCCGCTTGGTGTTATAACAAGTTTTATAACATATCGTTACCGAGTTATTTAGGATTCTTTGCTGGTAAACGTTTTGTGCCGATTATGATGGCAACATGTTCGTTTATTTTAGCTTTCCCGATGGCGATTATTTGGCCGTCAATCCAAGGTGGATTAAACGTGTTCAGTGAAGGGTTATTAGCATCTAACACAGGTCTTGCCGTATTCTTATTCGGTTTCATCAAACGTTTATTGATTCCATTCGGATTGCATCATATTTTCCATGCACCATTCTGGTTTGAATTTGGATCATATAAAAATGCAGCAGGACAAATTATTCACGGTGACCAACGTATCTTTATCGAACAAATCCGTGATAATGTACCTTTAACAGCAGGTAAATTCATGCAAGGTGAATTCCCTGTGATGATGTTCGGTTTACCGGCAGCAGCTTTAGCGATTTATCAAACAGCTAAAAAAGAAAATAAAAAAGTGGTCGCAGGTTTAATGTTATCAGGTGCATTAACTTCATTCTTAACAGGGATTACTGAACCTTTAGAGTTCTCATTCTTGTTTGTAGCACCATTATTATTCTTTATTCATGCTGTGTTGGATGGTCTATCATTCTTAATTTTATACTTATTAGACCTTCATCTCGGTTATACGTTCTCAGGTGGATTCATCGACTTCTTCTTACTCGGAATATTGCCGAATAAAACACAGTGGTGGTTGGTTATCCCTGTAGGATTGGTTTATGCAGCGATTTACTATATTATCTTCCGCTTCCTTATCGTTAAGTTTAACTTCAAAACACCAGGTCGTGAAGATAAAGAAGTTAAATCTTCAAACGTAGCAGCGAGTGAATTGCCATTCAAAGTGTTGGATGCTATGGGTGGAAAACCTAACATTAAACACTTAGATGCTTGTATCACACGCTTACGTGTTGAAGTCAATGACAAAGCAAAAGTAGATGTTCAAGAATTAAAAGACTTAGGTGCATCAGGGGTACTTGAAGTAGGCAATAATATGCAAGCAATCTTCGGACCGAAATCTGATCAAATCAAACACGATATGCAGCAAATTATGGATGGTAAAATTACATCGCCAGAAGAGACAACTGTCACTGAGGAAGGCGATAAAGAAACAGCTGAAATCGCAGCAGCAGGCGGCGGTGTTGTATATGCACCGATTAAAGGTGAAGTTGTGGATATTGCAGAAGTACCAGATAAAGTTTTCTCTGAAAAAATGATGGGTGACGGTATCGCAATCAAACCTGAAACAGGAGAAGTCGTGGCACCGTTTGATGGCACAGTTAAAATGGTCTTCCCGACTAAACACGCTATTGGTTTAGAATCTAAAGATGGTATCGAATTATTGATTCACTTCGGTTTAGAAACAGTGAAATTAGAAGGTAAAGGCTTCGATATCTTAGTGAAAGAAAATGAAAATATTGTATTAGGTCAACCATTAATGAAAGTTGATTTAGATTACATCAAAGAGAATGCAGATAGTACAATTACGCCGATTGTTGTAACGAACTTAAATGGTCGTACGATGGAAGTATTGCAACATGGTGAAGTTAAACAAGGTGATAAAGTTATTTTAGTGAAATAACATCACTACTGCGATAAATGATAAAAGTATAAATTCTTTGCATGTGACAGATTTCAGACATGGACAATGAACCTAGTGAAGCTGGTTTTGTTCATGTCTTTTTTAGAATTTACAACTTAGGAGGAAACAATGAAAAATCTGTTAAAAAGGTTTTTCGGTCAGTTACAACGAATTGGTAAAGCATTGATGCTGCCAGTTGCGATTTTACCGGCTGCTGGTATTTTATTAGCATTTGGTAACGCGATGCACAACGAACAAATCTTGCACTTTGCGCCATGGATGGAAAATCATTATATTCAATTAATCAGTCAGATTATGGAATCTTCAGGACAAGTTATTTTTGACAACTTGCCATTGTTGTTTGCGATGGGTACTGCACTCGGATTAGCAGGCGGAGATGGTGTAGCAGGGATTGCAGCTTTAGTCGGATACTTGATTATGAGTGCGACGATGGGAAAAATTGCAGGTATTACGATTGATGATATTTTCAGTTACGCAGATGGTGCGAAAACACTGGGGCAATCTGCTAAAGATCCAGCGCATGCTTTGGTTTTAGGTATACCGACATTACAAACAGGTGTATTCGGAGGTATTATTATCGGGGCACTTGCAGCATGGTGTTATAACAAGTTCTATAATATCCAGCTCCCTCAATTCTTAGGCTTCTTTGCAGGTAAACGTTTTGTGCCGATTATTACATCTCTTGTAGCAATCGTGACAGGGATTGTATTAAGTTTTGTTTGGCCGCCTGTACAAGATGGTTTAAACAACTTATCTAATTTCTTATTAGGTAAAAACTTAGCATTAACGACTTTTATTTTCGGTATTATTGAACGTTCTTTAATTCCGTTCGGTCTGCATCATATTTTCTATGCGCCATTTTGGTTTGAATTTGGACATTATGTTAATGAAGCGGGCAACTTAGTACGTGGTGACCAACGTATATGGATGGCGCAATATCAAGATGGTGTTCCATTTACATCTGGTGCATTTACAACAGGTAAATATCCATTTATGATGTTCGGTTTGCCGGCAGCAGCATTTGCGATTTATCGTCAAGCCAAACCAGAACGCCGTAAAGTAGTCGGTGGGTTAATGTTATCTGCTGCTTTAACATCATTTTTAACGGGTATTACTGAACCTTTAGAATTCTCATTCTTATTTGTCGCACCGATTCTTTATGTGGCACATGTTATTTTAGCAGGTACTTCATTCTTGATTATGCACTTGCTGCATGTTCAAATCGGTATGACATTCTCAGGCGGATTTATCGACTACATTCTATATGGTTTATTATCATGGGATCGCTCAAATGCATTATTAGTTATTCCAGTAGGTATCGTGTATGCTGTAATTTACTACTTCTTATTCACATTCTTAATTAAAAAATTAAACTTGAAAACACCAGGTCGTGAAGATAAAGAAGTTGAAAGTAAAGATGTTTCTGTTAGTGAGTTACCGTTTGAAGTATTAGAAGCAATGGGCAATAAAGAAAATATTAAACATCTAGATGCTTGTATTACGCGTTTACGTGTAGAAGTCAGAGACAAAGAATTAGTAGATGTAGAAAAATTAAAACAACTTGGTGAATCAGGTGTGCTTGAAGTCGGTAATAATATGCAAGCGATTTTCGGACCGAAATCTGATCAAATCAAACATGATATGCAGCAGATTATGGATGGCAAGATTACTTCTCCAGCTGAAATAACTGTTACAGAAGATGGAGATGTCGAAACAGCTGAAATTGTAGCTGAAGGCGGCGCATTGATTTACGCACCGATTACAGGTGAAGCGGTTGATTTAAGTGAAGTGCCAGATAAAGTCTTTTCTGCAAAAATGATGGGTGACGGTATCGCAATCAAACCTGAAACAGGAGAAGTTGTTGCACCGTTTGATGGTACAGTTAAAATGATCTTCCCGACTAAACATGCTATCGGTTTAGAATCTAAAGATGGCATTGAACTTCTGATTCACTTCGGTTTAGAAACGGTTAAATTAGAAGGAGAAGGTTTTGAAATCTTAGTGAAAGAAAATGAAAATATCATCTTAGGTCAGCCATTGATGAGAGTAGATTTAGATTACATCAAAGAACATGCAGATGATACAATCACTCCGATTATTATTACAAATGCAGGCAGCGCAAATATCGAAGTCTTGCATACAGGAAAAGTAGAACAAGGTGAAAAGTTAATTTTGATCAATAATTAACATACTGTGAATTGAAAGGGCAATCTGATACAGGTTGCTCTTTTTTGTATTTAGCAGACGACGTATAATCAACACTTTTAAAAAATTGTTCGGTTTCTTTTAGAATAGGCGTGGTAATATATATAGGTAAAACAAGCATTTTAGCATTAAAAGTTTCTTTTTTTACAAAGAAGCGATAGAATATGTTTAATTAAGCACAAGGAATGGTGAATTATATGGCAAATAACGATAAGCCACAGCGTTTCTCATTGAGTGAAACACGTTTTATGAAATTTATCGGAGGCAAGAATTTGTTATTTGGCTTAGTCATGTTGATACTTATCGGTATTACGATTTTTATTTTTGATAAAGTCTCATACATATTCCAGCCTTTTGTGATTATTTTTAATACCATAGCGGCACCTGTTATTCTAGGACTCATTCTCTTTTATTTATTTAATCCGATTATTAATCTTATGGAACGTTATCGTATACCAAGATTATGGGGAATTATTATTTTATACTGTGTCGCAGCAGCAGTCATTGCATTGATTGTTAACTTATTAATTCCTATTATCGGCGGTCAAATTAAAACTTTCAGTCATCATATGCCGCGATATGTTGATAAATTCAATGATATTGTTGATCAGGTGACGAGCATGTCGAAAGGTACAGGATTATCCAACTTTTACGGTCAGATTCAAGATCAATTAGATAAGTTTGCTAGAAAAGTACCAGGGATGGTTTCAGATTATTTTGATGGATTCGGAACAAAAGTGATGTCGTTTGCTGAAGCGGTTGTTAATGTCGGAGTAGTTTTGGTTACAACACCATTTGTACTCTTTTTCTTCTTAAAAGACGGTCATCACTTTAAAGAAACAGCAATTAAAATCGTACCGCCGAAATTCCGTCAAGATTTTCATGAAGTGATTGAAAGCATGAGCTTGCAAGTAGGTTCATACATTCAAGGACAAATGTTTGTATCATTATGTATCGGTATTCTGCTGTTTATCGGATATTCGATTATCGGATTAGATTACAGTTTAGTGCTTGCATGTATCGCAGCAGTAACAAGTGTAGTGCCTTATTTAGGTCCTACCATTGCAATTTCACCTGCGATTGTCATTGCATTGATTACTTCACCGATTATGTTATTAAAATTAGTAGTTGTATGGACATTAGTTCAATTCTTTGAAGGTCACTTCATTTCACCTAACGTAATGGGTAAAACTTTAAAAGTCCATCCATTAACAATTATTTTCGTGCTTTTATGTGCCGGAAATCTATTAGGTGTTGTCGGTGTAATTCTAGCAATACCAGGTTATGCTGTCTTAAAAGTGTTAGTGATGCATCTCTTTGATATCTTCAAACGTCGCTATAACCGTTATTACGGTCAGGATTCGGAACCTTATGAAGTATCAAGCGAAGAGTGGAAAGATAATCCTAACAACGAAGTACGTTAATACAGGAAATCAAACAGGCAATGACACTTTTGTTAGGTGTGATTGCCTGTTTTTACATTTTTAAAATTTTAGGAATGTGGTATATTTCTATTATGTAGTTTGGAATTATTTGTTAACAAATGAATCAAATAATTAATTTCTGATAAAATAAGAAAAGAGAATTGAGTGAAAAAATGTCAAAAGAATTAAAAAGCCGTCTCCTGACAATTGCGAAAGTGGTTTTTGCGACCGTATTATTCATTATCGTTGCCTCCATTTTGTACCAAGAGGTTTCTAAAATGGATTTCAAAAAGGCGTTTATTCTTTTTGAAAAATTAAACAGAGCAGAATTAACAGGTGTATTTGCGTTAGGCGGCGCCTCTATCTTACTGCTCAGCTTTTATGACTTTATTATGGTACGTACCTTGAAATTGAAAATATCAGCAGGGAAGATATTCAGAATCAGCTATATCATTAATGCGCTGAACTCCATTATTGGTTTTGGGGGTTTCATTGGTGCAGGCATGCGTTTGGCCATTTATAAAAATTACACTAAAGATACCAAAACACTGATGCATTATATATCATTAGTTTTATTATCTATGCTGACAGGATTAAGTTTTTTATCTATTCTTGTTGTAACGCATATCTTTAATGCCTCGCATCTTCTAGATAAATATCAGATTGTACATATCATGATGTATATCGTGGCCTTATTCTTGCCGGCCTTTATTATTTTCACAATTAAGAAACCCGTGCAAAAAAATCATCGTTTAACAGGTGTCTATTTAACACTGGTTTCTGCAGTTGAATGGATTGCAGCAAGTACTGTCTTGTACTTCTCATTACGTGTTGTGCATTTAGAGGTACCTTATACATCTGTAATTGGTATCTTTATTATTGCTGCAATTGCAGGTCTGATCAGTTTTATTCCAGGTGGATTCGGTGCCTTTGATGTCGTGATTTTAGTAGGACTGAAATATTTAGGGTTACCTGAAGAAAAAATAGTTTTAGGCCTCTTAATGTATCGTTTTGCGTATTACTTTATTCCGCTTTTAATTTCAATGATATTATCCATTTTTGAATTCGGAACATCTGCAAGACGTTATATTGAACAATCTCGTTACTATACACCGGCTAAAGAAGTTACATCGTTTTTATTCTCATATCAAAAGTCAATGTTCTCTAAAATTCCTTCATTATCTTTAGGTTTACTCGTTGCGTTGACGAGTTTAATGTTCTTGTTGAATAACGTATCGATTATTTATGATGGATTATATGATCCTAACCATATGTTTTATTATATTATCGTAACGATTCATACGAGTGCTTGTTTAATTTTAATGTTGAATGTACGCGGTATTTTCAAACAAAGCCGACGCGCTATTTTATTTGCACTCGTTGCGATTATTTTAATATTCGGAATCACGCTCTACTTGAATACATCGATATTGTTGATGTTTTGGCTCGTTGTTTTATTTGCATTGCTGGTTTACTCATTCAATAAAACAACAATTTTAAAACGCCCATTACGTATGCGTCATATTGTAGCGATGTTTATTGTCAGTGCACTGATGCTGATTTTGAACCACTATGTCATTAAAATCGTGCTGAATGCTTTAGATGCCTATAAAATTGAGCTGGATACGTCTTTATTGCGCTATTATCTATGGATGACTGCGATTGTTATCTTTATCATCGTCGCATTTATTGTATGGTTATTTGAACAAGCTTATTCTAAAGCACGTCCAACACCGGATTTTGAGCGTTGTTCAGAAATTATCGAACAATATGGCGGCAACTATTTAAGTCACTTGATACACAGCGGAGACAAAGATGTCTTTATGGATGATTCACAAGAAGCATTTGTTATGTATCGTTATAAATCCAATACACTGGTTGTATTAGGAGATCCTATCGGTAATCCAGCACGTTTCAATCATTTATTGGAATCGATTTATGATTATGCACTTACAATGGGTTATGAAATCATCTTCTATCAAGCAAGTGATCGTTATATGCCTTTATATCACGATTTTGGTAATCAGTTCTTTAAATTAGGTGAAGAAGCGGTTATTGATCTGACTACTTTTACGACATCAGGCAAAAAACGCAGAGGTTTCAGAGCAACCTTAAATAAAATTACAGATCAAGAAATTGAATTCGAAATAGTAGAACCGCCGTTTTCAAAAGAAATGTTTGCTGAGCTTAAACATGTCAGTGATGCATGGTTGGATGGCAAAAATGAAATGCATTTTTCTGTAGGTCAGCTTACAGAAAGCTATATCTCAAAAGCACCTGTCGGTATCTTGAAAGAAAAAGACGGCCGAATTATTGCATTTTGCAGTTTAATGCCGACGCACTATAACGATTCCATTTCAATTGATTTGATCCGCTGGCTGCCGGATGTTGATTTACCGTTAATGGATGGTTTGTATCTGCATATGCTGTTATGGGGTCAAGAACATGATTATAAAGCGTTCAACATGGGCATGGCGACACTTTCTAACGTAGGCCAAACTGAATTTTCATATTTGAATGAACGTATTGCCGGTCGCATTTTTGAACATTTTAATAATTTATACCGCTTCCGAGGTTTAAGACAGTATAAAGAAAAATTCAAACCGAATTGGGAACCGAGGTACTTAGTGTATTCAAGACATAGTTCGCTTGGACAGAATATGGTCAAAGTACTTCGTGTCATCCGTTCTAAAAATTAGCAGCTTAATATTAAACCTGATTGTCTGAATAAAGGCAATCAGGTTTTTTGCTTTAGAAAGATTGACTATAATCAAGCTGCTTTATTAAAAAAGTGTGAAGCCAGGATAAATTTATTTAAATTTCAGAAAAATATGAATAGTCTGTTGACAACCGACAAGATAAGTTTTATACTCTGAATTAAATTAAATAAAACTTATCCAGAATGGTGGAGGGACTGGCCCGACGATACCAGGCAACCTATTTAAGTTAGGTGCTAATTCCAGCAGGTGAAGACCTGAAAGATAAGAGATCTTTAAGTCTATCTTTTCAGGTAGGCTATTTTTTTATGTTAAATAAGGAGGAAATGGAACATGACAAACGATTTTAAATTTGAGACATTACAATTACACGCAGGACAAGAAGTGGATTCCGCTTCAAATTCGAGAGCAGTACCAATTTACCAAACGACATCTTTTACATTTGACGACACACAGCACGCAGCAGATTTATTTGGTTTAAACGCACTGGACAATATTTATTCTCGTTTAACGAATCCTACCGTAGCAGTATTTGAAACACGTGTAGCGGAATTAGAAGGCGGTTCTGCAGGGGTAGCCGTATCTTCTGGTATGTCAGCAATTACGTATGCAGTACAAACTGTTGCTGAAGCAGGAGATCATATTGTAGCAAGCTCAACATTATATGGCGGTACATTCACATTATTCAACCATACTTTGCCAAAATACGGAATCGACGTTTCTATTGTCGACAGCAAGAATTTAGATGAAGTGAAAAATGCGATTAAAGATAATACAAAAGCTATCTACATCGAAACTATCGGTAATCCTGAAGGTAACGTAGAAGATGTAGAAGCATTAGCGGAAATTGCGCATGAAGCAGGTATTCCTTTAATCGTGGATAATACATTTGCTTCTCCCTATTTATTCAGACCGATTGAACACGGTGCGAATATTGTAGTTCATTCTGCAACTAAGTTTATCGGCGGCCATGGTACTTCTATGGGCGGGGTTGTTGTAGATGGCGGCAACTTTGACTGGAAACAAAATGATAAATTCCCTGGATTGACAGAACCGGACCCGTCTTATCATGATTTAGTATTTGCGGATGCTTTTGGTGAAGCGGCGTTAGCATTTAAAATCAGAACAACATTATTACGTGATACAGGTGCTTGTTTGTCTCCAATAAATGCTTTCTTATTACTTCAAGGTTTAGAAACATTATCTCTCAGAATGGAACGTCATGTTGAAAATGCTGAGAAAGTGGCTGAGTTCTTGAATAATCATGAAAAAGTAGAATGGGTAAAATATGCAGGTCTGCCTACAAGCGAGTATTATGATTTAAAAGAAAAATACCTTCCTAAAGGTGCATGTTCTATTTTCACTTTCGGTGTCAAAGGCGGTTATGATGCAGGTATCAAATTTATCGAGTCCTTAGAATTGTTCTCATTGCTTGCGAATGTAGGGGATGCGAAATCATTAGTGATTCATCCTGCTTCTACAACGCATGCGCAATTAACACCTGAAGAACAATTATCTGCAGGTATTACGCCTGAAACAATTCGTATTTCTGTAGGACTTGAGCATATTGATGATATCCTTAATGACTTAGAAAAAGGATTAGACGCAATTTAAAATGCTGTTTACTGAAGGAATTCCTATTCTGCCTGCATTAAAAGCGGAACATACCGCTTTTACAGATCAACGGATTAGTAAGGGGTTGAATCTGTTGATTGTTAATTTGATGCCGATTAAAGAGGATGCTGAAAGACAACTGTTACGTTTATTCGGACAAACGGATCATTCAATTAATGTTGATTTTATTTATCCTGTCACACATCAAAGCCGAACTTCTTCTAGTGAACGTGCTGCGCAGTATTATAAGGAATTTGATGATATTAAGGATCATTATTATGATGGTTTGATTATGACAGGTGCGCCTGTTGAACATCTTTCTTTTTCTGAAGTAGATTATGTTGAGGAATTGAAAGAAATCTATGATTGGTCTGATACGCATGTGAAACAGCGTATGTTTATTTGCTGGGGCGCACAGTTTGCGCTGAATTATCGATATGGGATTCAAAAAAGGATGTTCCCTGAAAAGATGACGGGCATTTATCGTTATCATATTATGCAAGAACATCCTGTATTAGAGGCGATTCCTGAATACATTATTCCGCAATCGCGCGGGTCTTATATGGATCCTTATGAGGTGATGGGGGAAGCGGATTTAGATGTGATTACGTATAGTCCTTATACGGGAATGGATTTTATCTCTAATCAAGCGCAGACGGATTTATATATCGGCGGTCATTTTGAGTATGAAGCGGATACGTTGCTGAATGAGTATGTGAGAGATAGAGAGAAGAATGGGGAAGCGGCTGCTAAACCTAAAAATTACTTCCGTGGAGACACACTTAAACCACTGCCAGCATATTGGATTCCATATGCACAGCAATTATTTCAAAATTGGACTGATATGATGGAAAAAAATAGATGGCGCCATGATGAAATTAATATTTTAGAATGATAATAGATTGTTTATAAAGAAAATATGGTAAGAGAGTCAAAAACAAGAGGCTCTCTTACCATATTTTTATATTGCTTATTGACTTTTTTGCTGCTTGATTGCTTCGCGTTGTTGTTCTTCTTCAGCAAAACGTTCAGGATTCTTTTTATAAAAGTCTTGATGATATTCTTCTGCTTCATAAAATTCAGAAACAGGTAAAATTTGAGTGGCAATCGCTTTATCTCGATCAATCGTAGATTTTAGTTCTTCAATATATTGTTCTGCAGTTTCACGTTGATCTTCGTTCGTATAGAAAATAGCAGTACGATATTGAGAACCGCGATCTTGATATTGTCCTTCTGCATCAGTAGGATCGATGACAGAGAAGAAAATTTCTAATAATTTATGATAAGAAAACAGAGCCACGTCATATTCTACTTTAACAGTTTCTAAATGGCCTGTTTCACCTTTTTTTACTTCTTCGTAAGTCGGATTTTCTACTGTGCCGCCCATGTAACCAGATGTCACTTTTTCAATGCCATCATATGAATCGAAAGGCTGGGTCATGCACCAGAAACACCCGCCTGCAAAGTATGCAGTATTGATATTCATGTTATCTATCCTTTCTTTTTCTGGGACCTTAGTACCATTTGCCTATAAAACACTTGATTTTTAAAAGAAATTTATATAACTTTAGTATGTATTAATTATATTACATAGACTGTTAATTTTGAAGATATAAGGTTGGTTAAAATGACTGAAGAAGACAAACAAAAAGAAAATTATAAAAGAAGTAACAACAATCCACCTCCACCTCGCAAAAAAAGAGTGAAGAAAAAGATACGCAAATTGCCTTTTATTTTACTTGGTGTACTTATTATTTTTATAGCGTTTATTGTTTATGCTGTTTCAGGGTACAAAAGTGGTATCGATTACGCGAAAAAACATAATTCAAATATGAAAGTTCAAAAATTTAACGGTCCTGTTAAAAATGATGGAAAAATTTCAATTCTGCTCTTAGGTGCTGACAAGTCTGACGGCGGTAAATCTCGTACAGATTCAATTATGGTTGCACAGTATGATTATATTCATAAAAAAATGAAAATAGTATCTGTGATGCGTGATACCTACGCTAAAATACCCGGCTATAGAGATTATAAAATTAATGCAGCTTATTCATTAGGCGGACCTGAATTATTACGTAAGGCATTGGTAGAAAATTATGGTATTGATCCAGAGTACTATGCGGTAATTGATTTTAAAGGTTTTGAAAAAATGATTGATGAATTAGCACCCAAAGGTGTGCCTATTGATGTAGAAAAAGATATGTCTGAATTAATCGGTGTTTCATTGAAAAAAGGTCATCATAACTTAAATGGTAAAGAATTACTTGGTTATGCACGTTTCCGTCATGACGCAGAAGGTGACTTCGGGCGAGTGCGCAGACAGCAACAAGTAATCCAAGCACTTAAACAAGAGATGACAAAACCAGGTGCAATATTTAAATTGCCAAAAGTAGCAGGTATTTTAAGAGGTTATCTAAATACTGATATTCCAGATTCTGCCTTGATGCAAACAGGTATTAATTTTGGTATCAGAGGAGATAAGGATGTTCAGACACTAACTGTTCCGATAAAAGGAACATACCAAGATATCCAGACTGCTGAAAGCGGCAGCGCATTAGAAGTAGATAAACCGAAGAACAAAAAAGCGATTCAAGAATTTTTAAATGATAACTCTAAAAAGGGTAATCAGCAAAGTAAAAAATAATTAAAAAGCCTGAGAAGTTAAGTTCAAAACTTAATTTCTCAGGCTTTCTTTTTTAAGTATTATTGATCTGATTTTCTTACGCCGCCCACACCATAATGAGTAGGTTTCATTTCTTCTAATACAACGCTGATAGCATTGCGGTCTGCTTTAGTTGTTCTTTCTACAGCATCTGTTACTTCTTTTACTAAATCTTTTAATTGTTCATCAGAACGACCTTCGATTAATTTGATATTCACGAGTGGCATGTGAATTCCTCCTTTTGTTTAGTTCATAGTTATTATAGCACTTTTAAATTAGAATATTCAAAATTTGAACTGCAACCAAAAACAGAACATTTGTTCTCAAAAATGTTGAACAAGAACGTTTGTTCGTATATAATGAAATTATCAAGTTGCGGGGGCGATAATATGTATGATTATCATTTGTTAGAGGACAGAGATATATTGTGTATTGATCAAAAAAGTTTCTTTGCAAGTGTTTCGTGTATATCTAAAGGGCTCGATCCCATGAAAACAAAATTGGCAGTTGTTGCAGATACCAAACGTCAAGGTTCTGTTGTATTAGCAGCAACCCCGCCATTAAAAGAAATTGGTATTAAAACAGGTTCAAGGTTGTTTGAAATACCGCATCGTAATGATATTTACATTATTAATCCAAGTATGCGCAAATATTTAGATGTATCAATTATGATTTCTAAAATCGCTTTACAATATGTTCCTCCAGAGGATTTGCATCAATATAGTATTGATGAGTTTTTTATGGATGTGACAGACAGTTATCATCGGTTCAGCAGTACACTTCATTCTTTTTGTATCAAACTCATGAAAGAAATTTATGATAAAACACAAATTTATTGTACTGTAGGTATCGGTTCTAACATGTTGCTGAGCAAGTTGGCAATGGATATTGAGGCAAAACATCAGCCTAATCGTATTGCTGAATGGTGCTACCAAGATGTTCCTGAAAAATTATGGAATATAAAACCGCTTAATAAATTTTGGGGTATTAATAAACGAACAGAAAAGAAATTAAACAAGCGCGGTATTTTTACTATTGGAGATTTAGCACATTATCCTTATCGATATCTTAAAAGAGATTTTGGAATAAAAGGTATCGATATGCATCTGCATGCACACGGAATAGATCAAAGTAAAATCCGAGAAAAATATAAGACTACTAACCCTTCTATATGTAAAAGCCAGATTTTGATGCGAGATTATGAATACAACGATGCCAAAGTTGTAATGCAAGAATTAATAGAGGATGCAGCAATGCGGGTTCGAATACGCAAAATGCGTGCGCGTACAATTCATTTTTCTTTTGGTTATAGAGATGGAGGCGGTGTACATAAACAATTTACATTACAAGAGCCGACCAATTTAGATAAAGAAATTTGGGAAATGGTTGAAAAATGGGCGGATAAATTATGTGAAAAAGATATGTTGTACCGCACTCTAAGTATTTCGTTGACACAGTTTGTACCTGAAGGTATTCAGCAATTAAATCTATTTGTGGACGAATATGAAAGAAAACGAAGTGAAGCTTTAGCTAAAACCATCGATCAACTTCAACAAAAGTATGGAAAAGGGATTGTATCTAAAGCAGTTTCTTACACAGATGCGGGAACCAAGTATGGACGCCTTGGTTTAATGGCAGGACATAAAATGTAAAAAATGAAAAAAGCTCGTTGTCCTTATCAAAGTAGGATAACGAGCTTAATGCACTAGTTTTATAGGCTATAAGTGTCAAATTCATGTAATGATTCTATTCCAGATTCGCGATCTTCAGGAGATTTGAAACTGATACGCAATGCACCATATATATCTTCTCGAGCTTCTACAATATTTATGTTACTTATAGAAATATTATGTAAACCCAATATAGAAGTGACTTTGCTGATCATACCTGGTTCATC
Organism: Staphylococcus condimenti; assembly: GCF_001618885.1. NCBI lineage: Bacteria > Bacillati > Bacillota > Bacilli > Caryophanales > Staphylococcaceae > Staphylococcus > Staphylococcus condimenti. The sequence continues at coordinate 468,945 of NZ_CP015114.1, read as the reverse complement.
AGGGATGTCGACATAGAGTTCATAAGAACTAGATACCGCACCAGGTGTTTTAGCAGGCAATTGATTGCGGTAATTACGTGCATTTTCAAAAAATTCATAGATACTATCACTGTCTTCAGATTCGATTTGTGCTTCTAATGTTGCAAGTTGTTTTTGCCATTCACGTATGCCTTCAAGGATATATGATTTATTTTCATGCATGATATCTCTCCACATTTCTGGACTGCTGCTTGCAATGCGAGTAATATCACGAAATCCTCCAGCTGCTAATTGTTGAATCAAAGGGGAGTCTTGTTGGTGATCTCGACTTAAATTAACTAAAGAAGAAGCTGCAATGTGCGGGATGTGGCTTACTATACTTGTTACAAAATCATGTTCAGAAGGGGATGTAGCAATAATCTTAGCCCGTGTTGCTTGTAAAAGATTTTGGATTTTTTCTGATGCTGCATCATTTTCAGGTTCAGAATGTACAAGAACATAATACGCATTTTCAAATAAATTCTTTTTAGCGTTTAAAATCCCGGATTTATGGCTTCCTGCCATAGGATGTCCGCCCACTAAGTGAATATCTTGTTCTAATAATTGTTTTTCAAAACCTTGGATTGTTCCTTTAGTACTGCCTGTGTCTGTAACGATTAAACCAGACTTAGTCTTAATATCAGATAAATTTTGTAAATACTCAACAGTTTGTTGAACAGGCGTAGCATAGATAATAATATCTGCTTCAGCAACTGCTTCTGTATAGTCTTCCGCTTTTTTATCAATTAAACCTATTGAAAGTGCTTTATCTAACTGGCTAGGGTTTGTATCATAGGCTGAAACTTCAATGTCTTCTTGATAATATTGAAGATTACTAGCAAGACTGCCTCCAATTAAACCCAGACCTACAAACAAAATATTTTGTGTCAAAAGACTCACCTCTGTCGAAATTTTCAGAATAGCGATATTATAGAGGAAATATCCCGATGATGCAAGTAGGAATAAAGTGAATTCAATTTCTATTTTCGTTTTAAATCGGTACAATAAACACAAGGAGGGGTTAAAATGGTTAAACAAATTTTAGAAACAATCAAAACTTTAACTGAAATTCCAAGTCCATCGGGAGATGCTTACAAAGCCATTGATTATGTGAAGGATTTTGCAGAAAAATTAGGATACCCGACGAGCGTTACAAACAAAGGAGCTTTAATGATTACTGTAAGAGGGGAAAATGATGTAGAACAACGTTGTATTACAGCACACGTTGATACTCTCGGTGCAATGGTTAAAGAAATTAAAGAAGACGGCCGATTGGCCATTGATTTAATCGGCGGTTATGCTTACAACGCAATTGAAGGTGAATATTGTACGATTCATACTGATTCTGGAAAAAACTATACAGGCACAATCTGTCTACATGAAACTTCTGTCCATGTTTATAGAGATAACCAAAATATTCCAAGAAATCAAGAACATATGGAAGTGCGAATCGATGCTGTGACACATAACGATGAGGATACACGTAAATTAGGTATCGAAGTAGGCGATTTTATTAGTTTAGATCCTAGAACAGAAATTACTGACAATGATTTTATCAAATCACGTCACTTGGATGATAAAGCAAGTGTAGCGATGATTATGGAGTTTTTGAAAGAAAATAAAGAAAATGGAAAAGAATTGCCTTATACAACACATTTTTATATTTCAAATAACGAAGAAATCGGTTATGGTGCAAATGCTTCAATTCCAAGTAAAGTTGTTGAATATATTGCATTTGATATGGGCGCATTAGGTGATGGACAAACTTCAGATGAATATACGGTATCCATCTGTGCTAAAGATGCATCAGGACCTTATCATAAAAAGCTGCGTCAACATTTAACGCAATTATGCGAAACAAACAAAATTCCTTATAAAGTTGATATCTATCCGTATTACGGGTCGGATGCATCAGCGGCATTGCGTTCAGGTGCTGATGTGAAACATGGTTTATTCGGTGCAGGTATTGAATCTTCACACGCTCTAGAGCGTACACACATCACATCCATAGAAGCAACTCAGGCACTATTAAAGGCTTATATCTTTTCTGATATGGTGGAAGATTAAAAGACAATTGTTAGTTTTTTGTAAAGATGACAGAAAATTTAGAGTTGAGTGTTGACATTCTATAAAACCAAGTGTAAGATACTAACTACATTATTAAAAAATTAAAAGTAAACGTAGCTGATATGTTTTGTAGCACACAGAAAACTGATGGTTGATGTAAATCAGTACAGCATATTATGTGAATTGGGCTTTTGATAGAATGCTTAAAACTTAAATATAAGAATGAGAACATTTTAAATGTTGAACTAAGGTGGCACCACGGTAACACGTCCTTATTGGGAATAGTGTTATTGTGGTGTTTTTTAAATTAAAAGAAAATACAGTGATGAGATAAAATGAAGTAGATCAGCAGATAAGAGAATTCAGAAAGTTAGTGGTGGATGCGAACTAACCTCTCTGCTGAACGAAATGGGTTTTATTGGAAGCTGCAAATTAAATCGGGAAATGAGTGAGCAGTTATAGTTAACTGCTAACAAAGGTGGTACCGCGCAGAGAGCGTCCTTGTTTAAATACAAGGGCGCTTTTTTGTCGCCGAAAGGAGAGAATAGGTAAATGGAAGTTGTATACGATAGATTGAATGCTGATATTACACCAGAAGCATTAGCACAATTAAGAGATAAGAAAATCATTTTAGAAAGTGCAAGTCAAAATAAAACGAAAGGGCGCTATTCAGTAGTTGCTTTTGATATATACGGTGACGTAACACTTACTGAGGATAAACTGACAATACGCACGCCAAATCAAACAATTACAGAAACTGAAGCGCCTTATGAAAAATTAAAAGATTACGTCCAAGAATATTATGCTGAAGTAGAAGATGAAGAATTAAAAGATTTGCCTTTCATTTCAGGTTTTATTGGTTCTTGCAGCTTCGACTTAGTCAGACACGAGTTTCCAGTATTAAAACGACGTGAAATCAATTCAGACCCAGAGCAAGCTGATGTGAAATTAAACATGGTTGAGAATGTATATGTATTTGATCATTACAAAGAGTATCTCTATGTAATCTCTACTAACTTATTCTCTAAAGAACATAAAGGTGAAGTAAAACAGCGTGTACAAAACCAAGTACAAGCATTACAGGATATTGTATTGTATCAACCTGATACTTCATTCCATGCATCGCAGAAAGAAATAATTCCGAATATTCCTGATAATCAGTTTATTCAGACAGTTTCTCGATTTAAACAGCTTATTACTGAAGGAGATATGTTCCAAGTCGTACCATCTAGAATATATCGTTATAAGCATGAATTCGGAGAGAAGTTGCAGCCCTTATCATATCAACTTTATCGCAAATTGAAACGACAAAATCCTAGTCCGTATATGTATTATTTAAATATTGATAATCCAATTATTGTAGGTAGTTCACCAGAAAGCTTTGTCAAAGTAAAAAATAATGAAGTTGTTACAAATCCAATCGCTGGAACGATTAAACGTGGTGCTACTAACGAAGAAGATGAAGCAAATGCAGCGCAACTATTAAGTGATGAAAAAGAATTAAGCGAACATCGTATGTTAGTCGACTTAGGACGTAATGACATTCATAGAGTAAGCCAAACAGGCACATCAAAAATTGAAAGATTGATGGAAATTGAAAAATATGAACATGTCATGCATATCGTAAGTGTAGTTACAGGTCAGTTAAAAGAAAAGACTTCACCAATGGATATCATCGCAAGCTTATTGCCAACAGGAACAGTATCAGGAGCACCTAAGTTAAGAGCAATCGAACGTATTTATGAAGTGCATCCATATAAAAGAGGCGTTTATAGCGGAGGTGTTGGTTACATTAACTGTAATCACGATTTAGATTTTGCATTAGCTATTCGTACAATGCTGATTGATGACACATACGTCAATGTGGAAGCAGGCTGCGGTGTGGTATATGACTCAGTTCCAGAAAAAGAACTACAAGAAACATTGTTGAAAGCCAAAAGTTTATTGGAGGTTACACCATGATTTTAATAATAGATAATTACGATTCATTCACTTATAACTTAGTAAATATCGCAGCAGGTTTTACAGATGTAGTTGTGAAATACCCGGATGATCCAACGGTATTTGATTTAAATCCAGATGGCATTATAATTTCACCGGGACCTGGGCATCCAGAAGATACTGAAGATTTAAAAAATATCATTAATCATTATCATGAATTACCAATCCTTGGTATTTGCTTAGGATCACAAGCACTGACTTGCTATTACGGTGGAAAAGTCATTCAGGGTGAAACAGTGCTGCACGGCAAAATTGATACTATGCATCAAACAAAACAAACAGTTTTATATGAAAACTTACCAGAATCATTTAAAATCATGCGATATCACAGTCTGATTAGTGACCCAAAAACATTTCCTGAAGTATTAGAAATCACAGGTGAAACTGCTGATTGTATTCAATCTTTTGCACATAAACAATATCCGCATTACGGAATTCAGTACCATCCAGAATCATTTGCTACAGAACATGGAGCCGATATTATTCAAAATTTCATTCATAATGTAGAGAAAGGGGCGCATCGCCATGACACTCATTCAAAAAATTCAACAACAAAACAACTTAACACAGCAGGACATTAATGAATTTATCCAAACACTGATAAACCCTGATATTGCAAATGAGGAAAAAGCTGCACTATTAGCAGAATATACAAATCGCCCATTAAATCAAGTTGAAGTGACATATTTAGTTCAAGCTATGATTCAAACGATGTATCCAGTTCAACCGGTTTATCCTGAAGCAATGTGTGTATGCGGTACAGGCGGCGATAAGTCAAATAGCTTTAATATCTCTACAACAGTTTCTTTCGTAGTTGCAGCAGCAAATGTGAATGTACTTAAACATGGTAATAAAAGTATCACTTCCGCTTCAGGCAGCAGTGACTTACTTAATAAAATGGGAATTGCTGCAACGCTTGTCCCAAATGTAGAAGAAAAAATGAATCAGACAGGATTAGCTTTCTTAAATGCCACAGATACTTATCCTGTAATGAAACATATTCAACCAATTCGAAAAATGATGGATGGTCCAACCATTTTTAATATTTTAGGACCAATGATTCACCCTTACCAATTAGATTATCAAGTAGTAGGTGTCTATAACCCGGATTTCGTTAAAACGATGGCAGAGACATTATATGATTTGAAACGTAAACGTGCCATTGTGCTGCACGGGGCCAACGGTATGGATGAAGCAACATTATCAGGCGATAATCTCATTTATGAAGTTAATCAAGAAACAGGTGTAACATCTTATTATTTAAACGCAGAAGATGTCGGTTTGAAACCAGCAGAAAATGAAACACTTCGAGGCGGTACACCTGCTGAAAACTTAGAAATTACATTAGATATACTGACAGGCAAAGATCATTCCAGTAAACGTGATGTTGTTGTTTTGAATGCGGGTATTGCTTTATATGTATCTGAAAAAGCAGAGTCTATAAAAGAAGGTGTAGCGCTTGCACAACAACTTATAGATGACGGTAAAGCATTTGAACAATACAAGAAAACAGGAGGCCAAGTATATGACCATATTGGATGATATTGTCGCATATAAAAAAGAATTACTTGAAGATGGCTATTATGATGACTTATTAAGAAGTTTGCCATATACAGATGTCAGATATAAGAAAAAATTAAGCACACGATTAGCAGAAAGAGAACGATTGTCGGTTATTGCGGAAATTAAATCTAAAAGCCCTTCAGTTCCTGTTTTACCTAATCGAGATTTAACAAAGCAGGTCAAAGAATATGAAGAATATGGCGCTCAAGCTATTTCAGTGCTGACAGATGAATATTACTTTGGCGGAAGTTATGAGAGATTAAACAAACTTACTAAAGAAACAGATTTACCAGTGCTGTGCAAAGACTTTATGATTGAACCGATTCAAATTGATGTTGCGTATAAAGCAGGTGCTTCAGTCATATTGCTTATCGTTAATATTTTAACCGATGATCAAATGCATGAATTATATCAATATGCTAAATCTTTAGGGTTAGATGTATTAGTTGAGGTGCACAGCAAACAAGAATTACGTCGTGCATACGATTTACATCCTGAAATAATTGGCGTTAACAATCGTGACTTAACACGATTTGTAACGAAAGTCGAACATACCAATGAAATCCTAGAAAATAAACGTAAAGGATACTACTACATTTCAGAAAGCGGCATTCATAATAAAGAAGATGTCGAAAAAATTGTAGGTTCAGGAATTGACGGTATATTAGTCGGAGAATCATTGATGAAATGTGATAACCTTGCTGAATTTTTACCGAGCTTGCAATTAAAAAAGGAGTGACAGTATGTTCTTAAAATATTGCGGCTTTCAAACACAAGATGACATTAAATACGCAGCCGATCAACAAATAGATGCCATAGGATTTATTCATTATCCTAAAAGTAAAAGGCATCAATCTATCGATGAAATCGAAATACTTAGTAATTTAGTGCCAGACACTATTTATAGAGTGGCAGTTGTAGTAAATCCCGCTGACGATATTATAAATCAATTGCTGAGCAGAACGAATATTAATGCAATCCAGTTTCATGGTGATGAAGATAGGGTGATGCTGCGATGGTGTAAAAATAAATACCCTGATGTCAAAATCATCAAAGCATTGCCTGCTGATGATGCTATATCAGAGCGTATACAGTATTATAAAAAAGATACAGATTTATTTATTATCGACACGCCTTCGATTCATTACGGTGGTACGGGACAATCATTTGATTGGCGGATTTTAGAAGAAATAAAAGATGTTCCGTATTTAGTTGCTGGCGGTATGACAAAGAAGAAAATCCAAGAATTTGAAGCATTGCATTTGAATGCTACAGGTTATGATATTGCAAGCGGAATCGAAACAGATGGAACTAAAGATCCGGTGAAAATGAAAGAAATCTCAGAATATATAAAAGGAGAGAAACAAATATGACAAAAGACACAAAACAACCCATTCAAACAGAAGTTGATGAATTAGGATTTTTCGGAGAATACGGTGGACGTTATGTTCCTGAAACGTTAATGCCAGCTATTCAAGAATTAAGACAAGCTTATGAAGAAGCTAAAGATGATCCAGCATTCCAAGAAGAATTAGCAGGTTACTTAAAAGACTATGTAGGACGTGCTACTCCGCTTACTTATGCTGATTCATACACAAAACAACTTGGCGGCGCTAAAATTTATTTAAAACGTGAAGATCTGAACCATACAGGTGCACATAAAATCAATAATGCGTTAGGACAAGCATTACTTGCTAAACGAATGGGCAAAAAGAAATTAGTTGCTGAAACTGGTGCCGGGCAACATGGAGTTGCGAGTGCTACAGTAGCTGCATTATTTGATATGGAACTTGTTGTATTTATGGGAGAAGAAGATATTCAACGACAAGCATTGAATGTTTTCAGAATGGAATTATTAGGCGCAAAAGTAGTATCAGTCACTGATGGTCAAGGTACGTTATCAGATGCTGTAAACAAGGCGCTGCAATATTGGGTCAGTCATGTTGAAGACACTCACTATTTATTAGGATCAGCATTAGGACCAGATCCATTCCCAACTATGGTGCGTGATTTCCAAAGTGTTATCGGCAGTGAAATCAAAGAACAATTACAAGAAAAAGAAGGGCGTTTACCAGATGCGGTTGTAGCATGTGTAGGCGGCGGTTCTAATTCAATCGGTACATTCTATCCATTTGTTGAAGATGAAAGTGTTAAATTATACGGCGTAGAAGCAGCAGGTGATGGTGAAGATACAGACAAGCATGCACTTGCCATCGGTAAAGGTTCTGTAGGTGTATTGCATGGTACTAAGATGTATCTTTTACAAAATGAAGAAGGACAAATTGGTCTTGCACATTCTATCTCTGCAGGATTAGATTATCCTGGTATCGGACCTGAACATAGCTATTACAGTGATATCGGCCGTGCTGAATATCCAAATGCTTCTGATGATGAAGCGATGGAAGCATTAGTACGCTTCACAAAAGCAGAAGGTATCATCCCAGCTATTGAAAGTGCACACGCATTAAGTTATGTAGAAAAATTAGCGCCGACGATGGATAAAGATGAAATTATCGTTGTAACAGTTTCTGGGCGTGGAGATAAAGATATGGATACTATCAGAAAATATATGAAAGAAAGAGGTGCTGATAATGAGTAAATTATTCATTCCTTATATCATGGGCAACAAAGATTTTATTTCTAATTTGAAAGTATTAAGTGAAGAAGGGGCAGATATTGTAGAAATCGGCTTGCCATTCTCTGATCCGGTTGCTGATGGCCCTACTATTATGGAAGCAGGGAATAAAGCAATTGAAGAAGGTATGAATGCACACAAGATTTTACAAGAGTTAAAAGCACATAAAGAAGAATTAAAAGATACGAAATATGTACTGATGACATATTATAATATCATTTTGCACTATGGTGAAGAACAATTCATCAAAGATTGTGAAGCAGCAGGTGTGTATGGTTTAATCATTCCTGACCTGCCATTTGAATTAGGAGAACAATTGAAAGAACGTTTTAAAGAAAGCAGTGTTAAAATCATTTCATTGATTGCAATGACCGCTTCTGATGACCGTATTCAAAAGATTGCACAACATGCAGACGGCTTCATCTATACCGTTACAATGAATGCAACAACTGGAGAAAATGGTCAATTCCATCCAGAACTGCAAAGCAAAATTGAATATATTCAAGAAAATGCCGATGTACCTGTAGTAGCTGGATTTGGAATCAGAAATCCAGAACAAGTATCAACATTATCTGAATTTACAGATGGTATCGTCATCGGCAGTGAAATTGTAAAACGTTTTGCAAATGACAGCGAAACTTCAATTCGTCAATATTTACAAAGCATTCGTCGTGCATTAGATGAAACGAAAGCAGCAGCAAATTCATAAAATATTTGATTTTAGAGACTGGAAAAGAAATATATTCCAGTCTCTCTTTTTTAGGAGTTATCATAAGCAACATACCCTGGCTGCATGTTATGATAAAAGAACAAGGAAAATATGAAGTGTTAAACAAACATTAAAAATAACAAAAATTAATATTGCAGCGTTGCACTGAATACATAAAAATTCATTCCATATTTTGAATGGTTTCAATTTTAGTTTTTTATACGGGTATTGTATAATGGTTAAGATTGAAATTTATACTTGCAAATGATAAATGAAATAGAGAATACGAATTAGGAGTTATTAAAATATGAAGTTTACCAATTTAACTACAGCTGAATTCGGAGCATTTACAGATCAAATGCCATACAGCCATTTTACACAAATGGTTGGTAATTATGAGTTGAAAGTTGCTGAAGGAACTGAGACACACCTTGTAGGCGTGAAAGATAACAATGACAACGTTATTGCAGCATGTTTACTCACAGCTGTACCAGTGATGAAATTCTTTAAATATTTCTACTCAAATAGAGGACCTGTTATTGATTACGAAAATAAAGAACTGGTTCACTATTTCTTTAGAGAATTAAAAGCTTACGTTAAGCAATATAATGCATTATATATGCGTGTTGATCCATATTTACCTTACCAATACCGTAATCATGATGGTGAAATTACTGGTAATGCAGGTAATGATTGGATTTTTGATAAAATGGAAGAGTTAGGCTATCATCATGAAGGATTTACAACAGGTTTTGACCCAATTATCCAAATTCGTTTTCATTCAGTTTTAGACTTAAAAGATAAATCGCCACAAGATGTATTGAAAGGCATGGATAGTCTACGTAAACGAAATACGAAAAAAGTAAAACGTAATGGCGTTAAAGTCCGCTTCTTGGGCGAAGAAGATATGGATATTTTCCGTGGATTCATGGAAGATACAGCAGAAGCTAAAGATTTTGATGACCGTGAAGATGCCTTTTATTATCATAGATTAAAACATTATAAAGATCGTGTACTAGTACCGATGGCTTATATTGATTTCGATGAATACTTGAAAGAATTGGGAACTGAGCAAGATAATTTAGAAAAAGAAATTAATAAAGCTGTTAAAGACCTTAACAAAAATCCAGATAATCAAAAAGCGGCTAAAAAGAAAGAAAATCTAGAAAAACAATTAGAAGCACATCATCAAAAAGTCGCAGAAGCCAGAGACTTACAGCAAAAACATGGTAATGAACTTCCGATTTCAGCTGGGTTCTTTATTATTAATCCATTTGAAGTTGTGTATTATGCTGGCGGTACTGCAAATGAATTCCGTCATTTTGCAGGCAGTTATGCGGTACAATGGGAAATGATCAATTATGCAATTGAGCACGGTATCGATCGTTACAATTTCTATGGAATCAGCGGTCATTTCACAGATGATGCAGAAGATGCTGGTGTAGTTAAATTTAAAAAAGGTTTTAACGCAGATGTGATTGAGTATGTTGGAGACTTTATTGCACCTATCAATAAACCAATGTATAAACTCTATACAACTTTGAAAAAAATCAAAGATAGATAAACATAAGGTAGAAGGGAAATAAATCAATGAAATTTACAGAGTTGACAGTTAAAGAATACGACAATTTTGTTCAAAATCCATCACTCGAAAGCCACTATTTCCAAACTAAAGAGAATATAGGGACGCGTGAAGCTGACGGTTTTGAAGTGGTGTTATTAGGGATTAAGGATGATGACAACCAAGTAATCGCAGCAAGTTTATTCTCTAAAATTCCGACTATGGGAAGTTATGTTTATTATTCAAATCGTGGACCGGTCATGGATTATAGTGATTTAGGTTTAGTAGAATTTTATTTGCGTGAGTTAGAAAAATACTTGCGCCAACACCAATGCCTATATGTGAAGATGGATCCGTATTGGATTTATCAAATCTATGACAAAGATGTTAATCCTTTCCCAAGCCGACAACAAAATGATGCGATTGTAAACTTATTTAAAGCGCATGGTTATCAACACCATGGTTTTACAACACAATATGATACATCAAGCCAAGTGCGTTGGATGGGTGTATTGGACTTAAAAGATCAAACACCTGCATCTATTAAAAAGAAATTTGATAGCCAACGTAAACGTAATATCAATAAAGCTATTAATCATGGAGTTAAAGTGAAATTCCTTGGTCCAGACGAGTTAGTTCGTTTCTTCAAATTGTATCGTGAAACAGAAGAACGCGCAGGATTCGTATCAAAAACAGATGACTATTTCAAAAACTTTATTGAACATTACGGTGATAAAGTTTTAGTACCTTTAGCTTATATTGATTTAGATGAATACATCAAAACATTGCAAGAAGGGCTTAACGATAAAGAAAGCCGACGCGACCAAATGATGTCAAAAGAAAATAAATCAGATAAACAATTGAAGAAAATATCTGAACTTGATAAACAAATTGATCATGACCAAAAAGAAATGCTTAAAGCAAGCGAATTACGCCAAACTGATGGTGCTATACTTGATTTAGCAGCAGGTGTTTACTTCACAAATGCTTATGAAGTTAACTATTTCTCAGGCGGATCTTCTGAAAAATACAATCAATATATGGGTCCTTATATGATGCATTGGTATATGATTAACTATTGTTTCGAACACGGGTATGAAAGATATAACTTCTATGGCTTATCAGGCGACTTCACTGAAAACAGTGAAGACTATGGCGTTTATCGATTTAAACGAGGATTTAATGTACAAATAGAAGAGTTAATCGGGGATTTCTATAAACCGATCCAAAAAGTAAAATATTGGATATTCACAACATTAGATAAAGTTAGAAAGAAAATCAAAAAGTAACTCAAGCTACTGAAACCAAGGAAGATGCAGTAATGTCATGCGAAAGTAATCGGATATCATTGCAAACCTATGAAATGGAGTAGGGAAGAAAGAACATAAAAAGATGCTTTTAAGGAAGTCCTTAAAAGCATCTTTTCTATATCATCAAGATTAATGTGCAAATGCATCGAAGATATAGTTTATACCGATAAGTAAGAACATTACACTTACGAAGAAAGCAACTGCTAAAGCACCTAATAAAGGATTGAATAATAAGATGATACCAGCGATAACACCGATGATATTAATTAAAACTGAGAAGAAATGGTACCATTTACTTGTGCGTTCTTCAGGTGTAACAACAAAAATACCGAGTACAGAACTGAATATAAACCAGAATGCAAATACATAAATAACAAATGTAGATCCGGCATTTGGGAATATGATAAGCAAGATACCGAAAATAATATTAAGAATACCTAATAAAATTGTCCAACCACCAGATATTCCAACAAAAGCTTTTGTTAATCTTCTGAAAAAGATTTCCATAATACCGTTAGCAATAAAGAAAATACCAATGAGCCAAGTAATCGCAAAAATATTTTGAATTGGGAAACTAACCGCTAAAATTGCGACAATGACGAATAAAATCCCAATAATGATACTCGACCATCTTATGTTTTTAGTTGACATAAATATTAACACCTCATTATAAAAGTATATATTCAAGAAATACCCTTTAAGTGAAGTAATATGTAAAAGTAAAGTAAAAAATATAAAAAAATGTGTCTTAATAGTGAATAAAGTACATGTTTTATTGATAGGCTTAAGTGTAACAGCAAAGCTTAACCATAAGAATAATAGCAAGTATGCTCAAATTATTGACTGATTCTTGATTATTATCAATAATTGAGTAACTTTGATATAAATGTTAATTAAAAAGTTGCAGATAACAACATTTAAGAACAGAATAAATATAACTATATCTATGTTATGTAAACTAAAATAGATATATATTTTAGTTTAGTTCTGTGGTTTAGGGTTTTGAAATATTGATTATTACCTATGATTAGCTATATTGCAGCAATGATCGAACTGATATTGAATCTATTGCAATTAGAAAAATGGAACTTCAAAATACGCTTTTGATAATAAAACGTTCCAATATACGTATTATTGATATATGAGTAAATATAACGTATTGATTGATGTATTAAATCAATCACAATAATTCATTATTATAGGTATGTAGATTCAGCTTAAATACAATGTAAACAGATATGTATCAAGATTGTGGTACGATTTAGGATGCTGAGAGAACGTCTGAGTTGCATTGAGAAATGCTTGAGATGGATATTTGTACGTTGACGTTACAATTAGAATTGCATGATGAGACACAAAAATGAATCTCAATAAAGTGTGTTATGAAACTTCATTTAAAATCATAGATCTAACAAGTTATTAATGAAAACAAGCTGAGCTACTGGTGAAATTATAAAAGAAGCTCCGAGAAATTAATTCGTATGTAACACAGTAGATTGAAGTTAAAGCATAAAGTATAAACATAAAAATCAGCGCTAAAAATGAAATATAGATTGTATTAGTAAAAACAGCAGAAAGACAGATATATAGGACAATGATTTTCCTTTTTCTTATTTTAGTTTACATAATATATATTATAGGAAGTTATATATAGAACGGAAGAGAGTGCTTTGCTTAACCCTATTTATACTTATATGTCTTATTTTGTTATGTTATTGAACTTGCTTCGTTTGTCTATATGTTAACGAGTTCTAATTCTAGTCGTTTATGTGTTTGTAATTATATAGTCATTAGGTTTACGTTTCGACTATATCGATATGTAATCGTAATTACACTAATATATAGCAGCTAAAGTAAGTCATATGAAACTATGTATAAGGATACTTATACATATAGGGATTTGAATAACTGAGTTAATGATATAGATACTATATGGACATACCTTAAAATCTTATTTAGTTTACATAATCTAAAATACACTATTAAAAACACACCAGATGTTTATATCCGGTGTGTTTGCTGTATTATTCTTGATAGACATCTATTAATGATTTGGTATAATCATCACGTTCTGCACTGAATATATCTTTTGCTTTAAAATCATCTACAATTGTGCCGTGATTTAATACAATCATACGATCAACAATTTGATAGAGTACTGCAATATCATGCGAAATGATAATCATCGTGGATTTTTGTTCTTTATGAATATTCTTTAATATATCGATTAATTTACGTTCAGCAATTACATCTAAACTTGCTGTTATTTCATCACAAATTAAGATATCCGGCTGCAACATCACTGTTCTGAGTACATTAAAGCGTTGTAATTGACCACCACTAACTTGATCTGGATATCTGTTTAATAAAGTTGTATCTAAATCTAATTTTTTCATGAGCGGCAACACAATTTGATCAAAAGAATATTCAGCATTCGCGTAGTACTTCAATGGTTCTTCAATTGCAGTTCTTAGTTGTTGTCTAGGATTAAAGCTTTGAGTTGCTTGCTGGAAAATGGGTAGAATACGTTCTGTATCACTTTCTATTACACCTTGAACTGGATGTAATTCACCTAATATTAAATCCATTAGCGTACTCTTTCCAGAGCCGCTCTCCCCTATAACTCCAACTAACTCCCCCGCCGATATAGTTAGATTAATATGGGTTAATACTTCTTGATCAGGATAAGAAAATGCTACATTTTTAAGTTTAAGCATCATCATCTTCCTTTCTGATCAATTGACTGCGGGCGTTAAATAATTTTTTGGTATATGGATTTATTGATGCGTTATTAAAGTAATCTAATGACCCATGTTCAATGGTTTTACCGTCATTTATAACGTGAATGTTATCAGCGTATTTTAAGACATGTGAAAGATTATGTGTAATAAGAAGCAGCGTTGTGTCATGTTCTTTTGCAATATGTTGTATCAGTTCCATAATTCGATTGCCATTAATTACATCTAAAGCAGCGACAGGTTCATCAGCTATTATCAGTTCAGGTTCCAACATTAAGACACTTGCGATATACACTCTTTCTAATTGTCCTCCTGACAACATAAAACGATATTTCCCTAATATTTCTTCGCTGTCTAAATTAACCCATCCGAGTGCCCTTTCGATTTGTTTAAGTGCTTCACCTTTGGATGCATCACGATGTGTACGATATATCGCTATTAATTGTTTTTTTAATTTAGTATGATCGTTAAAACTGCTAGCATAGTTTTGAGAAATATAGCCGATTTTGCTGCCTAGTAAATGTCTTACATTTTGTACTGGCTGCCCTTGGTACAAATAACTGTCGAAGGTCACAGTCAAATCGGTTGGATATTGTTGTACGAGTGCACTTACAGTTAAACTTTTACCTGATCCACTTTCACCGATTAACACATTGACTTTATTTTTTAAAATATCGATATTTAAATCTTTGATAAGAGACGCTCCATCTCTATCTGTAATGTTTAAATTATGCAATTGTAAGAGATATTCAGTCATATAAATCCCTCTTTTCAGATAATCTGTCACGTAATGCATCACCAGCTAAATTGAATAATAAAATTGTTAATGCAATCATGAATGCAGGCGCAATGAGCATAATTGGGTGTTGTGTAAGAAAGTCTCTGCCTGCTGAAAGCATTGCACCCCATTCTGGAGAAGGCGGCTGTGCGCCTAATCCCAAGAATGATAGAGACGAAATATATAATATAATTTTACCAACATCAACAATCATTAAAACGATTAATGATGGAATGACTTGCGGTAAAAGATGTTTGAAAATAATGATATGTGTTGGAGTGTGAAATAAACGCGCGAGTTGAATGTAATGTTTACTCATTTCAGTATTTACAATAGCACGCGTTACTCTTGTATATGTCATCCAATTAAGTATGGTGATTGCAATCACTAAATTCCATATACTTGGTTTGAAGAAACTGGCGAAGGCAATCATCAGTACAAACTCTGGAATACCAAGACCGATATCAATTACACGCATGATAATTGTATCGAGGATACCTTTTTTATACCCTGCAATCAGTCCTAATGGTACACCGATGATTACAATCATCAAGAGTGTCATAATGGCAATGGCTAAAGTATAACGTGCACCTATCATAATACGCGCATATAAATCTCTCCCATAATCATCTGTGCCTAACCAATGATGAAGACTCGGATTTTGTAATGCCTCATCTAAATGAACTGTAAGCGCTTTGTCAGTAGATGTAGTGAATTGCAAAATGATTAAGAGCAGTATATAAATGATAAATAAATAGAAAATAAAGTTTTTCCACTTGAATTTCATCGTTGTTTCACCTGCCCTTTACGAGAATTACGTAATCGCGCTTTCTTTTTCAGATGAATATAACGTTGTTTCGGATCTAAAAAGAGCACTATAATATCAGCGATTGCATTAGAAACAACAACAAAGCAGCCGATCATCAAAACGGCGCCTTGTACAACAGGATAATCTCTAGAGCGAATACTTTCTACTAAGAAATAACCGATACCAGGTATATCAAATAAATTTTCAATGACAACAGTACTGCCGATTAACCCGCCCACTGACATTCCTAATATGGATATAACAGGTATTAAAGCAGGCTTGAAAATATCTGCAAAAAGGATATAACGCTCTGACATACCTCGTGATCTAGAAGCAGCAACTTCTTTGCTTTGATATAAATCAATCAAAGTTGAACGCATTAAGCGCACATGATATGCACATAATCCGATACTTAAAGCAATGACAGGCATAATATAACCAGCAGCTGAATCAATGCCTGAAGAAGGCATTACATGCAACTTTTGAGAAAATAGATAGATTAAAATAATATCTAAGAAAAATGAAGGAATACTGACAAAAGCAGACGTTAATATTCTTATCAAACGATCTATCCAAGTATGATAATAAACAGCAGCCAATGTGCCTAAACTAACAGAAATCAATAATGTAAGTATTAACGTAAACCCTGCGATGATTAAAGTTGGCGGTGTAAAGTAAAACAATTCAGATATTACAGGTTCGCCTGTTTGAATACTTGTACCGAAATCTAAATGCAGAATATGCGTGAACCATTCCCACCATTGAAATAATATAGGTTGATTCAACCCTAATTTATCCCTGACAGCATCTATTTTATCTTGAGAAACATTGGCAACATCGATATGAAGTAATTTATTTACTGGATCCCCAGGCGAAAGTTTCATCAGGATGAAAGTAATGGTAGAAAGGACAAATAATACAATGATCATTTGCCCTAATCTAGAAAGTATTTGTTTAATTATCATTTTTCTTTATCTACCTTGTAATCAATCAAGTAAATGCCTTCAGGTGTAACTTTGAAGTTTTTAACATCTTTATTGATGGCATCAATTTGATCGTTATACGTAATATAACTATTTGGTACATCTTTCTTAGATACCTTTAAAATTTCGTTTGTGAGTTCATGACGTTTGTTTTTATCAACTGTGTGGTTCAATTCATTAATGAGTTGATCAACTTTCTTATTATGATAATCTCCTTTATTAACAGCACCCTCTTTTTTATAAGCCATATTAAAGAAGTAACCTGTATCACCGCGTGGGATGGTGCCGAAGCTATACATTGAAGCATCCCAGTCTTTTTTATTTTTCAAGAATCCTTCGATATCATCAACGTTTTGTATTTTAATATTGATATTTGCTTTTTTAGCATCGGATTGAATAACTTGGGCAATTTTTGTTAACTCAGGTCGGCCAGAATATGAAGAGACATTTATAGTAAGTGGATGTTTTTTAGAATAACCCGCTTTTTCCATCAAAGCTTTTGCTTCTTTCAAGTTTTGTTTATGTACCTTTTTGTCTTGAATAAAGTCTAATTTTGTATTGAATGGACCCGTAGCTGGTTTTGCGTAATTATTAGCAATTTTAGAAGTGATTTGTTCACGGTTAATTACATTATCTAGCGCTTCTCTCACTTCTTTAGTCATTTTTGGACTTGTATGATTATAAAGAAGTAATGAAGTTCTGAACCCAGATGTTGCTTTTAATTCTGCATTTTTAGATGATTTAACAGATTTAATTTTATCAACAGGTACATTAGTTGTGATATCTGTTTTCCCAGATAGAACATGATCTGTACGAGAACTGCCATCTTCATTAAATGTAACAGCCAGATGTTCTAACTTTGGTTTGCCCTGCCAGTAATCTTTGTTTTGATTTAAATCTATTTTTTGTGAACGTTTAAAATCTTTGATAGCATAAGGCCCTGTTCCTACAGGTGTCTTTTTCACATCTGATTTGGCTTTTGTATCATATATTGCAGTGAATGGACTCGCTAATTCTGATACTAATTCTGGAAAAGCTCCGTTTGTTTTAATAGTAACTTCTTGTCCTGAAGATTTGATAGATTGAATAGGTAAAGTGGCTTTCAGCAAGTCACTCTCTTTTAATCCTTTTTCTAAACTGTCTTTTACAGCTTGGCCTGTTAATTTATGCCCATTTTGGAATTTGATATTATTTTTGAGTGTAAGTTTTAAAGTATCGTCAGAAGGTTGTTCATAGGATTTAACGAGATATGGTTGGATTTTTCCATCAGATGAGGTTTTAAAAAGTGTTTCAGCAGCACCGATAGAAACGGGTACATCTGTATCATAAGGTGCTAATGTATTCGTTTTTAAAGGGAGTTCTATATTCAGGTTATCGGCTTGATTATGATTTTCCTCACTTTTACTGCAACCAGTAAGAATTAAAACACCTGCAGCTGTGGAGCAAATAAGTTTTTTCAATGTAATCATCCTTTCATCTCTTCATAACACTATGCTTTAATATTATAATACTAATCAATATTATTTGAAAGAAAATAATAAATTATAATTTCAAAAGAGTATACTTACACTGAAAAAACAAAAAATAGTAAGGTGTTTAGTTTACCCTACTATTTTCTAACGTATTATTTTCGATTGTGGCGATATAATCGCTCATGTCGTTCATCTGCTTTTCGTTCTTGTTTAGCTAAACGTTTTTCTAATCGTTTACGTCTCCAATTTCTTGTGAAATACCAAATAAGAAAGCTTTCAATTAAGCTGATGATTGCCATAAATGCGGCATATCCTAGTAATGGTTGGTACGTAATTTTTATAAAATTAGGGATAAAGAATGCCAATACTCCTAAAATGATAAATGTTGCAATTGCGGGAGCAACCCACTTTCCTAGTGCTAATCCGCAAAATGCTGTAAGTATAAGCACTATGACTACTGAAATCCACAAGAAATTCGGCATATCAAATATCGTCATAAAATTTCTCCTCTCATTATTATGAGAATTTAATGATTTTCTTTCTTTTTATTGTACCTTAATCTATATTAAATCAAAACTATATAGCAATTGGCGCGAGATGCTTTCATAGTTTGCATGTTGTATACTTTAATTATATTTAATTCTAAATTGCAGGAGGAATGCAAAATGAGTCAAGGATTACCATTAAGAAAAGATATTCCTGAGCAAGAAAAATGGGATTTGTCTGATCTGTTTGTATCAGATGAGGCATTTTATCAGACTTTAAATGATGTATTAGAAACTACAGAGCAATTTAAAGATAGATACTCTGGACAACTTGAAACTGTTGAAAATGTAAAAGCGGCTTTACCTGAGTTAAGTGAAATTCTTATTCAAATAGATCGTCTCGGCAATTTTGCAGAGATGCGTTATAGTGTTGATACTACTGATGAAGCTGGACAAAAATTGAGTGCGAAATTAAGTACTTCTTATGGAAAGATTGCAAGCAGACTTGCTTTTGTTGAATCTGAAATTTTAGCTTTGTCCGATGATCAACTTGATCAGTTAATTGCAGAAACACCTTATCCGCACTATTTAAAAAAATTGAAAAAACGTAAACCGCATCAACTTTCGTATGAAGTAGAAAAAACGTTAGCAGCCCTTTCTCCTACATTCAGTGCTGCTTATGATATGTATGGTATCACTAAGATGTTGGATATTCATTTTGAAGCATTTGAAGTGGATGAGCAACAATATCCATTAGATTATGCGACGTTTGAAAATGAGTATGAGGATAATCCGAATACAGAGTTCAGACGTAAAAGTTTCCGCTTTTTCAGTGATGCATTACGTAAATATCAAAACACGACTGCTGCGATTTATAATGCACATGTGCAACAAGAAAAAATTGAAGCGGATTTAAGAGGTTATGATTCTGTAATTGATTATTTATTAGAAGAACAAGAAGTAACGCGTGAAATGTATGATCGTCAAATCGATGTTATTATGAGCGAACTAGCACCTATTATGCAGCGCTATGCAACTCTATTGAAGGAAGTTCACGGTCTTGAAAAAATGAAATTTGAAGACTTGAAGGTTTCTATTGATCCTTCTTATGAACCAGAAATTTCTGTTGAAGATTCTAAACAGTATATTTTTAATGCGTTGAAAGTACTTGGCGATGATTACTTGCAAATGGTACAAGACGCTTATGAAGACCGTTGGATTGATTTTGCTCAAAATAAAGGTAAAGAAACAGGTGCTTATTGTGCAAGTCCGTTTGCTTCACACAGTTTTGTATTTATTTCTTGGACTGGAAAAATGAATGAAACTTTTGTTCTTGCACACGAGTTAGGTCATGCTGGACATTTCAACCTAGCACAAAGTCATCAAAACTTCCTTGAATCTGAAGCATCAATGTATTTTGTAGAAGCACCTTCAACAATGAATGAAATGTTAATGTCTAATTATTTATTCGAAACAAGTGATGATCCGAAATTTAAACGCTGGGTTATCGGTTCAATTATTTCACGTACTTATTATCATAATATGGTTACGCACTTATTAGAAGCAACCTATCAACGTGAAGTATATCGCTTGGTTGATCAAGGAGAATCATTAACAGCTTCTACGTTGAATGAAATCACAAGAAAAGTTTATCAAGATTTCTTTGGTGATGCTGTTGAAATTTCAGATGGTGCTGAATTAACTTGGATGCGTCAACCGCATTACTACATGGGCTTGTATTCTTATACGTATTCAGCAGGATTAACAATTGGTACGGTAATGTCTCAACGTATTAAAAATGAAGGTAAACCTGCTGTTGAAGATTGGTTGAATACCTTAAAAGCTGGCGGCAGCATGTCACCTGTTGACTTAGCAAAAACTGCGGGTATTGATATCACAACAGATGCGCCATTAAGAGAAACGATTTCTTATATTGGATCTTTAGTAGATGAATTAGAAGTACTTACTAAAGAAATTGAACAAGAAAACAACTAAATTATATAAACAAAAACGGGGTATCACCTTTATGGCGATATCCCGTTTCTTGTTTAAATATAAGATTCGTATGTTTCTCCTGTAATGTAGTAATAGATATTTTCAGCGATATTCGCAATATGATCGCCGATTCTTTCTAAGTGTCTGGCTGCTAGATGAGCTTGACCTGCTACAAAAGGATCATTATCAATCAGATAAGTTGTATTGACGATATCTTTGTATAAATCATCAATGTCTTTATCTCGTTCTATAATTTCTAAAATTAAAGTAACATCTTTATTTCTAAATGCAGTATCGAGGTCTTTCAACATTAATAATGATAAATCCCCCATTGTTTTTAAACGAGTCAGAATATAGTGGTCTGTAATTTTAACTCGTTTACGAATTTTAGCAATGCTTGCTGCATTATCTCCAATACGTTCAAATTCAGAGGCAATTTTTAAAGCTGCAATCATCATTCTTAAGTCAGTCGCAATAGGTTGTTGTTTCGTAATCAGCATAATTACTTTTTCATTGATTTCATCTTCTAATTGGTTAATATCTAAATCACGTTTAATGACTTGACGAGCATAGTTGCGATCCTCTTTACTTAGTGAAGCTACAGCACATTCAATACTGTAATACACTTTGAGTCCGAGGTTACGCAAGTCTTTGATTAAGTCTTTTAATTGCTCTTCATAATGTTGACGAATAACTGTCATTAACCGAAACGTCCTGAGATGTAGTCTTCTGTTTGTTTATCTGAAGGATTAGAGAAGAGCTTATCAGTGTCGTCATATTCATTTACGTAACCATTTAAGAAGAATGCTGTTTTGTCTGAAACACGAGCTGCCTGTTGCATGTTATGAGTTACCATGATGATTGAGTATTGTTCTTTTAATTCTTGAACTAATTCCTCAACTTTTAATGTTGAAATTGGGTCAAGTGCTGATGTTGGTTCATCCATTAAGATAACATCTGGTTCAATTGCTAAGCATCTTGCGATACAAACACGTTGTTGTTGACCACCAGATAAACCATAAGCATTTTCATTTAATCTATCTTTCAATTCATCCCAAATTGCAGCACCGCGCAGTGATTTTTCAACGATTTGATCTAATGTTTTTTTATCTTTAATACCATGGATTTTAGGTCCGTATGTGATATTATCATAAATTGATTTTGGGAATGGGTTTGGTTGTTGGAAAACCATACCTACATTTGTACGTAATTTTTCAACAGATTGTTTTGAGCTGAAAATATCATTACCGCGATATAATATTTTACCTGCTGTTTTAACAGATGGTACTAATTCAACCATTCTGTTTAACGTTTTGATATAAGTTGATTTACCGCAACCTGAAGGTCCGATAATTGCTGTTACATTATTTTCTAAAATATCTAAATTGATATTTTTCAATGCATGATTTTCCCCGTACCATAAGTCTAAGTTTTGAGTAGAATAAACGACGTCTTTTTTAGCATCCTCTTGTTTTCTTTCTTGAGGTGTTTTTTCAGCTTGTCTTTCAACCTTGATTGGTTGGTCGTTTGTGTCTTGTCCTTTTTTATTTTTAACTGTTTCCATTGTTAAAACTCCTTTATGAAAAAGTAATCGTGAGTCTTATATTGACATGATTAATATTTTTTACTGAATTTGTTTCTTAAGAATATTGCTAAGCCGTTCATTGCAAGTAACAAAACTAATAGAACGATGATACCTGCTGATGCAACGTGTTGGAATGCCTCTTGAGGCATTTTCGCCCAGTTGTAAATTTGAATCGGCATTGCTTGGAATTGATCGAAAATACTGCTTGGTAAACGAAGTAAAATTGTTGGAATACCAATTAAAATTAATGGTGCTGTTTCACCTAAAGCACGTGATAATGAAAGGATGAAACCAGTTAAAATACCAGGCAATGCTGCAGGTAATACAATTTTATAAATCGTTTGCCATTTGTTTCCTCCAAGACCATATGATGCTTCACGTACTGATTTAGGTACTGCACGGATAGCTTCTTGGCTTGCTACGATAATTACCGGCAAGATTAGTAACGACATTGTTAAAGCTGCTGCTAGAACTGATTTTCCGAGCGATAAAGATTCGATACCCATGCCACGTACAAAAATCGTAAGACCTAAAAGTCCGAATACAACAGATGGAACGCCGGCTAAGTTTGAAATACTAATTTTGATGAAGCTTGTAAACGCATTATCATGTGCGTATTCTTCTAAATAAATTGCTGTACCTACACCTAAAATAATAGAGATAGGAATAATTGTAATCATCAACCATAATGTTCCGACGAATGCACCTTTAATACCAGCCATTTGCGGCATTGAAGATGAGAAATTAGTAAAGAACGATGGTTTTAAATATGGAACACCTTTTATTAGTGTGTCGAGTAATAATGTTGCTAAAACGAGTAATCCAATTAATGTACAACCAAAGAATACCCATTTAAGAATTTTGTTTTTTGTAATTCTACTAGAAATATTTTTTTCGACTTTATTTTGATCCACAAGTGCATGTGTTTCTTTTGGATTTGATGATGCTGTAGTCGCCATCTTAATACTCCTCTCTGAAACGTTTTGAAATCCATTGTGAAATTAAATTCATTACAAGTGTAAAGAGGAAGAGTGTGAACCCTACTGCATAAATACTGTAATAAATATCTGAACCGAACGTTGCGTCACCAGTTGCAACCTGAACAATATAACCTGTCATTGTTTGGATTGAACCCGTTAAGCTGAATGACGAATCTGGTGTACTACCAGCAGCTAATGATACAATCATTGTTTCACCAATTGCTCTTGAAATTGCAAGAACAATTGAAGCAACGATACCTGAAATTGCAGCAGGTAATACTACTTTTAATGACACTTCAAATTTTGTTGCACCTAAACCTAATGCACCTTCTCTGATTTTGTTTGGAACTGATGCCATAGCATCTTCACTCATACTTGTAATAAGTGGAATAATCATAACACCGACAACCAATCCTGGACTTATAGAGTTGAAACTTCCTAAATCTGGGAAAAGGTGTCTCAACGTTGGAGTTACAAACGTTAATGCAAAGAAACCGAAAACAATAGTTGGAATACCAGCTAAGATTTCTAAGATAGGTTTAATGATACTGCGCATACGCTTTGAAGCATATTCGCTTAAGTAAATTGCTGCGCCTAATCCAACAGGTACTGCAAAAATTGTTGCAATAAACGTTACTTTCAATGTACCTAAAATTAAGGCCCAAATTCCGTATTTCGGTGATGATGAGAATGGATTCCATTCTTTAGTGAATAAGAATTCAGTAAGTGAAACACGTGTAAAGAATGTGATTGTTTCAGTTAAGAGTGTGACTAAAATACCTATTGTAGTTAAGATTGAAATAATAGCGATTATAGCTAAAATGATAGGTACTAATTTATCACTTATCCCTCTTTTTTTCCTTTGGTTATTTGCGATCATCTCTCTGATAGATCCTTGAGATTTCATAATTCCCTTCTTCCTTCCCTTGGAATAATTAATAAGTTTTAATAGAGTTGTTTTTCAATGAAATAAGTACACCCGAGACACAGCTCGGGTGGACAAGTACATATGTGAAAGAGGTTTAAAGCCTCTAACTGCAAAGTGATGTTCAACTTGAGTGTTGCTGTGATTATTTAGTTAAATCTTTTAACTTTTTAAGTTGGTCATCATAGTCTTTTTTAGGAAGTGCTACATATCCAGCTTTTTCAGCTGATTTACCTTTATCTTCAAGTACAAACTTCATAAATGTATTAAATGCTTTGTTATCTTTTAGTTTTTTGTCGTTAGTGTAGATGTATAATGGACGACTTAAAGCGTATGAAGAATCTTGGATTGTTTTCTTAGTTGGTGCAATTGCTTTACCATCTTTACCTTTGATTTTAACTTCTTTCAACTTATCTTTATTTTGTTCGTAGAAGTTATAACCGAAGTAACCAATACCTTCTTTGTTGTTAGTAACAGATTGAACGATTACGTTAGTATCTGCATTTTTCTCAGCTTTGATATCACCTTTATCCATTACTTCTTCACTGAAGAAATCATAAGTACCATGAGATTGGTCAGGTGAGAATGCTTTGATTTCTTTTGAAGGATATTTAGGATTAACGTCTTTCCAAGTTTTAGCTTGTCCAGAGTAGATTTTTTTCAAATCATCAATTGTTAATTCTTTAACGAAATCATTGTCTTTGTTAACTGCGATTGTTACACCGTCTTGAGCGATCTTGAAGGCACTGAATTTAACATTTTTATCTTCCAATTTCTTTTTCTCTTCTGGTTTAATAGGACGTGATGCATTTGAGAAGTCTGTTTCGCCAGCGATGAATTTTTCGAATCCGCCACCAGTACCTGATGTTGCAGATGAAACTGTAATGTTTGGATATTTTTTATTAAATTTCTCATTTAAAATCTCGACAATTGGTCCTACAGTTGAAGAACCGTCACCTTTAACTTCTCCTTTAGCGTCACTTTCCTTGCTGTCTCCGCCGCCGTTACCGCCGTTGCCACATGCACCTAATAATAATGAAGCACCAATTACTGTAGTTCCTAATACTTGCCACTTTTTCATTGTAAGAAATCCTCCTAAAAATAAACATTTGAGCTTTGTGAATTTTTTGTTTGCTCAAGCTGTATGTAATTACTTTCAACTCATATATTACATGCGCTTTGTTAATTGAAAATAGAGGAATTGTAAATAAATCATTAATGGTAACAGTGAAATTATTTACAATCTTTACAAAGTTAACAATCGTATTTAAAACCCTGATATGACAACGTTTTAATAATGCTTTAATATTAAGTTCATAATTGCTCAATGGAAAATTAGTGAATATTTTTTTGGAAGATTTTAGAAAAAGATTTAGATGTGAGAAAAAATGAAGAGATTTTGTAGTATAAAATTTGATTTTGCTTTATTTTTTACAGCTGTGTTACAAATGAAAATAAAAAAACTAGGGCTAAACACCCTAGTTGATTAAATATTTGTATCTAATTAGTTATTCTCAGAAGCTGCAATAGCTTCCCCTTTTTTAGTTAAACGTATTTTACCAGTTTCGATATCAATAATTTTCTTTTTATAAAGATGGCCTATAGCGCGTTTGAATGAACCCTTGCTCATATTAAACACTTCTTTGATTGCTTCAGGACTCGATTTATCCCAAAATGGTAACTCTCCATCATATTCTACAAGTAAATCAAAAACAACTTGTCCATCATCATCAAGACGCTCATGAGCTAACGGTAAAAATGAACCATTTAATTCACCTTTCTCATTGTGACCGATGATACGTACTTCTACAAGTTCGCCTAATCTTGGTTCTGATTTACGTTCTGTTTCGTGAACGAAGATTTTATACCCATCTTTGGATAATAAGAAACTGCCCACTTTTAATACACGATACGGACGAGCTTCAATTATTTTGTTTTGTAACTCATCATTATGAACTGGAGTGAACATTTGACTGACTATTGTTTCAGAGGCTAATCGTGCAAACATTTGTTTTTCACTATCAATACGAAGTGTTGCCAAGACATAATCACCATTTTGCGGCCATAACGATTTTACTTTCGGTAGATCTTCCCAAGGAATTAATACCTCTCTCGGCAATCCGGCATCTACTTTAGCACCATCTCTGTCTGTTTTTAATACTTTTACATAATCATATTTACTTGTTGTAATATCAGGCATATTTTGTGTTGCGAAAAGTTCGCCTGAACGGTTTGGATAAATGAAGAAACTATACTCTTCACCAATTTCCAATTGATCATCTTCGTCAACTTCGGATTGATTTAATTTCACTTTTTCGCCGTTTGGGCCTTCCAATTCATAAGTAGAACCATTTAACCCTACAACTTTGAGAAATTCTATTGATCCGATAATATCATTATCTCTTATAGCCATATAAACTCCTTTGTCTTTCAGTATTAGAAATATTATAACATGAGTAAGTAATAGAATTACAGTTACAACAAAAATAGCATCACTTTTACTTTATTTACAATGAAGAAACACGTCAAAAACATAGTCCATCGAAAGAATTGCTTATCTGTGGTATAATTCATGCGTTAGAAATATCAATTAATGGAGGAAATTCATGTTACAAGTTACTGATGTGAGCTTGCGATTTGGTGATCGCAAATTATTTGAAGATGTAAATATCAAATTTACAGAAGGTAATTGCTATGGTTTAATCGGTGCAAATGGTGCTGGTAAATCTACATTTTTAAAAATACTTTCAGGCGAGTTAGATTCACAAACTGGTCATGTTTCTATGGGGAAAAATGAAAGATTAGCAATTTTAAAACAAGATCACTTTGCTTATGAAGACGAACGTGTTCTAGATGTTGTTATCAAAGGTCATGAACGTTTATTTGAAGTGATGAAAGAAAAAGATGAAATTTATATGAAACCAGATTTCAGCGATGAAGATGGTATTCGTGCTGCTGAACTTGAAGGCGAATTTGCAGAAATGAACGGTTGGAACGCTGAAGCCGATGCTGCTACACTTCTTTCTGGTTTGGGTATTCCTGCTGAATTGCATGATAAGAAAATGTCTGAACTTGAAAACAATCAAAAAATTAAAGTGTTATTAGCCCAAAGTTTATTCGGCGACCCAGATGTTTTATTACTGGATGAGCCTACTAACGGTTTAGATATTCCTGCAATCAGCTGGTTAGAAGATTTCTTAATCAATTTTGAAAACACAGTTATTGTTGTATCTCATGACCGTCATTTTTTAAATAATGTATGTACACATATTGCTGACTTAGATTTCGGCAAAATCCAAGTGTATGTCGGAAATTACGATTTCTGGTATCAATCAAGCCAACTAGCTCAAAAAATGGCGCAAGAACAAAATAAGAAAAAAGAAGAAAAGATTAAAGAATTGCAAGAGTTCGTTGCACGTTTCTCTGCTAACGCATCTAAATCTAAACAAGCAACAAGCCGTAAGAAACAATTAGAAAAAATTGAATTAGACGATATTCAACCTTCTTCACGTCGTTATCCATTTGTTAAATTTACACCAGAACGTGAAATTGGTAATGATTTATTATTCGTTGAAAATGTTTCTAAAACAATTGATGGCGAAAAAGTACTCGACAATATTTCATTTACAATGGATCCTAATGATAAAGCAGTTTTAGTCGGTGATAGCGAAATCGCTAAAACAACATTATTGAAAATTTTAGCTGGTGAAATGGAACCGGACGAAGGTACAGTTAAATGGGGTGTAACGACTTCACAAACATATTTCCCTAAAGATAACTCAGCTTATTTTGATGGTGTTGATATGACATTAGTTGATTGGTTACGCCAATATGCTCCTGAAGATGAGCAAACTGAAACATTCTTACGCGGCTTCTTAGGACGTATGCTATTTAGCGGCGAAGAAGTTAAGAAAAAAGCTAGTGTGTTATCTGGGGGCGAAAAAGTACGTTGTATGTTAAGTAAAATGATGCTTTCAAGTGCTAATGTACTTTTAATGGATGAACCTACAAACCACTTAGACTTAGAAAGTATTACTGCAGTGAATGATGGATTAAAATCATTTAAAGGTTCAATTATTTTCACGTCTCATGACTTTGAATTTATTAATACAATCGCAAATCGAGTGATTGATCTTAATCCAAAAGGTGCTGTTTCTAAAGAAATCAGTTATGAAGAATATCTTAAAGAAACTGGTGTGTTAAGTTAATTTATTCATTGATAAAGGTTGGGATTTAATTCCAACCTTTTTTCTATGTTTTAATGTTTTGATTTAGGTTATAATGTTTTTAGCAAGGTAAGGATGAATGCGAAATGTATATACGCCCTACTTTTGTAGTATTTACACATATTTAGTAAATAGGATTCAGAATTGAGGTTTTTTTCAGTAAATTTTTAAAAATCTTAAATTTCTGGTTTACATCTTAAATCTAACTATGTATAATGTGAGACATACTAATTGAATAACTATTTTGATGAGGCGCATCAATCATAAGTATTTGTCGTATTAACTGTCTGCTTACAGTCGGCAAAGAAAGGGTGAGATGCCGAAGTAATCATAAAGGCGAGTTATGGTTATTGGACTTTCAGGTTAAGAGCTAAAAGTCTGTCATTATTACCAAATAATGGAGTGCATCACTTGTATATAAAACTACGAGCAAGTTCGCATTCCGGACTTGCTTTTTTATATATGTGATTCTCCCCTATTTTCGAGGAGGACATTTAAGAAATGAAGAGAAGTGTTTTAAAATTCGGCGGTTCGTCGGTCAGTGATTTTACGAAAATTAGAAATATTGCTGAAATGCTGAAAAATAGAATAGAGAATGACGAACAATTAATTGTAGTGGTCAGCGCTATGGGGAAAACAACTGATCAACTCATGGAAAATGTTGCTGCATTAACAGCTGAACCAAAACAACAAGAACTTGCCCTATTACTTACAACTGGTGAGCAGCAAACAGTTTCATATCTGTCGATGATTTTAAATGACATTGGGGTCAATGCAAAAGCAATGACAGGTTATCAAGCCGGAATTAAAACAGTAGGTCATCATTTGAAAAGTAGAATCGCTGAAATCAATCCTGAAACATTTGATAAAGCTTTTGAAAAAAATGACGTTTTAGTTGTAGCAGGATTCCAAGGTATTAATGATGAGTTTGAAATTACAACATTAGGACGCGGCGGATCCGATACAACTGCTGTAGCCTTAGCGGCCGCAAACAATACACCTTGTGAAATCTATACTGATGTTGATGGTGTTTATGCAACAGACCCGCGTGTCTATAAAGATGCAAAACGACTCAGCGTTGTTTCTTATGAAGAAATGATGGAAATGAGCGCATTAGGTGCAGGTGTATTAGAAACTCGCAGTGTAGAGTTAGCAAATAATTACAACATTCCATTGTATTTAGGAAGAACATTATCAAATGTGAAAGGAACGTGGATTATGTCACAAACAGAAATTTTAGAAAAGAAAGCAGTAACCGGTGTTGCATTAGATACACATATGATGCACGTTACAATCAGCTATCCTCTTTCAGATAACCAATTAATGACAGATTTATTTTCAGAATTAGAAGAAGGACAAGTAAATGTTGATATGATTTCTCAAATCGTCAATCTAGATGGGCTGCAGCTTTCTTTCTCTATTAAAGATACTGACTTAACACAAATTAAAGGTATTTTAGAAAAATTGTCAGAAAGTTATAAAGCTTTAGATTATAAATTAAATGATGAATATGCAAAAATTTCTTTAATCGGTTCTGGTATGAGAGATATGTCTGGCGTAGCTTCAAAAGCATTTATAAGTCTTATTAATGCAGGCGTTCCTTTTTATCAAACGACGACATCAGAAATCAGTATTTCTTATGTTATTGATGCTAAAAATGGCGAACGTGCTGTTGAAGAATTGTATCAAACTTTTGATATTTAAATTTATCCGTTCTATAGCAACTCAGAAATTACAGTGGAAGCAAAACTTTTCCACCTTTAAATAATAAAATGGAGTGAAGTAAATATGGCAAAATTAGCAATCGTAGGTGCAACAGGTTTAGTAGGAAGAAAAATGTTAGAAACAGTAGATCGTAAAAATATCCCGTTTGATGAACTTGTATTATTTTCATCACCAAGATCTGCAGGCACTAAAGTTGAATTCCAAGGAGAAACATATACAGTTCAAGAATTAACAGATGAAGCGGCAAGCGAACATTTTGATTATGTATTAATGAGTGCTGGTGGCGGAACAAGCGCACACTTCTCCCCTATTTTTGAAGAAGCAGGTGCTATTGTTATTGATAATTCTAGCCAATGGAGAATGCATGATGATATTGATTTAGTTGTTCCTGAAGTAAATGAACCGAAGTTTACACGCGGTATCATTGCTAATCCTAACTGTTCAACAATTCAATCTGTAGTTCCATTAAAACCACTAGAAGATCAATTCGGATTAAAACGTGTAGCTTATACAACATATCAAGCTGTATCAGGTTCTGGTGTAGCAGGTAGAGAAGATTTATTAAATGGTGAAAAAGGTGAAGCGCCTAAAGCTTACCCTCACCCTATTTATAATAATGTCCTTCCTCATATTGATGTTTTCTTAGAAAACGGATATACAAAAGAAGAACAAAAAATGATTGATGAAACACGTAAAATTTTAAATTTACCAGAACTAAAAGTAACTGCTACATGTGTACGTGTACCAGTTCAAGATAGTCATAGTGTTGAAATGGATGTAACTTTAGACAAACCTGCCACTGTTAAAGAAATCCAAGAGTTATTTGAAAAAGATGACCGTGTTGTGCTTGTAGATAATCCTGAAAACAATGAGTATCCATTAGCGATTAATTCTACAGGTAAAGACGAAGTATTCGTTGGTCGTATCCGTAAAGATGATTCATTAGATAACACATTCCATATTTGGGTAACTTCAGACAATTTATTAAAAGGTGCAGCATTGAATACCGTTCAAATTCTAGAACAAGTTTTATCATTGAAAGGAGTTTCTTAATTATGAGTCGTTTATTTGAAGGAGTTGGAGTAGCTTTAACTACCCCATTCACTAATAATGAAATTGATTACGAAGCACTTGAAAAACATGTTGATTATTTATTGGATAATAATATTCAATCTATAATTGTAAATGGTACTACAGCTGAAAATCCTACATTATCCGATGAAGAAAAAGATGAAGTACTAAAAGCTGTTGTAAAACAAGTTGATGGACGTGTTCCTGTAATTGCAGGTACAGGTACGAATGCTACTAAAAAATCATTAGAAGCATCATTACGAGCAAAAGAAATCGGTGCAGATGCAATTATGCTTATTACACCATATTATAATAAAACGAGTCAACGCGGTTTGATCGCTCATTTTACTACAATCGCAGATGCGGTAGGTTTACCAGTTATCCTTTATAACGTACCTTCTCGTACTAATATGACAATTGATGTAGATACAATGGTTGAATTGGCTAAAAATCCATTTATTGTAGCAATCAAAGATGCAACAAATGACTTTGATTACCATAATAAATTGAAAGAGCGTTTAGATTTATCAGAGTTTTCATTGTATAGCGGTAATGATGATAATGTTGTACGTTATTTTGCTGAAGGCGGAAACGGCGTAATTTCAGTTGTTGCGAATGCGATACCTGGAGATTTCCAAGTGCTATATGAAAAAGCAAAACGTGGAGAAGCAATTGATAAAGACTTTGAACCAATCAGCAGATTATTGAATGCATTATCTGTAGACGTGAATCCTATTCCGATTAAAGCACTTACTGCAGTTGAAGGATTTGGGAATTATGAAGTACGTCTACCGCTAGTCACATTAGAATCATCTGATCGTAAACAATTAGAAGAAGCGTATGCAAAATATAAAGCAGGTGAACTATAATGAAGATTTTGTTAATCGGATATGGTGCAATGAACCAACGTGTAGCGCGTCTTGCTGAAGAACAAGGACATGAAATAGTAGGAATTATTGTTCCTGACAGAGATAACGACTACCCTTATCCAGCTTTTGCCCATATTAGTGAAGCTGAATCAGCAGATGTTGCGATTGATTTTTCAAACCCAGAATTATTGTTGCCACTTCTTGATGAAGACTTTGAATTGCCGCTTGTAGTTGCTACTACAGGCGAAAAAGAAAAAATTACTGAAAAACTTGAATCATTAAGTCATAAAATGCCTGTTTTCTTCAGTGCTAATATGAGTTACGGCATTCATGTTCTGACAAAATTATTAGAAGTAGCAGTTCCTCTTTTAGAAGGATATGATATCGAATTAATCGAAGCGCATCATAACAAAAAGGTAGATGCACCAAGTGGTACGCTTGTTAAATTGTATGATGTCATTAAAGAATTAAAGGATAATGTAAATCCTGTATATGATAGACATGAAAAAAATGAAAAAAGACAACCTGATGATATCGGAATCAGTGCGATTCGCGGCGGCACTATTGTGGGTGAACATGATGTGTTATTTGCAGGCGTTGACGAAACGATTGAATTAACACACCGTGCTCAATCCAAAGATATCTTTGCAAATGGTGCTTTAAAAGCTGCGGAACGATTGGTTGCAAAACCTAAAGGGTATTATACATTTGATAACATTAATAATTAATAACAGAGGAGATGGAATTTAAATGGTTAAAGATTTTTCAGCTGAGGAAATTATTCAATATATTAGTAATGCAAAGAAATCAACACCGCTTAAAGTATATGTAAATGGTGTATTAGGACAAGTTACCTTCCCTGACAATTTCAAAGTTTTTGGAAGCGAAAATTCAAAAGTGATTTTCTGTGAAGCTTCTGATTGGGAAGATTTCTATAATGACAATAAAAACTATATTGAAGAAGTAGAAATTGAAATGGATCGTCGTAATTCAGCTATTCCATTAAAAGATTTACGTAATACAAATGCACGTATTGAACCAGGTGCATTTATCAGAGAACATGCTGTAATCGAAGATGGTGCTGTAGTTATGATGGGTGCTACAATCAATATTGGTGCTGTTGTTGGAGAAGGCACAATGATTGATATGAATGCTACTTTAGGTGGACGTGCCACTACTGGTAAAAATGTCCACGTTGGCGCAGGTGCAGTGTTAGCTGGCGTAATTGAACCGCCAAGTGCCTCTCCTGTTATCATTGAAGATAATGTATTAATTGGTGCTAATGCAGTTATTCTTGAAGGTGTTAGAGTTGGAGAAGGCTCAATTGTAGCTGCAGGTGCAATTGTAACCCAAGATGTACCTGCCGGTGCTGTAGTTGCAGGTACACCTGCAAAAGTAATTAAACAAACTTCTGAAGTTGAAGACTCTAAACGTGAAATTGTTTCAGCATTACGTAAGTTGAATGACTAAGTGATTTATCACACTTATATAATTTTATGATTAATTAAAAAGGCGTATTGTGTGCGTTGTATAGAGTAGCACATACGCCTTTTATACATATTATAGTGAATAAAGGAAGGATATTATGACTCAAAGTGAATTAGAATTTGTTATTGAACATCGTCGCCATTTACATCAAAATCCCGAATTAAGTTTTCAAGAGTTTGAAACTACAGCACACATTATAGAATTTTTGGAAGCCCTCGGAGTTCCTTATACTCGTCCATTAGAAACAGGAGCAATTGCTTATTTAGAAGGAAACAGCCAGCATACTATCGCTTATAGAGCTGATATTGACGCCCTACCTATACATGAAGAAAATGAAATTGATTTCAGAAGTAGTAAAGATAACGTCATGCATGCTTGCGGCCATGATGGTCATACGACTGCTCTGCTTTTATTTGTTAAACGTTGCAAATCATTGGCTGATAAAGGAGAGCTACCTCATAATGTTGTTTTTATATTCCAACCTGCAGAAGAAACAGGCGGTGGTGCAAATCACCTCATAAAAGCTGGCGCATTTGAGCAATACCCTATTGAAGCCATTTTCGGTATACATGTGATGCCTTTCAATGATGAAGGAACAGTTACAATACTTAATGAGGAAATCACTGCAAGCGCTACTGAATATAGATTTTTCCTAGAGGGTCAATCAAGTCATGTAGCTAATAAAGAACAAGGACTTTCTTGTGGTGAAGGATTGCAGCATGTATTAAATCAAGTTAGTACAATTCAACAATACCACCTTAATGGATTGCAATATAACATTGTGCATATTGGACGATTTGAAGCTGGAGAAGCTATTAATACAGTCCCTAGCCACGGTTACTTAGAAGGTACAATACGTACGTATGATACTGAAGATTTACAAATTGTAAAAGATCAAATGACTAAAATTGCACAGAGTGTTCAACTATTGTTTGGCGTTAATTGTGAAGTGAAGTTTGAAGAAGGATATCCCCCTACTTATAATGATCCAAAATTACATGATCAAGTTGTAAACGCATTGCATAAAGCAGATTTTGAAGTGGTGGAATTAGATAAGCCTTATTTATTTGGTGAAGATTTTAGTTTCTATAGTCAAATTGCACCAAGTTACTTCGCATTCGTAGGTATTCGAAATGAAGAAAAAGATTGGGTTCATGGTTTACATACACCTAAACTTAATTTCGATGAAAGCCAACTTATTCGTATTGCCGATTATTATGAGAACTTATTGTTTCAGTATGGTCAGGAGGGTTAAATATGACAGCAGTTTGGTCAGTTGATAGAAAGAAATTTATTGATAATGCAAAACAAGTAAAAGCAAATCAAAATTTAATGGCAGTTGTTAAAAACAATGCTTATAACTATGGATTGGAATTTTCTGTAAAAGCATTTCAAGAAGCTGGTATTGATACGTTTAGCACAACTTCATTGAAAGAAGCAGTTAGAATCAGAAAAATAGCGCCTAAAGCAACTATCTTTTTAATGAATGCTGTATATGATTTCGATACAGTGCGCAATAATGAAATTCATATGACCCTCCCCTCTTTGAATTTCTATAATAAATATAAAGAAGATTTGAAAGGTATTCATGTACATTTAGAATTTGAAAATCTTTTACATCGTTCTGGGTTGCGAAATTTAGATGAATTTAAAGAAGTACTTCAAGATCATGAACAAAATAAAAGTGATGATAAAATGGTAATTTCAGGTATTTGGACACATTTTGGGTATGCTGATGAATTTGATGTACCTGAATATGAGATTGAAAAAGAAGCATGGTTGAATATTGTTCATTCACTTTTAGAAGAAGGATACGAATTTGAATTAATACATGCACAAAATAGTGCAGCTTTTTATCGTGAAAATCAACAGCTTTTACCCAATCATACACATGGGCGTGTAGGTATCGCTTTATATGGCTCTCGTCCATACAGCAAATTATCAGAAGACCAAATTCAACAATCGCTTACTGTTAAAGGAAATGTTATTCAAGTGAGAGATGTTCAAAAAGGCAAATATTGCGGATATAGTTTTGCTTATGAAGTAGAACAAGATCATACAAAACTTGCTGTAGTTGATGTTGGATATGGAGATGGAGTATTACGAACTAGAGCAAAACATGAAGCTATAATCAATGGTAAACGCTACCCGATTAAAGCGTTGATGATGAGTCATATGTTTGTAGCTGTAGATGATTCAGTTACTGCAGAAGACGAAGTCGTATTATATAATGAAGATATGCGTATAGATGAATATACGTTTAAAGGGGTCGGCGCGAATTCTGAGCAATTAAGCGCGCTAAACCATGATTCTTTAATAAAGGAGATCAGATAAAATGGTTGTAGAATATAAAAACGGCGAATTGACAATGGGCGGCACAAGCTTAAAAATGATTGCTCAAAGTTTCGGTACGCCTACTATTGTTTATGATGAAGATCAAATCCGCAATCAAATGCGACGCTATAAAGAAGCATTTGACAAAAGTGGTATTGATTATAATATTTCTTATGCGTCAAAAGCATTTACATGTATTCAAATGGTGAAATTAGTACAAGAAGAAGGTCTAGATTTAGATGTTGTTTCTGAAGGTGAACTTTATACAGCTTTAGAAGCTGGCTACAATCCATCGCATATCCATTTTCATGGTAACAATAAAACAAAGCATGAAATCCAATATGCTTTAGAAAATAAAATTGGATACTTTGTTATTGATTCATTAGAGGAAATTGAATTAATCGATAAATATGCTTCTGATGTTGTAGACGTTGTTTTACGCGTTAACCCTGGCGTTGAAGCACATACTCATGAGTTTATCCAAACTGGTCAAGAAGACAGTAAATTTGGTCTTTCTATTAAACATGGTCTTGCAGATAAAGCCATTCAAAATATTAATTCAAGCAAACGTTTAAATTTAAAAGGGATTCACTTCCATATTGGTTCACAAATTGAAGGTACAGACGCAATGATTGAAACTTCCAATATTGTAATTCAATGGCTAAAAGGTTTAAATTTAGAAGTTGATTTGTTAAATATTGGCGGAGGATTTGGTATTCACTATGTTGAAGGTGATGTAAGTTTCCCAATTGAAACAGGTATTAAAGAAATTACAGATGCATTAAAAGATATCGCTGAAAAAAACAACTACCCTCTTCCAACAATCGGTATCGAGCCAGGACGTTCAATTGTCGGCGAAGCAGGTGTTACTTTATATGAAGTAGGCACAATCAAAGAAATACCGGGTGTAAATAAATATGTATCAATTGATGGAGGGATGAGCGATCATATTCGTACTGCATTATATGGAGCTAAGTATGATGCTTTGCTTGTAAATCGCGAAGAACCTGCAAACGATACAGTTACGATATCTGGTAAGCTATGTGAATCTGGGGATATTATTGCACGTGATGTTAAACTCCCTGAATCTGTTCATCGCGGAGATTATTTAGCTATTCTTTCAACAGGTGCGTATCATTATTCTATGGCTTCAAATTATAATCAAATGCAGAAACCATCAGTATTCTTCATCAAGGATGGAAAAGCAAGAGAAGTTATTAAACGTCAATCATTACGACAATTAATCATTAACGACACTAAATAATGAATAGATAAACTGAGATAGTTGATTTAAAATTTGCTATCTCAGTTTTTTAATTGCTTATGAGTTTAGTAGTATTGAAGGCAAAATAAAAAACACTTTACTAGCGTAAAGTGTTTTAAGTGATAATCAATAAAAGTAATCTATTAATTATAGTTTAACAACGTTTGCAGCTTGAGGACCGCGGTCGCCTTCAACTACTTCAAATTCTACTGCTTGACCTTCTTCTAATGATTTGTAACCTTCTTGGTTAATTGCTGAGAAGTGTACGAATACGTCGTTTTCTCCTTCAACTTCGATAAAACCGAATCCTTTTTCAGCGTTGAACCATTTAACTGTACCTTGTTTCATAATTTGTGAAACCTCCAAGACTAAAATTCAATATGCGTTATTCGCATATTACAAAAAATACTTAAAAATTCAGATTCTGTTTATCGCAAGTATTGTGCAGATCTTTCTTTGTTAAAAATCACTTCTCAACTGTATTATGTATAAGCTACAGGTGGATAATTAACTGTCATTGACTCAACAATTTATAAATCGTACGATACCACCCTTGCTGAAAATGCAAAAGTAATGCTATCAGTATGTTTCTATATATGTTTGAGCTAAATATTCTTTGCAATATGGAATAATACTATTGCTTAAGACCAATTATAGTCTATTCGCCTTACCAATGCAATACAAATAGTAAAAATTAATTAGTCAATAATTGGAAGGTCATAATAAACTTCATCATTACATAAAACAATGAAACTATAAAATATTTGCATATCTTCATCGCAATCCTCACAAAATCTCATATCACAATTATTGTAAAAAGCGTAAATGTTATATTTTCCTTTTACAAAATTGTCATATTTTAATTTGGACCAGCAAATTAATTCTTTATATTTTTTTACCATATCTTCATAAGAAGAGAATTGATATTGTTCAGTGATTAAATCTCTCCAATCATCAAACAACCACCAACCTTCATAATCCGCTCTGATTTTATTTACAGTCCACATGACTAAATCCCCTTCCAGTCAAAAACTTTTCTATTTAATTTTAACTTTCGTAAAAATAATTTCAAGCAATGTGAACTGAGCAACAAAAGTTATAGTGTTGTAGTAAATATTAGGATTTTCCCCTAAAAATTCGTATAATATAAAAAAGAGGTGATCTTATGCAACATAGAAAAATTCAAGTGTTTGGACAAGTTCAAGGTGTAGGATTCAGATATTTTACCGAACGTCTTGCACAAAAATATAACATTGTGGGAACAGTTCAAAATGTTGAGCAATATGTAGAAATATTTGCACAAGGTGAAGAGAATGAATTAGAACAATTTACTCAAGCTGTCATTGAAGGAGCTTCCCCTGCTTCAAAAGTAACTGATTATAAAATAGAACAACTAGATATAGATTCATCTTTAAAAAGATTCAGAACTATTTAAAAAGGAAGATGTAAATTGAGATATTACATTTCTCGAATTTATGGAACGCTTATAGGAGTTCCAGCTGCAATTGTCGCTTGGGTCACAAGTTTATATGCATTCGATATATCATTTATATATGATTTTGGTATTGGTATAGCAGCATTTTTTGCACTATATGTACCGACTCAATTGCTAACATCTAAACAATATTTAAAAGAAATCGGGTTAACTCGCAGAGATTTTCGTTTTGTGCGTCATCAATTAGGAAATGCACAAATTAAAATTCGTAAAC
This sequence comes from Staphylococcus condimenti, assembly GCF_001618885.1. Classification (NCBI taxonomy): domain Bacteria; kingdom Bacillati; phylum Bacillota; class Bacilli; order Caryophanales; family Staphylococcaceae; genus Staphylococcus; species Staphylococcus condimenti. The sequence continues at coordinate 429,646 of NZ_CP015114.1, read as the reverse complement.
TTCTGCGTTCTTTCATAAATGTTCGTTCAATTAAAGATTTTAAACAGGTAAATGAAATTCATCGTTTAGCACGAACTATTTATTTCACAGTGAAACAACAACCACAAAAATTTTTTATTGTAGATAGCTTTTTTTATTCTCATTTAGATAATGCACTGAACTTAATTGAAAGCTATACACGCCTTTCAAGGATGCCTGGAAAATCAAAAGAAGAAAAACAAAAATTAGAACAAACACGTATTACCTTAGATGAAGTAAAACGCACACTGGTTGCTGATTTGAAAAGATTGAACGAAGATGATTATAATCGTCTAGATGTTGAAATGGAAATGAATAGAATAGAGCAAAATCGTAAATAAAAGCGAAAGGAGAAACTTAAATGCCGAATGAAAAAGATATACCGAATCATCCACAATTAGAAAATGACATCAGTACAGACCAAACTTTAGTAGAATCTAATAAAGAGTTTACACCAGAACAACAACAAAAAATCCATGATTTAGCTAATCAAATTGAGCCGTTGAATTATGATTCATTGATGAAATTCGGTTCTAATGCACAATCTAGTATGTCTCAGTTTTCTCACAAAATGTTGAGTGAAGTTAAATCTAAAGACACTGGCCCTATCGGTGATACTTTAAATCAATTAATGCTTAAATTGAAAGAAGTACAACCAGATGATTTCAAAGAAGGCAAAGATTCTTTTATTAAAAAAATCTTTAAACGTGCTAAAGCATCAGCTAATGAGATTTTTTCAAGAATGCAATCTGTCGGTTCACAAGTAGATCGTATTTCTATAGAATTGACAAATCACAAAGATTCATTAAATAGAGATATTCAATTATTGAATGGTTTATATGATCAAAATAAAGATTATTTTGATGAATTGAATTTATATATTGCTGCTGCACAAGAAAAGAAACAAGATATTTTAGAAAAAGAATTGCCAGAAAAACGTAAAAAAGCTTATGAATCTGGAAATCAAATGGATATTCAAGAAGTGGCAGACTTAGAGCAATTTGCTGATAGATTGGATAAGCGCATATATGATTTACAGCTATCACGACAAATATCTTTACAAACTGCCCCGCAAATTCGTATGATTCAAAATGTGAATCAAACTTTGGCTGAAAAGATTCAAAGTTCAATATTAACAAGTATTCCATTATGGAAAAATCAAATGGCAATTGCTTTAACATTGATGAGACAAAGACAAGCAATGTCAGCACAACGTGCTGTAACAGACACAACCAATGACTTGCTCACTGCTAATTCTGAGCTTTTAAAACAAAATGCAGTTGATACAGCAGTTGAAAACGAACGCGGAATTGTTGATATTGAAACATTAAAATCTACACATGAAAATATCATTGAAACAGTTGAGCAAACATTGCAAATTCAAGCTGAAGGACGTGAAAAACGTCAACAAGCAGAAAAAGAATTACAACATCTTGAAAGTGATATGAAAGAAAGATTGCTAACGATGAAAGATAATAAAATTCAATAAGCAATCATATATACGGTTATCCCTATAATTAAGGATAATCGTTTTTTTGTAGAGTAGTTCATGATTCTGTTTGCACATATGCTCATTGGGTATTTATAACAGAACGGATAATAAAGGAGTACGACGATATGGCTCAACATTTTCATAAAGGTATACTATTTTATCATCAAGCAGCAGGACAAGGTAACTTGTATAAATCCTTAGGTCAAGTTACTGAATGTCTAACTCAAATGTGCGATGATTTAACCTTGAAATTAAGCAAAGAAGAAGGAGATATTGCTAAATTTTGTGATGACTTAATAGAAAAACAAAACGGAATTAGTTATGATGTTTTCTTTGTATTAGGTGGAGATGGTACAGTAAATGAATTGGTAAATGGTGTAGCTCGTAATGATTTAGAAATACCGATCGGAATAATACCTGGGGGAACATTTAATGATTTTACTAAGACCCTTAACCTCTCCCCTAGAACACCTGCAGCTGCAAACGAATTATTAAATTCTAAAATCAAGTCGTTTGATGTATTAAAAGTAAATGATACGTATGCATTGAATTTTGCAGGAATCGGTATGATGGTTCAAAACTCAGAAAATGTAGATGCAAACAAAAAAAGGATTTTAGGGAAATTCAGTTATGTTTTTACAACATTAAAAGTAATCGCTAACCCAGAAACGTATCAGTATACGATTAAAGCAAATAATGAGGAGTATTCAGGTGAAACTTCTATGATACTAATTGCTAATGGCAACTACGTTGGAGGAAGTAGAATTCCACTAGAAGATCTTTCCCCTTGTGATGGTGAAATGAACATCTTCATTTTCAAGAATCATAATATGAGTTTGATTAAGGACTTTTTCCAAGTAAAAGATAGTTTGAGATGGAACGATATTACGGAAAATATCAGATTAATCACGACGGATGAAATGAAAATGGAAACACACCCTTCTACTAAAATAGATATAGATGGTGAAATTATGTTCGATACACCAGTTGATATAAAACTATTAAAAGATAAAGTCAAATTACTCTATATTGATGTAAATAATTAATTAAAAGCTGGCCTTCATTGAGAAAGCCAGCTTTTTTAAGTGATATAATTATTCTTTTTCATAAACGATTGGTTTTTGGTTTTTAAACCCTAGACTAATTAGATAGCCGATAATTAAAGCTAAAATTGCAATTGGGAACCATTCTAAACTGTGTTCAACTAAAGGAAGGTTTTTCCATACATTCAATTGGATCCATCCATTTGCAACTGCAACACTGATGATTGAAACGATTGTTACAACGCTGATTGTAAATTGCTGCACAATAGGTTTCATTGGAACAAAACGTGCCATTAAAATCAACAATACTGTCGTAATACCGATTGGATATAAAATACTTAATACTGGAACTGATAATGAGATAACTTGGTTCAATCCCATATTTGCAAGTACCAAACTAATTAAAGTAAATACAACTACATAAGTTTTGTAAGAAATCTTAGGAATAATGCTATGGAAATATTGACTTACTGCCACTACAAGTCCACAAGCTGTAGTTAAACATGCAAGTGCAACAATAATTCCCAATAAGTATTTACCGAATTCACCATATCCTGTGCTAGCAATTGTTGTTAAAAGATAAGTACCGATATTTTGATCTGCATCAGTCAATTCTTTTAATTTTGCTGCTGAAACCACCATATGGTTTCCAATAAATCCTAATGAAATATAGATGAACATTAAACCTGCAGCAGCAATCACTCCAGCCATTGCTGTTTGTTTAAAAATTTGGTTAGCATGTGTAATACCTGTTGACTTAACTGCATTGACTACAATCATAGAAAAGGCAATAGCTGCAATAGCATCCATTGTTAAGTAACCATTAGTGAAACCTTGTCCAAAACCTGCAAGATTTGAAGTATAAGCTTCTGATCCTGGACTTGAAGGATTTCCGCCGAAATCTACAAAGCCTTTGATAATCATAGCTACAATTGTAATTAATAGCACTGGTGTTAACAATGAACCGATACGATCAACCATTTTACCAGGACTTAAACATAAATATAGTACAACTGCAAAATAGATTACTGTAAATATAAATAATCCGATGGGACTATGACTATGTGTAATTGGTGTGATTGTCATTTCAAATGATGTTGAAGCTGTACGCGGAATAGCGAACAACGGTCCGATTGTTAAGTAGATTGCTACTAAGAAAATTACTGAAAAAACAGGTGAAACTTTATTAAAAGATCCGATATATCCTTCTTTGTCTAAAGCCCCTACTACCACACCTAATAAAGGCAATCCGATACCTGTTATGACAAATGCTAGAATTGCTGGCCAGAAATAATGACCGCTATCTAAACCCAAATTAGGTGGGAAAATAAGGTTTCCGGCACCAAAGAAAATAGCAAACAAGGTAAACCCGATAATCCATGTGTTTTTATTCATTTTTATGTGCTCCTTCTATTACGATAAAGTCTTAAATAATATTGTTTAATTTTAGCATACAGGTTTTCAGAAATCTATATAAACTTTCTGAAAATTTAAAAATCGAACGTGTTAATGTTTAACAACGCTTGGTTTCAAGTTTTTTTATTGAGAGCTGCATACTAATATAATTATAAGAAAATGTAAAACACAGATAAGAATTCTCATAATCATTCTTATCTGTGCATAGAATCATATCACAATTAATTATTGTATCATTTATACAGATTTCAGCAACAATTTTTTTAGAAGTGGTGACAACTGACTTGGCAGATTTTCAACACCTTCTACAAATAATGAATATTGACCATAAATATTGTGGATTGTTGTTTCGATATCTTCAGTAATTGGTTCTTGACTTAAAAATACATTAAAGACTTCTAAGCCATATTTTCTAGCTTCTTCTACAGCCTCGTAAGTGTCGATAATACCATCTTGATCATAATTGTAAGCAGATGGTTCACCATCTGAAAAGATAATTAGAAAACGTTGATGATGTGGACGTTGTAAGAGTCGTTCGCTCGCGACACGTATCGCTACTCCATCACGATTATCATCTTGCGGTTTTAAAGCCATAATACGCGGACTGTCTTTTGAAATAGTTGAATAATCGTAATCAATAATTTCATCTATAATATTAGGTTGTTTTTCATCATCGGCTTCAAAGGCATCTTCATTGAATGCTAATATTTCATGTTTAACATTTAATGATTTTAATGTTTCATGGAATAGTACAACACCTTTAATTGTTTCTTCCATTTTATCGAACATACTCGCAGATGCATCTATAAGCAAAGTAAATGTAGCATCAAATGAACGACTTAAATCTTGTTTTTTATAAAACATTTTATATTGGTCATCAATAAACCAATTAATCAAGTCTTTTTGCAGTCGTCCTTTTGTTAAATTATAACGTGCATCAATTTGTTCCCTATCGATAGTTTTTTGAATAATTTGTGTTAAGTCCTTAATTTCAATTTGCACATCTTTATGCACTTCGTGATATTCTGTAATGTATTCTGGTAAAATTTCAGGAACATTCCATTTAATTTCAACATTTTCATTTATACCACGTAAAGTAAAAGGTTGATTGCCGCCTGTTTGACCGCCTTCTTGATTATCAATTGTATCATTTGATCCTTTACCTTTTTTAGCTGTCATATCTGTCATATCATCTGAGGCATCACCTTCACGCGCTGTATCATTGTCACTCACAGCTTCACTATTTTCACCTTCATGTAATTCCATTTCCAAATATGCGCCGCCTTGAGATTTAGAATCCTCAGCTTTTGTTTCAGCTTCTGCAGTTGCTATATCATCTTCTTCAGATGAACTGTCATTACCATCCACATTACTTGCATCTGTTCGTTTCAAATCTTCAAAAGTTTGTTCTTGTAATTCTTTATATACTTTACGAGGGATATGATAGTATTCATTTAGCATATCTTCATCTAAAAGTTCATCCAACTGAAAACAAATTCTTTCGGCTAAATATTTATTATCTTCAGAAGTATAATTCATAAAGAAATTCGGTAAATAAAGATACATATTTTGAATAATAGGATCTAAATCAGGACGTATTGATGGAACATCGTAAAAATCTTCTGTTAAAAGAGATTTTTCCAAGTATAAAAAAATTAAATCTGTATATGTTGTTTTAGTACGATATACGTTAATTTGAGATTCTGTAAAGTTGAGACGAATTTGTTTCCTCATCTCGATCGCTTCTTTCATACTTGGACGAATGCGCTTAATTGCATTTAATACGCGCATATCTTCAAGCAACTTGAAAATTTGTTGGAAGAAACTTTGATGTATGAATTCTGTATTATCCAATACTTCATTCACAATAAATTCATCCATGAGTTGATATCCATAAGTTGCAAGCAGTACGTCTGTTTTCAAACCTGTAATCTCAATTTGACTTGGACGATGCGTCCAAAAAACACTCGCAATGAGTTCATTGTTAATAGGGTCATAGTAAGGAAATTTTTGGATTTTTACATGAGTTTGATTATTTTTCAATAATAAGCGCGCTAAATCTTGCAGCATCATTACTTTTTTAGCATCTAAGATTTCATCATTAAATTTGATAAATCGATTGCTCATAATTATCCCTCACTAGAAATTCAATTCGATTGCATTGATTATTGCTTGTTGTTCACGCTCATCTTCTAATTTATCAATAATTGCACGTTTAACTGCACGTTCAATAGGCATTACAGTAGCTAAATCACTTAAGTCGATTAGTGCACGAATACTTGCAGCTTCTTCTGATATTTGCCCTTGTTTAGACATAGTGCGTAAATCTTCATTAAATGCAATGATTTTAGAAATTAATTGCTCGTCTTCTAATAAACTTTGCTCTTTGATAACGCGTTTCAAAATTTCGCCATCAATATAGTCAACTTGGATGACTACAAAGCGGTTTTTTAAAGCTTCATTCATTGGAAGTGTCCCAACATAACCTTCATTGATAGCAGCAATGACATTAAATCCAGGTTTTGCTTTGATGACTTCTCCTGTATATGGATTCGTTAAACTACGACGATAATCTAATACACCATTTAGTATTGGTAATGTTTCTGGCTTTGCCATATTGATTTCATCAATATATAAAATGTGCCCTTCTTTCATTGCTTGAATTACAGGACCATCTATAAAAACAATTTCTTGATTACCATCAGCACTTGTTTGAATTGTTTTAAATCCTAGTAAGCTTTCAGCATCTAAATCTACAGAACAGTTTACTTGGTGCATTGGAACATTGACTTTTTCACTTAATGTTTCAGCTAATTTTGTTTTACCAGAACCTGTAGGGCCTTTTAGTAAAATGTTTTTATTCAATCGCATCATTGAATAAGCATCGCCGAATACTGACTGATCTGAGTTAATGTATTGGTGTTGTTCCATCATTCATTCTCCTTTATGAATACTAAAAAATAGACCGGGGCATTGAAATAAGCCCTAGTCTCTTTATTTTATATAATTATTATTTTTAAATTATACTTCTTTAAAGTAATCTTTGTAATAACCGCCGACTTTTCCTGAATTATCAATGATTTGATAATATTCTTCAGTTTCATTGATGACATCATATTGTTTTCCAACTGTCAGCATATCAGAAACGGTAAATTTCTTTGCGTCTGTGTGAATTACTTCTACTTTCTTAATTGGTTCTTTATCTTTCCATGTTTCGTGTAACATCATATCAAACATTCCTTTCTTCGGTAATTTTAAGCTTTTTCGTGTGTAAAAATAAATGATAAACCACTATTTTCTGTGATTCTAAGTGATTCTGAATCATCTTGTTTCAGTGTTTGGTATGGAATACCTATAGATTCTAATTGTTGCAGTGCTTTACGATATTGTTCTTTAGAATCGATACTGATTTCAATTTGATCAACTGCACCGTATTCAGGAAGTGGTATATTTTCTGCTGCTTCAAAGATGTGTAATTCCCCACCTAATCCGCCTTCACCTAAACGGAACACTTGTACTTTAAAATCGGCATCAGTTGTAGGTGCGTATTCAGCAAAATGTTCTAGGCCGAATACTTGAGATAAAATTGAAGTCGTTAGCAATAATTCATTTACTTGTATAATGACGGGACCTAAACCTTGTACTTGATGAAGCGGATTAACAGTACTGTTTTCTGATGGCATTCCTAACGGGACTCCACTATTATGTTCATTAGAATATATATCAATAAACTGACCATTATTGTCTTTAAACTCAAAATGCTTATGGTTGTTCATTTCAATTATCTCACCGTGCTTGATATCATGAGAATCTAAAATCTCTTGATATTCTTCTAGACCTGAATCAGTCGGTGTTCTCAGGCCAAAACTGAGTACTTGATTTGTTTCAGCTGTATAATTTGGCACTTCAATAAAATGGATTCGTGTACCAGGACTTAAATCAGCATCTCCAAAACGAACTGCATTTTTTGAACTTTGTTCTTCATAATTCAAGCCTAAAACATCATGAAATAAATTGATGGTTTCCGATAAATTTTGCGTACCAACTGTAACACTTCGTAATCCTGCCATAATACCCCACACCTTCTTATATGTTTTCCTAATCATTATAACTTATTTGAGTTAATTTTTATATGATGAGATGATTATTTGAATAGAACCTTAGAATTAAAGGTATAATAGTAATATAATAGATTAAAGTGGACATTGAGTATTGCTCTAAATAAAGGAGATGAGTAGCATGGTAAACTTTATGATACTCTTTGCGATTACAGTTTTAGTCGCCGCATATTCTGGTATTATGTATTTTACTGGCACAATTAAAGAAAATGCTAGGCTAAAAAAATCACATTATGGTGTACTGTGTATTGTTTTTATAATATTAGCAGTAATTGAATTAATCGTTTATAACGTTATGTGACAAAATATTAAAACAGCGACAATTTTTTGTCGCTGTTTTTTATTTTATATTGTTGAAACGTTGTATATTATTAATCGATATTCACAATAAGCTCTTCTTGAATTATGCTCAGTATTTAAACTTCTGAACTTCCCTTTTATAAATTTTGTATTCTACGAGCAAAGTTATAATATCTTTTTAATACCATTTGGCTGTATTCAGTTTTATGTATAAAAATACGACGACTATAAAAGCCGTCGTATCAACGTTTATAACATCTATTAAGTTTAAGATTAAGATTCTAATAGTAAATCTTCTGGATTTTCAATAAGATCTTTAATTGTTTTCAAGAATCCAACTGCTTCTTTACCATCAATAATTCTGTGGTCATAGCTTAATGCTAAGTACATCATTGGACGGTTTTCAATAGTGTCTTTATCGATAGCGATTGGACGAGTGATGATTGAATGCATTCCTAAAATAGCAGCTTGGCTTCCGTTAATGATTGGAGTAGACATCATTGAACCGAAAATACCACCATTTGTAATTGTGAATGAACCATTCATTAAATCACCAAGTGATAATTTATTATCACGTGCTTTAACAGCTAAGTCTGCGATTGAGCTTTCAATTTCAGCAAAGTTTTTCTTATCACAGTCACGTACGAACGGTACAATTAATCCATTGTCAGTAGATACAGCAATACCAATATCATAGAATTGTTTAGTAATCATATCATCGCCATCGATTTCAGCGTTAACTGCAGGATATTTTTTCAATGCTGCAACTGCTGCTTTAGTGAAGAATGACATAAATCCTAATTTTGTTCCATCATGATCTTTGATAAATTGTTCTTTTTTACGTTTACGTAAATTCATAACATTTGTCATATCTACTTCATTGAATGTTGTAAGCATTGCAGTGTTATTAGATACTTCTAATAATTTTTTAGCAGCTGTTTGCTTACGACGTGACATTTTTTCACGTACAACTGGTTTAGTAGGTTCTTGATTTTGTTTTTTGGCAGGAGCCTCTGATTTAGAAGCTTGGCTACCTTGGTTTGATTGTCCGCCTTGTTGTTTACGATCAATATCGTTTTTACGAACAACATCAGAATTTTTAGCTTCAACTTCGCTTAAATCAATACCTTTTTCACGTGCATATTTACGTGCTGAAGGTGTTGCATTAACGCGTTGATCACTGCTTGAACTGCTTTCTTCTTTAGAAGAAGATTCTGATGCTGCTGGTTGTGATTTTTCTTCTGTTTTTTCTTCTGATTTAGAAGTGTCTTCTTTAGAAGAAGTATCTTCTTTTTTATCTTCAGAAGATGATTGTGATGGGCTTCCGCTGCCTTCCCCAACTGTTGCAATTGCTTGCCCAACTTCTACTGTATCTCCAGCTTCTGCTAATAATTCTTGAATTACACCTGCTTCTTCAGAAACGACCTCAACATTTACTTTATCAGTTTCTAATTCAACAACTGCTTCACCTTTATCTACTGAGTCACCTGGATTTTTTAACCACTCAGCAATTGTACCTTCCGTAATAGATTCTGCTAACTCTGGAACTGTAATCTCAGACATACTATTTCCCCCTAATTTTTATTAAGACTCTCTTCAATAATAGAGTTTTGAACAAGTTTATGATTTTCGCCGTCACCTTCAGCTGGTGCAGAACGCTTAATACGACCACTATATTGTAATTCGTATTTATCGCTTGCTAAGTCACTTAAGTAAGGATATACAAATGACCAAGCACCTTGGTTTTGCGGTTCTTCTTGAACCCAAGCAATTGTTTCAAGATTTGGAAGTGAGTTAATTACTTCGCTGATCTCTTCAACAGGGAATGGATATAATCTTTCTACTGCAACGAGTAAAATAGAATCATCAGGTTCTTTTTGCAAGCGTTCTTTTAAGTCGATAAATACTTTACCTGAAGCTAAAATAAGTTTTTTAACCTTTTTCTCTTCGTGTGCTTCAGGAAGAATAGGTTTGAAGTAACCTTCTGTAAATTTGTCGATTGTATCTGCAACAGTTTTATTTCTCAATAAACTTTTTGGTGACATTACTACTAACGGACGCATAGCATCTGTGTCTAAGCTTGCTGCTTGCGCACGTAACAAGTGATAGTAATTGGCACTGCTTGACAAGTTAACAACTGTTGAGTTGTTTTCAGCTGAAGATTGTAAGAAACGTTCTAATCTTGCTGATGAATGTTCAGGTCCTTGTCCTTCATATGAATGAGGTAGGAATAGTGTCAATCCAGAACGTTCTCCCCATTTGGCATAACTGCTGAATAAGAAGTTGTCAAACATCATTTGTGCCATATTTGCGAAGTCACCATATTGTGCTTCCCAGATATTCATAGTACCCTTGTTCTCTACATTATAACCATATTCAAAGCCTACTACCGCAGCTTCAGATAATGGTGAGTTGTGTACATCAAATGAAGCTTTTTGGTTCGGAACATTTTGTAATGGAATATATTCGTCGCCGTTGTCTGGATTATGCAATACTGCGTGTCTGTGGCTGAAAGTACCACGTTCACTATCTTGGCCTGTTAAACGGATTGGTGTGCCGTTTTGCATGATTGTAGCAAATGCTAATTGCTCAGCTTGTGCCCAATCTACTAAGCCATCTTCTTTTTCAAATGGTTCTCTACGTTTTTCAAGAACTTTGTTTAATTTTTTCAATACTTCAAAGCCAGTTGGATAAGTTAATAAAGCATCGTTAATTGTTTTAAGATCTTCATAAGATACATTAGTCTTATCTGGTTTAAGTGGTTCATCAATACCTTCAGGCTTAGACATATCTTTTGTTGTAGTTTTATCATTCTTATCAATTTTATCATGCGAATTACGCAATTCTTTTTGAACATCGTCTAGAACTTGGTCCATTTCTTCTTTAGAAATGACACCTTCATCTACAAGTTGTTCACCATAAATCTTATCGACAGTAGAATGCTTACGAATCGCATGGTATGGAATTGGGTTAGTAATTGACGGTTCGTCCATTTCGTTGTGACCATAACGACGATACCCTACTAAATCAATGACAACATCTTTATGGAATTCTTTTCTGAAGTCCATAGCTATATCAATTGCTTCAATTGTAGCTTCAACATTATCAGCGTTAACATGCATGATTGGTATATCATAACCTTTTGCTACATCAGTAGAATATGTTGTTGAACGTCCATCTTTAGCTTCAGTTGTAAAGCCAATACGGTTGTTCGTGATGATATGCAATGAGCCCCCAGTAGAATATCCGTTTAAGTTGCCTAAATTCATAGCTTCGAAATTGATACCTTGTCCAGGATAAGCTGCATCACCATGAATTAAAATAGGCATTGATTTTTTGAAATCAGTTTGCACTTTTCCGCCTTCATGTGTGTCATCTTGAACTGATCTAGTTTTACCTAATACAACAGGTGCCACGATTTCTAAGTGACTTGGGTTGTTTGCAAGTGAAATACGTTGTTCAGTACCATAAGTATCAGTTGTTTTGATACCGCCCAAATGGTATTTAACATCGCTTGTCCAAGCATTACCAGATGTCAGTTCCAGACTTCCATCCTCAGGTAAAAATTTCATTGGATCTGTGTGCATAAATTCAGAAATCATCATTTCATATGGTTTTTCTAAAACGTGTGTTAACACATTTAAGCGACCGCGGTGAGCCATACCAATTTGAATATTTTTAATTTCTTCTTTTGCTGCACGTCTTAATGTTTGTTGCAACATCGGTACAAGTGTATCTACACCTTCAATAGAGAAACGTTTTGCTCCTACGAAGTTTTTATGAAGATACTTTTCAAACCCTTCTACATGTGCCAATGTTTTGAAAAGATTAATTTTTTCGTTTTTGTTTAAATTTGCTTTATATGGCGTTTCAATACGTCGTTTGAGCCATGTACGCTCCGTATTATTATTGATATGTGTGTATTCAAAAGCAATTGGTCCTTTATAACGTTTCTCCATACGTTTAATTGCTTCATATGCGTTGTCATAAATATCAGAAAAATGATCTGATACTATTCCTGGAGAAATTTTTTCTAAATCATCTTTAGAAAGGTTGAAATCTTCAATTGTCAATTTAGGAACGTGTTTACGTTCTGGTCGATTGACTGGATAAATATCTGCTTGCAAGTGCCCGTATTGTCTGATGTTATCAACTAAACGCATAACTTGTTTAATTGTACTATCGCTAGAACTAGATGCAGGACTCGCAGCTACCTCTCTGTTGTCGTTATTGATTGTACTAAATAAAAATTGTAAATCTTCAGAGACTGAAGTTGGATCTTGTAGATATTGATCATATAAATCTATGATAACCCCTAAGTTAGCTCCGAAATTTACAGGTGCTTCACTTACCTGTTTGTCTTTCGTCATATTACTCCCTCCACAATATATTGAAACGCTTACAAATAAATAATATCATTAAATCTTCACAAATTAAAGGGAGAATAACCAATTGACGCATAGAAAAAGAGCCGTAATGACGGCTCTTTGTAAACATATATAAACTATAATTTCAAAGTAAACAAATTGAGTATAATTATTATTTAGGTAATAAGTTGCACATTTATTAAATATTGAAAGTAATACTGAAAGTTGTGTAAGAATTCACTTCACTTTTAACTTGAATCGATCCATTATATAAACTTACTATTTTGCTTGCAATTGACAATCCTAGTCCATTTCCGCCTTGCTGTCTTGAACGTGACTTATCAACTCGATAAAAACGATCAAAAATAAAATCTAATTCTTCTTTCGGTATACCAGCACCATGATCTGTAATTTCTATTGTTGCTTGACGGTTTTTTAAACTAGTTGAAATATCAATTTTTTTATCTCGAATATCATATTTAATAGCGTTATCTAAGAAAATCAATAATACTTGTTCTAACTGATATCGATTAATATCTAAAATTATTGGTTTGTTGGATGGGTTGAATGTAAAAGTATAGTCAGGATGCAATTGCTTAAGGGATTTAATACGTGATTTAATCTCATTATTCACATTGACAGGCTCTACATCTTTGGCGTCTTTATAGGTAGATTCTTTAGTAAGCATTAGTAATTCTTCTACAAGTTTCGTAATACGATTCATCTCTTCAATTGTTATATTTAAGGATTCTTCCAAAATTTCAGGATCTTTTTTGCCCCATCGCTTAATTAGATTTAAATGGCCTTGTATAATTTGTAAAGGTGTTCGTAACTCGTGAGATGCATCTTCTACAAATTGTGTTTGTTGATTAAAGAGTTCTTCTATCTGTAACATCATATCATTAAATGTATCAATCAAATCATTGGTTTCCTCGTAATTAGTGGGTAGTTCCAACTTCTCTTGGAAGCCATCTCTTCTGATTTTCCGCATTTTATTGGCCATTATGATAATTGGTTTTGCAATTTGGGCAGAAAATATATAACTGATTGTAGATGTTATTATAATTGCTATAACTCCAAACAATACCGACAATATAACAAGTGAATGCATAACGCTGTCATAACTTGCAAGAGAATGGATAATTACTGAATATCCTTGGAACTTATCAGTATCAATCGGATGTGAAACAACTAAAAAATTTGCATTCTTTAAATGAACAACATAAACACTATGATATTTTGATGGTTTTATTTGTTTGGTGTCATTTATATATTCACCCATAGTTGAAGTATCAGCTATTTTTTTGCCGTCTTCATCAAATAACATTACTTTCTGGAAATTTCCCAATGAAGCATTTAAATCAAGGGGTGTAACATTTTCCAATGATTTTGTTGCTAATAAAGAAGAAACATTATCAGCACTTTTTTCCGCATCATTAATTTCATTATCGCGTAATGTAATACTTAAGAAATAAATAATGACAAGACTAAAGATAAATATTATAAGAAAAGTAATACTCGTTGTAACAAGCATCCATTGTGTTTTTAATTTTCGTTGTTTCATTGTCTGATCACATATCCGACACCGCGGACAGTTTCAATTACTTTTTCCTTGTTAAAAGGTTTTAATTTATTTCGCAAGTATCGAATGTAGACGTCTACAACGTTTGTTTCAACCTCACTATCATAACCCCACACATGATTTAAAATTTGTTCACGCTGCATAACATGATTTAGATTTTCTGTTAGCAATTGTAATAAATCATATTCAGTTTTTGTAAGTTCGAGTTCTTGTCCATCGATTGTCACACGAAAAGCTGCCTTATCGATTTCAATACCTTTAATTGTAATTGTATCTTTAACAGGCTGCCTTCTCAGAGTAGCACGTATTCTTGCCAATAATTCTTCAATATCGAATGGTTTTACAATATAATCATCTGCACCGTAGTCTAAACCTGCTACTTTATCATATGTATCACCCTTAGCAGTAATAATGATAATAGGCGTTGATTTAACTTCGCGAATTTTTCTGCATATTTCTAAACCATCCATATGAGGAAGCATTAAATCTAATAAATATAAATCATACTCTTTAGAAAGTGCAGTCTTCAAACCTTCTGCGCCATCATTCTCAATATCAACTTCATAATTTTCATGTATCAACTCTAATTCAATAAAACGTGCAAGATTTTGTTCATCTTCTACGATTAAAATTTTTGTCATGGTAAGCACCTCAAAATAGATTTTAACACAAACGAGATATCAAGTATTTAAATAAGCAGATAGCTATTAAAGATATTCATTTTTGTGGTCCTTGTATCAAAAAAAAGAAAATTTAAAAAAATGGATATTTCTAATTGACAATCATTCTCACTAATGTATAATAGTAATTGAAAATGATTATCAATACCAAATGAGACATCCCCCCACAATTTCGTTCTTATAGTATTGGTCATTTTCATATCCCCTTTTATATATGCCCGTAAATACTGACGTTATGGTTATACATAACGTGACATACTTACCGATTTTGCTTTTATCAGCAAAATCGGTTTTTTGATTAATAAAAAAGCATTCATGAAACTTTCTCAATTGAGAATTTATCATGAATGCTTTAATCATATTTTAATTAGAAACGAATTGGTTTTAACTTACCTTTGAAAAATACAGAGACTGTCAAGATACAAATGAGTCCAGCAGTAATTCCGCCTATTATATCAGTTGGATAATGAACGCCTAAATAAATACGAGACAGACAAATCATTGCAATCATAAAAATACAGAATGATGTCATCATGACTCTTGGAGTACCATGCAAATAGCGAGATGCAATAAATATGATACTTCCGAAAAATGAAGTAGAGCCCATTGCGTGTCCGCTAGGGAAACTATATCCGCCGATTTCAACTAAACGTAATTTTGATGGGCGCTCTCGGTCAAATGTATTTTTCATTATCGGATTTGAAATACTTGATACTGCCATCACAATTGCAAAGAATAAAGCATCAATTTTCATTTTACGTAATAATAAATAACTGACTACACATAGTGAAAGACAAATCATTGAAAACACTTCTCCAACCCAAGTTGCTCCCATAAAAATACTTGTTGTAATTACGCTATGCGATGCATAAATTAAATCATAGACTTCGGTATCAATCCAGTTGCCGATTCTACTTTGATGGAAAGCAGCAATAACACTGAATATTAAAGTGAATACCAAAATTAATGAAATCCTTTTAATTCGGCTCAATTAGCTTTCCCTCGTTTCCTTTTGATTAGTATCTTTTAAAAGTTTATCAAGTAAATCTTCTTTGGTGAATAATTGATGATATTCATGCATTTGCTTTTCAATATTATTTCTATTAGATTCGATTGCATGTAGAGATTCTATAAAATTAGCTGTATCAGCTTGATCTTCAGGTAATGTTTTGGCATAACCTTTATTTTGGAAGTTTTTGGCATTGTCAATTTGATCTCCGCGTGACTGATCTAAACCTAATGGGATGAGTAACATAGGGATATTTAGCGTTAAGAATTCATAAATAGCATTTGCACCTGCTCTGCTGACAACTGTATCAGTTATTGCCAATAAATCTGTCAATTCGTCTGTTACAAATTCAAATTGCTTATATCCTTTTCGTTGAATTGTTTCATCCATTAATCCTCTGCCTGTTAAATGAATGATTTGATACTCTTTTAATAATGTATCTAAGTTTTGACGTATTAATTCATTTATTTTCTTACTGCCTAAACTACCACCCATTACTAATAGCACTTTTTTATCGTCATTAAACCCTGTAAGTTGAAAACCATTTGCACGACTTCCTTCTTTTAAGTCATCACGTACAGTGGCACCTACGAAATCGGCTTTGTCTTTTGGCAAATATTTTAAAGTATCTTCAAATGTTGTATAAATCTTTTTAGCAAATTTCAAAGAAATTTTATTAGCTAAACCTGGTGTAATATCTGATTCATGAATTACAACAGGAATATTTAATGAACGTGCTGCAATTACTACAGGCACAGATACAAATCCGCCTTTTGAAAAAAGAAGATCAGGTTTCTGTTTTTTTAATACTTTGCGTGCATCTAAAATGCCTTTTAGTACTTTGAATACATCTTTAATATTTTCTACAGAAATGTATCTACGCAACTTACCACTTGAAATTGGAAAATATTGAATTCCTGGAAGTTGTGATTCAATCATCTCTCTTTCAATACCATTTTTAGAACCTACATAGAAAGTTTCGTATCCTCTTTCTTGGGCGATCGGAATCAAACTTAAGTTGACTGAAACATGACCGACCGTACCACCGCCAGTAAATGCAATTTTCGTCATTTTTTTATACCTCTATTCTTCTTCTAAAATTCTATAATATGCATAAAAAGGTTCTTCTTTATCAAAAGGGTGATAATCTAAATCAGCTTCGCCTACTTTTTTAAAACCGAATTTTTCAAAAAGGTTTTGTGCTCGACGATTTACTGCATACGTGTCAGTCAAAAGAACATGTATATCATGATCTAATGCACGTTTTACAGCAAAATCAAAGAGTGCGGTTGCTGCCCCTTTATAATCCGGTGAACCTGCTAACCTATGAATTACGTAACCGCCTTTTCTATCAATAGGCCATTCAAGTTCATCATACCATTTCGACTGATTTTGGTCGATAACTATATAACCGTAAATCTTACTTTCTTCTTCTAGTACAAACAAAGATTGATTTGCAATATCTTCCTCGAAATGTTCAATTAATGGATATTTTTCATCCCATTGAGGATTATTATCTTGTTGCATAATTTTCTTAGCATCTTCTGTTAACTCTGATATTGATTTTAAATCATTATGTGTAGCTGTACGTATCATATGGTTTGCCCCTTTATTTTAATTTTTTCAATAAAGTTTTAAGAACCTCATCATCTTTACTAGATTTATCAACTAATTTTTCAGTGAATTTACGATTGGTTTCTTTATCAAAAGTACCATTTACATCGAGTTTATTGTCTTTTTGGAAAGATTCAACTGCTGATTTTAAAGTAGCATCAAAATCATTATTTTCAGTTCCAGTATTATAATTCAAAGCTTTCAAACCAATTTTAATTGATTTTACATTTTTATTGTTATCTCCCTCTTTTAATATCTTGTCATCTGGAATCATGCTTAATGACTGATATTTAGGTGCAGAAATTTTAACGTCCGGTTGAATACCTTTACCGTGTATATAGTGACCTTTCGGAGTTAACCATTTCATCTCAGTATATTTGAGTAGAGATCCATCTTTATACTCTTTAGTTGTTTGTACAATACCTTTACCGAAAGTTTTGTCGCCGTAAATTTTAGCTTTTTTATAATCTTTCATTGCTCCAGTGAATACTTCTGAAGCACTCGCAGAACCTTCATTAACTAAAATAGAAACTTGCATATCTTTAGCTTCTTTTAAAGGATCACTTGGTGCACGCACCACTTCTGTTTCATTACCCTTTTGTAGTTTTACTACAGGTTTATTTTTATCAATAAAAATATTCGACATTTTTACAGCTTCATTTAATAAGCCACCAGGGTTATTTCTTAAACCGAGAACAATTTTTCTCACACCCTCATTATGTGCTTTTTTAATCCCTGTTTTTAGTTCGGATGCTGTATTATCTTGGAATTTGTTGATAGTGAAAATACCTACATTCCCTTCTTTTTTGTATTCAACACTTTTAACATGAATTTTATCTCGCTTGATTTTAAGTGTATGTTCTTGGTGTGCACGTTCAATCGTTAGAGTTACAGTTGTACCCTTTTTACCGCGTACCATTTTAACTACATCTGTAAGCGGTTTTCCCTTAATGGATTTACCATTAACTTTTTTAACGATATCTTTTGGTTTTAAACCAGCTTTTTCTGCCGGAGATCCTTTCATTGGGCTTGTTACACTGATTTGATGATTTCGTTCTTGCATTTCAGCACCAATTCCTACAAAATCACCTGAAACATCTTCATTAAATGATTTTGATTCGTCAGTCGTCATATATTGAGAATATGGATCTTTTAATTCTTTGACCATTCCGTCGATGGCAGCTTCTGATAATTTATCTGGATTTTGATGCTTGTAGTAATCATTTGCTAAAGTACCGTACGCAGATTCTACTTTTTTGAAAGATTTTCGTTGATCTGCATCTAATCCGCTCATTTTATGTGAAATAGCAATTGTTGATAATACTGTTAAAATAACAGTTATTAAAATAATAGCTATTAAAAAAATGATAAATTTCCAACGCTTAATTTTAAATATTTTCGGAGAGTTATGTAAGTCTTTTTGTTCTTGGTTTTGAGACTGTTCATTATTTTGATTTTGAACCAACTTTAAGTCTCCTTTCTAGAAATATGTTCTTTTGCGCTCCAATTCAGTAAATGAAACGATAATTAATTTTACCAAATACATAGTAATCATCAAGAAATATTATCTTAAGCACAATAAAAAGGATTGATGCACGAACATCAATCCTTTTTAAACGTATTAAAATTTTAACCACTCTTGATATTCTTCGTATAAGTCGTCAAAGACAAACATTGGTTCACTTATAGACGCTTCAGTTTCAATGTAATCTGATAATGAGTGAAAATCAGACTCATGTTTAGGAAAAGACAAATCATCAAAGATTTGCTCTGCCAACTTTCCTTTTGCATCTGGCCGTCCTCGTACTGTTAATGCAAATTGATAAAAAGAATAATCTTTCATTATGACATCGTCACATCAATAACTTTTGTTTCATTTCTTTCTAAGTGATCATTTTTTTGAATATCAATATTTTCTGTTTGGTCAGTATTAGTAATAATGACTGGAGAAATAATTGATTTTGCATTTTGATTAATAAAATCTAAATCAAATTCTACAAGCGGATCACCCACATTTACAGTGTCACCGCTTTCAACCAATACTTTAAAACCTTCTCCGTTTAATTGAACTGTATCTAAACCAATGTGAAGTAATAACTCTAATCCATTATCAGCTTTAAGACCTAAAGCATGGCTAGTAGGAAATACATTATCTACTTTGCCATCAATTGGTGATACAACAACACCTTCAGTTGGTTCAATGCCAAAACCTTCACCCATCATTTTTTGAGCAAATACTGGATCTGGGATATCTTCGATATCTACAAATTTGCCTGTAATAGGAGCATAAATTTCAATATGCTTATCTGCTTGGTTTTCTTTACCGAATAATTTTTTAAACATAATTATTTCTCTCCTTAATCCTTGAAATGCGGAATTAAATCGCCGTATCCAAGTTCTTCTAATTTATCATAAGGAATAAACTGGACAGCAGCAGAGTTAATGCAATATCTCAAACCGCCAGTTTCAGCTGGACCATCATTAAATACATGGCCTAAATGACTATTACTGTCTTCTGAACGTACTTCAGTTCTTACCATACCAAATGATTTGTCAACAAGTTCTACCACTTCATCATCACTTAATGCTTTAGAAAAACTTGGCCAACCACAGTCAGATTCAAATTTTTCTTCTGAAGTGAATAATGGCTTACCTGATAATTTATCGACATAGATTCCTTTTTCAAAATGATTCCAGTATTCATTTTGAAAAGGTGGTTCAGTTCCATTTTCTTGAGTTACAAGATATTCGAGATCGTTTAGTTCATCTTTATTTTTTTTAAGCATCTTGATTCCCCCAATGTTTTTCTATAAAGTCTTTTCGTCCAGAACCTTTTTGGTATTGTTCGTAATGCATAGGATTCTTTTTATAATAATCTTGATGATAACCTTCAGCAGGATAGAAATTTTTGTAAGGTTTAACTGGAGTGATAACTGGTTTATTAAACACCATTTGTTCATTTAATTCTTGAATTTTAGCTAAAGCAGCTTTCTTTTGATCTTCATCATGATAAAAAATGACTGGTTCATAACTTTCACCACGGTCGAAAAATTGTCCTTTGTCATCAGTAGGGTCGAAAGTTTTAAAATAAACGTCCAAAATATTTTCAAATGAAGTGACTTCCGGGTCATATTCTATTTGTACTGCTTCTACATGACCTGTTGTGTTTGTACAAACTTCTTCATAAGTTGGATTTTCTACATGTCCGCCACTGTATCCAGAAACTATATTTTTAATGCCAGGATACGAAGTGAACGGTTTTACCATGCACCAGAAACAGCCACCGGCTAATGTTGCATATGCCAAAATAATTCCTCCATTCGATTTCTAGTTAATCCTTAAGTTACCACGAATATTTAGATTTTTCTATTAGTTTGCTTTGGATAATATACAAAGCTGTATTTTTTAAGAACGTAAAAAAGTTAGTCCAAGTGCACCTTGTCCTGTATGTGTAGAAATTACAGGAGTTGTGAAGTTAACCATATATTCTGGAGGGTTATCGCCATTTACAAATTGCTCTTTTGCTTTTTCAACAAAATCAAGAGCATTTGCATGAGTGAGACCTACTTTCTTAAGTGAATGATTTTCTAAGAACTTCATTAAATCTTTTTTGATAAATTGCAGACTTGCTTTTTGAGTACGGGGATTGTGCATTAAATTAATGCGCCCATCTTCAAGTGAACCAGTCGGTTTTAATCTCATTAGATTACCAATCATGCCTTTAGCTTTACCAATACGGCCGCCTTTGATTAATTGTGTTAATTGCCCAATAACAACATATACTTTGATATTGCTCTGTAGTTGTTCCACTTTTTCCACAATTTCTTCAGTAGAAAATCCTTCATCAATCCACTCAACAATATGTTCAAGTTGTGCACCTAAGCCATAAGAAATAGATTTTGAATCAATTACTGTTACATTTGAGTCTGTCATTTGGCTGGCTTGATAAGCAGTTTGATAAGTTCCGCTTAATCCAGATGTCATATGGATGCTGATAATTTCAGACCCATCTTTTCCTAACTCATCATATAATTCGATAAATTTACCAATAGGAGGCTGACTTGTCTTAATGTCAGCATCATCTTCAATGAGGCGAATCACCTCTTCAGACGAAACATCTATTTGATCGATATATGATTCGCCATCTATTGTTAGATTTAAAGGAACTACATGTATATCGTGTTCCTTTAAATATTCTTGAGGTAAATCTGATGTTGAATCTGTAACAATTTTTTTACTCATATAAAAGCCCTCCTATTGATCCTTACGAACTAAATGTAAAAATGTATGTGGAATTGTATTTTTTTCATCTAGTTCCCCTTTAACTGCTGATTCTACTTCCCAATTCTCAAAAGTATAAGGCGGGAAGAATGTATCACCTTGAAACTTATCTTCTACAACAGTAATATACATATCATCAACTTTATCTATAAATTCTTCAAATAAGGTTTGACCTCCAAATATAAAGACGTGGCCTGGTAAATCGTAAATCTCAGCTAAATCATGAATAACATCCACACCTTCAGGATGAAAAGTAGAATTACGTGTTAATACTACATTTCTGCGATTAGGAAGAGGTTTTCCAATAGATTCATAAGTTTTACGACCCATAACAAGTGTATTACCTGTTGATAATTTTTTAACGTGTTTCAAATCATTAGGCAAATGCCAAGGTAATTGATTATCTTTCCCAATGACCCTGTTTTGATCATGTGCTACAAGGATTGATAAAGTCATTAAAAGATCCCCTTTCGTTTTTCTGTAAATTGAGAAATTGGTTATACTGCGATAGGCGCTTTAATTCCAGGATGAGATTGATAATTTACAATTTCTAAATCTTCATATTGAATATCAAAAATTGATTTATCTGTATTGATTTTTAATTGCGGCGGTTCAAAACTTTCTCTTGAAAGTTGTTTTTGAATAGCATCTATATGATTTGAGTAAATATGTGCATCTCCAAATGTGTGAACAAATTCTCCGACTTCTAAACCGCATTCTTTAGCTACTAAATGTGTTAGTAAACTATAACTCGCAATATTAAAAGGTACTCCTAAGAAAATATCTGCACTTCTCTGGTAAAGCTGACAACTTAATTTGCCATCTTGTACGTAAAATTGAAACATTGTATGACATGGCGGTAAAGCCATTGTATCAATTTCTGATGGGTTCCAAGCAGATACAATATGTCTGCGTGAAGTTGGATGTTTTTTAATTTGTTCAATAACAGTAGCAAGTTGGTCATAATGTTCACCATCTGCACCTACCCAATCACGCCATTGTTTTCCATATACATTTCCTAAGTTTCCATGTTTTTCAGCGAACGCGTCATCATTTAATATATTCTTTTTGAATTTTTCCATTTCTTCTTGATAACGTTCATTGAACTCCGGATCTTGTAAAGCACGATGACCAAAATTGGTCATATCAGGACCTGTATAATCTTCTGATTGAATATACTTTTCAAATGCCCACTCGTTCCAAATATTGTTATTGTATTGAAGTAGATATTTAATGTTTGTATCTCCTTTTATAAACCAAACTAGTTCAGTAGCTAATAATTTAAAAGAAACTTTTTTTGTAGTTAGTAATGGAAATCCTTTTGATAAATCAAATCTTAATTGGTGGCCGAATTTTGAAATTGTTCCTGTATGTGTACGATCATCACGTTCATTTCCGATTTCGAGAATCTCTTTGCACAAACTATGGTATGCTTCATCAAACGTATTCATAAAAGCCTCCTCCTTTTTATGGATATCTTTATAGAAAAAGGGACAAATGATGTTCTGTAAGTCATTTGTCCCTTTCCATTACATGATATTAATATGATAACTTAGCAATTTTCGTCAAACATATCTTTAATATCCATGCAGATATCTTGAATATCTCTGCCTTCTATATATTCACGTGGCATAAAGTGTTTAAGTTCAGTACCTTTGAATAAAGCGTATGAAGGGCTGGATGGAACTTGTTGAATAAATTCTCTCATCGCTTGTGTAGCTTCTTTATCTTGACCTGCAAAAACAGTAACCTTATGATCTGGTTTTTTGTCATTTTGTTCAGCGACTGCAACTGCTGCAGGGCGCGCTAAACCAGCAGCACATCCGCAAGTAGAATTAATGACTACGAAAGTTGTTTCGTCTTCTCCAACGTTTTTCATATAATCATTTACAGATTCTGCTGATTCTAAACTTTCAAAATCATTTTGAGTTAATTCACTTCTCATACCTTGTGCTAACTCTTTCATATATGCTTCATATGCATTCATGCATAACCACTCCTTGTAATTATTATAATTTATTTTACATGAATTTTGAACATTTGTAATGCAACTGATTTCTCAAAAATATAATTATTTATTTCGATTGGCTATTTGTTTCCATACAGAGCCTAATGCTTCGTCTCCATTTTCAATTCTTGAAATAGCCATTTGAATTTGTAATTTCACTTCGTAAGCATCATCATTTTCATGAGCTCTTAAAGCAGGTAGTTGTGCCTCCCCGCCTTCATCAAAAATAAACATTGCAGCACGCCAACGTACAATTTTTTGTGGGTCATCTAATGCTTTTTCCATTTCCGGCAGTGCTTCCTTATATCCTAAATCACTTAACCCATCTCCTGCTGTGCGTCTTACACCAGGATTTTTATCATTTAATCCTTGGTAAAGATACGGTAAAACAGATTCATCTTCAACCATACTAGCTAAAACAACTGCTTCACGTCTGATAGGTACTTTCGGATGGTCCAATGCTGTTTCTAACAGTGGATAATCTGCTTTTGTAGGCGTTGGGAATGATTTCAACATTCTAAGTTGCGCTTTCCAATCTTCAGCTTGATTAAATTCATCAAGTGTTACATGTTGATATTGAGTTGAAGGGACTACAATTTCTGTTTGTAATGCCTCTTTAAGTAATTCATCTAACTTTTCAGTTGGATAAAGTGCAATGATTTCTTCTTCAACCTCTGACATCACATCATCTATATCGCCATATCGAGTTCCTAAGTCTTCCCATTTACGCATGAAAACAACATTATCATCATCTTTTTGTGCATCTAACATAGTATCCACAAATTTAGCGGGTAGTTGTTTTCTTTCTTCCTTTTCAGTAGTAGATAATTTAATTTGATAAGGAATACCTTTGAAAACTAAAACTTCTGCTTTGATTTCGCCATAATGTTCATCTGGTACAGGTTCATCCGTTTTTCCGGCTCCTGCATCGTCATTTAAAACAGCAGTGATTTTTGGAAGTACTTCTTCCCAATCTGCTTTTGGTGTTTTATCTATCGCAAGGAAATCAATAACGTAAAATATTGATTTTACACCTTCTAAATCTAATAAGTGATTAATAAATTCTGGCTGTCCTTCTTTAACTTCAGTGTATGTGGAGGATTGATTGTCCTCTCTTTGTTTATTTAATACTACTTTCATAGTATTAGGACTTGGTGTCGGTTCTATGCGAACGATCTCCATCGATATTCCCTCCAGTTATTGTAATTCGTTGCCAAATTGCTTGATTTGTTTTCCTACTGAACACTCATAAATGCAAAAGTGATGTGCATATGTTTTGCCGTGTTCTTTTCGATTATATAGTTTCAATTCACAGTTTTTGCAATAAGTGTTCAGTAATTCATCAATAGAATCAAGCGCCTTTTTTTCTGATTTAGTAAAAATAATCGTCACTCCCTTATTAATTGATACTTTTACGATTATAGTTTCTAGACGATTAATTTTAGCATCATTATATCACGAGAGCAGAATGAGTTCATCTATTGAAACTATCATTAATGAAATAGACATTGCATTCAGTAAATAAATCTAATAGAATATATAGGTTGAGTTTGCGGTTTCTAAACACCCGCATTATCAAAATTTAGGAGGAATAATATGTTTTTTAATGAAATAATGGGGATTATCGCATTCCTAGTAACCTTTACTTTAATGGTAACAATGTTTAGATTGTTCGGTAAACAAGGCTTAATAGCATGGGTGGCTATGGGGACAATTATAGCCAATATTCAAGTTATTAAAACGGTTGATATATTTGCGATATCAGCAACTTTGGGTAACGTGATGTTCGCATCTATTTATTTAGCAACTGATATTTTAAATGATATCTATGGTAGAAAAGTGGCAAAACGAGCTGTTTGGATGGGATTCACTTCGTCATTAATAATGATTATATTAATGCAATTATCCTTACACTTCATTCCTGCCCCTGAAGATATGTCTCAAAAAGCTTTGAGCACAATTTTTAATATTGTACCTCGAATTGCGTTAGGTTCAATTATTGCATATATAATAGGTCAGCATATTGATGTGTTTATCTTTAATGCAATCAAAAAAGTATTTAAATCAGATCGTACTTTTATTATAAGAGCTTATGGAAGTACAATTTTGAGTTCAATTATTGATACAGCATTATTTGTATGTATTGCTTTCATCGGCTTACTGCCTGGTAATGCAGTTTTTGAAATATTTATAACTACTTATATTTTAAAACTTGTAGCTACTATTTTTAACGTACCTTTTGGATATCTAGCAAAATCAATGTATAGAAACGGTAAGATTCAAGCGAAAGATGAAGGATATTAATAAAAGGGTAATGATAAATGTAGTGATACATTGAGGTGATAGATATGGCTAAAATATTTTTTGATGCTGCTGTAAAAGGCAACCCTGGACCTGCATCAATTGCAGTGGTAATTGTTGAGGAATCAAATCATCAAATATATACGAAAGATATTTCACCAACAGATAATCATTCTGCTGAGTGGGAAGCATTTATTTTTGCATTAGAAAGTGCTGAACAACAGGAAATTGATACTGCGTTAGTTTCAACAGATTCAAAACTTGTTGTAGATAGTCTAGAAAAAGGTTTTACAAATAATGAAAAGTTTAAACCTTATCTAATGGAAGCAGCCAAAAAAATGAAAGTCTTTGATTTATGTTTGATTAATTGGATACCTCGTGCACAAAATAAAGAGGCAAATCACCATGCCCAACAAGCTTTATATCAACAATTAAAATAAACAGGAATGAACAAAACCTCACAATGATGTGTTTTGTTCATTCCTGTTTTTCATTTTAGAATGGCATGAATTCTCTATTGATAAACTTGCTTGAAACTTTTAAATCATTATCGTCGCAAATTTGTATAGCATTAATATAATCTACTTGATATTTCATTTTGTTAAATAACGCATCTATATCTAAAGGAACTTCAGTATGGATGGCAGCAAGTTGTTTAGACAATTTTAAATCATCCATGTGGCTGATAATTTTCTTTTGCTGGCCAGGTGTTAACTCATCAATATGATTTATAACATTTTCAACAGATTGGTATTGTTGAATCAATTTTAATGCAGTTTTTTCACCAATACCCTTTACGCCTGGGTAGCCATCTGCACTGTCGCCCATAAAAGCTTTAATATCAATAAGTTGAAGCGGATTTAAATTATATTCCTCTTGATATCGTTTTAAATCATATCGATTATAGATATTAAATCCTTTTTTGGTTAACCAAACTTGAACATTTGGATTGATGCATTGTAAAATATCTTTATCTCCAGTAACGATATAAATTTCATTTTCTTTTGATAAATTGTTACTTAAAGTGCCTATTACATCATCTGCTTCATAATTTTGCACACCTATATTTATAAAACCTAATGCCTCTGAGATTTGCTTAACTAAATCAAATTGCGGCTTAAGTTCATCGGGTGGCGCTGGACGGTGTTGTTTATAACTTGTAAACACTTCATTTCTGAAAGTTTGTTGTCCCATATCCCAACATACAGCAATATGAGTTGGATCAATGTCATCGATAGCCGAAAAAACATGTCTGACAAATCCTTGCACACCATTTGTAGGTGTACCTTCCCTATTTCTCATAAATTGGTTATGGATACTTGTAGCATAGAAATGACGAAATAAAAGCGCCATTCCATCTACAAGCAATACTCTATTACTCATGTAATTATCCTCTTTCTAAATTATAAAATTGATTTTAATTCTGCATGAGCTGAATCAATTTGCTTAATTAGTGATGTATCTAACTTAACTTTAAGCAATTCTTCAGCTTGTTGATGTATTTCATCTGATATTGCTTTTATTTGTTTTTCAGCAGTTTGGCCCATCAACTTCACTTGTTGTTCTAATTGTTGACGTAAAAGATTAATATCATCTTGCAATAATTCTACAGTATTCATTGTAACGTCTTCTTGGATTTCTTTTTGTGCTTTTGGTTGTAATAAACGTTTCTTAGACAATTTTTTTGGAAGCGATTGATACATTTGCTCAAAATCAATGTGTAAAGTATCAATTTCATCTTTATTCATATCGATATTAAAATGAGGATGTATCAATATGTGCAGTTGATTTAATTGTTTAACCACTGGAGCTAGTTGCTCTTCTAATTGTTGATTCAAGAACTTTTTAATGCGCTCAGCTATTAATGTTTGTTCCATATAAAGTCTTGCATGAATTTGTTCTAAGTACGTTTTTACTGCAATGCGTTTTTCATCTTCAAAATCTTTATTCTTAGTCATTTGGGCATTAAATACAGTTCTGACTTCATCAAAAAGTTGAAGTTTCAAGCGTTCATTTAAGTGATAAATTTGATCTTCTACTTCGTTATAAGCATGTTGTTTAGCTGTTGATAAAGTGGTTTCTGGAATTGCACCCTTCTGGTTGATTTCTTGTATTTTAGATTGGCGTTTTTCCATTTCCTGACGATTATTTTGGAAATCCTCAGACATTTCAGCAAAGGAATTGCTGATTTGTTCTAATTGTGATTTCATTTGATGTTGTAAAACTACTTTAGATTCAACAGAAGCAAAATAATCTAAACTTTCTTTGAGTTTATCTATGCCCTCATCGCCTTCTTTTAATGAACGTCTGCTGGAAACAGAATAGATATCTGCAGGCATGTTTACTTGTTCAAGAGCATCTGATACATAATCTTCAACAGCATCTAAATCACTTTGGGATTCAGCTAAGTCAACAGCGTTTATAATCATTTTGAACGTTTGGTTTTCGTTTAATTGATTCATTTCTTTCATATACTCGATAAAGGCTTTGTCATTATCCGTAAATGAATGGTTGAAGTAGCTGACATATAAAATTAAGTCTGAAGAAGTCAAAATCTTTTCAGTTTCGTTAGAATGTCTTTGGTTATTTGAATATAAACCTAAAGAATCCACGATAATTTTATTCTTAAGCCAATCAATAGGTAATTTTAAATGAACTGTTTCGACAAATGCAGCATAAGCATCTTCAGCACTCCATTTTTTAACTTCATCTTGATTAATATTGTGAGTAAGACCATCTTTTAACATATCTTGATATAACTCTAATTGTGATTTAACTGGTTTACAAAAGCTAATTGTTCCTTTTTCAAAGAGTTTTTTAAAGCAGTTGTATCAGTATCTTTAAAATCATTTAAATTATCAAAATGAAATTGTTGTGTTTCTACAAGTTGATTTAACTCTGCTAATAATTGCTCTTCTTTTTTTAATGTAATCGCACTTGAATCGCCATAAGAAAGTTCTGTTGTAGCAGCTGTTGTCGGATTCGGTGAACTTACAAGATAGTTATCACCAAGCAACGCGTTTATTAAACTGCTTTTACCAGCACTGAACGTACCAAAAACGCCGATTTTCACAATCTGTTGATCCATTCTTTCGATTGCTGCATTCAAATCATCTTTTGTTTGTTGGAAAAGCGGTACTGGTTCAATAATTTCAATACCTTTCTTGATTACAGAAAGATCAATATTTTCCTCTTTATCATTATGAGTTGTTTTGTTCGCTTTTTCTTTTCGTTCAGGTTGTTCTAATTCTTCTTTTGTATATTTGATTTCAGTACGATCAATCAACTTATCTAATGAGTCGTCTAAATGAATATAATAATGTTGATAATTATGTGTTTCTAGAGATTCTTGCAATTCACGTAATTTGATATATTTTTCGTATTCGCTATAATCAGTAGATTCATCTTCTGCTTCAATGTTTTGTGACTCTGCATATTTTACTGCATCTTTTAAAAGCGGATTAGAATCTTTTTTCACATAATTATGGATTGCTTTGACTACGTCATCACAGAAATTTAATACATATTGATTACTGATACTCATCTGTTCTTGATACAAATCAGAAATCAACGTTTTTGGAATTTCATAATGCTGGTTTAAAATAGCGTTGCTTACAGATGATTGATTAATGAATCTAGTTAAGAATGACATGTCTTCACGCATAGGCTGTCTTACTTGTTGATTCACTAAATCTTGTAATTCAGACATTACGTTTTCTAGACGAGCCTGACGTTCTTCTTCGGTTTTTTTCTTTTTGTTAAATAGACCTCCGACTTTAAAAGTCTTTACCCTACTCTCCAAATACACTCTTATTTTTTCTCGCATTTCATGGGGCATAAGATAAGCATTATCCAGAATTTTTTTACGTTGATATTTAAGATAATTCATTAATTTTTCAGGATCATTCAGTAATTGTGCTTCTTCACTTACTGATTTATTTTGTTGGAAATTTAGATATGCTTGATCGAATTGTGCTTCTTCAATATCTAAGATACTTAATATATCTTGCATTTCAGATTGAATATACGAAAGCTGATCATCAGTAATAAATTCCGTAATACGTTTAATATAATCTTCCATTGATTCTCGATGATTATCTTGATAAACCAAGAAATCTGACAGTTCATTAATTTGGTTTTCTGGATAATCAAATTTTGATACATAGAATGTTCTTAGTATATCTAAATCCCATTCATTAATTGCATTATCAATATTTTGTTTAAACTCTGAAAATGATAATTCATCATCATTATGCTTATCAATTTGATTGATTACAAAGACAACAGGAATCCCTGCATGATTAAGTCGTTTCATAAATTGAAAGTTCATAGCAGATTGTACATGGTTATAATCGACAGTATAAAATACGATGTTACTTGTGAACATGAATTGTTCTGTAGAAGCTTGGTGCAATGATACATTTGAGTCAACTCCAGGTGTATCTTGTAAAGTGAAACCTTTGTTGAATTTATTAGAATCGAATTTTATTTCTACAGATTCAACATCCCCGTTTTGTCTGTTTAATTGTTTAACTTCTTCATAATCACTGAGTTTTGTATATTTTTGTCCCTCTAAGTTCGCAATAATTTCACTTTCGTCTGATACCGAAACAATCGCTGTATTACTTGTTGTCGGCACAGGAGAACTTGGTAAAATTTCTTGTTCTAATAATAAATTGATTAGAGTAGATTTACCGGCTGAAAAGTGACCTACAAAAGTCAAAGTGAATTGATTTAAATATACTTTCTTGATGACTTGATTAATAATATGTACTAAATCTTCATGATTAGATTTTTCTACTTCCTTTTTTAATTTATATAAAATATCTAATTGGTTCGTACTAGACATATATGTTGTTCCCCTTTTTTAATAACGTTGTGTTAATTGTATAACAAAAGCGTCAGACTCTAAAGGATAATATTCTTTCTTAAACAAAATCAAAAAGACACTTAAATTTCTTTCATCATAATTGATGAGATTTAAGTGTCTTTTAATGCATTATGTTGCAGGGTTATTATCTTTTTTCATTTGAACGTATTGGGAGATACAATAAACTATAATACCTGCCCAAATGAATATAAATGTAATTAATTGATTAATATCAAACGCTTCTTTATAAACAAAAATACCTAGAATAAACATTAAAGTAGGTCCTACATACTGGATGAAACCCATTAGAGATAAAGGTATTCTCCGTGCACCTGCAGAAAAGCTGATAAGTGGTATTGCAGTGATAGCACCTGAAAATAATAACCAGAAAGTAGGCATATTAAAACCGACCGTTGTTTGATGTGTAGTCCATAGATAAATGATATATATTAAAGCAGCAGGTGTGGTTACAATACACTCATACGTGATACTGCTGAGTGCATCTATTGGTACAATTTTTTTCAGTAAACCATAAAAACCGAATGATAATGCAAGCATGATTGAAACGATAGGAAATTCTCCTATTTTGATGGTCATGTATAATACGCCGATAACAGCAAATATAATGGCCAACCATTCCATTTTAGTAAAACGTTCTTTTAGGAATATCATCGCTAAAAGAATGCTGACTAATGGATTAATATAATAACCTAGGCTTGATTGTAAGACATGATTATTGTTTACAGCCCAAATAAAAGTACCCCAGTTTATCGTTATAATATAACCAGCAGCAGTTAAAGCAATAATCTGCTTCACTGTTAATAACTTTATGTTATTAATAAATTGTGTGTATTTACCCATCGCATAGATTAAAACAACCATGAATATCATAGATAAGATAATTCTGTATGCAAGTATTTCAAATGGACCTATATCGTTAAGTAACGACCAGTAAATAGGAAGAGTGCCCCATAAAATATATGCTATTAAGGAATATAATATTCCGCGTTTAAATTCTTGGTTCAATAGTAGTCCTCCTATTCAGTTGTATTTATTTTTTGTTTGCCCAATATTGGTAATACGTACATTCAATGTAACCATTGAATAATTTTCTGCGTTTTGTTGCTTTGCGTTGTGTTAAAAACTCAAATTCTTTATTGCTTGTTAAAATGTATTCTGAAAGATTTGGATGTTCTTTCATTAACTTACCTAAATAACGATACATTTCTTCAACTTCTTCACGATCTCCGATACGTTCGCCATATGGCGGATTTCCTATAAGTGCAATAGGTTTGTCAGTATGGATATCTAAAGTATTGACATCTTTCACTTCAAAATGGATAACCTCGCCTAAACCGACTTCATCAGCGTTTCGTTTTGCGATTTCAACCATTTCATGATCGATATCATATGCATAAACTTCAACTTCTTTATCGTAATCAGCTTGTTGATCTGCCTCATCACGTAATGTGTCGTAAAGTCCTTCTGGCATAATGTCCCAAGTTTCTGAAACGAACGAACGGTTAAATCCAGGGGCAATGTTTTGCGCAATTAAGCAAGCTTCAATTGCTATTGTACCTGAACCGCAGAAAGGATCGATTAATGGAGTGTTTCCGTTCCAATTCGCTAAACGAATTAAGGCTGCAGCAAGTGTCTCTTTGATAGGTGCTTCACCTTGAGCAAGTCTATAACCGCGTTTATTCAAACCTGATCCGGAAGTGTCAATCGTTAATAATACTTGATCTTTGTGGATTGCAACTTCAACGGGATATTTAGGACCAGTTTCATCTAACCAGCCTTTATGTGAATATGCTTCTTTTAATCGTTCTACAATTGCTTTTTTAACAATTGCTTGAACATCAGGAACACTGTGTAATGTAGATTTCACACTTCGACCTTGCACAGGGAAATTGCCGTCTACAGGGATGATTGTTTCCCAAGGTATATTTTTAGTTTGTTCAAATAATTCTTCGAAAGTTGTGGCTTTGAAGCGGCCTATTACTATACGTACTCTATCTGATGTGCGTAACCAAAGATTACTTTTCGCAATGGCTTTTTCATCACCTTCAAAGAATATTCTGCCGTTCTCGACTTCAGTTTCATAACCAAGTTCATTGACTTCTTTAGAAACTACTGATTCAAGACCCATGGGACACACAGCTAATAATTGATACATGCGCATTTTCCCTTCCTTCTCTATAATATTTCCTTTTCAATTGTAGCAGAGTTTTCGTATCTTATGTGGAATGTTTCTGCTTTTTCAAATCAAATTAAAAAAGCTCTCCGTCGCGGGAGAGCTAAACTAGTAATGATATCTCTGTAAGCCATGTTCTGTACCTTAGTACTCATCACGTGCACTAGTATGCACTGGTACGCCGGTGGTAACCATCTGTCTGAAATACCGATTCATGTACGGTGATTTCCTCGTTTATACGTTGAATTCCGCTAAACAAGTGCTCCTACCAAATTTGGATTGCTCACTCGAGGGGTTTACCGCGTTCCACCTTTTATATTTCTATAAAAGCTACGTCACTGTGGCACTTTCAAGCTATTTTAACCTTATTCTAAGAACTTAGGTTATTTCGCTGCCGTCATATTGCCTTGACTTATTGTTTCATCAAGCACGAACACTACAATCAATCTCAGATTGTGTGAGCATGGACTTTCCTCTATATCGCTATAGCGATTACCCGAAATATCACTTTTAAAATTATAACACGGTTAATCAAGCATGGTAAAGGCAATCTTAAATAGATAAAGTATTCAGATTTTGATTACTTATCTATTTAAGATTTTATTTACCGAATACTGCTTTTTCTAAATTAGAAATGCGTTTTAAAATGTCTACATTATTCGTACTCGCATTTGATGAGAAATTCTTGTTTTCTTGTGGTCTAGAAGTTGCAACACGTAAACGCAATTCTTCAAGTTCTTTTTTTAATTTGTGATTTTCTTCATTTAACTTAACGACTTCACTATCTAAATCGGCCATTTTTTGATAGTCTGCAATGATGTCATCTAGGAATGCATCTACCTCTTCCCTTCTATAGCCGCGGGCAAGAGTTTTTTCGAAATCTTTTTCATAAATATCTTTTGCTGATAACTTTAAAGATACATCTGCCATTTTTTTCTCCACCTCATTCGAAACTTTCTTCTTCTGACCACTGCAAATCATTGATGAAAACGTTAATTTCATCAAATGTTACAATATCACAAGTATAATTTGTTTGTTCTGCAAAATCAACTAACATCCGCTTGAAGAACTTTGGGCTCGCTTCCTGTTCTTCATTATATAACAAAACTGTTATATCTGTATGGTCTAACATAAATTGATCAGTTTGTTTAAATTGAAAAGGCCCTTCATATGGAGCATGGTGAACAGATTCAGTGAAATCTGCTTTTTCGAAAATTTTTTGATACTGGATTTGGCTTTGTTCATTCCACCGTTCAGTATGATTTTCAAAAGGAGTGATAATACCTAATTTTAAATCCGGGTATTCATCTTTTAGTGATATAACTACTTCTGCTGTCCACATTTCGATGCCCAATTGCCCTTGTATTAATACCCATTCCAATCCTTCTTCAACCAAAGACTTAATCTTATTTTTTATAAATGCTTTTAAATATTTGATTTCTGGTGCATTTTCCTTAAAAATATTGAGCTCATATGATTTATATCCTGTTATATAAGCAGTTTTAACCATATTGTTTTTCACTTTCCTTTATATAATTCAAGTCGTATTTCACACTTTTAAGTTTATCCATAAAAACTTTTCTGCTTGTACCAGAATAGTGGCATTCCACAGATAAAGTTTCAAGGTTTTGTATCAAGATTTGGTATTTCATTTTATTCATATAAGGAAGTGAAACGATAAGTTCTGCTTTACTGTTCAGTTTGTCAATTAGCGCATCAATTTCTTTCGTAAAAGGTACAACGTCGTTATGAAAAGAATACTGAGTGCCTTCACGTGCGTTTTGATATCTGTCTTTCATCATTTGTGTATATCGAATCAATTGTTGAACGACTTTATACATCATTTATAACCCCCTGCTACTTTAATTTATCATAATGAATAGGATACGTCATTCAGGTTAAGCCTTGTTGTAATGGACTTTAGTTTGTGTATTATGCTAAATAACGTTAAAATTAATGACATATACATATATGATTGGATAAGTTGAAGAGCTTCAAATAACTTATTTTATTCTTAGTATATAAATATGTTCACGGAATTTGCATAAACCTGTCAGTTGTGTATAATGATTACGGTTTTACAAACCTATTGTGTGGTGAAAATAATGAATTATCCAAATGGCAAACCATTTAATAGAAATAAGACTAAAGTTGGACGCACAAATGACCATATGTCGAGTAAAATCAAATATGGTGGTCGCGGTATGACTTTGGAAAAGGAAATAGAATTAACGAATGATTACTACCTTTCGATAGGAAAAGCTGTTATTCATAAGAAACCGACACCAGTCCAAATCGTGGACGTTTCTTATCCAAAACGCAGTAAAGCAGTCATCAAAGAAGCATATTTCCGAACACCTTCTACAACTGATTATAATGGAATTTATAATGGCTATTATATTGATTTCGAAGCAAAAGAAACTAAAAACAAAACTTCTTTTCCTTTGCAAAATATACATGAACATCAAGTCATGCATATGAAAGCAGTGCACGAACAAAAAGGTATCGCTTTTCTTCTTATACGTTTTAAAACTTTGGATGAAGTGTATCTATTACCATATGTACCATTTGAGTATTTTTGGAAAAGGTATCAACAAGAAATAAAGAAATCAATTACAGTTGAAGAAATTAGAAAAAATGGTTACCATATTCCTTATCAGTATCAACCACGTTTGAATTATCTCAAAGCCGTTGATAAGTTGATATTAGATGAAAGTGAGGACCGCGTATGACGGAAAGAAAAGGGACTTCCAATTCAAAAAATGGAAAGTCCGGTAAAAAACAGAATAAGAGTATTAAAAGGACAATCATCAAGATTATTGGCTTTATACTTATTGCCTTTATCGTTTTAGCACTGATTGGGGTCCTTTTATTTGCATATTACGCATGGAAAGCACCTGCTTTTACTGATGCGAAATTGCAAGACCCTATTCCAGCTAAGATATATGATAAGAACGGTGACTTAGTTAAAACGCTTGATAATGGTCAGAGACGAGCGCATGTGGATTTGAAAGATGTTCCAACCCACATGAAAGATGCAGTATTAGCGACTGAAGATAACCGATTTTACAAACATGGCGCATTAGACTATAAACGTTTATTCGGCGCTGTCGGTAAAAACATTACAGGTGGCTTCGGTTCACAAGGTGCATCTACTTTAACACAACAAGTTGTTAAACGTTCATTCTTAACAGACCAAAAATCAATTGGCCGTAAAGCACAAGAAGCGTACTTATCATATCGCTTAGAGCAAGAATATAGTAAAGATGATATCTTCCAGATTTATTTGAATAAAATTTACTATTCTGACGGTGTTTATGGTGTTAAAGCAGCAGCGAAATACTACTTCGATAAAGACTTGAAAGATTTAACTTTACCTGAAGAAGCTTATTTAGCTGGTTTACCTCAAGTGCCAAACTTGTATAACGTATATGATCATCCTAAAGAAGCGGAATCACGTAAAGATACAGTCTTATACTTAATGCATTATCATCACAGAATTTCTGAAGCTGAAATGAAAAAAGCACAAGATACTCCTATCGAGAAAAATCTTGTGAAGCGTAATGCGGAACAACGTTCGATCAAGGCTGATAATAAAGATTCAGAAATGGATTCTTATGTGAACTTTGTTAAAACTGAGTTGATGGCTCACCCTAAATATAAAGATAAAAATTTAGGTGATATCTTGAACAGTGGTGTTAAAATTTACACTAACATGGATTCTAGCGTTCAAAAATCATTACAAGACCATATCAACAATGGTAATTATTATAAAAATGATGACCAACAAGTCGGTTCTACAATTGTAGATAGTAAAAATGGTGGACTTGTAGCTATTTCAGGCGGCAGAAACTTCAAGGATGTTGTCGATAGAAACTTAGCAACAGACGCTCACCCTACCGGCTCATCATTAAAACCATTCTTAGCATATGGACCTGCAATTGAAAATATGCAATGGGCTACAAACCATGCTATCCAAGATGAGTCAGAATATATGGTAGACGGAACGACGTTCCGAAACTATGATACGAAGAGTCATGGTACTGTATCGTTATATGATGCATTGAGACAAAGTTTCAACATCCCGGCACTTAAAGCTTGGCAACAAACTAAACAAGATGCTGGCGGCGATGCACCTAAGAATTTTGCTAAAAAAGTAGGCCTTAACTATCAAAGTGAAATTGGTCCATCAGAAGTACTCGGTGGTTCATCTTCTGAATTCTCACCTACAGATTTAGCATCTGCATTCGCAGCTTTAGCTAATGGCGGTGAATACAACCAAGCTCACGCAATCACTAAAGTAGTTGATCAAGATGGAGCAACAACTGAATTTGATTGGAAGCATCACAGAGCTATGCACGATTACACAGCATATATGCTGTCAGAAGTCTTGAAAGGTACATTTGAAGCTTGGGGTTCTGCATATGGACACGGCGTTTCAGGTGTTAACCTAGCAGCCAAAACTGGTACAGGTACTTACGGCAGTGAAACATATCAACAATACAACTTACCTGATAATGCAGCTAAAGATGTGTGGATTAATGGTTTCACCCCTAAATATTCAATGTCAGTTTGGATGGGCTTCAATAAAGTAAAAGATTATGGTGAAAATTCATTTGTTGGTCATAGTGAACAAGAATATCCACAATATTTACTTGAAGATGTAATGTCAGACATTAGTCCTCGTGACGGTGCAGATTTCCAAAAACCTTCTTCTGTTGAAGGATCAAGTAAAGAAGATTTATCTGTTGCTGGACACCCAGATAACGACACTACTGGCAGAAAAGTTAATGGTAATGGTACTGCTGTAAATGGTGGTAGCAGCAGTAGTAACAGCGGTTCAAATAATAGTTCTGGACAAAGCAGCCAACAAGGTAATAATAGCCAAAACAATAGTAATCAACAAAGCGGGAACAACAATCAACAAAGTGGAAATGCATTAACTAAATTCTTTAACCTTAATGCAATTTTCAATAATAAAGCATCATAACAAAAAAGTGCAGTTGCTAGAATTATTTTTCTAGCACTGCACTTTTTATTTTTTTTGATGCGCTTGTCTAGTTTTATAGGCAGCATTCATTTTAATTAGTTCAGAAGCTAAGGTTTTCATTTGTCGATACCCCATGAAATGATGACAACGTTCATTAATATATTCAAAGCGTTCTTTAAAATTTATTGGAACGATTGGATAATTGTCGAGACTATCAAAATCAATACTAGATATATTATT
This sequence comes from Staphylococcus condimenti, assembly GCF_001618885.1. Lineage (NCBI taxonomy): Bacteria > Bacillati > Bacillota > Bacilli > Caryophanales > Staphylococcaceae > Staphylococcus > Staphylococcus condimenti. The sequence goes on along the minus strand of NZ_CP015114.1, from coordinate 391,123 downwards.
GATTTCACAGAAATAACTTTGTAGTAAATAAAAATAAGCATCAAGCTGACTTTTTCCTTCTTGTGAAGTCAGTCTTTTATTTTTTGAAAGTTGATCAAGGGATTCTTCTTGCTTTTCAAAGTCTGATTTCGTAATCAAATTTAACAACTCCTATGATTTTTCGGCTTCTTTTTTAATCTTCTGTCTAAACCTTTTTTGCCCTTCTCTACATTCATTGAATAATGGACAAATATCACATTTCGGTGCTCTAGCTAAACAATGATAACGCCCGAAGAAAATGAGTTGATGATGACTTTTGGTCCATCTATCTTTAGGTATAATAGAACAAAGTCTGTTTTCAACTTCTTTTACGCTATCTTTCCAACGGCAAATACCTAGTCTTTTGGAAACTCTTTCAACGTGTGTATCTACAGCTAAAGCAGGTTCACCAAAGGCCACGCTCATTACGACATTTGCAGTCTTTCGACCTACACCAGCTAAACTTTCTAAATCAGCTCGATCATGAGGTACTTTACCATCAAATTTATCAATCAATGAGTGGCATAGTTTTTTAATATTTTTAGCTTTGTTTCGATATAACCCAATTGAACGAATATCTTGTTCAAGTTCTTCGAGGCTTACATTTATATAATCTTGCGGCGTTTTATATTTTTGAAATAACTTAGCCGTTACTTTGTTGACTAAAACATCTGTGCATTGAGCTGATAACAAGACCGCAATTGTAAGTTCAAAAGGATTGTCATGTTTTAATTCACACTCAGCATCTGGAAACATTTCAGCGATGACGTCAATCATACTCAATGCTTTCTTTTTGCTTAACATTTAAGAGTCCCCCTCGTTTAACCAATCGAATTTGGGTATATTTTTTACAGTATGTTTCATTTGAGGTGCATGATATTGTTGACTGATTTTTTTAGATTCATCAACTGTTTTGACATTGTTCTTTTTCCAATTCAATAATATTCGATCGATGTATTTAAAGTTAACTTTCTCCTGACTCAAAGCCTCATTAACTGCAGCTTGGATTACTGAAATATCATGTTTATCAACATCAATCCATTGATTTAAAGTATCAATTTCAATTGGTGAAAGCGGACGCCCAAAAGATTGTTCGATAAATTGAAAAAGTTCTTTAAAAGTCTCTTCATCCGATTGTTCTTTTTGATTTAAAGCTTCTTTTTCTAGTATCTTTTTAAATGAATTATAAAATCCATCTAAATCCATAAATTCTGCAAAACGACCTTCTTCATCTTTTTGGACAGTTAGGTTAAATAAATCAAGTTGTATTAATCGTTGAATTACACCAGTTACTTCCCGTTCTTTCATTGTTGTTCCCTGGCATAAATATTGAATTGAGGGTTGCTTATTGGAATGTTCATTCTCATAGATAAGTTTCATTAAAATAACTAAATCAGTTTCTGTTAAGCCTAGTTCGCTATAATGATCTAGTAATTCTCTTCTAAAAACCATCGGACGTTTTCGCAAAAAATTTATATCCAAATCCATATCCCCTTTCTATTTGAAAAGGCCCAGCCGAATGAAAGAAAGAAAAATCATTTGACTGGACCATTATATATTTTCTGTTGGCAATTTAATATTATGGGTATAATCGGTTCAATAGACGTGGGAATGGAGCTGTTTCTCTAACGTGTTCTACACCAGAAATCCATGCTACTGTTCGTTCTAATCCCAGACCAAATCCACTGTGCGGAACTGAGCCGTAACGACGTAAATCTAAATAATAGTTATAACTTTCGCGATCTAATTGATGTTCTTCAATACGCTCTTCTAATAAATCTAAATCATTAATACGTTCAGAACCACCAATAATTTCACCATAACCTTCGGGTGCAATTAAATCTGCACATAATACAGTATCCTCATTTTCAGGGTTTGGCTGCATATAGAATGGTTTGATTTTAGTAGGATAGTTAGTGATGAAAACAGGTAAATCATAATGATTCGCGATTGCTGTTTCGTGCGGAGCACCAAAATCTTCGCCCCACTCAATGTCATCGAATCCTTGTTCTTTTAAATATTCAATAGCATCATCATAAGTGATACGTGGGAACGGCGTTTTTACTTTTTCTAATTTAGAAGTATCTCTATCTAAAATTTTCAATTCAAGTTCACAATTTTTAAGTACTGATTGTACTACATGTGTAACATATTGTTCTTGAACTTCTAAACTGTCAGCATGTTCATAAAATGCCATTTCGCCTTCAATCATCCAGAATTCGATTAAGTGTCGGCGTGTTTTAGATTTTTCAGCACGGAAAGTTGGACCGAAAGAAAATACTTTTCCATAAGCCATAGCTGCAGCTTCAAGATATAATTGACCACTTTGAGATAAGAAAGCATCTTCATCAAAGTATTTAGTATGGAATAGTTCACTTGTACCTTCAGGTGCGCTTGCTGTTAAAATTGGCGGATCAATTTTAACAAAACCAGTTTCATGGAAGAATTCGTATGTTGCACGTATGATTTCATTACGAATTTTCATTACTGCGTGTTGTTTTTTTGAACGTAACCATAAATGACGATGGTCCATTAAGAATTCTGTACCGTGATTTTTAGGTGTAATTGGATAATCATGTGCTTCTTGAATAATATCAATTGATTTCACTTGCATTTCATATCCTAAATCTGAACGATTATCTTCAGTGATTGTACCTGTCACATAAAGTGAAGATTCTTGAGTAATATTTTTTGCAGTAGCGAAAGTATCTTCATCCACTTCTGATTTTACAACGACACCTTGCATAAATCCTGTGCCATCACGAAGTTGTAAGAATGCAATCTTACCGCTTGAACGTTTATTATGCAGCCAAGCACCAATTGTTACTTCTTGGCCGATATGGTTCTTAGCTTCTTTAATTGTTGTCTTCATAACCAAACTCCTATACTTCATTTGTATTATTTTTTAAGTTCATAAAAAGAACTTTATTTAAATCGAATTGATAATTTTATCGATTTTTCACGTTACATTAATTTAAACCCGACTTTATTTTATCAAAATTACCGTCCTACTTCTAGTTGATAATTTTTACTATGTTTTTAAATTTTTCAATATTTTTCCAAACTGTTGAATATTTCCATTCACTTTTTTAAAGGACTCTAATGCTTGTGTGAAAAAATGCTGGTAATTACTTTTAATAAGACGATCATCAAAAGAAACAATGATTCCTTTATCATTTTCGTTTCTGATTAATCGTCCAAGTCCCTGTCTAAAACGAATAACAGCATCTGGTAAGACATAATCTTTAAAAGTTGAAACGAATTCAGAATCCATTAACCAATATTTTGTATTGTTTTGGTTCATAAATGGTAGTTTAGCAATCATTACACATTTAATACCGTCACCTTGAAAGTCGAAGCCTTCAAAGAATGTCCCTGTTCCTAGTAAAATTGATTTATCAAAACTATTGAATTGTTGTGCGATTTTGTAATTTTGATTATTATTTTGCTGCGATAAAATAATATAATCTTCAAAATCAGGTAATTCATTCAGCAATTCCTGCACGTGATACATCATTTTATAGCTCGTAAACAGAACTAAGCATTTAGACTGTGTCACATTTACGTATTCTGTAATATAACTTACAATCGCATGTTCATATTTTTCCACGTCTTTGTAATGATAAGGTGCAACATCATCGGGGATAAATATTGTTGCTTTGTTTTCGTTTTTCACTACATCATCTATGATAAATGTGTTAAAGTGCTCATCCTCTTTAAACCAGTTTTTAAATGATTCAAAAGAACGATTAAAAGTTAAAGTACCCGAAATGAAAGTAAGTGATTTAAATTTATCAAGTATTTGTTGAGTCAATATATCTCTCACTTTGTAATCTTTGACATAAATTGTAATCGTTGATTTTTGTTCCATATTTTTAATAGATAAGAAACAAGTATGATTATCTTTTATGCTTTGTTCAATCGCACGAAAATGATCATTCAAATATAGTAGATGCTTACGTACTGATTTAATAGTTTTATGACTCATACCATTAAAATACTCTAACGTTAAATTGAGTTTATGAATGATATCGTGTATATCTTTTAAAATTGGAGCAGTGTCAAAATTATTTACAAAATGTATTTTGTGATTATCATCGTCATGGATATCTGATTCATGGATAATATCAAATATTGTTGTAAATAATTTTTCATTCAACTCGTGTATATCATTTATTGCTGATTTCAAGCCAAAAACGTCTATTGGTGGAATATCTAATTGTTCTAAAATTCTCTTTTGTTCTAAATTATCAACTGCTTTTAGCAACTTCTCATTTTCTGTTTTGCCAATAAGTCCTAATTGATATTTGATATCCGAGTAGCTTAATTCATTCGTTACTTGATCTAACGCATAATCGGGTAATCGATGTGCTTCATCTACAATACAATCTTCAAATAATTGATAGATACTATTTTCTTGAGATGCATGTATTAAATGAGCGTGATTAGTAATACCGATTTGAATATTTTGAGCATTCCTTTTTAAGAAATTATAGTAATGAATATCGTTACGGACAGGCACATAAGTCTCTGATTTTTGTTCCAGATACATTTTTTGCCCGCCTTTAAGATTCAACTCTTGAATGTCTCCAGTGTCTGTTTGAGTTATCCAAACAAGTAATTCCATTTTTAATAATGACACATCATAATTTTGTGTTTCATCTTTTAAAATTTGGCTGATTAAGCCTAAAGAAATATAATCTCTTCTACTTTTTATAATTGCTGCGTTGATACGATAACCTAATACTTGCTCAAGTGTCGGTATATCATGTTCTAACAGCTGGTTTTGCAGTAACTTAGTGTTTGTAGATATCATGACATGCTGTTTTGTTTCAATATTATACATTAAAGCGGCAATCAAATAAGCTAAGGATTTTCCTGAACCCAATGGTGCTTCTATAAGCGCTTTCTCACTATGCATCAATTGATCCAATATTGTTTCAGCTAAGTAAAGTTGTTGCGGGCGGAAAGTATAATCTAATGCCTTAATCACTTTTCTATAAAAATCTTCAGTTGTCCCTTCGAAATCAATTTGAGGTGATTTAAAGTCAACTTGCTTTTTATAAATGATTTGTTCAAACTTTTCATACTTGTTATCTAATGGTTGCGTGCCTTTTTGGCGTACCATTTCAAAAATAACATCGTGTAACTGATATTTTAAATTTTTACTTAAATAATAAAGTTGTTTTAGTGTATCAGCTGGTAAACCATATAAAACATTAAAAGCTTTAATCATCAGTTTAGCTGTCGTTGCTGCATCTTCGTCAGCGCGGTGGGCATTTTCCAATGGAATATCATGATATTCCGCTAATTCGCTAAGTTGATAGCTTTTATCTGTTGGGAAAGCAATTTTAAATAGTTCTACTGTATCAATTACCTTCCTAGGTTGGTAAGTTATATTGCTTTTTTTAAAAGCTTTTTTTAAAAAAGTTAAATCAAAGGCAACATTGTGAGCAACAAACACACTGTCTTTCATTAATTCATATATTTCTTCAGCCACTTCATTAAAGTAAGGTGCCTGCGTTAACATTTGATCTTCTATTGAAGTGAGTGCTTGTATAAAAGGTGGTATTTCCAGGTCTGTTTTTATTAAAGAATGATAAGAACCAACAATCTCAAAACCTTTCACAAATGTGATACCGATTTGAATAATATCATCATAGTCTTTTTGATTGCCTGTTGTTTCTAAATCTACCACGGCATAAGTTGTTTGACCCACACTATCGCCTCCTTTCTATAAATCTATATCTGCACTCATTAATCGATGCTTTTCGCCTTTTTCATCTTCAACGAGTAAAAATCCATCTTTATCTATACCTATTGCTTTACCCGGAAATTGTTCATCATTTTCTGTGAACTTTAATTTTCTATTCCAAATATTTGAGTGTTCGATATATTCTTCGCGTATGGATTCAAATGGAACAGTCAAAAATTGAATATAGCGCTTATTAATATTTTCTAATAGGTATTTCAAGAAAGCATAGCGATTTACTTTTTCATCAAAATGATTAAATATACTTGTAGCTCGGTGAGCAATTTCATCAGGAAATTCACTGGCTTCTTGATTCATATTAATACCTATTCCACAAATGACAGCTTCGATACCATCGCTATTTGCAGACATTTCTGTAAGGAAGCCACACACTTTTTTATCACCTATATAAATATCATTAGGCCATTTTACTGCGACTCTGTCATTAGAGAATTCTTGAATTGTTTCTCTGATTGCGAGTGCCATAAATAGATTGAAAGTCGTAATCATTGAAAAAGGAACATTTGGACGGAAAACTGCACTCATCCATAGGCCTTTGCCTTTAGCAGAATCCCATGGTCTATTAAAGCGTCCACGTCCTTTTGTTTGTTCATTACTTAATACAAGAATACTATCTTGATTTCCAACAAGTTTTTGTTTAGCCGCAAGTTGTGTGGAATCGATAGTTGGGAAAACAAAAGTTTCTTGGAAGAATCCTTGCGCATCAACTATTTTTTCTACAATACCCGGATACCAAATATCTGCCAATTGTTTAAGTTGGTGCCCTTTCTGGTTTACAGAATTAATTTCACAACCCTCTGCTTTTAACTGATCAATTATTTTTTTTACTGAAGTTCTAGAAATATTTAATTGCTCAGCAATTGTTTGCCCTGATACAAATTCTGGTTGATTTTCATATAATATTTGTACGACATCTTGACTATATTTCGACATGTGTTCTCACCCAATTTATGATTTCACTTTTTTGATTTGGAATTTCTTGGTTGATAATGGCACATTCAATTTCACGCAGCACATTTTTCAACCAAGGTCCTCCTTTTAAATTTAAGGACTCTAAAATATCTTTACCATTTACCATCATATCACTACGTTGGTGTATGATTAAATTTTGGTTTATATCATTTATAGTTTTAATATTAAAAATAAGCGGATGTCCTAATTTAATCTGATTGGCTGCTAATGTATCTCTCATATCCAGTATATAAGAAAGTATTGAGATACCATAATCATAAACGAATACCTTTAACGCTTTCTTAGTTTGAATTTCTGGCAGCTTTTTTAAAATTGTTATATATTTCTGGATTTCTTTCTTACTATCATTGCTTATTTTTAGTTTTGATAATGAAATATTTGAAGGTTGTTTGAATAACATTATTGCAATTAACATCTCTAATTTAATAGGTTCATTAATCTTGATATCCTCAGTGTCAAATGAATTGAAAAACGGCACATATTTAAAGAATTGTAATTCATTTAATAAAGGATAAACAACTGATGCATCCGTTCCTTCTAATAATTTGCGTAATTCTATTATAATACGTTCAATTGATAAATATTCAGTGTCAGCAATTTTTTCTTGCATGGCATTATAAGTGTTACAATCAATATCAAAACGTAATTGCGATTTGAAACGCAATCCACGTAAAATACGCAAAGCATCCTCATCAAAACGCTCATAAGGGTTACCCACTGTTTTTATCAATTTATTTTGTATATCAGTATATCCGTTGAAATAATCTTTAATATTAAATTGATTATCCATAGCTATCGCATTAATTGTAAAATCACGGCGTTCGACATCTTTATATAAATCTCTGACAAAAATGACTTCGTTAGGTCTTCGATGATCCTCATACTCACCCTCAGCTCTAAATGTTGTCACTTCATAATTTTCGCGGTTATATACGACATTAATTGTGCCATGTTCTTTGCCAATGGGAATAGTATGAGCAAAAATACTTTCTATTTCATCAGGAGAAGCACTTGTTGTAATATCAATGTCATGTATCGGTCTACCCATTAAATAGTCACGAACTGCTCCTCCTACATAATAGGCTTCAAATCCATTATCTTGAATTTCTTGTAAGATTGGGGCTGCTTTTAAAAATAAATCTTTATTCATAATTAATCCTCTAGCATTTGTTTATAGTAATATTCATATTGATCAGCAATTAAATCCGAATTAAAACGTTCTGAAATATCTTTAAGCATATTTTTACGTATTTTTTGATATAAAGTATTATCGGTTAATAATGAAATAGCATATTCACTTGCTTTTTCACTGTCCCCTATATCCACGACAAAACCAGTTTCTTCGTGTTTAATAACTTCTTTAATTCCGCCTGCTGTAGAACCAATAGGTACAACTCCTGTCTTCATTGCTTCAAGCAGGGTTAAACCAAAACTTTCTTTTTCACTGAGCAGTAAAACTAAGTCAGACATTTGGTAAAATTGATTCACAAATTCTTGCTTGCCTAGAAACATAACGTCATTTTGAATGCCTAAATCTCTAGCAAGTTTTTTCATCTCCATTAACTCAGGTCCATCGCCTAAAAGTAATAATTTAGATGGAATGCGATCATGTACTTTTTTAAAGGTTTCTAGAATAGTATCAATACGTTTAACTTGTCTGAAATTAGAGACATGTATTAAAACTTTTTCGTCTGGATCAATACCATACAATTCTTTTAATTTATCGTTCCTTTTGGTTGGAAAATCTACTTCACGTACAAAATTATAGATAGGTTCAATTTCCTTTTTAGTACCAATAATTTCTTTTGTCTGTTTAGCCAATGATTGACTGACGCTGGTCACTACATCACTATTTTCTATACCGAATTTTATAGCATCTTTTAACGAATGATCATATCCTAGGACTGTTATATCAGTACCGTGCAATGTGGTCATAATTTTTACATCTTTCCCAGACATTTGACGTCCTAAAATTCCGCATATTGCATGTGGTACAGCATAATGCATATGTAAGATATCTAAATCATATTCTTTAATAACGGAGGCTATTTTGGTACTGAGGCTGATGTCATAAGGTGGATATTGAAATACAGCATATTGATTTACTTCAACTTGATGAAACGTAATATTTGGAAGTGGTTTACGGATACGAAACGGTAAGTTTGAAGTGATGAAGTGTACATCGTGGCCACGTTCAGCGAGAATTATCCCTAGTTCAGTCGCAATGATGCCAGAACCTCCCATAGAAGGATAACATGTAATTCCTATTTTCATAATTATAAAGTCGCTCCTTTGTATACCATCATTTACGTTCAAAGCGATTTTTATCACGTATATTGAATTTATGCATTGTTTCATTGAAACTTTCTGTCATATCAATATCAAGTGAATTTGCGATACATAGTAGCACAAATAAATTATCACCTAACTCAGCTTTGATGGTATTTTCTTCTTCTGTGTCTTTCTTTTTCTTTTCACCGTAGACATGATTGATTTCCCTAGCTAATTCGCCTACTTCTTCTGTTAAACGTGCTAAGTTAGCTAAAGGTGAAAAATACCCTGCTTTAAATTGACCGATGTATTGATCAACTTCTTTTTGCATTTCTTCCATTGTTTTCATTTCAATCATCTCCTAATTCTATTATTTATAGTATATCTCATATTTTTTAGTTATGCATTTTTAGCGGATTTCAAGCAACAAAAAAACCTTGCCGAATTATCGACAAGGTCTCATTATATTAATAAGTTTAATTATCACTAGAACGAGCTATTAAGATAAATCTTAATAATTCAGCTACAGCTACTGCAGTTGAAGCAACATAAGTCATTGCAGCTGCAGTTAGAACTTTGCGCGCATGTTTATATTCTTTATCATTTACAATATGCAACGCTTCAATATTTCGCATTGCGCGTTTACTTGCATCGAATTCAACAGGCAATGTAATAATCGAGAATAATACAGCAAATGCCATTAAGAAAATACCAATCCATAATGCTGTAGAACCAATTGCCATCTGCATAGATGTCAAAATGATACCAGCCATGATTAATAGATATGATAAATTACTGCCGATATTTGCTAATGGGAATAAAGCATTTCTGAAGCGAAGGAAGAAATATCCTTGCTGATGTTGAATTGCATGTCCCACTTCATGCGCTGCTACAGCTGTGGCAGCAACACTTGGACGACTGTAGTTCGCAGGAGATAAACGAATTACTTTTTTAGATGGGTCATAATGGTCTGATAAGAAACCTTCGCCTTCTAAAACTTCTACATCATTTATACCATTGGCGTTTAAAATTTCTTCAGCCACTTCTCGTCCAGTTTTGCCGCTTGTAGAACGAACTTGTGAATATTTTTCATAAGTTGATTTAACTTTGTGCTGAGCCCAAAGCGGTAAAATCATTAATATAGCAAAATAAATAATAAGACTAATGAAAGACAAAATTCTCACTCCTTTATAACATTATTTTACTGAGAACGTAAAGATTGGTCAAACAATATGTGTTGAGTCCATTTCCCTAAGTAGAAGTATAATAATATACTAACGCTGCTTAAAATAAAAGCAATATAGGCTACTAGCTCTAGATGAGAATCTATAAATGGATAAAATGGAAACTGCATGAAAACGTAATCTATTAAATCATTATGAAAAATCCAAAGTATTGATATGATTCCGCCAAATAAACTTATTTTAAATCTTGGGTAGAATATAATAGCTTCTAAAGCCATAATACCATGTGAAATCAGCAACATCATCCCGTTAATAGAAATCTCATCGTATTGATAAAATAGTATAAGATTCATGACTACAGCCCACACACCATATTTTATGAGCGTCATAAATGCTAACGCTTCTATAATAGAATTGTTTTTTCCAAGTAATAAAAAAATCAAAGCAATACATAAAAATAAGGATGCTGTAGGACTGTCAGGTATAAAAATTTGGAAATACCAAGGTGCAGTTTTTAATTGACTTCCATACCATATATAACCATATATCGTTCCTAATATATTGCACAATAATGCAAACAAAAGAAATGGGCGAGAATAAATCGCCCATCTCCACCAATTTGATAATGTCATAATTTCAATCCTTTGTTGGGAAATTGATTGATCTTGCTTTAAGTGTATTTAATAAATGAGACAATCTATAGAAATATTCAGAGTCATGTATCTGCAAGCTAATATCAATCGTATTTTGCAACCTATTCATCAACGATATTTCAGCTTGCGGTGTCATAGTGACAGCATATAAATCATGGAGGTGCAATGAATAGTCAGGAGAAAGTAATAATTGTGACAAGAGTATTTCGTCTAATCTGATATCTCTATGCGGCAAATTGATTTTAATATCGAATTTAGGTTTTTCATAAGCAATATGTCTGAATATCTCATTGGTATTTCTATAATCTACTTGTTTATCGTAATATTGAATTGCTATTTTTTCTGTATCGACAACAGATATTTCTAATGTATGATGATTGGGTATAGATTGGTCTACAAAATATATATCATCTAATCGTTCAACATCAGATTTTATTAGATTAAGTAACCATACGCTTATTCTAGATTTAAACTTATATTGAAATAATAAATATTCAATAAAGTTCTTTTTCTTTAAATTGAGACTTTCTTTATCAATCATATTTGCTTCACCAACATCTTAATAAAGTTGAAGACGTTCTGCTTCTTGTTGCCATTCTTCGTTATTTGGATCTAATTCTAATAATTTCGGCAACAATGCTTTTGCTTGTTCAATTTGTCCTGTTTCAATCAAGAAGAAGTAATAGTCGCCAAGAAAATCAGGATTATTTTCATAGGTTGGTTTTGCCATATCGAAGAAATGTTGTGCTTCTTTATCTCTTTCTTCTGCTCCTAATGCATAAGCTAAATTCCACATGAATCTAGGATCTAAATCATCTTCATTAGCAAATTGCATCAACGAAATAATACCTTCATTGTTTTCTTGTGTTCGATACAAACTACTTAATTCAATTAAAGGTTCTTGATAAGAACTGTCTAATTCAAGTGCTTTTAGTAACAACTCAATACCATTTTGCTGATCGCCATGATCGATTTCTATTTTACCAGTAGATAACATTAATTCTTTATAAAATTGATTTAAACGTAAGCCTTCTTTACCTACTTCGATTGCTGATTTATAATCTTTTTGTTGTAAGTATAGTTGTTGAATATAATAATAACCTTGCATGAAGTCTGGATCTTTATCCATTAATGTACCCATAATTTTAACAGCTTCTTGCAATAAGTCATTTTTTTCATATGCTAAGGCTTTCTTCATATAATCTTCAGAGGTCATATCTTGTTCTGAGATTTCTTCATAAAGCTTAACAGCATCATCATAATTACCGCTCTGCAAGGCACTATCTGCCATACGTGCATATAGATTCACGCCGTTTACCATGTATTCACCTGTTTCAAGTACAGTTTCATATTCTGCTGAAGCACGTAAATACTGACCATCAAAATACATTAATTCAGCTAGTGCAAAGTGTAGAACTGGGTCATTTTGTTCAAGTTCAATAGCTTCTTCTATTTTATCGATAGCTACTTCTAACATGTTTATTTGTTGGTATAAATCAGCTTCTAGCATTAATCTTTCAGTTGATAGATCAGCTTGGCTCAGATATTCTAATGCTTCATCTGTCTTATCCTCTGCAATTAATCCTTCTATAAAGTAACTCAAAAGTTCAGTTTCATCAGGGAATTTATTATATAATGCACGGAATACTTCTAATCCTTGAGGGGTTAATCCATAATTATATAATGTTTCACCTAATAAAAATAATGTATCATCATCTGATGTTGTAATCGCTTCTTCAACTCGACTATCCAGATTATCTATTTTTTGCAGGTGTATATCATCGATTAATTTATTTGTGTCTTCCATAATATTATCCTTTCTGTGAAATCGATTTTAATAACGGTAAGAATTCAGGGAAAGAAGTATTAACTGAATCAAAGTTTTTAATTGCTAATGCTTCATCACTTAATAAAGATGCAATAGCAAGGGTCATGCCGATGCGATGATCGGTATATGAACTTACTGATGCAGCATGTTCAAATTTTGAGGGGTGAATAATAAAACCGTCATTAGTCGGATGTACTTCGAATCCAAGCAAACCTAGTTCGTCTGATGTTGTTTCAATACGGTTTGTTTCTTTATACTTCAACTCTTCAGCATCTTTGATAACACTTGAACCTTTTGCTTGCGTACATAAAAGTGCTACTATCGGTATTTCATCAATTGCACGCGTAATAAGTTCTCCAGATAGCTCTGCAGGTTGCAAATCAGGAGTATATTGTATTCTGATAGATGCAGTAGGTTCTGAAGTACTTGTTTGGTTAATAATTTCAATATTCCCCTTCATTTCTTTTACGATATCAATAATACCCGAACGTGTCGAATTCATGCCTACATTATGGATAGTGATATCACTGCCAGGTGTAATCAAAGCGGCGACTATAAATAATGCTGCTGATGAAATATCTCCTGGTACTGTAAAGTCTTCGGCTTTAATCGATGTAATTGATTCTGGAATAGTTTTAATCACAGTGCCGCTGATTTTTAGCGGGATGTGATAGTGCTCAAACATTGTCTCAGTATGATTTCTTGTAATGCCGATTTCTGTTATTGCTGAAGCACTTTTAGAAAATAAACTCGCAAACAAGATTGCGCTTTTTACTTGTGCGCTAGCAACAGGCATTTTGTAGTCAATACCATGTATTTCAGATGGATTTATTACAAGTGGTGTATAGTTATTTTCTATGCCTGTAATTGAAGCACCCATTTCTTTTAACGGATCAATTACCCGATTCATTGGACGTTTTCCAATGGATTCGTCACCTGATAGTACTGACTGGATTCCTAGACCGCTTAATAAGCCTGCCATAATGCGTGTAGTGGTCCCTGAGTTGCCAGTATATAAAGTTTGATGCGGAGTTTTAAAGTTTTTATAACCAGGCGAAGTGACAATTACTTTATCATCTTTAACTTCAAATTCAACGCCCAACAATTCAAAGATTTTCATCGTTCTTAAACAATCTTCAGCTAGAAGCGGTTTTGTTATTATAGATTGCCCTTCGGCCAAAGAGCTTAACATGATTGCACGGTGAGTCATTGATTTATCACCTGGAACCTCAAATTCCCCTTTTAAAGGACCTTGTAACTTAATTGTTTCAGTTTTAGTCATTCATTTCACTCACTTTAGGTAATTTTGTAATGTTTCAAAAGACTTCTCGAGTATTTCGTCATTAACATGCGTAACTTCAGGGTTTCCGATATCTTTTAATAATACCATTTGAATACCGGATTTATCATTTTTCTTGTCTTTAGACATTAATGATAATAATGAATTAAAGTTGCTGTTTAAGACTATTTCAATAGGATAATTCAAGTTTTTGAAATAGTTAATATAGTGCATAATGTCATACTGTGTATTTAACAATTCATTTGCAACAATGAATTGATATAAAATACCGATTATAACAGCATGCCCATGAGGTATTTTTTGGTTATATTCTATCGCATGTCCAAATGTATGGCCTAAATTCAAAAACTTACGTTTTCCTTGTTCATGTTCATCTTCTAGTACTATATTTAATTTTGTTTGAATACCTTTGAGTAAAAATTCATCTAAATTTTCAAGTGATTCTAACGCTTCTTTATTAGGAAAAGCAGTTTCAATTTCTAATTGAGCATCTTTACCGTTTAATAGTGCATGTTTATATACTTCAGCGTACCCGCTAGATATTTCTGTATAAGGTAATGTGTTCAAAAACTCTAAATCATATAAAACTGCTGTTGGACGATAAAAAGCACCTACTAAATTTTTTCCTTGTGGTGTATTTATCCCCACTTTTCCACCAACACTTGAATCGTGCGCTAATATAGTTGTAGGTACCTGAATAAAGTCTACTCCTCTTAAAAGAGTTGCAGCAACAAAACCTGCAAAATCTCCTGTGACACCGCCACCAATTGCAACAATACAAGTGTTTCTTGTAATACTCTGTTCTAATAGTTCTTCCACAATTTGTTGATAAACAGGAAAAGTTTTAGTTGTTTCATTGCCCTCGACTTTTAATAGATGTGTAAATTGGTCTGAACTAGCAGAAGATAGTGCCTGTTGAATTTTTTCTGGAAGTGCATGCTCAACATTTTTATCTACAATAAATACAACGTCTCGATATGGTGAAAGTAAATCTTTTAATTCTGTAGTCGCATTATTTTTTATTATAATTGGATAGTTATTACTTTTATAAGTTGTCATTAATTCCATTTGAAATCACCTTTTTTAAAATTCAATATTGCGCAAGCGTCTCTCGTCAACTTGTTGTTGCAACTGTTCCATATAGTTAGATTGAAACTCTTCTACTAATGTCTTTGTAATTTCAAATGCAACAGCATGCTCACATACAATACTAGCAGCAGGCACAGCACAGCTGTCCGAACGTTCTATTGTAGCTTTAAACGGTTCTTTAGTTTCAATGTCAACTGAGGCTAACGGTTTATATAAAGTAGGTATAGGTTTCATTACACCATTTACGATGATAGGCATACCATTACTCATACCACCTTCTAAACCTCCTAAATGATTAGAAGCACGTGTGTAACCTTCTGTTTCATTATAAAGAATTGGATCTTGAATTTGACTTCCTGGTTTTTCAGCTGCTTTAAAACCTTCACCAAAGCTTACACCTTTAAAGGCATTGATACCTACTACACCTTGAGCGATTCTACCATCAAGTTTACGGTCATAGTGTACATAACTTCCAACACCTACTGGCATATTTTCTACAATGACTTGTACAACGCCTCCTAAAGAATCTCCGTCTTTTTTGGCTTGATCAATTTTGTCTCTGATTTCTTGTGCGATATCTTCATTTACAACACGTACATCATTACTGTCTTCATGTTTTTTTATAGTCTCTAAATCGTAATCTGTATCATCTTTGATACCTCCGATTTCGACAACACGACTTAATACATTTATGCCAAGTTGTTTTAATAAGATTTTGCAAACAGCGCCTACAGCAACTCTTGCAGCCGTTTCACGTGCTGATGAACGTTCTAATACGTTTCTTAAGTCACGGTGGTTATATTTAATACCTCCGATTAAATCCGCATGCCCAGGGCGTGGTTTAGAAATAGTACGTTTCATTTGTTCTTGTTCTTCTTCAGAAATAGGTGCAACACCCATAATGTTTCTCCAGTGTGTGAAGTCATCATTTGTTACTACAATTGTTACTGGACTGCCAAGCGTATATCCATTTCTAACGCCGGATACAATTTCGACTGCATCTTTTTCAATTTTCATTCTTCTACCGCGTCCATATCCACCTTGACGTTTAAACATCTCTTCATTTATGTCCTCTGCGGTAATTTTTAAATTGGCAGGAACACCTTCTATGATAACTGTTAATTGAGGACCATGGGATTCTCCCGATGTTAAAAATCTCATTACGCTTTCACTCCATTCAATATTTTAAGTTACTATTATTAAGTATACCCTTTATCATATCATAGGTAAAAAGTATGAAGTACAAAAAATTTTTATAAAAGACGAAGGATTTAGAATCTTTTGATAACTTTATGGAAATTAAGTGAAAAAATAAACCAGATTGAAATAGAAAATTTCAATCTGGTTTATTTGGATAAAATGAATTTTTAAATGTATACTTTATATTAATTTTCGTATAACCATTCTTCGTCGTTTGCAGTGTAAACACTTAGTTCATTAGGTTCGAACCAAAGGCTGATTTCTCTCTTAGCAGATTCAACTGAATCTGATCCATGAATCACATTACGCCCTACAGTAAGTCCTAAGTCACCTCTGATAGTGCCTGGTGCTGCTTCAGTTGGATTTGTTTTACCAATCATATTTCTTGTTACTTCTACTACGTTATCTCCTTCTACTACCATAGCAAATACTGGTGCTGAAGTAATGAATGAAACTAAACCTTCGTAGAATGGCTTATCAGCATGTTCACCATAATGTGTTTCTGCTTTTTCTTTGGAAACAGTCATAAATTTCCCGCCAACAAGTTTTAATCCTTTTTTCTCTAAACGAGTGATGATTTCACCAACTAATTTGCGTTGTACGCCGTCTGGTTTAATCATTAGAAAAGTTCTTTCCATTTCTCAAATCCTCCTGAATAATTGTGTATTTTGATGCGTTAAATTAAATACAATATAATTTTAACAGTTTAGTGAAACGCTTTCAATAATTATTTGCCTGATTTATCAAGCGTTTCGAGATTCCATACGTTTGATTAGTTTTTTAAACCAAGAGGATGCTGGACTGATTTCAAGTTCATCCAAAATTTTTAGAGCCTTATTGAGATAATGCTTACTGATTTCTTTTGAAGTTTTTATGCTTTCTGATGTTCGAATATAATCAACACAGTAGTCAAAGTCTTCTTTTGGACTACTAGGACTTAAAGATTTAATCACTGCTTTGAATTGAGGGTTTTTTCTCGTTTCTAAAAGCACCGGCAATGTAAGATGTCCGTTCATTAAATCACTGCCGACAGGTTTGCCAAGTTGTTTTTCGGTGCTTGTAAAATCTAATACATCATCTACAATTTGAAAGCTCATTCCAATATAATGGCCTATACGTTTTAGTTTATTAGCAGTCTTTAAATCTGCATTCGCAGACAATGCTCCAAGCTCAGTTGCAAGTTGTATCAGCAAGGCTGTTTTACGATTAATCCTACGTAAATAATTTGTAATGGTTTGATTACTATTGAATTGGTCTTGGAATTGGAACAATTCACCTCTGCACACATCTACAATAGCATTCGATAAAATCATATGTATTCTTTTATCTTGAATTGAAGAAATATTATTAAGTGCCAGTGCCAATAAGTAGTTGCCGGTTAAAATGGCAGTTTCTTGATCCCATTTTTTACTAATTGTAAGACGCCCTCTTCTTTTATCACTACGATCAATGACATCATCATGAACTAATGTAGCCATATGAATAAGTTCCAAAGAAACAGCTATTTTATAAGTATCTTCGTTTCGAGGGTCTACGCCATACTCACTACTTAATATAACAAATGAAGGACGGACTCTTTTACCACCTGATGATAGTAGATGCAAAGACGCTTCTTCTAAGATAGGGTTACTACTTTTTATAGTATTTTTTAATTCTTTTTCAATTTTCTTAATCTCTCTATTAATGTTCAACTTATCCACATTAATCACCTTTTGCTGTTTCTTTTTCCTTATATCCTAAATGCATCGCTGCTACCCCGCCAGTAAAGCTTTTGATTTCAACATTTTTAAATCCAGCAAGTTGAAAAAGTGCTTTTAGTTCATCACGATCTGGGAAGTTGAATGCAGATTGTTGTAACCACTCATATTCCTCTTTTGATTTAGCAAATAATTTACCAAAAATTGGCATTATAAATTTAAAATAAAGTTGATAACCTTGTTTGAAAACAGGAATGGTTGGTTGACTTGTTTCTAAACATACAGCCATTCCACCTGGTTTTAGTACACGATTCATCTCTTTTAAGGCAATTACATAGTCAGGAATGTTTCTGAGTCCAAAACCTATAGTGACATAATCAAATTCATTATCGTCAAAAGGTAAATCCATTGCATCACCTTGTACAAGTTGAATATTAGACATATTTTTAGTCTTTTCTTCTCCAACTTTCAGCATATTTTCACTGAAATCTAATCCAATTACTTCTCCTGTAGGACCAACAGCTTTACTTAATGCAATTGTCCAGTCCGCAGTACCACAACATACGTCTAAAGCTTTGCTTCCTTTTTTAACTTGCATTGACTTCATAACACGTTTACGCCAAACTTTATGTTGTTCAAAGCTGATGATGTTATTTAGTTTATCGTAATTTGTAGATATGTTTTGAAATACTTTATGGACTTTCTCTTTTTCTGCTTTATTTTTAGCCATTTTAATTACCTCTACTTTGTTTTATGTTACTATTCATTTCTTCAAAAATTTGATTGAGTTCTGTTTCTGAATATTCTTTTAAATACGCTGGATGATTTTCGGCAGCATACACTGTTAAACTTTCTGTAATACCGCTTAAGTCTGATTGCGGTTTGAAATGTTGAATGGTAATCGTCGGAAATATAGTTTCGATGTAAAGAATTGCATCTTTAATTTTTTCTCTATCTAGTTGTTTATAGTGTAATGAAGTTTTAAATTCATTCACTTTTATAATTGCACTGCTCATTGCTTCTAGATATGCTGAATCATTAATTTCAGCAGTAAGAGTATAAAAATGCGCACTAATTAAATCTCCGATTAATATTGCATTCTTAGACAAATTATTGCCGGAAATAGAATCGAGATGACTCATAGATGTATCTATCGCGAGGCATGCCAATTTTGTTTGAATCGGAATGTTTTGTTCATCAAGTACATGAGCCAATTGTTGATTGTAATGAATTGGTTCATGACTATGTATGCCATTAAGTTTTTGTTGTATTTGGTTTTTTAATGTACTTAATGTTGAATCCATGTCTGCACCTCACGTTATTAATCAATAATTATCTTAACATTATATAAACAAAAATAAAATCACTTTTGTTCAGCTGACGGTTTTATTCTGGTTTTTAGAGTTTTTCAATCAAAGTAATTCTATAAACGGCATTTTCTATGTATATGTATTTTTTCTATAATTTTAAAGATAAAAAGAAAAGCCCCGAAGAGGGCTTTTCTTTTAAGTATTTATTCCATTATTTAACTGCATCTTTCAATGCTTTACCAGCTTTGAATGCTGGAACTTTACTAGCTGGAATATCAATTTCTTTACCAGTTTGCGGGTTGCGACCTTTACGGGCAGCGCGTTCGCGTACTTCGAAGTTACCGAAACCGATCAATTGTACTTTTTCACCTTTAGATAATGAGTTTTGAATTGATTCGAATACAGCATCAACTGCTAAACCAGCTTCTTTTTTTGTTAATTCAGCTTGTTCTGCAACAGCGTTAATTAAGTCTGTTTTGTTCATTATGAGTCACCTCCCCAAGGGTTTGGTAATGATATTGTTATATCATTATGGTATGACTTTAACACAAGGGCTGTAGCAATCGCAATCATTTATAAGCGCAAAACCGCGATTTATAAGGATTTTTGCCAGTCTATGTGTAATTATACTATATATGGAAAATAATATGGTATTTATTCTGACTTCTTATCTCTTCCCATTAATAGCTTTAAGCTTTCATCTAATGGCACTTGTTCAAATAATACACCATAAAGTGCGGAAGTAATAGGCATCTCAATATTTCTTTGTTTTGCTAAATGATATACAGATTCAGTTGTATAAAAACCTTCTGCCACCATGTTCATTTCCGAAAGTGCTTCATCAACTGTTTTGCCCTGGCCAATTTTAAATCCGAGTGTATAGTTTCGTGAATGTGTGGATGTACATGTTACGATTAGATCACCAATGCCGCCTAAACCTAAAAATGTCATAGGATCGGCACCTAATTCTTCACCTAAACGGCTTATTTCTGCAAGCCCTCTAGTCATCAAAGCAGCTTTAGCATTATCACCGAATCCCATACCTGATACGATACCGCTTGCTACAGCAATGATATTTTTTAATGCGCCGCCAAGTTCTACACCGACTAAATCGTCATTTGTATAAACACGTAAGTAATCATTCATGAAAAGATCTTGAATCAGTTTGCTGACTTTAGGATCTGGAGAAGAGGCAGCTACTGTAGTTGGTTGTTGAATAACTACTTCCTCAGCATGGCTCGGTCCTGACAAGACTCCGATTCCTCCATTATGTTCAGGAGAAAGTGAATCTTGAATCATCTCAGAAACACGTTTGAAAGTAGCATTTTCAATCCCCTTCGCGACATGTATGAACACTTTTTTAGAATCTAATAGTGAATCTATATTTTTAATGACTTCTCTAATGGCTTTTGTAGGTAATGCAATTAAATAAGTATCTGAAAAATTAACGGCTTCATCTAGATTGGATGTTGCTCTAATAGATGTATCTAATTGCGCCCCGTTTAAATAACGCGAGTTACTATGGTACTGATTCAACTCATCAATACTTTGTTTGTTTTTCCCCCACATTAAGACATCGTGACCGTTTTGTGCAAGCACATTGGCAAGAGCTGTACCAAAGCTGCCCATGCCGAATACGGCGACTTTACTCATAAAATCATCCTCCCAAAATTTTGAATCACTAGTTTCTTTTTCTCGGAATAATTCGTATTGGTGTACCTTCAAATCCGAATGCATCTCTAATTTGATTTTCTAAATATCGTTTGTATGAAAAGTGCATCAATTCTGCATCATTAACAAATACTACAAATGTAGGTGGTTCTATTGCTACTTGCGTTGCATAGAAGACTTTTAATCTTCTGCCTTTATCTGTAGGTGTTGGATTCATAGAAATTGCATCAGTAATAACCTCATTAAGAGTGGAACTTTGAACACGTTTTTTATGATTCTCACTAGCTTCTTTTATAAGTGGGAATAACGTACGTAAACGTTGTTTTTCTTTAGCTGACACAAACGCGATTGGAGCATAGTCTAAAAATTGGAATTCTTGACGGACTTTGTCTTCGAATTTTTTCATTGTTTTACTATCTTTTTCCAATGTATCCCATTTATTTACCACAATAACGACTGCTTTACCTTCTTCATGAGCATACCCTGCAACTCGTTTATCTTGTTCAATGATTCCTTCTTCTGCGTCAAGTACAACTAAAACTACGTTAGATCTTTCAATAGCTTTGAGTGCACGTAGAACAGAATATTTTTCGGTAGATTCGTATACTTTACCTTTCTTTCTCATACCAGCAGTGTCAATTAACACGTAGTCTTGGTCTTCATATGAATATTCGGTATCAATTGCATCTCGCGTTGTGCCGGCAATATTAGAAACAATGACACGGTCTTCACCTAAAATGGCGTTTACAAGGCTTGATTTTCCAACGTTAGGTCGACCAATTAGGGATAATTTAATTGTATCTTCATCGTATTCATCGTCTTCTTCATCTTTGAAGTTATTTGCAACTTCATCTAATAAATCCCCTAATCCTAAACCGTGTGATCCTGAAATTGGGAATGGTTCACCGAATCCTAATGCATAGAAGTCGTAAATATCTGTACGCATTTCTGGATTATCAACTTTATTAACAGCTAAAACAACTGGTTTATTGGTTTTATATAGCATTTGGGCAATCATTTCATCAGTTTGTGTCAAACCTTCTCTTTGATTGACCATAAAAATTATTACATCAGCTTCATCAATAGCAATTTCAGCTTGCGCTCTAATCTGAGTTTGGAATGGTGCATCAGTTAATTCGATACCGCCAGTATCGATAACGTTGAAATCATGTGTCAGCCATTCTCCACTAGAATAAATACGGTCTCTTGTTACACCAGGTGTATCTTCAACAATTGAGACACGCTCGCCGACGATTCTATTGAAAATTGTCGATTTTCCTACATTTGGACGACCAACAATTGCTACAACAGGTTTAGTCATAAGCTAACTTCCTCTCTTTAATATATCTAATTAATTTTATCACATGCGCTATTTAAAGCAAAAGATTAATTGAAATCAAAAAAAGCCAAGACTGAGACGCGCACAATAAATATACACTGTCTACAGTCTTGGCATAATTTAATAAATCAAACCTTAAAATTTAAGGTTTTTTAATTTGTCACCGAATACTTCACCTAAAGTAGGATTGTCATCGTCATCGTTGTTTTCGATATAATCACGAGATTCATCATCATCAATTTGCAATACCTCTTCTTCAGGTAATGCAGCTTTGATTGATAATGAAATACGTTCATTTTCTTCATCGATGCTTAAAACTTTAACAGTGACTTCTTGGTTTGGTTCAAGTACTTCACTTGGTGTGCCGATATGCTTACGGCTGATTTCTGAGATATGAACGAGTCCTTGAACGCCAGCTGCAATCTCAACGAATGCACCGAAATCAGTTAAACGTACTACACGTCCTTCAATAATTGAATTAGCGTTGATTTCACCTTTAATGCTTTCAAAAGGACTAGGTAAAGTATCTTTAATAGAAAGTGAAATGCGTTCAGAATCTTGTTCGACAGATTTCACTTTTACATTAACTTTATCGCCTACAGATACAACGTCTTCTGGTTTATCAACATGTTCGTGAGAAAGTTCAGATACATGAACTAAACCATCAACGCCGCCGATATCAACAAAAGCACCAAAGTTTGTTAGACGAGCAATTGTACCTTCAATTACATCTCCTTCTGATAGAGATGATAATAATTCAGCTTTTTTAGCTTCATTTCTTTCTTGTTCAACTGCTTTTCGGCTTAGGATGACGCGATTATTTGCTGGATCAAGTTCTTCAACTCGTAATTCTAGTACTTGTCCATCAAAGCTTGAAAAGTCTTCAATGAAATCAGTAGAAATTAATGAAGCTGGAACAAAACC
The DNA here is from genome assembly GCF_001618885.1 of Staphylococcus condimenti. Classification (NCBI taxonomy): domain Bacteria; kingdom Bacillati; phylum Bacillota; class Bacilli; order Caryophanales; family Staphylococcaceae; genus Staphylococcus; species Staphylococcus condimenti. Next base: position 367,894 of record NZ_CP015114.1, on the reverse strand, counting down.
TCTTTGTCCTACATCAACAACTAAACCGCCTTTAACGACTTCAGTTACTTTTGCTTCTATAATTTCATTGTTATCTTGTTTTTCTTGTAAATATTCATAAGACTTCTCTTGTTCTAATTGACGAATTGAAAGGATATATGCACCTGATTCATTTTCTTCGTCAACTTCCACTTTAGTCACATACGCTTCTACTGCGTCCCCTTCTTTCACCACTTCGTTAGGGCTGTCAATATGATGCGTTGATAATTGACTAATTGGAACGATACCGCTAAATTTGCCTCCGTCGACATCCACAATCACTTGTTTTTCTTCGACTTTTTGGACTTGTCCAGAGATTTTATCTCCTTCTTTGATTTCATTAATCATTGATTCATTGAATTCTTCAGTCATCTTGTATGCCTCCTTGTACACTACATAATTATAACATCTTACAAACTGACAGAATTGTCAAGAAATTTAACTCTATTCATTTTTATAGTAAAAATTTCTTAAATATCTGTGGTAATAAATATATTTGGATGGTGTACCCGTGTACATTTATTCTCTCTACTTATATACCACAAATATTCAGTTTTAATAATAATTATACCGATTTATTGAAAAAAATATTTAAGACTCTACTTTGTCAATCAAATTAGATATAATTTCAGTTACTTGTTCTATAGATTTTCCTGTTGTATTGACTGTTACGGCATCATCTGCTTTACGAAGTGGAGATATTTCTCTGTTCATATCATAATGATCACGTGCTTCAATTTCTTTTTTTAATTCATTTAGAGAGGAAGGAATCCCATGTTCTTCATTCTCCTTTTGTCTTCGTTCGGCACGCTCTTCCACAGAAGCTACCATATAAATTTTTAATTCTGCATCAGGTAATACTACAGTACCAATATCTCTTCCATCCATCACAATTCCTTTTTCTGCAGCTAATTGTTGTTGAACTTCTACAGCAAAAGTTCTGACCGGTTCTTTTGAAGCAACGTATGAAACATTTTGCGTAACTTCATTTGAGCGAAGAAAGTCAGTGATATCTTCGCCATTTAAAAGTACACGTTGCCCTTTATCTTCGTCATATACAAGCTTTAAAGAAACGTCTTCAATTAAAGATTGAAAATCATCATTCTTACCTTCTTGTAAATATTTATATGTGATGGCACGATACATTGCTCCTGTATCAACATAAATCATTGAATGACTTTCAGCGACTCTGCGTGCAATTGTACTTTTCCCAGCAGCCGCAGGTCCATCAATTGCTATATTAATTAAGTTCATATTTAGAAAACCTTCCTTGTCGTTTTATCTTATATATTTTATCATAAATACGTATACAAAATATAGGAGCGTTGTTTATGAAAAAAATCTTAGTTATCCATACTGGCGGGACAATAAGCATGTCTGAGGATGAAACAAATAAAGTAATTGAAAATGAACAAAATCCAATCTCAAAACATCAAGATGTTATTAGTCGATATGCTGATGTAACTGAGATTAATCCAATCAATTTACCGTCTCCACATGTGACAATTGCTGATGTTGTAAAATTACGAAACATTATAGAAAAAACAAGTGAAAATAATGAATATGATGGTTTCGTCATCACTCATGGAACTGATACATTGGAAGAAACAGCATACTTATTAGATTTAACTACTAAAACTGAGAAACCTATTGTCATTACTGGAGCAATGCGTTCTTCAAATGAAATCGGTTCTGATGGACTATATAATTTTATTTCTGCTTTGCGTGTTGCTGTTGATAATGATTCATCAGATAAAGGTGTTATGGTTGTGTTTAATGATGAAATACATACTGCAAGAAATGTTACAAAAACTCATACGTCAAACACTAATACTTTCCAAAGTCCGAACCATGGCCCGTTAGGTGTTTTAACTAAAACAAGTGTGCAGTTTCATCACCGTCCATACAGTCACGAAATTTTGCATAAAGTGGACTCAGAGTTATATGTACCAATTGTTAAAGCATACATGGATATGAAAAGTGATGTCCTTAAATTCTATAGTGAACAAAATGTAGACGGTATAGTTATTGAAGCGTTAGGTCAAGGTAACTTACCTCCAAGAGCTCTTGAAGGATTGATGGCTTGTTTGAATAAAGGGATACCTGTAATTCTTGTATCGCGTTCATTTAATGGGATTGTTGGTCCTATTTATGCTTATGAAGGCGGTGGCTATGATTTAGAACAACGCGGAGTTATATTCTCAAATGGTTTAAATGGTCAAAAAGCACGATTGAAATTATTAGTCGCAATAAGTAATCATCTTAATGAAAAACAATTAAAATTATATTTTGACGCACAAGTTTAAAAAAGCAGTTACCAGTCAATTTGCTTCAACTGGTAACTGCTTTTTGATTTTTTCCGTTATGATTCTAGAGGTGTTTGTTTTTTTGCAATAATATTTTGAGCAATGATTCCGCCATGGAATTTACCATTTTCGATAAATATTGTATTGGCATCATTACCTGCAGCAATTACACCTGCAATATAACAATTATCTACATTTGTTTCATATGTTTCTTTATCGTAAACTGGCGCAGTACCATACTCATTAGTTTTGATGTCAATCCCAATATTTTGTAAGAATTCATAGTCTGGATGATAACCAATCATCGCAAATACATAGTCATTAGGAATTTTGTATGTTTCACCATCTTGAATATAAGTAACACTGTCTTCATCGATTTTAGTAACCTCAGCATTAAAATGCATGTCAATTTTTTCATGTCTCACAAGGGATTCAAAGTTGGGTAGAATCCATGGTTTAATTGCTGAAGAATAATCTGCACCCCTATATAACACTGTGACATTTGCACCAGCTTTTTCTAATTCAAGTGCAGCATCAACTGCAGAGTTTTTACCTCCGATTATAACAACGTTTTGATCAAAATATGGATGTGCTTCTTTAAAGTAATGGAATACTTTTGGCAATTTAGCACCTTCCACTTCTAAATCATTATGTTGTCCATAATAGCCAGTAGCTACTGTAAGGAATCTGCATTGATAAGTATCTTTCGTCGTTGTAATTGTAAATCTTTTACCAATTTTTTTAACTGTGAGGACCTCTTCAAACGCATGTATATCAAGCTGATGATATTTAACAACTTCTCTGTAATAAACTAACGCTTGATTTCTGTGGGGTTTATATTCTTCAACTATAAAAGGCACATCCCCGATACTTAATTTGTCACTAGATGAGAAAAAAGTTTGATGTGTCGGGTAATTATAAATAGCTTCAACCACATTTCCCTTTTCAATCACTAGCGTTTCAATTCCTTTTTTCTTTTGCTCGATTGCAGCACTTAGTCCGCATGGACCTCCGCCAATAATAATACTTTCAACTGTTTGCATCGTATTGTCCTCCTTCACTCACCCCTAATATTATATCAGTCATATTTAAATTTAAAAGAGTTTTACTTGATTTAAAGGTATAGTATTCCATAAAAATAAAACTCCGCAATGAAATTAGATATTCATTGCGGAGTTTTAAAATACTATTGTGGAATCACAAGCTGTTGGCCATTTGAAATATTATTACTGTTTAAACCATTTGCACGTTTGATTTTATCTACGTTTGCTTGTGTACCTTCTCCGTAATAACGGATTGCGATACGATAAAGATTTTCTTTACCATAAACAGTGTGTGTTTGACCACCTTGTTGTGCTTGTGTATTTTGGTTTTGGTTATTTTGATTATATTGACCATTTTGTTGGTTTTGCTGACCTTGTTGATCTTGATTATAACCGTTTTGATTATTCATATTATCTGAACCATTAGCATCATTTTGTGCTGTAGGATCATTTGAATTTGCATTGTCGTTAGTATTGCTGTCGTTATTTGCTGAATCATCAGATTGGGCATTGTTGTCTTCAGATGTATTTGCATCATCTTTAGATTTGTCATCTTTCTTGTTGCTTGCAGAAGATTTATCTTTTGCATCATCTTTTTTATTGTTTTTAGAATGGTCAGCCGTTTTATTATCGTTGTCACCCTTGTGATCGCCTTGGTTTGTTAAGGCCATACCACCGAAAATAGCAATAGCGGCAATGATAATTAAACCTAATAACAATGGTAATAACTTTTTAAAGCCGCCTGACTTTTTAGGTTCATTGTTATTGCCATCTTCATGACCATTATTATTCCCTGAACCATTACCGCCATTTCCGCCGCCACCATTACTTGAGGCATTTACAGAAGATGCGCCCGCTGCTCCAGCAGCGCCTGCTGCGGTACCCGCAGCTGCAGTTTTTCCAGCTTTATTTTTAGTATGCTTATCTTCGTTTTCTTTTTTATCATTCTTTTTGTTATTTTCTTTATTTGAATGATCTTTAGCTGCTTTACCAGCAGCAGCTCCGCCGACTGCAGCAGCACCCACAGCAGCTGCTTTTCCAGTCTTATTGCCCTTTTTATCTGTATTAGCTGATTCTTTTTTATTATCTTGTTTGTCTACTGATTTATCATTTTTTGCTGCTGTACTTCCTGCAGCGGCACTTGCTGTTTTGTCAGTTTCTTTTTTCTTTGTGTCGCTTTCTTTAGATTTATTAGCTGATTCATTTTTATTTTTATTTTTATCTGCTTGATGCTTAGCAGCAGCTCCACCTGCTATTCCTGCTGCTCCAGCAGCCGCGGCTTTTTTACCAGTATTATTTGACTCATTATTTTTATTATTTTTATCTTTACTATCGTAAGATTCAGCTGAACGATCATCTAAACTTCCAACTTCATCTTTATTATTTTGGGATTTAGTGTCATTTTTATGATTTTGTTGAAGTTTTTTTCCAACAATGCCTCCACCTACACTAGCAGCGGCTGCACTATTCCCTTTATTTTTTGAGTCGCTTTTTTCAGTAGAAGTATTTTTCTCTTCAGCTTTTTGTTGATTGTCTGTATGTACCTCTTCTTGTTTACTAGTTTCTTCTTGTTTGTGAGTAGCCGTTTCTCTTCTTCTGCGACGTCTACGTTGTGATCCTCTAGGAGGAAAATGTGTTGCTCCCGTTTTAGGTTCTTGATTGTTTGTTTCACTAGAATCAACTGACTTGTCTGATTCTTCTGTTGTTCCCTTGTCTTCATTAGAATGGGAAGGATCAATTGATTGACGGTTACGTTCAAAATCGTCTTTAAAATTATTGTTAGACAACGCCATCATCCTTTCTATTTAAATTAATTACTGTATTTCATATGTAGTACTCATACCCCAAATATGAAAGCTGAAAATCTAAATCTTGGTAATATTATTATAACTTGTGCTGATATGCTTAGCCAAACAAAAAATGTGTATTGAAACATGTTTTTTGATTAATATTACATTTAAATTCTTAGTAAGCTTCTTATCAACCTTATGTTACAGAAATTCATCGTTTAAAACAGTTGATTTTAGAGTGTAAGTAAACTACGTTCTATCCACATTAACATTTATTATGGATAAAAAATTTAATTATTTGTGAAGATTTGATTGAGTTTTTCTAAATAGTTCATTTTTCGCGTTACTTTTTTAGGGTTTTTCACATTTATAATTTCTTGGATTCCATCATTATCACAACAAGATTCAGGTTTTTGTACATTTTCACCAAAATAAGACATTAAATATTCTCTTCTGCAAGTAGTGAGGTTTTTGTAACCCAACATTCTAATGTACCCTTCTTTTTTACGGGATTCTGAACGTTGGAATATTTGATGAATTTCATTAATAGAATATCTGGTACGTAAAACGTCAATAATACTTTGTTTTTCGACAGGTAACAGCATACCGTTTTTATATGCATTTATATCTGCGTCTGTAATCATATCTGAAAAAAGCAATGTTTCTAACAGGAATGCATCATCCGATTGATATAAACTAATTGCTTGGCTGTATATGCCATCTCTACCTGCTCTGCCAATTTCTTGTATATAGCTTGATGGGCTCGTAGGAAGGTGGAAATGTATGACTGTTCTTATATCGGGTTTATTAATCCCCATTCCGAAAGCACTGGTTGCAACAACAATAGGAATATCGTTTTGAATAAATTGTTGTTGCACTGTTTGCCGTTCTTGATAAGACATATCACCATGATATATTCCAGTTAAATAACCTGCTTTATATATTTCTTGTGCAAGTTCTCGACATTTTTTCTTTGACGATACGTAAATAATTGTGGGGCCGCTACAGTTGATTTTTTCTAATAGCCACTTCATTTTTTCATTATCATTGTCAAAATTGAAATGTGTTAAGGATATATTGCTACGATCCATTTTCGTTTTGATTTCACGAAATTGAGTATTTACCACTTCGTTCAAATCTTCTTTTAAATGCTTTGGAGCTGTAGCAGTCAAGGCTAATACAGTTGCTTTTGGGAATCGATCAGTAATTTTACCTACAAGTGCATAATGGGGTCTGAAATCATAACCCCACTCTGTAATGCAATGTGCTTCATCCAGAACAATCAAACCTAAATCTATGTCACGTAGAAAATTGATATTATCACGGTTTAAAATGAACTCAGGACTTAAAAAGATAAACTTTGATTTTTTTATAAACTTAAGATTTTTATTCTTTTCTTCTAAACTCATCCCAGAATGTACGTAACATACGGAACGTTCTCCTTTTTTCTTCATTTGCATCACTTGATCATCCATTAATGATATTAATGGAGATATAATCAACGTAGGTTTTTGATTGATATAAGTTGGAAGTTGATAGCATAAACTCTTACCACTGCCAGTAGGTAAAATACCTAAAGTATTTTGATTATCTAGGACACTCTGAATGATTGCTTCTTGTCCAGGGTTAAAATCATCAAATCCAAACCACTCTTGTAATGCTTTTTGTAACATGGTCACTCCTCCCTAGAAAAACGTACGATAGCTAATTTAATTTCGAAATAACTGTGATCTGGAAATTTTAATTTGAATTCTTTTAGTCGTTCTTCTTTGTTATTTTGATAAAATGATTTAAATGCAGAATAAAAAGTTTGATTTATATATAAATCATAATTAGAAAGATATCCTTTAATAAAGAGCTCGAGCACATGATCTTCAACTGTATTTTCTTTTACGCTTTCAATAACAGCAATTTCCTGCATATTTTTATCATTTTTAAGATGACGATAAGTTTCATATGCATTTTGTGATAATTCAGGCAAAATGATTGTTTTATGTAAAATTTTAAATTTTTCTTTATCTTCTATTTGATTCATCATTTCAACTAAATCATTCATTTTTATTCTGATTAATTCTTCATCTGAAATTAATTCGATCATTCCCACCTGTTGATTCGTATACATTGTTTCTTCGTATCCTTGTAAAAAATAATGAAGAATGGACAATTCATTGTTAGAATTTATAGATGCAAATAGATTGTATATTTCTTTTTCAAATAACTTCTCATCATTATTATTTAAAATTTGATAATAAAGTTGCTTGGCTTTCTTTTGCACTTTTTCAATCTGTGAAACAGGTATAAATGAAAAGCTTTGATGCTGATGATTCGAAATTGTTTGAGTTAATAATTGGATGACTTGAAATGTTTGTTGCAAACTCTCAAAAGTGTAACGCGGTGAAACTTTTAATGTATTGCTGTTACTGTTATTATTTTCATCAGTGTCATTGAATATTCGGTCGAATGATGGATATTTTAAATTTGGATGACTGTGATATAATGATAAAAGTTGTTGGCTACATGCATCAAAATAAGTTTGATGAGTTTTAGCACCAACGATTATATTATAAAGACTTTTATCAGTTTTATAATGATAAGCATTTGTTTTTATGTATTGAATTATTTCTTTCAAGTCAATCATCACCTTAATAATCTGTTGTATTGAAAAAAGAATTTCTGGTGTTAAAATAAAAATTACGTTATAAGTGTAGCATTTTTATAAAAGGAGGCGAAGTAAAATTGGCTAAATATACGATTGTAGATATGGATACATGTATTGCATGTGGTGCTTGCGGTGCAGCAGCTCCAGATATTTATGACTACGACGATGAAGGCATTGCATACGTGATTCTTGATGATAATGAAGGTACCGCTGAAGTACCTGAAGAATTATATGAAGACATGGAAGATGCACTGGAAGGTTGCCCTACTGATTCTATTAAAATAGCAGATGAACCTTTTGATGGAGATGCACTAAAATTCGAATAATGATAGTCAATCGTCAATTCAGTTAGTATTCTTCGCTAATTATAGATTGAATGGAAGAGATCAAAACATATTGCTTGTTTTGGTCTCTTTTTTAATTAAAAACCCAGAAATTATTTTTCAAATTTCTGGGTTTCTGAATATTAATAACTTAATGCTTTTTTTAGTCGTTTATATAGTAAAAGGAAAATAGCTGATACTGCAATTCCTTTTATAATGTTGAATGGGATAATACCTGATACTATAATTATTTTTAAATTTTTCACTACATCTGAAAGATTCATAATCATTCCGTATAAAGGTAATAGAACAAAGTAGTTTAAAATGCTCAATATTAGAGTCATAACTAAAGTGCCTGCAATTAAGCCGATAACTAAGTTCCATTTGCCTTTAATTAATTTACTTACATAAAACGCAGTAAGTAAAAAACTGACTGCAGCTGAAAAGTTTGCTACAGGTCCGATTGGATCCCCCATATTGAAAAGGAAGTTAAGTAAATTTTTAATAAGTTCTACAATAACTCCTGCCACTGGTCCAAATAGAAATGTTGCAAGCAATGCTGGAACATCACTAAAGTCCAATGTTAAGTATGGTGGTAAAAATGGCAGCGGAAATTTGATAAACATCAAAATAAACGCGATTGCACTCATCATACTTATAATGATTAAGCGTTTGTTTTTTTGTTGATTCATAAATACTCCTTCCATTCATCTTACGCGAATAGGAGGAATTTAAGCACAACAAATAAACCCTCCATCTTCTCCCATCCAGACTATACTGTCGGCTCTAGAATCTCACTAGATCAGCCATATTTATAATATAAATACAGGTCGCAGGCTTAATTTACTGCCGGTTGGGACTTTCACCCGACCCCGAAGATGAATTTCATTATTATTTTATTTTCTTATCTATTATATCGGATTAGATACAATCATTCAATTCGATTGCTTAAAAAAAGCATCCAGTAAAATGGATGCTTTAAAAATAGTATTAATTATTTTTTGGCGGCTTAGGCAATTTAATTATAAATGTAGTCCCTTCACCTAAACGGCTTTTTAAGTCAATCGTTCCACCTTGTGCTTCAATAATCATGCGACAAATAAAGAGTCCTAATCCTGTTCCCTCTTTACCACGTTTTCGAGAAGCATCTACTTTATAAAATCTATCGAATACTAAATCAATATGCTCAGGTGCAATGCCGCTGCCTGTATCTGCTACATACAAAATGTCGTATTTATCAGATTCTGAAGCACTGATAGTAATCGCGTCTCCCGGTGAAGTATAACGAGAAGCATTGTCCACTAAATTTGTTAATACTTGCTCCATTCTATCTGTATCGTAATACCAAAGTTGACCAGATGTATCAGGTGCTAATTTAATATCAATTTGTAAATCTTCAGCTTGTTGTCGATATTTCAATTGCATACGCTCTAACAAATCATCAATAGGTTGTACTTCTTTATTAACTGATAGGCCTTCTGCGTCCATTCTCGCTACATTTAATAATTCATTTACGAGACGATTTAAACGCTGCGTTTCGTCCAGTACAATTGAAAGTGAATCTCTGATTTCATCAGGTTCTGAAACAACCCCATCAACAATTGATTCTGTATAACCTTGTAATAAAGCAATTGGTGTACGTAATTCATGAGATACATTAGCTATGAAATCTTTTTTCATTTGATCCAATTGATGTTCATTGGTCATGTCTCGAATAATCGCTACAACACCGCTTTGATTCGGCTGAAATTGTTCGATGTAACTCATGATAACGACATAAAATCGATTATTCACTTCGTAGTCTTGGAATTGAATTTCTTTTTCTTTGAATGTGCGATCCATTTGGTCAGTAAATTGTTCTTTTTTAGTAGTTCGAAGCTGTTCAGCCATTTTTTTTGCCATTTCATTAGAAAGAATAATTTCTCTTTTTTCGTTGATACCTAACACGCCTTCTACCATCGAATTGATTAGGCTGTCTCTGATATTTTTAGAAGCTGATATTTCATCAATATGTCTTTGTATATCACTACTCATTATATTGAAGGAATGTGCTAGTTCTCCTATTTCATCTTTTGAATTGATATCATTGACTTGTGAATAGTCACCTTCAGAAAGATTTAGAGCTTGCGTGCGTAATTGGCGAAGCGGTTTTGTAATTCGTGATGATAAAAAGAATGCAAAAACAGTGGTAATAATTAAGAAAATTACAGCTGTTACTAAAATAATAATAGTAATGACATTATTTGTATCATCTATACTTTTAAGGTCTTGATAAATGAATACAGCACCATGGGGGTTATTTGTATCAATTTTTGTCGGATAGCCAAGTAATACGTATGTTCTGACTTTCCCATCGACTTTTAATTTAATGTGCTGTGATGTTTTTTTATTATTAGTAAATACTTTTTGATATTTCGGGTTTTTAGTAATAACATTCATCATTTCATTTTTTAACTTAGAGTGAGAATTATAATATTCATCATTCTTATTTTTCATGATGATTAAACCACTCGGATCTTCAATTAAAGCTTTACTATGTTTAATAGCTAATGACTTATTGTCTGATTCTTCAAGTAACATGCTAATTCGTTTAGCATCTTTTATTAAAGATTGCTCAGTATCTTGCGTATAATAGTTTTGAATAAAAGTAATTAAGGCTGCACTTAGTAAAATTAAAACTGTCGTTACTATAAGAATTATAGTTAACCACAGTTTTATGACAACACTATTAAGTCGTTGCATCATTATTGTTGACCTCAAATTTATAGCCTACACCCCACACGGTTTGTATCATATGTGCTGCATCAGAAGATACGCGGTTCAGCTTTTCTCTTAGACGTTTAACATGAGTATCTACAGTACGCAAGTCACCGTAGAATTCATAATGCCAAACATCTTTTAATAATTGTTCACGATCAAAAACTTTGTTAGGTGTTTTGGCTAAGAATATTAAAAGTTCATATTCTTTAGGTGTTAAATTGACCTGAGTGCCATCTGCAAGTACACGATGTGCATCATTATCAATGACAAGGTGTTTAAATTCAATCAAGTCTCTTGCGTGAGGTTCATTTTGTTCTGAAGTTGCTGTTAAAGTGCGTCTAAGTAATGCTTTAACTCGCAAGACTACCTCACGTGGTGAGAAAGGTTTGACAATATAATCATCTGCACCTGATTCGAATCCTTCTACGCGATTCGTTTCTTCGCCTTTTGCTGTTAGCATTATAATTGGTGTGTCTTTGTATTCTCTCAAACGGTTTGCAACTTCAATACCATCTAGTTCAGGAAGCATTAAATCTAGTAAGATACAAGCATAATCAGTATTTAATGCCTTATCTAATGCTTCTTTGCCGTCTTGAGCTTCTTCGATATCAAAAGATTCTCTTTCTAAATATAATTTAAGCAGTCTTCGAATTCTTTCTTCATCATCAACGACAAGTATTTTTGTCATAATTATTGTTACCTCCCATGTGAGTATCCAAAAGTATTGATATGACTCAACAAATAAAGTAGATACATAATTTGGGTATCTAGTATGAATTTATTTGTTCATATCTTTTATTTTTATTGGATAATTAAGATTTGACTGTATCATTGTTTAGGCGCCAATTTTATTTAGCTACTTTATAACAAATGACTTTTCACTTCAATATATATTATATCATAAGCATATATCAACAAGATAATTGAAACTTATCGGCTGCTTTATTTTCATAATATATTTAAATGCCCCAATAAGCACATTGTTTTTATGAATCTATTAGCCGTTTTCCGCTAAGTTTCTAAGCTTTTTCACTTCATGCGGTGTCAGCACACGACCTTCTCCCGCATTTAGTCCTTTAAGTGTAAGGAAATCTGCAAGTTCAATCCGAGATAATTTTGATACCTCGTGACCAAAATGTTCGAACATACGTCTTACTTGTCGATTTCTTCCTTCTGAGATTGTAATCTCTACAACAGTTGTGTTTTTTTCTTTATTTTGGTTTTTAATTTTAACTTCAGCTGGACCGGTTTTCCCATCTTCTAATTGAACGCCTTTTTCTAGAGCTTTTACTTCATCTCTCATCAAATACCCTTTTAATTTAGCAACATATTTTTTCTTGATTTTATATCTAGGATGCGTCATTAAATTAGTAAATTCTCCATCATTTGTTAATAATAAAAGCCCTGACGTATCGTAATCTAATCTTCCAACTGGATAAATACGAGTTTCTAAGTCATCAAAGTAATCAGTTACAACTGTTCGACCTCTATCATCAGAAACACTCGTGATGACTTGCGCTGGTTTATAAAACAAAATGTATAATTTGTCTTCTTGTTCAAGTTTAACGCCTTCAACTTCTACATTGTCTGATGCTTTAACTTTCGTACCTAATTCTGTAACAGTTTCACCGTTAACTTTAACTTTGCCTTCAACAATTAAAGTTTCTGCTTTTCTTCTTGAAGTATAACCGCTATTTGCAATTCTTTTTTGTAATCTTTCTAATTCTTTACTCATTATTATCTCCTTTTTGGTTAATCAGATTATTGAAAAATGATTCGATTTCTTCTTCCTCTTCTTCTGTTGTTGGAAGTTCATCCAAATTTGTCATACCAAAAACATTTAAGAATAAAGGGGTTGTATAAAGTTGCTGACTGCGAGAATTATCTTCAACTTTAGCTTCAACTAATCCTCTCGCAATCAATGTTTTAGCTGCACCATCTGAATTTATGCCACGTATAATTTCAATATCACTTCTAGTTACTGGTTGATTATAAGCGATAATTGATAATACTTCCATTGCAGCTTGTGAAAGTTTCATATTTGATTGATTCTTCACCAATTTTTCTACATAAGATGCAACTTCTGATTTTGTAGTTAAAACTAATGTAGAACCATATTGTTGAATAATTAAACCTGGAGAATTATAATTTGCAACAAGTTCACTTAAAGCTTCTTCAGAAATCTCTAAGATTTCCGTGAGTTGTTCAATTTCCAACCCCTCGTCACCTGCTGTGTATAATAATCCTTCAAGTATTCCTTTAAGCTCCAATACCATAGTTTACACCTCTAGTAATGTTAATATCTGCAAAATCTTTAACTTGGTTAATTTGTATAATTCCCGTTTTCGACATTTCTAGTATAGCCAAGAAATGTGTAACGACTTCTTCTGTATTCTCATTGAAAGTAAACAAACTAAAAAAGTTAATGGAGCTAGAAACTGCAAGTTTTTCAGTGACTTGTTTAGATGCTTGTTCAATCGTAAAAGTTTCTTTTTGAATCGTAACACTTTTAGGCGTGTTGAAAGATGTTCTTGTTTTGATTCTTTGATAAGCCATAATTAATTCGGTTAAATCAATTGTTTGAGTATCATCCCAAGTTTCTATAGATTCTAAATGACTTAGATCGGTCGGATGCTTGCTGTAAAATTGCTCGCGCTGCTCTTTGAGTTCATTTAGAAATTCAGTATATTCTTTGTAATTTTGATACTCAATTAAACGACCTACTAAGTCTTCCCTTGGATCTTCAATCTCATCATCTATTTCAGTATCATGTTGTGGTAAAAGCATTTTACTTTTAATCATCAATAATTCAGAAGCCACTACTAGATATTCACTCGCTATATTAATTTCTAGTTTTTTCATTGCATGAATATAGTTCATATATTGCTCTGTTAAAGCTTTCATTGGGATATCATAAATATCGATTTCATACTTATGTATTAAATGGAGTAATAAATCTAAGGGACCATTGAAAGCATCTAGTTTAACTTCGTACATTTCTTTCTGCTACTAAAAACATATTCAAATGTCATTAGAGAATTTCTCTTTTCAACGAGGTTGATTCCATTTGAAATCAAGTCTATAAACCTCTCCCAGAGCGTTACTTCCGATGTAGCCCACCGTAGTTTGAAACTTTATAGAGACATTTAAATTGTGTGATAACCTTTCAGCAGTTTTCCTTTCTTTATTTTTATTACACTATCACGATGTAATCTGTTGCTTGTTTCAAATTAATACTGGCATTGTTATCTCTGTCTTAAATCATTCCAAAATGATGATAATGGTACGTTCTTTGATTCAAAGACATGGGTTGTATGTGGCCGCAATCCGAACATATTTGACTGGAGGGATAGAATCTGTCGACATAGCGTAATTCAATACCATAATCATGGCATTTGATTTTTAATCATTCAACAATGTAACCGAGTCCGATCTGTTGAAAACTATTGGCCCATCTTTTGTTTCTCATCATGCCTTTGCGTTTGATTTTTCTTTTAATGTTTTTAATACGTCGGTATAATCTTTGTACTTTCAACAACTGCTTATTCCAATTATGAGAACCTTTTTTCTTCCTGGATAATTTTCGTCGTTGTCTTTTCAAAGATTTATCAAGTTTAACAATCGTTTGATTCGTTTTGAAGCTTCTGATTTTCACACCGGAGGGTGTGAATACAGCTTCTTTCAGTCCCAAATCAATACCGATGTCCTCTGTCTGTTTTGATTTAAAAACAGGAGAAAGGCGTTGATCAACTAATACCGAGACATAATATCTGTCATATTCTTTAACAATGGTTGCGGATTTTATATTATTTGTTAGAATGTAACCTTTTTCTTTTATTTTAGTACATCCCATTGCGATGGGTTCGCAGCCCGATTGTATGCTGTATATTTACGATTAGACGGATTGGAAACAGCATTGCTTATTTTTCCAATTATGTCTTTAGTCTTATACATCATTGTCACCTCAATTCAATTATAAATATATTTGGATATGCTTATAATCGTTTGATTGTATTATTAGTAACAGTCTTACTCCTTCTTTAATTGCATATTGCGTATATCATTCAGTAAAATATTATACATGAATGCTGAAAATAAATAAATGAGAAGCAGGAGGTGAATAAATTGAATGAAGCACTTTTGTCATTTTATTATCAATTTCATGCGCAACAACACTATTTTTTATGTCATGACATTTTAGAAGAAGCATGGAAGGAACAACCCGACTTTACAAAAGAGGATGCAGTAGTCAGCTTAATTTTATGCGCTACAGGCTGTTATCACTTTAGAAGAGGCAATTGCAAAGGGGCTGCTACATTATTTAAACGTGCTTCTCGTGTGGCAAATCATAATTTGAGCAATTTAGAGCAATTAGGTTTAAAGAAACATAAGTATATAGAGTTACTAGCTCAATTAGAAAAACAAGCAGCTCAAAATAACACGTTCCAAGTTGTAGAATTACCTCTATTAAAATCTACAAAAAACAGATTGAAATCCAAATATCCTGATTATCAATTGATGACGAAAATAAATGACTCTCCTTATATTTACGACCATCATTTATTAAGAGATCGTCATGCAGTTGAACTTGCTCGCAATGAGGCATTAAAAAGACGAAAATTAAAATAATGCACACCCAATTTTCGAATGGATGTGCATTATTTTAAACAGTCAGGCTCTTGGATGGAATTCATTATACATTTTTCTGATTTGTGATTTTGAAACATGTGTGTAAAGTTGAGTTGTAGAAATATCCGAATGGCCCAACATTTCTTGTACAGCTCTCAAATCAGCACCATTTTCAAGCAAATGCGTCGCAAATGAGTGGCGAAGTGAGTGAGGTGTTAATTTCTTATTAATATTTGCTTTAACACCATATTGTTTTATAAGCTTCCAAATACCTTGTCTTGATAAAGGTTTACCATGAAGATTTAAAAATAATACATCTGTTACAGTTTGTTTTAACAGTTGCGGACGCACTGTTTCAATATATTTTTTTAAATAATCGATTACAGTTTCGCCTAAAGGTATGATTCTTTCCTTACTCCCCTTACCGAAAACACGCACAAATCCCATTATTAAATTCACATCTTCAACACGAACATGTATCAATTCAGTCACCCGCATACCAGTCGCATATAATAATTCCAGTATTGTTCGGTCTCTATAACCATTATTTTTAGATAAATCAGGTGTTTCAAGCAAAGCAAGAACATCCTCTACATCTAGAACATCAGGCAACCGACGTTCATACTTAGGTGTTTCAATCAATACAGTCGGATCTTTAGCTGCATAACGCTCTCTTAATGCAAATTGATGGAAACTTCTGACTGTAGAAATAAAACGCGCTATTGATTTAGCTGAATGGCCATCGTCATGTAAATATCCTAAACATTGTTGAATAATCTCACGATCAATAAAATCTATATTATTAATCTTTTTTAACACTAAATATTCTTTGTATTTATTCAAGTCCCGTCTGTAAGCACCAATCGTATTAGCGCTTAATCCTTTTTCAATTTGAATAAATTTTAAATATTCTTCGATAACAACATCATAACTTGTTTCCATCACATTTCACCCTCTTACTATGTCAAACTTCTTTCTTCTTTTGCTGGCATTCGCTGCAAATACCATGAAAAGTAAGACGATGATCTAAAATTTTAAAGTTAAACTCATTTTCAACGCGTTCTTCAACTTTCGGCAATAAATCTTCAGCAATTTCTTCAACTTTTCCGCATTCCATACAAACTAAGTGATGATGGAAATGTTTTTCGCCTTCTTTTTTCAAATCAAATCGTGATACGCCATCTCCAAAGTTGATTTTATCCACGATTTTTAACTCAGCAAGCAACTCCAATGTTCGATAAACAGTTGCCAGTCCGATTTCTGGTGCTTTGTCTTTTACTTTTAAATACACATCTTCAGCACTAAGATGATCAGATTCATTTTCAATCAAAACTCTTAAAGTTGCTTCACGCTGTGGAGTTAATTTATACGATGATTGTTGTAATTGTTGCTTCACGCGTTTTAATCGTTCTTCCACGGAAGCCTCACTCCTCTACTAATAATTATAATCATTTTAATTTGTTTAATGACTCAACTATTAAATTACCAGTATTTTGTTAAAAAAGCAACTCATTCTCACTACTTATTTATAATGATTATAAATTGATAATAGATGTTGAAGTGCAATTAAAGTTTTAGCATCTGTAATTTTCAGATTTGCTACTAAATCGTTGATTTCATCTATACTTAACTCAACTTGTTCAACGAATTCATCAGGGTCTAAATGGATAGTTCCTTTCTC
Organism: Staphylococcus condimenti; assembly: GCF_001618885.1. NCBI lineage: Bacteria > Bacillati > Bacillota > Bacilli > Caryophanales > Staphylococcaceae > Staphylococcus > Staphylococcus condimenti. The sequence continues at coordinate 350,685 of NZ_CP015114.1, read as the reverse complement.
TAATTTATCAGTAAAATAAATTGATATTTTCTCATTTGCAAAACCTGGTGAAGTATATACGTCAGCGATTAGTTCTAAATCTTTTGCGATATAACCTGTTTCTTCTTCTAATTCGCGATACGCTGCTTCTTTAGGATCTTCTCCCTCTTCTAATTTACCCGCCGGTATTTCGAGCAATACTTTTTCAACAGGTTTACGAAATTGTTTTACAAATACTACTTTGTTTTCAGGCGTTAATGCGCACACAGCTACAGCTCCTGTGTGATTTACAATTTCACGTTTAGAAGTGTCACCGTTCGGTAATAACACTTCATCTACATCAACATCGATAATTTTCCCGGAATAAATATTCTGTTTACTAAGTGTTTTTTCTATTAAGTCCATAATAATCACGTTCCTTTTAACTATTTTGATTTATTGCTAAACTAGGATTGTTAGACAACTAAAGTGTATCGAAAGGAGTAACAACATGCAAAAGAATGTTTTAAAGAATGGTTTAGAGATATCTGAATTAGGATTAGGCTGCATGAGTTTAGGTACCGAGAAAAAGCATGCACAAGCTATTATAGAACGTGCTATTGAATTAGGGATTACTTATTTTGATACAGCTGATATGTATGATAAAGGGATAAATGAAAAATTAGTCGGAGAGATTTTAAAACCGTATCAAAATACACATGATATTGTAATTGGAACCAAAGTAGGTAATCATCTTAAAGATGATGGAACCACATTTTGGGACCCGTCAAAAAAGCATATAAAAGAAAGCGTCAAACAATCTCTCAAAAATTTAGGTGTCGATGAGTTGGATTTATATCAATTACACGGCGGTACTATAGATGATCCATTAGATGAAACTATCAGTGCTTTTGATGAATTAAAACAAGAAGGACTTATTCGTGCGTATGGTATTTCTTCTATTAGACCTAATGTTATCAATTACTATTTAGAACATAGTGATATTGATACTTGGATGGCTCAATTTAACCTAATTGATAATCGTCCTGAAGATTTAATTCAAGCTGCTCATAAAAAAGGTGTAAAAGTTTTAGCTCGCGGGCCTGTTTTTAAAGGACTTTTAACAGCTTCAAGCAACCAAGTTTTAGATGATAAATTTGAAGATGGTATTTTTGATTACAGCTACCAGGAGCTCGGCAGTACAATTGCCTCTTTAAAAGAGATTGAACATAATCTAACAGCATTAACATTTAATTATCTACGTTCTCAAGATGTATTGGGCTCTATAATAGCTGGTGCAAGTAGTGTAGAACAGCTCGAAGAAAATGTGAAAAACTTAAATATCGATTTAGATTTCAATCGAATTCAAGCAGCACGCAAACGTGTCAAAGATCTTCACTATACAAATCATTTAAATTAATTGCTGGAAAAGAATGACGCTTCGTCATTCTTTTTTATTGTTAAATAGTGACGGAAATGTTTTTTCGATTTTTCTTGGCGCTAATTGATAAAATTTGAGAAGTGTATACAACCATTTAGGTCTGTTGATTTCAAATTTATTCTTCAACATACTATCGATGATGTCTTCAGCCAGTTTGTCTGGGTCTAGCATGATGTTATCTACCTGGACTGCATATTTTAAAGTGGGATCGGCTTTTGCATGAAATGGTGTACGTATCGGTCCTGCATTTACTAACATAACATGGTAATGTGGATGTTCTAGCCGGTAGGTATTCAAAACTTGATTTAATCCTGCTTTACTTGCAGCATAATGACCGCTATATACTTGTGTTGAGAAAGCGGCTAAGCTGCTTATACCAACAATATAAGGATGTTTTCTAAAATATGAAGCTAGGTGTTTCAATAGTACATTGAAATTAATAAGATTGATCTCATAGGTCTCTATCATTTCCTTTTCCTCATGTGTATCTATCGACTTAAAATAACCCAAACCTGCACTATGTATCAGTCCATCAATGGAATCTTTCTGAAAGGTTATTTTTTTAATGTCTGAACGAGAATTTAAATTACATAATTGAACGTTTAATAAATGTGCATTATATGGATAATAAATTTTATTGAATTTATCAATGTTTCTAACAAGTAATGTAACCTTTGCGCCTCTTTTTAATACAGCATTTGTTATTGCATAACCTAACCCGCTTGTACCGCCTGTTATTACAAAGTGTTTCCCAATTAAATTTTTCATCAAAAGCTTGAATCCCCCTCTTTTTTTATGCTACGAAAATGTTTGATTAAAAGGATAATAGGTAAATAATAACATTGTTGTGTAAAATATGTGCATTAATTGTGCTATCATATAAATAAACTTAACACTAATACAGGGAGTGCTAATTAAAAATGAAAATTGTATTTTATGGTTCAGGCAATATGGCACATGCTATTTTTTCAGGCATCATCGATTTAAATGTGATTGATCCCAATGATATATATATTACAAATCGTTCCAACGAAGCTGTACTTAAGGGGTATGCTGATGAATTAGGCGTAAATTACAGCTACGATGATGCTGCTTTATTAGCAGATGCAGATTTTGTATTTTTAGGTACTAAACCTTATGATTTTGAATCTTTAGCTGACCGTATTCGCCCATATATTACTGAGCGCAATAAGTTTATCTCTATAATGGCAGGTATTTCGATTCAATATATCCGTAAAGAGTTAGGTCATGACAATCCTATTGCGCGTATTATGCCTAATACTAATGCACAAGTTGGTCATTCAGTGACTGGATTAAGTTTTTCAAAAAATTATCCGGATGCGGACCGTCAGAAAGTGATAGATATTGTTAATGCTTTCGGATCAGAGATGGAAGTACAAGAAGATGCGTTGCATCAAGTAACAGCGATAACAGGAAGCGGTCCTGCCTTTTTATATCACGTATTTGAAAAATATGTAGATGCTGGTGTAAGACTTGGATTAGATAAAGAAGAAGTAGAAGAATCAATTAGAAATTTAATTATTGGTACAGGAAAAATGATTGAGCGTTCAGATTTGAGCATGGAACAATTAAGACAAAATGTTACCTCTAAAGGTGGTACAACTCAAGCTGGACTTGATGCATTATCACAACATGATATCGAAGGTATATTTGAAGATTGCTTTAATGCAGCAGTAAAAAGAAGTAAAGAACTTTCAAATAAGGAATAATAAAAAATTGCCGAGGCAGAATTTGATGAGAATTCTGCCTCGGCAATTTTTATATTTCAAAAGTATCAAAATCTCTTACAAATTTAAATTTTAAATCCGGGTAATGATTCTGTAATTCGGCATAGATGACATCTATATCACTTAGGTTATATCGGTTACTTATATGATTTAATAAAGCTTGTTTTGAATTTGATACTTCAAGCAAATGTAAAACGTCATTGATATGACTATGATGGTGACTATCTGCTAAGGTCTTATCTCCATCAATATATGTAGCTTCATGCACTAACAAATCAACGTTATCTGCTAATTTCAATTCATTTTCACAAGGCATAGTGTCTCCGAAAATTGCAATTTTCGGCCCTACCTTTTCTTCTCCTTTAAAATCAGAAGATTGATAAACTTTGTCATTGAAAATAAATGAGTCAGAGTTTTTAACCTCTTGGTATTTTGGGCCCGGCTCCATACCAATCTCACGTAATGAAGCAACATCTATTTTCCCTGGTGTTGTAGGAGCTTCTATTCTATATCCGAATGAAGGAACACCATGATTTAAATTATAAGCAGATACAGTAAATCCTTCGTGATGGTAATGTAATTGATCATCTATTTCTATAAAGGTCACTGGATAATTTAATCTGGATAATGAGGCTTGAAGCGTTATTTCAACATAATTTTTAATACCTCTTGGGCCAACGATAGTTAATGGTTTATTTTCACCGCCCTGAAAAGAACGACTTGTTAAAAGCCCAGGTAACCCATAAATATGATCACCGTGCATATGGGTGATAAAAATGTGATTTATTTTACCAAGTTTTATAGAATGATGTAATATTTGATGTTGCGTTCCTTCCCCTACATCAAAAAGCCAAATAGAGTTAGAATAAGGTTCAAGGTTGAGCGCTATTGCTTGTGTATTGCGTTCTTTAGTCGGCAATGCGGCACCTGTGCCGAAAAATGTAATTTCCATATCAACGCTCCTCTCTATATAGGTAAGTTTACCATATAATTAGAATTACAATCACTCATAAATTTAAGCAAAAATGTGTTATAACAATTCAGCATAGTCTATAATAATAGCATAACTTATTTAGAATTGAGGTTTTGAATCTTGAGTACAAAAAGAAAGCATATACCATGTTTGATTACAATATTTGGAGCTACTGGCGATTTAAGCCATCGTAAGCTATTCCCATCTCTTTTCCACTTATACCAACAAGATAATTTAGATCAACATGTAGCAATCATTGGTATTGGCCGACGAGATTATTCTAACGATGAATTTCGTAAACAAGTTAAAGCATCAATACAAGCTCACGTAAAAGATACAAAACACCTTGATCAATTTATGGAACATGTATTTTACTTCAAGCATGATGTAAGTGACGAGCAGAGTTATGATGAGCTATTGCAATTCAGCAATAAATTGGACTCTGAATTCGGATTAGAAGGCAATCGACTATTTTACTTAGCTATGGCGCCTAATTTCTTTGGTGTAGTAACAGACTTCTTGAAATCTTCAGGTTTAACTAAAACTCGTGGATTTAAACGTCTAGTTATTGAAAAACCATTTGGTAGTGATTTGGCATCTGCAGAAAAATTAAATAAGCAAATCCGTAAATCATTTAAAGAAGAAGAAATTTATCGTATCGATCATTACTTAGGTAAAGATATGGTTCAAAATATTGAAGTGTTAAGATTTGCTAATGCTATGTTCGAACCGCTTTGGAATAATAAGTATATTTCAAATATCCAAGTGACTTCTTCAGAGGTTCTAGGAGTTGAAGACCGCGGCGGTTATTATGAAACAAGTGGCGCATTGAAAGATATGGTACAAAACCATATGTTGCAAATGGTAGCGTTATTAGCAATGGAACCACCTATAAGCTTGAATAGTGCTGATATTCGTGCCGAAAAAGTAAAAGTATTAAAATCATTACATCCGCTAGGTTCTGAAGACGTGCGAACTAATTTTGTCAGAGGTCAATATGGGCCTGGTGAAATTAGCGGACAACCTGTTATCGGCTATAGAGAAGAAGATCGTGTAGCAGATGATTCAGATACCCCTACTTTTGTATCCGGAAAAGTTATGATAGATAATTTCCGTTGGGCAGGAGTACCATTCTACATTAGAACTGGTAAAAGAATGAAGCGTAAATCAATCCAAGTTGTAGTTGAATTTAAAGAAGTACCAATGAATTTATATTATGAAAAAGATAAGCATTTAGATTCAAACTTACTTGTTATTAATATACAACCTAATGAAGGTGTTTCCTTACATTTAAATGCCAAGAAAAATGTTCAAGGTATTGAAACAGAACCTGTACAACTTTCATATTCTATGAGTGCTCAAGATAAAATGAACACGGTAGATGCTTATGAAAACTTATTATTTGATTGCTTAAAAGGTGATGCGACTAACTTTACGCATTGGGAAGAATTAAAATCAACATGGAAATTTGTTGATGCAATTCAAGAAGAATGGGATCAAGTTATTCCAGAGTTCCCTAACTACAAATCTGGAACTAATGGACCACTTGATAGTGAATTACTTTTAAGTCGAGATGGATTCCATTGGTGGGACGATATTCATTAAGAATTAACTGATAACGAATAGTTAAACAAATAGACAAGTCTGTACCTTAAATATAAAGTACAGACTTGTCTATTCTTTAACCCTTTTTTAAAAGCAAAAAAATAGAAAATACGGTATAATAAAAAACAATAGTAATTTAAGGTAGTTTTAGGAGTGAACAGTTTGGACGTTATCAAGCAAATACAGCAGGCAATTGTTTATATCGAAGATCGAATTATTGAGCCTTTCCATTTGCAAGATTTAAGTGATTACGTCGGTCTTTCTCCAATGCATCTTGATCAATCATTTAAAATGATTGTTGGACAGTCTCCAAGTGAATATGCTGAAGCAAGAAAACTTACAAAAGCTGCCGAAGATGTAATACAAGGCTCATATCGTTTAGTAGATATTGCTAAAAAATATCATTATAAAGATACTAATGAATTTGCAAATGCATTTAGTGATTATCATGGAGTTTCACCAATTCAGGCAAAGATAAAACAAGATGAATTGCATATGCAAAAACGATTATATATAAAAATTTCAACAACGGATCACCCTCCTTATACATATCGTTTAGAAACTTCAAACGCTTATACTTTGGTAGGGCATGCAAGATTCGTTAATACTGAGGATTTAAGTAATCCTTTTGTTGTTGCAGATTTTATAGAAGACTTGTTAAATGATGGCAGAATTGAAGAATTAAAAAAATATAATGATATAAGTCCTCACGAGTTATTTGTTGTGAAATGTCCCTTAGATAATGGAGCTGAAATATTTGCGGGTGTTCCGAGTGAACGCTACCCTGCTCATCTAGAAAGTCGCTATTTGCCTTCTAGACAATACGCAAAATTCAATTTACAAGGTGAAATAGATTTTGCGGTTAACGAGGCATGGCACTATATTGAGACAAGGTTACAATTAACATTGCCTTATGAACATAATAGCTTGTATGTTGAAATTTACCCTTTTAATATTTCTTTCGAAGACCCTTTCACTAAAATTCAATTATGGATTCCGATTGACCCAGATGTTAGTAATGATTAAATAAAGAAAGACACGATTGATGATTTCAACCGTGTCTTTCTTTATTTTATATAATTATTTTTCTTCAGCCCAATGAGTATGGAAAGTACCTTCTTGGTCTTTACGTTGGTAAGTGTGAGCACCAAAATAATCACGTTGAGCTTGAATTAAGTTTGCCGGTAAGTTTTCTGAACGATAACTATCATAATAGTTGATACTTGCAGCAAAACCTGGTGTTGGAATACCATTTGCTACACTTTCAGCTACAACATCACGTAGCGCTGATTGATAGTTTGTAACAACATCAGTGAAATAAGGATCAAGTAATAAGTTTTGAAGTTCTGAATTATTATCATAAGCATCTTTAATTTTTTGTAAGAATCGTGCACGTATAATACAACCAGCTCTCCAGATCATTGCTAAATCACCAAGTTGTAAATTCCAATTATTTTCTTCACTTGCTTTACGCATTTGAGCAAATCCTTGAGCATAAGAGCAAATTTTACTCATGTACAATGCTTTACGAATTTTTTCTAAAAATTCTTCTTTATTACCATTAAATTTAGGTGACGGTCCGTCTAAATGTTTAGAAGCTTCAATACGTTCTTCTTTCATTGAAGAAATAAAACGAGCAAATACTGATTCTGTAATAATTGTCAATGGAATACCTAATTCTAGAGCATTGATAGAAGTCCATTTTCCTGTACCTTTTTGGCCAGCTTTGTCCATTACTTTCTCTACTAATGGTGTACCGTCTTCATCTAATTTATTAAAGATTTCGCCTGTAATTTCGATTAAATAACTATCAAGTTCACCATTATTCCATTCTTTAAATGTTCTAGCAATTTCAGAATGAGACATATGCAATGCATCTTTCATTAATGAATAACTTTCAGCGATTAATTGCATATCAGCATATTCAATTCCGTTGTGGACCATTTTTACATAATGGCCAGCGCCGTCAGGTCCGATATAAGTTACACAAGGAGCTCCATCATCAGCTTTAGCAGAAATAGCTTCTAAGATATCAGCAACCTTATCATATGCATCTTTTTGACCGCCAGGCATGATTGAAGGTCCAGTTAAGGCGCCAACTTCTCCGCCTGAAACACCAGCACCAATGAAATTAATGCCGCTTTCTGCTAATGCTTTATTACGACGGATAGTATCTTGATAATTTGTATTACCGCCATCAATTAAAATGTCACCATCATCTAATAATGGTAATAAACCTTCAATAGTTGCGTCAGTTGCAGGTCCTGCTTTAACCATCAATAAAATTTTGCGAGGACGTTCTAAAGAGTTAACGAATTCTTCTAAAGAATATGTGGGGTGAATATTTTTTCCTTTAGACTCTTCAACCATTTGTTCAGTTTTTTCTTTTGAACGATTGTAAACCGATACTGAATAACCACGTGATTCAATATTCCAAGCTAAGTTTTTACCCATTACGGCTAAGCCGACTACACCTATTTGTTGCGTCATATTACTTACCTCTCTTATTAAAAATTTTCTATCTCATTGTATCATAATTTAAGGGCTTCCTCACTTAATCGAGCTTACTTAGAGTTACTTACAATTTTTACAATTTCAATAAGTTGTTCAGCTAATAAATTTAATGATTTTATTTCCATTCTCTCCTCTGTAGTATGGATATTTTCATAGCCGATTCCAAGTATGACAGTCGGTAAACCTAAAGCATTAATAATATTGCCATCTGAACCACCGCCAGATATGACTGTATTGCCGCTTAAACCTAATTGTTCAGCACTTTTAATTGCGATTTGAGTAACTTCAGCTTCTTCAGAAACTTTAAAGCCTTGATAGCTTTCTTCGATTTCTACATCTGTAGTACATCCAAATTCTTCAGCTGTATTTTTGAACACTTCCTCCATATGATGTATCTGATCGATGATTTTTTGTTTTGAATGAGATCGTGCTTCGGCATGCAATGTTACTTCATCTGCAACGATATTAGTAACTGAGCCGCCATGAAAACTACCGATATTTGCTGTTGTTTCCTCATCAATTTGTCCTAGTTTCATTCTGCTTACTGCTTTTGCAGCGATGTTAATGGCGCTTACACCTTTATTTGGTGTACTAGCATGCGCTTTTTTACCATGAATAACTGCAGCTATTTTCATCTGTGTAGGTGCTCCTAAAACTGTCGTGCCGACTGGTGCACTAGCGTCAACAGCATATCCGAATTTGGAATCTAATAAATCTGGATTTAATGCTTTTGCGCCTAATAATCCTGATTCTTCACCAACCGTAATCACAAATTGAATCTGACCATGCTTAATATTATTTTCTTTTAAACTTCTAATCAATTCGAAAATTGCTGCTAGGCCTGCTTTATCATCTGCACCTAACACTGTAGTACCATCCGAATAAATATATCCATCATCTTTTACGATGGGTTTTACATTGATTCCTGGGATTACAGTATCCATATGACTTGTGAAATAAATTTTATCAATTTGATTGGCATTAGTATTAACCGCAGGTAAAGTACATACTAAGTTATTTGCACCTAATTCATTTTGTTCACCTGCATGGTCTTCTTTAACTTCTAGACCTAAATTTTCAAATTTCTCTTTTAATATTGGTTGGATTATTTCTTCATGCCCTGTTTCTGAATCAATTTGTACAAGTTCTAAAAATGTATCGAGTAAACGTTGTTTATTTATCATGTGTATCCTCCTTCGCTTATAATATAAGTGTATATGAATATTTAATTTCGGAAAACTTATATGTTTCAAAAAATGAAGTAAGTTTATGATATAATAGTGAAAAATCATGAGCATTGCAAAGTCATTCTATGTAGTTTAAAATATAGAAAATCATGCTGAAAAAGAGTAATTGCTAGAGGAGAGTTAAAATTGTTTAAAGGTAAAGTATCTAAGGTAGTTATTATCGTAATGTTAGTTGCAGTTATTGTTGCGCTTATTTTATCAAGTTTAGCACCATTGATGCAGTAATTGAATTAATTAAAAAACTCGCACAGACATATTTTTATAATATATCTGTGCGAGTTTTTTAATACTAAACTTCATGATACAATTTTAATGATCCAAATTGGGATTTAACTTGCAAATATCTTTCTAATTCATTAACGATTTGTATTTCATTAGCGCGATTTATCAAAACTTCCTTACTTTCAGGCAATGGTTGTTCGTATAATTCAATATGCAGATCATATAATGAATATAACCTCATTGCTGTATAATCATTACTGTTAACATTTTTGGCTATTTCCGCAAATAATTTACCTAATCGATGTAAAATTATGTCTTCTGATTGCATTGACTTTAAAATTTGCTGAATACGTTCAATTATTTCTAACTGTTCTTCTCGCATATCGAAATAGTGATAATAGGAATTTTCATTACGTACATAATGGTTTTTTACATCACGGAAAGCAAAAGATTTCGCCTTTTGAATCTCAGTTGATACTTCCTTTAAAGGAACTTCTAAACTATAATTTACATCAAAACAGGTTTTACTGAATGTATAGAATATTTCAGTAAACTGTTTTTCGATTTTATGTTTATATTCTTCTAATTTATTATCCATACTTGGCATTATCATATTCATTAAAAATGCTATCCCAAGCCCAACTATAAGTAGTAATACTTCATTTACAAATAAATGAACATCAATCACTTTTGCATTAAATACATGTAAGAGAATAACGCAACTTGTAACTATTCCTTCTTGTACGCCTATCATTACAGTGAGTGGAATAAAGAGTAGTACGATAAGTCCTAATACAATTGCATTTTGACCAAGCAAGCTAAAAATAATAGAACCTAATATAAGTATGAGAATACAGGATACAAAACGTGAAATAATTGCTTGTAGGGAATGTACTTTTGTGTGTTTAATACATAAAACAACTAAAATGGCACTTGAAGAAAAATTATCTAGACCAATTAATTTGGCAATAATTATTCCCAGTGCCATTCCTACAGCAGTTTTAATCGTTCTAAATCCTATTTTATAGGGATTCAAACGTTTCATCTGCTTTTCCTCTTATCGTTCTTCACAGTATTTTTCAAATAAGTTTTGAAGTTGATTGATTACATCCATGATATCATGACCTTCAATTTGATGACGTTCTATCATTTCTGTAATTTTACCATCTTTCATAAGTGCAAATGAAGGACTTGATGGTGCGTAACCTTCAAAATAATCGCGTGCTTGTTGTGTTGCTTCTTTGTCTTGACCTGCAAATACTGAAACTAATCGATCAGGCATTTTATCATAATGTAATGCATGTTCTGCAGCTGGTCTTGCAATACCACCTGCACATCCGCATACTGAGTTAATCATAACTAAAGTAGTTCCATCTTGTTTGAAAACAGAATCTACTTCCTCTGGAGTTGTTAATTGTTCATAGCCAGCGTTTTCAATTTCATTGCGTGCTTGCTTTACAACATCATTCATATATAAATCGAAGTTTAAATCCATATCGATATCACCTTTCAGTTCTTAGTAGAGTTCATACTTTATTTTACTAATTAATTAAGTAATCTTCAACAGGCTTGTTCATAATAGAAAAGATGGTTTAATAAATATGTGTATGTTCTACTGAATATTGTTCAATACGGTTTTTGATAAAATTCATAAATCTTCCTGCTTGTAACCCGTCTAGTATTCGATGATCTAATGAAATACAAAGATTAACCATACTGCGTATTGCTATCATATCATCAATTACAACAGGTTTTTTTACAATAGATTCAACTTGCAGAATCGCTGCTTGTGGATAATTAATAATTCCCATTGAAGAAACTGAACCAAATGTTCCTGTATTATTAACAGTAAAAGTTCCTCCGCTCAAATCATCTTGTGTTAATTTATTTGTTCTTGCTTTTTGAGCTAATGTATTAATTTCACGCGCAATTCCCTTAATAGATTTTTCATCAGCATTGTGGATTACCGGTGTAAATAATTTATCTTCAACAGCAACTGCGATTGAAATATTTATATCTTTGTGTATCTTAATTTCAGAACCCTGCCAACTACTATTAAGCATTGGAAATTCTTTGAGCGCTTCAGCTGCAGCTTTTACAAAGAAGGCAAAGAAAGTAAGGTTGTAACCTTCTTCTTTTTTGAATTTATTTTTATAGTGATTACGTGTTTTTACTAAATTTGTAGCATCTGCTTCGATCATCATCCATGCATGTGGAATTTCTGTTACGCTTGTAACCATATTTTTAGCAATCTGTTTTCTAATTCCATTGACCGGCATAGATTCAGAATTTAATGTATCAGTATCACGAGATTGTGAAATCTCAGTATGTTCAACATCAGCTTTTTGAATTGGTGTTTTATCTTGGACATTTGATTGTTCAAGCATCATATCTGGGTTTTGAATAACATTTTCAATATCTTTTTTGGTTACTCTACCCTCAAAACCTGTCCCTTTTACTTGAGTTAAATCGATTTGATGTTCGGAAGCTAATTTGAAAACTACCGGAGAAAAACGTCCATTGTTTAAAGGTTTATTTGAATCTTCACTTTTCAAATTATTATCATCTTTCTTAGAATCGACATTTTCATTAGAAATTTTCTCGTTTTTAACGTCTTCTTGTTCTTTTTTTATATTAGCTTCAGAATTATTTTCGTTTTCTGATTCAATTTCACAAATTGGTGCTCCGACTTTAATTGTTTCACCAGCATTGACTAATATTTTAGTGATAGTACCTGCTTCAGTTGATGGAACCTCTGCTGTAACTTTATCTGTAATTACTTCACAAATAGGTTCATATTCTTCTATTTTATCTCCTACTTCAACTAGCCATTGTTCAATTGTTCCTTCGTGTACACTTTCACCTAATTTAGGCATATTGATTTCCATTTGTAGTCCTCCTAGCGATTAAAAGCGCGCTAATTCAAGCATTTTTTCTTTGATTTTATCTGGATTCATCATAAATTCATCTTCTAAAACAGGAGAAAAAGGCATTGCTGGAACATCTGGACCAGCAAGTCGCATGATAGGTGCATCTAAATCAAATAAACAATTTTCAGCTATTATAGCTGATACTTCAGACATAATACTACCTTCTAAGTTATCTTCTGTCACTAGTAGGATTTTTCCAGTTTTTTTAGCACGTTCTATGATTGTCTCTTTATCAAGTGGATAAACTGTGCGCAAATCAACAATTTCTGCGTCAATACCTTCTTCATCTAACACATCTGCTACTTGCAAACAATAGTTTACACATAAACCATATGTAAATACTGTTAAATCTTTGCCTTCACGTTTAACATCCGCTTTACCTAATGGAACTGTATAGTATTCTTCTGGTACTTCTTCTTTTAATAAACGATAAGCTTTTTTATGTTCAAAATAAAGTACTGGATCATTTGATTCTACTGAGGCTAATAATAAACCTTTTGCATCGTAAGGATTTGAAGGTATTACAATTGTTAGTCCAGGAGTTGATGCAAAGACACTTTCGATACTTTGTGAGTGATATAGACCACCATGAATTCCACCACCAAATGGAGCGCGGATAGTTAACGGTACATTCCAATCGTTGTTAGAACGGTATCGCGTTTTTGCAGCTTCACTCATAATTTGATTAGTTGCTGGCAAAATATATTCAGCAAATTGAATTTCTGCAATTGGTCGCTTACCAAGCATTGAAGCACCAATTGCGGTACCAACAATGTTTGATTCAGCTAAAGGGGTATCTATAACACGTTCAATCCCAAATTTTTCTTGTAAACCCAAAGTTACACCGAATACGCCGCCTTTTTTACCGACATCTTCACCTAAAACAAAAACATTAGGATCTTTTTCCATTGCTTGGAAAATAGCTTGTTGAATAGCGGATAAATAAGTTAATTTAGCCATTATTGAACTCCCCCTTTTTCATAGACAAATGTATATGTTTCGCTTGGATCTGGATAAGGAGAAGCTTCAGCTTCTTTTGTTGCCTTTTGAACAATATTTTTATTATCTTTCTCGATTTCAGCTAACCAACTCTCATCAATAATTCCAAGTTCTAATAGATGTGTTTTAAATTTCACATTACAATCTTGTGATTTTAATCCTTCACGAATTTCTGCACTACGATATTTGTCATCATCATCAGAAGAATGTGCAGTCATACGTGTGCACATGGCTTCTAATAATGTCGAACCGTCTCCGTTAATTGCTCTTTCTCGAGCATCATGCATTGCTTTGTACATAGCAATCGGATCATTTCCGTCGACTCTTTCTCCATGAATACCATAGCCAAGTGCTCGGTCTGACAACTTTTCAGCTGCATATTGTAGATTTGTTGGAACAGAAATAGCATATTCATTATTTTCTATAACGCAAATAAACGGTAGCTTTTGAACACCTGCAAAGTTCAATCCTTCATGAAAATCGCCTTGATTAGAAGTACCTTCCCCTAAAGTAGCCATGGCAATATTAGGCTTTTTATCCATTTTCAAAGCAAGAGCTGCTCCTACACCTTGCAGTACTTGTGTACCAACCGGTGAACTTTGTGAAAGAATATTTACTTCTTTTTTACTATAATGAGAAGGCATTTGTTTGCCTGCCGAGTTGATATCATCACGTTTACCAAATGCAGACATCATTGTTTCAGTTGGCGTAATACCTAGATAAGTAATTAATGCTAAGTCCCGGTAATACGGCGCTGAGACATCCCCTTTTTCCATTGCAAAAGCCATGCCGATTTGAGCTGCTTCTTGACCCTGACAACTTATGACAAAAGGGATTTTACCAGCTCTATTTAATAGCCACATTCTTTCATCTAACTTACGGCCTAAATCCATCCATTTGTACATTGATTTTAAATCTTCTTCAGTTAACCCGACAGATTTATAATCCATCATAATAATTTCCTCCTTAATTTAAGCATGAACTGATCGTTTTGATGCTTTAAGCCCAGCTTCCATTAACACTTCAGATAATGAAGGATGTGCATGTGTTGTTAATCCTAACTCAAGTGTTGATCCGTTCATAAATTGCAATAATGCAATTTCATTTATTAACTCCGTAACATGAGGACCTATCATACTTAATCCCAATACAGAATCAGTAGATTGATCTACAACAATTTCACAAAATCCATCTTGTTGATCTGCATCCTCAATTACTGCTTTACCAATAGCTTTAAAAGGTATTTTAAAAACTCTTGCTTTTTTGATATCGGCTTTTTTTGCTTCATCAAGAGTCATGCCGATAGAAGCAATCTCAGGATAAGAATAAATACATCTTGGGATAGTATTGTAATCGACTGGGATAGCCTTATCCTCGAACATAAACTCTACTGCTGCTGTTCCTTCTTTTGATCCAGCATGTGCAAGCTGAAGTTTTCCAATACAATCCCCTGCAGCAAAAATATGCTGTTCAGCAGTTTGCTGGTTTTCATTTACTTCAATAAATCCTTTAGAATCTAATTTGATTTTTGTATTATTAAGCCCTATATCTGAAGTGTTAGGTTTTCTGCCAACTGCTAAAAGCAATTTATCAGCTGTCACATTAAGCTCGTTATTATTAATTTCTATAGATTCATTATTTATTTTGATATTGTCTTCAGAAAGTAATACATTTTCGTGAATTTTAATACCTCTTTTTGCGAAATGGTCCTTTAAATTACTAACAATGCTTTTGTTTTCATTCGGTAAAATACTTTCGCCAGCTTCAATTACGGTGACATCTGTTCCGAAATCGTTGAGTAATGAAGCAAATTCTATTCCTATCACACCACCACCAACAATTACTATAGAATTTGGCAGTTCTTTTGATTTAAGCAGATCAGTACTTGAAACGATTGTCTTATGATTGAATTTTAAAAACGGGAGTTCTGCAGGTTGTGAACCTGTTGCAATTAACACGTAGTCATTTGGAATTAATTCAGACTCTCCATTTTCATATTCAACGGAAATAGTACCTGGTCGAGGAGAAAAAATTGAAGATCCTAAGATTCTTCCATTACCGTTATAAATATCAATATGATTATGCTTCATTAGATGTTCGATGCCTGTATACATTTGTTTTACAATTTCATCTTTTCTATCTAATATTTTACTGTAATTAATTGAATATTCATCTGTATCAATACCGTATAACGATGATGTTTTTACAGTATGTAATACTTCTGCTGATTTTAATAAAGACTTTGTAGGAATGCAGCCTTTATGTAAACAAGTTCCACCTAATAACTGATTTTCTACTATAGCGACTTTTTTTCCTAATTGAGATGCACGGATACCTGCTACATAACCTGCAGTTCCGCCTCCCAATATCACTAAGTCATATTGTTCTTCTGCCATAATCGAACCCCTAACTATAATTTTTTACTTGTTCTTTTTTATTAATAACATCATCTACTCTGATTGCAAGTGACTCCATCTCTTTTTCGCCCGGATATACTGTCATAGGGGCAATCCAATTAACATAATCACTTAATTTTTTAGTGATTAACTCGCTCTTAGCTATTCCGCCAGTTAATATAATTTGGTCAATGGACCCTTTTAAGCTAACTGCGCGCTCACCTATTTGCTTTGCTATTTGATAAATCATTGCATCAATTGCTAAATGAATTTCTTGGTTTTTTTCATATTCTTGAATTAGTTGCTTTATGTTATTACTTCCACATAAAGCAATAAGTCCTGATTCTTTACTTAATATATTATTTAGTTCTTTCGGTGTTAAATTTTGCTGATATGCCCAATGATATAATGCGTCATTAGGGAGATTACCTGCGCGTTCAGGACTAAGTGGTCCTTCTCCTAATAATCCATCATTAACATCGATAACTTTACCTTGTTTATGAGCACCTATGGTTATACCGCCACCCATATGAGCAACTATAACATTTACTTGGTCGTATGACTTTTTTATCGACTGTGCATATTCTCTAGCAACAGCTTTTTGATTCAGCGCATGAAATATACTCTTTCTTTGAATGTCTTTCACGCCAGTTATACGAGCAATATCCATTAATTCATCTACTACTACCGGATCAACCACATAAGAAGGGATATTTAATTTTTGGGATAACTTGAATCCGATTACGCCGCTTAAGTTTGAAGCGTGTACTATATATTTAAAAGTACGTAAATCATTATACATCGTTTGGTTGATAAAATATGTTCCACCAACTATAGGTTTTAATAATCCTCCACGACACGCTATTGCATTTATAGTGTTTAAAGAAATATTATTTTCATATAAAAATGATTCTATTGATTTTACCCGATAGGTTTCTTGTTCTAATAATGAAAGTTGAGTAATACTTATATCATGTTGCAATAATTCCTCTGCAACACAGACCTTATTATTAAAAACTGCTACCTTTGACGAAGTGCTTCCTAAGTTAATTATTAAAATTTGCGACATGTTTTCACCTGCTTCAGTTTAAATTCTACGATGATTTTAAAATCTCAATAGTGCTTATTAAACTAACCCTTTATATTCTACCTTATGTAATGTGATTTTTTAAAGTAATCATGATATATTATTATAACTTGTTACCATCAAATAGTTATTTTCCAATAAAAAAAGTTCTTCTTCTAAAGCGAAGGAGAACTTATAAAAGTATTAAGTTATAATAGCGTTCTTAACGCGAGAATAGCTGAATTAACTTTATTTTCTTTTGTATCAGCGCGTGATGTTAAAATAACTGGAAAAGTAGTTCCCAAAATTAAACTTGCAACTTTTGCATGCGCAAAATAAGTTAGTGATTTATATAAGGTATTTCCAACATCTAAATATGGAACTATCAATGCGTCAAGATCACCTGCTATTTCTGATTCTATACCTTTTTCGATTGCACTTTCTTTATCAATCGCATTGTCAAAAGCAAATGGACCTTCAACATTAACAAATGTATCATTAGAAAAATGCATGGAAATTTCAACGGCATCTATGGAAGAAGGTATTTTACTAGTGGGTTTTTCTACTGATGATAACAAACCAATATTTAGGTGACTGTAGCCAATATTTTTTGAAAAACGTTCTATATTATTAATCATTTTTATGCGGTCATCAATACTAGGTGAAATATTAAGTGCTACATCACTTATCATCAACATTTTATGGTAAGACGGAATTTCAAAACAAGCAATATGATTTAGAAAATTATTTTCATCAATAAATGATTTATGTTGTAAAATGAAAGACAATATTTCTGCAGAGGAAACATTACCTTTCATTAATACATTTATAGTCGAATCTTTTAAATCAGCAGCACACTTGTGATATACCATTTCCTTTTCTTTATAAGTTCTTAAATGAATGCGATTTAAAAAATCGCCGTCTATATTAAATGAACGTATTAATTCAGTCGGATCTTTTATTCCATACAAAGTCACATGAGTATTTGTTTGTTTGAGAATTTCAATCACAGCTGAAATGATTAATTCATCATCAGCAAACAATACACCAATATTTCCTGATAATGATTTAGAATCTGATACTAAAGTTTGGAATTGCATTTTTCAAACTCCTCTCAAACTAATATTTATATTGCAGAATGATTTTGTTCTATCATTTCTTTTGCATTTTCTCTTGTGATTTTAGTAACATTAGCTCCTGATATCATACGTGCTACTTCATCAATTCTAGCGTCGCCTGTTAGTTCTTTAACATTTGTCGTTGTTCTCTCATCTGAAGATGCTTTACTAATTAATAAATGGTGATTACTCATTGAAGCTACTTGTGGTAAATGCGATATACAAATTACTTGTATAAATTGGGAAATATCTCTCATTTTTTCAGCCATCTTCTGTGCTGCTATTCCTGAAACGCCTGAATCAACTTCATCGAATAATATTGCTGTTTGCCCTCTCGATTTAACAAAAATACTTTTTAAAGCTAACATAATCCTTGATAGCTCACCGCCAGAAGCAATTTTACCTAAACTTTTTAAAGGCTCTCCTTTATTAGGACTGATAAGTATCTCTACCTTTTCAATACCCTCTGAATTAGGTTCATCAAGCGCTTTGAATGAAATTTCTAAATTTGCATCCTTCATTTGTAAATTTTGTATCTCTTCAACGATATGATCTCTAAGCTCCCTAGCAACTATACGTCGTTCTTTAGAAAGTAATTGACCGTCATTTAATAATTTTGCTTTTAACTTATTAATCTCTTCTTTTAAATTTGCAGTACTCTGCTCATAATTTTCAATTTTATCAATCTCACTAATTAATTTATCTTGGTATTGAATTAAATCTTTAATGTCTTTACCGTATTTTCTTTTTAAGTTATTTAAGAGATTCATTCTTGATTCTAATTCGTTTAAATACTGTTCATCAAACTCAGTATTTGAGATTTCATCGTATAACTGATGTTTCGCATCTTCTAAAGTGTAATAAAATTGATCAACTTGTTCTTTTAATTCTTTGAAGTCATTTGGGATAATTTCATTTATTGTATCCAATTGTTGACTTAATTCATAAAGTCTATCTGGAATAGCTTGTTCATCTGTTAATGTAGAATGTGCGGCATTTAAGGCAACACTTAAATTTTCAGAATTTTGAATGCGTTTTATATCAACCTCAAGTTGCTCGATTTCATCTTCTTTTAAATTAGCTTCTGATAATTCTTCCGCTTGGAATTTCATTAAATCCAAACGTTGTAATAAAGCTTGATCGGCAGATTCTAATTCATTCAATTCGTTTTTCTTTGTTTTATAAGTTTGATAGGTATCTTGATATTGCTTAAGGTATTGATCATATTTTCCGTCAGCATATGAATCTAATAGTTGCAAATGATATTTTTGTTTTAACAATGATTGAGTTTCATGCTGGCCATGGATATCTAATAGTTCTTGCATTATTAATCTTAAATCATGTAAAGTTACGTTTTGATTATTGACTTTACAAATGCTTTTTCCTGAACTGAATATTTCTCTCTTTACTAAAAGAAAATCTTCATCTATATCAATATCTAATTCTTTTAAAGTTTCAATTACTGATATATTATCATCGATATCAAAAATTCCTTCTATTGTTGATTTTTTTTTACCATGACGAACAAAATCCGAGGAAGCACGCATTCCAATTAGTTGACCGATAGCATCGATAATAATAGATTTACCTGCACCTGTTTCTCCGCTTAAAACTGTCAAACCATCTGAAAAATTAATTTCTAATTCATCAATAATGGCAAATTGTTTAATTGTTAATGTTTGTAACATGGTATATCGCTTCCTTATAACAAATTAAAAATCCGAGTTTTTATGGCATTTGCAGATTCTTCATCATGACAAATTAACAGACAGGTATCATCACCGCATATTGTGCCTAAGACTTCTTCCCAATCTATTTGGTCAAGAATTGCACCGATGGACTGAGCATTGCCCGGTAATGTTTTTAATACAAGTAAGTTTCCTGTTCCTTCTATATTGACGAAAGAGTCCATTAAATATCTTCCTAATTTTTCAAGCGGATGATATTTGCGATCGTTAGGTAAACTATAAATATACTGTCCTGTAGGTGCAGGTACTTTAATAAGTTGTAATTCCTTAATATCTCTGGAAACTGTTGCTTGTGTTACGTTTAAATCGAATTGATTTAAACGTCTAACCAATTCATCTTGTGTTTCAACTTGTTCAGTGGAAATAATTTCTCTGATTTTTATATGTCTAACCGATTTTTTAGCCACTAATTAACACCTCAAATTACGAATATTTATACATTTATATTATCATAATATTTATAAGAATAGCTAGTTTAAGTCCCATTTACGTAAACTGATTTTTGTATATGATTGTATCTTTATTAACAAACTTCATAATTACAAATAAGCTGAAACCATTTTTTGATAGTAGCTTTTCAAAGTAAATTATGATCTAAATAAAAATTTACTTTGAAAAACATGATTTTAATAGTCTCAGCTTATTTATTAATTTAATGGTCTCGATTATAGAATAATTTAGTAAGCTCTTCGAGTTGTGCTGTATCGTAACCTGAATTTTTCAGTTGAGCTAAAGAATTTTCCGCTTGGTTAACATGATATTCAAGTTTAATTTCAGTTTCATCTTGGCCTAATAAGGTTACGTAAGTATTTTTATGATTTTTTTCGTCGCTACCTACTGGTTTTCCTAATTTCTTTTCGTCCCCATAAACATCAAGCAAATCATCTTTAATTTGGAATATCAAACCTAGATGTTCGCTATAATTATAAAGAATATTAGAAATCTCATTAGTTGGCTTTACTATTGTTACAGCCGCCATAATTGCAAAAGTTAATAATGCTCCAGTTTTCTCTTTATGAATTTGTTGGAGTGTTTCTAGTGAAATCTTTTTGTTTTCACTTTCCATATCTAGAGTTTGACCGCCAATCATACCTAAATGACCACTCGCATTGGATAAAGATCCAACTAATTTAATTCGTGTCTCAGCATCCAATAAAGCATCGGTACTAATCAGATGAAAAGCTTTAGTAAGTAAAGCATCACCAGCAAGCAAAGCTTTCCATTCTCCATATATTTTATGGTTTGTCGGTTTACCTCTTCGATAATCATCATTATCCATTGCAGGAAGATCATCGTGTATTAAGGAATAAGTGTGAACCATTTCTAACGCTATAGCTGTTTGTAATCCCTTACTGTAATCAGAGCTGTCAGATAACATTTTAAGTGTTTCAAGTAATAATAAAGGGCGTATACGTTTTCCTCCTGCTTCAAGAGAATAACGCATACTTTCTTCGAGATTTGTATCGAGTGGCGAGCAAGGTATGGATTTTAAAAGTAATTCGTTTATTTGTTTTATAATTAAATTATTCATCTGTTTGCTCAGCTTCTTCTCCATCGTTATCTTGCATTAATTTATTCACTTTTTTTTCAGCGTTTTTTAATGTTTCATCACATGAAGCTGATAATTTCATACCTTTTTGATATAAATCAAGCGCATCTTCTAAAGGCACAGCTTCATTATCTAATTTTTTTACAATCGATTCTAACTCTTCCATCATTTCTTCAAAAGTTTGCTTATTACTCATTATGGTTACACCTTACTTTCTTGACGATTGCATCTACAGTTCCATCTTTCATCTGTAAATTAATTTCATCATCTTTTTCTAATGACTGAGTACTCGTAATCACATGATCATCTTTATTAACTATAGTATATCCTCTCAACATTGTATTAGAGGGGCTTAAGCTATTTAAATTTTCTATTCGCTGGTTGAGCCTCTTTTTTGAATTGCTTATTATAGTAATAATTGATTTATTTAGTAAATCATTAAGTTGCAACCTTGCTTGCATTCCTTGTAACGTTCTTTGTTTTAAATCTTTCAAGTTAATACGATTGGTAAGTAATTCTATTTGTTGTCGTGCATAATTGAGTTTTGTAGTTATTGATAGATTTAACTGACGTTCAAATTCATCTTTTTTTTGAATTTGTTGATCATACAATAATGAAGGTTGCTTGAATTTATAATAAGAAGCAACATGTTCTAAATGTTTTTTCTTATTATTAATCAACTGAATTATATGTCTGGATAAATTAAGTTCTGTTTGCTTTATATATTGACTTAATTCAACTTGATCAGGTGTTGCGATGACCGCTGCTTGTGTTGGAGTAGCAGCTCTGATATCTGCAACAAAATCACTTAATGTAAAATCTGTTTCGTGTCCCACAGCAGAAATCACAGGTGTTTTTGCTTCAAAAATTGCTCTTACTACCTCTTCTTCATTAAAGTTCCATAAATCCTCAATTGAACCTCCGCCACGACCTACAATCATCACATCAGCATTTAAAGTGTCAGCATATTTAATTTTATCAACTATGTCATCTTTTGCTTGTTCACCTTGAACTAATGTACTTATCTGAATTTGTTCAACTAATGGGTATCTACTATTAATAGTGGAATAGATATCTCTAATTGCTGCGCCTGTACTTGCTGTGAGCACTGCAATCTTTTTCGGAAATCTTGGTATTTCTTTTTTGTATTTAGAATCAAAAAGACCTTGCTTTTTCAACTCTTTTTTTAACGCTTCTAATTTTTGATATAAATTCCCAATCCCATCTAAGTGCATCTTATTGACATAAATCTGATAATTCCCTCGACGTTCGTAAACAGAAACACGTGCTTCGATAAGTACCTCGTCACCTTCTTTAGGATCGAAGTCCAGCTTACTAGCATGAGCTTTGAACATCATTGCGTTTACTACGGTATTTTTATCCTTTAAATTGAAGTAGAGATGCCCACTGCTATGTTTTTTAAAATTTGAGAGTTCTCCTTTTAACAAAACAGACTGCAAATGAGGGTCTTGATCAAATTTATATTTAATGTATTTTGTTAATGCGGTAACACTTAAGTAATCGGACATTTTCATCACTCAATCTTATTAATTTAAATTGCTTAATACGCCGTTAATAAAACGATAATGATCATCATCGCTGTATTGTTTCGCAAGTTCAACTGCTTCATTAATAATAACTTTTGGAGGAGTATCACTATTAGCTAGTTCAAAGGCGGCCATGCGTAAGATGATGCGATCGGTTTTAAGTAAACGAGAAATTTTCCAGTCTTTTAAATTGTTTTGAATTTTTTCATCTAGGACCGGCTCATGGTCTTTTACACCTGAAACTAACCAATGAATAAAATCAAATTCTAAGTCAGGATAGTCATCTTTAATAAAATTGATTGCTTCATCAATAGATAAATCTGTATTTTCCATTTCAAGTTGGAATAATGCTTGAAATGCTTGGCTTCTTGATTCTTTACGACTCATATGGAGTAACTCCTTTTTCTTATTTCTTTGTATTTTCAACTTCGATATGTGTAATATGAATATTGATTTGCTTAGGTACAATTGTTGTCATAGTACTTAAAGAATTGAAAATTGTTTCTTGGATTTTCGTAGCTGTTTTAGAAATGTTAATGCCATATTTGAATTCACAGAAAACATCTATATAAATACCGTCATCTTTCGTTTCTAATTTAATACCTCTTGTTAAATTTTTACGATTTAATTTCTCTGGTGAAGCATTTTTCAGTTCTGCAAAGTGTCCATGTAACCCATCTATTTCTGAAGTCGCAATACTGGCAATAGAAATAAGTACTTCTGGTGATATTTCAACTTTGCCTAAATCTTTATGAGAATTATCTAAGACTTTTACCATGAAATTACCTCCTCATATAAACTATTCTTCATTCATAATATTATTTTGCTCTAGGAACTTGGTGCTATACTCTCCGCCTCGGAAAACATCGTTTTGTAGAAGGCGTATATGGAAAGGAATAGTGGTATCAATGCCAAGAACTAAGTATTCACTTAATGCACGCATACCTGCCATAATTGCTTCTTTTCTAGTTGGTTCATGAACGATTAATTTTGCAACCATAGAATCGTAATATGGAGGGATTGTGTAGTTAGTATAACAAGCAGATTCAACTCTTACTCCATAACCGCCTGGCGCTAAGTACTGTGTGATGTTTCCTGGGGAAGGCATAAAGTTTTTGTACGGATTTTCTGCATTTATACGAAACTCCATTGCATGTCCGTTTATTGTAATATCGTCTTGTGTGAATGGAAGAGGCTCACCCATTGCTACTAATAACTGTAACTTCACTAAATCAACACCTGTTACCATTTCAGTCACTGGATGTTCCACTTGTATACGTGTATTCATTTCCATAAAATAAAAATCATCAGTATCTAAATCATAAATGTATTCAATTGTACCTGCATTTTCATAATTCACTGCTTTAGCAGCTCTGATAGACGCAGCTCCCATTTCTGCTCTCTTTTCTGCTGTTAAAATAGGAGAAGGAGCTTCTTCAACAAGTTTCTGCATTCGACGCTGTATTGTACAATCGCGTTCGCCTAACTGAATAACATTGCCATATTGATCACCTATTATTTGGAATTCAATATGTCTAAAATTCTCAATAAACTTCTCTAAATAAAGGCCGCCGTTACCAAAAGCAGTTTCAGCTTCTTGTTGAGTCATTTTATATCCATTTTCAAGCTCTTTTTCGTCTCTTGCTACACGAATTCCTTTTCCGCCGCCCCCTGCTGTTGCTTTGATGATTACTGGGTAACCAATTTCTTCTGCAGTTTTTTTAGCATCCTCTATTGATTCGACTAAACCATCACTACCTGGAACTACAGGTACATTAGCGCTAATCATTTCTTCTTTTGCTACATCTTTAATCCCCATTTTTTGGATTGATTCATAGCTAGGGCCAATAAATTTTAATTGACAAGCTTCACATAATTCTGCAAAGTCCCCATTTTCTGATAGAAAACCGTAACCAGGGTGAACAGCGTCACAACCAGTTGAAGTAGCTATTGATAAAATGTTTGGGATATTCAAGTAAGAGTCTTTTGATTGTGTAGGACCAACACAGTATGCTTCATCCGCCATTTGAGTATGTAAAGCGTCTTTATCCCCTTCAGAATAAATTGCAACTGTATGTAGACCTAGATCTTTGCAGGCTCTTATTATTCTTACAGCAATTTCACCGCGGTTTGCGATTAATACTTTTTTCATAATTACTTCACCTTAAATAACGGTTGGCCATACTCTACCATTTGTCCGTCTTCGACTAATATTTCAGTAATTTCCCCAGAGATTTCAGCTTGAATTTCATTAAATAACTTCATAGCCTCTAAAATACAAACTGTTGTATCATTTGATACTGTATCTCCTACTTGAACATAAGCACCTTCTTCAGGCGATGGAGATTTATAAAATGTTCCAACCATAGGAGCATTTATTGTTTTACCACTGTCTTCTTCTACTGAAGAAGATGCACTATTGCTTTCAGTAATCTCATTTTGGGAAGTGGCTGGTGGCGCAGCTTGTGTTGGGACTGGTTGTGATGAAATCTGAGGTGTAATAATTTCTCTTTCTTTTTCTTTCTTTAAATTAATAATACTTCCTTTATTGTCTTCTATATTAATTTCAGTAAGGTTCGAGTTATCTAAGATTTCGATTAACTCTTTAATTTCTTTAAAGTTCATAATACTGCTCCTTCAGATTGTTTTTACTCTTCCTGTACATTTTACTTGAGTGAAAACCCCAATTCAAGCATATCAATGTAACATTGCACAGAGTCCTTTTTATAAATATTATTGATTTTATTATAAGAAAAACCCCTCTTTTCTTAAATATCAATAATAAGTGCGAATAAAATTATAACATAATCTTTTCACAACTTGCTTGAAAACTGATATTTAATCAAAGAAAGGTTAATTAATTTAATATGGTATTAAGCTCTTGAAACATAGCTGCCATCGCCAGTGTTGATGACAAGTACATCTCCTTCATTTACAAAAAGAGGCACATTTAAAGTATATCCTGTTTCTACCGTTGCAGATTTTGTTGCGCCAGTAGCAGTATCACCTTTAACACCAGGTTCTGTTTCAGTTACTGTTAATTCAACAGTTTTAGGTAATTCTACACCGATTGTTTCGCCTTCATATGTTTGAATTTGTACTTCCATATTAGCTTTTAAGAATTTTAACTCATCTTCAAGATAATCTCCAGGAAGTTCAGTTTGTTCAAAAGTTTGATTGTCCATAAATACATGCATATCTCCATCGGCATATAAATATTGCATGCGACGATTTTCAATCATTGCTGGTTCTACTTTTTCTCCAGCACGGAAAGTTTTTTCTTGGATTGCTCCTGTACGTAAATTACGTAATTTTGAACGTACGAACGCTGAACCTTTACCTGGTTTTACATGTTGGAAGTCGATGACTTTCCAAATGCCATTGTCTACTGAAATTGTTAAACCTGTTTTAAAATCATTAACCGAAATCATTCAGTTTCCTCCTCATATACGCTTTCATTATAAAATAATAAGGTCTTTTGTGCATTTAGTAAAGACTTCATTTCCATTTTCAGTAATTATTATATCATCCTCAATTCTTACACCGCCTAATCCTTCTATATAAATACCCGGTTCTACTGTTACACAATTATTTGGTACTAATTTTGTTTTAGCAGTTTTAGCAAGCATAGGCTTTTCATGGATTTCAAGTCCGATACCGTGACCAGTTGAATGGCCGAAATATTCACCATAGCCATAATTTTCGATGATATCCCGTGCAATTGCATCAGCTTCTTCTCCAGTCATACCTGCTTTAATTTTATTTACAGCGGTTTGTTGAGCTTCTAATACAATATTATATATTTCTATCAATTTTGGATCAGGTTGTCCAATAGCAAATGTGCGAGTAATATCTGAAACATAACCATTATAATAAGCACCAAAATCTAGCGTAATCATATCACCTTCTTCTATTTTTTTGTCACTTGCAACTCCATGTGGTAGTGCGCCGCGATAGCCGGAAGCAACAATAGTATCAAAAGATGGACCGCTAGCTCCTAGACGTAACATTTTGCTTTCTAATTCAGCCTTTAACTCTTGTTCAGTCATACCCACTTTTGCAATAGATAGAATATACTCATAAGTTTTATCAACTATCTCAGCAGCTTTTTTAATAGTGTTGATTTCTTCTTGATCTTTTATAGCTCTAATATCTTCAATAGCATCTGAAATACTTTCGAATGAAACATTGTCTTGATTTAATTCAGTATAAGTATCATAACTAACTAAATGGCCTTCAAAACCGACCTTTTGAACATCTAATTGTTTTAACACTTCAATAACTTCTGGTACTAATCCTTTTGAACGTTTGATAATTTCAAAGTCAGGAGCTTGATCTGAGGCTTGGTCAATATATCGAAAATCTGTGACTAAATAATTATTTATTGGAGTAATAACTAATGCACCGCTTGTGCCTGTGAACCCCGATATATATCTACGATTGTAATCAGAGAGTACAATAATCGCATCTAAATTTTTTTCTGAAAAAAGATATCTTAACTTATCAACTTTTGACATTTTGATTCCCCCTATGTAATAAACAACGATAATTTTCTGATTTATGAATATTTTTTATATTATGACTAAAGTTTATCATAAACACGTACTGAACTATAAGTTTATGGGTTGAATATTCCAAATTATTAGCTATATTCTTTTGATTCTCATCTTTAAATGGCTTTAATAAGATTCTGCTCGGTGAATATGATAGTATATTAATATAATTATTGCTTAGGGATTGGAAGATTGTTATGAAAAAAGTGTTAACTACTGTGCTTGGAGCATCTATACTTTTAGCTGGTTGCGGGAGTCAAAATTTAGGCCCCTTAGAACATAAAACAACTAAGCTTAGAGAAAAAAATCATCAACTTAAATTAGATAATCAAGAATTAAATCAAAAAATTAGTGATTTAAAGGAAAAAGAAAAATCATTAAAAGCTGATAAGGAAAATACCAAAGCAGCAGCGAAAAATGATTTGAAAACAAAATCTGCAAATGCTTCTTCAAAATACTATCAACAAATTACTCAGACATTAAATGATTATCATAATGTAGAAGCAGATGTTGAAAAAAATAAGCGTAATGAAAAAATTGTAAGTAAATTAGATAAAACAGTAACAGATTTACAAAGTGCTCATGATAAATACAAGTTAGACCGTGAGCAAGGAGAAATGTCAGAATCAGATAAAGCTGAGGATAAGGACATCCAAAACTTAAATAACAAATTGGTTAATTCATTTAAATCTATTCGGGATGGTTATTCAGAAAAAGATAAGAAAAAAATTAACCAAGGTCAAAATCAACTTTCACAAATAAATGTGAAAAACCCTCAACCCTAAATCAATAGTTTTAAAGAGGTGAAATGACAATATGATAAAAAAAGGATTGTTTTATTCAATTTTACTTGTTGCATTGATAGGTTTAATTATAAATTTAGATGCAATTTTGTTTTCATTAGTTAGAATGGTAATCAGCTTAGCAATATTAGCAGGTATTGCTTATTTAGTTTATTTCTTTTTCTTTTAACTGAAGATCAAAGAAAATATAAAAAAGCGCGTTGGAGATATAAATGGCGTAATAGATAAAAGTATAGCTTGCGATGTTTAGATAAAAACAACGCAAGCTATATTTTTATTTTCTATATGTCCATTCATCAGATTTGTATTTTTCTTCTAATTTTTTGATTTCTGCTTTTTGAGCTTCTGTTAATATCAAAGGTTTAAAATTTATGTTTAATCCTTTTTGGAACCCCTTTTCAAATGCATCTTCCATTTGTTTTAAGGTAATCTCTGATTCCGAAATATCATTTATTGCAACAGCTTTATCCGTGAAAGCAGTTTTCATTTTATCTTTTAAACGTTCGTTTTTAAAAATAAACATATCAAACAAGTCATCAACATCTATATCCTTTAAAATAGAACCATGTTGCAAAATAACGCCTTTTTGTCTTGTTTGTGCACTTCCTGCTATTTTTCGACCTTCTACAACAAGTTCGTACCAACTTGGCGCATCAAAACAAACAGAACTGCGAGGTTGTTTTAATTTTTCTCGTTCTTCTTTGCTTCTTGGAATTGCAAAATAAGTTTCGAAGCCAAGTTCTTTAAACCCTTCGAGTAATCCTTGTGAGATTACCCTATATGCCTCAGTAACAGTTTTAGGCATATTTGGATGAGATTCTGACACTATCACACTATATGTTAGTTCCTTATCGTGCAGAACCCCTCTACCTCCTGTTTGTCTTCTAACAAGTCCGTAGCCCTTTTCATTTACTTTATCAATATCAATTTCTTTTTTTAATCTTTGAAAATAGCCGATTGATAAAGTTGCTGGGTCCCAAGTATAAAATCGAATTACAGGATCGATTTCACCTCGTGAAACAAAATTAAGTAACGCTTCGTCCATTGCCATATTATAATATGGATCATGGCTACCTGAATTTATAAAATTCCATGTTTCTTTCAATTTAAAAATCTCCAATCACCTTGAATTAACTGTTCTGTATGTATATTAACATATTAAATTAATATTCGTTCATTCATTACTCATATAAATAAAAAAGACTTATATTGTTCGAGAAAAACATTTTGATAATTGCATGAAACAGTCTTATAATTATAGTATCGGTAAATTAGGGAGGAAGCAAAATGAGTAACTTTTGGTTTATCATTTTAGCTGTTTTAATTATTATCGCTTTATATATGTTAATCCAGTTTTTTATCAACCGAAGAGCTGTTACTGAATTGAATCAGGATGAATTTCATAATGGACTACGTAAAGCTCAAGTTATTGATGTAAGAGAAAAAGTTGATTATGATTATGGTCATATTATTGGAGCAAGAAATATTCCAATGACTTTGTTTAGCCAGCGATACAAAGGTTTGAGAAAAGATCAACCGATTTATCTAGTTGATGCTAACGGTGTTGCAAGCTATCGTGCCGCACGTATTTTAAAGAAAAATGGATATACAGATATCTATATGCTTAAAGGCGGCTATAAAAAATGGACTGGTAAAGTTAAAGCAAAAAAATAATATACAGCAAAACCTGTTAACAGCAATATCTTTAAAAGATAATTGCTGTTTTTTGCATATAAAACCCCTTGCCTATTTTTAAAAAGACAAGGGGTTTAGTGCTTTTATTCTTTTTCTTCATGAAGATTATCAAATTTCAATACTGGATGACGTGCTGCTTTTGTTTCATCCAATCTATCGATAATAGTATTATGAGGAGCTTCAAGAACTTTGTCTGGATCCTCTTTTGCTTCATTAGCAATTTGAATCATAGCATCACAGAAGTAATCTAATGTTTCTTTAGATTCTGTTTCTGTTGGTTCAATCATCATACCCTCTTCAACATTAAGTGGGAAATAAATTGTAGGAGGATGAACTCCAAAATCAAGAAGACGTTTGGCCATGTCTAACGTACGCACACCTTCTTTTTTCTGTTTTGAACCACTTAATACGAATTCATGTTTACAGTACTGAGAATAAGGGATTTCGAATGCATCTTTTAAACGGGCTTTAATATAATTTGCATTAAGTACTGCTGCTTCAGAAACTTCTTTCAGTCCACTATTGCCCATTGTGCGAATATAAGTATAAGCACGTAAGTAAATACCGAAGTTACCATAGAATGGTTTAACGCGACCGATTGAATTTTCAATATCATTATCATATCGATACGTATCTCCATCTTTTATAACCATTGGTTTTGGTAAGAAACTAGCTAATTCTTTCTTAACTCCAACGGGTCCAGAACCAGGTCCACCTCCACCATGTGGACCAGTGAATGTTTTATGCAAGTTTAAATGAACCGCATCAAAGCCCATATCTCCTGGACGAACTTTGTCCATAATCGCATTTAAATTGGCGCCGTCATAATACAATAAACCACCAGCATCATGGACAATTTTACCAATTTCCATGATATTGTGTTCAAAAATTCCTAATGTATTAGGATTTGTTAGCATTATTGCAGCAGTATTTTCATTGACTAAACGTTTCAAGTCTTCAACGTCTACCTCGCCATTTTCGTCTGATTTAACTGTTACAGCTTTGAAGCCAGCAAATGCTGCTGATGCTGGATTAGTACCATGAGCTGAATCAGGAACAATAACCTCGTCACGGTGTCCTTCACCATTTTTTTCATGATAGGCTTTAAAAATCATGAGTGCAGTCCATTCACCATGTGCACCTGCAGCTGGTTGTAGTGTCACTTCATCCATACCAGTGATTTCTTTCAATTCTTCTTGTAAACTATGAATAATTTCTAAAGAGCCCTGAACTTGAGATTCCTCTTGCAATGGATGAGATTCTGCGAAACCTGCAATACGAGCTACTTTCTCATTTATTTTCGGATTATATTTCATCGTACATGAGCCTAGGGGGTAAAAACCAGAATCTACACCAAAGTTTTTGTTTGAAAGTTCAGTATAATGTCTAACTAAATCTAATTCAGCAACTTCAGGAAACTCTGCTTTATTTTTACGAATAAATTTTTCGTCTAATAACTCTTCAACAGCATTGTTATCAATTTCTTTTTTTGGTAAAGAATATGCATATCTTCCTGCTCTAGAACGTTCGAAAATTAATGGGCTTGATTTACTAACCATTAATTTCACCTACTTTCTTTACAAAAGTATCAATTTCATCTTTTGTTCTTAATTCAGTAACAGCAATTAGCATTGCTTGTCCTAATTCTTCGTTTACTTCACTTAAATCAAAGCCGCCAATAATACCTTCTGATAACAATTTATCATTTACTTCTTTAACTGGTTTATCTAATTTAATGACAAATTCATTGAAAGAAGTGCCTGGTAATACTTCAATTCCTGCATCTTTAAATTGATTTTTCGCATAATTGGCATTTTCAAAGTTTTGTACAGCAATGTCTTGAAGACCTTGTTTGCCTAAAGCCGACATTGCGATAGAAGAAGCAAGTGCATTAAGTGCCTGATTAGAACAAATGTTAGATGTTGCTTTGTCGCGACGGATATGTTGTTCCCTTGCTTGTAAAGTTAAAACAAAGCCACGATTTCCATGATCATCTTCTGTTTGTCCTACTAGGCGCCCTGGTACCTTACGCATTAATTTTTTAGTTGTGGCAAAGAATCCACAATGTGGTCCACCAAATTGTGCTGGGATACCAAATGGTTGTGTGTCGCCTACTACGATATCAGCACCAAACTCTCCTGGAGGTGTTAATAAACCAAGTGAAAGCGGGTTTGTATATACAATAAATAATGTTTTTTTATTTTTGATTAATGATTTGATTTTTTCTAAATCTTCTATAGAACCATAGAAATTTGGGTACTGTACAGCAACTGCGGCTGTTTCATCATCAATTGCATTTTCCAATTTTTCTAAATCAGTGATTGTTCCATCTAAATCAACTTCTACAATTTCATAGTCATTTCTGATTTTTGAATATGTGTGTAGAACTTGTAATGCTTGATAATGTAACCCTTTTGATACAACAATTTTGTTCTTTTTAGTTTGACTGAAAGCTAAAATACAAGCTTCAGCAAAAGCAGTTATTCCATCATACATAGAAGAGTTTGCTACATCCATACCAGTTAGTTCACAAATTAAAGTTTGGAACTCAAAAATAGCTTGCAGTTCGCCTTGTGAGATTTCTGGTTGATAAGGTGTATATGCAGTATAAAACTCTGAACGTGAAATCATTGCATCTACTACTGCTGGAGTATAATGATCATAAACTCCTGCTCCTAAGAATGAAGTATGATCTTCTTTTGTTATATTTTTATTAGCAATACGACTTAATCTTTTAAATAGAGTTGTTTCATCTTCTCCATTTGGAATATCTAATTCCCTATCAAGCAGAATTTCTTTAGGAACATCTCCAAATAATTCTTCAATAGAGTTAGCTCCAATTGTTTCTAACATTTCTTGTTTGTCTTTTTCAGTTAACGGTATATATCGATGACTCACCACTGCCACCCCTTTACTAATTATTTACTAATTTGATTTTTCTTAACTATTTTAGCTTTAACTTGTCTTTTTCTGATTTGTACAAGTAATTCGCGGCCCATTTCAAACTCATCACGCTTAATAATTGCTAATGCAATTCCTTTTCCAGTTGCAGGAGATTGAGTACCAGATGTTACTTCACCTATTTTATTTCCATCAAGATCAAGTACATCATATCCAGTTCTAGGAATGCCTTTATCTAACATTTCTAAACCAATAGTACGTTCCTCTGATCCATTTTCTTTTTGTTCTTTTAAAACTTCTTTTCCAATGAAATCAGCATCAATTAATGGTTTTGCAGCAAATGCAATGCCACCTTCATATGGTGTGATATCTTCAGATAAATCTTGCCCGTGTAAAGGAAGGCCTGCTTCTAAACGTAATGTATCTCTTGCACCTAAACCAGCAGGTACAAGTTTTTCATTTTCTAATAGACCGTCCAAAATATCAACTACATCTTTAGAATCACAATAGATTTCAAAACCATCTTCACCTGTATAACCTGATTGAGATAAAATGATATTTTTCCCGAAAATTGTAACATCCTTTTTGAAATCAAAAGGTTTCATATCAGTGACATCTACATCGACTAAACTACCCACATAGTCGCGTGCTTCAGGACCTTGAACGGCTAATTGACCATATTGATCAGATACATTTTCAACTTTCACATCGAAGTTTTTAGAATGTGAGTTAATCCATTCAAAATCTTTTTCTGTATTAGCTGCATTAACTACTAATAAATATTTATGATCATCTAATTTATAAGTAATCAGGTCATCAATAATACCACCTTTTTCATTACATAAAGCAGTATATTGAGCTTTGCCATCAGTAAGTTGATCAGTATCATTTGAAAGAATGTATTGAATGAAATCGGCAGCATCTTTACCTTCAATTAAAACTTCGCCCATGTGACTAACATCAAATATTCCCATAACTTCCCTAACTGCGTTATGTTCTTCTTTGATGCTAGAAAATTGAACTGGCATTGCCCATCCACCGAATTCAACAATTTTAGCATTGCTCTCAACGAAACGATTATAAAGTGGTGTCTTTTTTAAATCATTTGACATCTTGCAACCCCCTATATGTGATTAAATATTAAAAACAGGATAGCAAATAAAATTGCTACCCTGTAGTTACCTTCAGGAACGCGTCACAGTATTATCCTTTTGCCTGAGAGATTCGAACAATTATCTTGCCCCTTCGGCGATAAATTCTGACAATTTACTGCAAAACGAATTCCTCATAAATTAGCCAAAACTTATGCTCTCCAATACTGATCATCCGCATTTAAAATTTTCATCAGATTTTGATACAAAATATTAATATCGATATTTGTATCGATTCTACTGAATGCGATTTCATTATATCGTGAAAGCCTAGATAAATACAACCTTTTTAAATCATCAAATGCTTTATTTGAAGCGTTCGGTCGATTATTATCATTTTTTATTCGATTATAAATAATTTCGATATCTGTATCTAACCAAATTATATTGTTTAAATTTGATAAAGTATTCATAGCGGAAGCACTTTCAACAATACCACCGCCTGTCGATATTATATCGTATTTTTCTAACGATTCGTATAAATATTGACCTTCTAATTCACGAAATTGACTTTCGCCATCTTCTTTAAAAATTAAAGGGATACTTTTTCCAACTGCTTCCTCAATAACTTTATCTAAATCTGCAAAAGTTTTATTTTCGTGATAAGCAATGTATTCAGCTAGTGTTGATTTTCCAGTTCCCATAAAACCTATAAAAATAAGCGGTTCATTCTTTTTGATTTGTTTTTTCATGTATATCACCTTTACTGATGAGACTTTGTACTTTCTCAGTGTAATACAAATTTAAATTGTGTATTGTCTTTAATTTTAATCCAAATTGAATGCTATAGGAAGTGATTATTAAAACAATCAACATGAAAACTATTGTAGTGAAAGGTAAAATATATCCGTTTAGTCTATATAAAGAGCGTTTTATAATATTCTTGATTGTCTTCAATTAAAATTATATCCACCATAATGTATTTATTGTTTATTTTTGCGATTTTAAAATCTTTAAGATTTTGAAGTAAAGTAATATTTCCTTTTCCATCGATAGTTTTATATATCTTTTCTTTCGTAAAAGTATAGTTAGTGAGTTCATCTTCGTGTTTAACAACTAGATGATTGTTTTCTACGGTAATATTTTTTATTGGGATGTCGTTAAGTTCTCTAGTAATATCTTGAGCAAAAAATTCAAAATTTATGAGTGAAGTATCATTTACTTGTTTATTCAATACAGTCACTGTTTGAAATAGAGGCGGTATTAAACTAAGTACTATGCAAAATATACTGAAAGAAAACAACATTTCTATTAACGTGAAAGCATTAAATCTATTATTTTTGTATGCAATGTCTTTTTTTAGTTTTTTTATCAAAAGCACAAATCTTTTCATAATTATATTTAACAGAAAAGTTTGCTATTTCAACTCCTTCCTTTAACTCATCATACTTAAATCGATTTAACGAGATAAGAATAATACGGTTCATTTCTGCAATATCTAATTCATTTCGATATTGCTGATGTTGATTTATGATAAAAGGAAAAAATAGTAAAATTAATGTGATCACCAAACCAAAAGAAGTAAAAGCATCTAACAAAAAGGATGCCTTAAGCTTTTTGTTTTTCAATTCGCAAACTACCCTTTTCAATATGAAAAATAAATCGGAATAATGTTTGATCAAATTTAATGTAAATAGATCCAAATCGATTTAATTGTCCATTTTTATTAATGGTTACAATATTCATATTATGATTGTCTTTTATTATTCCGTTTTCTAATCGAATAAAAGCTAGGTTTTTTCTATCTTCAACCACCTTTACTTCATTGCTTCCGCGGTTAAATAAGAGTGTAATACTATTTTGATCCTTAATTGCCTTTGATTTTAAATATATAATTTGCGATGCAAGGTGTTTTGCTTTCGATTCACTTTGTATATTAATGTATTGAGAACCATTAAGCGCAGAAACGCTTAATAGAGTAAATAAACTTACCAAAGAAAGAACTAATAATGTTTCTAACATCGTAAAACCACTATATTTTCTAGCTAATTGAAGCTTCACCATTTTTAATTGTTATACTTTCTCCAGATTTACATTTCTTTTGCCCTTCCTTTAGA
The DNA here is from genome assembly GCF_001618885.1 of Staphylococcus condimenti. Lineage (NCBI taxonomy): Bacteria > Bacillati > Bacillota > Bacilli > Caryophanales > Staphylococcaceae > Staphylococcus > Staphylococcus condimenti. Next base: position 314,464 of record NZ_CP015114.1, on the reverse strand, counting down.
TAACCTTGTGTTACAAGTTCATCGATAGAATTGGGCTTTTGGTTATTTTTAAGTGTAAAGGCTTCTATTTGACTATTCACCATTTTTTGCTGTGCCTCACAACCTGTAGATTGAACATGTTCAGATTGCTTAGCAATGTTAGGTATAATCAAAATTAATAATACACTGATAACCAACAATACGAGCAACATTTCTAACAATGTAAAAGCTTTTAAGTTTTTATTTTTAAATAATAAGTAATATTTTTTCATGTTTGGTTCCTTTCAAATTATTTAATAGATTGCATCATGTCAAACATAGGCAACATAATAACAAGATATAGAGAAACTATAAGCAATCCTAATAGTAAAAATATAATTGGTTGAATTAACTTGATTTGCTTATTTATTTTAGTTTCAATTTGGCTCAATAAAATTTGGCTGTAAATATTAAGTTCTATTTCAAGTTTGCCACTTTTTTCACCTTGTTCAATGAATTGAATAAGTTCATTTTGAAAGCAACTTAATCTTTTAAATATTTCTGGAAGTCTCATCCCGTTTTCTATATTGTTGACTGTAAATTCGCCAATATATTTAAGAAATGGATCAACACTTTGATTAATATATATTTTTGAAATCTGTTGTAACATAATACCATTTCGAAAAAATAAGGAGAGTTCATTAGCTATTTGGTATGTTTTGAATAACTTAAAATACGTATTTATAATAGGTATTTTAAGTATAAATTTTAGTCTTTGTCTAATAGACAATTTGTAGTATATAAAACAAATCATCATTAATAATGAGGAGCAAGTAGCAATAAATATTAAAATGATATGTGGGAAGTGTTTAATAAATTCATTTAAAAAATTTAAAGTTGGAGATAGTTGAATGTCCATTGTGGTATAAATTTGTTGGAATTCGGGGAGTATAAAGTGATTAATTCCAAATAGCATAGTCATAAAAATCATAACTAAAATCAAAGGGTATTGAATTGTCTTAATAAATCTTTGCTTTGTTTCAATTTTTCTTTTTAAAAAATGAAATCCATCCTGTAAATTTTCTGTGAGTACACCATATTTTTCAGAAAAATAAATTTGCATGATAATTGTTTGAGGAAACTTTAAATATTTGAGTATAGAGTAACAAGTTGCTCCCTGATTAAGAAGTTGGATAATTTCCTTGCTCGTTTCTTTTTGTTTATATTGAATGTGCATATTTAAGAATATAAAACATTCTATCAAAGTAAAACCATGATTCAATAAAATATTTAATCGATATAATAATGTAAGTTGTTCTTTTGCACTTAGCTTTTTATTAGGAATTATAGAAAAGTTAAGTATATCTTTTAAGTACTTCTTCACAGATAACACCTTCTTCACTCATTTGAGTTAACACTTTGCTTAACTTCATAAAATGCTTAGGCATTGTGTGGTCATGTTTGAAGAAATATTGAATATCAGACTGATACATCGTTTCATAAGCCAATTCTCTGCTTCCATGCTGATTAGTTACGAGACGTTGATTTGAAATTAGAGCAATGGATTGTTGTGCTTCTTGAGGAGATATACCCATTTCTAATAACCTCAATAAAGCACCTTCACAATCATTTGAATGCAAAGTGGATAGTACCAAATGTCCGCTTAATGCTGCTTGAATTACACATTTTGCAATATGAGCATCCCTTATTTCTCCGATGAGAATTATATCGGGATCACAACGCAATATAGCTTTGAATGAATTTTCATAATCAATACCTGCTTTTTCGTTTACTGAAATTTGAGTAATACCTGAAATCCTTTTTTCAACCGGATCCTCAACAGTAATAATATTTAGGTGTAAATTTTTCAAAGCAAATGAAACCATTTCATACATCATAGTGCTTTTTCCAGATCCAGTTGGACCTGTAAATAAAATAAGTCCTTGTTTTTTATTCATTAGATGATAGAAATGTTTTGGTCCATCACAATTACCATCTTGATAGAAATATTGTGGAGAAAGTCGTATGACACAACTCTCAATTCCTAAAGATAGCGGTAATGTTGAAATACGTAAATTAAACAATTTTTGATGCTTAAAAGTAGTCTGTCCACTTTGCGCTTGATGATAATTAGACACATCGAGACCTGCTTGAAATTTCATAAATGTAAGTAACTTTGAATATGTCAGAATCTCTATGTTGTCATAATTTATCAGCTCATCATGAATTCTGAACTTAATTAAAACTTCTTTTTCGATAGGAATAAAATGAATGTCAGAAACATTTTTAGAAATAGCATCTGTCAGAATTGTATCTAAAAGTCTTTTCATAAAAAATCACCTCCTACAATAATAAACGTAGGAGGTGTCCTTATTTCTTTAATTATTTTAACTTTTTTAATTTATCCATGAAGATAAGGATTCATTTGTTCGTCATTTACAGTTGTAGACGGGCCATGTCCTGGATATAAAGGTAAATCACCATCAATTTCAAATATTTTATCTTGAATAGAATCTACTAAAGTTTCATAGTCTCCACGATATAAATCTGTACGACCTATACCATTGTTAAATAGCGTATCGCCTACTACTGCAAAATCATTAAATACATATGTTAAACTTCCTGGTGAATGGCCGGGAGTGTGCAATACATCAATTTCAAATCCGCCTATTTTATTAGGACCTTCCTCTAACGGTTGAGGCGATGCATTACTTATCACTGGTTCTAAACCATATTGCTTGAATTTTGCTGAGCCGTTTTTACTAGGGTCTAAGAAGAAATCAAATTCTTCTGTATGAAGGTAAACGGGCACATCAAATTCCTCTAACACTTCGTCTAAAGCACCAATATGATCAAAGTGTGCATGGGTTAAAATAATAGCTTTTAATGGTTTGTTAATTTCATTTAATTTTTTAATAATTTTATTTCCATCACTAGAAGGGTCTACAAGTAAAACATTGTTCTCATCTTCTATAAAATAGGTGTTTGTATCTGCAATACCTAGCGTCAAAGAAGAAATATGCATTATTTTTCACCACTCATTTTATCTAATTGATTTTGAACTGATGTTAGCTTATCGTTCATTTTACGAGATTTATCACGACGATCATCAATTCTTATATTAGTACATACCCGGTCTACCCCTTTATTAAAGGGTAATTCATGAATGGCTTGAACTACAGTAAACAAATCTTTTAAATCACCTTCTATCAATGTATTCATTGGTGTCAATTGATAATCGATTAAACCTTGTTCTTTATACTCTTTTAATTTTGTTTGAATTTCTGCAATATATTTACTCACACTTGGTCCCTCAGTACCTACAGGTATGACTACAACGTCTACTATTGCCATTATTCAACACGCTCCTCATCAATTACGTAAGTTTTAATTAAACCAGCTGCTCCTGCAATTCCAGCATCATTTCCAAGTTGGGCTTTAACAATTTCAGTCCCGTTTTGAGCAGGAGTGAATGTTAAATTGCGATATTCTGTTTTAATATTTTCAATTAGAATATCTCCTGCTTCTGACATTCCGCCACCTAAAATAATGTATTTTGGATTACTCATAACACTGATGATACTACAAGCATAAGCAATATAGTTTGCCACTCTTTCAGTTATAAACAAACAGAATAAATCACCTTTTTTCGAAGCATCAAATACATCTTTAGCTGTTACTCGGTCTTCTTTAATAAGCTCTAAAATTGAAGATTTAATAGTTAATTTAGGATGATAAAATTTAACTAAGTTAACAACTCCTGTTGCAGAGGCAACAGTTTCTAAACAACCATATTTTCCACAATTGCAAGCAAATCTTTGATCAAAATCTACTCGGAAATGTCCAATTTCTGCACCAGAACCGTTATGTCCATGTACTAATTTTCCGTTTGAAATAATTCCGCCACCTACACCTGTTCCCAGTGTGATTGCCACTACATCATCGGCATCATGGCCAGCTCCTTTATGCTTTTCGCCTAATGCTGCTGCATTAGCATCATTATCTACAAAAACAGGAAAACTAACATATTGAGATAAAATTTCTCTGATATTTACATCTCCTGGCCAATTTAAATTTACTGCTCCGTGTACTATTCCAGTTTCGAAATCGACAGGACCTGGTACTCCTACTCCTAAACCAATTACATCTTCCATTTTAAAATTAAGCTCATTTAATTTTTGTACAAAAGCACTATAAATGTTCTTGAGTAATACAACGCCTGTCGGATCACTGATATCTGTTTGTATTGACCACTTCGCTAGTCTGTCTAGATGATTATCAAAAATTCCTAATTTACATGTTGTACCGCCAACATCAGCTGCCAATATTAAATTTTTCATTACTTACTCATCCTTCTTTGATTGATAATTAGAATACATTTAATGAACGTCTCTTTGGATATAAGTTGATATTCGTGGAGTTCTCTAATTTCTTGTTCCATCATTTCGAGCATATCGTGTTTATCTTTAAAATAGACAATAAATCCGAATTGCTTTAATAACTGTTGCACATCATAAAAATTATTTATCTCTTGATTCATTTTCTTTAGTCATCTCTTCTTTAAGATATTTATATTTTTTATTATGCGGGTTATTTTTATAAGCAACCTCAATATGTTTTAATGCAGATTTTTTATCACCTAATGAACGATTCGCAATCGCGAGTTCGTAATGCAGTATGCTAGAGTTAGGATAATATTTGAGGCCTCGTTCCCAAGTAGAAATACCTTCAGCTTTAGAATCATTAGTTGCTTTAATCAGCCCACTCAAATAATAAGTTTCATCATCTTCATAACCTTTGTTCATCGTATGTTCAACAAGTTTTTCTGCTTTATTATAATTCCCTTGACTCATTTCGTCTTTAATTAACTTATCATAAATATTGTCTTCTTTGATAGTTAAAGTTCTTATAATTAGGATAATAATTATTAAGACAAAAACTCCTGTTAATATCCAAAATTTTTTTCGATCTATATTGAAATAGAAACCGATAAAAGTAATTAGAATACCGCCAATAAACCCGCCTATATGAGCATAAATATTCACATTGGAAATAAATAAAGAAATAATTGTCAATATTATTAAAACGCCAATAAGCTGAAATAATGTCTTCCGGTCATATTGTTTACTTATATACATCATTGCGAAAAGAGAACCAATCAGTCCGAAAATTGCTCCACTAGCACCTACTGAAATAGATACATTATCTATTGCGAGTGAAACAAGGTTACCAAATATCCCAGAAATCATATAAATTCCTAACATTTTCCAATGACCAGCTATTGCTTCTACAAGTTTGCCGAAAATAAATAGTGAAAGCATATTCATGAGTATATGTTCAAAATTAAAATGTAAGAACATTGAGGTTACGAGGCGATACCATTCGCCATGCACTACGTTAAAATGTACTAATCCACCTAGATCAATTAAACGTGTGTCTGAAAATGCATTCAAAACCAAAAACATTATAAGCCATACTATAATATTTATAGATATCAAAGAATATGTTATAGGCGCAAATTTCATCATATATTTTTCAAGTGGATTCGAACTTAAAACTCTTCGCTTATAGTAAAGAGAGGTTTTGTCATCTTTTCTTATATATATTTTTTTGAATAATGGATTAGGGAATATATTATTCAAATCCTTTGAATTACGAATTACATTAAATTTCGTTTTCAAAGGATGGACTTCATTGAGATTTTCGTAAGTAAACATTTTTTCTGTAAGATAATTAAATACTACCTCATTTACTTTGAAACCAGTATAATCCTTTATTTCTTCTTGATGTTCTAAAACACGACTTTTATCAAAGCGTAACTCCTGCGAACTACTAACATCTGTTTTGAAAATTACTAATTTTTGTTTTTGCTTATTGCTTAACCAAATTTCTCTATCTTCTTTATCTCGATATACAATTTGATAATTTAAATACTTTATCCAGTAAAATATAAGTTTCCAAAATTGTTTTTCTATTGTCATGATGCCTCCAAATAACTTACTTTGTTTCTGCTACTATCAAATGTTCAACCTTCTCATCATGATTTTCAGGTGTAAAATCGTTGTTTATTTGAAGGTCATAAATAAGACTTACTGACTTTGTTTTGTGCTTATTTAAAAATTTATCAAAATATCCGCCCCCGTATCCGATACGATATCCTTGTTCATTGAAAACTACACCGGGCACTATTAATAGATCTAAATCATTTGTTTTTTTAGTATCCGCATTGACAAATTTAATTCCTTTTTCATCAACGGACAAACTTTCTAAGTCAGTTAAATTTTGAAAAGTCATTTTCTTTGTTGAATATTCAGTCGAAGGAACAAAAACTTGTTTTTTTAGTCGTAGCATTTCCTTAATAATTGGATATGTATTAACTTCATGGTCCATAGCCAAAACGATTCCTATTTTCTGTGCGTTTATAAATTCTTTTGTTGAATAAAGTTGTTCTGCAAGCCACTGATCAGCACGATTCTTAATACTTATATCTATATTTTTCATTTGTTGTAAGGTTTCTTTTCTAAAATCAGATTTTCTCATAATCCACCTGCTTTTCAGTTTTATTGTTATATATATTATAACGTTTATCAGACTTTGTGTCATTAAAGGGAAAATTAAGGTTCTATACTAAATCGGACTGGTGAGAAAATCACTCGTCCGATTTTTTGATATAAAAATAGCGCAATTATCTTTATAATTTAAAGTGACCAAACCCAAATTAAAGGAGATAAGTTGCGCCTATGAATCATTTTATATCAACTACACTGGGAATTAAAGATAAAAATATAGAATTCGATACTAAGGTTGAAGAAAAAGAGTATAAAGGAAAAACGTGTCTATTCTACTTTGGAAAATTGACGTACGTTCCTGAGCACTGTGAAAACTGCGGCTTTAAAAATACCGAGTACTCCATTATAAAAAATGGAATGAAGAATTCCCGTATTACGATACCTAAGGTATCTGAAAGACAAGCCTATTTGAACCTGAAGAAGCAGCGTTTTTACTGTAAGCACTGCTGTACGCACTTCACTGCTGAAACAAAAATAGTTGAGAGACATTGCCATATTTCGGATAATACCCGTTTAGCTGTTTTGCAGAAAGCTACCGAAATCCGTTCTCAAAAATCAATTGCTGAATCGTGTGCTGTCGGGGCTTCTACAGTTGCTCGGATGATAGATAAAGCTGCTTCTCAGATTGCTCAAAAGCCGTTCAGCGCTTTGCCTGAACATTTAATGATGGATGAATTCAAAAGTGTCAAACATGTCAGCCATAATATGAGTTTTATTTATGCTGATGCTGTGTCCCATCGTATCGTAGATATTGTTCCCGATCGCAGATTGGCAGCTCTGAAAACGCACTTTTATCGTTATTCACTAGCTGAAAGACAACGTGTGAAGACGGTATCTATCGATATGTACGAACCTTATATGTCTTTGATCAACGAAGTATTCCCTAATGCCAAAATTATTATAGACCGATTCCATATTGTACAATCATTGAATCGTGCTTTGAATATGACTCGTGTCAGTGTTATGAATACTTTCCGAAATAACGACAGACCGCTTTACAATAAATATAAGCGTTACTGGAAACTGCTTTTGAAACCTTATGAACAATTGGAGATGTTCGAATATAATAAAGTTCCTCTGTTCAAACAATGGAAAACCACCAAAGGAATTGTAGATTTCTTATTGGATTTTGATGATAAATTGTTAAACACGCATCACTATGTCCATCAGCTGCGTTACGCTTTAAAAGAAAATGATGAACAGTTATATACATCAACCATACAGGCAATAACCATGGGAAACATTGCCCCCAAACTTCAAATTTCCATCAGAACACTTAAAAATTATCATGACATGGTACTGAATACTTTGGAATATTCGAATCTGACCAACGGTCCGCTCGAAGGTATTAATAATAAGATCAAACTGATAAAAAGGGTTTCTTTCGGTTATAGAAACTTCACTAATTTGCGCAATCGTATTATTTTATGTACGAGACTTTTTTCCTCGAATCCTAAAAAAGAGATTAAGCAGCTAAAAGCTGCTTAACCTCTATAATTTGAGCCACCAGTCCTATTTGACAGAGAGCCAAAATTAAAAACTGGCACTCACCAGTTTGATTATCTTCTCATAATATTTACGCTTTTTAGCGTTTATTTTATGAAAAAATACTGCTATGAGTGCCAGTTCAGATTATTTTTTATTTTTAAAGTAATAGTTGATAACATCTCTACCTAAATCTCCGCCTTGTAACCAAGGTTCTGGGACAGGTTGATTTGTATATACAATTGAAAATGCGAGTTTAGGATTGTCTTGAGGTGCATAGCCAATATACGTGGAGTTAACTCTAGGCTCTCCATCTTGGAATACTTCAGCGGTTCCTGTTTTCCCAGCTGATGGTACTACAGTATTGTGGAAACTTTGATAGCCTGTACCAGGTTGTTTATTGAATGCCATATCAAAACCTTCTTGTACCTCTTTTATTTGATCAGGAGTATTATTAACTCTATTTAGTACATTACCGTTTATTTTATGTTTAATAGGACCAAGGTTATCTTTGTTCGTTGCTTTCCTAATTTCTAAGCCCACATGAGGCTGTATACGATAACCATTGTTCGCAATAGTAGACACATACTGCGAAAGTTGCAGTGGTGAATAAGTATCATATTGACCGATTGCTAAATCGAGATAGTTACCACTATTAGTATCAAGTTTTTCTATTTGCCCAGCAACTTCATTTGGTAAATCAATACCTGTTTTAACACCTAATCCAACTTGGTTTAAGCCTTTTCTTAGTTTTTGTCCAGCATCTGAAATATTATTTGGAAGTGCCATATTATAATGATATGGATCTTTTGCTAATTTTAAAGCTGTTTTAAACATATAAACGTTAGATGAATGCATCAAGGCTTCTTTATCGTTTATGTTAACTTTACCATTTTGGTTAAAGTATGAACGCTTAGTTAAGCCTCCTTGGAAATGCAGTGGTTCATCGACCATTTCTTCACCAACATGTATTGCTCCATTTTGATAACCAGCAAGTAATGTGCCACCCTTAACGGAAGAACCAACAGTATATTGAGAAGTAAAATTCCCTATATCATAATCAGTCATTTCTCCATTCGGTTTAATTTTCTTCCCTGCCATTGCTAAAATATCACCGTTTTTTGGATCTTGAACAACAATCATTGCAGTGTCCATGTTTTTAGCACCTTCGCCGCGTAATTTATTAATTTGTTTTTCTAATAAATCTTCAACTTTTTTCTGTAAATCAATATCGATTGATAAAACTAAATCATCACCACGTGATCCCGGATTGATAACCTCTGTGTTTGTAATCGCACCTGACTTATCAGTGGTATATTTCATTTCTTTTTTCTTTCCTCTTAAAATACTTTCGTATTGATATTCTAGATATGATTTACCAACACGATCATTTCGAGAATAACCCTTAGATAAATAATAATCAGTTAATTCTTTTGGTATGCCTTCTTCGGTTGTAGAAACATCTCCATAAAGACCTTTTAATAGATCGCCATATGGGTATTTTCTGTCCCAATCCATCGAAGTATTAATACCAGGTAATTTTGATAATTGTTGAGATACTGCAGCATATTCTTTATCCGTTACATCTTCGTTTTTAATTGTTTGAGGATTTAACGTAGAACCTGCCATCATTTCTCTATAAATTGCCAGAACTTGTAAATCTTTTTTAGTTAACTGATTTAATTGCTTTTTCTTTATTTTCTGATGTAGTTCTTCATCATATTGATCTTGAGATATGTCGCCATTGTTCAACATTTTCTCTTCTTTTTTCATCATTTCTGCAGCTTTATCAGGGTGCAATTGAATCCAATAGTCTTGTTTATCTCTAGTAGTGATACGATCAGTATTCATTTTAATAAGTTTTGATAAACGTTTTGCTGTATTTAGAATTTCTTTTTGTGACGTTTTCCGCCCTCTAGTGTATGTAATAGACTTTTTAGATGCATTATCTACAAGAATTTTACCATTTCGATCAAGAATTCTTCCTCTTGGTACAGACTCATTGACAGTAATATTTTCATCATTTTGATTAGTTGTTTGTAATGAGAACCTTGTGCAATTTGTAAGTAACCTAATCGTAAAACAATAATTACAAATACTATGACGACTAAACCAAAGAAGAAATTGATTCTTTTGTCCATCAAATTTCTAGTTTTTTCATCATTTGTTTTTTCTTTTAATCTTTTTAGCAATCCAACCTACCTCAATTCAACAGTTCTCTAAACAAATGATATATGAAAACTGAACTTTTTTCTATGATTTACATTGATTTCCTTCTATAAATTTAATTTTACAAAATAAGCTGTAGTTTATATGAATTATGTAATAGAAAAACAGCAATCGGAGTTCCGATTGCTGTTTTCATTATAAAACGACTCATTTATCATGAATTATTTTATTTTGTTGCAGCTTCATAAAGTTCATCAACTTTATTCCAGTTTACAACATTCCAGAATGCATCAATATAATCTGGACGTTTGTTTTGATATTTAAGGTAGTAAGCATGTTCCCAAACATCAAGTCCTAAAATAGGAGTTTTGCCTTCTGTAATTGGGTTGTCTTGGTTTGGAGTAGAAACGATTTCTAAGTTACCGTTTTTATCTACAACTAGCCAAGCCCAACCTGAACCAAATTGTCCAGCAGCTTTTTTAGCAAATTCATCTTTGAATTTGTCTAAAGAACCCCATTCTTCTTTGATTTTATCAATTACTGTACCTTTTTCTTCAGAATTAGGTGTTAGAAGTTGCCAGAATAATGAATGGTTTAGATGTCCACCACCATTATTACGAACTGCAGTTTGGATGTCAGATGGTACGCTGTCTAAATTTGCAACGATTTCTTCGATAGATTTATTTTCTAAATCAGTACCTTCGATTGCTGCATTTAATTTTGTTACATAAGTGTTGTGATGTTTGTCATGATGGATTTCCATTGTTTCTTTATCGATATATGGTTCCAATGCATCAAACTCATATGGTAAATTTGGTAATTCAAAAGCCATAAATAATCATCCTCCTAATTTGTTTTCACCTTTACTATATCAAGTCATTTGCAGCGTTACAATTTTTCTGCTTAATATTGGCTTGATAATGGGTTCTTTTGCTTCCTCTTTTAATTTATCACATTGCAGTATCTCTTAAACATTAAAAAAAACAGATTCTAAGAAATTAGATAGAATCTGTTGAATAGATATTTATTGACAATTTTCGCATATACCATAAACTTCTAATTTATGAGTATGAATTAATACACCAGGTAATTGAGCTTGAATTTGTTCCATTGGACAATAATCAATAATCTTAGTATCACCACATACTTCACAAATAAAGTGATGGTGATGATGATGTGCACATGCAATTCTGAATTTCATTTCGCCATCTAGTTCTGTGTTTTCAATGATACCTAAATCTTTGAATAAATATAGATTTCTATAAATAGTATCAAAAGAAATGCCTGGGAACTTCGCATCCATCCTTTGTTGTATTAATTTTGCACTAATATATTTATCTTCGTTTACAAATATATCGATAATCATTTTTCTTTTATCTGTGTATTTATGTCCTTCGTCTTTTAAAATTTTAATAGCATCAGTTGTGTTCATACTAATTAACTCCTTTTTTAAACTTCACTCGCAATGTTTGTAAAAGCATTGTGGCTACTAAAATCAATACTAATAGTACTACTATGACCCCACCAGGTGATAAGTTTAAATAAAAGGCTATAATGAGACCTCCAATAACTGAAGCCTCTCCTAATATAATGCTAAAAACAATAAGTTGCTTGAATCCCTTGGTTATTCTCATAGCGATTGCTACAGGAAGCGTCATAAGAGCACTTACTAAAAGTATACCTACAACACGCATCGATGCTGAAACAACCATTGCCACAATTATAATAAATAGAAATTGTATCCACTTTGGAATACCTATAACGTTACTATATTCCTCATCAAAAGAAAGAATAAATAGTTCTTTGTAAAATGAAAATATAAATGTTAATACAATAATAGCAACAATTAATACAGTAACCATATCACTTAAAGAAACAGCGCTAATTGACCCAAATAATAAACCTACAAGCTCCTGATTAAAACCGTCAGCTAACGATATGAAAATTGCGCTTAAACCAATACCTGCACTCATGATGATGGGTATTGCGATTTCTTGATAGTTTTTGTAGGATGTTCTTAATTTTTCTATTAACAGTGCACCTACTACTGCAAAAAGAATTCCACCCCACATTGGATTAATTGAAGCAAATAATGGTGATAATGTGGTAAGAAGCATACCGAAAGATATTCCACCTAAAGTAACATGGCTTAATGCATCTGCAATTAAAGATAATCTACGTACAACGATAAATGCACCAATAAATGGGGCGATAAAACCTATTAAAATACCGCTTATTAGAGAGTACCTCATAAAATCAAAGTTTAATAAAGCATCAATCATTAATTACAGCACTCCCTTTCGTGTTGATGATCTACGAATTTAACTGGATAACCATAAATTTTAGAAATCTCTACTTGATCTAAAGATTTGAATTCTTTTGCAGAACCATGGAAATGTAAATGTTTATTTAAACAAGCAACTTGAGTAGCAGTGTCTACAACTACACCAATATCATGAGTAACTAAAATTATTGTTACACCTTCTTGTTTAAGTTGTTCTAATGTATCATAGAATTCACTAACGTGTTTTGCATCGATACCATTAGTCGGTTCATCTAATATCAGTACAGATGGATTTGATATTAAAGCGCGTGCTATTAATACCCGCTGTTGTTGTCCCCCTGATAATTCAGCAATATTTTTATGGAGCAAAGATTCAATATTTAGGCGTTTTAATATGTCTTTTACTTTTTGAACATCTTTTTTATTAAACCATTGAAATAAGCGCTTTTGTTTAGTTAATCCGCTTAATACTACTTCTTTCACGCTTGCTGGAAATCCAGCATTGAAGGCAGATGCTTTTTGAGAAACATAACTTATTTTCAAATCTGATGCTTTTCTTTGATATTTAATACCATCGATAAACATCTCGCCAGTTTGCAACGGTAATAATCCCAACATTACTTTAAGTAAAGTAGATTTTCCAGCACCATTTGGACCCACTATTGCTAAGAAGTCACCTTTATAAATTTTGATATTAATATTTTCTAAAACTTGCTTTGTACCAAAATGGTAATTGATATTTTTTAATTCAAAAACAGGGGTTGTCATGCTTTCACCTCGCTACAAATATAACCTTGTTTCCTAATTATGTAAATTGTAATGCTTACGATTAACAGGATAAAATAATAAGGCAAAATAATTTTGCCTTATTATCATGATTAAATTATTCTGACATTATTATTTCTTTCATATTCGGGTTAAATGTTTGGCTTTCTAACATTTCGATTTCATGTTTATATGGTGGTCGTTTATTTTTTTTATCTTCCCCAACAAACGGTGTTTCTAAAATTTTTGGTATATTTTCAAAAATTTCATGATGCACAATATAATTCAAAGCATCAAAACCGATATGACCAAAGCCTATATTTTCATGACGATCTTTATGTGCACCTATTTCATTTTTACTATCATTTACATGTAATACTTTGATTCTATCTAATCCAATTATGTTGTCAAATTCTTTCAGTACAGAATCGAAATCATCTTTAACTTTATAACCTGCATCATGAGTATGACATGTATCAAAACATATAGATAGACGGTCATTTTGAGTCACACCATCAATAATTTGAGCAAGTTCTTCAAAAGTTCTACCAACTTCTGAGCCTTTACCAGCCATTGTTTCCAAAGCAATACGAACATCATTTTCATTCGTCAGTACTTCATTTAGACCTTCAATGATTTTTTTGATACCTGCTTCAGAACCAGCTCCTACATGAGAACCAGGATGCAGTACTATATCTTTAGCACCTATAGCCTCAGTTCGTTCTATTTCTTTTTGTAGGAAATCAACACCTAATTCAAACACATGCGGTTTTTGAGTATTTGCGATATTGATAATATATGGAGCATGTACAACAATATTTGATAAGCCATATTCTTTCATTGCTTCATGTCCAGCTTCAATATTTAAATCTTCAATGGCTTTACGACGTGTATTTTGTGGGGCACCTGTATAAATCATAAATGTTTTTTCATTCAATCGATGCGCTTCTTCAGCTGAACCTTGCAGCATTTTTTTACCATTCATAGAAACATGAGATCCTATTAACACTTTTTTCCACCTGACCCTTATTTATTTTTGCGTTGCTCTCTATTTTTTCTTTTGCTGTATTGCTTGCGCTCTTTTCTTTTTAAATCTTCTAGTTCTCTCTTGAACTTTTTCTTATATCCTGGCTTTACTTTTTTCTTGTTGCCACGTTTAATTTTACGTTTAACTTGAGTAGTTAAATGATCGTCTTTTTTTGTACGTGTTTTACGAGTGTTGTGAGCTTTGATAGGTTTTATTTCTCCGTTTTTGATATCAACATCTTTGAAATGGTAACCTCTATCCTCAATTTCGCCTATTAATTCCTCTTCATCTGGTGCAAATAATGTAAAAGCTTCACCTTTATATTGACCGCGACCAGTACGACCTACACGATGAGTAAAGAAATCAATATCTTTAGGAACATCAAAATTAATCACATGACTAACACCTTCAATATCAATACCTCTTGAAGCTAAGTCGCTTGCAATTACATATTGAAAATCTAAGTTTCTAATTCGCTTCATTTGTTGTTTACGTTCGCGTGGTGATAACCCACCATGAATCATACCTATTTTTAATCCATCTGCAATTAGTTCTTCAGCTAATTCATCTGCACTTTCTCTGCTATTACAGAAAATGATACATAAATATGGATTCAAAATATCAATAAGCGCTTTTGTTTTATCAACTTTTGCTGTCCCTTTTGTAGGTATAAGGTAAAAATCAATATTTTTTTTATTTTGTGTTTTGCTGTTTACTTCAATTAATTCGGGTTGATTTAAATATTTATTTAAAAATGGGTGTAATGATTTTGGAATTGTTGCACTAAATACTGCTATATTAGCATCCTCTTCTAACCTAGAAGCAATATGGTCAACATCTTCGATTAACCCTAAATCTATCATCAAATCAGCTTCATCTACAACTAAATAGTTTGCCAAATGAGCATGTAAGGTACCATCTTTTGATAAGTCATTGATTCTAGTAGGAGTACCAATGACTAATTGCGGTTGAACATTACAACGTTGTTTATCTCTTTCAAAGTCCGTTCCGCCGATAAAGAGAGAGACTTTTATATCATTTTTAAATTCTGTTAAATGTTGTGCAGCTTTAAATAACTGCTGAGCTAACTCTCTTGTTGGAGCTACCACAATAGCTTGTGGTTCTTGAATTGAAGAATTGATTCTTTCAATCAATGGCAATAGAAACGCATGTGATTTACCTGTACCTGTTTGTGATTGACCGATAATACTTGTACCTTTTAGAATTTTTGGAATAACTCTTTGTTGGATTTCTGTTGGCTGATTGAAATTAAGATCTGTTACAGCGTCTATAAGTTTTGAGTCCAATCCAAATTGTTCAAATGGGTGCTGTTTTGCCATAAGAATCCCTCCTTTTTATTTTTTATAAATAATTAAATGGGTCTGTATTAATCTTAGAAGCATTAATTTTGAATGATGGTTGTTCTAACCATTCTTCTAGTAAGTGTTTTAATCCTCTTTTCATAACATATTCGCTATAATGATTTATATCTAGTAAATTTATATTTTCAATTTCAGCATCTAAAGCATCATGATGTTTTATGTCCCCAGTTACGAAAACATCTGCACCTTTACTTTTTGCGTATTCTTCATAACCGATACCAGACCCGCCTATTATTGCAACGTTTTTTACAAGTGTATTTGGATTACCTGTAAATCGTACACTTGGTATATTTAAGTTTTTTTTAGCTTTTAATGCAAATTCTTTTAAAGTCATTTGTTGACTTAACTTTCCAATTATACCCAATCCTCTGTCTAATCTTTTAGTAAGAGGCAAAAAGTCATAAACAGGTGTTTCATATGGGTGTAATGATTGAATATATTTTTCTGCTTTCTCACGTTGATGACTTTTAATCATAAATTCAATTTTAACTTCAGTAACTGTTTCTATTTCATTTCTTTTACCAATATAAGGGTTAGCTTGTTCAGTTGGTTTAAATTGTCCATTACCTTTAGAAGAAAAGAAACAATATTTATAATTGCCTTCTGAAGCAAAACCAGCTTCACTCATTTTTTGTTTGAATTCAGATGCATTTTCTTCTGGAATAAATACTTGTACTTTAAAATAATTTTCTGATTGGGGTTCGAGAATTTCGGTATCAATGACATCTAACGATTGTGCTAACATCGCATTTACACCTTTTTTATATACGTCTAAGTTTGTATGAAGGGCGATTAGTTGAATATTATGAGAGATAAGTCGTCTAATAATAGTTCCATAGCCGCCTTCATTTATATTGGTTACCCCTTTAAAAATAAGTGGATGGTGCGCAATAATCGTATTAATATTTTTTTCAATGGCTTCATCTACAATTTCTGCAGTACAATCTAACGCTGTTAATATACCAGTGATTTCTTGGTTTTCATCGCCAATAAGCAACCCGACGTTATCCCAATTTTCTGCTGATGAGAAAGGAACATGCTGATTAATAATATTAAGTAATTCTGAAGTTTTCATTTTACCACCTCTTGAATCATTTTTATTTCTTTATTAATCTCATTTAATCTGTTAGAATGCTTACTTTCATCTAAATTTTGCACGATTTTTTCTAAAGCTTGTAGTTCTCTTTTCCATTTTTTAATAAACAAATCATTTTTTTGTCTTAATAAAATTGGTCCGAATTTTAAATCGAATTCATCCATAAATTGATTTCCGTTTTCAGCTATAACTATTTCGTAAACGTGACCATTTTCTTCAATTAATGATTCATCAATTATATAATAACCAATTTTTGCTATTGCTTTTCTTAGAGTAATTGTTTGGATATTACTTTGTAAAATAAGTCGAGGGTGGTTTTGTAATTTAGATTCACCACTTTCAATTATAGAAGCAATTAGCGGCCCACCCATTCCGCAAATTGTTATTGAATCAATGTTATTATTTAAATCGAGAACTTCTAATCCATTTCCAAGTTTAACATCAATTCTATTATCAAGACCATATTTTTTAACATTAATTTTTGCAGCTTCAAAAGGCCCTTTAACTACTTCTCCTGCTATGGCATGTTTACAAAGGTAATTTTCGATTGCATAAATTGGTAGATAAGCATGATCTGAACCAATATCTGCGATATTATCTCCTTTAATATACTGGCTGACTTTTAGTAATCTTTGGTTGATTGAATTCATGATTAATTCTCCTCAAAATAATAAAAAAAGCGAAACAATAAAACTGTTATGTTTGTATGCAAGTACAATACATGCATTAAGAAGATACTTTTAATTAAGACCTTCTTAACCAAACATATTCAGCTTATTGTCTCGCTTAGCTTTACATAATTAGTCCATAAAATCTTTTAATCGTTTACTACGGCTAGGATGTCTTAGTTTTCTTAATGCCTTAGCTTCGATTTGTCGGATACGTTCTCTTGTAACGCCGAATACTTTACCGACTTCTTCCAAGGTACGAGTTCTACCATCATCTAAACCAAAACGCAATCTTAATACATTTTCTTCTCTATCTGTCAATGTATCTAGTACATCTTCCAATTGTTCTTTTAATAATTCATAAGCAGCGTGGTCTGAAGGACTTTGAACTTCTTGATCCTCAATGAAATCTCCTAAGTGACTGTCATCTTCTTCGCCAATTGGTGTTTCTAATGATACTGGCTCTTGAGCAATTTTTAATATTTCACGCACTTTTTCAGGCGGTAAATCCATTTCTTCACCAATTTCTTCAGGCGCAGGGTCTCTACCTAAATCTTGAAGTAATTGACGTTGTACTCGTATCAATTTGTTAATAGTTTCGACCATATGCACTGGAATACGTATAGTTCTTGCTTGGTCTGCAATAGCACGTGTGATTGCTTGACGAATCCACCATGTAGCATACGTAGAAAATTTAAATCCTTTGCTAAAATCGAATTTTTCTACGGCTTTGATGAGTCCCATGTTACCTTCTTGAATTAAATCTAAAAATAACATTCCGCGCCCAACGTATCTTTTAGCAATACTAACTACTAAACGTAAGTTTGCTTCAGCTAAACGAGCTTTAGCCACTTCGTCACCCTGCTCAATACGTTTTGCTAATTCTATTTCTTCTTGTGCATTTAATAAGTCAACTCGACCGATTTCTTTTAAATACATACGCACTGGATCGTTTATTTTTACTCCTGGAGGCGCACTCAAATCATGAGGATTTAATTTTTCGTCTGTATCTGAGCTGTCTTTTTCATTGACAAGATTGATATCATTATCATTTATTTGGTCAAAGAATTCATCCATTTGGTCAGAATCCATATCGAAATTCTGAAGTTTTTCAGCTATTTCTTCATGGCTTAGATGACCTTCTTTTTTACCCTTATCTAATAATTGCTTTTTAACATCTTCCAAAGTCAATGTGGGATCGATGGTTTGTTTCTTAACTACTTTCACTTGGTTTTCAGACATAAAAAGGCCTCCCGAAATTAATATAAGCACATTCTTATAACTAACAAAAATAAATATATTTTTCACTTGTTAATTCATTAATTAATTGTTACTTCATTCTATTCTTATTCATCCTTACTATCTTTTCTAAATAGTACTTTTGTAATTCTAAATCACCAATTCTAGCTGCTTCTCTTAGTTTTTCATTAAGAGACTCAGGTGTGTCATCATTACGATCACTAGTAATAATATTAAGGTAGTCTTGAACCTCATGTTCATAAGGATTGCGATTTAATAAGAGATTGTCAAGAGAAATTAAAGTTTCTCTGTCATCCTCTTTATTACTATATAATAATGCAGTACTCAAATCGTAATGTTCATTTTCAGCATAATAGTCGTGCAAAATATTAAATATACTCTCAAATTGACTATTTGTAAAGTCTTCTGCTTCCAATTCCTCATTAAACTCTAAAAAGACATCTTTATTAAACATAAAATGTTTTAATAATTTACGTTCCGCATCTTCTTTTTTTGTATAATGCTTAGGTTCAGTAGAAAGTTTTGATAACTGAGACGAGTAATTTTGAGGTATTTGAGATGAATGCATAGCTACTTCATTATTTAGACTGTCAAAGCTAACTTTAAACAATTCAGAAACGTCTTGCAATACTTTTTTTTGCAGAATTCCAGATTGCATTAAAGAAATATCATCTGTTATTTCTTTAAGGTATTTTTCATATGCCATATCATTATGCTCAATTTCTTCTTTGTGCAAATTAACTTTATATAATACAAATGCTTTTCTTTCATGATCTAAATAGTTTTTAAATGCTTCTTGTCCATATTTAGAAATATATTCGTCAGGATCCATTTTTGAAGGCATTTGAACTACAAAAACATTCAATCCTTCTTTCAGTAGAGCCTGTCCTGTTTTTAATGTTGCTTCTTGTCCAGCAAAATCACCATCAAATAACAAAGTAACATTGGAAGTTAATTTTTTTATAAATGTCATATGCTCTTGTGAAAGTTGTGTACCCATACTTGCTACTACTTGATTGACACCCGCTTGGTCAGCTTTAATAACATCCATAAAACCTTCTAACAGAATCAACTCGTTTTTTTGGCGAATAATCCTTCTTGCACGGTCTACATTATATAATAATTTTCTTTTTTGGAAAATTGGAGTTTCAGGGCTATTTAAATATTTTGGTTCTTGATTTTTATATGTTCGTCCGGAATAACCTACTGTTCGTCCTTGAGCATTCTTTAACGGAAACATAACTCGATCACGAAATCTATCATAATAACTAAAATTTTCTTCGTTTCTAGAAAGTAAGCCTGCTTCGTAAGCTAACTCAATGTCATACCCTTTTTTTTGTAAAAAATCATGGCAAAAATGTGAGCTGTCTGGTGCATAGCCAATTTTTCTTTCTTTCAATAATTTTTCTGTAAATCCTCTGGATTTTAAATAGTTTAATGCTTCTTCCCCTTCAACAGTTTTCATCAGAATATAATGATAATAGTCTTCCATAAGTTCATGCATTTTTATCATCATTAAATCATCAGAGGCAATTTGGTTTTGTACATCTGATTGACTGACATCTATTTTTATATTTACCCTTTCTCCAAGCTCTTTAACAGCTTCTACGAATGAAACACCTTTAATTTCTTGTGTGAATTGAAAAACATTCCCACCTTTTTTACAACCAAAGCAATGGCATATTTGTTTATCTTCCGAGACAGTAAATGAGGGTGTTTTTTCATCATGAAAAGGACACAAACCAATATAATTGCGTCCTCTTTTTTCTAATTTTACATATTCGCTTACTATATCTAATATATCTGTTTTATCTTTTATTTCATTGATTACCGATTGTTCTATTCGCAAACTAACCACCTGTATAGATTTAGTCATATTATTATATCATTTTATGTGATTTAAGAAAGTATTTTGCTTAAAAATATATTGAATTCAAAAACGCTGATTTTTATTATCAGCGTTTTAATCTTTATTCAGATTTATTTGCTTTATTTTGTTCAATAATATACATAATATCATTTGCAGTCTCTTCGATCGCTTTATCAGAAACATCAATCACTGGGCAACCAATTTTGTTTACAATATTATCAAAATACTTTAATTCCTCTTGAATTCGTTGTCCAGTAGCATATCTTGCAGAGTCACCTAGGCCTAATTGTTTTAATCGCTCTTTCCTGATTTTGTTGAGTTTTTCCTCACTTATTTTTAAAGCAATACATTTTTTGGGATCAATTTCAAATAATGCTTCAGGTGGATTAATTTCAGGCACTATTGGAATATTCATTACTTTATATCGTTTGTGAGCTAAGAATTGGGATAATGGTGTTTTAGAAGTTCGAGAAATACCTAGTAAGACAATATCAGCTTTTGGTAATCCTTTAGGATCTTTTCCATCATCATATTTGACTGCAAATTCGATTGCTTCAATCTTTTTAAAGTAAGCTTCGTCAAGTTTATGAACAATACCTGGTTCACAGTATGGTTGTTCATCAATTTTATCAGTTAGTATGCTCATTAGCGGACCCATGATATCCACATGTTTAATTTTATTTTCAGCTAATCGCTCTTCCATATACTGTTTAATGTCCGGTTTAACTAATGTAAATACTACGATATTTAATTCATTTTCTTTGGCCAATTCAATTACTTCATCTACGTTTTCATTTGTTTCTATATATGGGTAACGTACGATTTCGCTTTTGAAATTTTTAGAATTGAATTGGGAAACACACGCTTTTGCAACTTGTTCTGCTGTTTCCCCTACTGAATCAGATGCAATAATTATTTTTATCTTTTGCATTAAAAAATTCACCTACTCATCAAAAATAGATACAAATAATTTTGTAATTGTTGTTTTGGATATACGTCCGATTGCTTCAAGCTTGCCATTTTCTTTACCTCTCACGATAGGTATAGAATCGATTTCCTTTTCTATCATTAATTGAGCAGCTAATACGAGTAAATCATTTTCTTTTACGTATGTCAGATTTGGCATGCGTGTCATTATAACACTAATCGGCATAGTATGTATATCTTCCCCAATCATCGATGCTCTTAACAAATCTTTTCTAGAACACACACCGATGAAATCATAGTTTTGATTAACAACAAACAAGGTGCTGACGTCTTCAAGGAAAATAGTACATATTGCTTCATAAACCGACATATCACTTTTCAAAATAATTGGTAGCGATTGATAATCTTTTACAACATATTGTCTTAATTTTTCAGTTAATAATTGATTTGTTGATTTTCCGGAATAAAAGTAACCAACACGTGGTCTCGCTTCTAAAAAGCCTGACATAGTAAGGATTGCTAAATCAGGTCTTAATGTAGCCCTAGTTAAACTTAATTGTTCGGCAATTTTCTCTCCAGTTATCGGTCCATTGTGTTTTACTATTTCAACTATTTCACTTTGCCTATTACTCAGTTCTATATGTCTTCACCCCTTCACACTACCCTATTATTATAACTTTTTTCCTACGAAATGTATTATATAATGAGTCATACTAATTTTCCAATTATTATTATCTCATTATTTGGGGTCAATATGAAGTGTAATCGAAGTATTGAGTTTTTTAATAATTTATTGACTTATTGGGTTCTATAATTTTATATTTTAAAGTGTTTCGACATATAAAATCATTGATTACCTGTCCAATTATATCTTTTATCTCGTAAATGATATATTTACTTGTATTTAAATTAGTGATGCATTAGAATGGGTAATGAAGCGAGTTAAGGATGGTGAAAGCTTAACAAATAAATTGGCCTGACAATTTAATAATCTAAGCGAGTGTCTACACTAATTTGGGTGGAACCGCGGGTTATAATTAATTATGTTAAATTAAAATAACTCGTCCCAAGATTTCGAAATGTATGTTTCGTTATCTTGGGGCGTTTTTTTATTTGAAAAGAGGAGTGTTGAAAAATGGCAAAAGATATGGATTCTGTTGTACAACTTGCGAAGCACAGAGGATTCGTTTTTCCGGGAAGTGAAATTTATGGCGGTTTATCAAATACGTGGGATTATGGTCCACTAGGAGTTGAACTAAAAAATAATATTAAGCAGGCATGGTGGAAGAAGTTTATTTCTCAATCACCATATAATGTTGGTTTAGATGCTGCTATTTTAATGAATCCTAGAACTTGGGAAGCTTCAGGCCACTTAGGAAACTTTAATGACCCAATGATAGATAATAAAGATAGTAAAATTCGTTATCGTGCAGATAAATTAATTGAAGATTACATGCAGAATGAAAAAGGTGACGAAAATTTCATCGCTGATGGATTGAGCTTTGACGAAATGAAACGCATTATTGATGAAGAAGGAATTAAAGATCCGGTTAGTGGTACTGCAAATTGGACTGATATTAGACAATTCAACTTAATGTTTAAAACTTTCCAAGGTGTTACTGAAGATTCAACAAATGAAATATTTTTACGTCCAGAAACAGCACAAGGTATATTTGTAAATTACAAAAATGTACAACGTTCTATGCGTAAAAAGTTACCATTTGGTATTGGTCAAATCGGTAAATCATTCCGTAATGAAATTACACCAGGTAACTTTATATTCAGAACACGTGAGTTTGAACAAATGGAATTAGAATTCTTCTGTAAACCAGGAGAAGAAATTGAATGGCAAAGCTATTGGAAAGCATTTGCTGAAAAATGGTTGTTAGATTTAGGTATCAAAAATGACAGTATCCGTCTTCGTGACCATGATGAAGATGAGTTATCTCACTATTCTAATGCAACTACTGATATTGAATACAAATTCCCATTTGGCTGGGGAGAACTTTGGGGAATTGCAAGCCGTACTGATTATGACTTAAAACAACATAGTGAATTTTCAGGCGATGATTTCAAATATCACGATCCTGAAACAAATGAAAAATACATTCCTTATTGTATTGAACCATCCCTAGGTGCTGACCGTGTAACATTAGCTTTCTTATGTGATGCTTATGATCGTGAAGGTGTCGAAGGTAGTAAAGATGAAAGAACGGTATTACACTTCCACCCAGCAATAGCACCGTATAAAGCAGCTGTTTTACCATTAAGTAAAAAATTATCTGAAGAAGCAATTAAAGTATATGAACAATTAAGTGAGAATTTCACAGTTGATTTTGATGAATCTCAATCAATTGGTAAACGTTATCGTCGTCAAGATGAAATCGGTACACCTTACTGCATTACTTTTGATTTTGATTCACTTGAAGATCAACAAGTAACAGTTCGTGATAGAGATTCAATGGAACAAGTTCGTATGCCAATTTCTGAACTTAATGATTTTATCTCTGAAAAAGTAAGATTCTAATATATATGAAGAGAGAACGCCGTACCTCGACAGATACGGCGTTCTTTTCATTTTCAATTATTTTCTAATCTTTTTAATTGGTTTATTAGTTTTTGACTTTTAAAGAAAACACCAGAATATTCTCTATATAGCATAATTAATAAATCTGACATTTCATTTAAAATATCTTGATGTATATTAAGTTGATTCATTTTATTGATGGGCAATTTTTGTAAAATATCCATTAAATAAAAGGTTTTATTTGAAATGTTAATTGCATGAGGGTCGCGGTCAGTAAATTGATTAGAAATTACACCATGAAATTTAAAACTAAATGCAATCAATTTAGATTGATCAGTTTCGCCTGAGATTGAACATTTATCAAAATTAATACTAAAACCAAATGCCGGCATTTTTTTTAGTAATACTATAACTGACATCAATTGTGCACTGTCTTTTTTATTTATTCGATTTAAACAGAACTCTAAGAGGTCAAAATTGAATTGAGAAATCTCTTCATCTTCCATTGATTTGTCTATTATTTCAGCACATAAGGCAGCATAGCTACTTTCATATATATCTAATCTCAACTGATAATTTTGATTGATAACATCTATTGAGTTCAAAACACCAAGACCTCTCAGCTTAGCATAAATAAATAACCCATGGACAAATAACTGTGTATTTGCTTGCAAGCCAGTCTTGCTTTTTTTGGCCCTCCTAACCATTAATGGAACTTTTGCACCATTTTCGTTTAAAATCGTGATGATTTTATCGGATTCTCCATAGTCGACAGATTTAATGATAATTCCTTTTTGTTTCATCAACATTAGAGGATTCACCGACCTTTTCTAATTAATCTTGGTCTTCAATATAGCCCATTTGACGGATGAAATTGACTTTATTACGCCAATCTTTTTGAACTTTTACCCAGAGGTCAAGATACACTTTTGATCCTAATAAATTTTCAATATCAATTCTGGCTCTTTTTCCAATCTCTTTTAATTTTTTACCGCCTTTGCCAATTACAATCCCCTTTTGAGAATCTCTTTCAACATAAATAGTTGCTTCAATTCTAACTTTGTCTTCAGATTGTTTTACCATACGGTCAACATTGACACCGATTGAGTGTGGAATTTCTTCGCTTGTTAGATGTAATACTTTTTCACGTATTAGTTCACTAACCACAAATTGTTCAGGGTGATCAGAAATTTGACCATCTGGATAATATTGTGGGCCATCTGGCATATATGATTTCAGCACATTAATAAAGTGATCTACATTTAACCCTTCCAATGCTGACATTGGTACGGCTTCAGTAAAACGCATATGTTTCTCATAACTTTCGATAATGGGCATTATTTGGTCTGGGTGCACAAGGTCAATTTTATTAATAACTAAAAATACTGGAGTTTTAATATTTTTTAACATATCCATTATATATTCGTCTCCACGACCAATTGCTTCATTAGCATTGACCATAAAAATAACAGCATCTACTTCAGTAAGTGTATTTTTAGCGACTTTCATCATATAATCGCCTAATTTATGTTTAGGTTTATGAATACCAGGTGTATCAACAAAAATTATTTGAGCATCATCTTCTGTCATTACACCATGAATTTTATTTCTTGTTGTTTGAGCTTTATCTGACATAATTGCAATTTTATGTCCTAAAACTCTATTCATAAATGTAGATTTACCTACATTAGGTCTGCCTATAATAGCAACAAACCCTGATTTATGTTCTGTCATATATTCAAATCCTTTCCTGAAAATCCTAATGGAAGCAAGTCATTTATATTAGTTTCAATCATATCGCCTTTATGGTTAGTAAGATAGATTGGCATATCATCATCGCATAATTCTTTAATCACTTGGCGGCAAGAACCGCATGGTGATGATGGTTTGTCTGCATCTACTGTAATTGTAAGAGACTCAAAATCACCAGGCTTATAACCCTGGCTTATTGCTGCGACTAAACTTGAACGTTCAGCACAAATAGCCTCTCCATATGCAGCATTTTCAACATTTGCTCCAAAAAATTCATTTCCATCTTTCGTCCGTAAATATGCTCCTACTTTGAATTTGCTATAAGGTGAATAAGAGCGGTTTTGAGCCTCTCTTACTTTTTTAAAATGTTCATTTGTATAAGTCATATAATTTCCTCTTTTATAGATTATTTAAAATGTAAGGGATAAAAATTATAAGACCAATGGTACCTGCGGCTATTGAGATAATTAGTACGCTTAAAGCTGCTGTATCTTTTGCTCGCTTAGCAAGAGGCTTATATTCATCCGTTACTAAATCTACTACGTATTCTACTGCAGTATTTATTGCCTCAAAAGCTAATACCAATGCAATCACTAATATAATTACTATCCATTCTATCTTTGAAATACCAAAGAAGATGCCAGCTAATATTACAATAACTGCAGTAATTAGATGTAGCAGAAAATTCAGGTCTTTTTTTATTATAGTTATTAAACCTTGAATAGGATATTTAAATCGTTTCATTAATTAATCTCTCGTCAAACCATAATTATCTAAAATTAATTTTTGGCGCCCAAACATTTCTTTTTCATCGGATTCATTCATATGATTATATCCTAATAAATGTAAAAAGCCGTGTAACGCTAAAAAACCTAACTCTCTTTCAAACGAATGTCCATATTCATCAGATTGTTCCTTAGCGACATCAGCACAAATTATAATATCTCCAAGAACTCGAGGCATATCTAAACCTTCAATCTCTGGCTCATCTTCTTCTAATGCAAATGAAATTACATCTGTTACTTTATCTTTGTTTCTATAGTCTCTATTAATTTCTTGAATCTCTTGTTTATTTACAAATGTAACAGATAGTTCTGCATCATCTTCAATATTTTCTTCTTTCTTTGCAAATGTAAGCAAGTTATCAATTTGTTGATACCATTCTGTATTTACTTCACCAGTATGGTCTGTAAAATCAATCGTAAACATTTTGATTATTCATCCCCTTCATAACGGTCGATTATTTTACTAACAAGTGGATGACGTACGACATCGCTTTGATCTAATTTTTGAACGCTAATACCTTTTACTCCAGCTAATCTTTTAACTGCTTGTTTTAAACCGCTTTTAATTCCTCGTGGTAAGTCAACTTGCGTCATATCACCAGTAACTACCATTTTAGAGCCAAAACCTAATCTAGTTAAAAACATTTTCATTTGTGCATGGGTTGTATTTTGAGCTTCATCTAAAATAACAAATGCATCATCTAAAGTGCGTCCACGCATATAGGCTAATGGTGCAACTTCTATAATGCCTCTTTCAATAAATCTAGCAGTTTGTTCAGGTCCTAAAACTGTATGCAAGCCGTCATATAAAGGTCGCAAATAAGGATCAACTTTTTCTTTTAAATCACCGGGTAAAAATCCTAATGATTCACCAGCTTCAACAGCCGGACGAGTCAATACTATTCTTTTAACATTACCTTGTCTTAATTCTTTCGCAGCATAAACAACAGCTAAGAAAGTTTTGCCTGTTCCTGCTGGTCCAATACCAAAAACTAAATCATTATGCTTCATTGCATTTAGATATAATCTTTGTCCCATAGTTTTGGCACGAATTGTTTTACCATATGCATCTTTTGTAATTGATTCATCATATAAATCTACAAGATGATTGATTGAGCCTTTCTGAGCCATTTTAATTGCTGCTTCTACATCTTTGAGGTTGATTGATACACCTTGGTCTATTACTTTAAGTAAGTTTTTGATAACAGCTTCTGCTTTTTCAATTTCCTCTTGTTGTTGCCCTTTTACAGCTATTTCTTGCCCTCTCGCATGTATAATAACTTCAAACGCTTCTTCAATTGCTTGTATGTTTTCATCATTATTTCCAATTAGAGCTTGGGCTTGATTGATATCATCAATAACTATTATTCCTGGCATACATTAACTCCTTTTCGTTGATACAGCTATCATGTAGTCTGTAGTATTAAATTTAAGATGCAGAATATTACTTCGAACGGAATTTTACGGACTTAGTTATAATTCCTACATATTCATACTCTTATTATATCATGTTCTCGTGAAATAATAATCCGATAATGATTGTGGATAAAGCTAAAAAAAGATTAGAAGCCAAAAATTGGCATCTAATCTTAGTTATTTTTATTGAAGTTGTTTTGGCTTTTTTAAAATTTCAGACCATATAATTCCATTCAATATTTCATCGTCATCAAAACGCAAATTTTGATTTTGTCGATTTCCTAACATGGTTTTATCCGAAAATAATTGTTTTAATCTTGCCTGTTTAGCTCGATTTGAAAGGTATTTATCATTAATTATTTTTTGCGCACGTCTTTCAATTATGGCTAATTGCTTTTCTTTTTCGCGATCTATGTCTGATCTATATGAAGTTAATTCATTATTTAATGAATTGTTCAATTCTTCAATAGCTTCCAAGTCCTTTTGGCTCACATTTCGAGGTTGTGTTCTATTTTCTTCAACTTGATTAGTCGTCCTATCGTCTCTCCGATTAACATTTCCACTTTCATTTCTTCTAGGCTGGTTTGTACTCGATGGTTTTTCATTTGAAGACTTCTTTGAAGAATCATCAAATTCTCTTTGTAATTCTTCAAATGTTTCTCCTAGTTGCTCGAAAATACTTTTCTTCTCTTTTCTTTCAGCACTTGGCTGCTGTCTTGGTTGTTTTGTCCTAGGCTGTTGATTTTGACGCTTTTTGTGACTTTTATCATTAATTGCAGTAATTAATGAAATTACAATACTAATAATAAAAATTATGAGACCAATACTCATTTAATCACCTCTTTTACTTATCTGGTGACTCGTTATCATTTGAATGTGTTCTTTGATTAATTGACTCACGCATTCCTGTATCAGCTTCAATATTCTTTAAATTATAATAATCTTTCACACCAATATTACCTTTTCTAAGTGCTTCAGACATTGCTAATGGTACTTCAGATTCTGCTTCTACAACTTTTGCACGCATTTCTTGTACTCTTGCTTTCATTTCTTGTTCAGAAGCTACAGCCATAGCACGGCGTTCTTCAGCTTTGGCTTGTGCAATATTTTTATCAGCCAATGCCTGCTCAGTTTGTAAATCTGCACCGATATTTTTACCGATATCTACATCAGCAATATCAATTGATAAAATCTCAAAAGCTGTACCAGAGTCTAGCCCTTTGCTTAAAACAGTTTTTGAAATATTATCAGGGTTTTCTAAAACTACAGTATGATGCTCACTAGAACCAATAGTCGAAACAATACCTTCACCCACACGAGCAATAATTGTCTCTTCACCTGCACCCCCAACTAATCTAGAAATGTTAGCACGTACTGTGATTCTAGCTTTAGCTTTTACTTCAATACCGTTCATTGCTACACCCGTAATAAATGGCGTTTCAATTACTTTAGGATTAACTGACATTTGAACAGCCTCAAGTACATCACGTCCAGCTAAGTCGATAGCGGCACCTCGTTCAAATGGAAGATTAATGTCGGCACGTTGTGCAGCAATGTTAGCGTCTACAACTCTATCGACATTACCGCCTGCTAAATAATGAGATTCAAGTTGGTTAGTTGTAAGGTTTAAACCAGCTTTATGTGCTTTTATTAATGGTGCGATTACTTTTCGTGGTGAAACACGTCTTAAACGCATTCCAATTAATGTACCGATATTTACTTTTACACCTGCAGCAATTGCTGAAATCCATAATCCAATTGGTACAAATGAAAATAAGATCAGTAATGCAATTATTGCTATCACAATGATAATAATAAGTGGTATTAACATATAGACTCTCCTTTATAATTTAACTATTTTGAGGTAATTCCCTTACTACTACTCTTGTACCTTCAACTTCGGTAACTTTTACTTTAACACCACGTTGAATAAATGTACCGTCTGATACAGCATCAATACGCTCATCATTTAAAGATATTATACCTGATGGTCGAAGTTCTGTAAGAGTTTCAGCAGTTTGACCTACTAAATTAGAGCGGTCATCATGTGAAGTATATCCAGCTTCAGAAGTCGTCGAATCCCTTAATATAACTTTTTCAAATAAAGATATTTTTTTGTTAAATCCTTTCACCAATATCACCCATTCAATAATTGATAAAATAAATGCAATAACAACATTTATTAACATCCATAAAAGATTATCTCCTAGCATAATAATGCTTATAGTAATTAAAATAATACCTATTATTCCGATAATTGCTCCAACTACAAAAAATTCAATGATGAGAAGTATTACGCCAATAATAAAAAGACCGATTGAAATTAATGATACTTCTCCTTGAATCAAATAACCTAAAAAGAGTATTAATAATGATAATGCAGCGATAATTCCAGCAAAATTTGTACGTTTTGAATAAAGTTGATATAGGAAACCTAGAAAAATGATGCAAGTTAGGATTAGTGATACAAATGGGCTTGTAATAACCTCACCTATGTGTTGCATAAAGGGGCTTTGACTAGTCTGAAAAACTGAAATATTATGTAAAATTTCAGTTGGATGTGACATAAATTCACCTCGCTCTCATTTTTCATTATACATGACTGCTTAATAGAATTATAGTTATAAAAGAGTGAATTTATAGAAAATATATTTTGATATACTGGCAAAAGAAAAAGGCCATAGATACTACCTGAATCGGTAATATTTATGACCTTCGAAAACTGCATTTATATAATTCATATTTGTTGTTGAGGGAGTCAACAGACATATCAATTATTTAAATTTACGTTTACGTGCAGCTTCTGATTTCTTTTTACGTTTAACACTTGGTTTTTCGTAAAATTCACGTTTACGTACTTCTTGAATTGTACCGCTTTTTGAAACTGAGCGTTTGAAACGGCGTAAAGCATCTTCAAGTGATTCGTTTTTACGGACTACTGTTTTAGACATCTGTATTTCCCTCCCTCCAAATATCAACGGAACTTTATTTTCATATGCATAACATAACTATATGCTACGCATTCATAAGTATAATATATATGATAGTTGGGGTCAATTAGAATAATTAATTTTTTGAATCTTAAATAATAGCAGTAAATTCGCTACGGTTAGATGCATGGTCAATTACTCTGACTACATGGCCTTGACTCAATGGATATCCAGCTTGTGTAATTTTAACACGAACTAACTCTCCAATTAGTGAATCATCACCTTCAAATTCAACTTTCATGTAATTATCAGCATACCCAACTAGTGTTCCAGGTGCTTCCCCAGACTCTTCAGGTATTACTTCTAATACTTCATTTTCAAAATGAGAAGCATATTCTTTAGCTAACTGATTGCTTAATTCAATTAGTTTATGAACACGTTCATTTTTAATGCTTTCATCAATTTGATCATCCATTCTAGCTGCAGGAGTACCTGTACGAGCAGAATAAGGGAAAACATGAAGTTCAGAAAAATGATGTTTTAGAATAAAATCATACGTTTCTTGAAATTCTTCTTCTGTTTCTCCTGGAAAACCAACAATAACATCACTTGTTACAGCTAACCCAGGTAATGCTTTGTGTAATTTCATCAAACGTTCAGAAAAATGAGCCATTGAATATTTTCTGCGCATTCTTTTAAGTACAGTATCTGAACCTGATTGAAGTGGTACATGTAGATGACGTACTACTTTATTAGAATTTGAAATAACATTTATAACTTCATCAGTTAATTGGCTAGCTTCAATTGATGAAATTCTAATACGTTCGAGCCCATCAATAGTTTCAAGATCACGTAATAATTGTGCTAAATTATAATCTTTTAAATCTTGACCATAACCGCCTGTATGAATACCTGTTAGTACAATTTCTTTGTATCCTGAATTCACTAATGTTGTTGCTTGTTCAACTACTTTTTCTGGATCTCTAGACCGCATTAGACCACGCGCCCAAGGAATAATGCAAAAAGTGCAGAAATTGTTACAACCTTCTTGAATTTTAAGAGACGCGCGTGTTCTATCAGTGAAATACGGTACTTCTAATTCTTCGTATTTTCTATTTTTCATAATATTTCCAACACCGTTTATAGGTTGGCGTTCAGTCTTGAATTCTTCAATATAATCAAGTAGTTTTGTACGATCCTGTGTACCTACAACGACATCGACTCCAGGAATTTCCATTATTTCAGCAGACGAAGTTTGTGCATAACAACCTGTAACACAAACAACAGCATCTGGATTTTTTCGAATAGCACGTCTTATGATTTGTCTACTCTTTTTATCTCCGGTATTCGTTACAGTACATGTATTTATAACAAAGACATCTGCGTTTGTATCGAATTCTACACGATCATACCCAGCATCTTTAAATAATTGCCAAATCGCTTCAGTTTCATAATGGTTAACTTTACACCCTAATGTATGAAAAGCTACAGTTGACATCATTTTCACCCCATTAATTCTTTTTCATAACTTATTGCACTTAACGCATACAACGGAGCAGTTTCAGCTCGAAGAATTCGTTTGCCTAAACCTACTATTTCACTGTTTTCTTGAAATAATTCGACTTCTTCTTCACTCAGTCCACCTTCAGGACCAAAAACTATTAAAACACGATCGCCACTTTTGAATTGTTGTAGTGTTTTTTTAAAATGACTTATTTCTCCTTCTTTTGCAGCGTCTTCGTATGCGACAAGCACATAATCATATTTATCTATATTAACATATACTTGCTTTAAATTCGATATAAATTCGATAGTAGGTATAATTAAACGATAACTTTGTTCGGCAGCTTCTTTAACAATTTTATTCCATCTTACTAATTTTTTCTCGATTTTATTTTGATTAAGTTTCACAATAGATCGATCCATTTGTACAGGAATAAAATGAGAAGCACCAAGTTCAGTACATTTTTGCAGAAGCCATTCATATTTATCTGCTTTTAATAAGCCACTACAAATTGTAATCTCAACCGGTAATTCGGTATCAGAATTTAACTCTTCACTTAATTCAATTTCTATCTTTTCGTTATGTATAGAAATTATTTTGCTCTTATACACTTCACCATGATTAAATGTAACGATTATAAAATCACCTGATTGATTTCTCATTACATTATTAATATGATGTATATCTTCTTTTTCAGTTATAAAAAAACGCTGATTTTTATCAGCGTTTTGATTTATAAAATATCTTTGCATATTAATTGCTCACTTTCTCTCCAACGATACATACCCAACCGTTGTCGTGATTAATAGAAATGATATTGAAACCTACACGCTTCATATGTCCAATAATTTCATCACTTTTCTCTTCAATAATTCCCGAAGTGATAAAGCGACCCTCTTCATTTAAAGTATTATAAGCGTCTTCTATCATTTCTTCAATAATATGAGCTAAGATATTCGCGATAACAACATCATATTTATTTGTTTCGCCTTTTAATAAATTGCCGGTTGTCGTTTCAATTGCATCTTCACATGAGTTTTTTTCGAAATTTTCTTTAGCTACTCTAACAGCCAATTCATCCAAATCCACTGCTTTAATATGTTTTACTCCAAGCAAATGACATGCGATACTTAAAATTCCTGAACCTGTACCCACATCAATAACTGTATCAGTGGATTTAACATATTGTTCAATAGCATTTAAACACATGCTTGTCGTTGGATGATCACCCGTTCCAAATGCCATACCAGGATCTAATTCAATACAAAGTTCGGAATCACTTTCCTTTTGGTAGGTTTCCCAACTAGGTACTATTGTAAAATTTTTAGAAGCTTTAAAAGGATGGAAATAATTTTTCCATTCATTTTCCCAATCTGATTCTTTGATTGTTTGTTCATTATAATTAAAAATATTTTCATCTAGATTTTCTAGCGCTCGTACATTACTCAAAATTATATTTTTAAGTTCTTCAGAATAATCTATTTCATTAAAGTATGCTTTAATACGAACTCCTGTATCGGGATAATCGCTTGGATCTAGTTCATAAATTTCACCAAATTTATCGGCTAATTCTCCATCTAAATCTTTAGAGTCTTCAATCACTACACCATTTGACCCATTTTCTTCTAGTATATTTGTTACAAACTCTTGCACTTCATGATTAACAACAATTGAAACTTCCATCCAGTTCATAGCTATCTATTCTCCTTTAAAGAATCTACGAGCACGTTCTTTGAAATTTGTCGGTTGCTCAGTGATTTCTTCACCGCTTACTTCTGCGAATTCGCGCATTATAGATTTTTGTTTATCATTTAATTTTGTAGGTGTTACTACATTAATATTAATAAATAAATCACCATATCCATAACCATGAACATTTTTAATACCTTTTTCTTTCATACGGAATTGTTTACCATTTTGAGTACCTTCAGGAACACTTAGCATAACATGCCCTTTCAAGGTAGGAACTTTGATTTCATCTCCTAAAGCAGCTTGCGGGAAGCTTACGTTTAAATTATAGAAAATATCGTCGCCTTCACGTTCAAAAGTATCAGAAGGTTCTACACGGAATACAACGTATAAGTCGCCTTGAGGTCCTCCATTGTGTCCTGGAGCGCCTTCCCCTGCTAAACGGATTTGTTGATCATTGTCTACGCCTTCAGGTACTTTAACTTTAATTTTGACATTCTTAGTTTCAGTTCCTTTACCATGACAAGTTGGGCATGGTTCTTCTATTTCTTCACCTGTTCCATTACAAACAGGGCAGACTTTTTCAGTTCTTACACGACCTAATATAGTATTTTGTTCTACTGAAACATGACCTGATCCATTACAGTAATGACATGTTTTTTTCTTAGACCCTGGTTTAGCACCAGAACCTTCACAAGTCTCACATTTTACTTGTTTTCGAATTGAAATTTCTTTTTCAGTACCAAATGCAGCTTCTTCAAAGGTTACTGTCATTGTATATTGTAAGTCATCACCTTTACGTGGTGCATTAGGATCTCGTTGTGCACCACCACCAAAGAATGAGCTGAAAATATCTTCGAAACCGCCGCCAAAACCGCCAAAGTCTTGACCGCCGCCGAATCCTTGTCCGCCGAATCCTCCCTGAGGACCATCATGACCGAATTGGTCGTAATTAGCACGTTTATTTTCATCGCTCAATACTTCATAAGCCTCAGTTATCTCTTTAAACTTTTCTTCGGCACCTTCTTCTTGATTAATATCTGGGTGATATTTTTTGGACAATTTACGGTAAGCTTTTTTGATTTCGTCTTTTGACGCATCTTTGCTGACACCCAAGACTTCGTAATAGTCTCTTTTTGCCACTGTAATCTCTCCTTATCTATAAAAAAACATTTTTCAATTTTTACACTTATAAAGTATAGTTGTTTAAATAATAAAAAGTCAAAGCCAATGACAATTGACTTTGACTTAAATTTTAATTCAAGAAGCCGCAACGTATATTCGATTTTAATGCAGCTTTTAAAATTGATATAAAAATCAATTATTTGTTATCTTTTTTATCGTCGTCATCTTTAACTTCAGTATACTCAGCATCTTCAACATCGCTTTGATTTGAACCATTAGCATCTTCTTGTTGAGCTTGCTGTGCTTGTTGATATACTTTCATAGACAATTCTTGAACAACTTTTTCAAGTTCTTCTTTTTTAGTTTTAATGTCTTCTAAATCTTGACCTTCTAGTGCAGATTTCAATGCTTCTTTTTTATCTTCAGCTTGTTTTTTGTCATCCTCAGAAACATTGTCACCTAAATCTTTAAGTGTTTTATCAACTTGGAATACTAAGCTGTCAGCTTCATTTCTAAGGTCACTTTCTTCACGACGTTTTTTATCTTCTTCAGCATTTTGTTCAGCATCTTTAACCATGCGATCAATCTCATCATCTGATAGAGCAGAGCTTGATTCGATTGTAATATTTTGTTCTTTATTAGTTCCTAAGTCTTTAGCAGTTACATTAACGATACCATTTTTATCAATGTCAAATGTTACTTCGATTTGTGGAACTCCACGTGGAGCTGGTGGAATATCAGTTAATGAAAATCTTCCTAAAGTTTTATTGTCAGATGCCATAGGACGTTCACCTTGTAGCACATGAATATCAACAGCAGGTTGATTGTCTGCAGCTGTTGAGTAAACTTGAGATTTAGATGTTGGGATAGTTGTGTTTCTTTCGATTAATGTGTTCATACGTCCACCCATAATCTCAATACCTAGTGATAATGGTGTAACATCTAATAATACAACATCTTTAACATCACCAGAGATTACGCCGCCTTGGATAGCTGCACCCATTGCAACAACTTCGTCTGGGTTAACACTTTTATTAGGTTCTTTTCCAACTTCTTTTTTAACAGCTTCTTGTACAGCTGGAATACGAGTTGAACCACCAACTAAAATTACTTCATCAATATCATTGCTTGATAAACCAGCATCACTTAATGCTTGGCGAGTTGGTCCCATAGTACGACGTACTAAATCATCTGATAACTCTTCAAATTTAGAACGAGTTAATGTGATTTCTAAGTGTAATGGACCACTTTCTCCAGCTGAAATGAATGGTAATGAAATTTGAGTTTGAGATACTCCAGATAAATCTTTTTTAGCTTTTTCTGCAGCATCTTTTAAACGTTGCAATGCCATTTTGTCTTGAGATAAGTCGATACCATTTTCTTTTTTGAACTCTTCGACAAGATAATCAATAATGACTTGGTCGAAGTCATCGCCGCCTAATTTATTATCGCCAGCAGTAGATAATACCTCGAATACGCCATCTCCTAGTTCAAGAATTGAAACGTCGAAAGTACCGCCACCAAGGTCAAATACTAATACTTTTTCGTCTTGTTCAGTTTTATCTAAGCCATATGCTAAAGCTGCTGCTGTAGGTTCGTTAATGATACGTTCTACTTCTAAACCTGCAATTTTACCAGCATCTTTTGTTGCTTGACGTTCAGCATCATTAAAGTAAGCTGGTACTGTTATAACAGCTTTATCAACTTTATCACCTAAGTAACTTTCAGCTGTACTTTTTAAATTTTGTAAAATCATTGCTGAAATTTCTTGTGGTGTGTAATTTTTTCC
The DNA here is from genome assembly GCF_001618885.1 of Staphylococcus condimenti. NCBI lineage: Bacteria > Bacillati > Bacillota > Bacilli > Caryophanales > Staphylococcaceae > Staphylococcus > Staphylococcus condimenti. Next base: position 277,487 of record NZ_CP015114.1, on the reverse strand, counting down.
ATCAACGTCTACTTTATGATCAGTACCCATTTCACGTTTAATAGATTGGATAGTATTAGGGTTTGTAATTGCTTGACGTTTAGCAACTTCACCTACTTGTGTTTCACCGTTTTTGAATGCTACAACTGATGGTGTTGTACGAGCACCTTCTGGATTTTGAATAACTTTAGGTTCGTCGCCTTCTAAAACAGCTACGCAAGAATTTGTTGTACCTAAGTCAATACCTATAATTTTACCCATAACTAAAAATTCCTCCTATTTTCATTTGTTGTTTAGTTAATTAAAAATAATTATTGGTTTACCTTTACCATTGAAGGTCGTAATACACGATCTTTCAATTTATAACCAGTTTGAAGTTCTTGAGTAACAGCATTTGATTCAAATGAATCGTCTTCATCTTGCATAACAGCTTGATGATAATTTGGATCAAATTGTTGACCTACAGCTTCAATTTTTTCTAAACCATTTTCTTCTAAAGCTCTTAATAAACTCTCATAAACCATTTGAACCCCTTTTTGGAGAGATTTAAATGATTCATCCTCACCTTCAATTTGAAGAGCACGTTCTATATTATCAATTGTAGGAAGGATGTCTGTAAGAACACTTTGAGCTTGATAAGTTTTTAATGTTTGATTTTCATTTTGAATACGTCTTTTATAATTTTCAAATTCTGCATAAAGACGTAAATATTTTTCTTCTTGTTCGTTTACTTCCTCTTTTAATTGTTGAATTTCCTTTTCTTTATCATCAACTTCTGAGGAATCATTTTGAACATCTTCTTCACTTACAGTTTTTTCAATTTGTTCGTCAGTATTCGAGTCTTTTGCTGTGTTATCCTCTTTTTCAGCAAATTCTTCATTATTAACTGATTGATCTTTTTCTGTCATTTTCTGTCCTCCAATACTACTTAATTACTAGACTTTATATAGTAATTGAATCACATTTTGATAACGCATAGCTGTCGGTCCAATAACTGCTACGTGTCCTTTAAGATGATTGTCTATGTGATAATCGCTTAGAATAATAGAAATATCTTCTAAACCATTATCGATTTCTTGACCAATCTTTACATCGATACCAGATTGATTATCATCTTCAAATAATTTCAATATCTTATTGGACTCTAAATATTGAAGAATTTGTTGGATGGAATTAACATTCTGTTCATTCAAAGTATCAATTAAATTTGCTTTACCACCAAAGAAAATATCAGTAGTAGAATCATTTAATCGTTGATTTAACAATTCGATTAACTGATTGATAATCAAATAGTCATTTGAATGTCTAAATGTCTCATCTGAAAAATCACTTTTCTCATCAGCATTAAATATACTTTTAATATAGTTAGCTATTTGAACTAACCGGTTTTTAGAGATTTTTTCAGGGACTGCTAATTGCAGGTGTTCTACATTGCCTGATTCAAACACAATTACCATTATAACTAAATGGGCAACTGTGTTAAATAAATGAATATCAGTTATTAAATCTTTTGACTGATTCGGTTTCATAATCAACGTAGTATATTTAGTTGACATTGACAATTCATTTGCATAAACACTTAATGCATTTGATAAATTGTAATTATTATCAGCTAATATTTTATTTAAACGTTGATTATTGTATTCTGTCCGAGGAGAAGTATTTTCCAACAATTGGTCTACATAATATCTAAAACCTTTAATTGATGGCGATCTTCCAGAAGAAGCATGAACTTTTTCAATTAATCCCATGTCTTCTAAAAGTTTCATTTCATTTCGAATGGTCGCCGGACTTACATTAACTTGATGTCTCTCAATAACTGTTTTAGAGCCTATAGGCAAACCATAATCAACATAATCTTCAACAATGGCATTCAGAATGCTCTGTTGTCTATTGGTAATCATGTTTCCACCTCATTAGCACTCTCTTCTCTCAAGTGCTAATTATAATTTATCAAATTGGTCAAAGTAAGTCAATGTTAAAGCATTAGTAATGAAAAATGTTCATATTAATCGATTAAAAAAGCTTCAAAGACTTCATTGCCTATAACTTTTCCACGTTCAGTCAATTTAACATATCCATCAGTATCTTTGATTAATCCTTTTCTGATTAAATCTTGTAACTCTTTGGAATAAACATCATCAAGGCGTTTATTAAATCTATTTTCAAATATCTTTTTTGAAACACCTTTATTCATTCTGAGTCCTAAAAACATCTGTTCTTCAATTTGTTCTTTGAAATTTGGAATTGTAGATTGAAGAATGGGTTTTTCTGCATTTTCAATTTTTCTGATATAGTGATTAACTGGATTTACATTTGTGTATCTTACACCATCTACATATCCACTTGCGCCTGCACCAAACCCATAATAGTATTCATTTTTCCAATAAACTTTATTATGCTCTGATTCATGATTGACTTGGCTGAAGTTTGAAATTTCATATTGATGCATATTAGATTTTTGAATTTTATCAAGTAATAATTCATACATTTCTTCACCCAAGTCTTCATTAGGCAGCTTTAATTTACCTTTTCTATACATGTTGTAAAATTGTGTTTTGGGTTCAAGAATTAAACCATAGCTTGAAATATGATTAATGTCCATAGAAAGTGCTATATCTAAGCTTTCTTCAAATTGGTGTATTGTTTGTTCAGGTAAATGATACATTAAATCCAAACTAATCGAATTAATATTGAATTTATTCGCTAGATTCACTGCTTGGTATATATCATTTGTATTATGAGTTCTACCAAGTATTTTTAATAACGATTGGTCAAATGTTTGTACACCCATAGATAGACGATTAACTCCATAATCTTTTAATAATTGAACTTTTTCATTTGTAAGTTCATCAGGGTTTGCTTCAAAAGTATATTCATTTTTAATAATGTAGTTATCATTAATTGCTTTTAATAATTTTTCTAATTGTTTAATACTTAAAGCTGTCGGTGTACCTCCTCCGACAAACATTGTATTTAATTCTTTCTTTTCAGGTTGTCTAAATTCTTTGATTAAACAATTTAAATATTCATCCACAGGCTGGTTATGAATAAAGTACTTATTGAAATCACAATAGGTACATATTCGTACGCAAAACGGAATATGAATATAAGCGCTTTTTGTTTCCATTTGTTTACTCCTTTGCGGATTGAATTTCAAAATAAAAAGGTGGGACATTTAATTCGCCCCAACCTTATTATTAATCTTCATCCATTTTTAATACAGCTAAAAATGCATCTTGTGGAATTTCGACATTTCCTACTGCTTTCATTTTAGCTTTACCAGCTTTTTGTTTTTCTAATAGTTTTCGTTTACGGCTAATATCGCCACCATAACATTTAGATAAAACATTTTTACCCATTGATTTTATATTAGTACGAGCTACAATTTTTTGTCCTACAGCAGCCTGTACTGGAACTTCGAATTGTTGGCGTGGGATTAGTGTTTTTAGTCTTTCAACTAATGCTTTTCCACGTTCATACGCAAATTCTTTATGGACAATAAAACTTAATGCATCTACTTTATCTCCATTTAGAAGTATATCCATTTTAACTAGATCACTTTCTTTATATCCTGTTAATTCATAATCAAAAGAAGCATACCCTTTTGTATTTGATTTAATTTGGTCAAAAAAGTCAAATACAACTTCTGATAAAGGTATATCATAAATGATATTCACGCGGATATCATCTAGGTAATCCATATTAATAAATTGTCCTCGTTTACGTTGGCAGAGCTCCATAACTGCACCTACATAATCATTTGGAACCATAATAGTTGCTCGAACATAAGGTTCATATATTTCATCGATTTGGTCTCTTTCAGGCATTCTAGAAGGATTATCAACGATAACCTTTTCTCCATTTTTCAAAATGCATTCATATATTACAGATGGTGCTGTTGCAATTAATTCAATACCAAATTCTCTTTCAATACGCTCTTGAATTATCTCCATATGCAACATGCCTAAGAAGCCAGTACGGAAACCAAAACCTAATGCTTGTGAGGTTTCTGGTTCAAATTCAAGTGAAGCATCATTTAATTGCAACTTCTCTAAAGCTTCTCGTAAATCATTATATTTTTTATTATCAATTGGGAACAGTCCACAAAATACCATTGGGTTCATTTTTTTATAGCCTTTTAAAGGTTGTTCTGCGGGTTGATCAGCATGCGTGATAGTGTCACCTACACGAGAATCATCAACATTTTTAATGCTTGCAGTAATGTAACCTACGTCACCGACTGTTAATTCATCAACTGGCAATTGTTTTGGTGTATTAATTCCAACTTCTGTAACTTCAAATTCTTTACCACTAGCCATCATTTTGATTTTATCACCAGCTTTTACAACACCATCTACTATTCGTATAGAAGAAATTACTCCTCTATAAGGATCATACTCCGAATCAAAGATAAGTGCTTTAAGCGGTGCAGACGGATCACCATCTGGTGCAGGTATAGTTTCCACAATTTTTTCCAAAATTTCATCTATGCCAATATTAGATTTTGCACTCGCAAGAACAACGTCGTCTTGATCTAAACCAATTACGTCTTCCAATTCTTGTTTGACACGTTCTGGTTCTGCTGCTGGTAAGTCAATTTTATTCACAACAGGAAGTAATTCTAAATCATTGTCTAAAGCAAGATAAACATTTGCTAATGTTTGAGCTTCAATACCTTGAGCAGCATCTACAACTAATATAGCACCTTCACATGCAGCTAATGAACGTGAAACTTCATATGAAAAGTCGACGTGTCCTGGTGTGTCAATCAAATGAAAAATATAAGACTCGCCATTTTTAGCGTCATACTTAAGTTTTACTGCATTTAATTTAATTGTAATACCTCGTTCGCGCTCTAAATCCATTGAATCTAGCAGTTGTGCTTGCATATCTCTAGTTTCTACGCTTTTTGTATTTTCTAAAATTCTATCTGCCAATGTAGACTTTCCGTGGTCAATATGGGCAATAATAGAAAAATTACGTATATTCTTTTGACGTTCTAAACGTTCTTCATTGTTCATTCTATCTACTCACTTTCGTATTATTCAATAGACCGTTATGTATGATATCTTTGATATAATAACGTGTTTACGTATTTAATGCAAACTATCTTAATCTATTAAGAACTCTCATCATTAGTCTCTATTTTACTTTAAATTACGTTATCTTGAAACCCATAGTTAAAATAAATGATTGCAGTTTAATAGTACATTTGATAAAATATTTCTTGTTGTAATCAAATATTTATTTGATGAGCATAGATCACTTTTAGGAGGTGACATACAATGCCAAATATTAAATCTGCTATTAAACGTGTAAGAACAAATGAAACAGCTGAAGCAAGAAATATTTCTCAAAAAAATGACATGCGTTCAGCAGTGAAACATGCAAAAGCAGCTATCGCTGAAAATGCTGATAACAAACAAGAATTAGTACGTGTTGCTGTTAAGAAAGTAGATAAAGCAGCTCAAGCTAACTTAATCCACAATAACAAAGCTGACCGCATTAAATCACAATTAATGAGCGCAGACAAATAATGAAAAAGTTCAAGCAATTGCTTGAACTTTTTTATATTGATAAAATAAATAGTTCTAAAATTAATTGTTTATCCATATATGATGACTTTAGTTTATAATCTGTCTCGGCACACGCATTTATTATACGCATTAATTGTCTTAAATCGTATTGTCGAGATGTTCTAAGCGCAAGCTTCACGCGGAATGGATGTGCCCCAACAGTCTTGGCAATTTGTTGTTGACTATAACCTTTTTTACCTAAAATTTTACATTGATAATATAACCTAAAATTACTTGTGATTAAAGCTAACAATTTGATAGGTTCTTCTTTCATTATAATTAAGTCATTAACTAAATTTATGGCCTCTGATTTTTGCCCTCTTTGAATATAATCAGTTAGCAAGAATACATTTTGCTCTAAACTTCTATTAACTATTGTTTCCACATCTTGTTTTACAATAGTAGGACGGTCTCCTAAAAATAAAATTATTTTTTCAAGTTCTTGTTTAATTAAATTAAAATTAATACCTGTCAATTCAATAAAAAGATTTAAAGCATCTTGCTTAATGTCTTTATATTGATGATTGAGCTCATTTTTAATCCAATTCTTTATTTCATCCTCAGACATTTGTTCTATTTTAATAATCTTAGTTTCTTTTTTAACGTTTTAACTAATTTTTTTCGCTCATCTAATTTTTGATTATAGACTTCAAATATAACTAAAGTTTGGCCATCGTATTTTTGAATAAATTCTAATAACTGATCTATATTTTGATTAAGATCTTTTGGTCCTTTGTCTCCAGTGAATAAATATGCATTCTTAATAACGACAACTTTTTTATCAGAGAAAAAAGGAAGCGTAATAATTTCCTCAATACAAATATTAATTTCTGTTTCTGTCAGGTCAAAGCTAACAAAATTAAAATCATCTTTGGGTTCTTGTAAATAAGCATCCACTATTTCTTTTGATTTTTTTTCGATTAATTCAGGTACCTCTCCATATATTGTAATGATATTTTCTTTCACAAATAGCACCTCTCAACAAATTACATACTTTAAAATTATAGCACTTAAGAACTAAGAATCACACCATGATTTCTTAATGCTCTGTTAATACTTGTATTTCATTATCTAGAGTAAAAGTAATCTGGCCATCATGTTGAGTATTATATATTTTAGAACCGACTTGATTTAGCCGATTTATAACTTCTTTATTAGGCAATTTATATGTGTTATTTTTTCCACTAGAAATAACACTAATACGAGGATGTATCTTATTTATAAATTTGTCACTTGAACTTGTTTTACTACCATGATGACCTACTTTCAAAATATCAATTCTAGGTATTAGATAATTAAGTAATAGTTTCGATTCGTTTTTAACCGTAGCATCTCCAGTAGTTAATATATTATATTTAGGTGTTTTAATGATTGCCATTATAGAATGGTCATTTAAATCCTTGCTTTCGTTGTAAATAGTATCTAAAAATTGTATTTTATTTTCATCGATTGTAATTTGATTGATATCTTCAAAATTAAGCAATTTAATATGGTTTTTATCGCAAGCATCTTTCAAAGAGTATAATGACTTATTAGGATAACTTGGGAAGTTCACGATGATATTTTTAATTTTTATATGGTTGATTAAGTATTCAAGTTCGCCGATATGATCAGCATGTGGATGAGTGATAATAATATAATCCAATTTATTGATGCCTCTTTTCTTAAAAGTAGGCATAATATGATATTTACTAATGGAATTAGAATTTACTTCTTTATTTTTACCAAATTCAAAGATATCTCCTTCTTTTGTTGCTTTACCGCCAGTATCTATTAAAACACGATGCTTAGTTTTAGTTTCAAAAAGAAAAGAATCACCTTGGCCAACATTTAATGCTGTAAATCTAGTCTGAGGTTGAGTTGTTAATTTTGTAATTAAAATACTACCTATAATAAAAGTTATAACAGAACTTTTGATAAAATTGTTTGTAAATAAAGTGATAATTAATATTATCCAAATTACAATATAAGTTACGTAAAAATGATTTAACTCACCTATAAACCAGCGAAATTGGTCGAAATACTTAAATATTTTTATTAAATACTGATCGTGTAGTGAATAGAAAAAATTAATTAAACTTACTAGCAAAGTATTAGTGGTAAATAACTGGATGTAGATATAAGTGAAAATTGCGAGTGGAAAAAGAATTAACGAGTAATATGGTATAAATAACATATTTGAAATAAACCCAATCCATTGAATTTGATTAAAATAATAAGCGCTAATTACAAAAGAAGAAACTTGAGAAATAAATGTAATAGCTAATGCAGACTGTATATTATTAAAAGATTTCAGAATTGGTGCAGAGATAAGAATAAAGAGAGTTATTAAGAAGGAAAATTGAAAGCCAATGTCAAATATAATTTTTGGTGATGAAAAACATAATATAATAAACACTATTGCGAGAATATCAATTAAGGAAGTATAAAGTTTTTTGGGGAGTATAATTGCAAAAGTCATACATAATATTGCTCTTAAAGCACTTGGAGCAAAATTTGTATAGTAAGCAAATAAAAATAAAGTAAAAATTATTAGGAACTGTGTGATGAACCTGGGGACGTTAATTCTATTTAAGCAATAATAAAAAATAGCAGCTATGACAACAACATGAGAACTGCTTACCGCAAGTAAATGATATATACCTAACTCTTTTTCGATATCTAAGCTTTCAGAACTTATGTAACTTACATCCCCTGTTATCATAGCAAAGGTATTTTGCCAGTACGGAGTATAATCACGCAATCTTTTTAAAGAATAATGTTTATGAAGTGCAATATATTCTGATATGCTACTTGCCTTTTCAGTTTTACATTTAGAAATATCAAATTTATTAAAAGTTGCTGTAGGCTTGTTACCAACTGACATATCATTATTAATTTTGCCAGTTACATAGCATTTAGAATAATCAGGAAAATTTTCAAAACTTTTAAGTTCTGATATTTGTTTTGGAAAATAAGTAAAGGTAATAAATTCACCATTGACTAGTACCTTGCCTAAGATAAATTTATGATTTTTCACATGGATCTCTTTAAAAGTGTAAATATCAGATATTTTTTTGTTATTCTTAAACCAATTTATTTTATCATTTTCGTTGTTTTCATAAATAGAAAACCAATAATTACTTATTGTAGGTTGACATAATATAAATATTGTTAGTAATAGATGTACTTTTCTCCTAATAATAATCAATATTAAAAAGCCAGCAAGCATTATAGCAAGTGGCTTATTATAAATTAGTAAGATGCCGTTTAAAAATGCTAAAGCTATATAAATCAAATGATTGTCACTTCTTTGTTAGGTATTCTGCTACTTGTCTCGCATCAAATGGTATCTTTTTATATTCTATCCCGGATTGTTCTAGCAGTTGAATTGCATATTCATGGTTATGGTAATCTTGAGCATAATATATTCTTTTAATTCCTGCTTGTATTATTGATTTAGTACAATTCAAGCAAGGAAAATGAGTTACATATATAGTAGCGCCTTCAGTAGAAACACCTTGTTTTGCACATTGTAATAATGCATTCATTTCAGCATGTATTGTTCTAATGCAATGGTTATCTTCCATCAAACATCCTTCGTCAATACAGTGAACTTCACCTGCTACGGATCCATTGTATCCTCCGGCAATTATTCTATTGTCTTTTACAATTGTTGCACCAACAGATAATCTAGTACATGTTGACCTCAATGATAATAGATGACTTTGTGCCATAAAGTATTCTTCCCATTTTATTCTGTCCATCTATTAGTCCTCCTGTCGTTAAACTTAGAATAATACTATTTTATTACATTTTCACTATATTTCATATTATGATTTTTAAACTGTCAAATAATCTTTCAGTTTTTCGTAGGTTTTGTCACCAAATCCTTTTATTTCTTTCAATTGATCAATTTTATTAAAACTGCCTTTAGTTTCTCTGTATTCTATAATTGCCTTTGCTTTTGATGGACCTAGACCAGTTATAGACGTTAATTCGCTTTCTTTAGCAGTATTTAAGTTAATTTTTTGCTGATTTGATGTAATACCACTCGTTGCACTAGTATTATTTACTATTTGTGGGTTTACTGCATCCTTACCTTTTTCCGGTATATAAATCATCTTTTGATCTACAAGTTTTTCTGAAAGATTAATCAGATTTAAGTCAGCTTTGTCAGTGGGTTCAGCCTTTGAGAGAACATCTTTTATTCTTTGTGTATCTGACATTTCGTATACATTAGGATGTTTAACTGCTCCTTTTATATCGACCATGACTTTCTTAGATTTAATATTAGGATCTGATACTTTTTTACTTGCTATTTGCTGTTCATCATTTTGATATTTCTTGACGGCGTTATTCTGAGAATCCACTGTGTTTTTCTCTTCTATTTTTGTAGATGATTCGTCTGGTTTAAAAATTATTAATAATGCAATTACCGATACAATCAAAATTATTGCTAGATATCTAAACTGCTTATAATTTTCAATATAAAGTTTCAACTTCTCAAACATAAAAAATCACTCCTTTATAATATAAACGATCAAAGGAGTGATTTTACTTTATTTTTTTACTATAAAAAACAATCTATCGCTTTCAGGATTATGGTTATTAGAATCAAAATCATAAAAGGTTGTTATATTTTGAAATCCAACTTGTTCCAACATATTTTTGTATTCATTTTCATCATATGTTTTTTGATAATGTTCTTCATCAAATCGACGATAACTACCATCTTTTTGCTTTTCAAAGAATGTCATATAATGCCAAACGCTATTGGGTTCGTCTCCTGCTATTGCATCCCAACCAAGAAAAACATGTTCTGTTTCATCAATATAACTTTGATTATTAAACAACGTATTCATCTTATACACTGTATGAACATCAAATAGAAAAAAACCATCTTCATTTAAATGATTATAAACTTGTTTGAATGTATCCACTACGGCATTATAGCTATTTAAATAATTTAATGAATCGCAAAAAATTGTAACGACGTCAAATTTTTCTTTGAGATTGAAATTAGACATATCACCTTCAAGCCATCTCACCTCATCAGACTTTTGTGATGCCATCACTAACATATCTGGACTTAAGTCCATTCCGGTAACTGGACCGAGTTCAGTTAATTGATGTGTCAAACTGCCAGTTCCACATCCTAAATCTAAAATTGAACTATTATTTTTTACAGTCGATTTTACAATTTCCAACCATGATTCATATGGTTGATCTAAAGTCAGCTCATCATAATATTGGCTAAAATCATGATACTGCTCCATTATTAATATGCTTCCTCATAAGTTTGCATTGGCGCATCACGATAAAGCTTTTCAATATTATAGTAACTACGCTCATCCTTATGGAATATGTGTACAATTACGCCTGATAAATCAAGAAGAACCCATCTTGCTTCATTTAAACCTTCGAATACAGTAATATCTACACCTGCTTTATCTGCCGCTTCTTTCACCGCACGCGCAATAGCCTGCACTTGACGTTCGTTATTCCCATGGCAAATCACAAAATAATCCGCCATATCATTAATACCTTCTAAATTTAATGAAATAACTTCTTCTGCTCTTTTACTCTCGACAGCTTCAACTGCCAATTTTAAAATTTCTTCTTTTTGCATTTAATCATCCTCTATTCTTTCATCACTGAAATTATAGTAATTCAAACAATCAATCGTTGCTTTATAAACACTGATATCATTACCGATTAAGAATAAAACCGTTCTTTTAGAAATCTCATAAATTGTTTTATCTAGATTACCAGGTTTAAAAGCCATTTCTCTAATCTCTTCCACACCAGGAATCGTTCTCTTAGGCTCGATATAATCAGCGATAAAGACAATTTTTTCAGTCTTTGTCATCTGAGCACGGCCCGTCGTATGATATTTAATGGCAAGTAAAACCTCTTCATCATCAATATCATACTGTTCTTTCATCATAACTGCACAAACTGGACCATGTAAAATTTCGGAACCATAACTTAATAAATCATTATCCAAATCATATTGGCGTACAATTTGATACATTGTACCTAAATCCTCATATTTCGCATAATCATGTAAAATACCAGCTAGTTCAGCTTTTTTAACATGCCCATCATGAATTTCAGCTAATTTTTTTGCTGTCTCAGCCACACGTAGAGAATGCTTATAACGTTTTTCTGGTAATTTATCCTCTATAAGCTTTATTGCCTTCTTAGCTTTCATATAATCGCTCCTCCCTGATATAGTCTTCAACTTTTTTAGGCACCAAGACTTCAATCGTTTGTTGATTTTTGACTCTTTCTCTAATGAGCGAAGAACTGATATCGATTCTTGGAATCCGGACACTAATCATTCCCGCTTCCACCTCTTGTTCTGCCTTGTCTCTATTCACAACCACAAACGTCACAAGTTCTTTCAGCGCATCTATTTGATACCAGCGATTTAACTGTTCATATTGATCTGTTCCAATTACAAAATAAAGCTTTGCATCTCCTAATTCCTCTTTCAAAGCACGAATTGTATCATACGTATAACTGTCACCCTTACGTTCGATTTCAGCTAAACAAACTTCACCAAAGCCTAATTCAGAGGCAGCAAGTTCTAACATATGAATGCGGTGTCTGGTATTCAACTCAGTTCGATGTGCTTTTAAAGGCGACATATAACTTGGCAAAAACAAAAAGCGGTCAGGTTTTAAAGTATGATAAACTTCGCTCGCAACAACAGCGTGCGCAGTATGAACTGGATTGAATTGGCCTCCATATAAAACAACAGATTGAGTCATGTTATGGTAATTCGATTTGTTTATTTTCATTCGATTCTTTGTATAAGACAATCATAGAACCGATGATTTGAACTAATTCACTATCTGTTTTATCACTTACCGCTTCAGCCAATTCTTTTTTATCATCCATATTATTTTGCAGAATATGAATTTTAATCAATTCACGATTCTCTAATATTTCATTCAATTGCTCAATCATATTATCATTTAAACCCGATTTCCCAATTTGGAATGTCGGTGTAACATGATGCGCTTGACTTCTTAAATATCTTTTTTGTTTTCCTGTTAACATTTAATCTCTCCTTTGTAATTGTTTTAACACAGCAGTTTTCATCGCTTTTATATCTGCTGTTTCACCCGTCCATATTTTAAAACTTTCAGCCCCTTGATTGACAAACATATCAAGACCATTATAAATACGATTCCCTTTAGCTTCTGCTAATTTCAAAATTGGTGTTTTATACGGTATATAGACAATATCGCTCACTAAAGTATCAGGAGCGAGATGATCTAAAGAAATAACTACATCTTGATTATCACTCATGCCAGCAGGCGTTGTATTTATCACAATATCAAAATCACCAAGTTGTTTTTCTGCCTCTTGCAATGATAAAGTATTTACCTTTAAATCCCAATTATCGAATCGAGACATCGTACGATTTGCAACAGACAATGAGTGTTCTGCAATTTCATTCAATGCAGCAGCAAGTCCTTTGCTCGCTCCCCCCGCACCGATCAATAAGATACGTGCATCTTTTAATTGAGGATAGACGCGTTTTAAGCCTTTAACATAACCGATGCCATCCGTATTATAACCAACCCATTTACCATCAACAATTTTAACTGTATTAATCGCTCCGATTGTTTTAGCATGCGCATCCATCTCATCTAAATATGGAATAATACGCTCTTTATGCGGTATTGTAATATTAAATCCATCTATCTCTTTTTCAGCCATAATCTCTTTAATTAAATGGAAATGCTTAGGCGGAATATTGAGTGCTTCATACGTATCTGTGCGGGCTGAAGCATCAAAGTTCGCCTGATGCATAATTGGAGATAAGGAATGTTTAATCGGATGGCCGATGACTGCAAATTTCATATCTATCACCTACATGATTGAATTTCTAAGCACAACATCAACAGATTTCGGTACATGTACTACAACCTTAGCTCCAGGTCCGATTGTAATAAATCCAAGTCCTGAAATCATCACGTCACGCTTTTCTTTACCCGTTTCTAGTCGTACTGCTTTAATATCATTTAAATCGAAGTGATCTGCTTGATTAGGCGGCGTTAAAAGATGACCTAATTGTGTTTGCCATAATGTATCTGCTTTTTCAGTTTTTGTTCGATGTATATTCAAATTATTTGAGAAATAGCATACAAGCGGACGCTTACCGCCTGAAATGTAATCGATACGTGCTAAACCGCCGAAGAATAATGTTTGATTTTCATTTAATTGATAAACACGTTGTTTAATTTCTTTATTCGGCATAATTTGTTTTAATTCTTTATCCGAAACATAATGTGTCATTTGGTGTTCTTGAATAATACCGGGTGTATCAAACATAAATGTTTGGTCATCTAGCGGAATATCTATCATATCTAATGTTGTCCCTGGAAAACGAGATGTTGTGACGACATCTTTTTCACCGACGCTATGTTCAATCAACTTATTAATTAAAGTAGATTTTCCGACATTAGTTGTACCGACAATGTAAACATCTTCATGATTGCGATATTTATCTATAGCTTCCAGCAGTTCATTTATTCCATAGCCTTTTTGTGCAGAAAGTAGAATTACGGCTTCTGGATCTAATCCATATTTTTTCGCTGTTTTTTTCAACCATTCTTTTACACGGCGTTTATTGATTTGTTTTGGCAGCAAGTCAATTTTATTTGCTGCTAAAATCACTTTTTTATTACCAACAATACGTTTTAGAGCGTGTATGAAAGATCCTTCGAAGTCAAAAATATCGCACACATTGACGACGAGTCCTTTTTTATCTGCGAGATTATTTAATAAATCTAAAAAATCATCACTATCCATACCGACATCTTGAACTTCATTATAATTTTTTAATCTGAAGCAGCGTTGGCAGATTACATCTTCTTTGTGTAAACTGTGTGCTGGAACATAACCTGGTTTTTTAGGATCTTCTGATTGCAGCGGTGCACCGCAACCGATACATTTAAGCGTTTCAGTCAATCAATTTTCCTCCCATTTAATATAGCCTTTTCTTTTATATCTGTTTAACAATCTGCGTTCTATCAAGCGATTGAATTTTGTTATAAAACCGTCTGTTTTCTTTACAGGAACAACCATAACGGTATACATGCCGCGACGATTGCCTCCGATGACATCTGTCATCATTTGATCGCCTATGACCACTGTTTCTTCTGGTTTTAGGCCCATATGTTCACAAGCGCGTTTAAATGATTTGCCCATCGGTTTTCGTGCTTCAAAGATATAATCAACATTCAACGGTGTGCAGAAGCTTGCAACACGTTTTTGATGGTTGTTTGAAACGACTGTTACTTTAATATTTAATTCATTTAATTTATTAAACCAATGTATGACAGCAGGTGTAGGATCTGCTTCATCCCATCCTACGAGTGTATTATCTAAATCGGTAATTACACCGCGGATACCTGATTGTGCTAATTCGTCAAAATTAATTTGATGAATATTTTGTACATAAGCATTCGGCATACAAAGTTTACTTAAAATACCCATTACTGATTTCACCTTATCCTTATAAAGATTTCAACATTTCTAATACAATTTCACTTGAAGACTTAGCTGCTTCTCCAATAAATTCATCAAATGTCATATTCGCTTCGCCATTGGCTAAATCTGATACTGCTCTTGTAATAATAAACGGCACTTTAAATTGATAACATGTTTGTGCAATAGCAGTGGCTTCCATTTCTACAGCCATTGCATCCGGGAAGTTTGTTTTAATTGTTTCTCTTTGGCTGACTTCACCGATGAAGCTGTCGCCACTGACAATTAAACCGAGCTTTCCATTCATCTCTTTTTGTTCCACAACAGATTGGGCTAATGTTATTAAATCATCATCTGCAGCATATGCGATAGGCATATTAGGGATTTGTCCTAATTCATAACCAAATGCAGTGGCGTCAGCATCATGGTATGTAGCTTCTGTACTGATTAATACATCACCGATTTCTAATGAGTGATCTAATGCTCCAGCTGACCCTGTGTTTAAAATAACATCTGGAGAGAATGTATTGATTAATAAAGTTGTAGATAGTGCAGCATTTACTTTACCGATACCGCTGAGTGTCAAGACCACCTCTTGATTATCGATGTAACCTTTATAAAATTTTGCATGTGCAATTGAAATTTCTTCGAGATCTGTTATTTTTTCTTTTAAGATTAAAATCTCTTCTTCCATAGCACCTATAATACCTATCATGACTTCTTCCCCTTTCTTATCTGTATCACGCTTATTTTATCATAATTTCTAAAATGCCACGAATGAAGCTGTTTATGTTTAAATACGTGATTTTCATCATATCTTTTTAAGCACAAAAAAAGTTGGCGCTTTATGATGAGTTGAGAAAACCTGTGAAACACATAAGCCTTCATCTCATATAAAGTACCGCCAACTTTATCATGTCCATTCAGTTTTTATGTTTCTTGAAATTCAAGAATGCTGATTATCTTATTGTGATTGAATGTTTGTGATTTTAACTTTCATTTCAGCACCGTTTGGAAGCGGCACACGTACTTCATCGTCTAAATGTTTGCCGATTAAACTTTGTGCAATCGGTGATTCATTAGAAATTTTACCGTTGAATGCATCTGCTTCAGCAGATCCTACAATTTGGTACACTTCTTCGTCGCCATCTGGGATTTCAATAAATGTAACAGTTTTACCGATTTGTACAACATTGTTATCTCCTGTATCTTCAATAATCAAAGCGTTTCTGATCATATGCTCGATACGTTGAATATCTTGTTCGATAAATCCTTGTTCATCTTTCGCAGCATCATACTCTGAGTTCTCAGACAGGTCACCGAAAGAACGTGCGACTTTAATTTTTTCAACGACTTCTGGTCGTTTAACTGTTTTTAATTCTTCTAGTTCTTGTTCTAACTTCTCAAAACCTTCTTGTGTCATTGGATATTGTTTTTGATTTTCCATATTGGCATCTTCCTTTACTCAAAAGTTACTGTTGATTGTTAATCAATGATTGGACTTTAGTTGTCATTATGTCGATTGCGACTTTATTACTTCCGCCTTCAGGGATAATAATATCCGCATATCTTTTTGTCGGTTCGATAAATTGGTTGTGCATAGGACGCACCACATTTAAATACTGTTCTATTACCGATTCCATTGAACGACCGCGTTCTTTTGTATCACGCATTAATCGTCTTAAGATACGTAAATCTGCATCTGTATCGACATAAATCTTCACATCCATTAAATCTCTTAATGTTTTGTTTTCAAGTGCAAATATTCCTTCTACGATAATAACATCTTTAGGTTGAAATGCAATGGTTTCAGCACTTCTTGTGTGATTGACATAATCATATGTCGGAACTTCTACTGGGATGCCATTTCGTAAATCCATTAAATTTTGAATCAATAAATCATTATCGAAAGCGAATGGATGATCATAGTTGGTTTTCAACCGTTCTTCAAAAGTTAAGTGGGATTGGTCTTTATAATAGTAGTCTTGTGCAATTAATGCAACACTGTGACCTTCTAAATTATGCAAAATTTCATTTGTAACAGATGTTTTTCCAGAACCTGAACCGCCAGCGATTCCGATAATCGTTGTAGCATTCATGATTATACTTCCTTTCGCATCATGTTGTTAGGATAAATCGGATGATCGACTTTGAACTGCACGATTTGCAACGGATGACGTGCTGCATCTAGTTCGTTGCCTTCTTCATCATAAATTGTCTCAACGATTTGTTTGAAGCCTTCAATTTCTGGACCGAAAAATTCTACTTCTTGTCCAGGTTTAAAGTGATTTCGTTGTTGAATTGTCGCTATTTTAGTTGTTTCATCATAATCTAAGACTAAACCGCAGAAATCATAAGGAGATTTTTTATTAGATTCATTGCCGAACATTTGTTGTTGATAACCAGGTGTGCCTTCAAAGAATGAAGAAGCAGTGTCTCTGTTAGCGCACTTATCTAGTTCAAACAGCCATTCTGGTTTGATTTTGAAGTTTTCCGGATCTTCAGCATATGCATCAATCACTTTACGATAGACAGAAACAACGGTTGCGATGTAATGGATAGATTTCATACGGCCTTCAATTTTGAGTGAATCGATGCCTAAATCCATCATATTCGGAATAGATTCAATTAATTTCAAATCTTTAGGGCTCATCGCAAATGGTGTGACTTCTTCGTCTTTGTAAAATAAATCAAGTTCTCCATCTTCATCTACTTCTAATAAATCATAATCCCAACGACAGCTTTGACAACATCCGCCTCGGTTGGAATCCCGTGCTGTCATATGGTTGCTTAATGTACAACGTCCTGAATATGCGATACACATTGCACCATGAATAAAGGCTTCGATTTCAATATCGACTTTTTCTTTCATTTCTTTCATTTCCATCGCACCTGTTTCACGAGCAAGTACAACACGATCTAATCCTTCTTCTTTCCAATACTCAATTGCTTTATAGTTGCTTAGTGATTGTTGAGTAGAAAGGTGGATTTCTAATTTCGGTGCTACGGTTTTACATGTTTCAATAATTAATGGGTCTGCCACAATAATACCTGTTGCACCAGTAGCTTCAAGATTTCTTAAATAGTCTTCTAAGCCGTCCATATTTTCATCATGAGCTATGATATTGGTTGTGACATAGATTTTAGCACCGTATCGATCAGCAAATTCTACGCCTTCTTTAATTTCTTCCATCGTAAAATTATCAGCATTTGAACGCAATCCATATTCTTGGCCGCCCAAGAACACAGCGTCTGCACCATAATGTACTGCAATTTTTAATTTTTCTAAGTTTCCGGCAGGTGCCAGCAGCTCAGGTTTTTTCATTTGGCTTTTTGGTTTTGACTCTGCTTTTTCAGCTTGTGTAATCAAGCCATCGCCTCCCTTAATATACTGTATGTTTGAATAAGAACCCTTCATCAAATGGTCTATGTTCAGGTTGAATTGCTTCAATCGGGTCTACAAGCATGAATTTTTCATCTTCATAAGCTTCAGGGTCTTCTTGATACAAGTCAATTGCCTCTCTGTACTGTTCAGTACATACATTGATGTATTCTTCTGTATGTAATACACCATCTATTTTTAAACTGTCAATACCCGCTTCTAACAACGGCTCAAGCTCCTCTATCAAACAAATATCATTCGGAGACATAATATGTGTACCGTTATAGTCTTCAAAAACAGGATATTGATTTTCACGTTCTTCATCATAAAGCAGTAATTGTTTATCACTATCTTCATGATTGCGTTGAATCTTCATTTGACGGTCTTGGAATGTATAATAATTACCGAGCAGCATACGTTTTGATTGGAACATACAAGTCATACCATGTACTTGTACTTCAATTTCTACATCTGCATGTGCTTTAATATTTAAAATTTCTTCTAAGCTCAATTCGCGTGCAAGCACTGCACGTTTGGCACCACGTTTACCCCAATAATTACACTGGAAGTAATTTGTTACGATAGTTTCTGCATCCCAATTCAAAGGAATAGGATTTTCTTGTGCTTTCACATACATCACAACAGCCGGATCTCCGAAAATAATACGGTCGACTTTGATATCATGTAAGAATTGAATATAATCTTCTAAAGCATTCAAATGGTAATTGTGGAAAATACCATTGACTGCAGCATATGCTTTTTTACCATTCTCGTGAATAAGTTGTACTGCTTCTTTCATTGCATTTCGATCAAACTCACCGGCAAGACGCAGGCCGAATTTTTGTTCGCCTATTACAAAGGCATCTGCACCTTTTTCAATCAACACTTCAATATGTGATAATGATTTAGGTGTCACAAGTAATTCTGTCATTTTGACTCTCCTTTTATCGCGATGGCTAAACCATCTTCTATATCTAAAAAGTTTGTTTCAAAGTGTGGATTGTCATTTAACCATGCATTAAACTTTTGAATTTTCTTTACCATCTGTTTCACATTGCGACTTCTGACCACGTCAATATCAGCTACAAAATCATGATATAAAATATTATCTATAATGACGAGTCCGCCTTCTCTGAGCAATGGAGTATAGAGCTCGAAGAATTTTTGAGATTGTGCTTTTGCGGCATCAATAAATATCATATCGAATGTTTTATCTTGAACACGCTCAAATGTCTCTCTTGCATCCCCTTCAATCATATGGACTTGTGAGCCATAAGGGTATTGCGCAAAATTTTCTTTAGCGGCACTTTGCATTGTTTCGTCTCGTTCAATTGTCCAAACTTGAATATCTTGATTGACAGATGCAAAATGCATTGCGCTATAGCCGATAGCAGTTCCAATTTCTAAAATACGCTCACTATGATGTATTCGTATCAACTGTTTAATCATATCCAACGACAAAGGATGGATTATCGGAACATTATTTTTTTCTGCGTAAGGTCTTAACGCTTCTAATTCATGCGGATGTTTCTGCGATAAATTAATTAAGTAATTTTCATTTTTATCCATAATACGCTTCCTTCATCGAAAATTAACAAAAAGAAATCAGCCTTTATGACTGATTTAAAGATGTTACCAACTTCATAAACTTTTTCTTATAATTTAACTTTACATATTTTACCATAAAAGTGCTTTAAAATTAAGTGCTGACTTCAGATTGTTGTAAAATTATCTTTTCAGTTAAAATATAACGTACTTGCAGTTAAAAAATGCGAAATTTACGGGGGTTAGAACACTTGTTCGGATTGATGTATAAAGAAAAGACGGAGCTTGGTGCTCCGTCTTTTTGAAAAGTATTATTCCATTTCAGTATTAACGACTTCTTCAATCATGTCCCATTCTTCTTCAGTGTCGACTGGTAAGAATTTGCCGCCGTCGCCTTCTTCATCCGGCACATTAATCATCGGAATTAATTCAATCATATCATCATCATCTGATGATTCGCCTTCTTCAGCTAAAATCACATATTCTTTATCGAATTCTGGATGATAAAATTCTAATACTTTACGATATAAAACTTCATTACCTTCTTCATCGTATAATGTTAAAAGTTCCTCATCGTTATTGATTTGTAATTCTGCATCTTGATTATTATTTTTTTCAGACATAAATAACGCTCCTTTTTCAGGTTTATTGTAGTGAATCTAAATAACCTTGCAATATAAACACAGCAGCCATTTTATCAATTACTTTCTTACGTTTGCTTCTTGAAACATCCGCTTCTAATAATGATCTTTCTGCCGCCATGGTACTAAGGCGTTCATCCCACATTACCACTTTGAGATCCGGTAACATTTTCAGAAGTTCTTCCTTGTATTTTAACGAAGCTTCGCCTCTAAATCCAATAGAATTATTCATGTTTTTCGGCAATCCTATTACAACAGTGTCTGCATCTTCTTTTTTTATGATTTCTGCTAACTTTGTAATACCTAATTCATTTTCTTCTTCATTGATTCGGAGTGTATCTAAGCCTTGAGCGGTCCAACCCATTAAATCACTGACAGCAACGCCGACTGTTTTACTGCCTACATCTAAACCTATAATTTTATGTGATAGCATAATTAATTATCTTTAGACGCATTCAAGTAATTTGAAACAAGTT
This sequence comes from Staphylococcus condimenti, assembly GCF_001618885.1. Classification (NCBI taxonomy): domain Bacteria; kingdom Bacillati; phylum Bacillota; class Bacilli; order Caryophanales; family Staphylococcaceae; genus Staphylococcus; species Staphylococcus condimenti. The sequence goes on along the minus strand of NZ_CP015114.1, from coordinate 256,396 downwards.
CTTCCATAATTTCATCGCGGTCGATTCTTCTGATTTGATTTCTTGCCTCATTATGACGCGGTATATAAGCAGGATCTCCAGATAATAAATATCCGACAATTTGATTCACAGGGTCATATCCGCGTTCTTTCAAGGTATTATATACATTTGTCAACACTGATTTAACATTTTCTTTTGGGACATCTTCAAGATTAAATCGCATTGTTTTATCATAATTGTTCATTTTCTTACACACTCCTTCTACATTAGTAGGCTGATACATATACCATTCTACATGAGAGTGCGCTGAAGTTATAGCGATTTAATATAGTTTTTAATGAATTGTAATGACTCTGTTATCTTGCTTGGATCGCTGCCGCCGCCTTGAGCCATATCCGGACGGCCGCCGCCTTTACCTCCGACAACAGGTGCCATATTTTTAATTAAATCGCCTGCTTTGACTTTATCTGTTTCTGCTTTAGGTACAGTTGCGACTAATGCGACTTTCTCACCAACATCGCTTGCTAAGATAATCACTGTATCTTGTAATTTAGATTTAAAATCATCCATTGTTTGACGTAAGGATTTTGCATTCTCTGCATCAACTTGCAATGCTAATACTTTTAAACCGTTGATTTCTTCGATTTGGTCATCGATACTGCCCATTTTCAATGCAGTAATTTCTTGATTACGTTGTTCTAATTGTTTATGCAATTGTTTTTCGTTGTCGATGAGTTGAGTTACTTTTTCAGCAACTTGGTCATCTTCTTTTGCTTTGACTTGTTGTTTGACTGCTTTAAATTTATTTTGAACACTTTCAAGATATAAGAATGCAGCTTTACCTGTTAATGCTTCGATACGGCGTACACCTGCACCAGTACCTGATTCGCTGACAATCTTGAATAATCCGATTTCAGAAGTATTTTGTACATGGATACCACCGCATAATTCGATTGAAAATGGTGACATGTCTACAACACGTACGATATCGCCGTATTTTTCTCCGAATAAAGCCATAGCACCAGATGCTTTTGCTTCTTCAATCGGCATTTCTTTGATTGTAACGTCAATACCTTTCCAGATTTCTTCATTGACACGACGTTCGACTTGTTCTAATTCTTCTTCAGTTACCGGACCGAAATGAGAGAAGTCAAAACGTAAGCGGTCTCCTTCAACAAGTGAACCTGCTTGGTTAACGTGATCGCCTAAAACTTCTTTTAATGCAGCATGCAATAAGTGTGTAGCACTATGGTTTTTCTTAATATCTCGTCGATCTGCATGGTTCACGGATGCTTCAACTTCAGCACCTTCAGACACCTGTCCGAATTGAACTACGCCTTTATGCAAGTTCTGACCATTCGGTGCTTTTGTAACTTCTGTCACTTCAATTTCAAAGTTTTCATTGCTCACTGTACCTTGGTCTGCGACTTGACCGCCGCTCACCGCATAAAATGGTGTTGCTTCTAATACAAAGAATACAGTATCTCCTGCATCTGCTTTTTCTACACGTTCGCCATTTACAATAATATCTGTAATTTTTGTGTTTTGATCCATGACTTCATAACCTGTAAATGTGCTTTGCGTTTTAATATTTTTTAATACTTCGCTTTGAATTTGCATAGATTCTGATTTTTGGCGTGCTTGACGTGCACGGTCTCTTTGTTTTTGCATTTCCGCTTCGAATGTTTTCATATCCACAGTTAAACCTTCGTTGTCTGCAATTTCTTCTGTCAATTCAATTGGGAAACCGTATGTGTCATAAAGTTTGAATGCCTCTTTACCATTGATAACATTGCCGCCTGCTTTGGCATCTTTAATCATATCGTTTAAGATTGCAAGACCTTCTTCTAATGTTTCGTGGAAGCGTTCTTCTTCAGATTTAATTACACGTTTGATGAAATCAGCTTTTTGTTTTACTTCTGGATAATAAGGTTCCATGATATCTGCGACTGTGTCGACTAATTGATACATGAATGGTTCATTGATATCTAGAGATTGACTGAAGCGTACTGCACGGCGCAGCAAACGACGTAATACATAACCGCGTCCTTCGTTTGCAGGTAAAGCACCATCACCAATTGCAAAAGCAATTGTACGGATATGGTCTGCAATGACTTTGAAAGCAACGTCTTGTTCTGCATTTTCTTGATATTTTTTACCAGAAATTTTTTCCACATCTTCAATAATCGGCATAAATAAGTCAGTTTCGTAGTTCGTACGTACATTTTGTGCAATAGAAGCCATACGTTCCAGACCCATGCCGGTATCAATATTTTTATTTGGAAGCGGTGTGTACGTATGATCTTTATTGTGGTTGAATTCACTGAATACTAAGTTCCATACTTCGAGATAACGTTCATTCTCGCCACCTGGATACATTTCTTCAGCTGGATCGTCTTCACCATATTCTGGTCCGCGATCATAGAAAATTTCTGTATTCGGGCCAGATGGTCCTTCACCGATATCCCAGAAGTTGCCTTCAATACGAATAATACGGCTTTCTTCTAATCCAATAACATCATGCCATAAATCATATGCTTCTGTATCTTCTGGATGAATCGTTACATATAATTTTTCTGGTTCCATACCCATCCAACGATCACTCGTTAAGAATTCCCATGCAAACTCAATCGCTTCACGTTTGAAATAATCACCGATAGAAAAGTTGCCTAACATTTCAAAAAATGTATGGTGACGTGCTGTGAATCCTACATTTTCAATATCATTTGTTCTGATTGCTTTTTGAGAGTTGACAATTCTCGGCTTTTTAGGAATTTCTCGTCCGTCAAAGTATTTTTTCAATGTTGCAACGCCTGAATTGATCCATAATAAAGAATCATCATCAATCGGTACAAGTGGTGCTGAAGGTTCTACCATATGTCCTTGTTCTTTGAAATAATCAATAAAATTTTGTCTGATTTCACTTGCTTTCAACTGCTTCATATAATCCTCACTCCTAATTTACGATGTTTAAGCTCCGTATACTTGTGCATAAAAAAATACATTCATCCTCTAAAGGGACGAATGTATCGCGGTACCACCCTAGTTATGTGTGTGATTCAACACAACACATCACTCATTGTTTTATACGGACTGACATAAAGTAGCGTTCATCAATGTTTGCGATACCTTTCACCAGCCGGCACCTCTCTCAAGCATAGTACATTGACTACTCATCTTTATGCGAATTTAGTTTTATTTTAGATGGATGGTGAGTAAATGTCAATTATATGTCGTTTCGAAGATGTTTTTATTTATCATTCGCGAAACTATAAGGTGTGACATTACCCATTCCAATCATCGGGTCAATTTCAAATATTGTTTCTTCTGATAACGCAATGACTTTTGAATTTTGTTCTGCAATTATCTCGTTTGTATCTATATCATTTTCTGTTTCATTTGTTGTTTCGCTCATTTCTGTACCGAAATAATCGCGCAATAGCTGTGCCATACGTGTCATCCGCACTTGACCATAGGTTTGCATACCAATATCAAAGGCTTGACTGTCGCCTAGAAAAACTAAAGATTGTTTAGCTCGCGTTAATCCTGTATAAATAATCGGTCTTTGCAGCATGCGGTAATATTGTTTGACTACCGGCATTATCACAATTGGAAACTCTGAACCTTGCGCTTTATGAATGGAAGTACAATAAGCATGCGTAAGTTCCATCATATCTTGTTTGGTAAATGTAATTTCATTTCCATCAAAATCAACGACTAACACATCTTTATTCAATTCATTTTCTTTTGCCCAAAAGATACCTTGAATGACGCCAATATCTCCGTTAAAAATATTATCGCTTGGTCGATTAACTAATTGCAGTACTTTATCGCCTTTTCGAAAAACAACATCTCCGAATTCGATTTCACGTGTATCTTCTTGTTTAGGATTTAAAATGTCTTGAAGTACTTTATTCAGACGCTTAATACCAGCACTGCCTCTGTACATCGGTGCAAGTACTTGAATATCACTCATATCATAACCTTTTTTCACAGCTGAGGTTACCACTTTATTAACTACATCCGGTATTTGATCGGCACTGCATGGTATAAAACTGCGATCATGAAATCGTTGTGTAATATCAATTGGCTGTCCCAGTTTCATTTTATGTGCTAATTCAATAATACTAGAACCGTCTTGTTGGCGATAAACTTCAGTTAGATTCACACGCGGCACTACTTTAGAATCAATTAAATCTTTAAATACTTGCCCTGGACCTACTGAAGGTAATTGATCTTCATCTCCTACTAAGATGACTTGCGCATCAATTGGAACGGCATTTAAAAATTGGTGGAACAGCCATGTGTCGACCATAGACATTTCGTCGATAATAATCAGCTTAGCGTTGATTTCATTTTCAAGAACGTCTTCTGGTTTTGTTTCTTGGCTCCAACCGATTAATCGATGTATCGTCATAGCTTCTAATCCCGTAGATTCTTGCAATCTTTTAGCAGCTCGGCCTGTTGGTGCTGCTAAAGCGACAGGATAATCATCTTCGTTATAATCATCATAATCAAGAGACAGACCATGGATTTCAGCATATAATTCTACAATACCTTTAATCACAGTTGTTTTACCTGTACCAGGCCCGCCTGTTAACAGCATGACTTTAGAATTTATAGCAGTTTCAAGTGCTTCTTTTTGAGATGCAGCATAATTTACATTATTGACATCTTCAATTTCTCCAATGTGTATCTGCAGGTCTGATTGTTCAATTGTCTCTAGTTTTGTTTGATGTGCTTCAATGCGATATAAATTTTGTACACTTTTAACTTCTGAATAATATAAACTTGGTACAGAAAGTGTTTCATCTGCTTCTACCAACTTTTCTTCTTCAGTCAGCTGTACAATCATCTCTTCCAACAATTGGGCATCAATGGATTCGCTATGCACTTGAGATAAAGTATCTTGTGAAGCTTCAATCACATAATCTTTCGGCAAATACGTATGTCCTTGTTTAATACATTCTTCCTCAATTGTATATAATAATCCTGCTTTTAATCGTTCAGGATCATTGTATTCAATACCAAGATTCTTAGCTAAAGTATCAGCTTTATTAAAACCGACCCCTTTAACATCATAGACAAGCTGATACGGATTCTTCTCAATTTCAGTGAGTGTTTCAACTTGGTAAACTTGGTAAATATTCATCGATAATTTAGGACCGAAACCTAAATCATGCAGACGAATCATGATTTTTTCAACTTCTTGATTACTGTAAATTTGTTCTGCAATTTGTTTTTGCTTTTTCTTAGACAGATGCGGTACTTCTGCCAATACTTGTTCATCATCAAGAATTTTATTAATCGCATTTTCACCAAGTGTGTCGACGATATTTTCTGCTGTTTTTTTCCCGATGCCTTTAAATAAATCACTTGAGAGATAACTTACAATCGCATCTTTAGTTTGCGGCAGTTCTTTTTCAAAGGTCTCAGCTTTTAATTGCTTGCCATATCGAGGGTGAGTGACAGCTTGACCTTTAAAAGTATAAACATCTCCTTCCGCAATTTCAGGAAAGAACCCTACAACGGTCGGCATACTATCAAATTCTTCATTTGTCTCGATTGGATCTACTTTTAATACAGTGTAAAAGTTTTCTTTATTTTGAAAAAGAATAGCTTCAACTGTACCTTTGACCATTGAATAATCAAATAATGTAGGGTTGCTCAAATGTTATTCCTCCTCTTGATCAAGCTGTTTGAACATTTTAATCGCATGTTGACTTAATAAATGTTTAGGATCAATTTCAATCGCACGTTCAAAATACGGCATTGCTTCCTCTGTATTTTCCGTCTTCATATAGCCTGCTAATCCGCGATTATACAGTGCATCTGTATTTTCAGGATTTTGTGAGAGTACTTTATCTAATTGCTCAACAGCTGCATCAAATATTTCTAAGTGGCACAGCACAAGACCATATTGAAACTGGATTTCTTCATCGTTTTTATCATCAAGTTCTGATGCACGCATTAAAAACGGCATTGCTTCTTTAAATGCGCCTAATTGATTGAATGACATACCAATCATGTAATTGGTATCCGCTTCATCCACACCTTTTTGCAAGGCTTGCTGATACAATTTAATCGCATCGTTGAAACTTTCAGCATTATAGTAAACATTAGCCAGATTATAATAAATCGCACCATTGTCTGGATCTATAGTTAAAGCTTTTTGGAAAAATTTTTCTGCTTTTTCTACTTCTCCTGCTTCAGCAAGCAATATACCTGAGTTGATATAATTTTCAATTGCTTCAGGGTTTTCTTCAATATTTTCAAAAAGTGCTTTTAAAGCTTCTTCAAACTTACCTTCTTTAATGAGTTGATAGATTGCTTCTTGTTTCATTTTTTAATCCTCATTTCTATCTCATTTCAAATATATATTTTAACAGATATGATGTATATTATGTAAAAAAAGAGACGAGGTAATATTCTCGTCTCTATACTATTCATTTAAACAATATATGTTAATTGTCCTGCTTCTTTATATACATCATCGATTGTTGCACCGCCAAGGCAAACATCACCGTCATAAAGTACAACTGCTTGTCCCGGTGTGATAGCACGGACAGGTTCATCAAAATCAACACGGATTTGGTTTTCTCCGATACGTGTAACTGTAACTTTTGTATCTTTTTGACGATATCTGAATTTCGCAGTGCATTCTAAACCATCTGTTAAATCGATATCATTCACAAGTGATACATCTGAAGCTATTAAGTAATCGCTGTAAAGTGCATCGTGATGGAATCCTTGTTCTACATATAAAACATTATCTTCCAAATTTTTACCTACAACAAACCATGGGTCTCCATCTCCGCCGATACCTAAACCATGACGTTGACCGATTGTATAATACATCAATCCGCTATGTGTTCCCATTTTTTTGCCGTTTAATGTACGCATATCACCTGATTGTGCTGGCAAATAGTTAGATAAAAATTCTTTGAAATTGCGTTCGCCGATAAAGCAGATACCTGTTGAATCTTTTTTCTTAGCTGTTGCTAAGTCTTGTTCTTCTGCGATACGACGGACTTCAGATTTTTCCATACCGCCTAGTGGAAACATTACTTTTGATAACTGTTCTTGTGTTAATTGATTTAAGAAATATGTTTGATCCTTATTGTTATCAACACCGCGCAGCATTTCAACATTTCCATCTTCATCACGTCTTACTTGCGCGTAATGGCCTGTTGCAACATAGTCAGCACCTAATTTCATTGCATGATCTAAAAATGCTTTGAATTTAATTTCTTTGTTACACATTACATCAGGATTCGGTGTACGTCCTTTTTTATATTCATCTAGGAAATAAGTAAATACTTTATCCCAGTATTCTTGTTCAAAGTTGACAGCATAATATGGGATGCCGATTTGGTTACAAACTGCTATTACGTCATTATAATCTTCAGTTGCAGTACAAACGCCATTTTCATCAGTATCATCCCAGTTTTTCATAAAGATACCAATGACATCATATCCTTGTTCTTTCAGTAAGTGGGCTGTAACTGAACTGTCAACACCGCCAGACATACCTACTACAACTCTTGTATCTTGGTTGCTCAAGTTTATTCCTCCTTAAATCTATGATAAATTTTTTGAATTTCTGCTACGATATATTTAATTTCCAAGTCAGTTGTTAATTCATTGAAACTGAAACGGATAGATTGTTTTGTTCTAGGGTCTTCTCCATACATTGCTTCTAATACATGAGAAGGCATTGTAGACCCTGCTGTACAAGCCGAACCAGATGAAACACTGATATTAGCTAAGTCTAATAAAGTCAGCATTGTTTCCACGTCAATAAACGGAAAGTATAAATTTAAAATATGACCTGTTGTATCTGTCATAGAACCATTTACTTCAAATGGAATACTGCGTTCTTGGAGTTGTACTAAAAATAATTCTTTCAAATTCATAAGATGCACATTATTTTCATCACGTTGTGCATCTGCGATTTTTAATGCTTCAGCCATACCTGCAATTTGAGGCATATTTTCAGTACCTGCGCGACGTTTTGTTTCTTGACTACCGCCAAGTTGTGAGAACTTAATCGGTGTTTTCTCTTTCACGAGCAGCATTCCTACACCCTTTGGTCCTCCGAATTTATGTGCAGTGACACTCATTGTATCAAATTCAAATTCGTCAAATTTGATAGGTAAATGCTCTATAGCTTGTACTGCATCTACATGCAGCAGTGTATCGTATTGCTTCACAATTTCTTCTATGTCATACATCGGCTGGACAGTGCCGACTTCATTATTCACAAACATTATAGACATTAAAATCGTATCTTCGCGCATCACGTTTTTTAATTGGTTTAAATCAATAATACCTTCTTGGTTCACATCTAAATAAGTAACTTCAAAACCTTCTTTTTCAAGCTGTTCAAAAACATGCAATACTGAATGATGTTCAATCTTAGAAGTAATGATATGCTTTCCTTTATGTTGATTTGCATACGCTAGACCCTTAATTGCAGTATTATTTGATTCTGTTGCACCACTAGTAAAAACAACTTCATTCGGCTTAGCACCTATATAAGATGCAATTTCTCTACGTGACGCATCTAAATATTGACGTGCATCTCTGCCGACGCTATGAATGGATGACGGATTGCCATAATGATGTTGATACATTTCCATCATTTTATCTATAACTTCTGGTTTTATAGGAGTGGTTGCTGCATAATCTGCATATACTTCCATTAGTCAGACACTTCCTCACAATTTTATCAATGTTCCAATTCTAGCACCATCATGTCAATTTTTCTAGTGCTCTGTTTCATTTTCATTATAACATCTGAAAATTAGTTGATAAGCAGTTAAATACTTTCTTTTGAATACCACTGTTATAATTGAGACATGATTATAAAAGGAGGCAAAATTTGTGAGTGATATAAAACTTTCAGCTTTAAACTTAGTACCTATTCGCGAAGGCGGAGATGAAAAAGAAGCAATCGATGATATGGTGACTCTTGCTCAAAATTTAGATAAATTAGATTATGAACGTTACTGGATTGCAGAACATCACAATGCGCCTAATTTAGTAAGCTCTGCAACTGTATTGCTGATTCAACATACATTAGAACATACTTCAAAAATACGTGTGGGCTCTGGAGGAATTATGCTTCCAAACCACGCACCATTAGTAGTGGCTGAACAATTCGGTACATTAGAAACAATTTACCCGAATCGTGTAGACTTAGGTTTAGGAAGAGCCCCTGGTACTGACATGATGACAGCAAGTGCATTAAGACGCGATCAGCATAATGGTGTTTATGCTTTTCCTGAGGAAGTTGCACAATTAAAAAAATTCTTTGGTCCTGAAAATCAACAAGGCTACGTAAGAGCTTATCCAGCTGTTGATAAAAATGTACCTTTATATATTCTCGGTTCTTCAACAGATTCAGCCCACTTAGCAGCAAGACAAGGGTTGCCTTATGTATTTGCTGGTCACTTCGCTCCACAGCAGATGAAAGAAGCGATTGCGATTTATAAAGAATTATTTGAGCCTTCTGATGTACTCGATAAACCATACGTTATTGTATGTTTGAATGCTATCGTAGCAGAAACAGATGAAGAAGCGAAAAAATTATCTACTACTTTAGCACAAGTGATGATTAGTATTGCACGAGGCAGAATGGAGCCGCTTCAACCGCCAGTTGATGATTTAGCATCTGTTTTAACACCTGCTGAATTACAAATGGCTGAAAAACGTGCTCAAGACTCTTTAATCGGCTCAGAAGAAACAGTCAAAGCACAAATCGAAGACTTTATTGATTTCTATGGTGAAATTGATGAGTTGATGGCTATCAGCTACATTTATGACAAAGACAAACAAATCGACTCATTCAAACGCTTGAAAAAAATAATTAAAGACTTATAAAAAAAGGCGCCTGTGATAGGCGCCTTTTTTAGATATTACTTATCTTTATTAAATTTATCTTTTAATTTATCAGTGAAGTTTTTTGCTTTATCAGCAACTTCATCGATTTTTTCGTTCATTTTACCAGATGTTTTATCTGCTTTGCCTTCTTTTTCTAAATCTTTATTATCAGTAGCGTTTCCTACTGTTTCTTTAACATTGCCTTTGGCTTGTTCAAATTTATTCTCTTCATTATTAGCCATGTGGAATCCCTCCAAAGCATTTTATATTATTTTGTATTTCATATTATCCATTTAGCAATCACTTTAAACATTATTAAGGCTTATCTGGACCACCATGTTTAACCAATTCTTCATGCATTTCATCCATTACATGCTGGCCTTTTTCTTTTTTGGATTGATGTTTTTCCAATTTTTTCGAATCTGCATGTTTTTTCGCATAAGCTTCATAATCTTTGATTTTATTTTTTTCATCTTTCATGATTATCGTCCTCCTCAAGTTACACTCTATGATGTAAAGCTTTGTTGTCACATAACTTAATATACCCTTCTAAAATAATATATAAACAAAAGAAATAAAATTATTATATATTTGCACAAAAAGCATCAAAAAAGCTTACCAACCTAACAGAAGTTGGTAAGCTTTTCTTATTTAAATATAAAACATATAATTATCGAGTTTATCAGAATCATTAAATTCCACTAAGTATTTAAGCGTTGTACCATCAAGTACTTCTCTGACTGCATCGCGCATACGTAACCACAATTCTTTTTGAGCTGGTGGTTCAGAATCTATACTTTCAACAAATGAAATCGGGCCTTCTAATAGACGGATAATATCGCCTGCTTTTATCTCATCAGCTGGTACACGAAGTTGATATCCGCCTTTTGCACCGCGGACACTTCTAATTAACCCAGCATTTCTTAACGGTCCAACTAATTGCTCTAAGTATAGATCACTAAGATTATTCTCTTCAGCTATTGTCTTTAATGATACACAACCTTGCCCTTCTCTTTTAGCAAGAGAAATCATCAAGGTCAGACCATATCTCCCTTTTGTTGAAATTTTCATGTTATTACCTCGCTTAATCCGATTTAGTTTTATTCAATTTTAGCATTTTTTACGTTAATATAGTAACAGAAAGGTGTGATTCGAGATTGAATAATGAACCTCTAGCTTCAAGAATGCGTCCACAGAACCTGGATGAGATTATTTCACAACAGCACCTTGTCGGCCCAAAAGGAATTATTAGACGAATGGTTGATTCGAAACGTCTCACATCCATGATTTTCTATGGTCCGCCAGGAATCGGCAAAACAAGTATTGCAAAAGCCATTGCAGGTTCTACCCAATTCAAATTCAGACAGCTCAATGCTGTTACCAATACAAAAAAAGACATGCAAATGGTAGTTGAAGAAGCCAAAATGTCTGGCCAAGTTATTTTATTGTTAGATGAAATTCATAGATTAGATAAAGCTAAACAAGATTTCTTATTACCTCATTTAGAAAATGGCAAGATTGTTTTAATCGGTGCTACGACTTCTAACCCTTATCATGCTATCAATCCTGCTATTCGTTCTAGAGCCCAAATCTTTGAACTTTATCCTTTAGATGAAAATGATATTCGTACTGCATTAGAACGTGCACTTTCTGAAAAAGATCGTGGTTTAGCTGAATATAATGTCAATATTGATGATGACGCGCTTCAGTATTTCTCAACTCAAAGCCAAGGCGACGTAAGAGCTGCGTTAAATGCATTAGAACTTGCCGTATTAAGTACAAAACCAGATGAAAATGGTGAAGTTCATATTACATTGCAAGATGCAGAAGATTGTTTGCAAAAAGGCAGTTTCATGAGTGATAAAGATGGAGATATGCACTATGATGTAATGAGTGCATTCCAAAAATCGATACGCGGCAGTGATACAGATGCAGCTTTACATTATTTAGCACGCTTAATAGAAGCCGGCGACTTGCCAACTATTGCGAGAAGATTACTTGTTATCAGTTATGAAGATATAGGTTTGGCATCACCTGGAGCAGGACAACGAACATTGGCAGCAATTGAAGCTGCAGAACGTTTAGGTTTTCCAGAAGCACGAATTCCACTAAGCCAGGCTGTCATCGAATTGTGCTTGTCACCTAAATCTAATTCTGGTATCACAGCCATTGATGCTGCATTATCTGATATTCGCAAAGGACATGCTGGTCAAGTTCCTGACCATATTAAAGACGGTCATTATGCCAGTGCTAAAAAGTTAGGAAGAGCCATTGGTTATCAATATCCGCATAACTCTGAAAATGGTTTTATACCACAACAATATTTACCGGATAAATTAAAAAACAGACAATATTACCATCCTAAATCTACGTCTAAAGCTGAACAGCAATTTAAACAGGTATATGATAATATTTCTAAACAGCAAAAGAACTTATAAAAAGGTTGTATAATGAAAAGCCGAGACATAGTGATACTATGTTCTCAGCGTTTCTGTTATACAACCTTTTATTTATCTTGTTTACGATCTTTAATACGCGTAACGGGTATATCTTTTAAAATATCGTTAATTACATAACCCGCAGAAATCAATCCTACTACACTTGGAACAAATGCATTTGATGAAGGTGGAATTTGCCCTTTTCTTGTTGCTGCATTTTTATCACCAACAGTTTCTTTTACATCTTCACGAATCACAATAGGGCTTTCATCAGAAAAAACCACAGGTACACCTTTTTTAATACCATCTTTTTTCAGTTTTTGACGGATAATTTTAGCGATTGGATCTGTATTTGTTTTAGAAATATCTGCAACTTGGAATCTAGTCGGATCTGTTTTGTTAGCAGCGCCCATACTAGAAATAAGTTTAACATCACGTTTCAAACATTCTTTCATCAAATGTACTTTGTACATAATCGTATCACTGGCATCGATAAAATAATCTATATCATAGTCATTAAATAATGCTTCATACGTATCTTCATTATAAAACATATGCAATGATGTCACTTTACAATCTGGGTTAATTAATTTAATACGTTCTTCCATTAATGTTACTTTACTTTGACCGATTGTAGTGGTTAATGCATGTAGCTGACGATTGACATTAGTGATGTCAACATCATCTTTGTCTATTAAAATAATATGGCCGATATTAGTTCTAGCAAGTGCTTCTGCAGCAAAAGATCCTACACCGCCGACACCTAATACTGCGACAGTTTGTTTTTTGAGTAAATCTAATCCTTCCTTGCCATAGGCCAATTCATTGCGTGAAAATTGATGCTTCATTTTAGTACTCCTTTAATTCTTACTTTTACATCTATTCATTATAGCAAATTCTAATTTTAAGTATACCGCAGCTAAAATTTTGTGAATAAAAAAATACGCAGAACCGAAGTTCTGCGTACGATAGAATCCGTTGTACCGTAGTTATAATAGCTTGATCATTTTGGCCTGCTATATACAGGTGGGTGCCCTGTTTCTTGTTTTGCAAGTCCTCCTAGTGAGGCGTGTGCGCTGCAAGAAAACCTATTGGGCTCCCTGATCAAAGAGTGTTAGGTCAAAATACATACAGCAAACTACGAATATTTCAGACGACTATCTTATGAGTTAATATTACCACATTCTACCTTAATTGCAAATTTAAACCATCGAAATTTCAAATTTTTTATTAATGACGAATGCGTAGTGATAGTTCCTCTAATTGTTTATCTGAAACTTCGCTTGGTGCTTGTGTCATTAATGAAACTGCTGATGCTGTTTTAGGGAATGCAATTGTATCACGCAAGTTATTACGTCCAGCAAGCAGCATTACGAAGCGGTCTAAACCTAATGCAATTCCGCCATGTGGTGGTGCACCATATTTAAAGGCATCTAATAAGAAGCCGAATTGTTCTTGTGCTTGTTCTTTTGTGAATCCAAGTACTTCAAACATTTTTGATTGGATATCTGCATTATGAATTCTGATAGAGCCGCCGCCAAGTTCATAACCATTTAAGACGATATCATACGCTTTGGCTTGTGCTTTTTCAGGTGCAGAATCTAATTTATCCAAATCTTCATCTTTAGGTGATGTGAATGGATGATGTGCTGCAACATAGCGTTTTTCATCTTCATCATATTCAAGTAACGGCCAATCTGTTACCCATAGGAAGTTAAGTTTGTTATTATCGATTAGTCCTAATTCATGTGCTAATTTCACACGTAATGCACCTAAACTTTGAGCTACAACACTTGGTTTGTCAGCTACGAACATCACTAAGTCTCCTGGTTCAGCACCAGTTAATTCTTTAACTTTTTCAATATCTTTATCTTCGAAGAAGCGTGCAATTGGGCCGCTAAAGCCATCTTCAACAACTTTAACCCAAGCTAAACCTTTTGCACCATAAATATTTACAAATTCTGTTAAAGTGTCCATATCTTTACGTGTATATTTATCTGCAGCGCCTTTTGCAGCAAGTGCTTTAACTTCTCCGCCTTTTTCAACAGTATCTTTAAATACTTTGAAATCCATAGTACGTCCAAGTTCAGAAACGTCTTTTAATTCCATATCAAAACGAGTATCAGGTTTGTCTGAACCATAACGTGACATTGCTTCTGCATATGTCATGCGTGGGAATTGCTCAGTAAGTTCAACACCTTTAACATCTTTCACTACTTTTTTAAGTAATGCTTCACCCATTTCCATAACATCTTCTTGATCAACGAAGCTCATTTCTACGTCGACTTGAGTGAATTCAGGTTGTCTATCTGCACGTAAATCTTCATCACGGAAGCATTTAACGATTTGATAATATTTATCGAAACCGCTGATCATTAACAATTGTTTAAATAATTGCGGAGATTGCGGCAATGCATAAAATTGCCCTTCATGAACACGAGATGGTACTAAGTAGTCTCGTGCACCTTCTGGTGTAGATTTTGTTAATACAGGAGTTTCGATATCAAAGAATCCATCTCCATCTAAGAATTCACGTACTGAACGTGTAATTTGATGGCGCATTTTAATAGTTTGTGCAAGTTCTTGTCTTCTTAGGTCTAAATAACGATATTTTAGACGGATGTTTTCATCCACTTGTTGGTTTTCATCATTAATTGAAAATGGAGGTGTTTGTGCTTTGTTAATGATATGAATATGATCTACTTGTACTTCCACGTTACCTGTATTGATTTTAGGGTTTACTGTTTCTGGATCACGTTTTGTAACTGTACCTTCAACTTCAATTACATATTCACTACGAATAGATTCTGCAATTTCTAATGCTTCTTTTGAAAAGTCAGGGTTAAATACGATTTGTACATAACCTTCTCGGTCACGTAAATCTACGAAAATTAATCCACCTAAATCTCTGCGGTTATGAACCCAACCTTTTAATGTGACACGCTGTCCTAATAAATCTTCTGTTACTAGACCACAATATGTTGTTCTTTTACTCATAAATTACTTCTCTCCTTGTTTTTCTTTCTTATTTTCAAAATAAGAAACTAAGTCAGCTAAATGAATAGAATCAGATTCTCCGCTATCCATATGTTTTATATCAATATTGCCATCTTCAAGTTCTTGATCGCCGATAACAATTGTATATTCTGCCCCTACTCGGTTTGCTTGTTTCATTTGACCTTTAATTTTTCGTTTCAAATAATCTTTATCAGCTTTGATACCGTGATGACGTAAATCGTTTAATAGATTAACTGCATATCTATCGGCTTTTTCACCCATTGTTACAATGAATAAATCTAAGTGTTCATCTTCTTCGATTTCTATACCTTCTTCTTCTAAAGCCAATAATAAGCGTTCGATACTTAAAGCAAAACCAATACCAGTTTGTTTTGGTCCATCTAATAATTCGAGCAGACCATTATAACGGCCTCCTCCACATAAAGTAGTAATGGCACCATCATAATCAGGACTATCAATCATCAATTCAAAAGCAGTGTGTGTATAATAATCCAGACCACGAACTAAGTTTGGATCTTCAACATATGGAATATTCAAGTCATCTAAATATTGTTTCACTTGGTTGAAATATTCTTTTGATTCTTCATTCAAGTAATCAGTGATGCGTGGCGCTGTTTTTACCGCTTCTTTATCTCTATCTACTTTACAATCTAGTATACGCATTGGATTTGTATACAAACGCGCTTGACAATCATTACAGAAAGTATCAATGACAGGTTCAAAATGTTCAATCAACGCTTTATTATATTCTTTGCGTGAATCAAAATCACCCACACTATTAATTACTAGTTTAAGGTGTTTCAAACCGAATGATTGATAAATATGCATCACCATAGCAAGAATTTCTGCATCAATACTTGGATCTTGCGCACCAATCGCTTCTACACCAAATTGATTAAATTGTCGATAGCGCCCTTTTTGTTTACGTTCATAACGAAACATCGGTCCATTGTAGTAAAGTTTAATAGGTTGATTTGGATCACCTTGCATTTTGTTTTCAATATATGATCGCACAACCGCTGCTGTTCCTTCTGGACGAAGTGTGATACTTCTATCACCTTTATCTTTAAAAGTATACATTTCTTTTTGAACTACATCTGTAGAGTCACCCACACCTCTTGCGAATAAATCAGTGCTTTCAAAAATAGGTGTACGAATTTCTTTATAATTATATAATTCCATTAATTCATCAAGTTTAGTCTCGATATATCTCCATTTTCTACTTTGATCTGGTAGAATATCTTGCGTTCCACGAGGGATTTTAATCATAATGTCACATCCTTTTGTAAATAAAAAAACCCTTGCATGATATCGCTATCACACAAGGGACGAATACTCCGTGTTGCCACCCTAATTGAGCCGAATTAATAAACCAGACTCCACTTTAAACAATTAACGTATGTTAGACGGAAGTTGACCTTTACAAGTCTCACTTCACCTCTTCTTGTGTTCAATAGTGACAAAATTACTCTGAATAATCTTTCAGCCAAGGATTATTTCTCTATTTGCATTTCTTAATGTCCATTCAAGAATTATAACGGTTTTAATTATTTTATTCAGATACTATCATAACGATTTTGCCCGTTGATTGCAACTATTTAATTTGAGAAGTATGTTCTAAGGCCATCAACAATAGCTTGTTCAACGATATGACGATGTAGTTTATCTGTTATCATCATTTCATCTGTAGGATTGCTAATATAACCTAATTCAATCAATACTGCTGGTATTTTTGATTGGCGCAGTACTTGATAATTTTCTTGTCTTGCGCCTTTTGGAGAAAGTATTGCTTTCTTTTGAATACTCATGCTTAGTGCTTCAGCCAAGCCTTCTTGTTGTTTTTTATACCAATAGACTGTAACGCCATTTGCATCAGAAGATTTCAGCGCATCATTATGTAAACTGATAAATGCATCTCCACTTAATTTTCTATCTTTAAGTTTGACATATTCATCTTTATCACGCGTCATTTTGACCTTTGCACCTTCTTGCTCAAGCAACTTCTTTAGTTCTAGACCTGTTTTAAGGGTATAAACTTTTTCTAAAGATTTAGAAGGTGTTGAACTGGAGGCACCCTGGTCTCCACCTCCGTGACCAGGATCCAGTACAATCACTTTATTTTTTAAGGGTTTTGCATTCGGGTCGTTATCTGGTTCGATATCTAAATCAGTGTGCCAGCCAGCAACCCATCCTTTTTCCTTGCCGTCTTGAGTAGAAACATACAACCACTTCCCTTTTTTATCAAGTTGTTTGAATGTTTCTCCTTTGTCTGCAGGAAATATTTCAGGATAGACCGCATTCGGACCAGTTCTTAACTCAGCATCTTCTTTCATTGTGACTTTATCATCATGATCAGCTTTATAATTCGCTACTACAATAATGATAAATAATAGAACAATCAACGCAATCAATGCGATAAATATAGGAATCGGTTTGAGTTTACGTTTCTTAAACCAATTTTCTATTCGATTCATATAATTTTGCCGTCCTGACTTTCATAAATAATTGTTACAGGACCATCATTCGCAATATCAACAAGCATATCAGTTCCGAACTCTCCAGTTTTTACTTCTACACCGTATTGGCGCAGAGCTTCATTCAATGCTTCGTATAGACGATTTGCTTCTTCTGGTGGTTTTGAATTAGAAAATCCTGGACGATTTCCTTTTTTTACATCTGCATACAGTGTAAATTGTGAAATTGATAATATTGCACCTTCAACTTGTTGTACATTTAAATTTAATTTTCCATTCTCATCTTCAAATATACGTGCATTCACAATTTTTTTGGCTACTGCTTCAACATCTTTTTCAGTTGAATCTTGACCTACACCTACTAAGAGACAAAGTCCTTTTCCAATTTCTTCATGAATAGATTCATTCTTAACAGATGCTTGTTTAACACGCTGTACTACTATTTTCATATTTTAACACCTCTGTTAGTTCCAAACTCTTGTTACAGTATAAACATCTCCAAGTTGTTTAATACGTTCCACAACTTTAAAGACTTCGTTTACATTTTTTACCATGACACTTAAATTAATAATTGCATTTTTTTCTACATCAGACTTACCTGAAACTTTAACTAGATTACTATCTGTTGCATTAACAGCTTGCAAGACTTCATTCAATAATCCATTTCGATCATAAGCCGTAACTTCTAAATCAACTTGATATCTTTGTGTAGAATCTTTTGATTTCACCCATTCAACATCAATTAATCGTTCAGTTTCACTTTTGATATTCGGGCAATCTGTACGATGCACTTTAATTCCGTGTCCTTTGGTAATATATCCTACAATATCATCACCTGGAATCGGGTTACAACATTTTGATAACTTGATCAGTACATTTTCGATTCCTTCAACATATACACCGCTGTCTGTTGTGATATGGTCTTTAATCGGAACTGATTTTGTGACCTCTTGTGCTGCATTCAAGGCTTTTTGTTTATCTAATATACGTTGCTTTTCCGTCAATTTATTCACTATTTGAGATGATGTAACACCGCCAAATCCAACAGCTGCAAATAAATCATCTTCATTTGAAAAGTTATATTTTTGATTAACGGCTTCAATATTTTCTTCTGTCAAGACGTCTTCAACTTTAAATCCTTGATCTTTAATCTCAGCTTCCACCATAAATTTACCTTTTTCGATGTTGGAAGAACGGTCTTGCTTTTTGAAAAAGCTTTTGATTTTGCTTTTAGCGCTTGAGGATTTAACAATTTTCAACCAGTCTCTACTTGGTCCATATGAATGTTTGCTCGTTCTAATTTCGACAATGTCGCCTGTTTGCAATACATAATCAATTGGTTCAATTTTACCATTGACCTTCGCACCGATCATTTTATTGCCGACTTCACTGTGTACTGCATATGCAAAATCAATCGGCACCGCACCATATGGTAATTCAATAACATCACTTTGCGGTGTAAATGCGTAGACTTTATCGCTTTGTAAATCGAATTTCAATGATTCCATAAATTCTTGGGCATCATTTGCTGTTTTATCTGCTTCTGCTAAATCTTTAAGCCATGATAATTTTTGTGCATAACCAGAATTATCATCCGTCACTTTCTTGCCTTCTTTATATGCCCAGTGAGCTGCAACACCATGTTCAGCAATTTCATGCATTTCTTGTGTACGAATTTGAATTTCTAACGGATCGCCATTAGGTCCAACTACGGTAGTATGCAAGGATTGATACATATTTTGTTTCGGCATTGCGATATAATCTTTGAAACGTCCCGGCATCGGTTTCCATAAAGTATGCACTAAACCAAGTACCGCATAACAATCTTTAATAGAATCAACAATAATACGTACAGCTAATAAATCAAAAATTTGATCGAATTGTTTCTTTTGTTTCATCATTTTTCGATAGATACTGTAAATATGCTTAGGACGGCCATTGATATCGCCATTAATTTGCATTTTATCCATTTCTGATCTGATTCTATCGATAGCATTGGTGATATATGCTTCACGTTCGCTGCGTTTCTTTTTCATTAGATTAACTATTCGGAAATATTGAACGCCGTCGATGTAACGTAACGCAATATCTTCAAGTTCCCATTTGATTGTGTTAATACCTAACCGATGTGCTAATGGCGCATATATTTCTAACGTCTCTTTAGAAATACGGATCTGTTTTTCACGCGGCATTGCTTTTAAAGTTCTCATATTATGCAATCTATCGGCTAATTTCACTAAAATAACACGAACGTCTTTAGCAATCGCAATGAATAACTTACGGTGATTTTCAGCTTGCTGCTCTTCTTTCGAACGATATTTAACTTTCTTAAGTTTTGTTACACCTTCTACTATCATTGCGACTTCATCATTAAACATCGCTTTTACATCATCAAATGTGTATGGAGTATCCTCAATCACATCATGTAAAAAACCAGCAACAATTGTTGGTCCATCCAAATGCATTTCTGTTAAAATTCCTGCAACTTGAATAGGATGCATGATATAAGGCAGACCGTTCTTTCTAAATTGTCCTTGATGTGCTTCATAAGCAATATGATAGCTTTTCAGCACGTGTTCATATTCTTCCTCACTTAAATAGGATTTAGCTTTATACAACACTTCGTCTGCACTATATGGATATTCATTATTCACATTAGACACCCCCACATATTCGTTTACCTTTTAAATGTTCTTATGAGGTATGTTAAATAGAATCCAATTTGAATTTATTTAAGTATTTAAAAAACTGCGAAAGGTTACCATCTCTCGCTTAAATACTTTACCTCGAACCTAATTTACCTATTAACCACATTTATTAAATAATACTTATATATTACTATAAATGGAAAGATAAATGAACCTTTTGCATTTATATACGTATTTTGAACCATGTTTGTTCTGACACTTATTGATACAACTGGCTTTATCATCATTTATCATACACAATTAATAACTCAAAAGAATAAGAATAAATCGCATACCACGACAATCGAGTAAGCGATTTATAATCATGTTGCTATTTAATTATTCATCATAAGAAATTAAACTTAAAACTTCGTAACCATCAAGCTTATCGATACCATGCAAGTATTTTAATTCTATAATAAAGGCAATACCTACAACAATACCACCTAATTCTTCTACAAGTTTAATTGTAGCTTCAATTGTTCCGCCTGTTGCTAGCAAATCATCAGTAATTAATACACGTTGACCTGGTTTAATGGCATCCTTATGCATCGTAAGTACATTAGTGCCATACTCTAAATCATATTCATAACGAATAACTTCACGTGGTAATTTTCCTTCTTTTCTTACAGGAGCAAATCCAATACCCATTGAATATGCAACCGGACAACCAATGATAAAGCCGCGTGCTTCAGGTCCGACAACAATATCCACTTGTTTTTCACGCGCAAATTCTACAATTTGATCTGTTGCATAACCATATGCTTCTCCATTATCCATGATTGTAGTAATGTCTTTGAAATCGACACCTTCTTTTGGCCAATCTTGTACTTCTGACACATATTGTTTTAAATCCATATTATCTATTTCCTCCTAATTACTTTGCTAGCTGGTCTTTAATCCAAAGTTTAACTTTTGAGAAATCATCGTAAAGTAAAAATTTTTCTACATCAATACGTTTCATTCTTGCTTGATAGAGACGACTAGAAGTAATTTCTTTCTTTTCTACATCTTTGTTCACAGTTATTATACCATTATTATCTTTAATGAAATTTAATTCATTAAAAACTTTAAGCATAAAGATTAGAACTTGCGGTTTCACATTCAGGTACTCACTTAATTGCATACCATCCTGTTTTAAATCCACTTCATTTTTTGCAAGCAATGCTTTATAGCAAGCTTTGAATTTATCTAGGTTCGGTAATCCATCAAAATAAATTGAATTTTGATGATTCAACTCTAAAATAATTTGGCTTTCTACAATTGAAGTTAAAGTCGATTGCATAGACTCAATTGTAAGTGGCAATTCTTTAAAAACATAACGCTCATATTGGTTAGGAATCATATCCCCATAAAAATATTGATGTTCATGGTCTTTATTTGATTTTTTGTTAACAATTTCAGCTGTAAGCAAATCGTCATTTGAAATAATATGTTGTCTGGCTTTGCCTCTGAAATCTAAAATTTGAAGTGCCTCTGATGCCATATCTTGAACCATAAATTGGGGAGATTGATTACCATTCCATTCATTGATTTGTAACGTACCAATCATGTTAATGGGCTGATTGGGTTCAATTTGATTTGCATATTCACCATGCTGCCAATAAAGGCTTTGAATTTTTGAGTCGCCAATTGTCATTTTAAGGTGCTTGCCTTCTTGTCCTATTCCCTTTGCTTGAACAATTTTAGCATTATTCAATTGAAAAAGCGGACTTGTGAAATCTGTCCCAAAAGGTCTCAGTTTTTGAATATCTCTAATATTTTTTACTGTAATTTCGTTTTCTTCCAAAAGTAAGTCCACAGTTTTTCGTGGAGAAAGGTCCTTTTCTTTTGAAATTTCTTTCATGTGCTCATTCAGTGCAACGCTCAACTTTTCTATATTTTCGATAGGCAGCGTCATTCCTGCAGCCATATGATGACCGCCGAATTTAGTTATTAATGCACGTTCTTTATCCAAAATGTCATACATTGATACTTGTTCAATACTTCTAGCTGAACCTTTTGCAAAATTTTGTGCCGTATCAATATTTAAAATAATCGTTGGCAAACCATATGTTTCAACGACCTTCGAAGCTGCAATTCCTAACACACCTTCGTGCCAATTCTCTTGTGCTAAGACAAGAAATTGATTACCTTTCTCTACTTGTTCGGCCGCCATTAATACAGCTTCATCCGATATTTCTTTAACAATATCTTTTCTTTCTTGATTGAAATGTTCAACTTGCTCAGCAAGAAACTCCGCTTCTTCATCATTATCAGACATCAGTAATTCAGCTGCTAAACTTGCATCATCTAATCTGCCGACCGCATTTAGTCTTGGTCCAATCACAAAGCCGATTGTTTCTTCAGTAATTGTATCTTTATAACCTGCATTATTTAACAATGCTTGAATCGATGGATATTGCGTTTGATTCAGTATATCTAGTCCATCTTGTACAATTGCACGGTTTTCATCAGTTAATGAGACCAAGTCAGCAATCGTACCAATAGCAGCTAACGCTGAATAATATGGCGAAGGATGATCTAATAAAGCTTGTGCTAATTTCAATGCAACACCTGCACCGCTTAAATATTTGAAAGGATAATTAAACTCTGGATGCATAGGGTGAACAATTGCAAAAGCTTCAGGTAATGTTTCTCCAATTTCATGGTGGTCTGTAAGTATAACATCCATACCTAATTCTTGAGCTGTTTTAATTTCAGAATGACCTTGTATACCGTTATCCACTGTTATGATAAGGTTAATACCTTCATCGTAGGCGTTTTTAAATGCTGCTTCATTCGGGCCGTAACCTTCTGTAAAGCGATTGGGTATGTACCAACCAACTTCAGCCCCTAATTCCTGTAAAACAGAAACTAAGATTGTAGTTGAAGTCACACCATCCGCATCATAATCTCCGTAAATTAAAATACGTTCATGATTATCAATTGCTTTATTGATACGATCAATTGCTTTTTTCATATCACTCATTGTATAAGGATCGTGCTTAATCGAGGATTTTTTTAATAAGGCTGCAATCTCTTGTTTATCCGTAATATTTTTACTTTCCATAATTTTACGGACAATAGGTGTTAATTTCATTTCTGATGCGATTTCATCTGAGATTTTATTAGTATTTTGTTGTAGGTCCCATTTAAATTTAGCTTTAATCATAAATCGGCTTCCCTCATTTCCACATGTCATTATACAAAAGAACGCTCTAAATAAAAAGCAACTTCTCTATCTTAACATTTTTTAAATAGAAAAACTCCCGGAAAGAATTCCGGGAGCTCAATAACAAATATAAATTATACAAGTATTTTTTCATCGTTACTGCGTTTTTCACGATAAACCACTAATTTATGGTCTGGTGATTTCTTAAGTTGACGTTTTTTCATCATACCCCATAACGGAACTGCGATAAAGATAGATGAGAATACACCAGAAATCAATCCGATAAGCAACGCTAATGAGAAGTTGAAGATACTAGAAGCACCGAATATCAATAGTGCAACTACTACAATTACAACTGTTAATACTGTATTTATAGATCTTGTCATTGTTTGTCTGATTGAATGGTTTACAATACGATCAATTTGTTCAGGCTTTGTGATTACTTTGATTTTACGCAAGTTCTCGCGAACCCTGTCGAACGTCACAATTGTATCGTTGATTGAATAACCGATAATTGTCAGTACGGCTGCGATAAATGTTACATCAACTTCTAATCTGAATAAGCTGAACACTGCAACAATCATAAAGGCGTCATGTAGTAATGCCAATATTGATGAAAGTCCCATGCGCCATTCAAATCGTAATGAAATGTAAATAATCATACCGATTGAAGCGTATATTAATGATAATAATGCGTTCTTAGCAATTTCTTGACCGATAACAGGTGATACTGTATTTACAGTCGGATCATTGCCGAATTTTTTATTTATCGTTGTTTTAACTTTAGCAACTTCATTTTTACTTAAATCATGCTTGAATTGAACAGAAGCACTATCGTTATTTCCAGATAGAGAAACTTGGTCAGGTTTCATACCTGCTTTTTCCAACGTACTCGTTACACTTTGTTGTGTTATCTTATGATCTGCTTTCATATCAACACGAGTACCGCTCGTAAAGTCAATTCCTAAATTCAATTTGAAAATGAAGAGAATAATTACGCCAGCTAAAATAACAATACCGCTGAACCAAAACAATGGTTTGGCCAATTTCATAAAGTTCCAATGATCATATGGTGTTTTCAATTCATACACATCGATTCCTTCACTGAGGTCATGTCTGTCTTTCTTATTAACACCAAATAACCAGAAACTTTTCTTAAAGTAATTTGATTGTACTAGCAATGATAATAAGATACGTGTTAAGAATACTGCTGTAACGAAACTCATTAATATTGCAAGCAATAGCATTGTAGCAAAACCTTTTACAGCACTTTCACCAAAGAAGAACAATACAGCTGCTGCTAATACAGTTGTTAAGTTGGCATCAAGTATTGTAATAAAGGAGCTTTTATTCGCTTTATGGAAAGCTTGTTTGAGGGTTCTTCCAATCCTCAATTCATCTTTTATACGTTCATACATAATAATGTTAGCATCTACTGCCATACCTACACCTAATACCAACGCGGCTAATCCTGGCAATGTTAACACACCATGTATAAAGTTAAATGCTACAAGCGTGATGTAAATATATGTTGTTAATGTAATAACAGCAATAATACCTGGCAATCTATAGAAGCCGACCATGAATAGATAGATAATGCCGACACCTAATAATGAACCGAAAATTGTTTTATCTAATGCATCTTGACCGAACTGTGCACCAACTGAGTTAGAATATAATTCTTTCAAGTGAACTGGCAATGAACCAGAGTTCAATAAGTCAGCAATTTGTTTTGCTTTTTGAACACCTTTTTCACCATTGAATCCACCAGAAATTTCAACACTGTCTGAATTGATTGGTTGGTCTACTGATGCAGCTGATACATATTTAGGATCTTTTTTATCTTTTTCTTTTTGATAACTGTCGCCTTTTTCATAATCTAACCAAACGACCATCACGTTATCTTTACGTTTAGAAATCTCTTCTGTTACCTTTTTGAATTTCTTACTATCTTTCAGTTTAAAAGTAACGGCAGGTTGGTTTGTATTTTGTTTGAATTCTTGTTTTGCAGAACCTTGGACTAAATCTTTACCTGTCAATTTAACATGATCATCAGAATCACGAATTGTCAAATTGGCTTGAGAAGATAAGATGTCTCGTGCTTCATTTTGATTTTTAACACCGGCTAATTGAACACGAATCCGATTATTATTTTCAACTTGAATTTTAGGTTCGGAAACTCCGAGTACATTGACCCTATTTTCTAAAGTTTTAGCTGTCGCTTGAACAGCCTTATCGTCAATTTTCTCACCTTTTTCGAGTGGATTAACTTGATATAAAACTTCAAATCCACCTTGAAGGTCCAATCCTAAACGGACGTCTTTAACTACACTCTTATAGGTTGCTGCCATACCTGCAAAAAGCAGAACAACCAACAGTAAGAATGTAATTATTCTACTGTTTTTCTTCACATGAACACCTCATTATTTACTTATGTAAATAGCATACTCGATTATTCAAACCTACTGCAAGTCAAAACAGAACAAATAACACGTTTCTCGTTCAATTGCAGTAATTGAATGAACTTTACAAGCGTACTATAACTTTACTTAACTTTCAAAACACCCGATTTTATAAATTTAATCGACGCAAACGCAATAGATTTAAAAACGTATTACTTTAAGTGTTGTTTATAATATTAAATTTAGAGTTAAGTCGTGTACCAATGCTTCATTATACACGCTATTTTTTCTTTTTAAAACATTGTATTAAAAACGCAACGCAAAAGTAATATTCCTTACAATTAAAAACACCTCCTATTATATCCCGAAGATAAATAGGAGGTGTTTATATAATCAATATTATGTATATAGGAAAGCCCTTAACCTTGTAACCTATATGCATTCAATATTGTTTTAATATTTAGTCTGGATTTACTTGTTTGATTGCAGGCTTTTCAAAAGTTAATTGAGTGCCTTTATCGTTTACAGAAATCACGACTGTAGTTTCATCTAAAGAACGTACAACACCTTTAATACCACCAATTGTAGTTACGTGTTGACCCGCTTCTAAACGGTTAATCATTTCGCGGTGTTCCTTTTGACGTTTTTGTTGTGGTCGAATCATAAAGAACCACATAAGAGCTAATAATGCAATAGGTAAAATAAGACCAGTTAAATTCACAAACATTACTCCTTTAAAAGTTTTTAGGATTTTCTACATTCAATCCATATTGCTCAAAGAATTCCTCTTTAAAATCTAAAAGACGATCTTCCCTAATGGCCTGTCTGATATCCTCCATTAATTTTAACAGAAAATAAAGATTATGGTAAGTAGTAAGACGTATACCGAAAGTTTCTTCGGCTTTAATTAAATGTCTTAAATATGCGCGTGAATAATTACGACATGTATAACAATCGCAATTAGGATCAAGCGGTCCTAAATCATCGGCATACTTTGCATTTTTAATGACCACACGACCTTCTGATGTCATACAAGTACCATTACGCGCAATTCGTGTCGGTAATACACAATCAAACATGTCCATACCTCGAATACTGCATTCAATTAATGCATCGGGTGATCCGACACCCATTAAATAACGCGGTTTATCTTTAGGCATAAATTGTTCAGTGTGTTCCACCATATCATACATGACAGGTTTAGGTTCGCCCACTGACAACCCACCAATTGCGTACCCAGGAAAATCTAATTTGACCAGTTCTTCAGCACTTTGTTGGCGTAAATCTTTATATTCACCGCCTTGAATAATACCGAATAGTGCTTGGTCTTCAGGACGTGCATGTGCTTTTAGACAACGTTCCGCCCATCTTGTCGTTCTTTCTATAGAATCTTTGACATATTTGTATTCAGCTGGCATCGGCGGACATTCATCAAAAGCCATCATAATATCTGAACCTAGATCATTTTGGATTTCCATTGATTTTTCAGGGCTTAAAAATAGCTTAGAACCATTTTTATGGTGTCTGAAATATACGCCTTCTTCTGTGATTTTTCTCAAGTTACTCAAGCTGAATACTTGGAAACCGCCAGAATCTGTTAAAATTGGTCCATCCCAATTCATAAATTGATGCAGTCCGCCCGCGCGTTTAATTAATTCATTTCCAGGTTGTAACCATAGATGGTATGTATTACCTAAAATGATTTTTGCATTGATGTCATGCAATTCTTCCGGACTCATTGTTTTTACTGTGGCTTTGGTTCCTACTGGCATAAACATTGGTGTTTCAAAAGAACCATGAGGTGTGTGTACAATACCGAGTCTTGCTCCAGATTGTTTACACGTTTTTATGTGTTCATATGTTACTGCAGGCTTCACCTGTTTTCAACTCCCTTAAATAATTAGCATCGCATCACCGAAGCTGAAGAAACGATATTTCATTTCTACGGCTGTACGGTATGCATGTAAGATATACTGTCTTGAACTGAAAGCAGAGACCAACATCACTAAAGTTGATTTCGGCAAATGGAAGTTTGTAATCAATCCATCAATTGCTTTGAATTCAAATCCAGGATAAATAAAAATATCAGTCCATCCGCTTGCAGCAGTAAATCTATCATAATCTCGGCGAATCGTTTCTAAAGTTCGTGTAGATGTTGTTCCGACAGAAATAATGCGCTTGTCGTTTTGCTTGGTTTGGTTTAATAAATCAGCTGTTTCTTGTGTCATTTGGTAATATTCGCTATGCATTTCATGGTCGTCTATATTATCTACACTTACAGGTCTGAATGTACCTAAACCTACATGTAAAGTGATGAAAGCAAGATTCACACCTTTAGCTTTCAGTTCATCTAATAATTCATCTGTAAAGTGAAGACCAGCCGTCGGTGCAGCGGCTGAACCTGTCGCTTTAGCATAGACTGTTTGATATCTGTCTTGGTCTTCTAAGCGTTCTTTGATATATGGAGGTAAAGGCATTTCACCAAGTTCGTCTAAACGTTCTTGTAAAATTCCATCATATGAAAGACGCATAATTCTGCCGCCTTGTTCTAGTTCCTCAATACATTCTGCTTCTATTTTTCCTTCGCCAAATGATAACTTTTGACCGACTTTAATCCTTTTGGCAGGTTTAAGCAATACTTCCCAATCATCGCCTTCAATTTGTGTCAGCATCAACATTTCAACTTTGGCTTTAGTTTCTTGTTTAACACCGAACAATCTGGCTGGCATTACTTTTGTATCATTTAATACTAATGTATCTCCTGGATTAATATAATCAATAATATCTTTAAAATGACGATGTTCTAATTCACCATTTTCTTTATGCAGCACTAATAATCGACTTGTATCTCTGTCTTTTAAAGGTGTCTGTGCTATCAACTCTTCTGGCAAATCATAATCAAATTCTTCAATATTCAAAATTGTCCCTCTTTCTATTCTTCGCTTCAAAATGCTCATATGCTAATGGTGTTGCTTTTCGTCCTCTTGGCGTACGTTCTAGGAAACCTTTTTGTATCAAAAATGGCTCATAGACATCTTCAATCGTAATTCTTTCTTCTCCGATTGAAACAGCAATTGTATCTAAGCCAACTGGACCACCATTGTATTGATTGATAATACAATTCATCATTTTATGGTCAATATAATCTAATCCATAATCATCGACTTGTAATAATTGCAATGCACGTTTAGTTGTTTCGATGTAAATCATGTCATCTTCATTGACTTGTTGGAAGTCTCTGACTCGTTTTAGGAGACGATTGGCTATCCTTGGTGTGCCGCGACTTCTTTTAGCTAATTCAATCGCACTTTCTTCGTCTATTTTTGTGTTTAGAACTTCTGCTGTACGAATAATGATATCTTTCAACTCAGATTCTTTATAATATTCTAAGCGCAAATGTACACCGAAGCGATCACGAAGCGGTCCTGTTAAGCTTCCTGCTCTTGTTGTTGCTCCAACTAATGTGAAAGGAGGTAAATCAATTCGAATACTTCTAGCTTCTTCACCTTTTCCAATTACAATATCTAAATAAAAATCTTCCATTGCTGGATATAATACTTCTTCAACTACACTGCTAAGTCGATGTATTTCATCTATAAACAATACATCACCAGGTTGTAAACCAGATAATATAGCAGCTAAATCTCCAGGACGTTCAATTGCTGGTCCTGTTACAGTACGAATGTTGACTTCCATTTCATTAGCAATAATATTTGATAGCGTTGTTTTACCTAAACCTGGGGGACCAAATAATAAAACATGATCGAGCGGCTCTTCTCTCAACTTAGCTGCTTTGATAAATACTTCCAAATTCGATTTAATAGAAGCTTGACCAATATATTGTTTTAAGAAATGAGGTCTTAATGATAATTCAAATGATGATTCATCTTCATGCAGTGATTGGTCTACCATTCTATCATCCATTTCTGTCCCCTCCATTTCGTTATATTATGAAACAAGTATTTTTAAGCCTGCTTTTACAGCTTCATCTACTGAAGTATATGATTCAGCTTGCAGTTTTTTCTCAACTTTATTTAATTCACGTTTAGAATAACCCAATGCCTCCAAAGCTAATAAAGCTTCATCTAAGATAGGTGATGCTTGATTAGTTTCAGGACCGCCGAAGTTGAGTAATGTCTCGGAATTTTCCTCAGTAATTTGAACTTTGCCTTTCAAATCTAAAATAATTTGACGTGCTGTTTTTTTACCGATTCCAGGAAACTTCGTTAAATAGGCCTCATTTTCATTTTCTATTCCGATTTTAACTTCATTAGGTGTACTTGCAGCCAAAATTGCTAAAGCAGACTTGGGACCGATACCTGTTACTTTATTTAAGCTTAAAAACATGTCTTTTTCTTCTTCGCTCATAAACCCATACAATAATTGTGCATCTTCTCTCACAACTAAAGAAGTATATATAGTCACTTCTTGCTGATAATACTGTTGAAATCTGTAAGAGTTAGGGGTTTGAATTTCATAACCCACACCATTTGTTTCTACAACAACGTGTGTTGGAAATAATTGTGATAACTTACCTTTTATATATGCGTACACGTGGTCACTTCCTTACATCGACATACTGATTATTTCAACTTTATATACATTGTCTAAATTACGTAATTCAAAGATAACATCTTCAATAGAAGTTGGACTGCCAGCTGAATTGATAGATAACGTAATAGTTGCTTTATCTTCCATAGGTATACTTTGATGAATCGTAAGTACTGACATATGGATTTGTGAAATAGTATTTAAAACTTGGGCGAGCATACCGACTTTATCATGTACATAAAGTATAATTGTAAACTCTTTAGTTTCTTCAACCTTTTCATCTAAGGGAAAAATTGTGTCTTTATATTTATAAAAAGCACTACGAGATAGCCCAAATTCTCTAACAGCTTCATATATTGAGAGTTCAGGATTTTCTTTAAGTGCATCCTTAATTTGCAATGTTTTAATAACTGACTCTGGCAACACATCTTCTCGTATCAAATAGAACTTTTTAACATTTTTCTCGTCCACTTAGACACCTCTATTCCACAAATTCAAACTCTCCACCAAGTATTCGAACAATATCACCATTTTTAGCGCCGCGTTCTCTTAATGCATCATCAATACCCATTGAACGCATTTGACGTGCGAATCGTCTTACAGCAGGATCACTATTAAAGTCAGTCATCTTGAACATACGTTCAATTGCTTTACCACTAACAACATAAGCTGCGTCATCATCACGAGTGATTGTGAATGTATCTTGTGAAGGTGTATGTTTGTATAACACTCTGTTAACACCAAGTGCTTCATCGTCTTCTTTAGTAAAGTCAACATCTTTATATTCATCCAATTTATCAGCAATTGCATAAAGTAATTGGTCTATGTTTTCTTTAGTGTATGCAGAAATAGGAATAATCTCTACATCATCGCCTACTTCTTCTTTAAATAATTCTAAATTATCTTCGGCATCTGGTAAGTCCATTTTATTCGCAACTATAATTTGAGGTCGATCTTCTAGATGTTGGCCATAAGATTCTAATTCTTTATTAATTGTTTTATAATCTTCAAGTGGATCTCTGCCTTCTGAACCGCTCATATCAATAACATGTACAATTACTTTCGTTCTTTCGACATGTCGTAAAAATTGATGGCCTAATCCTACACCTTCTGAAGCACCTTCAATTAAACCAGGTAAGTCTGCTAATACAAAACTTCTTCCATCTGGTGTAGAAACCACACCTAAATTAGGTTTGATTGTAGTAAAATGGTAAGCGCCAATTTTCGGTTTTGCCTTTGAAACAACAGAAAGTAACGTTGACTTTCCAACACTTGGAAAACCTACCAGACCAACATCGGCTAATAATTTCAATTCTAATGTTACTTCTATTTCTTCACCAGGTTCACCATTCTCACTGAAATCTGGTGCTGGGTTTCTCGGAGTGGCAAAACGCGAGTTACCACGACCGCCTCGTCCACCTTTTGCGACTACTGCACGTTGACCTGCTTCTACTAAATCTGCTAAAACTTCTTCTGTTTCTGCATCTTTAATTAATGTGCCTGGCGGTACTTTGAGTACTAAATCTTCAGCATTTTTTCCATGCATCTTACTGCCTTGTCCGCCTTCACCACGTTTTGCTTTGAATTGGCGCTGGTATCTAAAATCAAGTAAAGTTCTTAGACCTTCGTCCACTTCAAATATAACAGAAGCTCCACGACCGCCGTCACCGCCTGCTGGACCTCCGAATGGAACATATTTCTCTCTTCTGTATGCTGTAATTCCATTACCGCCGTCTCCTGCTTTTAATAATATTTTGACTTGATCGACAAACATGTTTCTCACCTCTTTTTTATTATTTTCCGTTTGAAATATCTTAATTATTATATCATTTTTCCTGTATTCAGAGAAATAAAGACAAAAATAAAACACCAGAAGTATGACTTCTGGTGTTACGTTAACAAAAATTACTCAGCTACAGCGTAAACTGAAACTTGTTTTTTGTCACGGCCTTTGCGTTCGAATTTAACAACGCCGTCGATTTTAGCGAATAATGTATCGTCGCCACCACGACCTACATTTTCACCAGCGTAAATTTTAGTTCCGCGTTGACGGAATAAAATTGAACCGCCTGTTACGAATTGACCGTCAGCACGTTTAGCGCCAAGACGTTTAGATTCAGAGTCACGTCCGTTTTTTGTAGAACTTACCCCTTTTTTAGATGCGAAGAATTGCAAGTTTAATTTTAACATCTGAGTACACCTCACTTATAATTTAATTTTATATTATCGTGATACTCATCTTCAATTGTTTGAAGTGAGACGAGCATTGCTTGCAAGATTAATTGTGCTTTTTCATCGTTAACTTGAACACTTCTGTAATGGAAATAACCTCCATCATCATCGTAATCAATATCAGGTCTTTCAGATGTTAATCCCATGATGGCGTTAACACTTCCAAACAAAACTGCTGAGGCACCAGCACAGACAATATCATGACCATACTCGCCATGTTCAGCATGACCATCCATGATGACATCTGTTACTTGACCATCTTCATTTAACGATATATCAATATTAATCATTATTAAGCGTTGATTTTGTCAATTGTTAATTTAGTGTATGGTTGACGATGGCCTTTTTTACGTTTAGAGTCTTTACGACGTCTGTAAGTAAACACAGTAATTTTTTTACCGCGACCTTGTTTATTTACTGTAGCAGATACTGTAGCACCTTCTACTGTTGGAGCACCAACTTTTACAGAGTCTCCACCTACAAATAATACTTTGTCAAAAGTAAAAGCATCGCCTTCATTTACGTCTAATTTTTCTACGTAGATTTCTTGACCTTCTTCTACTTTAATTTGTTTACCGCCTGTTTCGATAATAGCAAACATACTTTGCACCTCCTATATAATAAGTCACGCCATATATAGGTGATATTTTATAAATATACTTAAACCTATATTTGAGCGGTTGTATGTAGCTATAAACTACTCAACTGCTAAAGCTTACCATCCTCAAGCTTGTCTGTCAATTGAAGAATCTAATTTTTTTATAAGTTTTCTTGCTGGCACAAAAAGAATGAGTAGTAATAATAAATTAATAACAGCAGTCGGTATGATTCTCAATAAAATGAAATCAAAGAAGTTGAAATGGATAATACCTAACAATCCATAAATAATCACTGTATAAATTTCAAAAATAATAATAAAAATCCAAATCCCGAAGAAAACCATTGAATGATCTCGATAGTATACTTTAAAGAAATAATCCATCAAAACAACGAACAGAACATAACCGAAAGTATTAAGTCCATAAATTGTTCCATAATACAAATCCGTTGTCAGACCGAAAATAATAGCTAAAGTAATTGCAATACTCGGTTTCTTATAGATAGTAAGAATCAAAAGATACATCAATAAAAGATGTGGCACAAAGACAATTTCTTTATTTCCTATATTCATAGGTATTATCAGTGCAATTATTGAATCAACATAAAATAAAAATGCCCCAAATAAAAAATAACAGAATGTGCGCATTATTGCTCACCGCTTTCATCCGGTAACGTTTTCGGATTTCTCTTTGCAACATATACATGATCCAAGTCACTTAAGTTTGCAGCTGTTTTAACACGTACTTCTTTAGCGAGTCCATATTCATCATTATCAACTTTAGTAACTTCACCAATATATAAATTGCTTGGAAGTTGATTCGCAAGACCACTAGTTACTACTTTATCACCTTTGCTAATTTTGTCTTTATTATCAATATCACTAATCACAAGTTCGTTTGTTTTACGATCAAAATGGTTAATCAAACCAAAAACATTTTCAGATTTATGTTGAATATTTACTGAAATTTTTCCAGCTCTTGAATTCGTAGAAAGTAAATCAACTTGTGATGAGAATTGATTCACTTTAGAAATACGACCAACTAAACCTTCAGAGGTAATTACTGCCATGTTGTTTTTTACTCCAGCTTTCTCCCCTTTATCAATAATTGCTTTGTTCATCCATTGGTCTGGATTTCTAGCAATAACTGTTGAACTGATTGGATCGTATTCTGAAATGTCTTTGATCTTCAATTCTTTTCGAAAATTTTTATTTTCTGTTTTTAAACGTTGATTTTCTGTTTCTAACTGCTTAATTTTATTAGCATCTTTCTTAGAACTTTCCCCATCAAACAATCCGTTAATTGACCCTGTAACGATATGTATTGGATAGGATATTGCACGTTGCGGAACAGATACTGTATCACCTACATATTGCTCCACAGAAGATTGATGATGTGATCTGATCGATAATCCTATCAAAGCTATAAATAGAATTAGAGAACAGAAAATAACAATCAACTTGTTATTTTTAAAAAACTTGGACAACCTGAACACCTCTAATACCTCAAAATTTCATATCATAACTTATTTTATATCACTGTACCAAGTAATTAAAGCACTAACCCCTTTTATTTATATATACTTTACATTAAAAAGGAGTATCGGCAAATTTATAGCTTCTAAATTTGCCGATACTCTATAAATAACTTGAAATTTTAATTCACCTTAAAAAATCAAATGAAATATCTTATTTAGTTAGCGAGTTATTTTTTTGCTTTATCCTCACTTTTTTCGTTATCTTTTTCATCTTCTTTATATAGCGTTTCTTCTTTTCTCCATTGCTCGAATAATTTTTGAGCTTTTGATTGTTCGTCAGCATTCTTTCCATTGTTTTGCTTACTCATACATAACCAACCCTCTCTAAAATTGATTCAACCATAGGTTAACGTAATCATATTTCTTTTTCAAGATTATCACTTACAACAAAATTTTAATAAGCGTTCATTGGTTTCATTTCAATATTTTGATGAAGTGCATTTAAATCTTGTTGCAATTCAATTTCAGTTGCATAAACACGGATTTCATCGGAGCCGAATTGATACATTATAAATTGGTTGCCTCGTTGTCCAATTAAATACTTGTCATTGTAACCCATTCTGCTTAAATCACTGACATGCATAAATTCTTTTTTATTTATCATGTTAAATATATTTTTAACTTGGCTTGCAGGCATATTATTAAGCAAATCATTTTCTTCCACTGCATAATGTTGTCCAGGCTTAAATTCATCAACTGGAACACTTTCATTACTATAAGATGAATGTACTCCTTTATTACCTACAGGGTTCCATTCTTGATCTTTCAAAAATGGCGCATATTTCAATGCAAAAAATACGATAACAATGATACCTGCTACAGCGATGATATTTTTTATCAAATTTAAAATAAACCTCATTTTTGCACCGCCTATTATTCTTATCCATTTATTTTAAAATATAGCATGAATTTATACATCGGCCTAGAGAATGATAACCTTAATATGACTCTGGTCTGATGCGTAAGTGAAACAAATAAGCTAAAATTAAATAAAAGGAGTGGCATCGATGACAATTTTATCATTAATTTTACTTGTATTACTTGTAGTTTTACTATTTAGAGTTGGATTGTCAATATTAAGATTTTTAATCAAAGCCGGAATACTCGTATTAATTATATATTTAGCTTATCAAGGTGTCATTTGGATTATGGCATATATACAAAATCATCCGCTTTAATTTTAATATTCTAGATTTAAATACCAAACCTAATTGCGCTAAAGCAGTTAGGTTATTTTTAGTCGTCAAAATATCCACCTTCAACCATACTTAAATACTTTGCATCACCGATAATAATATGATCAAGCAGTTCTATTCCTAAAACTCTCCCGCATTCTTGCAATCGCTTTGTAGTCAAAATATCTTCTTTAGAAGGAGTAACATCTCCTGAAGGATGATTATGTACTACGATTATCGCATTACTTGACCATTTGATTGCTGCTTTAAATACTTCACGCGGATGTACGATTGAAGAATTTAAAGTTCCTACAAATATCACTTCATGACGTATTACTACATTTTTAGAATTTAAAAACAACACTTCAAATTGCTCATGTGTCAAATGCATCATTCTGGACAAAAAATAATCAGCTGCATCTTGCGGGGAAGTTATTTTTACTTTTGCATCTAAATCGGGTACATACATTCTCTCTCCAAGTTCAAATGCTGCTTTTAAAATGATTGCTTTGTTCAATCCTATTCCCTTAACTTTCATAATATCATTCAATGATAATAACTTAAGTTCTTTCAAACTTCTTGCCATCTTTATCAAATCCTGAGCCACTTCGATACTCGAATGTCCTTTTCGGCCTGTATTAATTAATATAGCGAGTAATTCTGAATCAGCTAAATGAGCTGCTCCTTTTGCCATGAGTTTTTCTTTCGGCTTATCGTTTTCTGGTAATTGTTTAATCATCATAAATATCACCCTTATATATAGAAATATCTAACTAAAATAGGATAAAAAATCGAAATACACAAAAAAGATAAAAAGATATACGGAATAAGTGGAACTTTAGTTATCTTCTTTTTGAATATACGAATTATAAAAAATGAAAATATACCTGCGAGTATGAAAGTAATACAAAATAATAAGTAGAAAAATTGATAAGGTGTGACCAGAGTGAAAAGAGAAAATATAGCAATATCGCCATATCCTATACTTGATTTTGAAAAAATGAATAGTAAATGCAAGAGAATTATTAAACTTATTTGATCAATAAAAATATGATTGGATAATACTATGATTACAATATACATAATAAGAATAAAATGGAGTGGAATTGAATAGGTTTGAATATCATAAAGTGCTGCGGTTAATAATAAAAGATAGGAAGCTACAAAAAGAGTAGAACTCAAACTAAGAAGATGATTGTAAATCAATATGACGGGGAGTATGGCAGCCAATTCGCCAAGGAGATGAATGAAAGGAATATTCTTTTTACAATAATGACATTTACCTTTTAAAAATATAAAACTAAATATAGGTATCAAATCGACGAATCTTAATACATGACTGCAATTTTCACATTTCGAACGTAATCTCAAATAAGAAAAGTCTAATTTGCTAACATGACAAAGTTGTAAAAGAAAGCTTTCTAAAACTACACAAAAAACGCCCGAAAAAATAAACGACAATATATGAATCCCCCTTTTCTAATTGATATAGATGATTATATCGGCTCTATATTTTAGAATCAATTAATTTAATTATAAAAATTGTTTTATAAAAAAACGTGGAGGTTATGTTCTATTTTTTCATTTTTCACATGCACTTATCATAAAAAATACAAACAGTAAAAAGGAGATGAAGCACATAGTGAGTGTGTTTCATCTCCTTTATTAATTTAAGAATTAAAATTTACTTTTGCCTTAACTTCACTAATAAAATATAGACTACCTGTAATAATTAAAGCATCACCTTGATAATTTTCAATAAAATCAACATAATTATCAACTAAGATTGTTTCAAATGTTTCAGCATCTGCAGCAATTTCTTCTTTTGGTTTAGCTCTATGGAAATCAAAATCTGTCACATAAATATGATCTGAAATTGTTTTCAGTTCCTCTAACATATGAGAAATCGGTTTGCCACTCACAGCTGAAAACAAAATATCAACTTTTTCTTTGTCGTAATATTTTTTTATTGTGTCTATAAGTGCATCAACACTTTCATTATTATGAGCACCATCTATAATCATTAATGGTTCTTCTTTTACTTTTTCAATTCTTCCAGTCCAACTCACTTTTTCAATCGCATTAATCATTTTGTTGAAATCGAGTTCAATTTGACCTTGTTCAAATAAAATGATAAGTGCCGTAATTGCAAGTGCAGCATTTTCTTTTTGATGTTCACCCAACATATTTAAAGCGATATTTTCAAGTTCATAATCTTTAAAACGATAAATAAATTCATCTTCTTCAGAAACTATTGAAATGTCCCTATCTAATTCAAATGCAGGTGCATCTTGCTTTTCAGCATATTCTCTAAAATACTTTAAAGCTTCTTCATTTTTAACTGCATATACAAAAGGTACATGGTGTTTAATAATATCGCCTTTATCTTTTGCAATATCTAAATAACTTGAACCAAGTAGATCAGTATGATCTAAACCGATACTTGTGATAATAGACATGATAGGTGCAAACACATTAGTGGAATCATTTTTAATTCCCAATCCCGCTTCTATCACCACAAAATCAACTGGACGAATTTCTCCAAAATATAAAAACATCATGGTAGTTATAATTTCAAATTCAGTTGCAGTACCATATTCAGTTTCTGCTTCTAATGCTTCACTTACTGGTTTAACTCGCGATACCAACTCCACAATCACATCATTACTGACAGGTTCTCCATTTAAACTAATGCGTTCGTTAAATGTTTCAATGTATGGCGAAGTAAATGTACCGACATCATAACCATTTTCGACTAAGGCTGAACGTAAATAAGCAACAGTAGAACCTTTGCCGTTTGTTCCCCCTACATGGATACCATTAATGCGGTTTTCAGGATTGCCTAAACGTTGCAACATCCATTCCATACGCTTAGTGCCTGGTTTAATACCAAACTTATCCCTTTCATGGATCCAATATAAGCTGTCTAGGTAATTCATAATCAGGACTCCTATGCTTTTAATTGTTCAATTCTAGCTTTAACGCTATCAAATTTTTCTTGATAATCATGCTTTTTAGCTTTTTCTTCGTTGATGATTTTTTCTGGAGCTTTATTTACAAAGTTTTCATTAGATAATTTTTTATCAACACGATCTAACTCACTTTGCCATTTATCAAGTTCTTTTTCTAAACGTGCAATTTCTTTATCCATATCGATTAAACCTTCTAAAGGCAAGATAACTTCACCTGCGCCGACAACTGAAGTCATAGCTTTATCCAGTGTTTCAATGTCAGTAGAAATCACAAGCTCACTTGGATGTCCGAATCTTTCAAGATAGTGCTGATTTTCATCTAACATTTGTTTAATTTCAGCATCTTTCGTTTTAATATAAATCGGAATCGCTTTAGATAATGGTGTATTGACTTCTGAACGTGCTTGTCTTACAGCTTTAATGATTTCAACCACATATTGCATCGCTTGTTTACTTTCTTCAAACATGTATGCTTCTTCCACTTCAGGCCAAGCACTTGTCACGATTGTTTCACCGACATGCGGCAAGTTTTGCCAAATTTCTTCAGTCACAAACGGCATATATGGGTGCAGCATACGCATTGTACGATCTAATACATAACTTAAAACTGAACGTGTAACTTGTTTTTGCGCTTCATCTTCACCATTCATCGGAATTTTACTCATTTCAATGTACCAGTCACAGAATTCATCCCAAATAAAGTTATATAAAGCACGGCCTACTTCACCAAATTCATAGCGATCGCTTAAATCAGTGACAGTATTAATCGTTTCATTTAAACGTGTCAAAATCCATTTGTCAGCTAATGAAAGATTTTTACTTAAATCAATATCTTCAAATTTAAATTCTTCACCAATATTCATAATGCTGAAACGTGCAGCATTCCAGATTTTATTGATAAAGTTCCAAACAGATTCTACTTTTTCTGTTGAATAACGTAAATCATGACCTGGTGATGAACCTGTAGCCAAGAAATATCTTAAGCTGTCTGCACCATATTCATTGATAACATCCATAGGATCTACACCATTACCTAATGATTTACTCATTTTCCGGCCATCTTCAGCACGAACTAAACCATGTAATAATACATCATCAAATGGGCGTTCTCCTGTAAATTCAAGCCCTTGGAATATCATACGTGCTACCCAGAAGAAGATAATATCATATCCAGTTACAAGTGCATTTGTAGGATAATAACGTTGATAATCTTCAGATTCTACGTCAGGCCAACCTAATGTTGAGAATGGCCACAATCCGCTTGAGAACCAAGTGTCTAAAACATCTTCATCTTGAACCCAATTCTCTGCATCTTCTGGTTCAGTTTCACCTACATAAATCTCTCCAGTTTCTTTATGGTACCAAGCTGGTATTTGATGACCCCACCATAACTGACGAGAAATAGTCCAGTCTCTGATATTTTCCATCCATTGATTAAATGTATGTTCAAAACGGTCTGGTACAAAATTAATACGGTTGTCTGTTTTTTGATTATCTAATGCTTGTTTTGCGAGAGGTTCCATATTTACAAACCACTGTGTAGATAAATACGGTTCAACTACTGCACCAGTTCTCTCAGAGTGACCAACTGCATGCACATGATTTTCAATTTTAATGACTAAATCCTGGTCTTTTAAATCTTCCACTAATTGTGTACGGCATTCGAAACGATCCATACCTTCGTATTTGCCAGCCTTATCGTTCATCTTACCTTCTTCATCCATCACAATAATTGATTCCAAATTATGTCTTTGACCGATTTCAAAGTCATTCGGGTCATGTGCTGGTGTTACTTTCATTGCACCACTACCAAATTCAACATCTACATATTCATCTGCAAGAATAGGTAATTCACGGTTTACAATTGGTAAGATAACCTTTTTACCGATAACATCTTTATAACGTTCGTCATTAGGATTAACGACAATAGCTGTATCACCTAACATAGTTTCTGGACGTGTAGTCGCAATTTCTATATAACCTTCTCCATCTGCATACGGATATTTAAAATGATAGAATTTACCTTCCACATCTTCATGAACGACTTCAATATCTGATAAAGCAGTACGTGCTTCAGGGTCCCAGTTGATTATACGTTCACCACGGTATATCAGACCTTTATTATACATATCCACGAATACTTTTCTGACTGCTTTACTCAAACCTTCATCTAATGTAAAACGTTCTCTATCATAATCCAGGCCTAATCCTAATTTTGCCCATTGTTGACGAATGAAAGATGCATACTCATCTTTCCAACTCCAAACTTCTTCAAGGAATTTTTCGCGTCCAATATCATGTCTTGAGATACCTTGTTCATTTAATTTTGCTTCTACTTTAGCTTGAGTAGCAATACCAGCATGATCCATACCTGGTAGGTATAACGTGTCGTATCCTTGCATACGTTTCATTCTAGTTAGAATATCTTGTAAAGTTGTATCCCATGCGTGTCCTAAATGTAATTTACCAGTTACATTTGGGGGTGGAATAACAATTGTATATGTTTCTTTTGATTTGTCACCACTTGGTCTGAAATAACCTTTTTCAACCCATTCTTGATAACGTCCGGCTTCTACTTCAGTCGGATTATATTTCGGTTTCATTTCCATAGAGCTTCCTCCTTAAAAATAAAAACACCCGTTCCTAAATATAGGACGGATGTTCCGTGGTACCACCTAAATTCAACATAGCATCTGCTATGAAGCACTTATATTGATTAACGCTCAATTTACGCTTTATCCTACTTTGTTTCAAATAAAGATCCTAGCGGGCTACCTTCAGCAGTTTTATTATACATTTTCACCAACCATGTACTCTCTATCAAATAAAAGACT
Organism: Staphylococcus condimenti; assembly: GCF_001618885.1. NCBI lineage: Bacteria > Bacillati > Bacillota > Bacilli > Caryophanales > Staphylococcaceae > Staphylococcus > Staphylococcus condimenti. Next base: position 214,459 of record NZ_CP015114.1, on the reverse strand, counting down.
GCATACTCTTCCCGATTTCTATTATTCACTTACTTATTTATAGTATAATAGAACTACAAAATAAGTCAATGAGGTGACAAAAAAATATGACAGAATGCGCTTTTGGAACAACGGATCCAATCTATAAAGAATATCATGATAAAGAATGGGGACAACCGCTTCATGACAGCAGAAAACTTTTTGAATTAATGGCTTTAGAGTCTCAACATGCAGGACTTTCTTGGCTCACTATTTTAAAAAAGCGCCCTGCTTATCGTGAAGCTTTTTACCATTTTGATCCTGAAAAAATTGCCTCTATGACAGATGAAGATATCGATAAACTCATGGAATTTCCGGGGATTGTCCATTATCGAAAGAAATTAGAAGCCATTGTGAGTCAAGCTAAAGGCTTTCTTGAAATCGAAAAAACACATGGTAGTTTCAGCGAGTTTTTATGGTCTTATGTTAATCACCAGCCTATTGATTTAAAATATAAAACAACAGCTGATCGTATCACTGTAGATGAGCGTGCTAAACAAATGTCTAAGGATTTAAAAAAATATGGATTTAAATTTATGGGACCTGTAACGATGTTCTCATTTTTAGAAGCTGCCGGTTTGTATGATGCCCATTTAGAAGGCTGTTCTTTCAAACCGACCCAATATTAAATATATGAATACAATCAATTGAACGAAGGTGAAATTAATGAAAATTTTAATTATAGCTTTTGATCCGTTTGGCGGAGAGAAAAAAAATCCTGCTTTAGAAGCTATAAAATTATTACCAGAACATATTAAAAACCATCAAATCACAAAATTAGAAATACCTACAGTTTTTCATAAATCTTCTGATAAAATAGCTGATAAATTAGAACAAGAATATTTTGATGCAGTTATTGCAATTGGACAAGCTGGGGGTCGTTTTAACCTGACACCTGAGCGTGTCGGCATTAATATTAATGATGCCCGTATTCCTGATAATGAAAATAACCAGCCGATTGATATACCTATTCAACAAGATGGTGCACCTGCGTATTTTTCTAACCTGCCTGTCAAAAAAATGACTCAGGCAATTAAAGATGCTGGTATTCCAGCTGCTTTATCCAACACCGCAGGTACCTTTGTATGTAATCATATTCTTTATCAACTTGGATATTTACAAGCTACAAAATATCCTGATCTACAGTTTGGATTTATCCATGTTCCATTTATTCCAGAACAAGTAATCGATAAACCTGATAAACCTTCTATGTCCTTAAGCAGTATTGTAACAGGATTAGAAGCTGCGATAGGTGTCATTTCTGAAGACAATCAAGATATTAAAAAGGCACTAGGTGAAATTCATTAATATAGAAAAACTGCCTCTTTTCAATTCAGAGGCAGTTTTGTTTATTTTTTGGACGAACGTTCTGTATAGTTCAAGAAATATTTTATCGCTGGTGCAATTAGGAATAAGATGAAAAAAATTCTGAAGATGTGGAAACTAGAAATAATCGCTACATCTGCATGTGTTTCTAATGCGACAAGTACAATTTGGCTCATTCCTCCCGGTGCGGCACCTAAGAATAAATCATTTAACGACATGTGGTTAAATAAATGAACAAAATAGACCATGACGAACGCACATAAAATCAGCATGATATTTTGAAAAGCGATTGCAATAGCAACTCTTCCTTTCAAATCACTTAATAATTTAGAAATTTGAATTCCGATTCGAATCATATAGGCAACTTGTGCACCTGCAATTAGATAATTGTCTAAGGTAAATGTAGCATTCGTAATCATATTCCAAGCAATTAATACTACAATAGGAGCTAATAATTGCTTAGTTGGAAAATTAATTTTATCCATTAAGATATAAACAACTGCTACAGCTACAATTAAGAAGACGATTTGCCAAATTGAAAGTGCTTCGCTGAGCGGTTTTAATTTTACCGCTTTTGCCGCCCCGCCTGTTGAACTTCCGCTAGACATAAAATATGAAAGCATCGGAATTAAAATCACCACAAATATAATACGTGAGGTTTGCGTCAGACTTACGACTAAAATATTTGCGCGTTTATCTTCTTCAGCCATGATTAACATTTGACTTAAAGCGCCTGGTATTACGCTTAATAACGCGGTTTCAGTATTAACACGTGCAATCTTTTTAAAGAAATAAGCAATTAAGATTGCTAACACTAGCAATAACACTGTAACTAAAATAATAGAAAACCAGTTTTGTGCAATATCATTGACTACTGTTTTGGTAAAAGTTGAACCAATTTGCACCCCGAGCAATATCAGTCCAAGTTGGCTGATCCAAAATGGCCATTGTATATCTAATTTAAATACTCTGATACATATAATGCTGGCAATAATTGGACCAAACATAAATGGCAGCATGATATGCAAAGCTGAAAAAATCAAACTAATAACTACTGCTAATAATAAAACAATCATATTATTAAGCCATTTTTTATTCACTTTTATCACTATCCTTAAATCGCCGACTTCTCTTTCGATAGGTTAATGATAACATTTTTCATTAATTCTCGTTACAAAATTGCCCAAAAATAAAAGTACACACCTAATGGTATGTACTTTTATAATTTTTCGAGTTATTTTTATTAATTAATTATTAGTTATTCTTTCAAAGGCTTTATCAAATGCTTCGATTGTACGTTCAATATCTTCTTTTGTATGTGCTGTTGATAAGAAAGTACCCTCAAATTGAGATGGTGGTAAGAAGACACCTTCTTTAGCCATTTCACGATACATTTCAGAGAATAGTTTTAAATCACTTTTATTCGCTTGTTCAAAGTTAGTCACTGGTCCATCGTTTAAGAAATAACCAATCATAGAACCTGCTCTATTTACTGTCATTGGTACATTATGTTTTGCAGCTACTTTTTTCAATCCTTCTTCAAGCAAATCTCCTAATTCATTGAAATATTCATAGCTTTCTGGCGTTAATTGGCTTAATGTTTCATAACCACTAGTCATTGCTAATGGGTTTCCTGATAATGTACCTGCTTGATAAATTGTACCAACAGGAGCAATTTTATCCATGATTTCTTTTTTACCACCGAATGCACCTACAGGTAAGCCGCCTCCAATAACTTTACCTAAGCAAGTTAAATCTGGAATGACGTCAAAATAACCTTGTGCACAGTTATAACCTACTCTGAAACCAGTCATAACTTCATCAAAGATTAGTAAAGAACCATATTCATTCGTAATATCGCGTAAGCCTTGTAAGAAACCTTCAACTGGCGGTACAACACCCATGTTTCCTGCAACAGGCTCAACGATAACTCCTGCAATATCGTCACCATACAATTCAAAAGCTTTACGAATAGCATCTAAATCATTGTAAGGAACAGTAATTGTACTTTTGGCAGTGCCTTCAGGTACTCCTGGAGAATCAGGTAAACCTAAAGTTGCGACACCAGAACCAGCTTTGATTAATAATGAATCACTGTGACCATGGTAGCAACCTTCAAATTTTACAATTTTGTCTCTTCCAGTATAACCACGAGCCAAACGAATTGTATCTTGTGTAGCTTCTGTACCAGAAGATACCATTCTGACTTTTTCAATAGAAGGAACGCGATCTATCACTAATTCAGCAAGTTTGATTTCTTCAAGTGTTGAAGCACCAAAACTTGTTCCTTTATCAACTGCTTTATGCAAGTTTTCAATTACTTGCGGATTTTCGTGTCCTAGAATTAAAGGACCCCAGCTTAGTACGTAATCAATATATTCATTGCCATCGATATCGTAAATTTTTGAACCTTTACCATGATCCATAAAAATAGCTGGCATATCTACAGATTTAAATGCACGAACGGGGCTGTTTACACCACCCGGCATAAGTTGTTCTGCTTTTTCATAGGCTTCAATAGATTTTTCGTAACCCATTTTAATCCTCCTTCTTATCTAAATAACGGCAGATATCTTTAGAGAAATAAGTAATAATCATATCTGCGCCTGCACGTTTCATAGAAGTCATTTGTTCCATCACGATTTGTTCTTCATCAATCCAACCTTGTAATGCAGCAGCTTTAGTCATGCTGTATTCCCCGCTTACATTGTAAGCAATAACTGGAACATTAGTTCTCTCTCTTACATCTCTGATGATATCTAAGAAACTTAATGACGGTTTCACAATCATCATGTCTGCACCTTCATGCAAGTCACTTTCAAGTTCTAATAAAGCTTCACGACGATTTGATGGATCCATTTGATAAGTTTTGCGGTCTCCAAAAGATGGTGTTGATTCTGCAGCATCACGGAATGGACCATAGAAACTTGAAGCATATTTAATGCCATAGCTCATAATTGGAATATTATAGTATCCTGCTTCATCTAAACCTTTTCTGATTTCTGTGACGAAACCATCCATCATATTACTTGGAGCGATAATATCTGCGCCCGCTTCAACTTGAGAAACTGCTGTTTTCACTAGAAGCGGTAATGATTTGTCATTATCAACATCATGAGTATGTTCATCAATTAAACCGCAATGACCATGATCTGTATACTCACATAAGCAAGTATCAGCAATTACTAACATATCTGGATATAATTTTTTAGATTTACGTGTTGCTTGTTGAACAATACCTTCATGCGCATATGCACCAGTGCCTACGGAATCTTTTTCATTTGGAACACCGAAGAAAATGACAGCTCTGATTCCTAAATCATAAGCTTCTTTCAACTCTTCATCCAAACGGTTCAAGCTGATTTGATAAATACCTGGCATGGAAGGAATTTCTTCTTTAACGTCATCTCTTTCCACAACAAATATTGGATAAATCAAATCTTCTTTTCTAACGTGATTTTCTCTGACAAGGCTACGGATTGTTTTATTTGCACGTAGTCTTCTATGTCTATCAAAACTCATTTACGATTCCTACTTTCTTTAATAATATTTAATAATCCATCAATCGTTTGTTCTTCAGCTATTTTTGCGGTATAACCATATTCTGCTATTTTCTCAAAAGTAGGCTTACCAATTGCATAATAATTATAATTTGAATCAAGATTCAAGTTTTTAGCTTCTTTGAAAAAATAATCTGCTGCAGAAGAACTTGCAAATGCTATGCCGCTTGCAAGATTTCTTTTCAGTAAAGAAATGGCTTGTTCTATATTTTCATTGTAAGCCTCTGGTTTATATAAATCTATTTTAGTGACCTCCGCATTTTTTTCTTGAAGTTTAGTTTGTAAATATGGCCGTGCAGCTGCACTGCTAGGAATAATAATTCTGTTTCCTTTATTCACTTCGAACTCCTTTATAAACCCTTCTTGAGAAAAATTTTCAGGGAAAAAATCAACAGATATTCCAACTTGATTACAGTAATCTTTTGTTTTTTTACCAATAGCAGCGACATGATCAACTTTTAATTGTTGAAAATAATCACTAAAATATTTCACAGCATTTTTAGATGAAAAGATAATCCAGTCATAATGATAATTTAATAACTCTTCGTCAAAGGACAAGGTTCTTATTTTTATAAACGGAAGATGGATAATATCTTCATAATCACTTTTTAAATTGCTGGATTGCGTCATAATCACTGGCGCCTGCATTCGTAATCAACTCCGATGTTTATGAATTACGACTCTTCATTCAGAGCATCAATAATTTCTTTTGCACCTTGTTCTTTTAAAATGTCGCTGACTTCTTTGCCAAGTTCAACAGGATCATTTCCAGTCACAGTTTGCTCAAATCTTTCTTTTCCATCTGGAGACATAATTAACCCAGTAAAAGTCAAACGACCATTATCATCAACTGTCGCATATCCTCCAATCGGAACTTGACAACTTCCGTTCATTTCTTTTAAGAAAGTACGTTCAGCTGTTACACATTCAGCTACTTGTTGATTATGAACTTTACTCAATAAGTCTAGAAGTTCTGTGTCATCACTTCTGCATTCTATACCAAGGGCTCCTTGCCCGATAGCCGGTACAAGTAGTTCAGGATCTAAATATTCAGTTACAATATCATCTGACCAACCCATTCTGCGAAGTCCAGCTGCAGCTAAAATGATAGCATCGTAGTCTTCAGTTTCTAATTTACTCAAACGCGTATCAATATTACCCCGAATCCATTTAATTTCCAAATTAGGATATTTCGCTAGAATTTGTGCACCACGTCGTAAAGAACTTGTTCCAACAATACTTCCATCCGGTAAATCTGCTAATTGAACATGATTTTTCGAAATAAATGCATCAAATGGAATTTCTCTATCAGGAATACATCCTAAAGTTAATCCATCTGGCAATTCGCTTGGCACATCTTTTAATGAGTGAATGGCCATATCTATTTCGTGATCGAACAACTCTTGTTGGATTTCTTTCACAAATAAACCTTTACCGCCAACTTTAGATAATTGTTTATCTACGATACGGTCGCCCTTAGTTACTATTTCCTTTATTTCTATATCTAAGTCAGGTTCTACTTTCTTTAATCTTTCAATAAATTGACGACTTTGCGTCAATGCTAATTTACTTCTGCGCGAACCAACCACAAGCTTACGCATAAATATTCCTCCAATTCAATCTGGTCATTCACTAACCAAAAAAGTTTGGGAAGTGAGAGATAAATATTAAGTTAAACATACTGAACATATATATCAACATATTAAACAAGACTTGGTTTAAGGGACTTACCCATTTTTTAGTACGCAAAATTATATATACGGCATAACAAATCATTAAAATAATTGATGAAATGACTTTCGGATCAAGCAAAATTGCTAACCCTATTGTTTGAAAGCCCCACTGTGCACCTAAAATCACACCGATAATCAAAATAATTAAACCGATGAGTGTCGAATAAAACATCATTTTCTCTAGGTTGTACACACTGCCTATTCTAAAATACTTTTGGTCAAAATGCTTCTGTTTAAGGTTACGATATTGAAGTACATACAAAGCACCGTTAACAAACGCTAAAGAAAATAATGCATAACTGATAATAGCTAGTGATACATGAATAATTAATAATTCATGATTCACATTAAATTCAGCATGTTGAATAAACGTTTCATTCGGTCTGAAAGTATGAATAGTCATAACAACAAAGCCAATTGCATTGAACAAAAATATTGAGAAGTCCAGTTGTTTAACAACGCTGATAACTATCGAAATGGATAATATCAGCCAATTTAAAAAATAGAATACATCAAATACGGAGCCTAGAGGCACCGATTGCACACTATTCACATATAAAGACAAAGAGATTGTTTGAAACAACCAAACAATCCCCAATGTATAAAAACCTAACATTCTAATTTTATGATTCTTCTTAAAAAAATCATAAAAATAGCAAGAAATACTGAGTAAATATATCAGCAACGTTACTTCATGGAAGCGTACGAAAAATATATCTTGCATATCATCACCATACTAAGGCTGTTTATTCAAAACCTAAAATATGTCTTGCCGAGAGTTTTCGTTCTTTTTTCGCTAGACTCTTTTTATATTCACTTTCAGCTTCGATATCGAAAATGTTTTGAAACAGCTCTAATTTTTCACTGCTATTCTTATCGTTACTCAATTCTTTTGCCTGTTTAATAGGGTCTTTCAACATTTGATTGATAATACTTTTAGTATGTTTAGAAATCACTTTACGTTCACGTTCGCTTAAATCCGGTAATTTTCGGTCAATACTATCCATAGTATCTTGTTGAATATGCATTGCTTTTTCTCGAAGTGCACGGATTACAGGAACAACGCCCAACATATTAACCCAATCATTATGTTCATTAATCTCTGCTGGTATTTGTTCAGCAATTTGATCTGCAGCTGCTTGACGTTCTCTTAAGTTAGCATCTACTAAACCTTTCAAATCATCTATATCATAGCTGAATACATTCATATCTGATTCAATTGCTGGATCTATATCTCTAGGTACCGCAATATCTATTAACACCATAGGCTCATGACGACGTTGGTCTAAAACATTATTCATCATTTCTTGAGTAATTACATAATTTTGTGCACTTGTTGAACTGATTACAATATCAGCGTTAACAAGTAATTCATTTAAATTACTTAAATCTGCATATTGTGTTTGATGTTTTTCAGCAAGTTGCTGTGCACGTTCTTTAGTTCTGTTCACAACTGTAATATTATCGATTCCAGCACCCAACAAGTTAAGCAATGAAAGTTCGCTCATCTCGCCTGCTCCTACAATTACAGCATGTTTTGATTTTAAGTTTCCAAATACTTTTTTAGCGAGTTCTACCGCCGCATATGAAACACTGACTGCATTATCAGCAATATCAGTTTCATGGTGCGCACGTTTTGCGAAAGTAATCGCTTGTTTGAACAAATGATTGAAAATTGTTCCAGTCGTACCTTCTTCTTGAGCTATAAAGAATGCATCACGCATTTGGCCTAAAATCTGTGTTTCCCCCAACACAATAGAATCTAGTCCAGCAGTGACTCTAAATATATGTTCTACAGCTTCATCCCCTACAAAAGCTTCAGACATCTCTTTGATTTCATCAACTTCTAAACCGAACTTACGTGCTAAAAAGCGTTGGATATAATAACGTCCTGTGTGTATTTGGTCAGCAACCGCATAAACTTCTGTGCGGTTGCAAGTTGATAAGATAACATTTTCTAAAATCGATTTAGTTTCGAATAAATCGAGATGCGATTCACGTATGGCATCAGCTTTGAAAGCAACTTTTTCTCTAAGTGCTACATCAGCGGTACGATGGTTGATGCTTATCGCAATTATATGCATTTATAACGCCCTCCATACTATTGACAATACTATAATTATAACACACATGATTAAGCCATAAAGATATCAATACATATTAATTATAAATATTCTAATCTAGCAATTTTTCTATTCATATTTTCGACAAAATTAGGGTATTGCTACTTTAAAAATTCAAAAAAGCGCCATATTTTTTAAATGAAATAAAGTTTTGGCTTCACTTATAATAGTATTTCCCTGATTCACGAAAAATAACAGCGTCTTTTTTATAATATTATCATGTAATAATTATTATAAATATCTTTCTATGGTATCCCAAATAACTTGCTGATTTTTATTATTTATTGAAGAATAACTGATAATTGCATCTTCCTCTTCAAGTTCCAATTTATCTTTTATGTTTTTTAAGTGTTTTTGGACTTTACCTTTTGCTATTTTATCTTCTTTAGTTGCAATGATTAAAACAGGCAAATCATAATACTTTAAGAAATCATACATAAGAATATCGTCTTCAGTTGGGTTATGTCTGATATCAATTAATTGAATAACCAGTTTTAATTGTTCACGTTGAGTGATATATTTTTCAATCATTTTACCAAATTGTTCACGTTGCTTTTTGCTTACTTTTGCATATCCATATCCAGGAACATCTACAAATATCATTTGATCATCTATATTATAAAAATTCAAAGTTTGCGTTTTTCCAGGTTGCTGTGAAGTACGTGCCATATTTTTACGTCCTATCATACTATTGATAAAAGTAGACTTTCCTACATTTGAACGTCCAGCTAATGCAACTTCATCTAAATGTGTTTCAGGATATTGCTCTGGTTTGACTGCACTGATCAATAATTCAATATTATTTGGATTAACTTTCATGTTTTCCCTCTTTTCTATTTATCTTTCTCTACATTGTCGCGTTATATTATATCAGATTTCCATACGCTATTGATATACTTCTAAAGACAAAAAAATACACCTCGAATCACTCAGTATTGAGTAATTCGAAGTGTAAGTTTAATTAATCAATTAAGCTGAAGTTTTTTCTAAATTAACTTCGTTACCTTCAGCATCATATAGTTCCGGATTAGCTTCATTATTAATTGTATTATCTGTAATAACAACTTTTGCAACATCATCAGATGATGGAATATCATACATAATTTCAATTAATGATTCTTCAATGATAGAGCGTAATCCACGTGCACCAGTTTTACGTTCGATTGCTTTTTCTGCAATTGCAGTAAGCGCTTCTTCTGTAAATTCAAGTTCTACATGGTCTAACTCTAACATTTTTTTGTATTGTTTAACTAATGCATTTTTAGGTTGAGTTAAGATATTTTTCAATGCAGCAATATCTAATGTTTCTAGGTTTGCAACAATTGGGATACGACCAATAAATTCTGGGATTAATCCGTATGATTGCAAGTCTTCAGGACGAATGTGTTCAAGTAAAGCACTTTCGTCATATTTTGCTGCTTCATTGCTTGCAAATCCGATTACCTTTTCACCTAAACGACGTTTGATAACTTCATCAATACCATCAAACGCACCGCCTAAGATGAATAAGATATTTGTTGTATCGATTTGGATAAATTCTTGGTTTGGATGTTTACGTCCACCTTGTGGCGGAACACTTGCAGTAGTTCCTTCAAGAATTTTAAGCAATGCTTGTTGTACACCTTCACCAGAAACATCACGTGTGATAGATGTGTTCTCAGATTTACGTGCAATTTTATCTATTTCATCGACATAGATAATACCTTTTTCAGCTTTATCAATGTCAAAGTCAGCTGCTTGAATTAAACGTAATAAGATATTTTCAACATCTTCACCTACGTAGCCTGCTTCAGTTAGGCTTGTAGCATCTGCAATTGCAAATGGTACATTTAATGTTTTAGCCAAAGTTTGTGCTAGCAATGTTTTACCACTACCAGTTGGTCCGATTAATGCGACATTACTTTTTTGCAATTCAACTTCATCATCTTTTGGTCCAAGTTGTTGAATACGTTTATAGTGATTATAAACAGCAACAGATAAAGATTTTTTCGCTTTATCTTGGCCAATAACGTAATTATTAAGTTGATCCATAATTTCTTTAGGAGTCGGTAAGTCTGTAAATTCTTCTGTAGCTGTTTGCGCAAGCTCTTCTTCTACAATTTCTGAACATAATTCGATACATTCATTACAAATGTAGACACCACTTCCAGCAACAAGTTTTTTAACTTGGTCTTGGTCCTTACCACAGAATGAGCATTTTAATTTTTCTTCATCTTCATTGAATTTGAACATTATTTTTTACACCCCTATTACATAAAGACTATACTAAAACACTCTCAATGTTGCAATTGATGTGTTTATAACCTTTATAAATAATACTAAACTTTCACCTTATCATACAAACTTGGGTAATAAAGTTTCTATAAAGGCGATTCAGTATATATGTCTATTTTATTTAAATCTTGTGTCCTTGATATATTTCTCATATTCCGAATATATCATGAATACTAACTTATGCAACAAAGTTGCTTACAAACACTATAGCACAAGTAATTCTAAATCGAAATTATTCCGATTATAAATCAACTGTAGAGGATGAGATAGCAATTGAATAACTATCTCATCCTCTACATGTTTAATTATACAAATGATTCTTTATAGATTATTTATCTTCAGATTCTTCTTCAGTAGCTTCTGAAGCTTCCACTAATTTAGCATCATCTAATAATAAGTCGATTACTTTTTTAACACGTACATCGTCTTTTACGATATCTGTGCTTCCAAGTGTTTTCTTAATATCTTCAACAGAGATATTGAATTGAGTGCTCATCGCTTCTAATTCTTTATCAATGTCTTCTTCAGTAGCTTCAACTTCTTCTGCATTAGCAATTGCATTTAAAGTCAAGTTTGTTTTAACGCGTTCTTCAGCGTCATCTTTCATTTGTTCTCTTAATTGAGATTCATCTTGACCTGAAATTTGGAAGTAAGTTTCTAGATTTAAACCTGATTGTTGAATACGTTGTGCAAATTCTTGCATCATACGATCCAATTCATTGTTAATCATTGCTTCTGGAATGTCTACTTCTGCATTATTTACTGCTTTATTGATAGCTTCTTCTTTTTCAGCATTTTCAGCGTTGACTTTCTTTTCTTCAGATAAACGTTTACGAAGATTTTCTCTGTATTGTTCAACATTGTCAGCATCAGAATCTAACTCATTAGCGATTTCATCATCTAATTCTGGAACGTTTTTATATTTGATTTCATTGATTTTAACTTTGAATGTAGCTTCTTTACCAGCTAATTCTTCAGCATGATATTCTTCTGGGAATGTAACTTTAACGTCTTTTTCATCGCCAGTATTTAATCCTACTAATTGTTCTTCAAAGCCAGGAATGAACATGCCTGAACCGATTTCTAAATCGTAACCTTCAGCTTGTCCGCCTTCAAATTGTTCACCATCAACATAACCGTCAAAGTCGATATTAACAGTGTCGCCTTCTTCAACTGAACCATCTTCTTTGATTACCATTTCAGCTAAATGACCCAAACTGTGGTCAATTGCTTCTTGTAATTCTTCGTCAGTTAAATCAGCATTTTGTTTTTCGATTTCAAGACCTTTGTATTCACCAAGTTTTACTTCAGGTTGAACAGTTACAGTTGCATCGAATTTTAAATCTTTACCTTTTTCGATTTGATTTACTTCGATTTCTGGTTGATCAACTGGTTTAATACCTGTTTCTTCGATAGCTTCGCCATAAGCTTCAGGAAGCAAGATGTCTACTGCATCTTGGTATAAAGCTTCTACGCCAAAACGTTGTTCGAAAATTTGACGAGGTACTTTCCCTTTACGGAAACCAGGAATGTTGACTTGTTTTACTACTTTCTTGAATGCTTGATCAATTGCTTGATCTACTTTTTTAGCTGGAACAGTAACTGATAATACGCCTTGGTTACCTTCCTTTTTTTCCCATGTTGCTGTCATGTATAAAAACCTCCATGATAATCCTATTTTAATTTTTCAACTTCATCATTATAGCATACGTATAATACGGTTACAAACGTTGTGATTAGCGTGTTTAACCATGATTACACACAAAATGGATAAAGTGACTATTGCTCTACAATATTTATCAATTACCCTATTTTTTATTTAATATTCTCTTGTACTTTCTCAATCCAATTATTTACTTCTTCATTAATGTTTTCAGTTTCAACGAATTTTAAATTCAACATTTTTTCAATATATACATAAAAACTGTTGACCCAATCCTTTATAGAAGCAACATTTTCTATTTCTAATGGATATAATGCAATTGAAAAGTTTTGGAGCATTTGCGCGATTTCACTGCGTAATTGGTCTCCATAGTTACTTTCAAACCTTTCCATTACATTAGGAATTACTTGTTGTGTAAAAGCTGCATATTCAAGTCCCGGCAATTGGTCAGGTCTGACATTAAATTCAACATCATATTTTGTAAACTGAATTTCATTATTATATTGACCTTTTTTCAAATACTCTAAGATAATCGTTTGAACATTTGAGTGGTATTGCTGTGAGGATAATAAGTCAGCAAATGTATCTGTAAACCCATATTGTCCTTCATGCATCAAATCAAAAATCAAATATAACTGTTGGTCTATCTTTAAGTTTGAAAAATCTTTCATTCTTGCAATATAACGTTTTTTATTTTCATTTAGCTGCATCTGAGCATCTTCTTTAATAGGAAACAATTGCATGCGTATATTATGATCTTTAACTTGATCAATGATTTGATTAAATACTTCTACACACTCAAAATATTGTCCTAAGCCATGTAAACTCGTCATATAATAAACCATTAATCTATCATAAGCATCATAACCTTGTTTCAATAATATGATTGCTTCTTCACGTAATTCTAAATATTGTTCCATTCGCAACAACATTTCACATTTCAGTAAAGCAAGTTCAGTTGTTAATTCAAACTCTCTTTCATAATTCATGAAAGCATCATACATTTGTTCATATTTTTCTTGTTCGAAAAAAGTTTTAATATCTTTGATTAACTTTTCATTGTTTTGCGGAAACGGAATGATATCTGACATTGATTACACCTGCTTTTAATTAAATGCTTTCAGTATTAAGGCACTCCATGTTTCAAAGTCATCATAGTTTTCAATACGTCCTTGGTGCATCCAGTTGATTTTAAGTGTATCTGTTTCTTTAACTTCTACATTTTCAGTATCAACACGAATTTTAAATACGATACCTAAATGCACCTCACCTACTTCATTCGTATCATCGTTGATAAACCCTAAATATTCCATATTTTGAGTTTTACTTGAACTTAGTCCGATTTCTTCTTCTAATTCTCTTTGTGCATTTACTCGTAATACTTCATTGACATTTTGTGCATCTAATACATCATTCATGTGTCCACCGACACCGATAGAAGATTGTCCGTGCAAACGCTCTTCACCGCCGCCTGAAAGACGTTCATATACTAATGTTTCTCCTTTTTCGTTTTCTAAGAGGCAATAAGAAATGAGTTGTTTAAATGCTGGATCTTCTTCCATATCCCCTCGACGTTTAACTTCATACTGATCGAGTGTATCAAAGATCTTTTCACCCACCGGATCATTTTTAGATAAAAATCCATTAAATGCATTTTTCTCATGATTAAAAACAATTTCTCTTGGAACTACAATAATTTTTTCATCAAATTTAGACATCAGTTTCTCCTTTATTCTTTTGTTATGTACTTGCTTGTATTTTATCAAAGATTTGAAAATACAGTAAAGACGAAGTCATTGTCTTCAAATAAAAAACACTCAACCATCGAATTTCTATCAATGATTGAGTGTTTTTTAAGATAAGCTTATTTTAAAGCAGCTTTTGCTTTTTCTACTAATTCACCGAAAGCTTTGTCATCTGAAATAGCGATTTCAGAAAGCATTTTACGGTTGATATCGATATCAGCTTGTTTCAAGCCGTTCATCAATTTAGAGTAACTCATACCGTGGTTACGAGCTGCTGCATTGATACGTGTAATCCATAATTTACGGAAATCACGTTTTCTTTGACGACGGTCACGGAATGCATATTGACCTGATTTCATTACTTGTTGTTTTGCTGTTTTATATAAAGTACGTTTTGCGCCGAAGTAACCTTTTGCTAATTTGATTACTTTTTTACGACGTGCTCTTGTTACTGTTCCACCTTTAACACGTGGCATATTGAATTCCTCCTTGGTTATGTTAATAACACTTATATTTTAATTAATTATGACGAAAGCAACCTTTATTGAAAAAGCTGTTGCTTTTTTATTTCTGAATTACTCAATTATTTTTTGTAAGCTAATAATTGTTTTACACGTTTCATATCACTTTTAGAAACTAAGCTAGCTTTACGTAATTTACGTTTTTGTTTAGTGCTTTTGTTAGCAAATAAGTGAGATGTGAAAGCTCTTGAACGTTTTAATTTACCAGAAGCAGTTCTTTTAACACGTTTAGCTGCTCCGCGGTGTGTTTTCATTTTAGGCATAATGAAATTCCTCCTGTAAAATTATAAAAATTATTTTTCTGCTATTGGTGCAAGCATGATAAACATTTGACGACCTTCCATTTTAGGACGTTGTTCAACTGTAGCGATATCTTTACATTCATCAGCAAATTTCTCTAATACACGTTGACCAATTTCCTTGTGTGTAATGGCACGTCCACGGAAACGAATTGAAACTTTACATTTATCGCCTTTGTTTAAGAATTTACGTCCGTTTTTCAACTTAGTTTGGAAATCATGTTCCTCAATAGTTGGGCTGAGACGAATTTCTTTAACATTGATAACTTTTTGTTTCTTTTTCATTTCTTTTTCTTTTTTCTGTTGCTCGAATTTATATTTGCCGTAGTCCATAATACGAGCAACAGGAGGTTTAGCATTTGGTGCGACAACTACTAAATCTAAACCTACACGTTCAGCCATTTCTAATGCTTCACGTTTTTGTTTTACACCGATTTGTTCACCGTCTTGACCAATGACACGAATTTCTCTTGCGCGAATTCTTTCGTTAACTTGCGTTTGATCCTTTGCTATGGTTAACACCTCCGTTATATTTACGAAATATTCCAAGTAAAAAGAGCGGACACAGAAGTGCCCGCTCTTTCTCCATTACTCAACATGATAAGATTACCACGTTGTATTGGACCTGCCAACAGCTTTGATGCGTCGCTACAGGTGAGAAGCGGGAAGCTTCTACTTGGTTCGTTTCGTATTCAACGTATATAATCATATCAACTTAGAATTATAAAGTCAATCATTTTTTTATTTAAATTGGCTCATGTCCACATCTTGACGTAAATCTACATCTTTTAAAGGGATTTTTTTAGTTCTATATCTTAATTTATGATAGATAAAGAATGCTAAGAATACTGGAATTCCCATATAAGTGATGAGGAAACGATTAAAATCAAAGTTACCAGTTTTGATGAAATCTACATCTTGCCCAATAATTACAATCACACATAAAACACCAGCAAAAATCGGTCCGAACGGGAACCATTTTGCTTTATATTTCAATTCATGTTTATTATAGTTCTGAACTTTAAACGCACGTCTGAATCTATAATGACTGATTGCGATACCGACCCAAGCTATAAATCCAGTCATACCACTTGCTGCTACAATATATTCATAAGCGCCTCCGCTTAATTTTTGTAATAAGAATATAGCAACCACAACAATACCTGTTGCTAATAATGCAATAAACGGCACACCGCTTTTAGAAGTTTTTCCAAATACATCTGAAGCTAATTTATCTTTACTCATAGAATAAAGCATTCTTGTTGATGCATACATACCAGAGTTACCAGCTGATAATACTGATGTTAAGATAACAGCATTCATAAATGAAGCAGCAAAAGCTAAACCAGCATTTTTAAATACCAATGTAAATGGTGAAGTCGCAATATCATCACCACCACCCATTAAAGCTGGGCTTGTGTAAGGTATAATCATACCAATTACAAAGATAGCTAAGATATAAAACAGTAAAATTCTCCAGAATACTTGTTTAATAGCTTTCGGCACAGCGCGTTCAGGATTTTCAGATTCCCCTGCTGTAATACCAATCAATTCAGTACCTTGGAATGAGAACCCTGCAATTAAGAATACACCGAGTATTGAAAGTAAACTTCCTCCGAGACTTCCGCCAAGGATCGGACCTTCACCTGAATTAAATGTTTCAAATCCGATAAATTTACCGCCCATGATACCTAAAATAGTTAAGATACCAATAATAATAAATACAATAACTGTTACTACTTTAATTAACGCAAACCAATACTCACTTTCGCCGTAAACGCGAACTGATAAAGAGTTAAGCGCAAATATAATTAATAAGAATAAAATACTCCAACCCCATGCGGGCATACTTTTCATTGGTGACCAATATTGAATAACTTGTGCAGCAATTGTTACATCAGCTGCTACTGTAATAACCCAGTTAAACCAATAATTCCACCCTAAGGCAAACCCAAGTGATGGGTCGACAAATCGTGTTGCATACGTACTAAATGAACCTGAAACAGGTAAATACGTAGCCATTTCTCCTAATGAAGTCATTAAGAAGAATACCATTACACCAATAATCGCATATGCCAACAGTGCTCCTAGTGGTCCTGCATCATGAATTGCTCCGCCAGAAGTAACGAACAAACCTGTTCCGATACATCCGCCTATCGCAATCATGGAAATATGACGATCTTTCAGGCCTCTTTGGATGCCTGCATCTTGACTGCTTTTGTTTTCCATAAACGTATCCTTTCTTAGGATTAGAGGCTTGCAATTAAATAAAAAACAATGGTTGCAAATTCTAAGATATGCAACCATTGTTCGACTTTATAAATATACGGTAGCACATCACATTTTGTGACAGTCCAGCTCCTATTCGGAAACTGTCCCAATATACAATAGTTATGGTTATTATATATTTCGGCATCTTTGCCTTTGACTCATTCAACATTCGCTCCATATAGCTTCTGACAAGTTAATCATCAAAGATGCAACCTCTAACACTTTTTTTAATATTTATTCAACTACATTGTAATATACCTTAAACAATCATTTATTTCAAGGTCTTAATTTTGTCTTTGTTTTTTTAAACGAATTTCATCTACTAAATTCCAGATAAACTCATCTTTTTCTACAGTTTCTTGATCTTTTGAACCATATTTTCTTACATTAACTTCATTATTTTCAATCTCTTTATCACCAATTACAAGTTGGTAAGGAATTTTGTGCATTTGTGCTTCACGGATTTTGTAACCCATTTTTTCATTACGATCATCAATTTCAACACGTACACCTTGAGATTTCAATTCATCTTGAATTTGTCTTGCATAGTCATAATGCAAATCAACATTTACAGGGATGATTTCAACTTGTTTTGGCGCCAACCAAGTTGGGAAAGCACCTTTTGTTTCTTCAGTTAAGAATGCTACAAAACGTTCCATAGTAGAAACTACACCACGGTGAATAACTACAGGACGGTGTTCCTCTCCATCTTTTCCGATATAAGCCAAATCAAATCTTTCAGGTAATAAGAAATCAAGTTGTGCAGTTGATAAAGTTTCTTCTTTACCCATTGCAGTTTTAACTTGCACATCAAGTTTCGGGCCGTAGAAAGCTGCTTCGCCAATTGCTTCTTCATATGGTAAGCCCATTTCATCAACCGCTTCTTTTAACATTGATTCTGCTCTTTCCCACATTTCATCATCGTCAAAGTATTTTTCTTTATCTTCAGGATCACGATAACTTAATCGGAAGCTGTAATTTTCAAAACCAAAGTCTTCATATACATCAAGAATCAATTCAACAACACGTTTGAATTCTTCTTTGATTTGGTCTGGTCTTACAAAGATATGAGAATCATTTAAAGTCATACCGCGAACACGTTGAAGTCCAGACACAGCACCACTTGCTTCATAACGATGCATTGTACCTAATTCAGCAATACGAATAGGCAATTCTCTGTAAGAATGCGGTTTGTTTTTATAAATCATCATATGATGCGGACAGTTCATTGGTCTAAGTACCATTTCTTCTGTTTCATCTAACTTCATCGGCGGGAACATGTCGTCTTGATAATGATCCCAGTGTCCAGATGTTTTATAAAGTTCTACATTTGCCATAACAGGAGTATAAACATGGTCATAACCAAGTGCTACTTCTTTATCAACGATATAACGTTCAATTTCACGACGAATTGTAGCACCGTTCGGCAACCATAATGGTAACCCTGCACCTACAAGCTGGCTGTTCATAAACAAGTCTAATTCTTTACCGATTTTACGGTGGTCACGTTCTTTACGTTCTTCTAACATTTTTAAGTGTGCTTTCAAATCTTTTTTATCGAAGAAAGCAGTACCATAAATACGTTGAAGCATTTTATTATTACTGTCGCCTCTCCAATAAGCGCCTGCAGTTGATAATAATTTGAATTCTTTAATTTTAGAAGTTGACGGGACATGCACTCCGCGACATAAATCAGTAAATTCACCTTGTGAATATAATGTCACTGACTCATCTTCAGGAATCGCATCGATTAATTCTAATTTATAAGGATCATCTTTAAAGAATTCTTTTGCTTCTTCACGACTCACTACTTTGCGTTCAATTTTATAATTTTCATTCACAATTTGTTTCATTGTTTTTTCGATTTCAGGGAAGTCATCAGAAGAAATTTTAACATCTGTATCAAAGTCATAATAGAAGCCGCCATCAATAACTGGTCCAACTCCGAATTTAACATCTCCATACAAACGTTTTAATGCTTGTGCCATTAAATGAGCAGTAGAATGACGTAAAACTTCTAACGCTTCATCACTGCCAGGTGTCACAATTTCAATTGAGCCATCTTCTTCTAATGGTCGAGTTAAATCCACCATTTTATCATTGAATTTACCAGCTACAGCTTTTTTACGAAGTCCTGGGCTGATTGATTGAGCAATTTCCTCAGTAGTAATTCCTTTGTCAAACTCTGTACTGTTTCCGTCTGGGAAAGTAATATTGATTTTATCCATTCATAAACGCCTCCAATATATAATCCTCTACGTAAAAACAAAAAAACCTCCTCCCTAATAAAGGGACGAGGTTATCGCGATACCACCCTAGTTCAGACAAATACATGATTCCCGCATGTATTTATCTATCTCTGCATAAGATAACGGTCTTGAGCCGGATATTCATTACGAATATCGATATCAACGAGGGAGTAACGAATTGCGTTGATAATTGCATTCTCATCAATAGCAATTTTCTGTGTATCAAGAAGCCATTCATCTTATCCTCGATTTTTTACGTTAATTCAGATTTATCTTTATTATAACTCATTTTTTCAAAATTTCAATCGTCACGATAATTCTCTCCAACAAGTTCATATGGAGTTGCTAACGATTTTATACGTTCCATAATTCTAGCAGCTTTGGTCTCTTCTGCGCCATTACGCGTTATAGAAAGATGATGTTCAAGTGCATTAAAATCTAAATTTGAACTGAACAACGTGGGAAGTTCATGCACCATCCGATAATGAAGTAATGGTCCGATGACTTCATCTCTCACCCACGGCGTCACTTCTTCAGCACCAATATCATCAAGCATTAATATATTCGCTTCTCTGATTCGCTGCAATTTCTTTTCGTAAGAACCATCTTTGAAACCATTTTTCAAAGTACGAATAAATTCAGGCAAATAAACAATGGTCGAAGGTATTTTTTTTGATTTCAATTGATTGGCAATAGCACCTAAAATAAAAGACTTGCCTGTACCAAATGAACCATAAAGATATAATCCCTTCACATTTTCTTTTTCTGCAATCACATCTTTACAAAACTTATCAGCTACCATTGCAACATTCAATCTATCCCGCTTATCCATATAAATATCTTTTAATTTAGCATTCAATGTATCTCTTTGCATATGATGTGAAGTAATAAGATGTGCTTCTCTTTGTTCTTCATCATGTTTGATCTTGCATGGACACGGTAAATATTTGATTTTAATACGACCGTTTTCAATATAAAGTTCAGGTACATGACCTTTTACAAAATTCGGACAGTCTGCAAAATCATGACCATCATAGTGTTTTTGCTGGTCTTTATATTCTTGTAAAATATTCAGATCCTCATCAATCATTCGATTCGTTAACTCTGATTGATGCGTTTCTAAAAATTGTTTTACATCTGGATCATTAATGACATCTTTCTTGATTTTTTCAAACCTTTTTTGAAAATCAGGAGATGTCTGCATTATATTACTGAACCGCTTCATTCGTCATCCTCCTTCCATGTTTCATTTAAATGTTTTAAAAAGTTCGCTCTATCTTGAGCTAAGCTTTGATCATCAGAATCAGATTGCGTTTCGTTTTTTTTGCCGCGTCTTTTTTTATGATCTCCTCTAATCAACCACTCTGGCGTGATTTCTTTTGATACCACTTGCTGACCATAATTTTTAAAGTTACGCTGACTATTGTTTTGTTTCGCTTTACGTTGTTTTTCAGCTTTTTTCATTTCTTTTACGTGATGATATGCTTGTTCAGCAGATGCCAATTCTTTCTTTTTCCAATTAGAAGCAATTTCTTGAATATATGACTTTGGTAATTGCATATCATTATTTAACATGACATATTGAAGCAGCATGTTGATAACCCCAAAAGGTAATTGTTCACGTACCATCAAATCTTCAACCATATACTTTTGTTTCAATGTAGGCTCAGATTTAGACCAACTTGCTAACATATCAATTGGACTTGTTGTGTCCATTAATTCAAACCAGCTCTCAAACTCTTCTGGCGTTTGCGGAGCTTTGGTTAATTCAACAACTTCTTGTTTTTGTGTATTAGTAGACTGCAATTCAACTTTAGACTCTAATGACGGTAATTGATTTTCATGTTCAATTGCATAGAAAGAACGTGCTTGTTTTCTTAATTCTTCATAAGAAATACGCTGGCCGCTCGTTAAAGATTTTAAAATCAATCCCTTCATTCCTTCTGGAGTGATGCCATATAAAACAGCAAGTTGAGTAATAAGACCCTTGGCTTGTTCTTCAACGATTTCTGAACTGACAAAGTGGTTGCTTAATAATTGATATAGCGTCTCAAAATCAAATTGAACTCTGTCTAGATTGATACCTTTGTATGAAGCAGTTTGTTTAATATTATTTTTTTGAACATCATCAAAAGCTTGGTTAGGTACTTTAAAAACATCAATGAAATTTCGTGTTACTTCTTGATAGTCGCTTAAATTCATTTGTTGTTGTTCAAAATATCGTCTCAATTGATGAAAGCGGTTTTTGTCCACTTCTTTATAAAGATAGACTGAAAGCATCGGATCATTAAAAAACTGCTTAGGTGTAGGCGGCTGAATCAATTCGTATACAAAATGAGAGTTTTCTTTACCGTGTTTGACGAAAGTTTTAATTAACCCGATTGCTTCTAGCAGGTTCATTTCTTCACGAAAATCTCCTAAATTGATTTTCAGTTCGCTCATAATGACATAATGGCTTATTGATTGATTAGAATCTAAATTCGCAAATTGTGATAAGTAGTGGTATATACCAACAGCTTGTGTTCCGATTAAGGGTGTCATCAATCGATTCAATACTTCTAACTGCGTTTCAGATAATTTATCAGGTTGAAGTACATTGAACGGATCTTGCGGTCGAATACCGAAATCATCTTGACTAAACATGATTAATTGTCACTCCGTTTGTTCTTTTCTTGCAATATACCTTGCATAGATTCGAGTAACTGATCAACATCTTTAAATTCCTTATAAACTGAGGCGAAACGGACATACGAAACTTGATCGACATGCATCAATAAATTCATTACATGTTCTCCTATTTCTCTAGAAGATACTTCTGCTTGGCCTTCATCTCGCAAACGCCATTCTACTTTATTGGTAATATCTTCAAGTTGCTGATAACCGACTGGACGTTTTTCACATGAACGAACTAGCCCGTTTAAAATCTTATCTCTTAAGAATTGCTCGCGTGTGCCATCTTTTTTGACAACAATCAGCGGGCTCATTTCTATATGTTCAAATGTTGTAAAACGTGTGCCGCAATTTTCACATTCTCGTCGTCTACGGATTGCATTAACTTCATCTGCATGTCTGGAATCAACTACACGAGAATGTGTTGAATTACATTTAGGGCATTTCATTCATTTTCACCTCTCATATTAATTATGCCTATTATACTATAATCTTTCTTCACACAAAAGAAAGCGAAACATTTATGATTGATTGCACTAAAAAACCAGCTGATTGGAGCCCTACTTCCAATCAGCTGGTGAAAATTTATGAAATTAACTCGCAATTAAGCTGTTGCTTTTTCTTTAGTATTTAATAATTCGCCGATTTGCACTGCAATATCAACAACACGGTTTGAATAACCCCATTCATTATCATACCATGCGATAACTTTTACTTTTTTATCATCCATAACCATTGTTGACATTGAATCAACAATTGCAGAATTAGGGTTTGTATTAAAGTCTACTGAAACTAACGGTTCATCTGAAACAGCTAAAACACCATCTAAATCAGCATCTTCAAAAGCTTTATTAACTTCTTCTGCTGTAACATCTTTTTTCAAATCTACAACTAAATCTACTAATGAAACGTTTTTAGTCGGTACACGTAATGCCATACCATGCAATTTACCTTCTAATTCCGGTAAAACTTCTTTAAGCGCTTTAGCAGCACCTGTTGAAGTAGGAATAATGCTTTCGTTGCATGAACGTGCACGACGTAAATCTTTATGAGGATTGTCAATGTTTTTTTGATCATTTGTAATTGCATGTACAGTTGTCATCAAACCATTTTCGATTCCAAAGTTATCATTCAATACTTTTGCAACTGGACCGATACAGTTTGTAGTACATGAAGCATTACTGAAAATGTCATACTCTTCAACATCTAGGCTGTCATCATTTACGCCTTTAACAACCATTTGAACATGACCGCCTTTTGATGGTCCAGTCAATAATACTTTTTTAGCGCCAGCATTGATATGTGCAATTGCTTTATCGCCGTGGTTGAATTTTCCTGTAGCTTCTATGACAATATCGATATCTAAATCTTTCCAAGGTAAGTTTTCCGGATTACGGTCTGAAACTAATTTAATATCATGACCATCGATACGAATGCCCTCTTCAGTTGGCTCTACCTCACCATCATATTTACCATGAGTCGTATCGTATTTTACTAAATGTGCAATTGTTTCTGGAGGATAGCTCGCATTAATAGCTACTACGTTTAAATCATCATTTTTAGAAGCAATACGCAGTACCATACGTCCTATGCGTCCCATTCCGTTAATTGCAATATTCGTTGTCATAAAAAGCACCCCTCGTTTTTATATGTGTTATACTTTATGGAATCAGTATAGCATAATCGCAGAAAAATGAAAGCGTTTTACAAAAATAAATAAAAAAATTACTTATCATTTACGATAAGTAATTTTAACTGTATTGAAACAAATGAAAAGGCTTACTTATTCTTCATCCTGATTATATGCAGCTTGTTGAATATATCCCTCATCCATTAATAATTGTTCCACATTTTGTTTTAATTCCAATAAAGTACCTCGATTATCAATTACATGATCAGCCATACGTCGTTTTTTATCAATTGAAATTTGACTGTAGACTCTAGCTTTTGCTTCTTCTTGAGATAAGTCATTGCGTTCCATCAATCTTTCAACTTGGATACTTTCAGATGCATATACTAACCAAGTTTCATCTACTGTATCTTGCAAGTTATTTTCAAACAATAGCGGTATATCCATAATGACGTTATAACCTTCGCTTAAATATTGTTCTTTTTGTTCATTCATGATTTCTCTAACAATTGGATGGATGATTTGGTTAAGTTCTTTACGTTTTTTAGCATCATTAAATACAATTTCTCCAATATATTTACGGTCCATTTCTCCATTTTGATCAACGGCTTTGTCACCGAATACTTGTTTTACTTGTTGTAAGCCTTCTGAATCTTTTTCAACTGCTTCTCTGGACGCTACATCTGCATCTACAATTTTAAAGCCATGAACTTCCAAAAGATTAGATACTGTAGATTTACCAGTACCAATTCCACCTGTTAATCCTATCACTTTTCCCATAAAATGACTCCTTCTTACTATTTTTGGCATTGTGGACAATAGTGTGTGTTTCTGCCCGCAATGACTTTTGTTTGAATCGGTCCGCCGCAAGCTGGGCAAACTTTCTTTTTATATACATTTAAATAATTCTGCATTTCTCCTGTTTTACCATCAGCGTGACGATAAGAGGAAATGCTTGTACCGCCATTTTCAATACCTAAACGTAATACTTTCACTACTTCATCAAATACACGTTGTTGTTCATCCGCATTTAGTGAATTCACACTACGTTCAGGATTGATTTTTGCATTAAACAAAGCTTCACAAGCATATATATTTCCGCATCCTGCAATAACTTTGTGATCTAAAATCACCTGTTTAATCGGTTTATTTTGATATATTTTTTTATTTAACTGATGTTGAAAATACGCAAGAGCTTCTTCATTAAACGGTTCTGGTGCCATTTCGGAAAAAGAAGAATGCGCAGATAAATCTGCTACATTCTTAATTTCACCAAAACGTCGTATATCTGAATATATAAGCTGTTTACCATTACTTAATTTAAAATTGACATGCCAATGTTTTTTGTAGTTTGGGACAATAATATCTTCTAATGTATCAACAACAAAGAAACCACCTGACATCCCTAAATGACTTACTAGCACTCTTTTGTCATTTTCAGTTTCAATATGAAAAAGTATATATTTACTTCTTCGTTCAACCTGTGTAATTTTATAGCCTTCTGAATATAATTTAAACATTGGTAAATCTATTTGTTTAATAATCGTATCTTTTCCAATTTCTTTCCCGTTGATGACAGCATCTGAGAATTCAACTTCATCAATACGTTGATTTAATACTAACGGTTCAATGCCGCGTTTTACATGTTCAACTTCTGGTAATTCCGGCATTCAAATTCCTTCTTTCTATTTTGCATCATACCATGTAGGACCATAATTTGTGTCTACTTGTAAAGGTACGTCTAAATCGATCGCATTATCCATTATATCTTCAATAAATGCACTAAATGCTTCTACTTCTTCTTCAGGAAGTTCAAAAATCAACTCATCGTGTACTTGTAATAGCAAATGTGCATGAAAATCTTTATTTTTAATTTCTTTATCAAAATTAACCATAGCCAATTTAATAATATCAGCCGCACTTCCTTGAATTGGAGTATTCATCGCTGTTCTTTCAGCAAAACTTCTGCGATTAAAATTACGACTCGTAATATCTGGAATATATCTGCGACGATGTAATAGTGTTTCAACATATCCTTTAGCTTTAGCATCTTTAACAATATCACTCATATATTGTTTTACACCTGGAAAGCTGTCTAAATAATCATCAATAAATTGCTTTGCAGCTTTTCTTGTTATACCTAAGCTTTGGCTTAAACCGTAATCACTGATTCCGTATACAATACCAAAGTTGACTGCTTTTGCTTGTCTGCGCATTAAACCATCTACTTCATCAGCTTCTACTCCAAATACTTTCATTGCAGTCGCAGTATGAATATCATGACCTTCTCTGAAAGCTTTTATCATACTTTCATCTTGTGTGATGTGTGCAAGTACACGTAATTCGATTTGAGAATAGTCAGCTGACAAGATAACATTGCCCGCTTCTGCCGGTTTAAACGCTTTACGAATTCTGCGTCCTTCTTCTAATCTCACTGGAATATTTTGTAAATTTGGATCTACAGAAGATAATCTTCCAGTTTGGGCTAATGTCTGATTGAAATGTGTATGGATACGATGATCTTTTTGAATAACTTTTTGCAAACCTTCGATGTAAGTCGATTGTAATTTAGAAAGCTGACGATATTCGAGTATATCATCTATAATAGGATGTTCGCCTTGTAATTGCTCAAGCACATCTACTGCAGTTGAATAGCCTGTTTTTGTCTTTTTAATAACAGGTAGTTTAAGATTTTCAAAAAGCACTACTCCTAGCTGTTTAGGTGAATTAATATTAAAGTCTTCACCTGCAGATTCATGTATACGCGCTATTAAGGTATCTAATTTACCTTGGATTTCTTTTTCCATTTCTTTTAATTCATCCACATCTGTATAAATACCCAATTCTTCCATTTCACCCAAAATACGTGCAAGCGGCAACTCTAATGACTCAAACAAATCAAGCTGATTATATTCTTCAAGCTGATCATACATAATTGGCGTACTTTCAGAAATTGCATCTAAAATAGAAGCAATATAAGTATCTAGCACCTCATCTGCAGGAATTTGTCTTTTACGTCCTTTGCCATATATATTTACTTCTTCGGCCACGTAATTTTGACCATAGTTATGAACAACTGAATAAACATCATCAATGCTTCTTGATGGGTCTAAGATATAACTTGCTAACATGATATCAAACGAAATATTTTTAATATCAATATTAAGTCGGTGCGCCTCTGCATAAGTTTTTTTAGCATCATATACACGTTTTCGAGTTTGATCATTTTCTAACCATTTTACTAATTCTGGAAAATTTTGGACTTGATCAGCATTAATGACAACAAAATGCCCATCTGCTTGAAGTCCGAACTTTAGAATATCTGCAGTTAAATAATCGCCTTCATCCACTTCAAAATGAATGGATGCTTCTGATAAATCATTGAAATTAATCGCATCAAAATCATGTTCTATTTTATATTCTCGTTTTTCTTCAGTTTTATCTTCTGCATCTACATCGATTTGATTCAACATTTGCTTGAAATCCAATTCCTTAAACAAATCAATTTTTGCAGTTTGATCTGCGTCTTCAGGTAATTTAGTATCTTTTAACGATACTTCAATCGGACTATCACGTTTGATTGTGGCCAATTGCTTACTCATAAATGCATCTTCTTGTCCATTTTCAAGTTTTTCTTTTAATTTTTTACCTGATACTTCATCGATATGTTCATACAAATTTTCAACAGTATCATATTGGTTCAAAAGCTTAATTGCCGTTTTTTCTCCTACACCCGCGATGCCAGGAATATTATCGGAAGTATCGCCCATAAGCCCTTTCATATCAATAATTTGAGAAGGTTTTAAACCATTATACTTTTCAGCTATGAATTCAGGCGTATAGTGATCAACATCTGTAACACCTTTTTTCGTATAATAAATTGTCACATTGTCTGAAGCCAGTTGTGTTAAGTCTCTGTCTCCTGTCACTATAATAGTTTTAATACCTGCTTTGTCAGCCTCTTTGCTTAATGTTCCTATGATATCATCCGCTTCATAATTCTCTAATTCATAATGCTTAATCTGATAAGCATCCAATAATTGACGGATTAAAGGAAATTGTTCGCTCAATTCTGGTGGAGTCTTTTGTCGACCACCTTTATAATCACCGAATGTTTCATGTCTGAAAGTTGTTTTGCCTGCATCAAACGCAACTAAAAAGTTTGTCGGCTGTTCTTCTTTTTTTATCTTTTCTAATAACATAGCGAATCCATATACAGCATTTGTATGAATGCCCGCACGATTTGTCAAAAGAGGTAAAGCATAAAATGCGCGGAAACTTAAACTATTTCCATCAATTAATACTAATTTTTCCACGTGATAACCTCCTGAATTGATTTAACTTTATTTTATCATAAGTCTTGATTTACTCACAAAATAAGCGCCGGAATCACTTCCGACGCATATATTATTTATGAATTTCGTGTTTTGTTGTCAAAGAAAATAATTCGGAATGTAGTACCTACGCCTACTTCACTTTCAATCTGGATACGTCCTTGATATGCTTCTACAATATGTTTCGTGATGGATAAACCAAGTCCAGTACCGCCAGAATCTCTGCTCCGTGCTTTATCCACTCTATAGAAACGTTCAAAAACATGTTTTTGTTCTTCTGGTGCAATACCAATACCATGATCTTCTACTTCTAATATGCGTTTTTCATCTTGTTGGTAAACCCGTACATGCACGGTACTTTCATCCGAAGAATAATTAATCGCATTGCTTACTAAGTTTGTAACTACTTGCGCAATTTTTGAAGCTTCAGCATCAATCATCACGTTACTTTGAATATCAGAATCAATTTCTATTGCTTTTCTTTGGGCATAAGCATATAGCGTATTCACAGCCGTTTGCGTCACTTCTGATAAATCAACACGTTCTGTTCTGATTTCAGTTTGCTGTTCAATATGAGATAAATCTAATAAATCTTCAACTAATGATTCAATACGATTTGACTCTTTTAGGATAATATTTAAAAACTCATCTAAAGAATTCTCATCATTTTTTGCACCATCAATCAATGTTTCAGCAAAACCTTTAATCGATGTAATTGGTGTTTTCAATTCATGCGAAACATTCGCTACAAATTCACGACGTAAATTTTCAAGCTTTTTAAGGCTCGTGATATCATGCAAGACCACAACCATCCCCTGCAATCTTTTTTTATTGCGGGATAGAATCGGTACACATGCAGTATCAAAATATTTTTCATGAACATTATTAATGTATACTTCAATCTGTTCATTAATCGTTTTTTCAGTTTTGAATGCATTGATGATTAATGTGTTTAGTTTGCCTTGAATAACTCTATTGTAGTTTTTATTCACAACACTTATTTCTGGATTGAACATATCATAATATGCTGTGTTTGCCACAACAATTTTCCCATACTTATCAATCATTAAAACTGAACTTGGAATGTTTTCTAATGTTGTTTTCAAACGGTTTGATTGAATTTTTTGTTCATTGTGCATTTTTTGTAAGCGACGTGCTAATTCGTTCGTCGTTACAAAAAGCGCACGTGTTTCTTTCACATTACTTTCAGGAACACGGATATGATAGTGTCCTTGTGCTAATAATTTCGTAGCATAAGTGACATCGTTAATCGGACGAATGTAGGTTCTGTTTATATTTCTAACAATTAAAAATACAACTGCTAATATAAACATTCCTATAATCACGATATATTTCCATGCTTCAAATTGTAATTGTGAAATTTCATTATTATAACCTGTAATAATAATGTGATGATCTGTGTCAATATATTTATAAGTGAATCGATGATTACCTTTGTGTGTATCGTAAAGTAAATTGGATGGATTGCCGACAACATTAATATTCTCATTAGCTGGTACATTGTTTCCAGCTCTGAATAAAACTTTATGATCTGAATTCCTATGTACAGTAATCGCAAAATCATTTAATCGAGCATATTCTTTTATAGCTTGATTTTGATGATTTTGATAGGACTGATTGACTCTTTCGGCATCATTTTTTAGATTTTCACTATCTCTAGAAGAAATAGTAGTATAAATAGCATGATTAATAAGTAATCCTAATGCGATGAGACAAGAAATAATTAATGTTACCAGCGTAAGCAGTAATCTGGTATAAAACTTCAATTAGCAGATTTCGGTCTTTCTAATTTATAACCTAAACCACGGACTGTTTTAATAAGTTTCGGCTGCTTAGGATTTTCTTCCAATTTATCTCTTAAATGACTGATATGCACATCAACAATACGTGAATCACCGGTAAATTCATAATTCCACACAGAATTCAACATATGTTCTCTTGTAATGACTCTGCCTTGTCGCTCAATCAAATACAATAACAATTCAAATTCTTTAGGTGTCAATTCTAATAGTTCATTGTTTTTATATACTTCAAAATACTCGGGTCTAATCTTGATGGAACCAATAATAACATCCTCATTATCATTCTCGTCTTCTTTGACGTTTTGAACTTGTTGAGAACGTCGTAAAATAGCTTTTACACGTGCAACTACTTCTCTAGGTGAAAATGGTTTAGTCATATAATCATCTGCACCAAGCTCTAAGCCCAGTACACGATCAAATTCATCATCTTTGGCAGTCAACATTAATATAGGAACTAAGTTCTTATCAGAACGAATTGTTTTGCATACTTCAATGCCATCCAATTTAGGAAGCATTACATCTAAAACTACCAAATCTGGCTGTACTGCATCTAACTTTTGAAGTGCTTCTTCTCCATCATAAGCAACTTCTACAATATAACCTGCAGTTTCCAAGTTGTATTTCAGCAAAGTTACAATTGATTGTTCATCGTCGACTACTAAAATTTTTTGAGACATGGTCGTACCCCCTGTGTATTTTTCAACCTAATTATAACTTATATTTTCATAAAGATAACATACTATGTATTAACTTTACAAAAACTTAACAATTAGTTCATAATTTGAATTTTTGCGATTTCAAAAAATAAAAAAGCTATACTGCCTGAGTCGACAGTATAGCTGTAATGGATTATTGATTACAGGTTCTTAATCAATTCATCAGCAAATTCTGATGTCTTAACTTCAGTTGCACCATCCATCATACGTGCAAAGTCGTAAGTAACAACTTTAGAAGCAATTGTTTTTTCAATTGAATCTGTAATTAAGTCAGCAGCTTCTTGCCAACCTAAGTGTTCTAACATTAACACTGCACTCAATAATTCAGATGATGGGTTAACTTTATCTAAATCTGCATATTTTGGAGCAGTACCATGAGTTGCTTCAAAAATTGCATGACCTGTCTCATAGTTAATGTTTGCACCTGGTGCAATACCGATTCCGCCAACTTGTGCAGCTAATGCATCAGAGATATAGTCACCATTCAAGTTCATAGTTGCAACTACATCATATTCAGCTGGACGAGTTAAAATTTGTTGCAAGAAGATGTCAGCGATAGAATCTTTAATAATAATTTTACCGTCTGCTACTGCTTGGTCTTGAATTTTGTTTGCTTCATCTTTACCTTTTTCATCAACTAAACGATCATATTGTTGCCATGTGAATACTTTATCGCCGAATTCATTTTCAGCTAAATCATAACCCCATTGTTTGAAAGCACCTTCAGTAAATTTCATGATATTACCTTTGTGTACTAAAGTAACAGATTTACGATCGTTATCGATTGCATATTGGATAGCTGAACGAACTAAACGTTCTGTACCTTCTTTAGAAACTGGTTTAACACCAATACCTGAAGTTTCAGGGAAACGGATATTTGTTGCGCCCATTTCATCTTGTAAGAATTTGATTAATTTTTCAGCTTCTGGAGTGCCTTCTTTAAATTCGATACCTGCATAAATATCTTCAGTGTTTTCCCGGAAGATTACCATATCAGTATCTTCAGGACGTTTTACTGGAGAAGGAACACCTTTAAACCAACGTACAGGGCGTAAACAAGCAAATAAATCTAATGTTTGACGTAATGCTACGTTTAATGAACGGATACCGCCGCCGATAGGTGTTGTTAAAGGTCCTTTAATCGCAATTAAATATTCTTCGATTGTATCAAGTGTTTCTTGTGGTAACCATTCACCAGTAGTGTCATAAGCTTTTTGACCTGCTAGAATTTCTTTCCACTCAATTTGTTTTTCGCCATTATAAGCTTTTTCTACAGCAGCATCTAATACACGACGTGATGCTCTCCAGATATCCGGTCCAATTCCATCTCCGATGATGAATGGGATAATTGGGTTATTTGGTACTAGTAAACCGTCTTCTTGTTTAACAATTTTTTCTGGTGCCATTAATAATTCCTCCGTTACTTAAAATATTAAATCTTGAATTTCAGAATCTAAATCAAGATGATCTATCTTTCTTCAATTGGAACATATACACGATTAGTTTCACCAATATATTTTGCACGTGGTCTCATAATACGGTTATCTCTATATTGTTCAAAGATATGTGCTAACCAACCTGAAGTACGGCTGATTGCGAAAATAGGTGTGAATAAGTCGTGTGGAATATTCATACTATGATAAACAGTCGCACTATAGAAATCAACGTTAGCAATAATACCTGTACGTTCTTTCATAATATCTTCAATTTTTACTGAGATATCATACAAGTGTTTTTGACCTGTTTCATCTGTGATTTTCTTACTCATTGTTTTTAAATATTTCGCACGTGGATCACCATCTTTGTATACGCGGTGACCAAAGCCCATAATTTTTTCTTTATTTTCGAATTTTTTGTCTAAATATGGTTCTACATCATCAACTGATTTGATTTCAGATAACATATTCATAACACGTTCGTTTGCACCACCGTGCAATGGCCCTTTTAATGAACCGACTGCAGCAACAATACCTGAGTACATATCTGATAATGAAGATACTGCACAACGTGCTGTAAATGCTGATGCGTTCAATTCATGGTCTGCATGCAATACTAAAGCTTTGTTGAATGCTTCTTCTTCGATATCAGTTGGTACTTCCCCACGTAACATATATAGGAAGTTAGCTGCATAGCTTAAACCTTCTTTAGGTTTAACTGGATCTTTACCTTCACGAACACGTTGGAATGAAGCAACTAATGAAGCCATTTTTGCTTGAATTCTGATTGCGCGTTCTAATTTTTCTTCGTCTGTTTCACTTTCAGCATTTTCATCAAAATGTGCAACGTATGAAACAGAAGTTCTTAATGCTGTCATTGGATGAACATGATTAGTAGCATAATCTTCAAAATGCTCATAAACTTTATCATCTAATGTTGCATATTTGTATAATTTTCCTTTCAACTCATCTAATTCTTCTTGCGTTGGAAGTCTGTAATTCCAAAGTAAAAAGACAATTTCTTCAAATGAAGCATTTTCTGCTAAATCATCGATGTCGTAACCGGCATATGTCAGTTGGCTATCGATAATTGAGCTCACTTTCGTTTCAGCTGCAATTACCCCTTCTAAACTTTTTTGTAATTCTGCCATATTAATTTCCCCTTTTCTATAACAAATTGAAATGGCTTTCATTTAGTATTATATCCAATTATCGCGATTTTGTGAACAATTAAGCAACTCTTATATTCATGTAATTATACATGCCAAGCTAGTATTTGTAAGGATTTCATCACTAAAAGGCCCTTCACTAGTACACTTATTACATTTAAATTGCTTTAAGTGCCTTAAAATACACTTTTTATGATGTGTCATTTTAAATATTTATCATTCATTATAACTATAATTCATTGTGAATTGCATGAAAATTTGCATTATTTGCAAAAAACATTTGTCATTACTTCCAAATATGTGCATATTATTTATGAGGTGCAAAAAGGGAGTTGTTATGAATATGGCAAATAATAATTTACAAAGAGAACTTAGCAATCGTCACATTCAGTTGATTGCAATTGGCGGCGCAATCGGCACAGGGTTATTTTTAGGGGCAGGACAAACGATTGCTATGACAGGTCCTTCCATATTATTAACATACATTATCATCGGGTTAATGTTGTTTATGTTTATGAGAGGATTAGGAGAAATTTTAATTTCCAACACTAATTTCAAATCATTCGCAGATGTTACAAACGAATATATCGGGCCTTTTGCAGGGTTTGTAACTGGATGGACATATTGGTTCTGTTGGATTATAACAGGGATGGCAGAAGTTACCGCAGTTGCTAAATATGTAAGTTTCTGGTGGCCGCAAATCCCGAACTGGGTAAGTGCATTATTCTGTGTACTACTACTGATGGCATTCAACTTATTTAGTGCCAAAATTTTCGGAGAATTAGAATTCTGGTTTGCTATTATCAAAGTCGCAACAATTATTGTATTGATTGTGGTTGGGCTTGTAATGATATTAATGGCATTCAAAACACAATTCGGACATGCTTCATTCACTAACTTGTATGAACATGGTATTTTCCCTAAAGGGGCTACAGGTTTCTTCATGTCCTTCCAAATGGCATTATTCTCATTTGTAGGGATTGAAATTATAGGGGTAACTGCTGGAGAAACTAAAGATCCAACTAAAACAATACCGAAGGCTATCAATAGTGTGCCGATGCGTATTCTTTTATTCTATGTTGGTTCATTAGCAGTGATTATGTCTATTATTCCTTGGAATAAAATAGACCCTTCAGAAAGTCCATTCGTTCGTCTATTTGCTTTAGTAGGTATCCTATTTGCAGCAGGTATTATCAACTTTGTTGTATTAACAGCAGCTGCATCATCTTGTAACAGCGGTATTTTCTCAAACAGCCGTATGTTATTTGGTTTAGCGAGACAAGAACAAGCACCACCAATTTTCAGATCTACAAATAAAAATGGTGTACCTCATATCGCAATTTTTGTTTCTTGTGCGCTATTATTAGTTGCAGCATTATTGAACTATATTTTCCCTGATGCAACATTAGTATTTACGTATGTAACTACTATTTCAACAGTATTATTCTTAGTTGTATGGGGATTAATCATCTATGCTTACATTAGATATCAAAAGCGTGAACCAGAACAACACAAAAAATCACCTTATAAATTACCAGGTGGCAGAATTTCAGGCTACATTATCTTATTATTCTTCATCTTTGTGTTTGCGTTACTATTTGTAAACCCAGTAACACGTGTAGCAATCTTCATTTCACCTATTTGGTTTATCTTATTAGGATTCATGTACTGGAGATATACACAACAAGTTAAGAAACATCAAGGGTAATTTTTATTAATTCAAGCACCTTTATTTCAATAAATAGAGAATGGGTATCTTTATCAGAAGATACCTGTTTTTTATTACATATTAGTATCTGACTATTATTACAATTTTGATACAATCCATATGTATACAAAAAAGCCTCAAACCTGAAAAAACAGGTTTGAGGCTTTTCATTTATTGATTACTTATTATTAAAGTACGTTTGCATAACCGTCATATACACGACCAGTATTAGCATCAACAGTAATCACAACATCATTTGCGATTAATTTTGTGGCATTATTTGCACCAACGATTGTTGGAATACCTTGTTCTAATCCGATGATTGCACTTGGTGAAGTAATACCGCCTTCTTCAGCAACTAAACCAGCTGCTTGTTCAATATAAGGTACGAATGTTTCATCAGTTGAATGCGTTACGATGATTTTGTTTGAAAGATCTCTTCCTTCTAACTCAATTGCATCTTGAACAACGATTGCATTCCCTACTACTGAATTACGACCAACACCTTGGCCTTTAACAAGTTCGTCACCAACTAAATGTAATTTCATCATGTTAGTTGTACCTTTTTCACCAGTCGGTACACCAGCTGTGATAATTAATAAATCACCGTTTTGAACACGACCAGTTTCAATTGCTGTAGCTACCGCATTATTTAATAATGCATCAGTAGTTTTACGTCCTTTTTTAACTACTGGGAACACACCCCATACTAATGCTAATTGACGTGCAGTTTCTGGGCTAGGTGTAACAGCAATAATATCTGAATGCGGACGGAATTTAGAAATTGTTTTAGCTGTTTTACCACTTTCAGTAGCTGCTACAATTGCTTTAACTTTTAGGTTTAGTGCTGTATGTGCTACAGAAACACCAATTGCATTTACTAAGTTAGT
Organism: Staphylococcus condimenti; assembly: GCF_001618885.1. Taxonomy (NCBI): domain Bacteria; kingdom Bacillati; phylum Bacillota; class Bacilli; order Caryophanales; family Staphylococcaceae; genus Staphylococcus; species Staphylococcus condimenti. The sequence continues at coordinate 178,301 of NZ_CP015114.1, read as the reverse complement.
TTCTTCTAATTTAGTTCTGTCATTTAATAATTTTTTATAATCTTGGGCAGCTTCAGCAGCAACTGCAATGTTTCTCATTGCTTTAACTGCTTCTTCAGGATATAAACCAGCAGCAGTTTCACCAGATAACATAACTGCATCTGTACCATCATAGATAGCGTTTGCTACGTCACTTGCTTCAGCTCTTGTAGCACGTGGGTTACGTTGCATAGAGTCTAACATTTGAGTTGCTGTAATAACTGGTTTACCTAATTTATTACATTGTCTGATTAAGTCTTTTTGGATAACTGGTACATTTTCAGGTGGAATTTCAACACCCATGTCACCACGAGCTACCATTAAACCATCAGATACCTCTAAAATTTCTTTAATGTTATCGATACCTTCTTGGTTTTCAATTTTTGGAAGAATACTAATGTTTGTGTTGCGTTCTTCTTCTAAAATTTTACGGATATCTAAAACGTCACTTGGACGACGTACAAAACTTGCTGCGATAAAATCAACATGCTCATCAATACCAAATCTGATATCATCTGCATCTTTTTCTGTGATACCTGGTAAATTTACTTTTACATTCGGTAAGTTAACACCTTTTTTGTTTTTAATTTCACCAGAGTTTAAGACTTCACATAGTACTTCGCCTTTTTCTTTATCTTTAGCTTTAACTTCTAATTCTACAAGACCATCATCAAGTAAAATGAATGAACCGATTTCTACGTCATTAATAAGATCTTCGTAAGTCACTGAGAATTTATCAGCTGTACCTAATACTTGTTTCATGCTGACAATAACATCATTACCTTTTTCTAAATTGATAACGCCGTTTTCCATGTCATGAGTACGAATTTCTGGCCCTTTTGTGTCAAGCATAATTGCGATTGTTTTATTCAAACGTTGTGATACTTCACGGATACGTTCAATACGCGCTTTATGCTCAGCATGATCACCATGTGAAAAGTTTAAACGCGCAACATTCATGCCAGCTTTCATTAATTTTTCTAACATTTCTTCAGATTCTGATGCAGGTCCAATCGTACAAACGATTTTAGTTTTTCTCATTATTAAAGCCTCCTAATAAATTCACTATAAATTAATATAAATTAAATTGATAGTTCTTGTGCAAGTTTATACATTTGTTTATCAAATTTACTTCCTTTGTTATTAAAAATGTCTTCAAACTTAGTTTGTGTAAGTTGGTTTTGTTTAATACCTACACCTAACGCAGTTTTACCATCCATTAATAATTCAACTGCATGTCCGCCTAATCTTGATGCTAATACTCTATCTTGACCAGTTGGGCTTCCTCCACGTTGAATATGACCTAAAACTGATACACGTGCATCGACGTGAATGTATTTTGCTAATTCATCAGCACATACTTGTCCGCCCATAACACCTTCTGCCACCACGACAATAGAGTGTTTTTTCCCACGTTTTATACCAGTTTCAATTTTTTCAGCAACATCTTTAATATCTACTTTTTCTTCAGGAACAATGATTGTTTCAGCTCCGACAGCTAAGCCAGCCCATAATGCAAGATCACCACAATCTCGTCCCATTACTTCAACAATAAACGTACGTGCATGGCTTGAAGCTGTATCTCTGATTTTATCCACAGATTCAATAATAGTATTCAATGCTGAATCAAAACCGATTGTGTAATCAGTTCCTGGAATGTCATTGTCGATTGTACCAGGGATACCGATAGTTTGTATTTCCGGACATTCTTCACTGATGCGTTGCGCACCACGATAACTACCGTCTCCACCTATTACAACAAGTCCATCGATCCCTCTAGCGCGTAAATTCTCAATTGCTTTCGCACGCACTTCTTTGTCTTTGAATTCTGGACAACGTGCAGAATATAAGAATGTACCACCTCTTTGGATAGTATCACCCACTGATCCTAATTCAAGTTTCTTAAGATCATCATTGATTAATCCTAGATAGCCTTGATATACACCATAAACTTCAATCCCATTATAAATAGCTGTACGCACAACTGCTCGAATAGCAGCATTCATTCCCGGTGCGTCTCCGCCACTTGTTAAAACTGCAATTTTTTTCATGACGACTGACCTTCCTAACTTGTATGATTTACATTAAAAATACCATAAAAATAGAGGCTTATCCATAGAAATACAATGCATTCTATAATGTAAACGTTTTATATTTATGATTTCGAAATATAGCCACATTCTTTATTATATTCTTGTGAAAATCAATAGATAATTCTAGTATATTTTATTATAAACAATACAGTCATTTCTTATAGAAATTTTGGTTGAAAGATGTAGTCATTTCCAAATAATTATCATTTGAAAAGTAAAAAAGAGATTCTATATCGCTAAAAAGCGTATAGAATCTCTTTACCCTTATTGTTCTTTAAATTCACCAATTTGACGGAATTTTTCAAAACGATCATCAGCAAGTTCTTGCCCATTTAATGCTTCAAGTTCTGATAACTGTTTCGTAAACGCTGTTTTAATACGTTCAGCTTGCAGTTCAACATCCTTGTGTGCACCACCGAGCGGTTCTTGAATAACATCATCTATAATTTGTAGCTCTTTTAAGTCTGGAGCTGTAATTTTCATTGTTTCAGCAGCGATTTTGGATAAGTTGCTATCTTTCCATAACAACGCTGCTGCGCCTTCAGGTGAAATTACAGAGTAAGTACTATTTTCTAACATTAACACACGATTAGCAATACCAATACCTAAGGCACCCCCGCTACCGCCTTCACCAATAACTAATGAAATCACAGGTACTTTTAAACTTGCCATTTCAATCAAATTCTTAGCGATAGACTCACTTTGTCCTCTTTCCTCTGCTGCTTTACCTGGATATGCACCTTTAGTATCAATAAATGTGAAAATTGGACGACCGAATTTTTCAGCTTGCTTCATCAAACGCAATGCTTTTCTATATCCTTCAGGATGTGCCATACCAAAATTACGATAAATATTATCTTTAGTATCTTTACCGCGCTGTTGTCCAATTACTGTGACAGGCTGACCATTTAAATAGCCGATGCCACCAATCATCGCAGGATCATCACGATAATTTCTATCACCATGTAATTCTATAAATTCATCAAAAATATATGAAATATAATCTAAAGTAGTTGGTCTTTCTTGTAATCTAGCTAATTGTACACGATCCCATGGTTTTAAATGCATGTATATTTTTTCAGTTTCTCTTTCTAAAGACGCTTCTAACATGTCAATTTCCTCTTGTAAATCGACATCATTTTTCTCTTGCGATTCTTTCAAAGCATCTATTTTATTTTTTATTTCAAATAATGGCTTCTCAAAATCAAGCATCTTTATTCACCTCTTGTCCAGCATGCATTTTTAAAATTGTTTCTAAAGTGCTTCGCATTTCTTTTCGATGAACTACTTTATCTAATTGACCGTGTTCTAATAGGAATTCTGCAGTTTGGAAATCATCTGGCAACTTTTCATTAATTGTTTGTTCGATAACTCTGCGGCCTGCAAAACCAATAAGAGCTTTGGGTTCAGATAAATTAATATCGCCGACAGAAGCAAAACTTGCAGATACGCCGCCTGTTGTCGGATTAGTAATATATGAAATGTATAATAGTCCAGCATCAGAATGACGTTTCAATGATACACTTGTTTTCCCCATTTGCATCAATGAGATAATACCTTCTTGCATTCTGGCACCGCCGCTTGCTGAGAATAAAATAAATGGCAGACGATGTTCAGTACAATAATCTATAATTCGACAAATTTTTTCACCAACTACAGATCCCATACTGCCCATTCTGAATCTCGCATCCATAACCGCAACACCATATTCAACACCGCCTAATTCAGCTGTACCAGTCACAACCGCTTCGTCTAAGCCTGTTTTTTCTTGGTCTTTTGTAATTTTTTCTTCATATCCCGGAAAATCTAAAGGATTTGCAGAAGTCATCCCTTTATCAAATTCTTTAAAAGTTCCTTCATCCGAAATTGCCTCAATACGTTTATATGCAGTCAACGATAAGTGATGGTCGCAATTGAAACATACATTGAGATTTTCAGAAAGTTCTTTGGTATACATGATTTTTTTACAATTTGGGCACTTCGTCATGATACCTGTCGGAACATCGTTCTGTTTTGAATCTTGCACAGTAACATATTTTTTCTTTTTACTGCCTCGATTAAAAAAATCTTTAAACATTGGTCAACCTCCACACCACTATTATGCCGCTTCTAACCGCATAACAGCTCTTTGAAAAATAAATTTTCTAATTAAATATCAGTTAATCTCATCGTTTTATTGTATATTTCATCTGGATCAACTTCAACCCTAGACACTCCAGATTCCATAGCAGCCTTAGCAACATTACGTGCAACTGATGGTGCAACACGTCTGTCAAATGGCGCTGGAATACAATAATCCGGTGATAATTCATCAGGCTGAATTAAATCTGCAATCGCCGAAACAGCAGCTTGTTTCATTTTTTCATTAATATGTGTTGCTTCGACATCCAAAGCACCTCTGAAAATACCTGGGAACGCCAAAACATTATTGATTTGATTAGGGAAATCTGAACGTCCAGTTCCCACTACTTTAGCCCCTGCTGCTTTAGCATCATCAGGTGTAATTTCAGGGTTAGGATTGGCCATTGCAAATATAATACTGTCTTCATTCATTGATTTTACCATATCTTGAGAAAGTGCGTTTGCTACAGACACACCAATAAATACATCTGCACCTTCAATCACATCCGAAAGCTTACCTTCTTTTTTATCTTTATTTGTCCATTCTGCTACAAAATCTTTTGTAGGATTCATACCATATGGACGTCCTTCATAGATAGCGCCTTTAGAATCGCACATAATCATATTTCTAACACCATATGAATACAATAATTTAACAATAGCAATACCTGCTGCTCCTGCGCCATTTAATACCACTTTGATGTCTGAAAGTGATTTATCTGTAATTCGTAAAGCGTTCATCAAACCTGCCATTGTAACAATGGCTGTACCGTGTTGATCATCATGAAAGACAGGAATTTTTGTTTCTTTTTTCAAACGATTTTCAATTTCAAAACAACGAGGTGCTGAAATATCTTCTAAGTTAATACCGCCATAATTAGGTTGTAAATATTTTACTGTTTTAATAATTTCTTCAGTTTCTGTTGTATCTAATGCAATCGGCACCCCATTGATACCAGCAAAACTTTTAAATAGTACAGCTTTACCTTCCATGACTGGAATACTCGCCTCAGCACCAATATTTCCAAGCCCTAAAACAGCTGTTCCGTCAGTAATTACAGCTACTGTATTGCCTTTTGCTGTATAATCATATACTTTACGAGGATCTTCATAGATTTCTTTACATGGCTCTGCCACGCCTGGAGAGTAAGCTAAGCTTAATTCTTCTTTGTTGGTCACTTTTACTTTAGGTGTAACTTCTAGTTTCCCTTGATTCTTTTTATGCATTTCAAGTGCTTCATCTCTTAAAGACAAGTAAATCGCTCCTTTGTTTTAACTATTTTAAAAAACTAAATGACACTTGGATCATCTGTATTTAAAATGTTTATATGATTTAATTTATAACTTATTGTTAGTGTCTTTTTATCATACAAGTTTTGGTATTTATATCAAAATATAAAACGATTATAACACAATTATCCCTTTATCTAAGAAAGGTTTATATTAATTATAACTTTCTCTCTCTTTTCATTTTGTAATTAAAAAATGCTAAGCATTGCGCTTAGCATTGAATTAAATGTATCAGATTAAATGATTCTGACATTTTCCGGCGGAATGGCCTCAATAAATTTTTCAATTGTTTCTATATTTCTTTCTACTGCACCTATCTGTTCCATTCTATTATCTTTTACATGATATAAATTTACTGGAATTGTATCGCGATTATTCATTATTTCTGCATTATCGAAATCTAACATGTTTTCGTCTACATTACGTAGGACTAACATTTTTGCAAACTCGAATTTTTGCTGTTCAAAGGTATCCAAAGTTTCTAATTGATTGATAATTAACTGTGACTGGTTTTGACGTTCCTCAAATTTACCACGCACAATAAATGTATCATGCTCTTCCAAAACATTTTCAATTTGTTTAAAAACATTCGGGAATATGACACCGTCTAATGTTTTGATACCGTCATTCAAAGTTACAAATGCCATAGGTTGTCCGTTTTTAGTACGTATACGGTTCATTTTATCAACTTGAACTAATATGGGTTGATTATTCTTAGCATTTGAAAGTTTATATATACCAAGTAGCTGTTTATTTTCAAATAATTTTTCAATCGGATGTTTCGAAATATAGAAACCGAGATGTTCTTTTTCAAAATCACTTAATACTTTATCAGGCAGTTCTTCTTTTTCTTGATAACTTTCCTTAGGAGTAACAAATTCAAACAACAGTTCGTCTTGTTCTACGTTATTTGCTCCATCCAATACTTGATCTAATGTCGATAGAAGTGTTGCACGATTTTCATTGAACTGATCAAAAGCTCCCACTAAAATAAGTGATTCCAACAACTTACGTGTTTTAACTCTATTTGGCAATCTCCGCGTCAAATCAAAGAAATCCTTATACTTTCCATGCTCATATCTTTCATCCACTATGGCCTTCACACTTTGATACCCGACGCCTTTAACAGCACCGAGCGATAAATAAATACCTTTTGAAGTTGCTCTATAATACCAGTTGCTCTCATTAATATCAGGCGGTAGTATTTTTAGATTTATTGATTTTGCTTCAGTCACCATTAATTCAGTTTTCTTATCATTACCGATTGAGTTAGTCAGTATATTGGCATAGAAATAATTCGGATAATGCACTTTTAAATAGGCCATTGTATATGCAATTTTTGAATAACTGACCGCGTGTGCTCTAGGAAATCCATAATCCGCAAATTTTAAAATTAAATCAAATATTTGTTTGCTTAATTGTTCTGAATAGCCGTTTAAATTTGCTCCATCAATAAAATGTTGTCTTTCACTTTCAAGTACAGCTCTATTTTTCTTACTCATCGCACGTCTTAAAATATCCGCTTCACCATAACTGAATCCTGCGAATTTACTCGCTATCTGCATAATCTGCTCTTGATAAATTATGACGCCATACGTATTTTTCAGAATAGGTTCTAAATCTGGATGCAGATATTGTACTTTTGATGGATCATGACGTCTCGTAATATAAGTCGGAATTTCCTCCATTGGCCCAGGTCGGTATAATGAAGTCATCGCTACAATGTCTTCAAAATGTTGCGGTTGCAATCTTTTTAAAGCTTGTCTTACACCTTCTGATTCTAATTGGAAAAGACCTGTTGTATCTCCGCGTGAAAGCATTTCAAAAACTTTAGGATCATCAAATGGGATTGCTTCTATATCGATAGAAACATTCAAATCTTTTTTTACTTGATTAATTATTTGATGAATAATAGATAAGTTTTTCAATCCTAAAAAGTCAATTTTCAATAGCCCTAATTTTTCATCTTCCGTCATTGTCCACTGTGTCAATAAACCTGTATCCCCCATCAATAATGGGACGTGTTCATATAAAGGGCGATCATTAATTATAATACCTGCAGCATGAGTTGACGTATGTCTTGGAAGACCTTCTAATTTTTTACTTAACTCAAACCATTTTTCATGCCGATGATTACGATGGACAAATTCTTTGAAATTTTCATTTTGATACGCTTCGTTGAGAGTAATGCCTAATTTAGATGGGATTAACTTGGAGATTTCACTTAGTGTAGATTCTTCAAACCCCATAATTCTGCCGACATCTCGTGCAACTGCTTTTGCGAGCAGATGCCCGAATGTCACAATACCAGACACATGGTAATCACCATATTTCTCTTGCACGTATTGAATGACTTTTTCACGTCGTGTATCTTCGAAATCGATGTCAATATCTGGCATTGTGACACGTTCTGGATTCAAGAATCGCTCGAAAAGCAGATTATAACGCAATGGGTCTATCGTTGTTATATTTAATAAATAACTGACAAGCGAACCTGCAGAAGAACCACGTCCAGGCCCTACCATGACATTATGTGTTTTGGCGTAATGGATTAAGTCACTAACGATCAAAAAGTAGTCTTCATAACCCATTTTAGTAATAATATTGAATTCATACTCTAAGCGTTCACGGTATTTTGGCTGATCAAGATTCATTTTTTTTAATGATTGCTCTAAAATTTTCCATAAATACGTTTTAGAAGAACTATTATCCGGTGTTTTGAATTGAGGTAGAAGCGGTTGATGATAATTAATTTCTGCAGTACATAACGCTGCAAGCGACTCAGTATTTTCAATAATATCAGTCGATAATCCTAAATCCTCTACTTCTTTTTGAGAATAAAAATGGGCATGATGATTATTACCTGTATTCACTAAATCTATCGTTTGATTATCCTTAATTGCATTTAAAGCACTGAGTGTGTCAGCATCTTCAGAATTGAGATATCTTGCCTCTTGCAAGTACACCATGTTCAAATCTAATCTTTCAGCTGCGCCACTGCTTTGATGATCAACATACAAATCAGGGTGCTGCTCAAAATGATGCACAAGGTTCATTTGTTCGGAAGTCACATTTTTAAAAATAATAACTACGTCATCTTGATATTTTTTCAACCATTCAATTGGTGTTGAGTATTTTTCTTGTACCTTAATAGCAGAAGACAATTGATAAAGCGACTTCAATCCCGCTTCATTTTTGGCAAGCAAAACAGTTTCTAACTCAGTAAGTCCATCACTTAAATGAACTGTCATACCAAAAATAGGTTTAATACCCGCCTTGATGCTTGCATCATAAAATTGAGGAACAGCATGCAGTACATTTGTATCTGTAATTGCCAAAGACTCATAACCTTCTTGCACAGCCTTTTGGATAACATCCGTAACTTTTAAACTTGAATTGAGCAAGTCATAAGCAGTATGAATATTAAGATTTGCCTTCACTGCAACCATTCCTCCTTTTAATCATTAATTCTCTTCAGCTCTTTTATTTAATTCAGCTGCAAGTGCATCAAATTCTTGCCAACTATCTACTGAAACACCTGATGCATTCGGATGACCACCGCCTCCAAATTTTTGAGCGATATCATTGATAACAATTCCTTTTGAACGTAATCTGCAACGAATTTCAGAACCTTCATCTACTGCAAATACCCATACTTTTAAACCGCGTAAATCTGAGATTGTATTAACAAATTGAGAAGCTTCATTAGGTACTAAACCATATTGTCTCAAGACATCTTCAGTAATTTGCACTTTCGCAAATCCATTTTCATTCAAGTCGAAGTTTTGTAAAACATAGCCTTGGAACGGTGCTAATTTAGGATCCTTTTCAGCCATCTTATTTAATTCTGCACTGTGGTCAAAAGGATATTTCAATAGTTCAGCTGCAACTTGCATTGTATGCGGTGTTGTATTGTTGAAGAAGAAGCGTCCTGTATCTCCGACAATTCCTAGATATAACAGTTTGGCTGTATTTTCATTGATAATAGATGAATCATTAAAATATGAAATCAAATCAAAAATAATTTCACTTGTAGAGGAAGCATCTATATTAACGTAGTTTAAGTCTCCGTATTGATCAACTGGCGGATGATGGTCTATTTTAATCAATTTTTGACCTTTATCAAAACGCTGATCATCAATTCTAGGTGAATTTGCTGTGTCGCAGACGATTACAAGCGCATTTTTATAATCATCATCTTTCACTGCATCAAAAGTTCCCATGAAATCTAAAGAAGGTTCACTCTCACCTACTGCATAGATTGTTTTATCAGGAAATTTTAATTGAAGATAAGATTTTAAGCCTAATTGTGAACCATAAGCATCCGGGTCTGGACGCACATGTCTGTGAATAATAATCGTATCTGCATCTGCAATGGTATCCATAATTTCATTAAAATTGTTCATTTTTACGTCTCCTCTTCTATCTAGCTTTCCAACATTTGACATATTGTCAATGCTTTAGCCACTGGTGTTTGGCCGTTCATCATACTGACCTCTATTTTAGCAAAATGCCGTCCTATATCTAACATGTTGTATTGTATTTCTAGTTCAGTTTCGATCGAAACTGTTTTCAAATACATGATACTTAAACTTTCAATCATAACTTCTTGTTTTTTTAATTGGCGCATTTTATAACGAATCGTTTCTTCAATGATTGCCACAAATGCTCCTTTACTTAATGTACCGTATTGGCTTGTTAATTGAGGTGCGACATCGACAGTAATACTATCTTTATTTATAGAAATATATTTAGCGACTTGATCATTAATCGTTTCGCCTACTTGCGGTTGTCTGCCGATTAATTGCATCGCTCTTAATACATCCTCACGAGATACGACTCCCAACAACTTTTTATTAATCGTAGTGACAGGCAAAAGTTCAATCCCTTCCCATATCATCATATGTGCGCAACTCGCAACAGTCGTTGAATTCTGCACGTTCAAAACAGGTTTTGTCATTACTTTTTGAATACTTTCATCAGAATCTTTCGCAATTATATCCTTACTTGTAACAATACCAACTAGTTTCCAGTCATCATCTACTACAGGAAATCGAGAGTGGCCTGTTTGTTGTGAACGCTTTTTCAAATCAGACACTAACATATCTTCTTTCGCTACTGTTTCTTCTGAAACTGGCTTAACTATATCTTCAACAATCAAAATTTCTTTTCGAATAATTTGATTGTACATCGCTCTGTTAATCATATTTGCTACTAGGTACGAATCATAATTTGACGAAAGAATCGGAAGGTTATGTTCGTCAGCATACTTTTTAATTTCAGGAGTTGTATTAAAACCCCCTGTAATAAGCACTGCGCTGCCGTGTTTTAAGGCTTCCATTTGTACATCAGTTCGGTTACCGACTATTAACAATGTATGTTTCGTTAAATATTTAACCACGTTCTCAAGTTTCATAGCTGCTATCGCAAATTTAGTTAACGTATTATGCAAACCATCTCTACCTGCTAATACTTGACCATCAATGATTTTTACAATTTCACCAAATGTAAGATGTTCGATTTGTTCACGACTTTTCTTTTCAATTCTTACAGTGCCTACTCTATCTATTGTTGCAACTAAACCTAATTGCTCAGCATCTTTAATAGCGCGATATGCTGTACCTTCTGAAACCTCTAAATCTTTAGCAATCTTTCTTACAGAGATTTTCTTTCCTACAGCTAAAGATTCGATATGTGCCAGAATTTGCTCATGTTTTGTCATCTTACTTCCCTCATTCTCTGCTTTCTCTTATTATCATTATAACTTGCTTTACTCTAAAAATCGAAACAATATCACAAGTGATTTTAACATTTGATTGAAACCTTCTCTAATATAAGAATTTAATTTAGCAAGAAAAAGCTTTTTAATAATTTGGACATAAATTTAATTGGAAAAATTGTTACATCTTTATTAGAATAGAAACTAAGGAGGGATTGAGATGTATAAAAACATACTACTCGGTGTTGACACGGATTTAGAAAATAAAAAAGCACTGGAAAATGTTCAAAAATTATCTGGAGAAGGCACAATTGTTACAATTTTGAATGCGATTTCAGAACAAGATGCACAAGCATCTATTAAAGGTGGAGTTCATTTAAATGAATTAACTGCAGAGCGAAGCAAAGATTTGCAACCGACGCGTGATATTTTAGATGAGTACGGCATTGATTATGATGAAATCATTGTGCGCGGCAACCCAAAAGAAGAACTTGTGAAATTTGCGAATAGCGGCGACTATGATGTTTTAGTTGTAAGTAACCGCAAGGCTCAAGCGAAAAAGAAATTCGTATTAGGCAGCGTCAGCCATAAAGTAGCTAAACGTGCTCATATCCCTGTATTAATTGTTAAATAATAAAAATGCTTGTACAGCAATTAAACTGTACAAGCATTTTTGGTTTCAATTTAATCAAATTTCACTTCTTCACCTGGTTTTAATATTTGAACTTCACCTTTATTTACTAATTTCTTGAAGTCTTCTGGATTTTGTTCAATATAAGGGAAAGTATCATAATGAATTGGCACCGAAATTTTAGGTTGAATAAATTCATTAATCGCATAACTTGCATCTTCAATTCCCATCGTAAAGTTATCGCCGATTGGAACAAAACATACGTCTACTGGATGACGATCTGCAATTAACTTCATATCACTGAATAATCCTGTATCGCCGCAATGATAAATTGTCTTGCCATCTACTTCTAAAATTAATCCAGTAGAAGCACCTAAATAAACAGGAATTCCGTCTTCATTCGTTAAACTTGAGCTGTGAAATGCTTGTACATATTTCACTGAACCAAATTCAAATTCCCATTTACCGCCAATGTTCATAGGATGCACATTTTCAACACCTTGTGATGTAGATAAATAATCTGCTACTTCAGCTAAACCTACAACAGTGGCATTATTTTTTTTAGCTATTTCTACAGTATCTCCAAAATGATCTCCGTGACCATGTGTCAATACGATATAATCGACTTCAACTTCTTCTGCATTCAAATCAGATAATTCATTACCTGTAATAAATGGGTCTACGATGACTTTCTTGCCGTTCGCTTCAAAATAAATTGTTGATTGTCCATGGAATGATAATTTCATTAATAATCCCCCTATGTTCATTTTATTGATTATATTATAACATCTTCCCTCTTTTCACTAAAAACAATCCCTCACCTTTTGAATTATATGCGAATGTAGACTAAACTATAATTAATTATAAATATGGAGGTTGATGGATTGTGAAGACAGATGAAATAGTAAAAGAAATACGTAATCAAGACGCAGGTGCTGCTTGGATTACGACACCATTAAATGTTTTTTATTTTACAGGCTATTTAAGCGAGCCGCATGAACGTTTATTAGCTTTGTTAATTACTGCTGAAGGTGAACAAGTTCTTTTTGTTCCAAAACTTGAAGTAGAAGAAGTAAAAGCATCTCCATTTAAAGGCAAAGTTGTAGGAAATGCAGATGGAGAAGACCCTTTCAAACTAGTAGATTACCATTTTGATAAATTACTCGTTGAAAATGAACATTTAACATTAAAACGTCAAAAAGAATTAATTGATGGTTTTGGTGTTGAAACTTTCGGAGATATTGACGGAACGATTAAAGCCCTTAGAAACGTTAAAACATCAGAGGAAATCGATAAAATCAAAAAAGCAGCTGAGCTTGCTGACAAATGTATTGAAATCGGAGTTAACTTCTTAAAAGAAGGTGTAACTGAAAAACAAGTCGTACGCCATATCGAATATGAAATCCAAACAAAATACGGCGTAGATCAAATGAGCTTTGATACTATGGTTTTATTCGGCGATCATGCTGCTTCACCGCATGGTGTTCCTGGTGACCGTGAATTGCAAAAAGATGAGTATGTACTATTTGATTTAGGTGTCGTTTATGAGCAATACTGCAGTGATATGACACGTACAGTACCTTTTGGTACTCCTGATCAAAAAGCTAAAGAAGTATATGATATCGTGCTTAAAGCTGAAAAAGAAGCGATTGATATGATTAAACCAGGTGTTGTAATTGGAGACGTTGATAAGAAAGCGCGCGGTATTATATCAGAAGCAGGCTATGGCGAATATTTCGTTCACCGTTTAGGTCACGGCCTAGGATTAGAAGAACATGAATATCAAGATGTAGCTTCACATAATACGAATAAATTTGTTCCAGGTATGGTCGTTACAGTTGAACCAGGAATTTATGTTCCTAATGAAGTCGGTGTTCGAATTGAAGACGATATTTTAGTTACAGAAGACGGACACGAAATATTAACACACTACGAAAAATAATACTTTTAAAAAACAGGTTTGCTAATATGCAAATCTGTTTTTTATAAGAAAAAGCTCCAACATATTCTGTAAAACCCTAAACAGAATTGCTGGAGCTTTTATATTGATGTTTATTGAGGAAAACTAATTCATCCTCTGTGACATCCCATTAATTATTCTAATTGAATTAAATTAATGCTTTATCTACTGGTGTATACGGAAGATCAAGCGCTTTAGCGACACCTTCATTTGTAACTTTGCCGTCATAAACGTTTAATCCTAAAGATAATGGTTGGTTATCACGTAATGCATCTAAATAACCTTTGTTAGCAATTTGCAATGCATAAGGTAAAGTAGCATTGTTTAAACCAACTGTAGAAGTACGTGGAACCGCACCTGGCATGTTAGCTACTGCATAGTGAACTACACCATGTTTGATATAAGTTGGATCATCATGAGTAGTGACATGGTCTGAAGTTTCGAAGATTCCGCCTTGGTCAATTGCAATGTCAACCATAACTGAACCGTCTTTCATTTGTTTAACCATATCTTCAGTAACTAGTTTTGGTGCTTTTGCACCAGGAATTAATACTGCACCGATTACAAAGTCACTGTTTACTACAGCTTCTTCGATATTCAATGGGTTAGACATGATAGTGTTAACACGTCCATCAAATAAATCTTCAAGCTCTTGTAAACGTTTAGGGTTAACGTCTAAGATTGTTACGTTTGCACCTAAACCTAAAGCGATTTTAGCAGCATTTGTACCTGCTTGGCCACCACCGATAATTGTTACATTACCTTTTGGAACACCAGGAATACCAGAAAATAAAATACCTTTACCTCCGTAGAATTTTTGCAAGAATTGCGCACCGATTTGCGCTGCCATTCTTCCTGCAACTTCACTCATTGGTGTTAATAATGGTAATGAGTTATCTGGCAATTGAACAGTTTCATAAGCAATTGCTACAACTTTGTTGTCAGCTAATGCTTGAGTCAATTCTTTGTCGTTTGCCAAGTGTAAATAAGTGAATAAGATTAAATCTTCTCTGAAGTATTGATATTCTTCTTTGATTGGTTCTTTAACCTTAATAACCATTTCTACATCCCAAGCTTCTCCGGCACTATTTACAATTTCAGCACCTACAGCTTTATAATCTTCATCCGTAAAGAATGAACCTTCTCCAGCAGTGTGTTCGACAAGCACAGTATGCCCTTTCTCAACTAATGCATGCACACCACTTGGTGATAAACCTACTCTGTTTTCATTATTTTTTATCTCTTTTGGAATACCTATTTTCATTCCGTACACCTCCCATGCATTATCGTAACGCGAATAGAGTGAAAGCGCAATCATTATGCTAATAAATATCGATAAGTTTAAATTATTACGAATTATAAGAATATTGCAACCTTCACTTAATTGTAAATATTTCGTTTTATATAATAGTTTCTAATATTCTGTCAACTGTGATAAAATAAGATTGAATAGAAGAAGGAGGTCATTTACGATGTTAACTTACAAACATATTTTAATCGCCGTTGATGGATCACAAGAAGCAGAATGGGCATTCAATAAAGCGGTAGAAGTTGCAAAACGTAATGATGCTAAACTCATTATTACAAATGTTATTGATTCAAGAACGTATACTTCTTATGAGGTCTATGACGTTCAATTTACTGAGAAATCAAAACAATTCTCAGAAGAATTACTTAAAGGTTATAAAGAATTCGCACATAATGAAGGCGTAAAAGATGTAGAAACATTATTAGAGTTTGGTTCTCCTAAAGCAATTATTCCTAAAAAAATTGCTAAAGAAGTAGACGCAGACTTAGTAATTTGCGGTACATCTGGTTTAAATGCTGTTGAAAGATTTATTGTAGGCTCTGTATCTGAAGCAATTGTACGTCACTCTCCTTGTGATGTGTTAGTTGTTCGTACAGAAGAAATGCCTGAAGATTTCCAACCACAAGTTGCAACAGAAGAATTACGCAAACAATACCAAGCAAGATAATAAATAAGTATATACACAGTGAAATATTTAAGTTAAAACAACCCAGAACAGATGTTAAAAGGTCTGTTCTGGGATTCTTTTTGCAAAAATAACAAAAAAATCCAGTTGATAGCTTTCTCTTATTTATAACAAGAAACAAACTATCATCTGGATTTTTTAATTATAAGCTGCCGAATTTAACAGCATCTCTTGCAATCATAACTTCTTCATTTGTTGGAATAACAATGACTTTTACTGGAGAGTGAGGATAATTGATAAACCCTTCAGTGCCATGTAATTGAGCATTTTTCTTAGGATCCCAATAAACACCCATGAATTCTAGACCTTCTAATACACGAGCACGTACTTCATCAGAATTTTCTCCAACACCGGCTGTGAAAATTACAACATCTACTCCATGCATTTTAGCTGCATATGAACCAATGTATTTATGGATTCTTGAAGCGAAAACATCTAATGCAAGTTGAGCACGTGTTTTGCCTTCTTCAGCATCTTGTTCTAAATCACGCAAGTCACTTGAAGTACCAGAGATACCAAGTAGACCTGATTCTTTGTTTAAGATGTCTAATACAGCTTCTGCACTCTTACCAGTTTTTTCCATAATATAAGGAATTAATGCTGGGTCAATATCACCTGAACGTGTACCCATAGTAACCCCTGCTAACGGTGTGAAGCCCATTGAAGTATCAACTGATTCGCCGCCGTCGATTGCAGCGATAGATGCACCATTACCGATATGACATGAAATGATACGTAATTCCTCAATTGGTTTTCCTAAAATTTCAGCAGCACGTTGAGATACATATTTATGACTCGTACCGTGGAAACCATATTTACGAATACCGTAGTCTTTATAATAATGGAACGGTAAACTGTATAAATAAGCTTGTTCTGGCATAGTTTGGTGGAATGATGTATCAAATACTGCCACATGCGGGATACTCGGCAATAGCTTGCGGAATGCACGAATACCCATCAAGTTCGCTGGGTTATGCAATGGTGCAAGTTCAGTAAGTGATTCAATTTGTTTTTCAACATCATTTGTAACCAATGCTGATTCAGGGAAAAGTTCCCCACCGTGTACAACACGATGACCTGTGCCATCGATATCATTAATATCACGAATAATACCTAAATCGATTAAATTATCTAACATGACATTTACAGCTTGTACATGGTCATTAATTTCTTTTTCATCTGTAAATTTACGACCGTCATATTCAACAGTAATCTTTGAACCTTTGAGACCGATTCTTTCAATTAATCCTTTACTGACTAATTTCTCTTCAGGCATTTCGATAAGTTGAAATTTCAATGATGAGCTGCCTGCGTTAATCGCTAAAACTAAATTTGACATAAGATTATGCCTCCAATTTTTCCATTTTCTTTTACCATATCTATTTAACCATTAATACAGTTCAAATACAAGATTGTTACAGTTAAATTTTGTGATGATTTTGTTGCAGCCACTCGTTTAATTCACCCATAAATTTTTGGAATTGTTGAGGATCTTTGAAATCAGGAATATTAGCAAGCAATACCTCAACAGAGTGCGTTACGCCACTTTCTTTTTTCTGTAATATCAAAATAGATTTACGTGAATTTTCACTCTTGAATAATGTTTTGGGAAGGTTTAAAAATGCTTGCATTTCTGTATCTGTTGCAATGAATTTTTCAAGCTGTTTTACATTATCTCCTTCAAAGATATTGCTAGGTACTACTAAGAAAGCATAACCGCTTCCTCTTAACGCTTCTACAGCCTGTTCAATCAATAGATAATGTGCATAACTATGCCCTTCTTCAAAACCAAGTTTCATTTCATGACTGCGATCATCTACCGGATAATATCCTACTGGAAGATCCCCGATTACTACATCCGCTTCTTCGAAAGGTAATGGCATAATTGCATCTTGAGGATAAACATCAAAAGGTATTTCTAAGAAATTAGCAAGATGTACACTGACGCGTGATAAAACAGGATCTACCTCAACTAAATGATGCATTAAAGTTTGTTCTTTCAATACCTCATGAACCGTTGCACTTAAATGACCGCTACCGCTTGTCAAATCAACAATGTTTAATTCTTTTTTGCCTTCAGTAAATCTTTCAACTAAATAACCTAAAATTAAACCAATTGAATCTGGTGTAATTTGATGATTGGCTTGAATTTCTTGTTGTTGCATCAGACTGAGATATGCGAATTGAAAAGCTTTACGTCTGTCTGCTAGAGTGGCTTGTTCTAATAACTCTCTGTTATTTTGATAGATATCTTCCATTGCTAATCCAAGATTCTCTATAAAACTCTGTCCGTTCTCCTCATTTAATGCTTTTGTCTTACTATCTAATTCTTGAAACAATCGTTCCATTATAGTTTTTTCTTCAGCCATATTAAAACCCTTCCTAAAAAGACTGCTCATAATCAATGAGTACTACTAGCACTAATTATGAGCAGTCTAATCTAATATTTATTTACAACAACTATTTGTCTTATTTATTAGTCTAATTCTTTATAAGCTTTTAAAGCTGATTCAAAATCAGGGAAGTCAGTTCCTTCACTCACGATTTCTGAATATACAACTTTATTATCTTTATCTAAAACAAATACAGAACGTGCTAATAATTCTAAACCTTCCATTAGCACACCGAAGTTTTTACCAAATGAATGTTTTTGGTAGTCACTTAATAAAATAACGTTATCTAATCCGCTTGCTGCACACCATCTTTTTTGTGCGAAAGGCAAGTCTTCAGAGATAGTTAATACAACGCCGCCTTCTTCAGAAGAAGCTTCTTCATTAAATTTACGTGTTTGTTTGTCACATACACCTGTATCAATTGAAGGCACAGCACTGATTAATTTTTTCTTGCCATCATAATCTTTTAGTGTCACTTCTTCTAAATCGTTGTTTACAACTGTGAAATCTGGCGCTGTTTGACCTTCTTCCACTGGGTTGCCTGATAATGTTACGGGATCTCCGCCGAATGTAATTTGTACCATAAAATAAACGACCTCCTAAGATTCTGTTATTTATTTCTACTACCCTAATTATAACGATATCAATCTTAGATGACCAATGATTATGGTTCGTACAGATATATTTTTTATAACTGAACAACCCATAAAGCCTCTATTTCCTGTACAAACAATATATACACTGCCCTATTAAAAAAGATGTCTTCAACTCATTACGAGTTCAAGACATCTTCTATACTTTATGACAACCATTGATATACATAATCATATATATTTTTCAAAATCAAAGCGCTTGTAACTATTACAAACAACGCTTTAACATAACCGACACCTTGCCGCAAAGCAAATTGTGCGCCAGCATAAGAGCCTATTATCATGCTTACTGCCATCAATAATCCAATGCCATAATCCACTTTTCCTAAAATGATAAAGAGCAATAATGCTCCAATATTAGAAGCAAAATTTAAAACTTTCGCATTGCCTGCTGCACTTAAAAAGTCAAAACCGACTATTAATAATGTAAATAGGAAAAATGATCCTGTACCGCCGCCTAAAAAACCGTCATAAAATCCGATACACAACAATACGATAGTAAATAAAAAGGCTTTGCCTGGTGAGAGCTTTTGATATGTTCTGATACTGCCCCAGTCTTTACGCATCAATGTATAAATCATTACCACTGTTAAAATTACTATAACAAGCGGTTTTAAAACTGATGCAGGTAAAAATGATGCTAAACTTGCACCGCCTGCTGCTGCTATGAATATAAAAGGAAACAGCTTGCCGACAATCTTTAAATCCACTTTACCTGATCGGATAAATTTCAATGCACTTGTCAGCGAGCCGAATGAACTTGCTAATTTATTAGTCCCTAATGCTACAGCTGGCGGCATACCGATGGCTAATAAAGCAGGTGTAGAAATCAATCCACCGCCTCCCACAACCGAATCAATAAAAGCAGCTAGGAATCCAAATACAATGACAACAATAATTAAAGTTATGTCCCATTCCATGTTGTATTATCCCCTTTGTTGAAACGAAGTTAGTACAAAAATTTTAAAATAAATCTTGCATTAACGTTTCAGTATCTTTATCTTTTTGACTTTGATAATCTTTAGTGATTTCAATTGTCTCAACGTTATTAACTGCACGATCAATCATTTCACTGAAGTCGAAAACCCCTTCATATTTTTCAACTTTTTTAAAATCTGGTTCAGTAACCGGATTTTTCGGCGTGAAAATAGTACAACAATCTTCAAATGGTTGAATAGACGTTTCATAAGTACCATATGCTTTCGCTTTAATGACAATATCTTCTTTATCTAACGTCAATAACGGTCTTAAAACAGGTGTTGTTGTTACATGATTGATTGCATAAATGCTCTTGAGTGTTTGACTGGCAACTTGACCCAAATTTTCTCCATTTACAATAGCATCTGCGCCGATATTATGCACAACTTTATCTGCAATGCGCATCATCATTCGACGAGTTGAAGTCATTGTATAACGATCATAGACTACTTTGTTGATTTGTTTTTGTACTTCTGTAAAAGGTACAATATGCAGTTTAATCGGACCAACATGTTCAGCTAAAATACGAGTCAGCTCAATAACTTTTTCTTTAGCTTTTTCACTTGTAAATGGCGGGCTGTGGAAATGAATTGCTTCGATTGTTACACCGCGACGCATAATTTCCATGCCAGCTACAGGAGAATCAATACCACCTGAAAGCATTAATAGAGTTTTGCCGCCTGTTCCAACCGGTAATCCTCCTGCACCATCAATCACACGATCATAGATATAAATCGCGTCTAAACGTACTTCTGTTTTGATTATATGATCTGGTTGACGTACATTGACATGTACTTGCGGATTGTTTTCTAAAACTGCACCGCCTAGAATTCGTTGTAATTGATATGTGTCATATTGGAATTGTTTGTCTGAACGTTTCACATCAATTTTAAAAGAGTCACCTTCTGCGTATGTTTTCGCAAAGTCGCTCGCTTGTGCTTTTGCTGTTTCTACATCTTTGTCGATTTTCATAACCGGACTGATAGATTTGACACCGAACACTTTACTGATACGTCTCATCATTTCCTCGATGTCTGCTTCTTTTGTTACTTCAATATACATTCTGTCTCTATTTGCTTTTACATTGTAGCCTTGAAGCGGCATTAACGCTTGTTTAACATTAGAACGCAATTTGTTCACAAACATTTTGCGGTTTGCACCTTTTAACGTTAATTCGCCATATCTGACTAAAATATGGTCATACATCATGGTTTTAGCAACTCCTTCATTTCTTCATATACTGTTTCGAATGCTTTTTTAAAATTCTTTATATCTTCATCAGAGGTTAAAGCGCCCATAGAAATACGGATACTTCCTTCGATGCGCGATTCTGAAATATCCATAGATAAGAGCACCTCATTCAAATGTCCACGTTTAGAAGAACATGCACTTGTTGTAGAAAGCATAACATCTAGTTTAGAAAACGCATTAACCAGCACTTCACCTTTTACGCCATCAAATCCTACATTTAAAATGTGAGGTGCACTATTTTGTGGTGAATTTATTTTCACACCTTTATAGTTTTGCATGAAGTGACGTAAATCCTCATTATAATTACGTAATCGTGTATTTAATTCATCACGATGCTGTACAGCATGTTTTAATGCTTTAACAATCGCAATATCTATAGGAAGATTTACTGTACCACTTCTCAATCCATATTCTTGTCCGCCGCCGTGGATAACAGGTTCAAGATTATGGATATTACGTACTAATAATAATCCTTGCCCTTTTAACCCATTAAATTTGTGTCCACTGAAACTCATGCTATCTACACGATTAAAAGTTAACGCAACTTTGCCAATTGCTTGTACTGCATCAACATGAAAATGCGCTTTTGGATAATCCTCTAACAACTCTGCAATCTCAGCAATGGGTTGTTCTTGGCCTGTAATATTATTCACTTGCATACATGTGACCAAACCAACACGATTGTTCATCAATGTCTTTAAATGTTCTATGTCAATCTTACCTTCTTTAGTAACTTTGACATATTTTAATTTAAATCCTTCTTCTTCTAGTTGTCTCATAACTTCTAATACAGATGGATGTTCAATTACTGAAACGATAATTTCATCAGCATAAGGCTTTCTATTATATGCTGCTCCTTTCAACGCCATATTATTGGACTCAGTCGCACCACTTGTAAATATGATATCAAAGCGATCTTCAAGTCCTAATATTTGGTCGATTTGTACTTTAGCTTGCTGCAATAATTGTTC
The DNA here is from genome assembly GCF_001618885.1 of Staphylococcus condimenti. Lineage (NCBI taxonomy): Bacteria > Bacillati > Bacillota > Bacilli > Caryophanales > Staphylococcaceae > Staphylococcus > Staphylococcus condimenti. Next base: position 156,229 of record NZ_CP015114.1, on the reverse strand, counting down.
TGCTTGTAAGCCAGCTTTATGTGGGCTGTTGGGATTAAAGTATAAATCTTGATTCACTTTAACATACGTATCTAATACATCTTGTGCAGGTTTTGTTGTTGCTGCATTATCTAGATAAATCACTTATAAGTCACTTCCACTTAATTTAATTCTATTTCTGTTCCGTCTCACTTCCAATTTTTATATTTTACCATACATCAGTAATTTCTCAATACACAAAAAATCCTGAAGCTTAAGTTAGCCTCAGGATTTTAGGATATCGCTATTGGTTTTGTGAAATCACTTCGTCTTCAATACGTTGTGAAATGCCAGGATCAACTGAATCTAATGCTTGCTCTGCAATTTCAATTGCACGTTTATAACGGTTGTTTTTAAATAAACGTTCCGCTTCATTCAAGCTCTTGTCTATACTGCTGTCATCTTTACGATAACGGTTGCCGTATTGAATTAATTTTTCAGCTAGTACTGCATTAACAAGTACATCTGTTGCTTCATTTTCAAAATTATTCATATGCAGTACCATTTTTGTAACTTTATCTTTCAAGTGTTTTACATTGATTGGACGCTCGCTGAATTGACTGTTTATCTCACGAACTTCATGATCAATTTCATTTTTCATGATAATAAATCGTTCAGGTACACTTGTTAAGTTCGAAGCCAGTAAACGTCGATAAACTTCTTCTTTTTTAGATTGTACACGTAAAATATTATCTTCTGCTTCTGCTTCATCTTCACGTAATTGAATTAAATGATTTTGAAGTTTTTCTTGTTTCTCATTAATCACTTGTACATGATCTTCGATGTATGCCAAATTGTCTTGAACTTCACTATATCGAACAGCTGATTTAGCCATTTCTCTTAAAATTTCATCATATACAGCAATTAGATTTTGAATTTCATTTTCAAATTGACGTACATTTTGGATATCTGTTTCATTAATATAGTAATTTTCGCGCACATATTCAATCTCAGTTTGAAGTGTATAATTCATATCTTTCGCTTTGAACAAATCACTTGTAATGACCTCTTTGGTTTCATCCACTTTATTCTTAGCTTTAACTTCATGTTCGATAAGATCATACATTTCATCCAATTGGTCATTTATACCAATCAATTTATTGTTGGCTTCTTCTAACTCCAGACGACTGATCATCGGTTCCACAAAACTTAATTCTGTTTTAAGAGTCTGTAACGTACTGTCAATTTTCACATGATCTAAATCATAACCTTCTACTTTCAAATCACGACAACCATATTTTAAATCTTGGAATTGACCAGGTAATTCTTTTTGCGCTTCTCGAATTAATTCTGGGATTTCTTCCATATCTTTCTTCAAATAATTCATGTCTTCATTTAAAGTAGCGATATGTTCATGAGCTTGACGATAATTCCCATCCTCTTTAAGCTCTGTATACTTTATCAGCTCTGGCTCAAATGATTCGATTTCTTTTTCAAGCGGATCTGCTGCTTCTCCAAATTGATGACGATTAGCGAGCACATCACGCTTCATCTCGCGATAGTTATTCTTACTTTCTTCATAAAGTCGATCGCTATCTTTATGTAAAGCAAGAATATTGTCAACTTCTTCTGAAAGTTTACTATGTTTCAATTCGTAGCGATCCAACAATGCATTTGCATCGTCAAGTTCTGATTGGGCTGCTGAGAATTTAAACTTATCAAAGTTTTCCTCAGCGTTATGAATTTTCTCTTCAACCGGGCTTAAATTTTCATTAGTATTATTTAATGATTCGCGCTTTAAGCGGTCGTGTTCTTGTTGTGTTTCCCCTTTTAGATTTAAACCGTCCAACTCACTCAAACGATCATCTAAAGTTAGTTTTTCAACCTCTATCTTGCGCTCTTCCGTTTGCTCAACCACTTGACGTTTTGAAGAACGGAGATAGAACATGATACCGACAACTACCAATGCTATGATGATAATTGCTAAAATGATATACAGTGCCATTGTTTTCTCCTCCTATTTAATCACTTCTTATTATAGCGTAATTTTGCGTGTCATTAAAATAAAAATCTTAACTTTCTTATAACAATCTCCTTACATTTGACCTAAAAAGCAGTTTGAATTGAAATAATTTATTAAAACATATTATAATATGAGAAATTCCAGATGGAAAAGAGGTCTTATTTGTGACTCAAACTACTACCAATTATAAATCTATCCAGCAGCAACTTGAAGGTTTGAACGCTGACGAAAAATATATGATAACTTTATTAAGCAATACTTCTGCATTATTAAATGAAAATCTATCTAATATTAACTGGTTAGGTTTCTATTTAATCGAAGATGGTCAATTAATTTTAGGTCCCTTCCAAGGACGACCTGCATGTACGCCAATTCAAATCGGTAAAGGTGTATGCGGCACTTCTGTTGAAAAAGATATTACACAGCGTATAGATGATGTACAGGCGTTCCCTGGTCACATTGCTTGTGATGCACGCAGTCAATCTGAAATTGTGATCCCAATGCATCGTAACGGAGAAGTGATAGGATTATTAGATATTGACGCACCTATTAAAGGGCGTTTCACAGCTGATGATCAAACAGGTTTAGAATCCATCATGAAGATATTAGAAAAACAAATTGCTCAAACTGTGAAATAACACAATAGATTCTACTATTTTCTATAAATGTATTGACTTTAACCGTGTAAATGATACAATACTCTTTGTGTGAATTAACGAAAGTAGCAGTTGTATATTATTAGGCGCTATGTTGTTCCCAATGCGGACGTGCCGTGTAACCGTAGCTATGAGGCGAGGACACATAAAACAACATATCTTGATAAGCATACAACACTCTTTTTTGTTTTTTCATAACAAATTCAAAAAAACAAAAGGAGGAGTCTTAATATGGCTCGATTCAGAGGTTCAAACTGGAAAAAATCTCGTCGTTTAGGTATTTCTTTAAGCGGTACTGGTAAAGAATTAGAAAAACGCCCTTACGCACCAGGACAACACGGTCCTAACCAAAGAAAAAAATTATCAGAATATGCAATTCAATTGCGTGAAAAACAAAAATTACGTTACTTGTATGGAATTACTGAAAGACAATTCCACAATACATTTATCGAAGCTGGTAAACAATCTGGTGTGCATGGTGAAAACTTCATGCGCTTGTTAGCTAGACGTTTAGACGCTGTAGTATATGCTTTAGGTTTAGCACGTACTCGTCGTCAAGCTCGTCAATTAGTAGGTCATGGTCATATTGAAGTAGATGGTAAACGTGTAAACATTCCATCTTATACTTTAAAACCAGGTCAAGTTGTCTCAGTTAGAGAAAAATCTCAAAAACTAGACATCATTCAAGAATCAGTTGAAATTAACAACTTCGTTCCTGAATACTTAGACTTTGACGAAGAAAAATTATCTGGTACTTTCGTGCGCGTTCCTGAACGTAGCGAATTGCCTGCTGAAATCAACGAACAACTTATCGTTGAGTACTACTCAGGTAAATAATAGAATTTTTCAAACACTGCTTTCCTCTTGGAGGGCAGTGTTTTTTTGATGTAAATCCAATCTGAAAAATGAGAAAAGCGAGAAACTATTTTCTAGTTTTCTCGCTTTTCCCTCTTACTTATTCTTTTTAGTTTTAATAATTCTGTAAATCATTACGCTAACAATTACAATAATCCAACTTGCTAATTCTTTTTTGTCTTTAAATTTTATATTGATATCCATATCAATGTATCGAGGAAAGAAATACAATGTGATTACATGATGCCCTTCTCTCTTCCTCCTGTTATTTTGATAATTTTATAATACATTAAATTAATTCATTAGTCTAACTCGAAATAATAATTAGGACCATCAGTAATAATACCATCTACACCAAAATCAATTAATTTTTGTATTTCTTCAATGTTATTGACTGTATAAGGCATTACTTCTAAACGATGCGCATGTGCCCTCTCAACAAATTTACGGTTCACTAATTGATAATTCGGGTTTACATATTTACAGAATTTAGCAATTTTATTGAAGTTAGGCATTCTCATTAAATATTTCTTCTTACTTAAAAGCAACCCTAATTCATACTCCCGTGTTATTTCAGCGATTTTTTGCATGCTCTTTTCATCGAACGATTGTATGATGACACGTTCTGGGCTCAAGCGGTATTCTTTTAGTTCGCGTAATAATATTTCTTCAATATTAGGATACTGACTTGTTTTTTTTATTTCTATCAACAAGGTAATATCATATGTTTGTACAAGTTTGACAACCTCACCAAAAGTCATGATTCTCGTACCTTCAAAAGTACTATCCTTCCACAGCCCGAAATCATAGCTTTTCAATTCATCTAATGTATAATTTTTAATATAACCCGTACCATTAGATGTACGATCTATTTTATCATCATGAATCACGACTAGTTCTTGATCTTTTGTCAGATGAACATCTATTTCCAACATATCGACATTTGAATTTAAAGCCGCTTTATAAGCGAGCAGCGTATTTTCAGGATAATCAATATTAAAACCGCGATGTGCGATTATTTTAAGTTCATCGTCAGGCTTAATTTTATTCATGTAATTCATCCTTTTTGGTAATAGACTTTAAAAACAATTTATCATATATAATTTGGAGGTAAAAGAAAAATGCCAGAACATGATTTTATTGTAAACACTCATTGGAGTGGCGGACGTGATGAAGTTGGACGCGCTACAGGTGATGTAATTAACGAAGAAATTTCGATTCCTGCTTCATTAGGCGGTCAAGGTGCAGGTACTAATCCCGATGAAATGCTTGTGGCAGCTGCTTCTTCTTGCTACATTATTTCACTAGCTGCAGCCTTAGAACGTGCACGTTTCACTTCTGTTTCTATCAATCAGCAATCCATAGGTACTGCTTCATTAAACAATGGTAAGTTTAAAATGGAGCGTATCACCCATAAGCCACAAATCTCAGTAAATAGTTCTGAAAAAGAACACCTTGAAAAACGACTCAATTCATTACTGAAAATTGCAGATAACAACTGCATGATTTCAAATTCCATACGTGGCAATGTTGAAATTAAAATCGAACCTACAATTTTATAAATCACGAAAGATGGTCATGCGAAATAAAACCTGTATTGCTTGGCCATCCTTTTTATAAATTGGATATTAATTCCTAATAAAGTTATCTAAAACAGCAACTGATATTTATCCCCCAAAATGAAAGCGATTACATATAATATTTTTGTTAAATTGCTTCAAATACTCTATTTTTGCACTGAAATTCACTTCCTTATTTTCAGAATATTTGATAAAATGAAACAATCTTGTTGTTAGGGGGAAATCTATATGTATCATCATCCATTGTTATTAACACCGGGACCAACTCCGATTCCGGAACGTATTCAACGTGTTATCCAAGAACCTATGATTGGTCATCGTACAAAAGAATTTGAGAAAGTAGCTGAAAAGGCTTATAAAGGGTTGAAGCCAGTTTTCGGTTCAGAAAATGACGTACTTATATTTACATCCAGTGGTACGAGTGCTTTAGAAGCGAGCATGGTAAATATAGTTAATCCAGATGACCATGTTGTTGTTATAGTTTCTGGGGCGTTTGGAAATCGTTTCAAGCAAATAGCTGAAACCTATTTCAATCATGTTCATGTTTACAATGTAACGTGGGGAGAAGCAGTTAACGTAAATGAGTTTATGGATTATTTAAACTCGTTACCAAAAAATGTAACAGCCGTTTATTCACAATATTGTGAGACATCAACGACTGTAGTCCATCCTATTCATGAATTAGGAAAAGCTATACATGAAAAATATCCAGAAACTTATTTTGTAGTAGATGGTGTCAGCTGTGTAGGTGCAGTAGATGTCAATCTTAAACGAGATAATATCGATGTATTAGTTGCAGGTAGTCAAAAAGCTTTGATGTTGCCGCCAGGATTAGCATTTGCTGCATATTCTGACAGAGCACGTGATCGTTTTGCTGAAGTAGAAACACCGCGCTTTTATTTAGATTTTAATAAATATATTGCTTCTGCTGAAAAAAATTCTACTCCTTTCACACCAAATGTCAATTTGTATAAAGGCGTAGCAGCTTATGCAGAGCTTGTTGAAGACGAGGGATTCAACAAAGTAATCGAAAGACATTATGTAATACGTGATGGACTACGGGCTGCACTTAAAGTTTTAGATTTACCACTACTTGTAGATGATGAACATGCTTCGCCTACTGTTACAGCCTTTGTTCCACCTACATCTGAGGAAATTTCCTCTATTAAAAATCAATTATTAGAACGCTTCAATATTACTATTGCTGGCGGTCAAGGAAAATTAAAAGGAAAAATCTTACGTATCGGCCATCTAGGGACAATTGATACTGCTGATATTTTACAATGCGTAAGTGCATTAGAAGTCATATTAACTGAATTACGAAATGAGTCATATATTGGAAAAGGAACAAAAGCTTATTTAGAGGTGGTTAAAGAATATGTATAAAATTTTAGTATCAGACCCTATCGCTAAAGAAGGGTTACAAACTTTATTAGATGATGAACAATTTGAAGTAGATATAGATACATCACTATCTCCAGATGAACTAATCGATAAAATCAAAGCATATGATGGCTTAATTGTAAGAAGTCAAACTCAGGTTACAGAAGATGTCATTGAAGCAGCAGATAATTTAAAAATTATTGCCCGCGCAGGTGTTGGTGTTGATAATATTAATAAAGATGCAGCAACAAAACGCGGAGTTTTAGTCATTAACGCACCGGACGGAAATACAATATCTGCTACAGAACATTCAATGGCCATGATTTTAGCAATGGCGCGTCAAATTCCTATGGCACATCAATCTCTTAAAGAAGGAAAATGGAATCGTTCACAATTTAAGGGTACTGAACTTTATCATAAAACTTTAGGAGTGATTGGAACTGGTAGAATTGGATTAGGCGTAGCTAAACGTGCTAAAAGTTTCGGCATGAAAATTATTGCTTTTGATCCATATTTAACTGCTGAAAAAGCACAAGAATTAGATATTGAACGTGCATCTGTTGAAGAAATTGCTCAAAAGGCTGATTTTGTCACAGTTCACACCCCTCTTACTGCTAAAACTATAGGTATGATTGGTAAAGAGTTTTTTGAACAAGCAAAACCGCAACTGCAAATCATTAATGTAGCACGTGGCGGTATTATAGATGAGGAAGCATTAGTTGAGGCGTTAGATAAAGAGTTAATTGCTCGAGCTGCAATTGATGTATTCACTCATGAACCAGCTACTGATTCACCATTAACTAAACATGATAAAGTGATTGTAACACCGCATTTAGGCGCTTCTACTGTAGAAGCACAAGAAAAGGTTGCTGTTTCAGTATCTAATGAAATTGCAGAATTTTTCCATACTGGAAATGTACGTCATGCTATAAATGCACCAAAAATGATTTTCGGCGAAGAAGATAAAGAACTACAAGATTATATTGATCTCTGTGATATGGCCGGTAAAGTTTGCATTCAACTTCTTGGAAAAGCACCACGCGAACTTAAAATTAAATTCAGTGGTGAACTTGTTAAAGAAGATACAAATATTTTGACACGTACTATTGCTAAAGGCGTTTTATCTCAAGATTTAGGCGATCGTGCAAATCTTGTAAATTCACTTTTCTTATTAAACGAACAAAATGTCGTCTATAATGTTGAAAAAGATGCTAAATCACGTTCATTTAATAATTACATCGAACTAACAATGATTAATCGCGATCAAGTCGTTACAGTTGGTGCAACAGTTCTAAATGGCTACGGCCCTCGTATTGTAAGAATCAATGACTATCCTGTCGATTTTAAACCTGCTAAATACCAATTAATTATTAATCATACAGACCGACCTGGTATTGTAGGTAGAACAGGACAAATTTTAGGTGAGTATGATATTAATATTGCTTCAATGCATTTAGGTCGTGTTGAAGAAGGCGGCGATGCAATGATGATTATTTCAGTAGACCATACAGTTTCTGAAGACATCATCAAAGCACTTTTCCAAATTGACGGATTTAAAAATATTCAATTTGTTGATTTAAGTAAATAACCATTTAAAAAACCAGCTAGTAGAAAAATCTACCTAGCTGGTTTTAACTTTCTATAACAATATTTTTCGAATATCTAATACGTTATCAACAATATAATCGGCTTGATGTGCTGTCAATTCGCTTTCCGCCGCCTTACCTTTTAATCCTGTTAATGTACCTATAAAAGTTGCATCTGTCGTATCTGCACTGAATAAATCAGCTAAAGAATCCCCTACTATAAATATTTCCTTTTTAGAAAATACATTTTTTTGATTTTCAGCATATTCTCGATAATTCGCTTCATTATTACCATTATAAGCAGTAATATAACTGAATGGATTAGGTTTGCCTAGAGGTTTTAACTCTGGAAACTTTTCTTCAGCTAATAAAACTTCAGAAGCAGTAGCAATATGGTGAGAATCAAAATATGAAGCAAGTCCTTTATCTTCAAAAGGAACAAGAGTTTCTGTTCTAGGACGCCCAGTAGCAATCGCAAGTTGATAACCTGCTTTTTTCAAATCACTAAGCAATTCTTGAATTTGGTCAATAGGCGCTAGTTCTGCTTCTTGATAGATATAACCTGTTTTAAAATCACTACGTGGTGTTTTGTCTTCCACTTTACGATATAGACGGTGTCCTAAATACCATTCTTGATATACTTCTTGAGCAATTTCCCATAATGGGCTTCTGATTTCAAACAATTCAGTATGAGTAGTATTCAATTCTTGTTCAGCATACTTTCTTAAATCACGATAAATTTGTGATTTTCCTGCTTCAGCATTTTCCAAAAAATCCAGGGGTTTAACAAAATCTAGATTATGGTCATTTAAACACTCTCCAAGATCTTGAATCGTCACATCAGTAAACGGATGCGCTGTCAAAAAAGCTTCTTTTTCTTCGGGCGATACATTTTTTAACAAATCAATCAAATGAATCGATAAAGCGATAAATAGCATGTCCCAGTTTGAATTCAAACCTCGTGATTTCATTGCATTTAATATTTTGTCTTGATCAAAAACAACTTGACGAATCAATGTAATATCACTATCTGCAATTTTATTAAATTCGACAGTCGGCATTAATTTTAAAAATTGCTGGCTCATCAAAATTTCATACACTGTTAATGCTGAGACATCAAAACAGCGTTCTTCACTTAAAAATACACCATCAACATCAAATAATACAGCTTTCATATTTACGCACCTACTTCAGAAAATTCAGATTAATGAGTATCATTATACAAATGAATACTTAAATAAGCAATAGAGCGAAGCAATCCTTTTTTAAAAAATTCATACTCCGCTCTAATTTTTTCTTTTAATTTTGTTCTATTTGTAATTCAACTTCATCAGCAACTTGTTGAACTTGCGTACCTATAATGACTTGAACGTTATGCTGACCGTTTGTTGTCACCCCTACTGCACCTGATTGGGTAATTTTATTTTTATCTATTTGATTGGTGTCTGCAACTTCTAATCTTAATCTCGTTGCACAATTTGTAAGTGAAGTAATATTTTCTTTTCCACCGAGACCATCAATAATTTGTCCTGCCATTTTTTCATACTTACGTGGTACACCTTCTGTACTAGTACTTTCAACTGATGATGAATTCGCTGTTTCCACTACTGGGTCAGCAATTTCATCATCACCGCGCCCTGGTGTATTTAAGTTGAAGATTTGAATGACTGCTCTAAACACAACATAATAAATCACGAAGAATACAAGTCCTTGAACCATCAACATCATTGGGTGATTTGCTACAGGATTCAACAATGATAAAACAAAGTCAATCAATCCTGCACTAAATGCAAATCCTGCAGTCCAATGAAAGATTGCTGCAATAAACAATGATAGACCTGTTAATAATGCATGAATAACAAAAAGTACAGGTGCTACAAACATGAATGCAAATTCAATCGGTTCAGTTACGCCTACAAAGAATGCAGAAATTGAACCAGCAAGCATCAATCCTGCTACACGTTTTTTCTGTTCTGTTTTTGCAGTATGATACATAGCCAAGGCGGCTGCTGGGATACCAAACATCATAACTGGGAAGAAACCAGCCATATAACGCCCAGTAACGCCTTTCACAGCATCATGCCCTGTTTGGAATTTAGCGATATCATCAATACCTGCTAGATTAAACCAAAACACTGAATTTAAAGCGTGGTGTAAACCAGTCGGTATTAATAAACGGTTGAAGAAACCATATAAAAATGCGCCAAAAGGACCAAAATTAATAATCCACTTACCAAAAGTTACAATAGCATCATAGACAAATGGCCATACGAAAAAGAAAATAATTGCTATGACAGATGAAAACATCGCTGTCATAATCGGAACTAAGCGCTTCCCGCTGAAAAAGATAATGCAGTCGGCAATTCAGTGGCGCTGAACTTGTTATAAGAATAAGCAGCAACCAATCCGACAATCAGACCCACGAATACATTTTGTCCATTCATAGCAGTAAATGCTTCATTGAGATTGTTTGGTTTAACATGTAATAACTCTGTTAGTTTTTCTGGAGATAATACGCCTGTTACAACAAAGAAACCGACAACTGCAGCCAATGTGACAGCGCCGTCATTTTTCTTAGCCATACCGAGTGCTACACCAATTGCAAAGAGTATACCGAGATTTTCCATAATTACGATACCGCAATTGAAAATAAATTGCCCAATTACTGAATTAGCTTGGAAAGCTTTAATAGCATTACCAATTCCAATCAAAATAGCTGCAGCCGGCAATACAGCAACTGGCAGCATCAAAGAGCGTCCTAAACGCTGTAAAAAATTAAACATTAATTTCACCTTATTTCTATATATATGTATGAAAACGCTTTAATTAAGCAGTAAAAAAGAGATAGTGCTATTTGATGTTTGTTGCGTTATCCATTGTTCAACATCGAACAAAAAACACTATCTCAATTATTTGCTACAATAATTCATTTAGTTCCTTTTGTAATTCTCTAGTTCTTTTTGTTACTTCTTGCGTAATATAATCAACTTTTTCATTACGCTTTTTCAAATGCTCTGGTAAATTTGCTGTATCAATCGGTTCACCAAATTTGATATGCGCTTTACCTGTAATCAATCCCATAATCTTATCAGGTCCTACATAAGCTGCTGGAACAATCGGAACTTTTGCGAGCATTGCGATAGTTGCAGCACCACGTTTTAAAGGTGTTTCTTCTGTTGTTCTATGTCCAGTTGGAAACATACCGATTGTTTTATTCTTTTTCAGTAAATTAACTGGTGTTTTAATTGTGCTTGGACCTGGATTTTCACGATCGACTGGAAAAGCATTAAGCGACTTCAAAAAACTACCAAAAAATTTATTATTGAAAAGTTCTTTTTTAGCCATATAATGAATTTGATTTGGATATAAAGCCATTCCTAACATAATCACTTCATTATAACTTTCATGATTGCATGTCACCACATAACGATGTAATTGCGGTACATTCTTTTTCCCATGAACTTCGAGTGATTTACACTTTTTGACTAATAACCAATACAGAATCCTGCTGATAAATTTATACATTTTGTCACCTACTATATTGAATGTTTGCTACTCAAATTTTATCATTATGCTATCTTGACAACAAGATAATTTGTAAACCTTTCTTTCCTTACCTATTTTATTTAATCGAAAATACACTAATTTGATTAATTTATTATCAAAATACTAGAAATAGACATTAAATCATTAGATAATATAAATAAGAAAAATAAATGGAGGTAAAAAATGACAGATTATTATAATCAAAATAATGAGAACACCCCACCACCTAGAAAAAAATTTCCTTGGTTCCGTGTTGTTTTAATTGCCTTGCTTTCTGGTATCATTGGTGCACTTTTAGTACTCGGTGTATTTAAAATAGGTGGCTTCCTTTCTGATCAAGCAAATAAGGGTTCGCAAGTACATGAATCTTCTCAGAATAAAGGCGGGAATGTTTTAGATGGTAAAAGTGATAAATATAAAACTGTAAATCAAATGTTGAATGACGTCTCCCCATCAATTGTCGGCGTGATTAATATGCAAAAAGCCCAAAGTCTAGAAGACTTCTTTAATGGCACTGCTGGGAAATCACAAGAAGCCGGAATTGGTTCTGGTGTTATCTATCAAAAATCAGGAAATGACGCTTATATTGTGACAAATAATCACGTAGTTGATGGCGCTAGTGAAATTAAAGTACAACTGCACGATTCAAAACAAGTAAAAGCTCGTCTTATAGGCAAAGATGCTTTAACAGACATTGCAGTTCTCAGAATTGATAACGCACCTGGCACAAAAGCAATCAGCTTTGCAGATTCTTCAAAAGTTAAAACAGGAGATAGCGTATTCGCGATCGGAAATCCCCTCGGACTAGAATTTGCAAACACAGTTACATCCGGCATCATTTCAGCCAATGAACGTACGATTGATACTGAAACTTCTGATGGTACAAATAAAGTTAATGTATTACAAACTGATGCTGCAATCAACCCTGGTAACTCAGGCGGTGCATTAGTCAACATCAACGGTGATTTAGTGGGTATCAACTCGATGAAAATTTCAAGTGACCAAGTTGAAGGTATTGGTTTTGCAATACCGAGCAATGAAGTAAAAATAACAATTGAACAACTAGTTAAACATGGTAAAGTTGAGCGTCCATCTATTGGTTTAGGTTTAATCAATTTAAGTGATATACCAGATCGTTATAAAGATGATTTGAATACGGATCGCACTAATGGTGTATACGTTGCTAAAGTTTCACATCAAGATGCGATTAAAAAAGGTGATATTATCATCAAAGCAGATGGCAAAGACATCAAGGACGATGCTGCATTACGTTCTTATCTATATGCAAATAAAAAACCAGGCGACACAATGAAACTTACTGTATTACGTAATGGAAACGAAAAAGAAGTAACAGTTACGCTTGGTAAAAAATAATATTCAATTTAAAAAGCTCTGGAAGTACTGATTTTTAAAATCAGGTTCCAGAGCTTTATCTTTTAAAATTAATTATATTTAACCATAAAGTATTTTTTCTTACCGCGTCTTACAATTGTAAACTCATTGTCAATTTTATCTGCTTCAGAAATTTCATATTTTAAATCTTGCTCGCGTTCACCATTAATATATATCGCACCATTTGATACATCTTCTCTTGCTTGTCGTTTAGAAGAAGAAATACCTGCTTCAACAATAAAATCTACAATATTAGTCGTATCGTTGTTGACTTCTGCTTGCGGTACATCTTTAAAGCCTTGACGCAATTCATCACTGCTCAACGCTTTTAAATCACCACTGAATAAAGCTTCTGAAATACGAATCGCATCATTAAGTGCATCTTCCCCATGAATGAAACGTACAACATTTTCAGCTAATGCTTTTTGACCTTCACGTAAATGCGGTGCTTCTTCCTTAGATTGTTCTAGGCGTTCAATTTCTTCTTTATCTAAGAATGTAAAGTATTTCAAGAATTTAATAACATCTGCATCAGATGTGTTAATCCAAAATTGGTATAATTCATACGGACTTGTTTTTTCAGCATCTAACCAAATTGTACCTGATTCAGATTTACCGAATTTTTTACCATCAGCTTTTGTTACCAACGGAATCGTAATACCATATGCCTCAGTTTGACCATACATACGACGCATTAATTCAATACCGCTTGTAATATTTCCCCATTGGTCAGAACCGCCGATTTGCACTTTACAATTATATTCGCGGTTTAAATGACCAAAATCAATAGCTTGTAAAATCATATAAGTGAATTCTGTATATGAAATACCATTTTCTAGACGAGATTGTACTGAATCTTTGCCTAACATATAGTTTACACCTACATGTTTACCATAATCTCTTAAGAAATCGATTAATGAAATTTTACCTAGCCAATCTCTGTTATTCACTAATTGAGCTGCTTCTTCACCAGAAAAATCAAATATCTTATCCATTTGTTTTCCAATACCGCGCACATTATGTTCTACTTGTTCTTCAGTTTGTAAAACACGTTCATCTGTTTTACCTGATGGGTCTCCAATCATTCCAGTGCCGCCGCCGATTAAAACAATCGGTTTATGGCCATGGTCTTGAAAACGACGTAATGTTAATAATGGCAATAAGTGACCAATATGCATACTATCTGCTGTAGGATCCACACCGCAATATAAAGTAACTTGCTCTTTGTTTAAAATATTTTCCAAGCCCTCAGCATCTGTTTGTTGATAAATAAGGCCACGCCATTCTAAGTCTTTTAATAATTCATTTGTCATGAATTGTCTCCTCCTCTTTTTCTTTTATTATTTATGATTTATATTTTTTGGATTATTGAAAAATAAAAAACCCTTACAGTTCAAATACTGTAAGGGCGCATTGATGCACGGTACCACCATACTTAAGGTTTCTCTACTTAATGATACGTTCATTAAATCAAACGTCGGATACTTATCAATCATAAGGCACCAGGTGTATTCGCTCATTTGCTATTGTTAGTTCACAGCACCCACTAACTCTCTGAAAACAGTCAAATCAGTTACTTTTCCTTATCCAAAACATATAATTTTAATTCAAGTATAAGTAACAGCTTATTAAAAGTCAACTTCAATTCGATTATGATATACTTACTTTAATATTGGAGGTTAATCATGAGAACATCACAACCTAGCCATTCTAACTCTGCCAAATCTCTTAAGTTATTTGAACTTTGGTATAAGAGAATTAAATATTTCTTTGTGAGTATTTTTGTTATCATCTTGCTTATTGTCAGCTTATCAGCAGGTTTATTATTAGGCTTTTTCATGAGTATGAGAGCAAACTCTGAAAATATTACAAATGCACAATTACGTGCTCACGTTTTACGGGTGCCAGGTGATGAACAAATTAATTACAAACAAAAAGATTTCTTAAAGCAATATGATGCGTCATTAAACCCTTTACTAGTCGGCCCTAAAAGTGTCAATGCTGTAATTCCTAAAGCATTAGTAGCTTCAGAGGATTCTCTTTATTATAAACACGATGGTATATTGCCTAAAGCACTATTACGAGCGATATTTCAAGATATATTCAATACAGAAGCATCATCAGGAGGCAGCACCATTACGCAGCAAGTGATTAAAAATCAAGTTTTGAATAACGAAAAAACTTATAATCGCAAAGCAAATGAAATTGTTTTAGCGATGAAGCTTGAACGTATAATGTCAAAAGAAGAAATTATGTATATCTATTTAAATATTGTTCCTTTCGGTCGCGATTATAACGGTGATAATATTACCGGTATTTCTTCCGCTTCATACAGTCTTTTCGGTAAACCGCCCAGTGATGTAAATTTACCTGAAGCAGCTTATTTGATCGGACTCGTTCAAAGTCCATACACATACACTCCGTACAATGAAGACGGTACTTTAAAAAAAGATGAGGATTTACAAATCAGTTTAAAAAGACAGCATTATGTATTATGGCGCATGAAAGTAGAAGGAGAAATCAACGACAAAGAATTTCATAAAGCAGAAAAATATAATATAAAAACTCATTTAATGACAAAAAGACCCTGATAGAGCGGAATACAAAATGTAATTCCACTTTTTATCAGGGCCTTAGTTTATTTTAATTAGAATAAACCTTTAGCATGTCCATCTTCAGTTACATCCATATTTAATGCAGCTGGTTTTTTAGGTAAACCTGGCATTGTCATAATTGCACCAGTTAATGCAACTATGAAACCAGCACCTGTTTTAGGTTGTAATTCTCTGATTGTAATTTCAAAGTCATTCGGCGCACCTAAACGATCTTTGTCATCAGTGAATGAATACTGAGTTTTAGCCATACATACTGGATAATTGTCCCAACCATTTTCTTTAATTTGTTTTAATTGTTTCAAAGCACCGCTTGTAAACGTTACTTTATTGCCACCATAGATATTAGTAACAATTTTTTCAATTTTTTCTTCGATTGGTAAATCTAAATCATACGTATGTTTGAAGTCATGTTTTTCATTTAAAACTTCTTGTACTTGTTTGGCTAATTCAACGCCGCCTTTGCCGCCTTTTTCCCACACTTCAGTTAAAGCAACACGTACACCGTTTTCTTTAGCCCAATCTTGTACAACTTGTTCTTCTGCATCAGTATCAGTTACAAATGCATTTAAAGCTACAATTGGTTCTACACCGAATGAACGAATATTTTTGATATGACGTTCTAAGTTAGCTAAGCCGTCTCTGACCGCTTGAACATTTTCTTCTTTCAAGTCGTCTTTTGCTACACCGCCATGCATTTTTAATGCACGAATTGTTGCTACAACAACCGCTGCACTTGGATCAAAACCTGCTTTACGTGCTTTGATATTCATGAATTTTTCAGCACCTAAATCTGAACCGAATCCAGCTTCTGTTACTACAATATCAGCAAGTTTGCGTGCAGTTTCAGTTGCAATAATTGAATTACATCCATGTGCAATGTTTGCAAATGGTCCGCCATGAATTAAAGCAGGTGTTCCTTCGATTGATTGTACCAAGTTAGGTTTAATCGCATCTTTTAAGATCATAGCAAGCGCGCCCTCAACTTTTAAATCTGCAACTGTCACTGGTTTACGGTCACGTGTGTAACCAACAGTGATATTTGCAATGCTTGCTTTTAAATCTTTTAACCCTGTACTTAAACAAAGAATAGCCATAATTTCAGATGCTACAGTAATATTGAAGCCGTCTTCTCTAGGTACACCTTGTGTAGGTCCGCCAAGACCAACTACAACTTTTCTTAATTCACGGTCGTTCATATCAAGTACACGTTTCCATTCAATACGTCGTTGATCGATACCGAGTTCATTACCTTGGTGGATATGGTTATCAATAAATGCAGCTAACGCATTGTTTGCGGTTGTGATGGCATGGAAGTCACCGTTAAAGTGCAAGTTAATATCTTCCATAGGCAATACCTGTGCATAACCGCCGCCTGTTGCGCCGCCTTTAATACCGAATACCGGACCTAGTGCAGGTTCGCGGAGTGCCATCATGACATTTTCTCCTAATTCATGGAAAGCATCTGCCAAACCAACTGTTACTGTAGATTTACCTTCACCTGCTGGTGTTGGGCTCATTGCAGTAACAAGTACGACTTTACCCTTATCTCCTTTGTCTTCTAGCTTATTGATGTCAATCTTTGCTTTGTAATGACCATATTGCTCTAAAGCATCCTCAGGAATACCAATCTTTTCAGCAATTTCTGAAATTGGTTTAATCGTAGCTTGATTTGCTATGTCTAAATCTGATAAATGAGTCAATTCATTCAGCCCCTTACTAAAGTAATAAAGTTACAGTATCGACAACTGTCTGTTGAACGGTTTTCAAAAAACACAACTACCTGTTCCCTCAATAACAAAGCCGCTGCGTTAGAGAACACAAAATTCAAGTGAAATCTCGCTAACAGGCAATGTTTCAACTGTAGGAAAAGCTTTTACATGTTCAATAATAACGAATTATATATTTATTGTCGAACATATTCATCAATTATTTTTTTAGCTTTCTTTCTTTTAATGTAAAAGTTCCATTCAAAATACTCTATAATAATTTTATTGTATTTTAATAGCATTTAATGCAAGCGCTTTCTTGTAATTTGCACATTCAAAAAAGAGATAAGCGCAAAGCTTATCCCTTAAAAGTTTATAATACATATTTAATCTTCCATTGTACTTAAATCGCCTTCTGGCAAATCTAATTCCCAGGCTTTAAGTACACGTCTCATAATTTTACCAGAACGTGTTTTTGGAAGTTTGTCTTTAAATTCAATCTCTCTAGGTGCTGCATGTCCTGACAAACCGTTTTTAACAAATTGGCGAATATCTTCTTTTAATTCATCATCCGGTTCATAACCAGGGTTTAACGCAACAAATGCTTTAATAATTTCGCCACGAACTGGATCAGGTTTACCGATAACCCCTGCTTCTGATACAGCAGGATGCTCAACTAATTTAGATTCTACTTCGAATGGACCAACGCGTTCCCCAGCTGTCATGATGACATCATCTACACGGCCTTGGAACCAGAAGTACCCATCTTCATCTTGATATGCAGAATCTCCTGAAACATACCAGTCTCCGATGAAGTAAGAATCATATTTCTCAGGATTTTTCCAAATCTTACGCATCATTGAAGGCCATCCTTTTTTAATTGCTAAGTTACCCATGCGATTTGGCGGTAATTCATTACCTTGGTCATCGACAATAGCCGCTTCAATTCCTGGTAATGGTTTACCCATTGATCCTAATTTGACATCCATAGAAGGATAATTCACAATCATATGACCGCCAGTTTCAGTCATCCACCATGTATCTAAAACAGTGTGATCAAGCACTTCTTTCGCCCATTTGATAACTTCTGGGTTAAGTGGTTCGCCTACTGATAAAACTTCACGTAATGATGATAAATCATATTTCTTAACAACATCATCACCCGCACTCATCAACATTCGCAATGCTGTTGGAGCTGTATACCAAACAGTGACTTTAAAGTCTTCAATCATACCGTACCAAGCTTCTGGAGAGAATCTTCCTCCAGCAATACAGTTTGTAACACCGTTTAACCAAGGTGCAAAAATACCATATGATGTACCAGTAACCCAACCTGGATCTGCAGTACACCAATAAATATCATCTTCTTGCAAATCTAATACATATTTTCCAGAGATGTAATGTACAATCATCGCATCTTGAACATGTAATACACCTTTTGGTTGACCAGTTGATCCTGAAGTATAGTGAAGGATCAGACCATCTTCTCTATCTAACCATTCAATATCAAATTGATCACTTGCCTCTTTTAATTCTTTTTTGAAATCTACATATTTATCATCAACATCATCATCATCTACAACAATAATTGTTTCTAAATTCGGCAGTTTATCTTGCGGAATGCGATCTAATAAATCTTTAGTGGTAACAATAACTTTTGCATCACTATTTTCTAATCGATCTGATACCGCTTTTTCCATAAATGCTTCAAACAATGGTCCGACAATTGCACCAGTTTTTAAGATACCGAATAAAGCAAAATATAATTCAGGTGTTCTCGGCATAAAGATAAATACACGATCACCTTTTTCAACATTTGCTTTGTTTTTCAAAACATTGGCTGCTTTATTTGAGTATTCTTGCATTTCCTTAAATGTATAACTTTCACGACGGTTTGCATCTTTATAGTTCAATGCAGTTTTATCGCCTTTACCATCATCTACATGACGATCAATACATTCATAGGCCATATTAACTTTACCAGTTTCATGCCAAGTAAATGCTTTTTCTACCTCTTTCCAATCAAAGTTCTTGTATGTTTCTTCGTAATCTTGAAGGTTATAATTACCTTCTCCCCCTTTGTATACATCGACTTTCATTTGAAATGCCCCCTTCGTTTGAAATCGTTTTCATAAGGCTATTATACAAAAACATGAGCTAACATTCAAAATATAATTATGATAATTCTGATTTTTGTGTTAATTATGTACGGAAAACATTATAATAGTATTAAATACACGAGGATAAAATATTGATTATTTTTAAAGTGAATCAAAAGAATTTGAAATTTCTATTTGTATTTTGAATATCTAAAAGGAAGTGGCGATATATGGAACATATCAAAACATATGTAAAGCAGGAATACACACGCAATGGTGAAAAATATGTCATTGAAGGTCCAGTACCGCGAGAAAAACTTGAAACAATGAGTTATGATGATGGGCTTGATGCTTTCAGAAAGCCGATTGAGCAATTTGAGGCAATCCAAGAAATAAGTGAATTGCCTGAAGGACGTATTTATGTTCTCCGTAAAGATAATAAAATAGTTGGTTATGTAACTTATCATTATCCAGATCCTTTAGAGCGTTGGTCGACGGGGAATTTACCCTATCTAGTTGAACTTGGAGCAATTGAAGTCGCCTTGCCTTATCGTGGAACTGGACTTGGCAGCGAGTTGATTAAACAAAGTTTAAAAGAAGACGAATTTGAAGATTACATTATTTTAACAACAGAATACTACTGGCATTGGGATTTAAAAAATTCCAAATTAGATGTTTATGAATATAAAAAATTAATGCAAAATTTAATGGCACAAGGAGGATTAGAAATTTTTGCAACGGATGATCCTGAGATAACAGGTCACCCAGCTAATTGTTTGATGGCAAGAATCGGTTCACGAATTAGTTTAGATCAGATAAAAGCATTCGATGATGTACGTTTTATGAACCGATTTTTCTACTAAAGGGGAGATTTTATGAGTCAAAAAAACAAACAAACGGGGTATGTTTATTCAAATCAACTTATGCAATATCGGTTTAGTAATGATCATCCTTTTAATCAGATGAGACTGAAACTGACTACAGAATTGTTAATCGATGCAGGTTTATTAAAACCAGACCAAATTATAACACCGCGTATTGCAACCGATGAAGAGTTGACTTTAATTCACTCCTATGACTATGTCAATGCAATCAAGCATGCATCTCATGGGATATTAAGCCCTTCTGAAGCTAAAAAATATGGGTTGGCTGATGAAGATACATCACAATTTAAACATATGCACCAGCATAGTGCACGTATTGTCGGGGGCGCTCTGAAACTTGCTGATATGATTGTGAATAACGAATTACAAAATGGTTGTCATTTAGGCGGAGGCTTGCACCATGCTTTGCCTGGAAGAGCTAACGGTTTTTGTATATATAATGATGTCGCTATTACAGCAAAATATTTATCTAAAAAATATGGTTTGCGCGTAATGGTCATAGATACAGATGCACATCATGGGGATGGCGTGCAATGGAGTTTTTATACTGATAATGATATTCTTAATTATTCAATTCATGAAACAGGAAAATTTTTATTTCCTGGTTCAGGTCACTATACTGAACGCGGCAAAGAACAAGGATTCAGTTATTCAGTGAATGTTCCATTAGAACCTTATACAGAAGATGAATCTTTTATAGAGTGTTTTAAAAAGACAGTCACACCTGTCGTCAAGTCATATCAACCTGATATATTATTAAGTGTACATGGGGTCGATATTCATTATTTAGATCCACTTACACACATGAATTGTACTTTAGATGCACTTTATGAAGTACCATACTATATTAAATCTCTTGCAGATACTTATACAAACGGAAAAGTAATGATGTTTGGCGGCGGAGGTTATAATATTTGGCGTGTCGTGCCTAGAGCTTGGAGTCATGTTTTTTTAAGTTTAATGGATCAGCCTATTCAACATGGCGATTTACCTGAAGAGTGGGTTGAAAAGTGGCAACATTACTCCCCTCTTGATTTGCCTACAACGTGGGATGATAAGCGTTTGGACTATATGGAAATTCCCAGAACCGCAGAGATTGCAGCTAAAAATTTAAAGCATGCAAATCAAGTTGCAAGCTGGTTTTAAAAATTTAAAAAGCACTTGGAATAGCGTAATTTATAACGCGTCGATTCCAAGTGCTTTTTAATTTATATATTATCGTGTTGTACCACGATATTCTATTCTATAAGGCAAGATAACATTCGATTCCGTAATGTCCTCATTATTCATATACTTCGTTAATAAACGCATACCAACTGCCCCTATATCATATAATGGTTGGATGACACTTGATAATTGCGGACGAACCATTTCAACGAGTCGCGTATTATTGAAGCTTACAACTTGCAGATTTTCAGGAATTTTCACTTCAGCATCTAAAGCTGCATGAACAATTCCGATTGCTTGTTCATCACTGATTGAAAGGATTGCATCGGGGTTATATTGTGAAATCGTATCAAATGCATTCAATCCATCTTTATAAGTTTCTTTACCAGTAAATTTCAATTTTTCATCTAATGATAAGTGATGTTGCTGAAGCACTTCTTCTAGGCCTTCTAAAACATCTGCTTCTGCTTTTTCAGAATTATTTCCACCAACAAATGCAAATTGTTTTGCACCTGTCTCAATTAAATGTTCTGTTACTTCTTTTGATGCTTGCTTATAGTCGATATTAACTGAAGCAATGCTATGGTCATCATCACTTGTACCTGATACAACAACAGGTACTGATGATGTTTCAATAAGTCTTTCTAATTCATCATCTAAAGTACCGCCTAAGAAAATAATTCCATCTACTTGTTTACTAAGCAGATTATTAAATATTTCTTTTGCTTTTTCTGGATCATTATCGGAATTAGAAATGATTGAATGATATTTATACATTGTTGCAATATCTTCCAACCCGCGTGCAAGCTGTGAATAATAGACATTTGAAATATCCGGGATAATTACCCCTACTGTTGTTGTTTTCTTGCTTGCTAAGCCTCTAGCGACCGCATTTGGTCTGTAGTTTAACTTTTTAATGACTTCATTAACTTTATCTCTCGTTTCAGGTTTTACATTTTGGTTGCCATTTACTACGCGAGAAACTGTTGCCATTGATACTCGTGCTTCTCTTGCAACATCGTATATCGTTACGGTCATGTTATCATCCTTTCTGTAAGCGTTTCAAATACTATTATAGTAAGTTTTCATAGCATTTTCAAAGTTTACCACAAATTCTTTCAGAGTTAAATTAATATAATCTTTTTGTCACTTATTTGTCAAAGAAATGAAACTTAAAAGAAGAATTTCATTATATTATTTCTCTGTTTTAATCAGACTCACTAATACTAAATTTTGCCACAATAATAAGCTTCTTCCAAATAACCTGCTGTATAAGCAGCGATATTGAAAGAAGCTATATCAAACTAATCAACTAAAATTAAGTTGATTTTTAGCGTAATTGATTATTATCATACATATCTGCTAATGGTTTTAATTCATTGTAGAATTTATCAAACTGTTCTAAATCCATTTGTTGGCCACTATCACTAAGCGCTACTGCTGGATCAGGATGAACCTCTGCCATTACCCCGTCAGCTCCAACAGCTAATGCTGCTTTTGCAGTTGGCAACATAATATCTTTTCTGCCAGTACTATGTGTTACATCGACCATTACTGGTAAATGTGTACCTTGTTTTAAAATAGGTACTGCAGAAATATCTAAAGTATTACGTGTTGCTTTTTCGTATGTTCTGATACCGCGTTCACATAAAATAATGTTGCTATTACCTTGAGAAGCAATGTATTCTGCAGCAAAGATGAATTCTTCAATTGTAGCTGACATACCTCTTTTTAATAATACAGGTTTATTTGTACGTCCTGCTTCTTTTAACAATTCAAAGTTTTGCATGTTACGTGCTCCAATTTGGAATACATCTAAGTAATCATCAGCTAACTCTAAATCAGCAGGAGTAACAATTTCACTTACAACATTTAAACCATATTTATCTTTCACATTTTTTAAGATTTTCAGACCTTCTAAACCTAATCCTTGGAAATCATATGGTGAAGTACGTGGTTTGAAAGCACCGCCACGGATAAATTTTAAACCTTTACTTTGTAAATCTGCAGCTACTTTATCTACTTGTTCTTGTGATTCTACTGAACAAGGTCCAAAGACGAATGATTTGTTACCATCACCAATTACGCCGCCATTATCGAATTTTACAATTGTATCTTCAGGTTTTAATTTTCTTGATACAATAAGATGCTTTTCGTGATCTGCTTTTTGTAAATCTGTGGATGCTTTAAAAATTTCTTTGAATAATTGTTTAATTACATTGTCGTTAAATGGACCATTATTTTTCTCAATTAATGCATTCAACATTACTTTTTCACGTTCAGGGTCATATACCTTAGTCCCCTGCTTACGTTTTTCTTCTCCGATTTTTTGTGCAAGTTCCCCACGTTTTACAAGAAGATCCAAAATTTGTTCATTAATGTCTTCGATTTCATTTCTGTACTGTTCCAACTTATTCATTACCTGGTCACCTCTATGTAATTATTTTGGCATCCAACTTATTACACTTTAAAGCGGTAAAAAATTGAATTTAACAAGTATTGTAGCAGTAAGTTTATTAAATTTCAACCTTTGCGGCTTAATAATCTCATATTTTAAATAATTTACAATTTTCACACATTTAATAAGGCCATGATACTACGCTTTTTACTTAATATCTACCAAAATTTAATAAAAATAAATCAGCCTTACCTTTGCAAGGCTGATTTATAATCATCTCTCTTAATCATTGAATGTTTTCTTTTCAATTTTTTTCTTAGTTGCTTCACCTTTTGGTTGATTTGATGTTTGTTTAGTTGTAGATTTTGCTTTATTAGCAGATTCGTCAGTTTTGTTCTTAGATGTAGATTTCGGTGAATTATTTTGACTTTGTGATTTTGTTTTTGTTGTTGTTTTTTGTGTTGTTGTTTTACTACCTTTTGCAGCAGGTTTTCGAGTTGTTTTAGTCGTTGTTTTTGTTACATCTTTTGATGAAGACGCTTTAGCTTGTTTAGTAGTTGTTGCTGCTGTCTTTTTAGGTGTATCAGTTGTTTTTGAAGTTTGTGTTTTCGTTGTAGTAGTATTGTTTACTGTTTTAGATTCTACTTTTGCTGTCGGTTCATCATTTTTTGTTGTTGATTTTTGAGAAGTTTCTTTTTTGTTTGCAGCTTTACTTGAAGCGCCTTCTACTTTTGTTGCATTAATGTTTTCTTCAGATTTACCTTCTTCTTTAGCGGCAACTTTAACTGCAGATTCATCATCTTTTTTTGCACTTACAACTGTATGTCCAGCAACGCTTTTACTTTCATTTGCATGGTTTTCAGTAGCTTTGTCATGCGTGATTACACCTTTATCCATTGAAGCTTTTTCATGTGTTTGTTTTGTACGTTTCTCTGCTGGTTTAGGTGATGGTTTTGATGATGACTTAGATTTAGTTGGTTTTGCTGTTTTAGTATCTGAATTTTTGTCTGAATCAACTACTGTTTTAGTAACTGACACTAATACAGGAACTGTAGCAAGTCCGCTTGCTTTTACTGGTGCTGCTTTGAAAAGTTCATTTACATTTGCGGCTACAGTGTTATCATTTTCAATCAATTTTGCTTTTTCTTTTGCTGCCTTAGCATTTCCTGCAGCTGTGAATTCAAGTGTAGCTGCCTCAGCTTTTGAAGTAGATGGTGTGCTGTCATCACCAGATACTTCTTCTTGAGCTTGTGGAGAAACGTCGGCTAAATCATGAGCAGCTGCTTCATTTCTGATTGCTTGCTTTTCAGCGCGTAATGTTTCAACATCATATTCTTGATCGTCATTTTTGACCTTTTGTGCAACTTCATTTCTAATTTGTTGCGCAACATCTTTCATGCCTTGAAGTTGGTCTTGTGCATTCGCTTTTAAGGCATCTGTTTGTGCACTTACTTTTTCTTTCATAGTTGGTTTGTCTTGTTCATATTTTTCTTCTACTTGTTGTTCTTGTTGTTTACGTTTTTTGACTTGATTTAAAATGAATCCAACTGCCGATCCGATAAAAGCACCTGCTATAAATCCAGATACGAAATCTTTACGTACTGTGTCAGCCATGGCTTCAACTTCATAGATTTCTAATTTAGCTTCATCATTTTTCTTTCTCATTTTTTGCCTCCTATAAATAAAAGCACTTAAACAAAGTTGATTCAACCTCATTTAAGTGCAATTTGTAAGTACTATAATTGATTATGTTTGAGCCTACAGATGAGGTATACAGTTCAATTGAACTACATTATACCATTTAGCCTCTGTAGTTTGCACTTTCTCTTTGTTGCTTTCTATATTGCCATTTATCAGCAATTTCCATCGCAACATTAGACCATTGGATGACTTGTGAAATTTTGTCTTCATTTTGAGAAATATTATGTGCAATTGAGTTTGTTACTCGGTCCACTGATCCATCTAAATCTTGGATAGAATCACCGATTCCTTTTACTCCATCAACTACAGAATTTAAGCGGTCCACTTTATCTTGAATATCTTCAGTTAAGCGGTTTGCTTTGTGAAGTAAGTCTGTTGATTCACGAGTAATCCCTTGTACTTGACCTTCGATTCCGTCAAGAGTTTTAGCAACATAGTCTAAATTTTTCTTAACAGATACTAAGACTAGCACAATTCCGATTACTAAAATTAAAAATGCTACTGCTGCAATTAGACCTGCTACAGGTAAAATCCAGTCCATTAAAAACGCCTCCTAAATAGCTTATGTCTTATTTTTTTAAAATACCCAAAGCAAAAATAGTATAAACATATTAAAATTCATTTGTTACGCCGTTATTTTCCATATAGGCACGCTCGATTTTTTGAATATCTCCTGCTCCCATAAATAAAATAACCGCATTATCAAATTCATTTAAAATGTTTACATTGTTTTCACCGATTAGCTGAGCACCTGGAATACGATCAATTAAATCTTGAATAGTTAAACTACCATCATGTTCTCTGATAGATCCGAAGATATCGCACAAGAAAACTCGATCTGCTTTACTCAAGCTCTCAGCAAACTCTTTCAAGAAAGCTTTGGTTCTTGAAAAAGTATGCGGTTGGAAAACAGCAATTACATCTTTGTTCGGATATTTTTTCCTTGCTGTCTCAATTGTAGCATTAATTTCACGTGGATGGTGGGCATAATCGTCAACTAATACTTGATTATGTAACTTTGTTTCATTGAAACGTCTTTTTACCCCTCCAAATGTTTCTAATGCCTCTTTGATGTTTTCTATATCAAGACCCTCAAGATAACATACCATGATAACTGCAAGTGTATTTAAAATATTATGATCACCATATTGAGGAGATAAAAATCGATCAAAATATTTACCATCGATATAAACATCAAACTGTGTACCATGCTCAGTAATTTGAATGTTATCAGCATAAATATCTTCATCTTTTTCTAATCCATAATAATAAATTGGAACGTCTGCTTTGATTTTTTGTAAGTGTTCATCTTTTCCCCATGCAATAATGCCTTTTTTTACGTTATATGCCATTTCTTGGAAAGCATTAGTAACATCATCAACATCTTTAAAATAATCAGGATGATCGAAGTCGATATTTGTCATTATTGCATAATCAGGACGATAGCTTAAAAAATGACGTCGATATTCGCATGCTTCAAAAGCAAAGAATTCACTTTGCGGAATACCTAAGCCGGTACCATCACCAATTAAGAAAGAAGTTCTTTTATCTCCGTTCATTACATGAGATAACAGACCAGTTGTAGATGTTTTACCATGAGCACCAGTTACTGCAATTGAAATATACTGTTCTATGACATGTCCTAAGAATGTTGGATAGTCAATAACTTCCAAATCTAACTCATGTGCACGTACAATTTCTTCGTGTGTATCTGAAAAGGCATTTCCTTGAATGATTGTCATGCCTTCTTTAATATTTTCAGGATTGAAAGGTAATATTTTGATCCCTTTATTTCTTAATGCTTTTTCTGTAAACACATATTGGTCTATGTCGGAACCTTGGACTTCATGACCCAAATCATGCATTATTTGGGCTAAAGAACTCATACCAGATCCTTTAATTCCGACAAAATGATAGTGTGTCATATTAACACTCCTTCTTTCTTATTCCTCATTTATTTCAGCTGAAGTTAAATAAACTTCTCTTGGTTTAGAACCATTGGAGCCTGAAATATATCCCAATTCTTCTAATTGGTCAACAATTCTTGCTGCCCTGTTATAACCGATTTGGAAGTGTCGTTGGATTAATGATGTAGAAATGTGACCTTCTGCAACCATAAATCTGCAAACTTCATCAAATAAATCGTCTTTAGATTGGGCTTTCGTTTGTTTTAATAATTCTTTTTCTTCAAACAAATATTCAGGTTGACGCTGTTCTTTAATAAAGTCAACAACAGCATCAATTTCTTCATCCGAAACAAAACTGCCTTGAACTCTAATCGGTTTATTCATACCATTACCAAGATAAAGCATATCGCCATATCCTAATAATCGTTCAGCACCGCCACTGTCTAGAATCGTTCTTGAATCCACACTAGATGATACCATAAATGCTATACGTGTTGGAATATTTGCTTTAATTAATCCAGTGATAACATTTACAGATGGTCTTTGTGTAGCAACCAGCATATGGATACCGCAAGCACGTGCTTTTTGCGCAATTCGCGCAATTGATTGTTCTACTTCTTGAGGTGCCATCATCATTAAATCTGCTAGTTCATCAATAACAATAACGATTTTTGGTAAACGCTGCTCGTAAGATGCTTTTTTATTAAACGCCGTAATATTTCGCACATGATATTGTGCAAACAACTTATAACGTTTTTCCATTTCATCTACAGCCCATTTTAAACTTTGTGTGGCCGCTTTTACATCCGTAATAACCGGTGATACTAAATGAGGTAATCCGTTATACGGTGCTAGTTCTACCATTTTAGGATCAATCAGAAGTAGTTTAAGCTCTTCAGGATGATTTTTATACAGCAAAGAAAGCAGCATACTATTAATAGCAACGGACTTACCTGAACCAGTTGCACCAGCTATAAGTGCGTGTGGTGTTTTTGCAATATCCATCAATAATGGTTCATTATTGATTCTATTACCCATGGCTACTGTTAACTTAGATTCGGCATTTTTGAATTTCGGACTTTCAATAATCGATCGTAAGTTAACCTTAGTAGGAGAAACATTCGGTACTTCTATACCTACTAAACTTGTGCCAGGTATCGGTGCTTCGATTCTGATATCTTTAGCTGCTAATGCCATTTTTAAATCGTCTTGTAATGCAGTAATACGAGATACCTTAACGCCTTTTTCTACAGATAATTCAAAACGAGTGACACTAGGACCTTCAGTTACATTTTTAACTTCTGCAGGTACATTAAAGTAATAAAAAGCATCATTAAGTTCTTGTTTTTTCTCTTCAATCCATTCTTCATCAATTTCATGAATCTCTGGATCATCGAGCAATTCTACACTCGGCAGTTTTAAATTAGGCCCTTTCCTAATGCCTTCATGCGCTGTTGCTTTAGATATTTTTATATCCTCTTCTGATGCAGCATCTTGATTTTGTTCTGCATGATTTATTTGAGATTGTTCTTCTATAGGTTTTTGTTCAACATGCAGTTGGTTCATACTTTCTGTTATATGACCCGCTTCTTTTTGTTTCGTATTATTTTCCTGATGCTCGCTTTTTTCAAAACTATTATTTTGTTTTTCATCTTGACCATTTTCAATTTCTGGTTTGTTTTCTTGAGTTGCTGTCTTCATAGTTGATGATTCATTTTTAATATCAGGTCTTAATGATGATGTAGATTTATGTTGATTTGCTTTTTGCATTCTTCGTTTATCTGAAGGTGTCATCATAACATTAAACGGTTTTGCCCCTTTACGAAGAGGTCGCTTTATCTCAGATATGTTGTCAGATTGATGACCTTCTGCTAAATCACTCTTATCATCTTCTTGCTTATCAACAGAATCATTTTTATCAGATGTTGTTTCTTCTGCAGAAATCGTTTCATCTTCAGAAGCAGCTCTTTTTGATTCATCATTCAAAGCATCATTATGATTTTTAGTACTTGATGTTTCTGATGGTGTATTGAATGACTGCTCTGGAACCAGTTTAGGTTCTAATGAGCCGCCTTCTTTGTTTTGTTCATTTGCATGTTCTGTTCTATCAACATCTTCTGTTTTATCTAATGATGCATCTTTTTGATAAGACGGTTTCAACTCTGGTTCTAATGATTTAAACTCTTTTTCTAAGTGAGTTTGATCATTATTATCTTCTATGCCATGTAGATTAGATTGAGCTTTCGGCTCAACTTTAGAATCATTTTCTGGCTTTAATGCAGGTTCATTTGTTGAAGTTGATGCTTGAACTTGTTGATCTTTGTCACTTTCTGACATTTCTTCAGTAACATCTTCAGCAAATGGAACACTAGTTTCTGATTTATTAATATGACTCTCTGTATGTTCAATCGGATCGTCATCCATTTCAGTATACTGAGCATCAGTAATTTCATGTTCAGCATTTTTTAATGGTTGTGCTGTTCCCGTTGATTTTGAAGTCGCTTCTGAATCAATATTATTTTGAGTCTCATCATAAATATTTTCATTTTCTGCTTCAGTTTCATCATTAACAATTTCCACATCTTTATCATCTATAGATTGAACTTGTTGAACGTCATCTAAATTGATTTCTTCATAGTCAAAATCTGAATTTAAATCATGTTCCTCTTCAGAAACGCCCGTTTTCTCTTCATTATCTATAGATTGTTTTAAATCATCATTAAAACTTTCTTGATTGCTCTCGTTATTTTCAGCAATTGCATCGTCTTCGTGGAATACAGAATCTTCTACATATTGTTTTGCTTGTTTAGCATACATATCATCAATCGCTTTTTGAATTGAATCAGTATCTTCTTGCTCACGCTTTTGTTGCAAAGCTTCTTTGAACTTTTTACGTTTTAAGAATTTACGTTCTCTTTCACGTCTGATTTCTTCAACAATTTGAGAAGCATAGATATTGTTAATATTGATAGTATTATCTGCTTTAGAATAATTAGGTGTCTCCTTCATTGTGTGTTGAAGTTCTTCTTGTGGTTCTGAAGTCGGTTCATGTGCTACATTATTTTGATCATCGGATGTTTTCTCTGTATTTTCATATCTTCTTGAACCATTCAATGGATCAGTCGGTATACGTTCATGCTTTTCATTGTCATCTTCTTTTTTAAATGTACCATCACTTTTAATTACACCATTTTCTAAAGGATGTCGTTTTTTGGTACCAAAGATTGCAGAAGGAACTTCTTCAGCTCTGAATTCACCGCTTCTATAATACACATCTTTTGCATCATAGGCAGACGTATAGTTTTGAACGCGTCGTTTATTAGATGTGTATGATGATTCTTTTGCAGGATTATGATGTTGTTGATTGGATCTTGAGCGTGAACTTCTTGAAGGCCGGAATTCACTTTGTTCTTGATAGTTGTGGTCTTCAAAATTACGTCTTCTTCTGTGACGTCTATTATCTTGTGGAATACTTGCTTCACGAGAAATCTCTTCTGAATGCGGCGCCTGAAAATCTGTATTTGAAGTATCTGTCTCATTACCTACATTTTCAGGATCATTCACATGCAAAGGAAATCGAAAATTACCTTTCGGACGATTATAAATATCATTATTTTCAGGAAGCAATGATTGACGATGACGTTCTTTTTCTTCTAATTTTTGTCGACGTTGACTGTATTTACGTTGATATACTTCTTCGTCATCTCCATCACTAAATAGTTTATCGAACCAGCTCATAAATTCACTTCCTTCCCAAATTTAATTATTCTTCAAAAAATGGTTGTCCAACTTGATAGTCGTCAGATAAGACCATAATCCCTTTTTCTTTTGGTGCATTCGGTAAATCTAATTCTTTCATTGAGCACACCATACCGCTTGATGCTACGCCTCTTAATTCTGCATCTTTGATGACCATGCCACTTGGCATTACAGCACCTACTTTAGCTACAACAACTTTTTGTCCCGCTTCCACATTAGGTGCGCCACAAACAATTTGTAATTCTTCATTACCAACATTTACTTTTAAAATGCTTAGTTTATCAGCATTAGGATGTTTTTCTTTTGTTTCAACATATCCAACTACAAATTTAGGTGATAAATCTGAATCTAATTTATCTTCAATGCCAGCATCGTTAAGTGTTTTTTGTAATTGGTCAACTAGTTCAGGCGTTAGTTTAATATGACCGTTACCTTCTAAAGATAAATGATTCGAGGCATTAAAAATGTTATAACCTACCACAGCGTTATCTTGAGTAATGCGGACTACATCGCCATATTGTTTATATTCAAACTCTCCTTGTGCAGGATCCAGTTGTAAAAACGCGACATCTCCGACACCATTTTTATTATAAAATAAATTCATTGTTATATCTCCTTACTACTTGTCGTTTTTATTATTTTTGTTGGTTTTATTATCTTTTACAGCACTGAGTTCTTGCACTACATTTGGACTGTTATCTTTTTTAGCTTTATTATTTTTAGCTAATATAAAGATAGGTTCGAAATGACCTTTGTCATATGCAAGTGATAATGAAGTGATTGGAACAAGACCGTTCGTGAAGAATTCCATCGTTAGATGCGCCATCACATCATATCCTGTTTTATTACGAATATCTGCGATAATTAATACATCTTGATGCGGTATTGCAACCAGCATCTCACCTTCGGCTTTTTCTTCAAATTGGTTAAGAAGCGGCGTGTTTAATATTCTGCTCGCATCATAACCATCATTTGTATTGATAAAGTAAAAAATATTGCCTTTTACTTCATCAGTTTTATATGTGGTATCAAGCTTACGAACGTTAAATAGTGCCATTTCCTTCACTTGTTGTGCCGTAGCATTCAACTGTTTCAACATGCTTTCATCGATTAAACGATACGATTTGCCTAAATCTAAAGCATAATAAATATTAGTTTCAGCTGTATGCTCATCTATAACAAACTTATGCCCTTCTTTCGTTTCTTTTTCAAAACTAGCTGCACGCATTACAGGCATAATTTTCAAATTTTGTATTTCATTTTGAGCTTGTTCGCTCATTTGTTCAATCGTTTCTGTAACATAATAAACAATTTCATCAACAATTGTTTCTTTTTTATCATTATATTTGGCAACAATCGGTGTTAATCTAATTGTTACGCCTTTCCCGTTATCTTTTCTTGCAATGCGCAACGTATCTTCATCACGATTAAATGAAAAATTCACATTTAAATGTTTTAAACGTTCTTTTAATTTATCTCTCATTTGAAAGACATTCATATTTTAACACTCCTAATTACATACCTTTATATAGTTTACCGTAAAAATACCCTTAGGAACAGAAAAAATACATAATTTCCTAAGGGTATTTTGATTTAAATATTATTTATAAATTCATCGATTTGTTCAATTGTTTTACGATCTTTACTCACATAACTACCTACTTGTTCTCCATTTTCATATACTAGAAAACTAGGGATACCCATAATACCAAGTTCAACGTATAAATCGATGAACTGCTCTCTATCCACTGATACAAAAGTAAAGTTTTTATGATTCTCTTCTAATTCAGGTAATCTGGGTTTAATGAATCGGCAGTCTACGCACCAATCAGCTGTAAACATAAATACAGTTTTACCTTGTTTTAATTCATCAAATTGCATAACAGATTCTAAAGTTTTCATTTTTTCATCTTCTTTCTGGGTTTAAGAATATTGTAAACGTTCGATTTGATCGTTATCTAGTGATTTGACTGATTCAAACAATAATTGTCTCGCTGCATAGTAATCGCGAATATCAAATACTGAATCAGAACTATGAATATATCTTGCACATACACCAATTACAGCTGTAGGGATACCACTATTAGCTTTATGAATTTCACCGCCATCAGTGCCGCCTGGTGAAATATAATATTGGTGATTGATATTTTGTTTATCACATAATTGAAGCAGATAATCTCTAAATGATGGTTTCAAAATCATTGTGCCGTCTTTAATACGAATCAACGTGCCTCCGCCTAATTTACCTGATAGTTGCTGGGCACCTTTCATATCATTTGCTGGCGAACAATCCACAACAAAAGCAATATCAGGATCGATTTGTTCAGCAGCTGCACGTGCGCCGCGTAATCCAACTTCTTCTTGCACATTCGCACCTACATATAAATCAACATCTAATTTTATGTCTTTAAATAATTTTAAAATTTCTATTGCTAATAAACAACCATAACGATTATCCCATGCTTTACCTGCATATCGATATTCAGAAAGTTGAATGAATTCAGTGTCAGGTACAATAGAATCACCAATTTCAATACCTTGGCTTCTAACTTCCTCTGCTGATTCACTTCCGATATCTAACATTAAATCTTTGATTTCAGGCAACCCTTCATTACCCGATCTGAAATGTTTTGGAATACTTGCCACAACACCAGTTACGATTTCATTATTGCGATTTTTAACCTTTAATCTCTGACCTTGCCAAATATCAGCTGCAACACCGCCTAAATTGGTGAATTGAATCATTCCATTATCTGTTATATTTGTAATCATGAAGCCTACTTCATCCATATGCGCAGCTATCATCACTTTTTTAGCATTCGGATTTTCTGATCGTTTAACTGCGTAAAAACCACCCATTTTGTTATAAACGAAATCGTCTGCGTATGGCTCCATCTCACTTTTTATGTAATCTTTCAAATCATTTTCAAATCCAGGCGCACTGTGGAATTCGGTTAATATTTTCATTTGTTTTAATGTTTTATTTTTTGTTAAGTCCATATTAAGGAGCCTCCTTATTTATTCATTAATGCCCTTCACTTATGATAGAATATTAATATAACGTAAGTGGAGGTATAAATTGAGATGTCTCGAAAAAAAATTTGGTTATTGTTAGTTTTACCAATCACAGTTTTAGTGAGCGGTGTATTAGTTTACCTCACTATACTAGGCACTAAAAAGTATAACCCATTCAAACTCATTGAAGAGGTTAAAAGTTACTTTATGAATGTAACTGGGTCATACATCGTCTCAGAACCTCAGCCTTTTGAACAAGACGGTATCGAATATGAAGTATATCGTGGCGGAGTGACTACTGAAAACCATGGTAAAGTCAGCAATTATGAATTTGTTGCTGATGCAACAAATGGTAAGATTATTAATATAAAAGAAGTATAATTCATTAGTTCTTAAATACTTAATAATCAACGATGCTTTCTTAAAAAAGAAAGCATCGTTTTTTATTATCTTTTAATCGTATCCTTCATTGTTTTATCTTTTTTATCATATTTAACTGCAAAATAATCAGCATCATGATAAAACAAGAACCAATAGTCATTTTGGATAAAATAAGGTATCAATCGCTCTTTTTCACGAATACTTTGCATTGGATAATCATCATATGAAGTTAACCATAGCGGATTAGAGTGTGCATGTGATGGGAAGATATCTGCCATATGCACAGCATGTTCATTATTACTTTCAATCGTTATGATACTATGGCCGAAACTATGACCGCCTGTATGCTGCATTTTAATACCAGGATAGGGCTCTATGTCATTTTCAAATAATATGACATTCTCTTTATAATCTCCTTGGTTCTGCGGCCAATATGTAGCTTTACTTCTAATATTAGGTGCATTGAACTCATGCCACTCATCTTGCTGGATATAATGAATTGCATTCGGAAATTGAGCATGACCTTCATTGTCTGTTAATCCAGCAGCGTGATCATAATGCATATGTGTCATCAACACAATATCTATATCTTCAGGTGAAAGATTATAATCCGCTAATTCTTTTTTTACAAAGCTTTCATTCTCAACGCCAGAATTACGCTTTTGTTTGTCAGTCAATTTACCATTTCCTAAACCAGTATCAATTAAAATGTTTTTATCTTCAGTCAGAACAAGGATAGGATGTGTAGACATTCTGACCTGATTTTTATCATTTGGTTCTAATTTACGTGACCATAATGGTTTTGGAACAGCACCAAACATCGTACCGCCATCCATATTTGTCATGCCACCATTCAAATAATGGATCTGAAAATTCCCTAATTTCATAATACCCCTCCATTTGAATCTAGTTAATTTAAGTATATGGCTTGTATTATCGAATTTCAAATTCATCAAATCAAAAAACTGCATTCATTTTGAATGCAGTTCATTATTTAATGGAACTTTGCTTCCATACGATAAATACGTGATCCTTTATCAGCAAATTTCCGTTCATATTCAGTTTCGATATTGTCTTCATCATCTTCATCGTGAAGGTTTAAATTAATTTTTGTAAAATACATTCCGAATTGAGACATGCTTTCTAGACTATAAGCGAATAGTCCGCGATTATCCGTTTTAAAATGTATTTCACCTTCATCTTTTAAAATCGCTTTATATAAAGCTAGAAATGAACGATAAGTCAAACGGCGTTTCGCATGTCGTTTTTTTGGCCATGGATCTGAAAAATTCAAATAGACACGATCTACTTCGCCATCTTTGAAATAATCTGTTAATTCCATAGCATCATTGCAGATTAATTTAATATTTTGCAAATCTTTTTCCAATACTTTATCCAAAACGCGAATCATAACATTTTTATCTCGTTCTAACGATACAAAGTTAACTTCCGGCTGTTGTGCAGCTAGTTCTGTAATGAACTGTCCCATGCCAGAGCCGACTTCTATATAAATAGGTTGATCTTTTTCAAACCACTCAGACATCTTACCAGCATGAGTACCATCAAGATCCACAACTGTATTATGTTTGCGTAAATAATCCTCTGCCCAAGGTTTATTTCTTAATCTCATTTGATAATTCTCCTCAAATAAATACGTTGCTGTTCATTACTTCATTTAAGAATTTCAGCCAAATATTCATATCTTTATAGCGTTTTTGTTCTTCATTCCACTCTACTAATCCAATAGCTTGAATTACTGTATACCATTTCATACGTTTGCTTAAATCTAGAGATTCTTTTGCCCCGTACTTTTCAAGCCATTCAGACCATTCACTTTGAGGAACGTAATTGTAAAGCAGCATACCGATATCAATCGCTGGATCTGCTAACATCGCACCTTCCCAATCCACTAGATATAATTCATCATGATCTGACAATAACCAATTGTTATGGTTTACATCACCATGAACTACTGTATAAAAGCGAGGGTCTAAATTAGGCTTATGTTCTTCAAGATAAGTTAATGCTTTTCTAATTAC
This sequence comes from Staphylococcus condimenti, assembly GCF_001618885.1. Classification (NCBI taxonomy): domain Bacteria; kingdom Bacillati; phylum Bacillota; class Bacilli; order Caryophanales; family Staphylococcaceae; genus Staphylococcus; species Staphylococcus condimenti. Next base: position 119,579 of record NZ_CP015114.1, on the reverse strand, counting down.
ATGATGTGAAAGCACTTGTCTTGAAAGCGAAGTATTGATTTTTTGGTATAAAATATCTGGAGTTATAGGTTCCATTTCCATACGCTTCAACATTGTCAAAAGCGTTTTAGAGCTATGAATCTTTTTAAGCAGTTTTGCTACTCTTGTTTGATTCATCTCTTCGAAAGTAAGTTCACGCCCGTTCTTCCAATGTTGTGCGGTTACAACTTCTCCAGTTTCTATCCGCTTAGTCCAAACTAATTTAGGTACAATGCCTTCTGCAGATAAAGCTGCGATAAAAGGATTTGAGTTTCTTTTTAAAAATAATTTTTGCCCATCTTGTTCAGCCATATAAGCTTCACCAGATGCACCGCCAGCAGAATCCAATGTCCACCCTAACTGATAAAACTGCTCCAACACGTTCACCTCGCTTTCAATTAGAAAATGGCTCAAGAATGGTATTTCAAGAGCCATATTTTACATTTTGCAAATAACATTTTAATCCGTTCATACCTTTAGCACTCATTGTTAATTTTATAGTTTTTAAAGTCTCATTTCAACCAAAAATGAGAAACTAAAAGACACATTTTACCTTCTATGAAACATTCATAATAGGTACTTAATCTTATGATTTTCATGAATTAATTTCTCGAATTGCTGCGTTTTATTTTTATACTTTATAATGCAGCGACAATTAAAAATTATAACACAAATTAGTGCATAACGTTGGATTTTATGTCCATATATTTAAAATTTATTTATTGTGACTTTCTTCAATTTTCTGACTAAAGCCTTCTTGAAGCTTACGTGTTATCGGACCAACTTTACCTTCTCCTACTGCTTCACCGTCTAATTTAATAACTGGCATAACTTCAACAGAAGTACTAGAAACGATAATTTCATCTGCATTTTTCAAAAAGTCGACAGTAAACGTTTCTTCTTTAAAAGGAATATCTGCTTCTTCTGCCACATTTTTAATTACCTGACGTGTAATGCCATTAAGAATAAAGTTATTGATTGGATGTGTATAAATCACACCATCTTTAATCGCATAAACATTACTAGAAGCACCTTCTGTCACCGTATCGCCACGATGTTGAATAGCTTCTGCTGCATTATATTTCACTGCATATTCTTTAGCTAAAACATTACCAAGCAAATTCAAACTTTTAATATCGCAGCGTAACCAGCGAATATCTTCAACTGTTACCGCAAAGATACCATTCTCAAGTTCTTCAAACGGTCTGCCATAACTCTTTGTAAAAGCCATAATTTGCGGTTTTACATCTGGTCCAGGGAAAGCATGATCTCTAGGTGATGCGCCTCTTGTTGCTTGGATATATATTCCGCCATTTTGAACATTATTTTCATCAATTAAAGATTGTACTGTTTGCGTTAAAGACTCAACAGTTTCTTCTAAATCGATATCGATTTCTGCAGCACTGCGTAAAAATCTTTCAAAATGTTCTTTAACTGTAAATAAAGTTCCATCATAAACACGGATGTATTCATAAATACCATCGCCAAAATTATATCCTCTATCGTTATACGGGATGTTTGCGTCTTTTTCATCTACAAATCGGCCATTCAATAACACTTTATTCGTCATATAGTCATTCCTCCACACATAATGCATATAGCGCTTCTAAATAAATGCTAGTTGCATTGAATAATTGTTTTTTAGTGATGTATTCATTTCTTTGATGCATTAAATCTTCTGAGTCGCTGAACATCGCTCCGAATGCTACACCTTTATCTAGGTTACGTGCATATGTGCCGCCGCCAATCGTATATGGTTCTGTCATATCTCCAGTTTGATTACGATATGCTTGTACAAGTGTTTGTACAAAAGGGTCATTTTTATCAACGTAATGAGGGCGTTGTACTTTACCTAAATCTAATTCAAATCCCAATTCTTTTACTTCATTTGTAAAGCGTTTAATTGCGTCATCAAATTCAAATCCTTCAGGATAGCGTAAATTGATGCCGTATTCTCCGCCTTTATCTTTTGAATATGAAATAATACCGATATTCGTTGTTAAATCTCCCATTTTATCAGTATGGAATTTCATACCCATTTTTTCTCCAAAGTGTGATTCAAATAAATATCTTTCACTTAAGTCCGTAAATTTTGCTGCTTGAGCATCTAAATTCAGTTCATTTAAGAAATGAATTAAAAATAATCCAGCGTTTAATCCTATTGATGGAACCATACCATGTACAGCTTTACCTTTTAAGCGTAAAACTAAAGTATCACCATCTAATTCACTTGTGCCATTTAAATCATGTGCATCTAAATAGTTTTGGTACAATTCTGTGATATCAAGATCTTCTGCTTTTACAGTCAGACGCGCTACTGCTTCATCAGGCACCATATTATAACGTTGTCCAGATTCAAGCGATTCTAATACTACATCTGCATGTTTTTCTTCTGTTGAATCATTTTCTTGTTTGATATCAAATGTTGTTATACCTTTTTCACCATGGATTGCTGGGAATTCAGCATCCGGTGCAAAACCTAAACCAGGCATTTCTTCAGATTCAAAATAACGGTTTACACCTATCCAATCAGACTCTTCGTCTGTACCTACAATAATGTGTACACGCTTTTTCCAATCAACATTCATATCGTTTAAAATTTTAACTGCATAATATGCTGCAATTGTAGGCCCTTTATCATCCAAAGTTCCTCTAGCGATAATCGCATTTTCAGTAACTGTAGGTTCAAAAGGAGGTGTATCCCATCCATCTCCTGCAGGCACAACATCGACGTGACAAAGAATACCGAATAAATCTTCACCTTTACCGACTTCGATTCTTCCTGCAACATGATCTACATCATGTGTAGCAAATCCATCACGTTCTGCAAGTTGATACATATAATCAAGCGCAGCTTTTGGTCCTGGTCCGAGCGGTGCATCAGATGTTGCTTTACTATCATCTCTGACACTTTCGATTGATAGCAATCCGGATAAATCAGCTATAATTTGATCTTCATATTCTTGCACTTTTTCTTTCCACATTCGTGATCAACTTCCTTCTCAATTTTTAGTTCACTCTCTATTTTACCCTAACTAATTCTCAAACAACAGTAGTAACTCAATAAATTTTCTGTCAATTTCATCCAGAGTTGATTTGATAGGTTTTATAAGAAGAAATTTTTATTTTCGGTTTTAAAGTAAAAAAAGAGCCTTAGCAATCAAACTAAGGCGCTGTTAAATCTTATTATTTATTGTCATTATCTGAAGATTTATTTTCATTATTCTTTAAATCTTCATCAGTTACAATTCTGATGTTGTGTCTTGGTTCATCAGATTGTTTTACGTCATCTAAAGTTGGTGCTGACGCATCTTGATTGCCGTTACTGAAGCGGTCTTTTTGTTCTTTTACAAATCCTTTAGGATCTTGTTTTACTTTTTCTGCATATCCTTTAGGATTTTCTTTAACTTCGTTAAAAGTTTCAGATGCATTTGATGCGATTTGAGAAGCTAAATCTTTTGCGTTTTGCTTATAAGATTCTGGGTTCTCTTTATATTTATCATATTCATTTTTTAATTTTTCTCTGCTGTCTTTTCTAGTTAATAATACTGCTGCAGCTGCTGCTCCGATACCTACAACTGCCTTTAAAAAATTACTTGATTTTGCCATAACTATCACCTTCACTTTTTATTGTTTAACCAATTCCAATTCTTCTTCTGTAAGTTCTCGATAAGAACCTTTAGAAAGATTAGAATCCAGTTTGAGTTTTCCAATTTGAACCCGCTTTAAATTCAGTACCTCATTATCGATGGCATGAAACATCCTTTTCACTTGATGGTACCGGCCTTCTTGAATTGAAACTGATACTATTTTTTCATTTTCTGTTCGTTCTAGTCTTGCTGGTTTTGTTTTTCCATCAGATAATTCAATACCCTCAGCAAATTTTTCGATATCATCATCTGATATAAAATGCTTTGCTTCTACTCGATAAATTTTAGTTACATGCTTATTCGGGCTCATGATGTCATGATTAAATTGACCATCGTTGGTTAACAATATCAACCCTTCAGTATCTTTGTCTAGTCTCCCGACTGGGAAAATTTTTAAATGTTGAAAGTCTTTAATCAAACTGACTATTGTAGGTTGTTCATCATCTTCAGTTGCAGAGATATAACCTGCCGGCTTATTCAGCATAATGTAGACTTTATCAACATACTCTATCAAATTTCCATTCACAGTAATTTCATCTGACTGAGGATCGATTTGTGCTTTACTCTGTTTTTCATTTTTGCCATTTACTTGAACCTGGTTTTTCTTTAATAATTGTTTTACTTCGCTTCGCGTACCGACACCCATATTAGCTAAAAATTTATCTAGCCGCATTATGAAATTCTTAACTTTCTACGAATTTTACCAGGTAAATCTCCTAAGAATTGGTCTGCTAATCTTGTTTTCAATGTGATACCTCCATAAATGGCAATACCGACTATTACTCCTGCAACAACAATGATTAAACTGCCGATTTTTGATTGTGGCGAAATAAATAGTTGTAATAACCAAAATGTTAATTCAACACCGATCATCATAATGAAACCATAAATGAATATTTTAGCAAATTGAATCAAGGTTTCTGTAAATGTAAATTTCGCATATTTTTTCAAAATAATGAAGTTGCAGATATTTGCAAACAACAATGCAATAGCGGTACTTAAAATTGCTCCTGCTGTATGGAATGCAACTATTAGCGGAATATTTAATAACGCTTTTAAAGCAACTGCAGCAACAATTACAAACACCGTTAATTTCTGTTTATCGATACCTTGCAGCATAGAAGCCGTGATACTTAATAGAGAAATTAATATAGCCACTGGCGCATAATAAAATAGCAGCATACTGCCGTCACCATTATAGCTGTAGAATACTGTATACAATGGTGATGAAAGTGCCATAATACCTAAACTTGCTGGTACTGTAATAAACATAAGTACCCCAAGTGACGTACGAATTTGTCTATGCATTTCATGCAATTGGCCTGATTCATATGTCTTTGTAATGTATGGAATCAAGCTGATTGCAAAACCTGCTGCTAAAGATGTTGGAATCATTACAATTTTATTCGTTGTCATATTAAGAATTGTAAAGAAGTAATCGTGTAGTTGTTGAGGAACCCCTGCAATATCTAATGCGTTATTGTGTGTTAATTGGTCTACGATGTTAAATAATGGGAAGTTCAAACTCACGATGACAAACGGAATACTATAAGAAATGATTTCTTTATACATTTTTGTATAAGGTACGTCGATACCAGTATGATCTGATGCCGTCATTTCATCCATAAACGGTTTTCTTTTTCGCCAATAATACCAAAGGGTCAAAATACCCGCAATAGCACCGATTGCTGCAGCAAATGTTGCAACACCATTGGCTAATAAAACAGAACCATGGAAAACGTTTAAAACGAGATAGCTTCCTACTAAAATAAAGATAATACGTGCGATTTGTTCTGTGACTTCAGAAACTGCAGTAGGTCCCATTGATTTATAACCTTGGAATACACCGCGCCAAGTAGCGAGCAGCGGGATGAAAATTACTACCATACTGATAATTCTAATTATCCAAGTGATATCAGCGACAGTCCAACCACCTTCAACATTAGATTTATGTGCTAATGTTACTGACGCAATCATTGGTGATAAGGCATATAAAATAATAAAACCTAACACACCTGTAATACTCATCACTATAAAACTTGAGCGATATAATTTCTGACTGACATGATATGCCCCTATTGCATTGTACTTAGCAACATATTTAGAAGCGGCTAATGGTACACCAGCTGTTGCCACTGCAATTGCGATGTTATAAGGCGCATATGCATAGTTGAACGGGGCCAAATTCTCTTCTCCACCTATAATCGCATAGAACGGTATAATAAAGAGTACACCAAGTATTTTGGTAATCAATATACTTAGCGTAAGTAGAAAGGTCCCTCTTACTAGTTCTTGACTTTCATTCATGACACTCTTCCTATCTGATATTAAGATTTAATTATATTTTACCACCAACAATTGTTGGCAACTACTTTTTTTCATATGTATTATAGCCTAAAATAGCCTTAACAGAAATGAAAATTCAAAGAATTAAACAACAGTTTTGACTATGCCATAATATAACAGTAAAGTAAATCAATTATACATTCGAGAATTTACGTTAACGCATTTTCATAATAAAAATCAAATTTAAAGGAGGCACAATACACATATTCAACGATTTAAGGAAGATTGTGTATTATTTAAACATGTATCAAACAATAGTTATCGGCGGAGGACCTAGCGGTTTGATGTCTGCTGCTGCCGCAAGCCAACATTCAGATAAAGTTTTACTAATAGAAAAGAAAAAAGGTCTTGGCAGAAAATTAAAAATATCTGGGGGCGGACGTTGTAACGTTACAAATCGTCTGCCTTACGATGAAATTATTCGCCATATACCTGGAAATGGCAAATTCCTCTATAGTCCCTTTTCAGTATTTGATAATGAATCTATTATAGAATTTTTTGAATCACGCGGCGTTAAATTAAAAGAAGAAGATCATGGCCGAATGTTTCCTGTTTCGAATCGTGCTCAGGATGTCGTTGATGCATTGATAAATGAATTATCCATAAATAAAGTAGAAGTACTGGAAGAAACAGCGATTAAAAATATCAAAAAGACTGACGATCTCTTTATCATCACCGATGCTGAAGGCAACGAGTATACTTCTAAAACAGTAGTAATCGCTACAGGTGGTACAAGCGTTCCCCAAACCGGTTCAACTGGAGATGGATATAAATTCGCAAAAGGATTAGGCCATTCGATTACAGAGCTTTTCCCTACAGAAGTGCCTATTACTTCTAAAGAATCGTTTATTATTAGAAAAACATTAAAAGGTTTGAGCCTAAAAGATGTTTCATTATCTGTTTTAAGAAAAAACGGCAAACCTCGTATCACACATCGTATGGATATGCTTTTTACACATTTTGGTGTAAGTGGACCTGGCGCGCTTAGATGCAGCCAGTTTGTATATAAAGAACAAAAATCTCAGAAAAAACAAGAAATCCAAATGCAATTGGATGTATTTCCAGATGAAAAAGAAAATGAATTACAAAATCGCATCAAAAAACAAATTCATGATACCCCTGATAAATATATAAAGAATAGTTTACGCGGAATGATTGAAGAACGTTATCTCAACTTTATCTTAGAACAAGCTGGTGTTGAAGAAGATACAACTGGCCATCATATTTCTAATCAACAAATAGCTGAAATTGCACACCTTTTCAAAACGTTTACTTTTACAGTCAATGGAACCTTGTCGATTGAAAAAGCATTTGTCACAGGCGGAGGTGTGTCCATAAAAGAAATAGAGCCTCATACAATGATGTCTAAAATAACACCTGGATTATTTTTATGCGGTGAAGTTTTAGATATCCATGGCTATACTGGAGGATATAATATCACTAGTGCATTAGTTACAGGACGTGTTTCTGGAATGAACGCTGGTATCTGTCAAAATTAAAAAGCAATATAAAAATAAGCCGGGCCAGTTGTTAACTGACTCGGCTCAAATTTTAATTAAATACTATCTATTTCTAGACCTTCGTCTCCCCATGCTTTCATGCCGCCTTCGACATTCACTGCATGCACTTCAGGTTTATGTTGATTCAAATATTCGACTACTCTGCCGCTTCTGACTCCTGCAGCGCAAACAAAGTAATACGTATCATTAGTATTAAAATCATCTAAGTGATCTGGAATTTGATCCATTGGAATTGTTGTGGCATTCGGAATGATGCCAGTAGCAGTTTCCTCATCTGTTCTTACGTCCACAACATGTACCGGTGAATGTTCTAACATTTTCTTTTTTAATTCATCCGTAGTAATAGATTCCATTTTTATTTCCCCTTCCTTAATTATTTTGCAACAATATTGACTAATTTTTGAGGAACGGCAATTACTTTTTTAATGTCTTTATCCCCAATATCTAATTTAACATTTTCATTTGTCAATGCAATGTCTTCCATTTGTTCTTTTGATGCATCTTTAGGGATAAATGCTTTTGCTCTTACTTTACCGTTAACTTGAATTACAATTTCTACTTCATCGTCTACAAGGAATGCTTCATCATAATCAGGCCAAGGTTGGTATGTGATAGTTTCATCATGACCAAGTTTTGACCATAGCTCTTCACCTAAATGAGGTGCAATCGGTGCTAACATTTTTACAAAACCTTCAACATACGGTTTATATAATTGTTCTGCTTTGTAACTTTCATTGATGAATACCATTAATTGACTGATAGCTGTATTGAAGTTCAATGTTTCAAAGTCTTCAGTGACTTTTTTAACAGTTTGGTTGTATACTTTTTGCAATGATTTATCATCTGTATCAACAACTTTAGATGTTAATGAACCGTCTTCATTAATAAGTAATCTCCATACACGGTCTAAGAAACGACGAGAACCATCTAAACCTTTTTCACTCCAAGCAATTGCTGCATCAAGCGGTCCCATGAACATTTCATATAATCTTAAAGTATCTGCACCATGTGAACGTACAATATCATCAGGGTTAACGACATTACCGCGAGATTTACTCATTTTTTCATTACCTTCACCCAAAATCATACCTTGGTTGAATAATTTTTGGAATGGTTCTTTTGTAGGTACGACACCCATATCATAAAGCACTTTATGCCAAAATCTTGCATATAACAAGTGAAGAACAGCGTGTTCCACACCGCCGATATATAAATCAACTGGCAACCAATGTTTTAATTTTTCAGGGTCTGCTAACATTTCTTCATTATGCGGATCGATATAACGCAAGTAGTACCAGCAACTTCCAGCCCATTGCGGCATTGTATTTGTTTCGCGACGGCCTTTCATACCTGTTTCAGGATCAACCACATTCACAAATTCATCGATATTCGCCAAAGGAGATTCACCTGTTCCAGATGGTTCAATTGAATCTGTCTCAGGGAGCAATAAAGGCAATTCATCTGTAGGAACAGTTGTCATTGTTCCATCTTCCCAGTGAATAATAGGAATTGGTTCACCCCAATAACGTTGACGACTGAATAACCAGTCACGTAATTTATAATTCACTTTTTTCTCGCCGGCACCTTTTTCTTCAAGTAACTGAATTGCGCGTGAAATTGCTTCTTCATTATTTAATCCGTCTAAATCACCTGAATTAATATGAGGACCGTCTCCTGTATATGCTTCTTTTGAAACATCTCCGCCTTCAATAACTTCTTTAATCGGCAAATCAAATTTTTGAGCAAATTCATAATCACGTTCGTCATGAGCAGGTACTGCCATTACAGCACCCGTACCATATGAAGACAATACATAATCAGCAATCCAAATCGGTAATTTTTCGCCAGATAAAGGATTAATTGCATAAGCACCTGTGAATACACCAGATTTATCTTTTGCTAAATCTGTTCTTTCTAAATCTGATTTCATTGAAGCTTCTTTTTGATAAGCTTTGACTTCTTCTTGATGTTCTGGTGTTGTGATTTCATTTACAAGTTCATGTTCAGGACTCAACACTGCAAATGATGCACCATAAATTGTATCTGGTCTTGTAGTAAATACTTCGATCTTTTCAGGACGTCCTTCAATTTCAAAAGCAACCTTTGCCCCTTCTGATCGTCCAATCCAGTTACGTTGCATATCTTTGATAGATTCAGGCCAATCTAAATCATCTAAATCTTCGAGTAAACGATCAGCATACTCAGTAATTTTTAGAACCCATTGGCGCATTGGTCTGCGGTATACAGGATATCCGCCACGTTCTGAAACGCCATCAACGACTTCTTCATTTGATAGAACTGCTTTTAATTCTGGACACCAGTTAACTGCTACTTCATCAACATAAGCCAATCCTTTATTATATAATTGGATAAAAATCCATTGTGTCCATTTATAATAATCCGGATCTGTAGTATTTACTTCACGATCCCAATCGTAACTGAAACCTAATTCTTGAATTTGACGTTTAAACGTTTGAATGTTTTGGTTTGTAAATTCACGAGGATTATTTCCAGTATTCAATGCATATTGCTCTGCTGGCAAACCAAACGCATCCCACCCCATCGGATGCAAAACATTATATCCTTGCATACGCTTATAACGAGAAATAATATCTGTAGCTGTATATCCTTCTGGATGCCCTACATGCAAGCCAGCACCTGAAGGATATGGGAACATGTCTAAAGCATAAAATTTCTTTTGACCTAGATTATCATTTGTTTTAAACGTTTTGTAATCTGCCCAATAATCTTGCCATTTCTTTTCAATTTCTTGATGATTAAAACTCACTTTGCTTCCTCCTAATCAATAAAAAATACAACTCAAACTATTATGATTTTGTCTTATGAAGGACGACATTTGCCGCGGTACCACCTTCATTCGTATTTCTACGCACCTCATCCATAATAGCTCGAGCTGTATTATTCATAAATTTATTCGTTGGTAAGTTCATTTAAATGCCTCAGCTAGTTCGCACCGACCACCAGCTCTCTTTATGAGTTTTTAAACTACTACTCCATATACATCTATTACTATATTTTATTCTCTCTTTAAATGCAAGCTCTTAACGTTATTGTTTGTGACAATGCACTTAATTTAAAAAGTGATTTTTAATGATTAAATACAAAGGCAGATATACTTTGAAACAGTTCTTTATTTATACGATTAATTTAATTATCCTTATATGGCTTTTTTCTTTTGAATATCACTGCAGTCTTTTTAATAAAATAAAAACGTGCACATCCTCAAAAAGGAAATGCACGTTTCATTTTTTCTATTTAGTTATTTAGTTCTGTTTTATCTAAATTTTTATCGTAAATCATTAGGAAGAATATTGAAATCGCTAATAATCCTATCATAGATAAAAACATTACTTGCATATTAAATGTATCTACCAACACACCGCCAATTAAAGGCCCAAAAGCTTTACCAACTGTCGAAGCAGAGTTAACAATACCTTGGTATGAACCTTGACGACCTTCCGGTGCTAGTTGATTTGCTATCGTCGGCACAGCTGGCCAAACAAACATCTCACCTAGGGTAAGAATAATCATACCGATCATAAATATTGAAAATTGCTCTGCAAAACTTGTAATAAAGAAAGATAAGATAAATACAAAAATACCTACAAGCATCTGCATTTTCAAATTGCCCTTTAAAAGTCGTATAACTGGATAAATTAAAGGTTGTGCTACCAAAATCATGATACCATTTACAGTCCAAAGCAAACTGTATTGGCCCATCGAAATATTTAATTCTTGTGTAAATGAAGCTATTGTACTTTCCCATTGAATATATGCTATCCAGCAAATAGCAAACATTACACAAAGTAAAAGCAGTGCTATAAAACGTTTGCGATACTTTTTAGCAGCCCATTCATTAGTATCTGGTATTTTGACTTTACCTTTATATTTGATATTGAATTGTGTCACTGCTACGAAAAAGAAAGACACGTACATCAATAAATTCGCAATAAAGATATAATTAAAACTGAGTTCTGCTACAAACCCGCCCATTGCTGCACCAAATGCTACTCCTATATTTTGAGCTAAATAAATCGCATTAAATGTTTGGCGTCCACCGTTCGGCCAAACTACACCTGCCATTGCATAAATTGCTGGAATAATAATACCGCCGCCAAATCCAAGCATTACTAACCATACTGCATACCATGGCCACCCATGAAAGAAATTAAGTAATGTTGTGGCACATAAACAAACGACGGTTCCTAACATAATAGTTCTAAATCCACCTAATTTGTCAAATAGTGTTCCTCCTAATAAGTTGCCAACTACCATTCCTAGTGAATTTACCATTAAAACCACACCAGCTGTGGTTAAACTTTTATCTAATTCTTGGCTCATATAAATTGTATTTAAAGGCCATAAAAAGCTTGCACCTGTGATATTAATTGCCATACCTATTACAAGCCACCATACTTCTTTAGGCATGTTCATTTTGCAACACCCGCTTTCTGTCTGTTTATAGAAAATACGTGACAAATTTTTCATTAAAAAATCAAAGAAATTTCCGTATACGCTAAAGTTAAACGCACCGAAAATTTCAAATTAAAGCAATTAAGTTAAATGTGATTTTTTGCAACTAGTAAATAATACTACACTTGCATGAGTAATTAAACCCTTTTATCATAATCCCATCAAACATAAGTACTTAAATTATGGTAAAATCTTACAATGGATTAATTTATAGAAAGGAAAATGTCATATGGGTCAATATTTTACGTATGCATTTGAAGATAAACGTTACCATACATGGAATTACCATTTAAAAAATAAATTTGGTCGTAAAATTTTTAAAGTTGCATTAGATGGCGGTTTCGACTGCCCGAACCGCGATGGTACAGTTGCACACGGAGGTTGTACTTTTTGTTCTGCAGCAGGAAGCGGTGATTTCGCCGGCAACCGTGCAGATCCGATTGATGTACAATTTAAAGAAATCAAAGAAAAAATGCATGAAAAATGGCATGACGGACAATATATCGCTTATTTCCAAGCTTTCACAAATACACATGCTCCAGTCGAAGTATTAAAAGAAAAATTTGAACCTGTATTAAAAGAACCTGGTGTTGTCGGTTTATCAATAGGTACACGACCTGACTGTCTGCCCGATGACGTGGTTGAATATCTAGCTGATTTGAACAAACGTACTTATTTATGGGTGGAACTTGGTTTACAAACTGTCCACCAAGAAACTTCTGATTTAATTAATCGCGCTCATGATATGCAAACGTATTATGATGGAGTTGCAAAATTGAGAAAACATAATATCAATGTATGCTCTCATATCATCAATGGTTTGCCTGGGGAAGATTACGATATGATGATGGAAACAGCAAAAACAGTTGCACAAATGGATGTACAAGGTTTAAAAATCCATTTACTTCATTTATTAAAAGGGACACCAATGGTCAAACAATATGAAAAGGGTATGCTTGAATTTATGACGCAAGAGGAATATGTCAGTCTTGTTTGCGATCAATTAGAAGTAATACCACCTGAAATGATTATCCATCGTATTACTGGTGATGGACCTATTGATTTAATGGTAGGACCTATGTGGAGTGTTAATAAATGGGAAGTTCTCAATGCAATTGATGCTGAACTCGCAAGACGTCACTCTGCTCAAGGCCAGCATTTCAAGAAAAAACAGGAAGTAAAATAATCAAATGAAAGTAGAACGTATTTTACCATTTGCTAAGTCACTTATCTTATCGCATATTAATGAGAATAGTACAGTTATAGACGCGACGTGCGGTAATGGACACGATACATTATTTTTGGCTCAGCACGTTCCAAATGGAAAAGTTTATGGCTTCGATATTCAAGAAGAAGCTATTAAAGCTGCGCAATTAAAAGTCGAAAACTTTAACAACACTATTTTAATACATGATGGTCATGAAAATGTAATGCAATACATCGAATCATCTGACTATCCTGTCGATGCGGCTGTATTTAATTTAGGCTATTTACCAAAAGGTGATAAACACATTGTCACAGAAGCTGATACTACTATCAAAGCAATAGAGGATATTTTTGAAATGTTATCATCTGAAGGAATTATTGTCCTCGTTATCTATCCAGGACATCCTGAAGGAAAAATAGAGAGTGAGACAGTATATCAGTACCTTAAAAATTTCGATCAACAAAAAGCACATATATTACAGTATGGTTTTATTAACCAACGTAATAACCCGCCTTATATTTGTGCCATCGAAAAAAGATAAAAATCAATAAAGCAAAACGTCCGCAGAAATTAAAAAGTTCTGCGGACGTTTTGCTTATTTAAAATTATTGAAATAATTTATCTACACTTTTTGTAATATCTTTTAAAACTTCAACTGAATGGTTAAATTCTTCAGTTTCTTTGTCATTTAATGGTGTTTCATAAATTTTAACTGCACCTGCACGGTTTACAAGTGTTGGAACACCAATATAAACATCTTCGTTGCCATACTCACCTTCTAAATAACTAGATACAGTCAATACAAGGTTTTGGTTGCGTAAAATTGCTTTAGTAATATGAAGTAATCCCATAGCAATACCATAATATGTTGCGCCTTTAGCTTGGATAATATCATATGCTGCATCACGCGTATTTAAGAATATTTCTTCGATACGTTTTTCTTTTTCTGGGTTACTTTTTAAAATATCGTGTAAATTTTGTCCAGCAATACTCGCTTGAGACCATACTGCTAACTCAGAATCACCATGTTCACCAATAATACTTGCATTTACACTTTCAGGTGCAACGCCGAATTCTGCACCTAATTCGTATTTGAAACGTGCTGTATCTAAAATAGTACCTGAACCTATAACACGCTCTTTAGGTAAACCTGAAACTTTTTTAGTGACATAAGTTAATACATCTACTGGGTTTGCAGCAATCAAGAAAATACCATCAAAACCGCTGTCCATAATTTGACCCACAATTGATTTGAAAATCTTAGTATTTTTTTCAACTAAATCAAATCGCGTTTCACCTGGTTTTTGGGGCGCACCAGCTGTAATTACAACTAAATCTGCATCAGAGCAATCTGCATATGATCCTGCTTTAACAATTGACGGTGATTCTCCATAAGGCATGCCGTGATTCAAATCGAGAACGTCACCTTTAACTTTTTCTTCAGCAATATCAACAATGAAGAATTCATCTGCTACACCTTGTGCTACCATAGCAAAAGCATAACTTGAACCAACAGCGCCATCGCCCACTAATACTACTTTATTTGCTTTTATATTTTTCATATTACTTACCCTTCCTTTTTCAAAAATCACTTTCCTTATGTGATTTATTTCACATAATAAAGATACCAGTTATCGTTGTGAAAAGCAATCATTTTTCTTCATTCTAACGATAATATTTTAAAAATTTTTATTTTAGGAAAAGCTATTAAAAAAACCAGCAACAATTGTGGAAAAGTTGCTGGTTACACTGCTTTATATTTCAATTTGATCATCAACATCATTAGGTATAAATCCAAGCGCATTCACTTTATTATTTAAATAACTTAAAATATAACGCATTACTAAAGGACGCTCTGGTTCGTTATGAATCTCATGATATAAACCATCCCAAGCTTTAAAATAAAGCTCATCAGATTTGACCCGATTTTTAATTTCTAAAATGGCTTCAGTTTCTAATACCTTGTCATCTTTACCAAACATTAAACACATCGGAATACTTTGGATATCTTCCAAATGCTCCATTGTCTTTTTCATTACATTTACTACTTCTTTATACCAATGATAAGAAACTTTTTTCAACATCAATCCATCTTGTTTTGTTTCTTCTATTACCTCTTCATTTCGCGTTAAATGCTCAGGCTCAATACCTAAATTAAAACGCATATCTTTAACACCCGCACCCACATTTGATGTCAGCATGTTCTTTCGTGTTTTATTATTTTTTTGAAAAGCTACAAGTGGAGATAAGAGTATAATACCTTCAATCGGTAATTCTGTTCTTTCAAGTAAGTTTAATGTAATTAAACCGCCTAATCCTACACCCATTAAAAATGTGGGCAACTTATATTCACTTGCTATTCTTAACCACTCTAGGATATGTTCGTGATAGACTTCAAAGTTGTCAATTTGACCTTTATTAGAACGTGATGTCTGACTTTGACCTGGCAAGTCACCCATAATAACATGATATCCATTCCTTCTTAATGAAGTAATGACATATGCATATCTTCCAGTATGTTCTAATAAATTATGAGCAATAACAATAACTCCTTTTGCTTCACTTTCTGTTTCCCACTTCCACATATCAACGACTACCCTTCTACTAATAATATTTAAATCTATTGTATCAAAAGGAAGTCCTTAAAATCTATTTTGAGCACAGTACCTTTCTTTAAAATCGAGTATTATTTAAATCATTTGATGAAAAATTATTTTAACATTGTTTACTGATTTTGTAATATTTTAATATATAGTGTACTTTTATATATTGTTAACGTTTTCATACATTATTGAAACATGATACACTAATTTCAATATAGTTGTATGGGAGGAATTACTATGTCACTTGTCAAAGATTTTTTTATCGGATTATCTAATAATACATTTTTAAACAATTCAGCTAAGAAATATGGGCCAGTGCTCGGGGCAAGCAAAGTTGTAGTTGGCAATTCATTAGATGATCTTATTAAAACAATCCGTGAATTAAACGATAAGGGGATTACAGTGACAGTTGACTGTCTTGGTGAATTTGTTGGTACTGAAGAAGAGAGTTTAATTGAAAAAAACATTATCCTTAAAGTCTTACAAGCCATGCATGATAACGATGTTAAAGCACATCTATCAATTAAAATCAGTCAGTTGGGTGCTGAATTTGATTTAGATTTGGCTGAAAGAAACCTTAGAGAAATTGTTGCTAAAGCAAAGGAATTAGATAATAGACACGTTAACATCGACACAGAAAAATTTGAAGGTCTTGATGACATCTTACATGTGTTAGATGATATTTCAAAAGAGTATGATAACGTCGGTACTGTTATCCAAGCTTATCTATATACAGCTACTGATATGGTAGAAAAATACCCGCACATTCGATTACGACTCGTTAAAGGTGCTTATAAAGAAAATGCATCTATTGCATACCAAAATAAAGAGGATATTGATGCGAACTATATTTCTTTAATCGAAAAAAGACTGAAAAATGCGAAGAATTTTACATCTATCGCAACTCACGATGATAAAATTATCGATCACGTGAAAAAATTTGTTGAAGAAAACAATATCAACAGAGATGATTTTGAATTCCAAATGTTATTTGGATTCCGTACTGACCTTGCATATGCTACAGCAGACGAGAATTATAACTTCTGTATTTATGTACCATTTGGTGATGATTGGTTTGGTTACTTTATGAGACGTTTAGCAGAACGCCCGCAAAACTTAAATTTAGCAGTAAAAGAATTTGTTAAACCTAAATCACTTGCAATAACTGCTGGTGTAATCGCAGCAGTTATAGGAGTGACTACAGCAGCAACTGCTTTAATTAAAAAAAATAAATAAAAATAAAAAGGAAGAAACTAAGTTATCAAAACTCAGTGTTTCTTCCTTTTTTAAAGCAATAAAATTAAATTGATTTCAATAAGTTTGCCATTTCAATTGCAGCCATCGCCGCTTCTGCCCCTTTATTTCCTGCTTTAGTACCTGCACGTTCAACTGCTTGTTCTATTGTTTCAGTTGTAAGCACACCGAAAATAACAGGCAAACCACTTGTATCACTGACTTTTGACACGCCTTTTGCAACTTCATTACAAACATAATCATAATGAGATGTTGCACCGCGAATCACACAGCCGAGTGTAATTACTGCATCATATTTTCCAGTCTCTGCAAGCTTTTTGGCAGCTAAAGGAATTTCAAACGCACCAGGCACATAGGCTACATCAATTTTTTCACTATCTACTTCATGTCTTACGAGTACGTCTTTAGCACCATCTAATAAACGTCCTGTAATAAAGTCATTAAATCTTGATACTACAATTCCTATTTTTAAATCTTGTCCTAATAATTTCCCTTCAAAGTTCATTCTCAATTCCTCCAATTTTCTTATATAGTACTTAAAGCATATGTCCCATTTTTTCTTTTTTTGTTTGCATGTAATCATGGTTATGTTCGCATTCAGGAACGATTAATTCAATTCTTTCTGCGACATCAATACCATAGTGCTGCATACCTTTGAATTTTTCTGGATTATTACTTAATAAATTTATTTTCTCGATACCGAAATGTTTAAGAATTTCAGCAGCATGATAATAATCACGTAAATCTTCGCCAAAGCCTAGCGCTAGATTTGCTGTGACAGTATCATAACCTTGTTCAATCAGTTCGTATGCTTTCAATTTATTAATCAATCCAATTCCTCGACCTTCTTGTGGCAAGTAGATAACCATTCCGTCATGTTCATCTATATATTTCATAGATGCTTCTAATTGTGCACCGCAATCACATCTTTGACTATGGAAGATATCACCTGTCAAACATGAAGAATGAATACGTACATTTTCTACTTTTTTAATGTCGCCTTTAACAATCGCCACAATTTCCTCATGTGAATAATCAGATTCAAAACCATACATATCAAAAGTACCGAAATCAGTCGGCAACTGTACTTTTGCTTTAGCATGCATATGTTGCTCATGAGTTCTGCGGTAATGTACTAATTCTTCAATTGAAATCATTTTTAAATTATGTTTTTCTTTGAAACTCTGCAATTGTTCTCCCTTAGCCATTGTTCCATCTTCATTCATGATTTCACAAATCAACCCAGCAGGTTTGGCACCTGTCATAGATGCTAAATCAACTGCAGCTTCAGTGTGGCCGTTTCTTACTAGCACACCGCCTGGTCTTGCAATGAGTGGGAAAAGATGTCCAGGACGATTAAAATGTTCTGGTTTAGACTCATCAGAAATAAGTGCTTTTGCTGTTAACATTCTTTCATTTGCACTAATTCCTGTCGTTGTATCTATATGATCAACACTTTCAGTAAAAGCAGTACCGAAGGCATCACTATTATCTTTAACCATCGGTGTTAAATTTAATTTTTCAGCTAGTGAAGGTGCTAATGGTGCACAAATAAGACCACGTCCTTCTTGTGCCATGAAATTCACAGTATTATCATTCATATATTCAGTTACAGCTATCAAATCGCCTTCATTTTCACGATCTTCATTATCTACTACAATGACGCTGTTGCCATTTCTTAATTCTTCAACAGCAGATTCTATACTATCGAATATCATTTACATTCACTCCTCTTAAAATCCGAACTGACTTAATTTTTCTCTTGTTAATCCAGATTCATTTTTTGAAATTGCCTTTTGTACATACTTAAATAACATATCTGCTTCTAAATGAACTTTATCTCCAATTTTTTTCGTACTCAGAATCGTTGAACGTTTTGTTTCAGGAATTAAATGAATATCAAATTGACCCTCACCTAACCGGAAAATTGTCAAACTCACGCCATCTACAGTAATAGAACCTTGTTGGACCATTTGGTTCGTTAAATCTGGAGTGCATTGGATAGTGACAATGTTAGAATTTGCTGAAGGTTGAATCCGCTTAATTGTACCTACTTCATCAACATGTCCAAGAACAAAATGACCGCCAAAACGGCCCTGACTTGGCATTGCACGTTCTAAATTTACTTCACTGCCTTTACGCAGCTCAGAAAGATATGTTTTATTTTCAGTTCCTTTGATGACTTGAACATCAAATGTTTTTTCAGTAAAAGAAATTACAGTTAAGCAAGCACCATTTACGCTGATAGAATCACCGATATGGATATCTTCTAAAATATCATCACATTCAATTGTCAGACTCATGACATTTTGCTTAGAAGAAGTTTGAACAACTGTACCAACCTCTTCTACAATGCCGGTAAACATATTAAATCACTTCTTTCTTAGTGAAACTTTAATATTTTGATCGATGATTTCAGAATGGGCAATTTCAAATTGAGGGATTTTATCCAAAGAAAGTACTTCTTCTGTTTGATAGAATTGGTATTTCCCTGAACCTCCAATAACTTTCGGGGCGTAGTAAATAATAAGTGTTTGAACACACTCTGATTGGAGAAATTGTGAAGATACATTCGGTCCGGCTTCTACATAAAGTGAACCGATACCTTTATCATATAAATCACGTAAGATATTATGGATAGAACATTCTTCTAACTGAATAATCTTGATATTATCAGGATGTTCTTTATTTTGTAATGCTTTATTTTCTGTATACAACCAAACTGGCGTTAATCGGTCATGAAACATATTTTGTCTAAAACTTAAACGACCACTTCTATCTAATATCACTCGGATAGGTTGGCGTTCACCTTCTATTCTGACTGTTAAACTCGGGTTATCCACTTCTACTGTTCCTGCTCCTGTCAATATCGCATCATGACGTGCACGGTTTTTCAAAACATCTTGTTTTACATCTGGATTGGTAATCCATTGACTTTGACCAGCGTCCGTCGCTTGTTTACCATCCAAACTCACACTTACCTTTAATGTAACTTCTGGAATTTTAGAAACTTTAGCAGCAAAGAAATCTCTATACATTTTCTCTGCTTCAATATCATGCTGATATTCCACGTCAATGCCTGCTGATTTTAAAATCTCATCACCCGGCGAATCTAATGTAATATCTTTCATTGCATAAACCACTTTCGATATTCCAGCTTCAATTATCTTATTGACACAAGGCGGAGTTGAACCATAATGTGTACATGGTTCTAAAGAAACATAAATAGTACCGCCACGCGCTTGATCCCCTGCCATATCTAAAGCTTGGACCTCAGCATGCCGTTCACCCTGTTTCAAATGTGCACCGAGACCGACAATTCGGCCTTGATTGACAACAACAGAACCTACAGCAGGATTTACACCAGTTTGTCCTTCTGCCATTTTTGCCAGTTGTATTGCATTGTCTAAAAATCGATTCAAACAATCACCTCATTAAAAAACCCGCTGCCAACCAAAATTGGGCAACGGGAAAGAATTTATCATAGATTATTAATATTAGTAGTTGATTTAATAAAATTGCGTACTTAAATAAGCCGAATCAAATTAAACCTCACATATAAAATTAATAAATGAGTTTTATATTTAATGACGTCTTCATTCTTTCTCCCATCCAGACTTTACTGTCGGCTCTAGATTCTCACTAGATCAGCCATGTTCTATATAGAACACAGGTCGCAGGCTTAATTTACTGCCGGTTGGGAATTTCACCCTGCCCCGAAAGAATTTTTATGAAATTGTTTCTGAATCAATTCGAGTTATATAAAATCTTAACTCATGTTTTAATCATATCTTAAAATTATCAATCTTACAATAATAAAAACTTACTTATCGATTTTCTTGATGAAATGCATAGAGACTTTCAACAGCTTGAACAGACTGACGGACAATCATATTAACGCCATTTCGCGCTTGATTTATTCCATTTGTAATCTGGCCTATCGCAATCAAATGAGGTAACGTGCCGTGTCTTGGACTTATAACTTGATTCGTCTCCGGAACAATTTGAATACCGCCCATTGGATGCGCCTGTACAATCTGTCGATTCGCAATATCGACAATAAATCCATCATCATCATCCAAATCCTTTAGTTGCGTTCTTGGTCCAGTTGCATTAATAACCACATTATAATAATCTGGTTCATCTTGATCAGGATATTCAAAAACATATACTTCATTTTCATAACGAACATTTTCTAAATCTTTTTTGACCACCACATGCCCAGCTTCAATTTCTTCAATCAACAATCGTGCAGTTCGAGGCGGCATTGGATTAGAATTAGCTTTTAAAATCGGCATATATTTTTTCATAAATGCTTCTTGGTCTTGTAAACTCAAGCTATTCCAAATCCAATTCATATTTTCTTTTATAGTTTCAAGCAAACTTTGAAATACTCCTAATATTTCAGGATGAGATAAGTCATACTTTAAATCTTTAACTGGATCTCCTACTTTGCGATGGATTAATGCTTCTAGCGGTATATCATACGTTTCACATTCTTTTTCGAACAATCGAATCATAGATTCCAAAGGTACCACTCCAAAATGTGAACGTAAGATTTTATCAAAATTTTCTTTTGTAATATGTTTAAGTGTGATATCAATCATATTACCACGCACACTTGGAAATTCGCCGTGCCGACTCGTTGCAGTGATAGGTAAATTCGGATGATGTTTTACGACATATCGAATGACATCTAAACTTGATAATCCAGTGCCGATAATTGCGATATCATCTGTATCTTTAACATCATTCAAGGTTTCATATGTAGGGTACGGCGATTTAATATATCCCTTTAAACCTTTTAAATGATATGGATCATGATATGCCATCGTTCCTACTGTTAAAAAGACATAGTCATATTGTCTGCACGCTTCTTGTTGATGATTTGTACATACAAAATATTGTATTTTAGCATTTCTTTCAAAACCTTGTTCAAGATACATTTCAGTCGCTTTTTCAGTAATCAAATGAATATTGTCATATTCTCGGTCAAATTTTTCTAAGTAACTTTTCATGTAGTGACCAAAAACAAATCTAGGTAAATATGTAGCATTTTCAAACTTAAATTGATTTTGACTTTCATACCAGTTGAAAAACTCAGCTGCGTCATGAAAATTTAACGACATATCCTTACTTGGTAAATTAATAAGCAGTTGTGAACTATCATTTTGAAAAGGTACACCTTGCCCCATATTTTGCGGATCATCATATACATCGATGTCTAATTCTTTAAAATATGAATGAGACTCTAATTGACGCAGGATACTTACACCAGCTGTCCCCATCCCAATAATTGCAACGCGCATTTTAATACCTCCTCGTTTTTTTCATATTACTCTTCATGTTACTTACTATTATGCATTAAAAATAAATAAAGCGAAACAATTAAAACTGTTTTGTTTTAATTGTTTCGCCTTATTAAATTACCTTTATTTATTGATGTTGTTTATCGTCTTTATAGACAAACAGTTTAAAATACTTACCTTCAGTATTTATTTTTTTATAAAAATCTGCAATTAATGATGCATTGCTTTCTGCCCATTTAATATCAGTAGCATATTGATGCTCTCCTGGATTTTTTGGATTCCATCTCATACTGTACAGTGTATTTTGATCTGGATTAGATAAGAAATGAGAATGGATAAAGTCAGCCCCGCCGTCAATTGCTTTTTCAGGTGTATCCCAATTATGTTTTTTTGCATATTCTGCACCTGTTTTAATAGGATCTTTATCTAATGCACCAACACCATAGAAATTGTAATACTTCTTACCATCTATTTCGACACCTTTAGATAAATCACTTTTAACAGCACCAGTTTCTAAAATAGCATGTGAAATTAAGTATACCTCATTAACATGTCGTTTCTTAGCTGCTTTCATAAAATCATCAGTATGAGCAAGCAATGTCGGACGATCAGCCAACATACGCTTTATGCGATTTTCATCAATACCTTGATATTTTGATAAATCTAAGAATTGATATCTTTGCACTTTATCATTGATAAAGTTTTTACTATCCATCGCTTTTTTAATTTCCGTACCTGTTGCATCATGCCAAATATCATTTTTGTCTGATACTTGCTGGCTTGTATAGTTATCAATTTGTTTTTTAGCTGCTTTATCGAGTGTGACATCAAGATGTTCAACAGTCTCAACTTTCTTTACGTGTTTAAACAAAACCTGATCAGAAATCATCGAAAAGAAAATCCAGCCAGCTGCAGCTAAAATAACAAGCAACCCTATAATCGAAATAATAGAGCCCTTCTTATGCTTCGTCATAATTACACCTCTTAGGTCAAGTTGAATTATTAAATTATAAATTTTGTTAGTATATTTTATCTCTATATTAAGTATAAAATATTTCAAACTCTCTATTCATTATCTTATCATATCTTAGTGGGTGTCATGGCTTTGAAGTCAGAATGTAATATTGTTGTATTCTCTGCCTAATATTTTGATATTTTCAGTAATATTTTTAATGGCATTTCTCATTTTAAGATTAAAATAACCTGTTTAACACAGCATATTACTGTCATAAACAGGTTACTTTTATTTTCTATTATTTTAACAGTATCAACAATTTGAATATATTATTAATTACTCAGGACGTTTATAATCCATCATGATAAAACTTGCTGCTTCTGACTTATTTTTATAATAATAGCGATTTAAATCAATTGTTCCTTCAATTGTTCCATCACGATACATCATTTCATTAGTCATATTATTTATCATTACAAAATCCGAGCAATCTTTAATCATATCCAATTCGTCGTGACGTGCAAAAAAGTGTTCTAAGTTCAAATGTGCGTAATCCATAGAATCCTCCCGTCTTTTTAAATGATGCTGAATTTCATTAATTAGTTAATTTTATCCTTGAATCTTTATAAAAATTTTTATTTCTGTCCTTCTATTTAACACCTATTTTGCTTATTAAGCAAATGAAAATCATTGGTTGAACATTTATGATGAAATTAACCAGAAATAATAAGATAGTTACATATCTATACGAGGTACCGCATTGAATATTGAATATCAAATCAATCGAAATAAAAAGATTATATTTTCGCTCTTACGAAAATATAACATTCGTTACGATACCGATGAATATGCGCAGTTGTTAACAATTAAAATGTGGAATTTAATTCGTCAATTTGACATGTCCATACATGATAGCATGAGCCGTTATTTATTTCAAAGACTTCATTTTTATCTGATTGATATCTTTAGAAAAAAGAGTCGACAGCTTAAAACGTGTACATTAGAAACAACACTTAACGATACCGAAGTTTATCATAAAATCTCCCATCATTCATTACCATTGATTATGCGAGACTACTTTCATTTACTCAATGAACAAGAGCGGTTATGGCTGAACTTAAAACTTTATGGTTATAAACAATTTGAAATACAAAAGTTGATGAACAAATCAGCCACTACAATACGAAAATATCAAAATTGTGTTCGCAGAAAACTAGAACCGCTTCGCTATATTATCCAAGGAGATTTAAATCATGCATGATACTAAAAAGCAGCCCATCATTTTATATATGGCTAATTATCCGCATCAATGCTTTCAAGTAGAATGTGTATATAATATTTTTCGTAAACTGACGAAAAATTCTATTAAGCATTATTTGAATTTACTTACACGTATGTATCCATTACCTAAAAATGTAGTCTCAACAGATTTAAAACAAATGTTGAACATTCGGAAACATTTGCCGATTATTATTAATGCTTCAACTATTTTATTTCCTATCAAACACAAACGTGCTTCTATGCAATACTTTATTAATGGTATGCAAATTACGGGGATAAAAAAAGAAAATCAGCAAACACGGCTGATTTTTACTAATGGAAAACAACTGGTCATCAAAGCGCCCTACCAGTTTATTCATCGCAAATGGTTAGAATGCATTTTTCTGCATCACTTTATTTTTATTGGACATGATTAAAACGATATTCTAGTAATTTTTTCGTAAAGAATGCAGTAATTATTCTAATTAAATAACAAGAAATGATAATAGCTGCAATAGCACCTATCATTATAAATATGAGTTGTATTGTTGATAAATGTGTTTGTGGATCAATGAAGTAATTGACCACGTTCAAACTTGTTAATAATCCAAATAAAAATAGTCCAAGTAACAAAGCATTCGCAAGTAACATGCCGACTATCATTACAAATAAAAAACTAATGCCGTGTGTTTTATCAGAAAAAACGTGCTGCTTTAAAAATAAATTTGAAAATTTAACAGGTTGGCTTAATATTTTTGAATTTGCTTGGTTTTGACGTGCTTCTTTCAGAAATTGATTTAATTTTATTTTTTCTTTTTTATTCAAAAACCATAAACGTTTTTTAACTTTGGTTTCGAATATTTCTCTTTTCATACACTTATACACCTGCCCTTGATTTACATTAAAAAAGAGGCGGAAATAGTTTAAGACATTTAGACTTAATTACTATTTCTGCCTCTATTTTAATATATTCTGTATTATAGAGATACTCTTTTTTTAATTATAGGATTGAAAGTCCGGATTTTTGGATGTCTTTTGCAAATCCTTTTACTGTATCTACTGATAATTCATTTACGTCTCTGCCGATATTAGGGATTTTGCTGATTACACCTGATGGACATGTAATAATATCAGCACCGATTTCATCTGCTTGAATAACATTTAATAATTCACGGCAGCTTGCCCATAATAATTTAACGCCATCTTTTGAATGTGCAATTTCCACTGATTCTTTCATTAATGGAAGCGGATCTACTCCTGTATCTGCAATACGACCAGCAAATACTGAAATGTAAGTTGGAACACCTTCAGTTACAGCTTCTGTAATCGCTTTAACTTGGTCTAGAGTATAAACTGCAGTTACATTCAGTTGAACGTTATCTGCTGATAATTTTTTAATTAATGGAATGGTAGATTCACCATTTGTTGTTACAATCGGAATTTTAACAAATACGTTTTTACCGTATTGTTTTAAAATTTCTGCTTCTTTTGCCATTGTTTCTAAATCATCAGCAAATACTTCAAATGAAATTGAAGCATCAGGAATTTCACGAACTGCTTCTTCAGCAAATGTTTTATAATCTGTTACACCTGCTTTTGCCATTAAGCTTGGGTTCGTTGTGAAGCCGTCTACTTCGTTATTTTTGTAGGCTGCTTTCATTTCTTCAATATCTGCACCATCTGCGAATACTTCTACATTTAAATCTGCTTTTACCATAGAATGAGTTCCTCCTATCATTACTACAAACTTTCATTCCTTTTCAATAACTTGATTATAACACGCACAAAAATAAAAGGCGATTTTGCGAACTCGAACATATTATTTTTAGAATTTGTAAAGAAATGGTTTATCTCTATTTCAATATGATAATATGGAAGAATGGATAGAAATGGAGGTTGTCATGGCAAAATCAAAACTTTATTTTTATATTACGCTTTTATTGATTATTATTAGTTTTTACTTCAATATGCGTAATCCAATACTCAATAATCAGTTTGATTCTATCGTTAAAAAAATATTGATCAGCAGTATTGTAAATGCAATTATCTTAATTGTTGCGATTATCTTTGCAGATAAATCTATGAAACTTTCAAAAGACAGACCTGATTGGATTCGTCCTGCAAGCAAGTTTTTACCTTATCTGTTATTAATTACGATTATCCTTCATATTGCTTCTTCACTTATATCATTCGGTCTTTTAAAATAATTAAAACTGTTTGACAATGATTTTAAATCCTACAATAATTTAATTATTAATCAAGAATGAGGCGGTAAAGTGCAATATTTATATGTATTTATCGGTGGCGCATTGGGCGCACTGATAAGATTCGGCTTATCACAATTGAATCAAGGAAGCGGGTTCCCTATCGGCACTTTCATTGCTAATCTAGCTGGCGCATTTTTAATGGGCTTAATTACAGCACTAGTTTTGAAAACTTTCCAAAAAATCTCGCTTTTAAAAAAAGGAATAACAACAGGATTTTTAGGAGCTTTAACTACATTTTCTACTTTCCAATTCGAACTGGTACATATGTTTGAACATCATAACTATGCATTACTTGGTATATATGCGATTACAAGCTATACATTTGGAATCCTATTATGCTATATCGGAGGAAAATTAGGAGGTGCACTAAGCCATGATTAAAATTTTGCTCATCATGCTTGGTGGCGGTTTAGGTGCAGTCGTTCGAGCTGCTATTACACAAGCATGCAGCCGTATACCTTCTGAAATTCCGATAGCTACCCTAATTGTTAACTTAGCAGGTAGTTTTGCAATTAGTTTATTAAGTGGTTTTGCTCTTTCTAATGAATGGGCTTCTCCATTATTAATTGTTGGATTTTTAGGTGGGTTAACAACGTTTTCTACCTTATCTTTAGAGTTGAAAAACTTGCTGATTGAACAACCAAAACCTACATTATTTATTATGTATAGTGCATTACAATACCTCCTTTGTTTTGTCGCTTGTTGGTTCGGTTTCCTTATTGCAAATTAAAAGAAACACTTGAGAACATATAAATTTATGTTCTCAAGTGTTTCTTTAATTAGTTATAAATTTTGAAATAATAGGTTCGACCTTTTCTTTACCTACCAAATTTTCAATCCATATTTCTGGAATAGCTTGATAACCGTATAATAAACCTGCAATACTCCCAGTAATAGACCCGACAGTATCTGTGTCGCCGCCTAGATTAACTGCTTTAAGTACAGCATCTTTAAAATTATCAGAATTGCCGACACACCATAAAACAGCTTCTAAAGTATCTACTACGTATCCAGAAGAGTGTATATATTTTTTAGATAGTTGATTGAATTCTGGCTGTAATTTTTTTCGAAATAACATTTATATTCATCAAAAAGTACAGAGTCATGCTTAAGATACATATTTAATTCTTTGTTTGTATTTTCAACACTCACTTTAAAAGAATGTCCTAAAGCAATGTGTCGCAAAATTTCTATATAAATGATTGAAGCAGTGATTGCACGCGGATGACCATGTGTAATACTTGTATAGTCGATTACTTTGTTGAAAATTTGATTTAATGCCATCTCTTCAGATAAACACTTGGTTAATGGTGCAATTCTCATCAAAGCACCATTTCCGTTATTATATTCTGACTTGCCGCCACACTGTTCTGCTGGCGTACCATTTTCATATCTTTTAATTGCCTGTGTTGTAGAGTTGCCAACACCAAATGCTTCACCGAACGGTGTTAAATAACCATCATTTAGATAGCAAACAAATTTTTGCATTAAACTATCTATATCGCCATGATTATTAATATTTTCTGCTAAGCATAAAGTTAGCGAACTGTCATCTGACCATGTTCCAGGAGGTTGATTACACGAACCGTAGCCAATCATACCATCAATATTAAAACTGCCTCTATCTTTAAATTCGACAGGCACGCCTAACGCATCCCCTACCATTGCACCATATAACATTCCTTTATAATCAGCCATTTAAGTCACCTTAATCGTTATGTCCAGAATAATCATCGGGATCTGGTCCAACACGCTTTTCTTCGTTTAAATTATCTAATTGCTCCATTTGTGAATCTGACAATTCAAAATCAAACACTTCTAAATTTTCTTTAATACGAGAAGGTGTCACGGATTTAGGAATAACTACAACATTATGTTGAATGTTCCATCGGATGATAACCTGAGCAGGTGATTTGCCTACTTCATTTGCGATTGTTTTTAATGTATCATCAGCTAAAATTTGAGCATTCATTAATGGCGACCATGATTCCATTTGAATACGTTGCGCTTGTAAATATTTTCTTAAATCTTCTTGTGCTAAATATGGATGAAATTCTACTTGATCAATAACTGGTTTAACAGAAGCATGTGAAAGCAGTGTTTCAAAATGATGTGGTTTAAAGTTGCTAACACCAATATTTTTTACTTTGCTATCTTTGAGTAAATCTTCCATCCCTTTCCAAGTATCAATCATCACATCTTCGTCCATACCAGGCCAATGCATTAAATATAAATCTAAGTAATCTAAACCTAATTTATCTAAAGATGTTTGGTAAGCATCTGATACATTTTCTCTACCATAATCTTCTAACCATAATTTGGATGTAATAAATAAATCTGAACGTTTTAATCCAGTAGAAGCTAGACCCGCTTTAATGCCTTCTCCTACTTTTTCTTCATTTTCATATATCATTGCAGCATCAATACTTCTATATCCTTGTTCTATTGCATATTGTACTGCTTCTTTAGCTTGTTCATCATTTTCAACACGGTATGTACCTAAGCCGACAATCGGCATTTTATTTCCGTTATAAAATTCAATAAATTCCATTATATTCATCTCTCCCTGTTATTCATAATTCCACTATACCTTATGTTTGTCCGACGTTGCATCTATTCAAACTTTAAAACGCAAGAAAGCACTATCCACGTAAAATACGTAAATAGTGCTTTTGCTCATTAATTGAATGATTCGATTTCTTCCATAATACGAGATAAATCTTCAACATTATATTGAATGCGTCCATGGAATACAAATTTATTAAAGTATTCGTCTAATTGTTCTGGGCCTACTAATACTTTAGTATTTGTATTTTGAACGTAGTTAGAAATAGTCACAGCACCTTCATTTTTAGGATTGAAATAAAGTAACGCCATTGGTGTATATTTCAAATCCAATTCACGACGTAAAGCATCTGCTAACTGTTCAACATAATTCAATTGTTTTGAATAGTTCACAAATGATGCAGTCTGTTTATCATCATTTTCATCTAAAACTAATGTTTGCGGTGTACGCGGATCTAAATCCAATACATTAAAGACGTGTTCAATTGTCGGTAATTCAGCAAATTGCTTATTGCTGATTCCATTGTAAACGTGTCCTTTTAAGAGTTGAGAATCAATAATGTATAAACCAGTACGTGTTAAAACTAAATGACTAATACGTTCTATGTCATTCATATCATTCTTTGGCAAGAAGATATTTGCCATAATATGCATATCTTCTGGGCGAATACGTTTTTCTTTCACTAAACGCTCTCTGATACCAATAAGACGCATGTCAGTGATGTATTCGCTATGATTTTTTGAAAAAAGTTTCAGTGCGTCGATTTCACGATCTTTTGAATCAACCGTAGCATCAAAATCAGCTCGTTGTTTCGTTACCGTTTTCTTATGTTCGACACGCTCTTTTTCAAGCTCATCTTCGTAATTATCTTTCAAGCTTTTTTCTTTCGCTTCATATTGTTCTTCTGCTTGTTGTTGTGCTTTCTTTTTGCTGCTTAATGCAGTTAAGAATAATATTAAGAAAATAACAGCTATTACTATCGCTGCAACTAAACCAATTTCCAATGGTCCCATACATATTCCGCTCCTTTACTTGTCTTAAATATCATTATAAAGGAAAGTTTCGATTCTATCGATAATAATCCTGAATTTCATTTAAAAATTGCAGAAATTATGCTTGGACCGCTTCTTTCAATAAATCCACTTTGTCCACACGTTCCCAAGGCAATGCAACGTCTGTACGGCCAAAGTGACCATAAGCTGCAGTTTGTTTATAAATAGGACGTTTTAAATCTAACATTTTGATAATACCAGCTGGACGTAAATCAAAGTTATCACGCACAGCTTCGACCAATTTACTTTCAGAAACTTTACCAGTGCCGAAAGTATCAATTGAAATTGAAACAGGCTCTGCTACACCGATAGCATAAGCAAGTTGAACTTCGCATTTATCTGCAAGCCCTGCTGCTACAATATTTTTTGCTACATAGCGTGCTGCATAAGCTGCTGAACGGTCTACTTTTGTTGGATCTTTACCACTGAAGCATCCACCGCCATGACGTGCAAAACCGCCATAAGTATCTACAATAATTTTACGGCCTGTTAATCCAGCATCACCTTGTGGTCCGCCAATAACAAAACGGCCTGTCGGATTAATAAAGAATTTAGTTTCATCATCTAATAATGATGCTGGTACAATTGGGTCAATCACATGCTTGCGGATATCTTCTTGAATTTGATCAAGTGTTACATCTTCAGCATGTTGTGTTGAAATAACTATTGTATCAATACGTGCTGGTTTATCATTTCCATCATATTCAACTGTAACTTGTACTTTGCCATCTGGACGCAAGTATTTTAAAGTCCCGTCTTTACGTACATCTGATAATCGTTTTGCTAATTGATGTGAAAAGTAAATCGGTGTCGGCATATACGTATCTGTTTCATTTGTCGCATAACCGAACATTAAACCTTGATCTCCTGCACCAGTAGCTTCGATTTCTTCCTCACTGATTTCATTTCTATATTCTAAAGCACGATCTACCGCTTGTGCGATATCAGGTGATTGTTCATCAATTGCTGACATAACTGCCATTGTTTGGCTGTCATAACCATATTTAGCTCGCGTATAGCCGATTTCCTCAACTGTATCTCTTACTACTTTTGGAAAATCAACATAAGTCGCTGTAGAAATTTCCCCGACAATCATAGCCATTCCCGTAGTGACTACTGTTTCGCATGCAACTCTGGCATTCGGATCTTTCTTCAATAATTCATCCAAAATAGCATCTGAAATTTGGTCTGCTATTTTATCAGGATGTCCTTCTGTAACAGATTCTGACGTAAATAATCTTCTATTATTCGACATAACTGACTCCTTTTGATTTTTAATTACGAAAATTCTCTATCTATGAGCTCAAATTAAAAAGGGCTTTCCACTATAAACATAGAGAGAAAGCCCTTTGACGTCCTTTCGCTCTTATCGTTCAAACGTCTTTATCTGACATTTGCAAACGGTTTGGCACCTTTCTCCATTAAGAAGAGGTTGCTGGGCTTCGTTGGGTCCATGTCCCTCCGCCACTCAGGATAAGAGAATCCGTTACAAATAATACTACCCAAACAAAATTAAATTGTCAATTACACGAATTGAATTTCACAAATCCATTGTGGAATAATGGCAATATTATGTTATACTATGAAAATGTAAAGGCTTACAATTTATTATATTACTTACGCGCTGGAGGGGTTTTTTAAAATGGCAGTAGATGCACAAACAAATTTACAAAAGTTGAATCACTTGATTGAGAAACCATCATCACTATTTCAACTAACAAAAACGCAACTTTACAACAAGATTTTAGACAATAATGAAGGCGAATTGACAGAATTAGGAGCAATTAACCAATTGACTGGTCAATATACAGGACGCTCTCCTAAAGATAAATTTATTGTAAACGAACCTTCCTATAGAGATGCAATTGATTGGGGTTCAGTCAACCAACCAATTGAAGAAGAAAAGTTCTTAAGACTTTACGATAAAGTTTTAGATTACTTAGATCAAAAAGATGAACTTTATGTTTTTAATGGTTATGCAGGAAGCGACCAAGATACACAACTGCGTTTGACAGTAGTAAACGAAATGGCTTGGCATAACTTATTTGCACATAATATGTTTATTCGTCCTGGTTCAAAAGATGAAGCAGAAAAAATCAAACCAAACTTCACAATTGTTTCAGCTCCACACTTCAAAGCTAATCCTGAAGAAGATGGAACCGCTTCTGAAACATTCGTAATTATCTCATTCAAACACCGTATCATTCTTATTGGGGGAACTGAATATGCCGGTGAAATGAAAAAAGGTATCTTCTCAGTAATGAACTACTTATTACCTCAACAAGATATTATGAGTATGCACTGCTCTGCTAACGTAGGTGAAAAAGGCGATGTAGCTTTATTCTTCGGTTTATCAGGTACAGGTAAAACTACTTTATCTGCAGCACCAGATCGTAAATTAATCGGTGATGATGAACATGGTTGGAATAAAAATGGTATTTTCAACATTGAA
Source organism: Staphylococcus condimenti (assembly GCF_001618885.1). NCBI lineage: Bacteria > Bacillati > Bacillota > Bacilli > Caryophanales > Staphylococcaceae > Staphylococcus > Staphylococcus condimenti. The sequence continues at coordinate 86,626 of NZ_CP015114.1, read as the reverse complement.
GGCGGCTGCTATGCTAAAGCAATCAATCTTTCAAAAGAAAAAGAACCTCAAATTTATGATGCCATCCGTTACGGTACAATTTTAGAAAACGTAGTTGTTGAAGAAGATGGAAATGTCGACTTCGATGACAATAAATATACAGAAAATACACGTGCAGCATATCCGATTGATTATATCGATAACATTGCAAAACCTTCAAAAGCTGCACATCCTAATACAATTGTATTCTTAACTGCAGATGCATTCGGAGTATTGCCTCCAATCTCAAAATTAACTAAAGAACAAGCATTATATCATTTCTTAAGTGGATTCACTTCAAAATTAGCTGGTACAGAACGCGGTATTACAGAACCCGTACCTTCATTCTCTACATGTTTCGGTGCACCATTCTTGCCATTAAATCCAAAGAGATATGCTGAATTGCTTGGTGAACTAATTGATAAGCATGAAGTTGAAGTATATTTAGTTAACACTGGTTGGACTGGTGGTAAATACGGCGTTGGTCGTCGTATCAGCTTAAAATATACTCGTCGTATGGTAGATGCAGCGATTAAAGGCGAATTAAAAAATGCTGAATTCGAACAAGATGAAGTATTCGGATTGAATGTTCCTAAAGACATTAAAGATGTTCCGAAATCTATCTTGCAACCAATTAACGCTTGGAGTAACCAAGATGCTTATCGTGAACAAGCCCAAGACTTAATTTCTCGTTTCGTAGAAAACTTCAAAAAATTTGGAGATGACAGCAAAGAAATCGCTGAAAAAGGCGGATTTAAAGCTTAATTAAACCTGTTTTTAACCCGGAATGGATGTCAAATCCTTTCCGGGTTTTCTTATACACTGTTGTGATTTTCAATTTTTTCCATCCATTGATGAATTATTTCAAGTACTTCCTTTAACGCTTTCGGTCTAGGTATATGCCCTTCTGACATTTGATAAAAGGTTTGATAATTATGACCGATTTTTTCTAAATATGCTTCTAAGTGATAACCTTGATGTATCCCTACTTGTTGATCCTCGCCACCATGTATTATAAGTATTGGAGGACTGTTTGAATCAATATATTGCAGTGCTTCTCTCTGTTGATAAGCTGTTTCATCTTTTTTAGGATGCCCTACCATTCTTCGCAACATTCCACGTAAATCTACACGCTCTTCATACATTAAATGTAAATCTGTAACACCACCCCAAATGATATAACTATTTGCCGGCAAATGTTGAAATGTTAATAATCCTTGTAGTCCGCCACGTGAAAAACCAACAACATGAACGTAAGCATTTGGATAGAGTGATTTTAAAATATCCATTGCTTTTGTCACATCGTGCAGGTCTTTTCCAGAAAATTCATCTCTACCTTCACTGCCGTTATTTCCTCTATAATAAGGGCCGAATACCAATGTATTAGGATCTGAAAATTGCAATAAACGTCCAGTACGAACGCGTCCAACTTTCCCCTTTCCGCCACGCAAATAAATAACTATACGATTTACCTCTTGTTTAGGGGTAAGCATAAGTCCTTTGACATTCAGTTGATCCACTTTATAAGTTACTTCTTCACCCATATGTGTCTTTAACTCGATCGGCATACGTTTTTTATTGATAAAGTCCAAGTTGATTCACTCTTTCTGCACATTTTAAAATCACTTCATCTGTGAGCAAATAGCTCTTTTCTTTTTCATCAATAGTATCTAAAGAATGAACGACTACAGGGCCCTTTGTTTCAAGATAATCCTGTTTGCCTTCAATTGCTTTGACATTTATCGCAAACACATCTTTTGTAAACCATCGTTTGCCACTTGGATGGTAAACAGTATATTGGGCTATATATTGCATATCTTGAATAACTGCACCTGTTTCTTCAAATAATTCTCTTTTGATTGCACATTCGCTCGTTTCATTCTTTTCTATTTTGCCGCCAGGAAATTCAATACCACGTTTTTTATGGTTAGTTAATACATATTTACCTTGATATAGCGGGATAGCAAGAACGTGTTCTCCATTCGCTTGATCATCAGAATCAGTAAAATGCATCTCAATCTTATTATTAAATTGATCATTTGTAATCACGTTCTATCACATTCCTTTGATTAATATGCTAAAATATAAATCGTTATGAGTTGGATTTACTTTCATTCTTAAGAGTTGGAGGGATAACTTTGAAAAAACTCTTTCTCGGCATCATTTGGGTGTATCAGCATTTTATTTCACCGCTCACTCCACCAACTTGCCGTTTCTATCCTACTTGTTCTAATTATACAAAAGAAGCAATAGAGGTACATGGACCTATTAAAGGTGCATGGTTAGGTATAAAACGCATTTCAAAATGTCATCCGCTTCATAAAGGCGGTTTTGATCCTGTACCTTTAAAAAAGGACCATAATCATCAGCATTGCGAACATCATCACCATCATTAATAACGTTTCAACTGATTTTTGTTGATTACTGGGGGCGCAAATTCAATGCGCCCTTTATTTAATATACCGTTTTCTTCTGTAAATTCTTCTGCAAAATAGTAACCATACGGCGTAATATCACCAGGATAATCTCCTAATCGGCTTAGATAAGCTGTAAAATAACGACTCAGGCCATATTCATACATGCCCCCAATCACAACTTTAATATCCTCTTGATGCAATATTATAATAGCTTCCAATATGCGATCAATACCGCCTAAACGAAATGGCTTTAATATAACAGTATTTACATTGTAATTTTCAATATAACGCAGAATTGAATCTATATCTAGCGCTTTTTCATCTAAAGCTATTGACGGAATTGTCTCTTTTTCTACATCATTCAAATCGTTCAAGTCTCTAAATGGTTCTTCAATGTATAAAATATCAAAACGTTTTTTAATTTCTTGTAAGTTTGGAATATCATCTTGATTCAATGATTCGTTAGCATCTAATGCCAGAAGTGGAGATGATTGCAATTGCTGTAGCTTTTTTAAATCATCAACTACATTATCTGACCATTTCAACTTAACCCTTTTGGGTTCTGTTTTTTGTAATACCTCGAACTGTTTATCAGATAATCCACTTGCTGTCGCACCATATTCAACAGAAAATGATTCCAAATTATAAAATGCTTGATAGAGTGCCATAGCTGCAGTACTTCTTGCAGCTGGTTGCATTGATAATTTATCTAAAATTGTTTGGGCTGCATTAAAATCATCAATATCTTTACCCAATACTTCTTCATCAAACCAGGATTTCAATGCGTTATGCACAGATGTTATCGTTTCTTTATCGTACCAATCTGTTTCAAAGGCATTGCATTCACCAAAGTAGCTGCGCCCTTCTTGATCAACCATTTCAATAATTAATGCTTTTCGTGTATACATTTCAGTCTTAGGTGTTTTTATCGAATTTTTAAAAGCAGCTTCAAAAGTATAAAAATTTAACGTTTTAAATCTCATTTATTATTCCTCAATTGAACCGCGCTTTAACTTCCCAGTAGAAGTATATGGTAAAGTTTCTACGCGTTGATACGTTTTCGGCACTTTATATTTTGCTAATTCTTGTTGTAAAAAATGTTGAAGTTTATTTTCATCAATATCAGATTCACTCACATAATACAATTTCGGTACTTGTCCCCACTCTGCATCCTCGACACCGATACACATCGCATCATTCACATTTTTATAACGTTTAGCAGCACTCTCAATTTCAAATGGATAAATATTTTCTCCTCCACTTATAATTAGATCCTTTCGACGATCATAAATCATCACATTGCCTTCTGAATCAATTTTTGCAATATCACCTGTTTTAAAATAACCATTTTCAAAAGTATCTGTTAATTTTTTTGGATATAGATATCCATTAATCACATTATCACCTTTTAACAAGAGTTCTCCATGGCCTTCATGATTAGGCTTGGTGATTTTGACATCTACATTTGGGCTCGGTTTGCCAACTGTGTCTGGATTGAATTTCAACATGGCAGGAGAAGCTGTTAAAAATTGTGAACAAGTTTCTGTCATACCAAATGAATTATAAATTGGTAAATGATACTGAAGAGCCTCTTCAATTAAAGCATGAGAAAGTTTAGCACCACCCAAGAGTATTTTTTCTAAATGACAAGGTTCAGTTAATCCTGCATCCATCATCCATTTCAAAGTTTGCGGTACAAGTGAAATGTGTGTAATATTTTCACCCTTAATAATTTCAAGTATTTGATCTGCATCAAATTTATTCACAATTCTAACTGTAAAACCTTCAATCATACTTCGCAATAAGACGCTCAAACCTGAGATATGATATATGGGCAATACAGATAACCATTTGGTATTTTGATCGAAACCTAAACTTTCTTTACATCCGATTGCACTTGCTAGATGATTATTAAAAGTTTGCGGCACTGCTTTTTGTGGTCCTGTTGTGCCTGATGTAAACATAATTGAAGCGATACGTTCTAAATCCATAGGAATTTCATATGTTTCAGTTCCTCGCTTCGCTTCGAGCTCTGACCATGAAATAATATTGAAACCATCTATATTTAACGGAAGAATTGCGATAATCGTATCAGTATCTACGGATTTTAATTGTGCAGTTATTTCTTTATCCGTTAATCTTGTATTAATCATTACTGCCTCAATTCCCGCTAACCAAGCACCATAAATAATGAGAGCCGAATCAAGACGGTTATCTATATAAAATGCGATACGTTTTCGATTAAGTTGATGCAACACATAAGCATATTGCAACGCGGTTTCATAGACGTTCATATATGTAAGTTTTGTGTCGCCGTCTTCGAGTGCAATATTTTCTGGAACTCTTTCTGCATTTCTTTTTAACCATAAATCCATCACTTTTTCCTCCTTGTTTCTCTACATTTTCTATTTTATCAAAGAATTTATACTTAAGATGGTAATTCGCTTTAAAACAAAATAAATCCGAGAGTTAATACTCTCGGATAAAAATGTTAATTGAGTAATTGATTCAATTTATCTTTAATATTTTGTAATTTACTATCAATATCATTAAGCAGTCCGTCTACTTTAGATTGATTTTCACCATTTTGTTGGGCTTGATTAGCCTCTTTTAATTTATCTACTGCATTCTGATATTGATCAGTTAAGTTATTATCACCATTATTTGTTGCTTTATCTTTCAATTGATTGACTTCATTTTGAGCAGAATCAATCGCGTTTTGACTATTTTGACCGTTTTGGATGTTATTTTTAGCACTTTCAATCTTTTCTTTGATAACTGTTTCTTTTTCTTTGATGACTTCTTTATAATTATTTGTCACATTCGGTTTGTTTTGATTATTAGATTGCTGTGTCTGTTCTGACTGTTGATTCTGATTAGCAGTTTGGTCATCATTTTTCGGTTGCATCATGTTCTTTACGATAAAGATGGCAACAACAATTAATAAGATAACTACAATTGCTGCTAACCATTTTTTCCCTTTGTTGCTTTTACGATTTTCTTCTTCTAACATACGTTCTCTGCGATAATCGCGTTCGTTATAATAACGCCCATCTTCATCTGAACGACGACGGTACTCTGCTTCTCGACTATCTTCAGGAGGTCTGTCATACTCATCTTCCCTATAGTCATCTCGGTTATTGCGATAATAATCATCTCGACGATTATCTCTGTGATTATCATAATCACGATTATTTCGGTCAGATCTTCTCATTTAAATCACCTTATTTCCATTTTTATTTAGTGAAAAATTAATATTTATTATCTTTAGTATACCATTTAACAAAAGGATAACCCTCGTATAAAAGTCCTATATGCTAAAATATTATGCATTGCGCTAGTATCTAATTTATAAGATAATAGTTTAGATACTTGTTTGAAGTGAGGGAACATAATTGCATTCAAAACCACCTAAAAGTCTTAATTACTATATTAAATACACAATCACATGTCTACTTGTTTTTATCATTATTTGTTTTTTATACGTTAATTATGGTACAAACCTTTTTCAATTGGATGTTCCTAAAAATTCTTCGATGTACTACCTTATTCATTTAGATTGGAAAGGTTATGCAAATGCATATACTGCTACTTTAACTACTATTATTATCCCTTTATTATTAATTGGTTTAGCACTTTTTCTTTTGTCTAGAATAATAAACGGGCGATTAAAAAAGATGCTGTTAAAAGTAATGCCAATCATAATCTTTTCAGCATTATTTGCATTGATTTTCATTCCACTCTTATTTGTGTTGAATGTAACACACTTTTCTTTTATTGCTACATTTTTATCTTTTTTAGCCTTATCTAAACCAGCTATGGTCAAAATGTATCATTTCAGCCGTAAAAGTGTCAGTGAGATTAACCAACCCATTTCACTAGAAGAACTTAAAGAAAAAGAATCTAACAATCAAAAATAAAAAAGTAACCACGGTAGCTAGTCTTGTACACTACTGTGGTTATTTCATGTTGGTATCGCATGGTAAATCTCAACTTATTTCGTAATGTTTTATGGTGTTGAATTTCGTTTCAATATTTATTTTTCACAATTTTCAAAATATTAATTGCAATTTAGTTCATTATTATTTATGATTATTAATAAATAGCACGATAGTTCTACAAAACATTATTACGACCCCTGTTTTATTCTCTAAATTACAAATAAAAATAGAATAGAGGAAAAATCATGAAAAAGCTTATATGGTTGTTTTTAGTTAGTCTCATTGTGTTAGCTGGTTGCGGAGAAAAAGGAAAAGAACATAGTCAAGAAAATAAGAAACCGGAAATTAAAAAATACAGTTACCATCCTATCGGTACTGAAGAAGAAGTTAAAGATAAAGCTGCTAAAGTCAGAGACGAAAAACGAAACGGAAAATTTGATTCTAGTAAATATTATGATGATTATGAGTATGGTCAAATTTTTCAAAGGGAGGCACAACCTCTTACGGATACCAATTCTAGGGTTCATCAAATGGTCAATAATTTGAAGCAAAATGATGACCGTATTGATGAGGCTGATACTAAAGAAGTGAAATCAGAAATAGATCCAGCATTGAAAGAATTAAAGCAAGCAATGGATGATAGAAAAAATAGAGGTAAAGAAGTTCCTCCGCAATTTAAAGATATGGATGAAAATTACTTTAAATCCGTTGAAATTTTTTATAGCTCTTTCAAAGACCTTGAAAATGTTATCGAGCATAAAAAGCAATATTCTAAAAATGAATTAATCGAACAATCCGATGTCTTTAAACATAATATGGAAGTTTCAGAAAAATATTTTAGACACACAACTAAATTAATTGAAGCTGCTAGTCAATCGTATTAGTTAATGAACGCTTATTAGTATCCAAGTAAAACTGCTGATGAAAGCGAGCAGTTTTTTAGATATGACAAAAAAGCACCATTGTATTCACCGAAAATAGTGAAAACAACAGTGCTCAAAATAGCGGAAGGTGAGGGATTCGAACCCTCGAGACGCTTGTGGCGCCTACACACTTTCCAGGCGTGCTCCTTCGGCCAGCTCGGACAACCTTCCATTAATTAAAATTATATGTAATTAAATAAAAAATCAGAAACGATACTTCGTTTCTGATTGAATGACTCCTACGGGACTCGAACCCGTGTTACCGCCGTGAAAGGGCGGTGTCTTAACCGCTTGACCAAGGAGCCGTGGCTCCACAGGTAGGACTCGAACCTACGACCGATCGGTTAACAGCCGATAGCTCTACCACTGAGCTACTGTGGATTAATTAAAATGGAGCGGGTGATGGGAATCGAACCCACAACATCAGCTTGGAAGGCTGAGGTTTTGCCATTAAACTACACCCGCATTAACGATTATGGGGCGGCTGATGGGAATCGAACCCACGAATGTCGGAACCACAATCCGATGTGTTAACCACTTCACCACAACCGCCAGACAAAGTTTAAAAGAATGGTTCAGGACAGAGTCGAACTGCCGACACATGGAGCTTCAATCCATTGCTCTACCAACTGAGCTACTGAACCTTATATTTAAAATGGCGGTCTCGACGGGAATCGAACCCGCGATCTCCTGCGTGACAGGCAGGCGTGTTAACCGCTACACTACGAGACCAAAGTAAAACTATGTATTGCGGGAGGCGGATTTGAACCACCGACCTTCGGGTTATGAGCCCGACGAGCTACCGAACTGCTCCATCCCGCGGTAATATTATTAGTAATTTGTACTACTTTATTAGTATATCATGTATTGTTAAGTAATGTCAAATCTTTTTTAACAAAATATGAATTTTATTTTTAAAACTTAAATCTTGTTTCGTATTTGTAATCTCTTTTTTCAAGACAATAACTAGTATATTAACTTTTATCCCTCGAGTCAACCACATTCCAACATAAATAAGTGTAATAAATATATAATTACTATAAATTTTTATTTTTAGTGAGCAATTGGCTATTTTTTCCCGCTTTTTTATCATTTAATCCTTAACTTTCCGTTTAAATTTCTTATATTTTTAAGTTAATCTCCCCTATTTCATAATTAAAAAAAGATCGAAATAAGCATTTATATCTTTATTCCGACCTTTCTATTGCTGCTCTATTATTTATTTTGAAATAGTAGCTAACCATGCAAATTTATTTTTTTGTACAATATCAAGATTTAAATCTTGATCATCTACAATTTGTTTTAAATCCTCAATGTAAGTGTAGTATTCAGTTTGTAAATCTTCAGTTAAGTTAAAGAATTCTTGGTTGTTATAATATTTAATTAAATCTTGCTTGTATTTTTCACTTTCAAACATGGTATCTAAAATTAATAATTTTCCATCTTCTTTTAATGATTTCATCATCGTTTTAATCGCATCATATTTTTCTTCTGGTTTTACATGATGGAACGCAAACGAAGTGACAATATAATCGAATGGTTGATCAAATGGTATATCAAAGAAATGACCATATTGTACGTCCAAATTTTTAGTTTCATTCGCAATTGCTCTCATATCATCAGATGGATCTATAGCTGATACCTCTCTGCCTTTATCTTTTAACATCAATGTTAAATTACCAGTACCAGCACCTATTTCAAGCACTCTGCCTTCAGCTGTACTTGCAAGTTCATTCAACATTTCAGAATAGTTGATAAACACGTCTCTATATTCTTCGTTTTCCCCGTTAACAGTGGCATCATATTCCGGTGCCCACTTTTTAAAAATTTCCATAAATTCCATTTCCCGATAACACCTCAATTCCGAGTATTTCGATATATATTATAGCTCATAAGTATTTCAAAAACAAAACAAATTATCTACAATATAAAAGTTTAAATACTCTGAATTTAAATGCAATTCAAATATATTTATAAAATAAAAGCGCCAACACAATGCTGACGCTTTACAAATTACTCTATTATTTCTTCAGTATTAGCAATAAATCCTTGTTCATCCAAATCTGCAATTGCATTTTCTAAAATTTTTTCAGTATCTGCTGAAATCATATGCAGATGAAAACCATCTGTCAATTTTGCCAACATCGTACCTTTAAACTTTGTCATCTCTTCAATAAATGTATTTATATCCTCATGTGTTTCAATCATTAATTCAGCACGTATATTACCATATACCGGATGCTCTACAGATACATCATCCACCATTGCACCATTATCCACAACAATAGCCAGTTCTTTTTTCATTTCCTCAAAATCGTGCTGACACATAATTAAGCGTTTATGCTTTTTTCCTTGAGGCTCAATATCTAAAAAGTAACCTTTGCTAGTAGAATTTATCGCGTAATCTTTTGTTTTTAAGTGCGAGATATCTTTCACAATTATTTGTCGAGAAACACCAAATCTTTTGCTTAATTCCGAGCCTTTAATCGGCTCGTTTGTCAGCTTTAACAGTTCTACAATTTCCTCTCTTCTTTCATCAGCTTGGCTCATCCAAGGCCACCTCTTTTAATATATTCTCTAATTGATCAAAACATTGTTCTAATTCATTTATTGTCGTATTTTTAGACAATGAAACTCTAACATATTGATCAGCTTCATGACTTGTAGTTTCAATTTTTTTTAATAATCCATCACTTAATAATAAACCATGACCACATGCTGTTCCAGTAGAAATGCATATATTTCGGCTTGATAGTGTCTGCATTACATATTGACCTTCGTATAAAGGCGTCAACATTCCTAAAATATGCGGCGCATGCAAATCATATTCTAAAATTGTAAAACCTAATCTTTTTGCACGCTTTAAAGCATACTGATATAAGTTTAATAAATGTTCATATTGAGGGTTCAAAGATAAAGCTTTTGTCATCGCTAAAATACTAGGTACATCTAATGTCCCATTTCTAGTACCTTCTTCATGAAAATAATGAATGTTGATGGGTCTTACAGATTTATGTTCAATAAGCAAAACACCGCTTCCCTTTGTTCCATTGAACTTATGACCAGAAAATGTATAAGACGTAAACTTTTCAATATCAATATCTGATATTTTATGAACAGCTTGAACACCATCCACATGAATAGGTATATTTTGTGTTTCCCCTATCATTGCAATTTCATTTACTGGCAATTTATATCCCGTTTCTGAACTAACATGCTGTGCAATTAACAATACCGTTTCATCTGTTATTAAAGACTTCAATCCTTGCAAGTCAATTTCTCCGTTTTTACTTAGTGACATTTCAACTATTTCAAATTGTTTACGAAATGGTTCTAAGGCTGCAGCAATGGACGGATGTTCATATGGTGAGACAATAACGCGTCCTTCTGGTGCTTGCTGTAAATAAGTACTGATTGCAATTTGATTCGCATGAGAACCACTTGTCGTAAAAATAACTTCTTTTTTAGTATTAAAATGTTCTTGAATGAATTTTCTGCTGGAATTTAAAGCTTCGCGTACCATCTCTCCGCCTGCATGTAAACTCTCACTATTATAAAACAACGCTTGTTGCGCTTCTTGATAGATATCCAAGACTTCTTTTGATGGTTGTGTTGTTGATGCATTATCTAAATAAATCATACCGCTTCCCCCACTTGCATTTATCTTGATTATATGACAAAATCATTGCATACATTCATGTTAACATATTTGTATATATTATTGTAAATAGAGGTGTAAACATGACACGGGTTATAATCGTTGGAAGTGGTATTGCTGCACTTTCATTCATTCGTCACATTAAGCACGAAATTGAAGTCATTTGTATAACTAAAGATCAACTCTCAAAAAACAACAGTAATTTTGCACAAGGCGGAATCTGTTTTTCAATGCATGAAAATGATGAAGGTCTAGCACATAGTCTAGATACATATGAAGCGGGTGCGAAAATGGGAGATCTAAGCGTCATTCAAAAAGTCATCGCTAAAAGCTATCCGTTAATTCAGCAATTAATAGATGAAGGCCTTGCTTTTGATACTAACACAGCAAATAAAGAATTAGATTATGCGATGGAAGGTGCCCATTCTAAGGCAAGAATATTACATTCTGGTGGTGACCAAACTGGTAAATTCATTGCTAAACATATGGTCGCACACTTGTCTCACCCTAACGTAACAATTATCGAAGATACTGAAGTCATAGATTTATTGAAAAATACTGAAAATGAAGTTTGTGGTGTTTTAGCCCTTGGAAATCAAAATGAATTTCATACTATTGAAGGAGATGCAGTCATTTTAGCAACAGGTGGAATTAACAACGTATTTCCGACGCATTCTAACATCCCAGATACTTTAACATCAGGTCCAATCATAGCTTTACATCATAACTTAACGTTAGAAAGTATGGAAATGATTCAATTTCATCCTACTTTATTAGGCAAGCCATATGAAGCATATAGCTTAGTTTCTGAAGCAGTACGTGGTTCAGGTGCAGTTTTAGTTAATGAAACAGGTTTCCGGTTTATGGATTCAATACATCCAATGAAAAGTTTAGCACCAAGAGATATTACCAGCCGTGCTTTATATCATCAACAAATGCAAGGGCATGAATGTTTTTTAGACATTAGTCGAATTCCTAACTTTGAAACAAGATTTCCTACTATTTATGCAGCTGTTCAAAAGCATTACCCAGGTGCGATGAAAGAACACCGTATTCCGGTTACACCTGGAGCGCATTACACTGTGGGCGGTATTCAAAGCGAAATAAACGGCAAAACAAATTTGAATAATGTTTATGTAATTGGTGAAGCAGCTTGTACAAACTTTCATGGAGCAAACCGTTTAGCGAGCAACTCTTTACTAGAAGGTCTGGTTATGGGAGCAATGTGTGCTGACAAAGTGAATAAAACTATTACACCTATAGATTCCTCTCACTTTCACGCAGGCGTTAAAATACCAGATATTTCTGAAGAAACGATTCATCAAATACAACAGCAAAGCTTTGAAATATTAGGTGTCGAAAGAAACGGTCAACAAATGAAAGACTATGCTGAAACAATTCAACATGCACTTTTAAGCTGTCCTTTGACCGAGAAAGTAACAAAATCCAATTGGCAACGCTATTGTGTTGCTAAAACACTTCAAATAATTTGTGAATCTGCGCTTGCACGCGAAGAATCAAGAGGCGTTCATTATAGAATAGATTTTCCAATACAAAATTCAAATTGGCAAAATTTAAAGGTAGAACTGAATTCAGGAGGCAATGAAAATGTTAAATCCATTACTCGTCAAAGAGAAAATCACTCAATTTTACATTGAGGATAACCAATATGGAGACTTGGCAACACACATCTTTGATCAGACACAAGAAGGTACACTTACATTAAAATCAAAAGATGAAGGTATTTTTTGTGGTGAAGTGATTATAAAAGAAGCATTTCCCCTACTCGATTCAAATGTTGTGATTAATCTTAAAGTAAAAGATGGAGAAGCTGTATATCCTAGTGATATTATCGCTGAAATTAAAGGTCCAGTATATGTATTATTAACGATGGAACGTATTGTATTGAACTTGATACAACGCATGTCAGGCATCGCAACGCAAACAAAACAGATAGTAGATAAAATCACCCATACCTCAACGAATATTGTAGATACGAGAAAAACAACACCAGGTTTGGGTATTTTTGAAAAATATGCAGTGACAGTCGGCGGCGGCTTAAATCACAGACGTTCTTTAAATGATGGCTTGATGTTAAAAGACAATCATATTGCTTTTAGCAAATCTATGGAAACTGCTATTGCCAATGCCAAAAAAGTAATTGGGCCAATGGATAAAATTGAAGTTGAAATAGAAAATGAAGAAATGCTGAAAACAGCTATTGATAAACACGTAGATATTATTATGTTCGATAATCAAAAACCAGAATGGATAGCTGAACATTTAAAATTAGTACCTGATACGATTCAAACAGAAGCATCTGGTAATATTAATGCTTCTAACGTTGTAGCATATGCTGAAACTGGTGTCGATTACATTTCAATGGGTTCTCTATTTTACGCGCAAAGTGCGCTCGATATTTCTGCAAAGGTTGTGATCTGATGTTTAACCCAATATTATCTGTATCAAAATCAATCCCTGAAAAGTATTTACAAATGTCACAAGAAGAATTAGAAAATCACATTCAAGCAATTAAAGACAAACTAGGCAATCGTTTATTTATGCCAACACACCATTATCAAAAAAATGAAGTTGTTCAGTTTGCAGACATTACTGGAGATTCTTTAGAATTAGCAAGAATCTGCAAAGAAAATACTGAAGCAGAATACTTTGTATTCAATGGCGTTCATTTTATGGCAGAAACTGCAGATATCTTAACTGATGACAGCCAAGATATTTATTTACCGGATTTATCTGCAGGCTGTTCTATGGCTGATATGGCAAATATTACACAAGCCTTACATGGTTACGATGTACTTACTGAAAAGTTTCATTTAGATATATTACCTTTAACGTATGTCAATTCAACAGCAGCGATTAAGAAGTTTGTTAGAGAGCATGGCGGTTCGTGTGTAACTAGTGGTAATGCTAAATCAGTTGTAGATTGGGCCTTAAATCAAGGTAAAGTCATTTTATTCTTACCTGATCAGCACTTAGGACGTAATACTGCCTACGATTTAGGTATTCCTTTAGAACAAATGGCAGTATGGGATCCGATTGCGAAAGAGTTAATTTACGAAGGCGATTTAGAAGATTTACGTATTGTGCTATGGAAAGGTCATTGTTCTGTGCATGAAAAGTTCCACAAAGCGCACATTGATATGGCACGTGAACGCGACCCTGAAATTAACGTTATTGTTCACCCCGAATGTGAATTTGAAGTTGTTCAAGCTGCAGATTATGCAGGTTCTACACGTTATATTATAGAAACAATTAAAAATGCACCAAAAGGTTCACGTTGGTTAATAGGAACAGAGATGAATTTAGTAAATCGATTAAAAGAAACTTATACTGATATCACAATTGATTCTCTTAACCCACTTATGTGTTCATGTTTAACAATGAACCGTATCGACTTACCACATCTTGCATGGTGTTTAGATAAAATATTAGACGGCAACAAAGACAATATCATTAAAGTTGATGCAGAGACAGCTAAATATGCTGAAGAAAGCCTAGACCGTATGTTAAGTATCACTTAATAACAACATTTTAATCCGTAAAAAAGAGACATGCCTGAACAGGCGTGTCTCTTTAATTATCTAGACATTTTTTTCATCATATTATTTTTCAAAGCTAAAAATGTATCATAACCATTATCAGTAGTAAAATGGCCGCCCTTTTTAATCACACGACTTTTACCACCTAATTTATCAATCAACGCCTCAGTATCTTTATATGGCACGTAAGGATCGTCTGTAGAACATAAGCCATAAAAATAATCAATTCGTTCTCTCAAACCTTCATAGTCTAGAGTAACATTTTCCACTTGAAGATCTTTATCAATGTCTTTTGCTTCAGGACCGAAACCAGCAATGCTGAAAAAGCCCTCAATTCTATATTCATTATGAATATCAAGATATTTCAACCCTGCTAATGTACCGAATCCATGAGTTACAAAATAAGTATCATGCTTCTCGATTTTAATTTGTTCATTTAGTTGTTCCAACCATTCATCGATATTAACAGGCGTTGAATGTTCAACATCACAAATGTCCATATCATAGCCTTCTAATCTTAAAGATTGTTCTAACCATTCGTACCAATTAGAATGTGAATTGGCACCTTGACTATGAATCAAAATAATTTTCGTCATAACCCTCACCCTCACTCAATAGAAAAAGACCTGAAATATAAGGTTCATCTTGTTGCATCTCTACAAAGAACCTGTCTTCAGGTCATTTCTTTTATTGTCATTTGTTTTGTTATAAGATGTTATATTTATTACACAATTGTTTTTCTAATAAAAATAGATTAATCTCATAACTTCCAAAGGTCAATACCATTATTAAAATATTCACAGATTGTATTTATTTCACTTCACAACCGCAGCTAATTCTTCGATTGCATCTTTACCTTGTTGAATACAATCGGGCAAACCAACCGCTTCAAACCCTGCTCCTGTAATTCTCAGATGTGGATAATTTTGACGGATATGTGTTTGAATGTCACGGACATGCTGAATATGACCTACATGGTATTGCGGCATACTTTTAGGCAATCTATTTACTATTGTAAACTCTGGATTCCCTTTAATAGTCATCATTTGACTCAAATCTTTTCTCACTGTTGAAACGATTTGTTCATCATTCATTTCTTCTAAAATATGATCACCAGGCTTACCTACATAAGCACGCAATAATACTTTGCCTTTTGGTGTCGTAAACGGCCATTTTTTACTTGTCCATGTACATGCAGTGATACGTGTATCAGACGTTCTAGCTATCACAAAACCTGTACCATCATATGTGTTTTCAACATCTTTTTCATCAAACGCCAATACTACCGTTGCAACTGAAGTACTGTCCATTGCTTTAAAATAATCAAAAGCCGGATCTTCACTGAACCATTGCATAAATGTTTGATGCGGTACTGTTACTAATACACCGTCATAAAAATGCTTTTCACCGTCGAAAACAATATCATAACCACGTTGTGAGCCGATAATATCTTCTACTTTAGTATTATATATTACTTCAGTGTCTTGTTTTTTTACAGCTTGCTCTAGCGCTTCAATAAATGAACTTAAACCATGTCTGAATTGTTTAAATTGACCTTTAGGCGCACCAGGATAGAGTTTTTTCTGACTTTGACGCACTTGTTTTTCATGACGCATGCCTTTAATTAAGCTGTTGTACTGCTCTTCTCGTTCTTTGAAATTCGGAAAAGTACTCATTAAACTCAAATCATCAATATTTGTGCCATAAATACCACCCATAAGCGGTTCAATTAAATTTTCCAGTACTTCATCACCAAGTCGTTCTCTGAAAAAGTGACCTACAGAAATATCACCATTCTGCATTTCTACTGGTTTTTTAAATAAATCCATTGCTGCACGAATTTTACCTTTAACAGAAATCAATTTTGTACTGATAAAAGGTTTAACATCAGTAGGAATACCCATAATTGAGCCGCCAGGAATAGGATACAAGTGATTGTTTGCATAAATATAAGATTGGCCTGTTTGATTCGTAATTAAATCGTCGCCTAATCCGATTTCTTCAGCCAATTCAGTCATAATTTTTTTTCTGCCCAAATATGATTCAGGACCTAATTCGATTGTATAGCCTTCTTTGCGGTAAGTTTGAATTTTACCACCGGCACGGTTAGTTGCTTCTATGACCTCAACATCAAATTGCGGATATTCTTTTTTTAAATAATACGCCGCTGACAATCCTGTAATACCTGCACCGATAATTGCAATCTTCTTAGTCATGTTGACCCACTTCTTTCACTGAAAAAACTGAATAAACTTCATCAGCCATAGCACCGATAAATAAAGGATCGGTATTTGGCATAGGCGGACGATGATACGCTGCACCAATTTCATCACAAACCACTTTACATTCATGGTCGTTATCATACAGTACTTCCAAATGATTGCATACGAATCCGACTGGTGTATAAATAAAGTGCTTGTAACCATGTTCTTGATACAAACTGCGCGTTAAATCTTGTACATCAGGTCCTAACCATGGAGTACCCGTATTACCTTCTGATTGCCAACCTTGTGCTGCATGTTTAACATTCGATAGTTCTTCAAGTAAATTTTTAGTGTCTGTTAATTGTTGAGGATAAGGATCATGTGATTCCATAATCATTTTTTCAGGCAAACTATGCGCTGATACAACAAGAACTGTTTCATCTTGCTCTTCTTCTGGAATATCAGATAATGTTTGATTGATTTGTCTTACCCAATATTGAATAAATTTAGGCTGTTGGTAAAAGCTTTTAACATGCATTAAGCGAATGCCGTATTTTTCTGCTTCTTTATCTGCTCTTTTATCATACGAACCAACTGAGAAGTTAGAAAAATGAGGTGCAAGCACAATGGATACTGCCTCTTCAATACCATCTTCATTCATTTGTTTTAACGCATCTTCAATGTATGGATTGATATGTTTTAAACCGATATATAATTTGAACTCTATGTCTTTGTCTTTATACATTAAATTCAAATTATCTTTTAATGCTTCTGCTTGCTCATCTGTAATTTTTGCAAGTGGAGAGATACCACCGATAAATTTATAACGATCTTTTAAATCTTGCACTTCTTCTGGTGAAGGTTTTTTGCCGTGACGTATATCTGTATAGTACGCCTCTATATCACTTTCTTTATATGGCGTTCCATAAGCCATCACTAATAGACCAACTGTTTTAGCCATTTTAAACCCTTCCTTTACCAATCATTTTTCTTACTTTCTTTTTGTATAATCGTGAACATATGCTGTAATTTGTTTCAATGTATCCGGTTTTACTTCTGGGAATACGCCGTGTCCTAAATTAAAGATATGCTTTCCATGCTGCATACCTTCATCTAATATTTTATCTAATCTTGGTTGTATTACATCCCATGGTGCCAGTAATAATGAAGGATCTAAGTTTCCTTGAATCGTCTTCTCAACTCCAGAATTTGATGTTTCTTTAATTGTTGTACGCCAATCAATACCTAAAACATCAATCGGTAAGCTGTTCCACTCTTCAATAAGATGCGTTGCATTCACACCGAATAATATAATCGGTACATCATGCTGTGCTTTAATACCTTTAATCAAACGTTCCATTGAAGGTTTAATGTAATAATTGAAATCAGCTGCATTTAAAGCACCAATCCAAGAATCGAAGATTTGAATCAGCTCTGCACCTGCTTCAATTTGAGCACTTGCATAAGTAATTGACATATCCACTAAATGATCCATTAAAGCAAACCAAGTTGCCTCATCTCTATACATCATTGCTTTTGTGAAATGATAATTTTTAGATGGTCCGCCTTCTATCATGTAACTTGCTAACGTAAAGGGCGCACCTACAAATCCAATTAATGGCACATTCAACTTTTCTTCTGTCAAAAGTTTGATGGTATCCAATACGTAAGGCACATCTCTTTTAGGGTCAATCTGACCTAACTTTTCAACATCTTGTACAGTCTTTATCGTATTACTGATTACAGGACCTATACCTGATTTAATTTCAACATCTACCCCAATTGGTTTTAGGGGTGTCATAATATCTTTATATAAAATAGCTGCATCAGTTTGATAGTTATCAACAGGCAAATGTGTAACATAGGCACATAACTCAGGTTGATGTGTAATTTCAAATAACGAATATTTCTCTTTTAAGGCACGGTATTCCGGCTGTGATCTTCCAGCTTGGCGCATGAACCACACGGGCGTATGCGCAACCTCTTCTCCCTTAATCATTTTTAAAATTGTATTATTTTTACTATGCACCTCAATGTCCTCCCACAATATAATCATTCTAATCTATCATAGCATATCACTAGATTATGCGTATTTTAAACCTTTTAAATGTCATAAAAATGACATAGTAAGATGACCTAACTTTTTAAATCCAACCTATATTATGACATACTTTAACTAGAGTCTCATTCAACATACTCATTAAATTTGTAGACTATTCTTTGTGTTTTAATACCACTTATTTGATTTATTAAGATATAATAAAATCACTAGCACAATTATATAGCTAGCAAATCGTATTATTACATCGTATAATTAAGAGAAAAGGGGGAATTTACCATGAAATTTTATGCCTCATATGGTACTTTCGGATACCTCAACCAAATCAGACTTAACAACCCAGACCACCACTTATATTTATATTCAGCAAATGATACATCATTAATTTTTGAAGAAACAGATATGCCGAGCGCGCTTAAAGAACCGCTTACTTATGACGTTCTTTCATCTGTTAATGAATTAGAAGAAGATGGTTTCTTCGCAGTAGTATTTATCCCTACAGCAGAAGACCATTCATATCAATTAGAAAAACGATTAATGGGATTGACATTAGATTTTGATAAGTTCCCAGGCTTTAAATGTTATCGTTTCTTAAAACCGGATAAAGGAACTACTTACAAAATTTATTTCGGTTTTTCAGAGCGTCAAGCTTATGAAGATTTCAAAGCGTCTTCTATTTATCAAGAAAACTTCTCAAAATCTGCATTATCTCAATTCTTCGGTTCTAGTGGACAACATTCAAGTTACTTTGAACGTTACCTCTACCCCGTTGATGATAAGTAATGATGTAAGTAAATAAAAACAACGCCAATTAACTTATTGTTAATTTGGCGTTGTTTTTATTTTAGTCGCGTAATAATGTTTCTTGATATTTAAGTTTCTTCACAATATTTCTGATTGTTAACCAGCCTACAATAAAGAACACGAGTGCTGCATAAAATTGTGCAGGGAATAAAATTACGTATGTGATTGCTAATATTATCCCTATTGCAAACATGATATGGTATAAAAATTGACCGTATCCTTTTATTACATTCTCTTCTGGTACAGGCCAGACTTGCGGCCATAACCCGTAAGCTTGTTGAGTATAAAATTGTGCTGTCTGTAAGAGAATAATATACATAAACAATGCACCTACAATAAGCGAAATCCACATCTGCGATAACCATACCATCAATATCAATGCGATAATAACTAATCGTAAAATAATGTTGAATGCATCTTTGCCTCTTAAGAAACTGCGCTTAAACAAGAACAAATACATTTGATTAGCATTGTAATTTTTAGCACTTGGTCTAGGTAATATAAAGTCTAAGTAACGTCTGCGTACTGCTTGAGAACGCAGATGCTTTACATCAGTAAACATATTGACGAATTTGTAGTAATTCATATGATGCTGTGCTTCAATCGCAATCAGTGTTTCCCAAGCAAACAATTTTTTCTGATTTGAACGTTTCAGTCCAAATATACCTAACGCAAATACAACAAGCAATAAAACGCCCCACAATTGATGTAATCCTAAAATAAGTTCATAAGTTAATGTGAAGCAAACCCATTCTATCAAAAGAATAATCCATCCAGATAATCTTGCTTGTATCCATTCGAGTTTTGCATATAAACCAAGATACGGAAAAATGAGTGCGGTGATTGCAAATACAATATAATAAACAATATTATCGTGGTCTAATGTATTGAATAACGGAAATAAAATGACCAAGGCTGCAATCTGCATCATAATTCTGCCGAGATAACTATACATCAAGCTATATCTCATATAAATAGACATATGCTGTTCAAACGGTAATAAAAATAAACGGTCCGCTTCTTTTAATAATGTACGCAATGGAAATAAGGAAATTGCAGCAACTGCCATACTTGCTAAAAGTGCATAAGGTATACCTTCTGGAATATGTTTGAGCCAGTTGTTGTAACCCATCATGAATGCACCCAGTAAAATTAATAGGAATATTGAAAAATGGCCATTAAAAATAAACTTATTATAATACGCTTTTTCTTTACTGATTGCCTGACGTCTTTGATTAAATAACGCAATCGCACGATGATCTGTCATACTTGTTGACCACCTCGTGTGACGTGGATGTAAATATCATCTAATGTTTTTCCATGCAATCCAGTTTGTTCACGTAATTCCTCAAGGTTGCCAAATGCAACAATTTTTCCCTCGTCTAAGATAATAAAGCGATCACAGTAACGCTCAGCTGTAGCTAAAATGTGCGTACTCATTAAAACAGTTCTGCCTTCGTTTTTCTTTTCTACCATTAAATCTAACATGGACTGAATACCGAGCGGATCTAAACCTAAGAACGGTTCATCTATGATATAAAGTTCTGGATTAACAATAAATGCGCAGATAATCATTACTTTTTGCTTCATTCCTTTAGAAAAATGACTTGGAAAGATTTGAAGTTCATTTTCTAATCGGAATGTTTTGAGAAGCGGATTTGCTCGCTCCATTGCGGTATTTTTATCAATTCCATAAGCCATAGCGGTCATATCAATATGTTCTTGTAGCGTCAGCTCTTCATAAATAACTGGTGCTTCTGGAATATATGACAATTTATGTCGATATTCTTCAATGTTATCTTTAATATTTGTTCCTGAAATAGAGAGTTCACCAGAACTCGGTGTTAATAAACCAAGCATGTGCTTAATCGTAGTACTTTTTCCAGCTCCATTTAAACCTATGAGCCCTACTATCTCTCCATTTTTTAATTCGAAGTTAATATCTTTAATTACAGGCTTTTTACCATATCCGCCTGTCAGGTGTTCTACTTTTACAGTCATATTTGTAACCTCCAACTGTTTTTTATTGTACCAAAAAGTCTTTGAAAAAACCTAAAGTTTTACCCCTCTGCATGACTGTTGTTCCTATTGAATGCTATAATTAAAAATAAGTATAAAAATTAAGGAGTGAATTGTGATGTCAAAAACGATTTTCAGCAAAATCATTGATGGCGAAATTCCAAGTTTCAAAGTTTATGAAGATGAGTACGTTTATGCATTTTTAGATATTTCACAAGTTACAAAAGGTCATACTTTGCTTGTTCCAAAAAAACCATCACCTAATATTTTCGAAACAGACCCTGAAACAATGGAACATATTGGGGCAGCATTACCTAAAGTTGCGAATGCAATTAAAAAAGCATTTAATCCAGATGGTTTGAATATCATTCAAAATAATGGTGAATATGCAGATCAATCTGTTTTCCATTTACACTTCCACTTCTTACCAAGATACAAAGATGATATCGATGGTTTTGGTTATAAATGGATTACACACGAAGAAGAAATTGATGATGATAAAAAAGCTGAAATTGCCCAACAGATTCAAGCACAATTTGAATGATTAACCTTAAAAAGGGTATTATCAAACTATATCAATTTTGAACATCAAATTAATTAAGGAGAGTAACTTATGAGAGTAATACGCGTATTGGCCGGGTTAGCTGCTGGGACTGCTGCTGGACTTGCTGTCACTGCTTTTAATAAAAACGAGTCAAAAGTAAACCAAACTGAATTTGATAACAGTACTCGTGAATTAAAACAATCAACAAATAACCTTACTAATTATTTTAATCAAATCAAAGTCGAATCAAAACAAGTTAAAACAATTGTTGATGAAGTTAAAACTTTGATTAGTGATTTTATGAAAGATATTAAACCGAATATTAATCATATTCAAGAAAATATCGAAGACTTGCAAAAACGTGGAGAAGTTATTTCAGAAGTGATGCAAGAACCTACAAAAAGTCCATCTAAAAGAAATATAACACCATACAATCCTAAAACAACTGCTGTAGGATATGGTAAAAAAGATACAATTCATCATCAGCAGTCATCTGAAGCAAGCGAAGTTGGTTCAAAGGAAACTGACAAGGCTGAAACTAAATAGAACTACAATTAATTCGACCAAATTCAATATGCTTTTGGTCGAATTTTTTACTCTTATCCCCTGAAAACCCACTTCTTTATCCTCTTAATTTTAAACCTTTTAAACTTTTACATAAAATTACAAATTAAACTCTTGACTCTTTTCATTTAAAGATAGATAATACGTAAGTATGTTATAAGAACGGTAAATAAAAACCCTTTTTATATTACTTTGTGAGGAGGTATCGTTATGTTTTTATGTGCTCGCCGAATCGATATCAATACAAGATTCGGATTACCGCGTATTATTTTTATGGCGATTGTTACTACAATTATTACTTTTTTAATCAGTTATGAAATTATGATTTATTTTTCGGATAAACAAATAACAGACCAGCATTTTTTCTTATTTGTAATTGCAGCTTTATTACTTTATCCAGTTCATAAATTAATTCATTTAATCATCCTAGCACCTTATTATAAACACATTAAAAAGAAACGTTTATCCAAACGTGCTTGGATTCCAATTTATAATTTGTATATCAACAACCCGATTAATAAATATTATTTTTGCATTTGCCTTATCACTCCATTAGTTGTAATCACTGCAGCTTGTATATATTTTGGCCAAGCTTTTCCGGAATATGGACATTATTTCATGTTTCTGCTTGCCTTAAATGCCGGTTTCTCTGTAATGGATGTGATGTATTTGAAACTGATTTTGTTTTCAAATGAAGGTAAATATATTGAAGAACACTGTACTGGATTTAACATTTTAAATAAATACGATTATCCAACTGACAGACACTTCAATTAATCAATGCTAAGGATTCGACTTCGGTCGAATCCTTTTTATTTTTATACAATCCTATTTATAACACATATGAATAATCAATAAAATTAATCATTTAATAACATCACTACCCTTTATTTTTATAGTACTTTGGTCGTACTATGTATAAGATTAATTTGTATAAGGTTGATAATATGGTATATTAACATTGTTATATTTTAATAAAGGAGTTTAGAGATGAAATCATTTAAGAAGATTATGATTCCTGTAACAGCAAGCGCTGTGTTACTTGGCGCATGTGGAAATCATGCAACTGACTCAAAAGAAGATGTCTTAATCTCTTCTAAAGCCGGAGATGTAAAAGTCGAAGATGTTATGAAAAAAATTGGTAATGATCAAATAGCGAACAGCTCTTTTGAAATTTTACTTGGAAAATTATTAGAAAAGAAATACTCTGATAAAGTAGATACAAAAGATATCGATCAGCAAATAAAAGACGAACAAAAGCAATATGGCGGTAAAGATCAATTTGAAAGTGCCTTAAAACAACAAGGTATGTCGCTAAATGATTATAAAGAACAAAAGAAACTTCAAGCCTATCAAAAACAATTGTTGATGGATAAAGTGAAAGTTTCTGATAAAGAGTTAAAAGATGACACTAAAAAAGCTTCACACATCTTAATCAAAGTTAAAACTGATGATAAAGATAAAGAAGGCTTAAGTGATAAAGATGCGAAGAAAAAAGCAGAAGAAATCCATAAAGAAGTTGAAAAAAATCCAGATAAATTTGGTGAAATTGCCAAAAAAGAATCGATGGATAAAGCAAGCGCTAAGAAAGATGGCAGCTTAGGATATGTAATCAAAGGACAAATGGTTAAACCGTTTGATAAAGAGTTATTTAAATTGAAAGATGGACAAATTTCTGATGTAGTCAAAACAGATTACGGTTATCATATAATCAAAGCAGATAAACCAACTGATTTCTCTTCTGAACGCAGTAAATTGAAATCTCAAATTATCCAAAATAAAGTACAAAAAGATCCTCAAATCTTAGTAGATGCATACAAAGATCTATTGAAAGAATATAAAGTTGACTTTAAAGATAGAGATATTAAAAAAGCTGTTGATGACTCTATCTTAAACGCAGATAAACTAAAACAACAATCTCAAGGCGGCGCTGAAGGCAGCCCAAGTAGTGAAAGTTCTGGCGAAGGCATCTCAACACCTTAATAAATCTTGAAGATAAAAAATGAGCCCCACTATTGGGACTCATTTTTTGATTAGAATAACAAAAATTAATCTAAACTTTCAGGATTATAAAATTGTCTATGCTCAAGTGCAAATATTTTTTCAGTAAACTGCCCTTTTCCTGTCTTTTTAAATGCTTTGCTAAACATGTTCATTCTAGCGTCGATGTTATCAATATAGCATAAGATTTCCGCTTCTTTTAACATCGGTAATTTTGGAGAACCATATTCTAATTTACCATGGTGAGAAAGAATCATATGTTGCAACAACATGACTTCTTCACCCTCAATACCTAATTCATCAGCTGTTTGAGATACTTCTTCGCTTGCTAAAGAAATATGACCTAACAAATTACCTTCGACAGTATATGAAGTAGCGACAGGACCACTTAACTCTTTAACTTTTCCAATGTCATGTAAAATAATACCGCTATATAATAAACTACGGTTTAATAAAGGATAAATATCGCATAAACTTTTAGCTATCTGCAGCATTGTAAGCACGTGATAACTAAGACCGCTCGCAAAGTTATGGTGGATTGAACTTGCTGCTGGATAAACGAAGAATTCGTTATTATATTTTTTCAATAAGTGTCTGGTAATCCTTTGTAATTTGCTGTTTTCAATATCTAATAAGAAATAATCAATTTGTTCTTTGATTTCGTCTGGTGTCAGCGGTGCACCATCTATAAAGTCTTTTGCAGATAAATTATCTGCAGCTTCAGCAAGCTTGAACTGATTTACTTTCATTTGTTTGCGCCCTCGATAATTAATAACATCACCTTTTGCACGAATGATAGTTTCAGGCTTCAACACTTCCATGTCTTGCTTCGTTACTGTCCAAACCTTAGCTTCTATTTCACCGCTTTTATCTTGTAAGAATAATGTCATATAATCTTTTCCTTGTGCAGTGACACCTTGTGTTGCTCGGTGAATCAAAAAGAAATGATCTACTGAGTCGCCTGGTTGAAGCTTTTCAATATTTCTCATTATTTGCCTCCTTCTTCAATTTTTTCTAATATTACTTTTTGTTTCGTTGGAACAAAGTTATCTTTTGTACAAGTGAAATACAATACTTGATAAGTTTGAGCCATTTCTTTTATATAATCCATCATTGCAGCTTTTCGCTGTTTGTCAAAATGTACAAATGCATCATCAATAATAATCGGCATTGAATAGTACGGTCGTAAAATTTTAATCAAGCTTAAGCGTAACGAAATATATAAAAGCTCTTTTGTAGATTGGCTGATTTCAGTCGGTTGATACATTTGACCATTTTCATGTTTAACCATGACATTATCGTTTGCATAGGTCACTTGTGTATAACGACCTTGTGTTAAGCGACTAAAGATGTTTGTAGCTTCATCTATAACTTGAGGAAGTCTCTTATCTTTAATCTGTTGAATATGTGCATCTACTAATGATTCTAAATAGCTTAAACTTGCCCAATCTTTGGCATTTTCATTAAACTGATTTTTCAACATATGGTAACGATGTCTTAACTGAGTTAATGTATCATCTGTTTCCATATGATTGATTTGTGCATTTAAATCACTGACTTCACTTTGCAACGTCAAGAATTGATCGTTATAATCATCTACTTGTTTTGCTAATGTTGTGTTTTCATCTTCCAACTGCACTTTAGTTTTATCACTTAATTTTGATGCATCATCATACATAAAGTTTTGATTTTCTAAATACTTATTTAAATCATGATAACGGCTATGGTTGCTTTGATAAGTTTGGAAACGATTATGATAACGATAGAAAGCTTCTTCATTATCAACTTTCACATGATTAAATAAGTTATCGATAAGATTAGTATTTTCATTTAAATGTGTATTAAGCTGATTTAATTCTTTCGTAAGCAAATCAATATTTTCGTTATTTCTTATCCATTTTGCATGGTTGTCTTCAGCTTGTTTCAACCAGCGTTTTACATCATGGAATAATGAAGATTGCTTATAATCAATGATTTGATTTTTTGTTAAACGATTAGCATGTTCGTAAAATTTATCTATTTTTGACTGCAATTCATTTTGTTGTGTTTTTAATTGCTCTAAATGATGTGTTATTACTTGAATACGCTCTACCGTCTTTATACCATCTAAAATTAAACTATCTGTCATTTTAGGCGAAACATGTAAACCTGATTTGATTTCTGAAATATTATCTTCAAGTTGTTGATAACTGATATTAGCTTCATCCAATTTTTCTTGAGTTAATGCTATTTTATTATCCAGTACTTCATTTGCTTTTTTGATGCTATGATTTTGTTCTCTCAAACGATGCTGTTCATCTAAATCAAAGTTTAAATCATATTTACTTTCAAGTTCAGCATTTTGCTTTTCTAATTGTGAAATCTCTGAAGTAAAGGCTTCACTATGACCCACTTTAGTTGATTTAACCATAATAGCACCAATAATGAACCCTATAGCAGCGATTCCAAAAATTACAGCAAAAATTACAGCTTGTGTTACAAATGAAAATACTGCTAAACCAGCACCTATTATTGCTAATAAAACAAAAGTGATACGTAACATTTTTTGTTTACGATCTCTTTCTTGCTGCTCTATATCAAAAGCATCTTTCATTTTTTGATATAAGTTCTTTTTCTCTTTGAGTTCAAATGATTGTTGATTATATTGCTTTTTCTTTTCAAACACTTCGTCAGGAACTAAAGCATTTTTCACATCTTCTTGTTCTTCTTGTATATTTGCTTGTTCAATTTCTTGTTCTTCTAAAGTACGTTTAAGTTGCGTAATATATGACGCTTGCTCGTTTTTATCTGAAATTTGACGACTCGCATAACTCTTGATGCTTTCTGAAACATCAACATTATCATGTGTTTCTTTCCAACCAATATTCGATTTTAAACTTTGTACTTCACGTTCTTTTTCTTCAATTTCTTTTGTAACACTTTTCAAATCATTTTCTAATTGCTTAATTTCATCTTCTTGTTTAGCAATTTGATTCAGAGCATCGATGTCAGACATTTTAGGTACATCAATCTGATTATTTTCGTTTTTCAGCTGATTTAACTTTTCTTGGCGTAGACCGATATCTTTTTTCAACTGATTATTTTGTTGTTTAGAAGTCTCGTATCTTTCAATACCTTGTTCGGGAAAATCGAGAGGTTCAATATTCAATTCATGTTCCAATGCTTTCCATTCTTGTGCTTGATCATGTAATGCAAGTTCTTTTTGTTTAGCTTCGTGCATTTTAGAAAGCTGTTGTAAATTTTGATGTAAATGGTTTAACCGGCGTTCTGCTTTATCTTTTTCGTCAATCAAACGTTGATAAGAACCTAAATTACTTTCTTGTTCACGAATTTGACTTTCTAACTCATTCAACTGTTCAACTTGCTGATTAATAATTGGATTTTTACCTGAACGTTTATATAATTCATTTTTACGTTCAGCCAATTGCGTGCGCATTGTTGTAAATTGAGTTGATCCTAACGCTCCAGCTTGTAATAAATATTCTTGCAATTGGTTTTCATCCATATTGCGATTAATATTTTGCAATCCTAATACATCAAATGAATAAATACCTTTATAAGTAGATTTATCAATATAATTTAATTTCTTTTGAAGCCATGCTTCATCACGAATGCCGCCATTTTCTAAATAAACTTTGACATCACCTTGTGCTGCACCTTTAATTCGTTCAACTTCGATTTCTTGCCCATCATCTAATGTTATATATAACTTACCGCCGTATTGGTTTCCTAATCTTGGTTCAAATCGCGGTTCGCTTTCGCGCTTAGTCGGAAAACCAAATAAAATAGAATGTATAAAAGCTTGAATCGTAGATTTCCCTGCTTCATTTTCACCAAAAATCTCTGTCAGTGAATTATTGAACTGAATTTTACGTTCAACAAATTTTCCGTATCCATAGATATCTAATGCCTTGATTCTCACTGTTTATCACCTCTTAAGTCCGACTTCAATAAAGATTCCGCCCGATTTATCAACTCGGTTTTATCAAATTCATTATAGTTATCAAGATATTTTGATGCCTTCGGATTCAAATATAAATCGTTCATAGCATGTTCAAATACTTTTTCATCACTTTTTAATTCTGTTGAAAATTCTTGAGCAATCGGCCTTGTCTCATCATCTTTGTATGTGATAATCAAATCTTCAACATATATAAATTGTGTTTGATTTTCTTCATATTCACGAATCATTTCTTCAACTTGGAGAATATCTTGAGAAGGTACTGGTGCATCACTATCAATTTCTAAATGTATGCGGTAAAAAGCTTTCCCTTGTTTTCTGACACTATCCTTAAATTTTTGAAGTACTTCATACAGACCTTGTTTTGAAGTTTGGCTCGTTTCTATCTTCACTTCATCA
This sequence comes from Staphylococcus condimenti, assembly GCF_001618885.1. Lineage (NCBI taxonomy): Bacteria > Bacillati > Bacillota > Bacilli > Caryophanales > Staphylococcaceae > Staphylococcus > Staphylococcus condimenti. The sequence goes on along the minus strand of NZ_CP015114.1, from coordinate 57,554 downwards.
AAACGAATATATTGAGTGGGCACGAATGTGACATCCAATTTTAATTCATCGCCTTCTACAAGCAAAAACCCTTTTTCGCCTTGTTCATTAAAATGACGTCCTTGTATGTTTCCTGGATAATAAATTGGTGGCATATCACTCAATTGAACACGCTCATGAATATGTCCCAAAGCCCAGTAATGATATAATTTTGTATTTAAATCTTCCAATAAAAATTCCGTATATCTGTGATTATCAGAAGATTTACTATAAGTGCCATGCAAAACACCGATATGCATACCTTTTTCACCTTGGCTAGACGGATATTCATCTAACTTATTTTCATAACTTTCATCATTTTGATAACTGAAGCCATGTAATAATATTTTCTCACCATGCTTTGTTATCGTTTGATATGTTTCTACATTTTTGTCAAAAACTGAAACATTTGCCGGCCAATCTGTTGTGATTAATTCTGACAACGGGTCATGGTTACCATGACAGATATATACAAATATTTGTTCTTTTTCTAGTCTTTCAAATTGTTCTTTTAAAAAGACTTCTGCTCTTAATGATCGATTCTCTTTATCAAATAGATCACCTGCAATAACAATAAAATCGACCTCTTCACGCAAAGCATGGTCGATAATTGACTTAAAGCTTTCATATGTACTTTTCTTAACATCTTCATAAATATTAGGACTTAAATGCGTATGCGATTTGAATGGGCTATCTAAATGCAAATCTGCACAATGAATAAATTTCACCATAATTCGGAAAGCTCCTTTTTGAGATAAAATTCTTTTTTAAACGGCACTTTTATGTAAAAATTATAGTTTGAGAATAAAAGTATCACTTTATTTTACCATATTTTAAACATAGTAGTCTAAAGAACATACGGCTTAAAATACGTATTAAAGAACGATAAAAAAACTGCTGAACAAAATTGTTCAGCAGTTTTTAACTACAACCTAATTGTTAAATTAGTCAGCGTAAACTTCATCTAAAGGTTTAACAATAATTTGGTTGATTTCTTGGAATACTTGGCTCATTTGTTGTTCTGCAGCCATTAATTCAGCAATATTTTCATCTTTTTCAATTGCTTGAGCTTGTTCTTGGGCTTTTTTCAAATCTTCTTCTTCGATTTGTTCGCCTTGCATTTGCATTTGTTGGAATTTCAATTGAGTTTCACGGAACTCATCGAATAATTTTTTAGATTCTTCATGCGCTTTAACTTTGTCATAAGCATCTTTGATTGCTTTGTATTCTTCGCTATTTCTTAACGCTTCTTCTAGTTTGTGTGCATGTTCTTGTAAATTTACTGCCATTTAAACTCACTCCTTAATATTTGTGTAACTACGCCGTCATTACAATAACATAAATCGAGACAACTGTCGAAACATTTAGTCAGTATGGTATTTAAGCTTTAATATTTTAACCACTTTTTAATTACGGCTCTCTTTATTTACATTCCTTAATTTTCATTCTTTAAACAAATAAAGCAACAATTCCTTGTAAGCAGCCTATGATTCCACCTAATAAGAAACCAAGCAACATAATCAATTTTAATTCTTTGTTTGCAATCTCTATAATTAAGCTTTCGATATAGTCTAAATCAAACGAGTTAATTTGTTCTTCTACAATACCGCTCAAATTAACTTGTTTCATAATCGAAGAGAGATGCTCTGCAGCTTTCTCTACAATCAAGTTTGTTGTCCAAGCTGCTGCATGCTGTTCTGCATACTCCACTAAATTTGGTGCTAATTCTTTTATAGGTTGGTTTACTCTTGTAGAAATGTCAGCATAAGCCAAAATTAGAGGAGTAAATTTCGCTTTAATATTATTGAATTGCTCCGGACTGACTACTGAGCCTAATTCATTATTTTTCAACGTATTGTATTCATTATTAATTAACTGTGCAACGATTTCACGCGCTTTAGGGTGATTAGTTAAACGTATCAATTCCATTTGAATACGTTCTGCGATACTTTCTTTTGTCATAAACATCTGCAATAAACCGATAATTTTACCTTTTTCTGCAAAAAATGTATCGAGCATATTGTAGATATCTTGCTCTCCTTTTGATGACGACAAATAAATTCGCGCACGATCACATAGTAATGGTGTCAGTGCTTCGATTTTTTCATCGAGTTCTGCTTCAAGTTCTGATGGAATTAAAGCTTTTAGTGACTCTTGATTGTGTTCTTGATAGTACTGTTCTAATTTCTCATCTATTAAATTGCTTAATTTATCTTCAGCAGTTTTTGCTAAATCAATTCCAAAATAACTGGCAAAATTTTGCAATGTTGCATCATTGCGTTTCAACTTTTGGATTTGTTGTGAAATAAAACTTTCAATTGCTTCGCGTGCACTTAGCGAACTGATTTTTTCTTTAATTAATGACTCAGTAATGAGATGTTCTTCGATAACATTACCAATTTTATAAGCAATTTCTTCTCTTCTTTTTGGTACCAAACCAGGAGTAAATGGTATACGCCATTTACCAATATGATAAGCTCGTTGAGGGTGAAACAACATTCTGATCGCAATCATATTAGTTATTCCGCCAATCAACGCACCTATTACAATCATAAATAATATGACTAAAAATGCATGCATTTTCGTATCTCCTTTTAAAAAACATTCGTGCAATATATTTTACCGTATTTTTGATTACGAGCATAATTTTAAAATTGCAAAAAAAGATTGATGACCTTCTGTAGCCATCAATCTTTTCATTACTTACTTATTTATGGATTAAGTATTTTAATCTCAATTAGAGATTATGCTATAACCTATAACAAAACAAGTTTTAAGCATGAACTAATTCGTCTTTAGAAATTCTTCCAAAGTATGTTTCTGCTTCTCTTAATTTAGAAGTACCGAAAATAGGTTGTTTATCTTGATTCAAGATACGGTAGATTTCACTTACTTTATTACTTTGTAAGATGTATCCGTTGCGAGAATCTAATGTATTCCAATAGATATCGCTTGTAGTTGGATGTTTAGGATATGCACAATGATTTCTTGAAATTGTTTGTACTATTTCTAATGGATCACAACCGAATGTGCTGTTCAAAACATCTGAATCTCTGAATAATGCACAAATTGACACACAAGTTGTCCAGTTCGGCAACACACGTTCTTTTTCAATTTGAACAAGTGTTTTCTTTGATAAACCGATAGTTTGAGCCATTGTATCTTGTGTATAACCTGCTTCTATTCTAACCATCTTGAACTTTGTTTGAATTAAATCTGTAAAACTTTGTCTATCCATTATATAATCTACCTTTCTATTGTGAAATTTCACCGGACACAAGAAATTGCAATTATACACATTTCTTGAAACACAAATTACATCTTAATACAAAATCAACAAAATTAAAAGAGTGAATACGCATTTTTTAACGTATTTCATTAAAGCCGAAATTGTCTAAATTATCTAACACATCTAATGTGTTTACTATTTAAATTGCATATGCCGGTATTTTTCTATTTTTATTGATATGCAAAGGGGTAATATACTTCAATCTCTATTATGGCGAATCTTATCGTTTTTTCAAGTCATTTTTTTATTTTAATTTAATTTTACCTTAAAAAAGGACTTTTAAACCCAATTAAATCTATCAGATAACATAGAAAAAGACTAAAATACAGATTATTTCTGTATCCTAGTCTTATTAATTAGCTTGTTTTCTTCGCCAGTTTTCTATCTTCTTGTTTTGAAATCATAAATGCGCATGCAGCATCACCTGTTATATTAACCGCAGTTCTTGTCATATCTAATAGTCTATCTATACCTATAATGATACCAATTGCTGCCGGATTTAAATCGACAGCTGTTAAAACCATCGCAAGCATAATTAATCCCACACCTGGAACACCTGCAGTACCTATACTTGCTACAACTGCTATAACGATTACTGTTAATATTTGTACAATTGATAATTGGGCACCTGATATCTGAGCAATAAATATTGTTGCAACCCCTTGCATTATTGCTGTACCATCCATATTAATTGTTGCGCCTAGTGGTTGAACAAATGAAGCAATTTCTGGACGCACCCCCATTTTTTTCGTACATTCCATTGAAACAGGTAATGCAGCATTTGAACTAGAACCACCGAATCCTATTGTAATCGCCGGTATAAACCCTTTAAAGAATTTAATCGGACTATCTTTAGCTAAGAATTTAATTGTACCTCCATAAATAAGGAAGAAATGTAAGATGAGTGCTACAAGCACAACAATGAAGTATAACCCTAATTGTTTAATTGCACCTAATCCTGCTCCAGTGAATGCATGAGCAACTAAACAGAACGTTCCGATTGGAGCAAAAACTGTCATAATCATTGATATAATATACATCAATACATCATTAAACTGTTCGAAAAATTGTTTTACAATAATTGCTTTTTCTCCCATAACCATAATTCCTATCCCAATGAAGATTGAAAAAGTAATAACCTGCAGCATATTACCTTGTGTCATAGCTTCAATTGGATTTTTTGGGAATAAGTTAATTAATGTTTGATCAAAAGTTTGTTTGGCCGGTGCTTCTGCCCCTTCATTCTGTTTATCTAATGTTTTTTGATAAGATGATACATCTGCACTTTTCATTAAATCAGAATGGCCGGCACCTGGTTTTACTGCTAATGCTAAAAGTATTGCAATCGTTATTGCGATGGCTGTTGTACATAAGAAGAAAATAAGTGTCTTTAAACCAATTCCTCCTAATAACTTAGGGTCACCTACCCCTACAACACCTAGTACAATTGAAACAAACACTACTGGTACTACAAGCATAAAAATTAAGTTTAAGAAAATCTGACCCACAGTATTAAAGAAATATTGGTCAATAAACTTAACTGTACCTGACTGCGCAAATATATCACAGATAGAACCAATAACAATCCCTAAAATAAGAGCAATCACGATATTTAATGTTAAGTGTTTACTTTTCATTTTCCATCCCCCCTTGAATCCTATAATTATATTATAATCAGATTTTTCTGAAAAGGGAAACAATATTTTATTTGTGAAAATTTATACAAATAAGAAACGTGCTCATAATTGCTTTATTATTGCATTATGAGCACGCTTCAATATAAATTAAATTAATTTATTTTCCATTGCATAAATTGCTGCTTGTGTTCTATCTGTAACCTGTAATTTTGAAAATATATGACTCACATGTGTCTTCACTGTTTTTTCTGAAACAAATAATGTTTCAGCAATTTCTTTATTCGTTTTACCTTTAGCCATTTCTTTTAATACTTCTGTTTCTCGATTAGATAACTTGTTAATGTGGTGGGGTTTTTTAGCCACATCCTCAATTACCTTTTGTACTTCTGGGTGTATTATCTTAGCGCCTTCTAACACTTTATGTATAGATTCAATAAGCACATCTGGTTCTACATCTTTCATTTCATAGCCATCTGCACCTTTATTGATTGCTGAAATCACATGCTCATCATCTGCATAACTTGTTAAAACTAAAATTTTAATAGATGGATACTCTTTTTTTAATTTTTCGGTTACTTCTATTCCATTCATTTCAGGCATAACAAGATCTAGTAGTACAATATCAGGTTGTATATTTTGTGCTTTTAATTCTTCAAAGAACTGTTTTCCATTTGAATAGGATCCTTCAATCGTTAAATCTTCTATGGTAGAAATTAAAAACTCTAAACCTTGTCTAACGATGTAATGATCATCTATTAATGTTACGCGATTTGCCATTTTTTTACTCCTTATCTATTCTAATCACAGGAATCTTCATACTTATATGAGTCCCTTTGCCTATAGTAGATTGTATATCCAATTCCCCATGGATTTGTTTAATTCTTTGTTTCATATTGTGTATGCCATGCGATTCTTCACTTATAAATTCGGAATTAAACCCTGTTCCTTGGTCGCTGATACTGACGGTAAATATATTATTCTCTTGTATCAATTTTATATCAACGTTATCTGTCTGCGCATGCTTTTTGATATTATTTACCGCTTCTTGCACAATTCTATATACATGCTCTTCTATACTGCTGGATAAATTTATCAGACCTTCTACATGTATTTTAGGCTGTATGCCAATCAATTCGCAGTAACGCTTTACTGCACTTACAAGACCATGTTCTAATCCAACGGGTTTCAATTGCCATATTAATGCACGCATTTCATTTACAGCTTGTTGGCTAGTTGTTTCTATAGTTTGAAATGCTTTTTTAGCAATGGGTTCATCTGTCATTCCATATGCTGCGTGTGCAGTTATTTTTAATGAAAACAACATCTGATTAACTGAATCATGTAAATCACGCGCTAATCGGTTTCTTTCATTCAAACGGGCAGCTTCTTTTTCTTGATTTGTCAGTTCAATACGTTTAATTGTTGAACCGATTTGAAAAGCAACTGATTCGAGCAGTTCCAAATCTTCTTCAGAATATTTTTCTGTATATGGAGAGGCAACATTTAATAACCCGAATTTTTCATTGCCTGAGCGAAGCGGTACTGTTGCATGATGTGTTATGCCTTCCGATTCATTATGATATTTCTTATTAGCTGCACTGATTCTCGAGCAATGTATAATGTTTGAAGCTTTCGTCAATCGCTGGCTATTATAAGCTTGAACACACCAACAAGTACCTTCGCTCATGCTTTTGCAATCTTCCTTCATAAGCGATTGAGGAAGATGGTAATCCGCTACCATTTCTTGAATACCATCTGCATTTATAAAGAAAATCCATCCTGTAGAAAAAGAGCTGCCCTCAATTAAACGTTTTAAAGCACCATGCATCATCGCATAGATTTCAGTCTCTTCATTCAAATATTCAGCTATTTCTTTCAATAATGCCAGACGTGTAGGTTTAACCATCTACTCATCCCTTTCGTTAACCAACTTTACTTTATTATACCTTCTTGAAACAATGAACGATAGTATTCTATTGTTTCGACTCTCTTTAGAAAGTCAAATTGTGTTATGATAAGAAGTAATGATTGAGGGAGGAAACTATGAAATTTAAAGTACCTGAACAATATAATAACTATTCTTTACGAGAAATTTTCCAAGACGTTAAGTTGCCCAAAAAAGAATTACACCAACTTAATATGTCAAAAGATATCAAAATCAATAATGATGAAGCAAAATTAACGGATAAAGTGCAAACAGGTGATACTGCATATATTCCGACTCCTGATGAAAAAAGTAATTATTTGCCAAGTTATCGCTATGCTGAAGTATTCTACGAAGACGATGACATTGCGATTATTAAAAAACCTAAAGGTGTTAAAACACATCCAAATGATCTAAAAGAAAGCAACACCTTAATGAATCATGTCATTTACACAATTGATAGTGATTATGCAGAACCCATTCATCGTTTAGATCAAGAAACTGTCGGTCTATTAATCGTAGCTAAAAACCCATTGATGAAAAAGTTATTAGATCGTATGTTGGAAGATAATCAAATCTCTAGAATTTATAAAGCACGTGTCAAAAGCCAGCTGCCTTTGAAGCCGCAGACAATTGATAAACCGATTGGAAAAGATAAATTCCATTCAAATCGCCGTCGTGTTTCACCAACTGGCCAACATGCAATTACACATATTTTAAATTCTAGAATGATTAAAGAAAATGAATGCGAATTAGACATCAAACTCGATACTGGACGTACACATCAAATCCGTGTGCATTTAGCTGCTATTGGCCACCCTGTCTTAGGTGATCCGCTTTATGGAGATTCTAAATTAAGACAGTTGCAATTGCATAGTCATCAAATTGAATTCACACACCCACTAACAAAAGAAAAAATCTCAGTTTCATTAGATGATGAAAAATAAGAAAGAAGCCGCGCCCCCTCAAAGGAGCACGGCTTCTTATTTGTATCCATTAAGCGTTAGGTTCAACCATATTTTCAGGTTTAATCCATTCATCAAATTGTTCTTCAGTTAAGTAACCTGAATCAATTGCAGATTGTTTTAAAGTGATACCTTTTTTGTGTGCATTTTTAGCAATTGAAGCTGCTTTTTCATAACCAATATGTGGATTTAACGCTGTAACAAGCATTAGTGAACGATTCAAATATTGATCAATATTTTCTTCAATCGGTTCGATTCCTTGGGCGCAGTTTTCGTCAAATGTTCTCATACCATCTGCTAAAAGATAAATTGATTGTAATGTGTCATTCATAATAACAGGTTTGAATACATTCAATTCAAAATTACCTTGAGATGCTGCAATACCTACAACAGTGTCATTACCCATAACTTGAACTGCTACCATTGTTAACATTTCACATTGTGTAGGGTTTACTTTACCTGGCATGATAGATGATCCTGGTTCATTTTCTGGAATACTGATTTCAGCAAGTCCAGCACGCGGACCAGAAGCTAACCAGCGTACATCATTTGCAATCTTCATTAAGTCAGCAGCTAAGGCTTTTAATGTGCCGTGTAATTGTACGACTTCGTCATGTGCTGTTAATGCATGGAATTTATTTTCTGATGATACAAAAGGATAACCTGTATTTTCTTTAATTTTTTCAGCAACACGATCACCAAATTCGGGATGCGCATTGATACCTGTACCTACTGCAGTACCGCCAATTGCTAAGTTTAATAAATGTGCTTTAGACTCTTTTAATAATTCATCACATTTGTCTAGCATATAACGCCATCCGCTGATTTCTTGACCAAGACGAATCGGTGTCGCATCTTGTAAATGTGTACGACCGATTTTAATGATGTCATGGAAATCTTTTTCTTTTTTCTCAAAAGTATCACGTAATTGTTTTAATGCTGGTTCAAGATTTGATTCAATTTCATGATATAAAGCAACATGCATAGCAGTTGGGAAAGTATCATTTGAACTTTGAGATTTATTCACATCATCATTTGGATGAACTGTTTCTTCACTGCCGTGCTTTTTCAAATAGTCATTAGCTACATAGCTGACTACTTCGTTTACATTCATATTACTTTGTGTACCGCTTCCTGTTTGCCATACAACTAATGGGAAGTGTTCATCTAATTCCCCTTTGATTACACGATCGCATGCAAATATAATTGCTTCTTTTTTAGCTTCGCTTAATTTGCCTAAATCATAGTTTGCTAAAGCAGCTGCGCGTTTTAATTGTGCAAAACCATAAACCACTTCAATCGGCATACGTTCTTTTCCAACTGGGAAATTACGTTTGCTTCGTTCTGTTTGAGCACCCCAAAATTTATCGCCGGGTACTTCGATTTCTCCGAAAGTATCATGTTCAATTCTTACTGACATTTGACTTTTCTCCCCTTTTTGAGTGATATTTAATTTCAGTATAGCATTAAATTATTTATATTAAAATCTCTATAACGTTAACGCTTTCATTTATAGTTCAAAATTCTCTGAAAATAGCATAATGTAACAAAAAACTGAGCAGAAACTTCCACGTCTCATACTCAGTCATTTTTTAGTCTACTATTTTATTATTGCCAAAATGCAGTTTAACTGCTTGTATAACAGCAATAGCAGAAAGAATATATAATATGATACTTATGGCTAATGTCACTGGACTAATTGCGATTAAAGTGCCTAAAAAACCTGTTAAACCAGCATAAAAATCACTAATTGCTTTCATTAAAATAAAAGTTATAGCAATACAACATACAACACTGATAATAACACCTTTTTGATTACTCTTAATAAACATTTGAGGATCTCTTTCATTTATGAGTCCTTTTGATAAGTTCATTTGTAATTTAACAACACGGAATAAAACAGGTAAATAAAGTGCACCTAATGCAATAGGAAACCCTTTAATGGATAAAAGTCCGACTATGACTGTCAATATCATCAATAATTTCCAATGCTTATGTAAGTTCTGCATTACGTTAATGCATCCTTTCTTTTATTAATCACTTCTTAAAATATATATGAAATGCAGTATAAAAACAAATAAAAATCCGACAAGCAATTGGTTAAGAAACACCAAGTCCCTTGCCGGAGAATTATCAATTTATACTTTATTAAGCGAAGCGTTCAGTAAAATACTGACGTACATCTTCAGGCAGACCTTTTGCTGCAGCTTCATCTAATAGAACATTTACCATGCGATGTGCTTTTAAGTCTGATGGTACATAACTTGAATTACCGTTTTCCTCATATAATTTTTTAACAAGGTCAGCTTTTTCAGCACCTGTAATTACAAGAATAATTTCTCTTGCTGGCATTAAACCAGTTTTAACAGACACATCTAATTCACCTTTGCTGTTAATTGATAAAACTTGCATTGTGAATTTTGCTTTATTTTCTTTAGATTTGATATTTTCTTCAATTTTTTCAACTGGATTATCATTATATGATAATTCATAAATTTGAGTTGCAGGCACGCCTAGAGTTTCATAATATGACTTGTTCTCGTCATAATCAAATATGTTAACTTGGCTGAAATCTACTGGATGTCTTAAAACATTTTGTTTCAAGTCTTCAAGTACAGGTGCATTATCATCTGCTAAATGTACACCCATAATTGTTGTAGGATTGTTATTAAATTGCTTTCTAATTATATCTGCAGCATAACGTGCAGTTGTATCTGCTGATGGAAAAACTTTAAAGTTCATTGCCATAAATGTACACTCCTCTAATTGTTCTCAGTTAGTATATTGATTCAATGTATACTTTCACAAGCAAGAAAAAGAATCACACAGATTCCTACTTACTATAACGGAATAATTTGAATCCCGTGCATTTAATTATACCCATTGATATTTTTAATACCCTATCGAATTTATATATAAACCCGCAGCATAATTTATATGTTTATCTTAATTATACCGATATCATTATTTAATTTCATCTATCTAGAGTTTTTTCTTAATGCATACCTGGATAATTTTGTTGTCTTAAAGCTTCATATACTAAAATTGCTGCTGTATTTGATAAATTCAATGAACGAATATGATCGTTCATCGGAATTCTTAAAGCAGTATCATGATATTTTTCTTTGACCCAATCTGGCAAACCTGTTGTTTCACGCCCAAAAACAAAATAATGTTCTTCTTCAGGGTCTGAATAATCAAAGTCTGTAAAGGTTGTAGCACCGAATTTAGTGATTAAATAATAATGCCCTTCTGTTTGGTCAAAAAACTGTTCTATATTTTCATAATAAGTAATATTAACATGCTCCCAATAATCAAGACCTGCACGTTTTAACATTTTATCATCTGTACTGAATCCTAATGGTTTAATAAGATGCAAATGTGTATTTGTACCTGCACAAGTTCTTGCTATATTCCCTGTGTTTGCAGGGATTTCCGGTTGAAATAACACGACATGATTTGTCATTTTTCTTAATTCCTCTTTTCTAATCCTTTTACCATTTCTTTTTGAACTTCATCAAGCTCATCTGCTAAATGCTGTTCAATAAAGTCTCGCTCACTTTCTCCAGCAATTTGTCCAATTGCCCAATATGCTGTACCGCGAATCATTGGGCGCGGATCATTGATTGCCACTTCTTTCAATTCTGGTATAGCTGTTTCCTCTTTAAAATGCGCTAAAGCAATGATAGCATTACGCTGAATCGGCTTTTTGCCTCTCCATGCACCTGCTAAATGGCCATACGTATTTTTAAATTCTTTATTGCTCATTTGTAATAATGGAATAAGTCGCGGTTTTAAAATTTCAGGTTCTAATACGATGTCGTCTTGTTCTGTATTGATACCGCGATTTCGAGGACATACTTGCTGGCAAGTATCACATCCATAAAGTCTATTGCCGATTTTAGAACGATAGTCATCTGGGAGATAACCTTTTGTTTGGGTTAAAAAACTAATACATTTTTGGCTATTTAATTGGCCGTCTCCGACTAATGCTCCAGTAGGACAACGATCGACACAAATTGTACAGTCGCCGCAACTGTCTAGAAGCGGGTCGTCAGGTTCAAAAGGAATGCTTACAAGCATCTCCCCTAAATATGTCCATGTGCCTAAGTCAGGATTAATTACAAAGCCGTTTCTTCCTGTGTAACCTAGCCCTGCTCGTTCTGCTACTGCTCTGTCTGATAAAACACCTGTATCGACCATCGATAACATTTCAACATCTGGAACTCGCGTTTTTATATATTCTGCTAATTTATCCAAACGTTTGCGCATAATTGTATGATAGTCTTGTCCCCATGAGGCTCTTGCAAACATTCCTCTGCGGTCTCCCCTGACACTTCGCGGAGCACCTTTTAATTTATTGGGGTAACCTACAGCAATTGCTATAATTGACCGTGCTGTAGGCATTGATAATTTGGGATTTACACGTAATTCAATATCAGATTCTTCAAACCCAGATGCATAACCTTTGGCGTGATAATCAACTAGTTTCTGCTTTAATTCATCAAATGGATCTGCTGTTGTAAATCCTATGCTGTCAATTCCAATTTGATAGGCATATTCAATAATATCTTTTTTTAATTGTTTATAATCCAACATAATGCCTCCATTTAAATCGTCCATTTTGTATTTTAACACAACTTACCATGCTTCGAACGATAAATTCATAGAAAAAGACTGCTGTATTTTACACAACAGTCTAAGTAAGCTTTATCAATATTTAATTAAGTACACGTTGTAAAAATTGTTTTGTTCTTTCATTTGTTGGATGCTCAAATATTTCTTCTGGCGTTCCAGACTCTGCTACAACGCCGTCTGCCATAAATATAACCTTATCGCTCACATCACGTGCAAAGTTCATTTCATGTGTTACAACCACCATTGTCATGCCTTCTTTTGCCAATTCTTTCATAACATGCAATACATCCCCCACAACCTCAGGATCAAGCGCCGAAGTTGGTTCATCAAATAACAGTACATCTGGATGCATAGCTAAGGCACGTGCAATTGCTACTCTTTGTTTTTGGCCTCCAGAAAGTTGAGAAGGATAGCTGTCTCCTTTATCTTCTAACCCTACTTTTTTCAATAATTCTTCTGCTTCTATTTTTAAAGATGAAGTATCATTCTTTTTTAATAATTGTGGTGCTAACATAATATTTTCTCTTACTGTTTTATGAGGAAATAAATTGAAGCTTTGGAAAACCATACCCATTTTCTGACGTAAGTGATTCAAGTTTACATTTTTATTTAATATGTTATCCCCTTCAAAAATAATCTCACCGCTATCAGGTTGTTCTAATAAATTTATACATCTAAGCAAAGTGCTTTTCCCGCCGCCAGATGGTCCGATTATTGCAACTACTTCCCCATTCTCTACATTTAAATTGATATCTTTCAACACATCATTTGTTCCAAAACTTTTTTTAAGTTGTTTTATATTAATCACTGACTTTCATTCTCCCTTCAAAGAAATACATCACTCTTGATAAAACAAATGTCAAAATGAAGTATAAAATTGCTGCAACTAATAAAGGTGTAAATGGATCAAAAGATGCCCCCTGAACTACTTGCGCATTAAACATGATTTCACTAACTCCAATTACTGATACAATTGATGATTCTTTTATAACTGTGACAAACTCATTACCTAAGGCTGGTAAAATATTCTTGATCGCTTGAGGTAAAATAATCGTTTTCATCGTTTGACCATAACTCAACCCTAAACTTCTGGATGCTTCAGTTTGTCCCTTATCCACCGCGTTGATACCTGCTCTAATAATTTCAGCAATATAGGCTGAACAGTTAATAACCATGGCAATCATTCCGCATATCATTGCCGAAATATTCAATCCTAATGCAGCTGTTGTACCGAAGAAAACTAAGAATACTTGAACAAGTAATGGTGTACCTCTAATGAATTCTATATAAATTGTTGCTAACCATTTTAAAGGCTTAAATGTACTTAATTTCATCAATGCAAGTAATGCACCGAAAACAGCACCTAAGACTACTCCTATAATCGAGATTAAAATTGTATTTTTAATACCAGTCACAAAAAATGAGCTGTATTTTGTAAAGAAGTTCCCATCATCTTCCATAGCTTGCGCTGCAGTTTCTTTATATTTATCTATTAACCCTTTATCTTTGATATCTTTAATTGAGGTATTTAATTTATCTAAGAATACAGGTGATTCTTTTGGCAAAGCGATACAAGTATCTTTATCTGGCTCTGAAAATTTTACTTTTGCAAAACCGAGTTCAGGATTTTGTTGTAAATATGCTTCTGCCACAGGTCCTTCAATAATCGCACCATCTGTTTTTCCGCTTTTTAAAGCCATTATTACTTCTGGCAAACGTGTCATTGATTGTATGTCTGCATTTTCAATTTCGTTTTTTGCAAGTTCTTCTTGTGTTGTCTGTTTTTGTGCACCTATACGTTTGTTTGCAAAGTCCTTTAAAGATTTGTACTTATCGATATTTGTCTTTTTCACGACCATAGTCTGTCCAGATTTTAAATATGAATCAGAAAAGTCTACTTCTTTTTTACGCTCTGGTGTGGGCGTCATTCCTGAAATAATCATATCTATTTTCCCAGTCTTTAAAGCACCTAACAAACTGTCAAAGTTCATGTTCACAATTTCTAATTTCAACCCGTTATCTTTTGCGATTTTTTTAGCAATTTCTATATCTATACCTACATACTCACGCTTTCCGTTTTTATGACTTTCAAATTCTAACGGTGCATAATCAGCTGATAATCCAACCTTTAACACACCTCTCTTTTTGATTTTTTCCCATGTTTTATCTTGTGATGCTGCGTTTGCTTTAGATCCAAAACTTCCAAAAACTAAAGTAAATGTCAAAAGCAAACAAGTTACGGTTACTAATGTTTTAAATAATTTATTACTTGTCATAACTACACCCCTCCTGGTTACAGAATTATTATACATATAAACGTATTAATATGCAATAAATAATTTCAAATTTTCAGATTATTTCATCGTACTAGAGCTTCAAATAAAAAAGCCCATCTGTCTGTAACAGATGAGCGATATTTTTATAATTAATCTTTGGGTAATTCAAATTTATAAATATCATCATTATAACCAGGAATTACTTTTTTACAAAGTTGATGAACTAAAAAACCTAAAACAAATGGTATTATAAAATATCCGAAAGCTAATAAAATAATATTCGTTGTAGGATCCCCTTGCATACGCGAAAATGCATTGATAGGTCCGACTAATCCTGTATATCCAAAGCCAGCTGACATCGGTGTTCCTTGGACTTTTAGTACATAAGCAATAATTCCAGTAATTAGACCATTTAATATCAGAGGTACGGCAATAATTAAATGTTTAAAATAAACTGGTATCATCATTTTCGCAGCACCAATAATAAGAATAAGATTTACTCCCAATTTATTGACACGTAATGAGCCCCATAAGAAAGTAATACATGCAGCAACAATACCTAAATTTGCTGCTCCACTTCCTAGACCAGTTAAACCGATTGCTGTAGCAATCGCTACTAATGAAATCGGCGTGACCATTAATAGTGAATATGTTATAGAAATTAATATACTCATTAATAATGGATTCAACTCTGTAAAGGAATTAATCAAACTTCCAATCGCTTTTGTTATATGCGAAATATAAGGTAAAGTAATCAAACCTAAAAAGCCTGAAACAACAGGAATAATCACTGGAAGTAATATCATTTCAAGTGAACCTAATCTTCCTGATAGTAGTAAAAACAATAAGCAAGCAATCATTATTACAACAATGATATTAATAATGTCGCCAATGCCTTTTAATGCAATACCTTCCTTGGTGATCACAACTGCTCCTGAGCCTATCATTGCAGAGGTTCCGATCATTGCAGCTCCTGCACCACTAAATTTAAACTGATGAGCTGCTAAGATCCCAACAATAAATGCCATAAAAGATTGAATAACAATAACAATTTGATAAATAACTTCTAAGTATTCATTTCCATCTTTAAAGAACTTTAGAAGCTCACCTAGCAACGCATTAGGTAATAAAGCAATTACTACACCTGCCCCTACAGCATTTAAAATATTACTAAAAAATACTTTCACATTCATTTCTGATTTAGCCATGAGTTATAAATGTTCCCTTCGTTCTTAAACTATGTATAATATTCTATAACAAACTATCACAAGCTACAATGTAAATTTGTAATATCCATAATTAAGCGTAAAAAAAAGCAGAAACGCTACACAAGATAACGTTTCTGCTTTTCGAACAATACGTAGTATTATTCTTTCAGTACCGGCGGTCGGGGTCGAACCGACACTCCATTGACTGGAACGGGATTTTGAGTCCCGCGCGTCTGCCAATTCCGCCACGCCGGCATAATATGGAGCGGAAGATAGGATTTACACCTATACCTCGTTCCGGGAAGGAACGTGTTCTAAGAGTTGAACTACTCCCGCATATTTTATGGAGCGGAAGATAGGATTTACACCTATACCTCATTCCGGGAAGGAATGAATTCTGAAAGTTGAAATACTCCCGCATATTTTATGGAGCGGAAAATAGGATTTACACCTATACCTCGTTCCGGGAAGGAACGTGTTCTGAAAGTTGAACTATTCCCGCATAAATTAAATGGAGCGGAAGATAGGATTTACACCTATACCTCGTTCCGGGAAGGAACGTGTTCTAAATGTTGAACTACTCCCGCAAATTTCATGGAGGCGGCAACCGGATTTGAACCGGTGAATAAAGGTTTTGCAGACCTTGGCCTTACCACTTGGCTATGCCGCCAAAGTAACTGGGCTAACTGGATTCGAACCAGTGAGTGACGGAGTCAAAGTCCGTTGCCTTACCGCTTGGCTATAGCCCATTAATATTAAAGGGCGACTGATGGGAATCGAACCCACGAGTGTCGGAACCACAATCCGATGTGTTAACCACTTCACCACAGTCGCCATGGCAGGGGCAGTAGGAATCGAACCCACATCAAAGGTTTTGGAGACCTCTATTCTACCGTTGAACTATGCCCCTATTAAATTAAGATGGTGGAGGGGGGCAGATTCGAACTGCCGAACCCGAAGGAGCGGATTTACAGTCCGCCGCGTTTAGCCACTTCGCTACCCCTCCAGAGATGGTGCCGGCCAGAGGACTTGAACCCCCAACCTACTGATTACAAGTCAGTTGCTCTACCAGTTGAGCTAGGCCGGCTTAAAATGGTGGTTCAGGACAGAGTCGAACTGCCGACACATGGAGCTTCAATCCATTGCTCTACCAACTGAGCTACTGAACCACAAAATATTAAATTATAATGGCGGTCTCGACGGGAATCGAACCCGCGATCTCCTGCGTGACAGGCAGGCGTGTTAACCGCTACACTACGAGACCAGACATAATAAAATTGCGGGAGGCGGATTTGAACCACCGACCTTCGGGTTATGAGCCCGACGAGCTACCGAACTGCTCCATCCCGCGGTAATAAAATTATAATGGCGGAGGAAGAGGGATTCGAACCCCCGCGAGCCGTTAAGCCCCTGTCGGTTTTCAAGACCGATCCCTTCAGCCGGACTTGGGTATTCCTCCAAAAAAATTATATGGACCTTGCAGGACTCGAACCTGCGACCGAACGGTTATGAGCCGTTAGCTCTAACCAACTGAGCTAAAGGTCCAATATATAATTCTACAACTAATAATGAGTGGCGGTGGAGGGGATCGAACCCCCGACCTCACGGGTATGAACCGTACGCTCTAGCCAGCTGAGCTACACCGCCATTGTAAAGTTATGTTGTAAATAATAAATATGGTGGAGACTAGCGGGATCGAACCGCTGACCTCCTGCGTGCAAAGCAGGCGCTCTCCCAGCTGAGCTAAGCCCCCATATTATTCTAAGGTTATCGGGAAGACAGGATTCGAACCTACGACCCCTTGGTCCCAAACCAAGTGCTCTACCAAGCTGAGCTACTTCCCGTAGAAATAAAGCGCGCCCGATAGGAGTCGAACCCATAACCTCTTGATCCGTAGTCAAACGCTCTATCCAGTTGAGCTACGGGCGCATTATTTAATTGGTGCCGAGGACCGGAATCGAACCGGTACGATAATCACTTATCGCAGGATTTTAAGTCCTGTGCGTCTGCCAGTTCCGCCACCCCGGCAAAAATAATGGAGCAGAAGACGGGATTCGAACCCGCGACCCCGACCTTGGCAAGGTCGTATTCTACCGCTGAACTACTTCTGCAAATGCGGGTGAAGGGAGTCGAACCCCCACGCCTTGCGGCGCTAGATCCTAAGTCTAGTGCGTCTGCCAATTCCGCCACACCCGCTATTCAAATGGTGAGCCATAGAGGATTCGAACCTCTGACCCTCTGATTAAAAGTCAGATGCTCTACCAACTGAGCTAATGGCTCTGAGATGGTGCCGGCCAGAGGACTTGAACCCCCAACCTACTGATTACAAGTCAGTTGCTCTACCAGTTGAGCTAGGCCGGCTATTTAAAATGGTGGAGAATGACGGGTTCGAACCGCCGACCCTCTGCTTGTAAGGCAGATGCTCTCCCAGCTGAGCTAATTCTCCATTATATAATTGCCTGGCAACGTCCTACTCTTGCGGAACGTAAGTTCGACTACCATCGGCGCTAAAGAGCTTAACTACTGTGTTCGGCATGGGAACAGGTGTGACCTCTTTGCCATTGTCACCAGACAATAGAATGATTATACATTCAAAACTAGATAGTAAGTAATTGTCAATTCAACCAGTCAAAACTTGAAATTGGATTAAGTCTTCGATCGATTAGTATTCGTCAGCTCCACATATCGCTATGCTTCCACCCCGAACCTATTAACCTCATCATCTTTGAGGGATCTTATAACCGAAGTTGGGAAGTCTCATCTTGAGGGGGGCTTCATGCTTAGATGCTTTCAGCACTTATCCCGTCTATACATAGCTACCCAGCTATGCCGTTGGCACGACAACTGGTACACCAGAGGTATGTCCATCCCGGTCCTCTCGTACTAAGGACAGCTCCTCTCAAACTTCCTGCGCCCACGACGGATAGGGACCGAACTGTCTCACGACGTTCTGAACCCAGCTCGCGTACCGCTTTAATGGGCGAACAGCCCAACCCTTGGGACCGACTACAGCCCCAGGATGCGATGAGCCGACATCGAGGTGCCAAACCTCCCCGTCGATGTGAACTCTTGGGGGAGATAAGCCTGTTATCCCCGGGGTAGCTTTTATCCGTTGAGCGATGGCCCTTCCATGCGGAACCACCGGATCACTAAGTCCGTCTTTCGACCCTGCTCGACTTGTAGGTCTCGCAGTCAAGCTCCCTTATGCCTTTACACTCTATGAATGATTTCCAACCATTCTGAGGGAACCTTTGAGCGCCTCCGTTACACTTTAGGAGGCGACCGCCCCAGTCAAACTGCCCGCCTGACACTGTCTCCCGCCATGATTAATGGCGCGGGTTAGAAATCCAACACAGCTAGGGTAGTATCCCACCAACGCCTCCACGTAAGCTGGCGCTCACGTTTCTAAGGCTCCTACCTATCCTGTACAAGCTGTGCCGAATTTCAATATCAGGCTACAGTAAAGCTCCACGGGGTCTTTCCGTCCTGTCGCGGGTAACCTGCATCTTCACAGGTACTATGATTTCACCGAGTCTCTCGTTGAGACAGTGCCCAAATCGTTACGCCTTTCGTGCGGGTCGGAACTTACCCGACAAGGAATTTCGCTACCTTAGGACCGTTATAGTTACGGCCGCCGTTTACTGGGGCTTCGATTCGTAGCTTCGCAGAAGCTAACCACTCCTCTTAACCTTCCAGCACCGGGCAGGCGTCAGCCCCTATACATCACCTTACGGTTTAGCAGAGACCTGTGTTTTTGATAAACAGTCGCTTGGGCCTATTCACTGCGGCTCTTCAGAGCGTGAACCCTAAAGAGCACCCCTTCTCCCGAAGTTACGGGGTCATTTTGCCGAGTTCCTTAACGAGAGTTCTCTCGCTCACCTTAGAATTCTCATCTTGACTACCTGTGTCGGTTTGCGGTACGGGCGCCAAATCTCTAGCTAGAGGCTTTTCTCGACAGTGTGAAATCAACGACTCGAGGAAAACATGTTTCCTCTCCCCATCACAGCTTGACCTTGAGAATGGCGGATTTGCCTACCATTCAGTCTTACTGCTTGGACGTGCACTCCAACAGCACGCTTCGCCTATCCTACTGTGTCCCCCCATCGCTTAAAACGATCATTGGCGGTACAGGAATATCAACCTGTTATCCATCGCCTACGCCTGTCGGCCTCGGCTTAGGACCCGACTAACCCAGAGCGGACGAGCCTTCCTCTGGAAACCTTAGTCAATCGGTGGATGGGATTCTCACCCATCTTTCGCTACTCACACCGGCATTCTCACTTCTAAGCGCTCCACATGTCCTTGCGATCATGCTTCGACGCCCTTAGAACGCTCTCCTACCACTGTCCGAAGGACAGTCCACAGCTTCGGTAATATGTTTAGCCCCGGTACATTTTCGGCGCAGTGTCACTCGACTAGTGAGCTATTACGCACTCTTTAAATGATGGCTGCTTCTAAGCCAACATCCTAGTTGTCTGGGCAATACCACATCCTTTGCCACTTAACATATATTTTGGGACCTTAGCTGGTGGTCTGGGCTGTTTCCCTTTCGAACATGGACCTTATCACCCACGTTCTGACTCCCAAGTTAAATTGATTGGCATTCGGAGTTTGTCTGAATTCGGTAACCCGAGAAGGGCCCCTCGTCCAAACAGTGCTCTACCTCCAACAATCATCACTTGAGGCTAGCCCTAAAGCTATTTCGGAGAGAACCAGCTATCTCCAGGTTCGATTGGAATTTCTCCGCTACCCTCAGTTCATCCGCTCACTTTTCAACGTAAGTCGGTTCGGTCCTCCATTCAGTGTTACCTGAACTTCAACCTGACCAAGGGTAGATCACCTGGTTTCGGGTCTACGACCAAATACTCAACGCCCTGTTCAGACTCGCTTTCGCTGCGGCTCCGCATTCGCTGCTTAACCTTGCATCAGATCGTAACTCGCCGGTTCATTCTACAAAAGGCACGCCATCACCCATTAACGGGCTCTGACTACTTGTAAGCACACGGTTTCAAGTTCTCTTTCACTCCCCTTCCGGGGTACTTTTCACCTTTCCCTCACGGTACTGGTTCACTATCGGTCACTAGAGAGTATTTAGCCTTGGGAGATGGTCCTCCCGGATTCCGACGGAATTCCACGTGCTCCGTCGTACTCAGGATCCACTCAGGAGAGAATCGACTTTCGACTACAGGACTTTTACCTTCTCTGGTCCAACTTTCCAGTACGGTTCGTCTAATCGATTCTTTTGTAACTCCATACAGAGTGTCCTACAACCCCAATGAGCAAGCTCATTGGTTTGGGCTCTTCCCGTTTCGCTCGCCGCTACTCAGGGAATCGAGTTTTCTTTCTCTTCCTGCGGGTACTAAGATGTTTCAGTTCTCCGCGTCTGCCTTCAGACATGCTATGTATTCACATGTCGATAACACAACATAACTTGTGCTGGGTTCCCCCATTCGGAAATCTCTGGATCAACGCTTACTTACAGCTACCCAAAGCATATCGTCGTTAGTAACGTCCTTCATCAGCTTCTAGTGCCAAGGCATCCACCGTGCGCCCTTAATAACTTAATCACGTTATTAATTATGTGAGTAATCTTCTTTGCCGTCGGCAAATTGATTACTAGCGATTCATTTAAATGAATAAAGCTTTTAAAACTCTAATTCACTCGGTTTTGCTTGGTAAAATCTATTTATTACTTACTTATCTAGTTTTCAATGTACAAATTTAAATCTTATATGGTGGAGACTAGCGGGATCGAACCGCTGACCTCCTGCGTGCAAAGCAGGCGCTCTCCCATCTGAGCTAAGCCCCCATACATGTATTAAATTTAAATGGTGGGCCTAAGTGGACTCGAACCACCGACCTCACGCTTATCAGGCGTGCGCTCTAACCAGCTGAGCTATAGGCCCATTTAAAAGAATGAATAAACATTCAAAACTGAATACAATATGTCACGTTATTCCGTCAGTTTCTGTTGAAACCGTTCCGTATATATCCTTAGAAAGGAGGTGATCCAGCCGCACCTTCCGATACGGCTACCTTGTTACGACTTCACCCCAATCATTCGTCCCACCTTCGACGGCTAGCTCCTAAAAGGTTACTCCACCGGCTTCGGGTGTTACGAACTCTCGTGGTGTGACGGGCGGTGTGTACAAGACCCGGGAACGTATTCACCGTAGCATGCTGATCTACGATTACTAGCGATTCCAGCTTCATGTAGTCGAGTTGCAGACTACAATCCGAACTGAGAACAGCTTTATGGGATTTGCTTGACCTCGCGGTTTCGCTGCCCTTTGTACTGTCCATTGTAGCACGTGTGTAGCCCAAATCATAAGGGGCATGATGATTTGACGTCATCCCCACCTTCCTCCGGTTTGTCACCGGCAGTCAACTTAGAGTGCCCAACTTAATGCTGGCAACTAAGCTTAAGGGTTGCGCTCGTTGCGGGACTTAACCCAACATCTCACGACACGAGCTGACGACAACCATGCACCACCTGTCACTTTGTCCCCCGAAGGGGAAGACTCTATCTCTAGAGCGGTCAAAGGATGTCAAGATTTGGTAAGGTTCTTCGCGTTGCTTCGAATTAAACCACATGCTCCACCGCTTGTGCGGGTCCCCGTCAATTCCTTTGAGTTTCAGCCTTGCGGCCGTACTCCCCAGGCGGAGTGCTTAATGCGTTAGCTGCAGCACTAAGGGGCGGAAACCCCCTAACACTTAGCACTCATCGTTTACGGCGTGGACTACCAGGGTATCTAATCCTGTTTGATCCCCACGCTTTCGCACATCAGCGTCAGTTGCAGACCAGAAAGTCGCCTTCGCCACTGGTGTTCCTCCATATCTCTGCGCATTTCACCGCTACACATGGAATTCCACTTTCCTCTTCTGCACTCAAGTTTTCCAGTTTCCAATGACCCTCCACGGTTGAGCCGTGGGCTTTCACATCAGACTTAAAAAACCGCCTACGCGCGCTTTACGCCCAATAATTCCGGATAACGCTTGCCACCTACGTATTACCGCGGCTGCTGGCACGTAGTTAGCCGTGGCTTTCTGATTAGGTACCGTCAAGGTGCGCATAGTTACCTACGCACTTGTTCTTCCCTAATAACAGAGTTTTACGATCCGAAGACCTTCATCACTCACGCGGCGTTGCTCCGTCAGGCTTTCGCCCATTGCGGAAGATTCCCTACTGCTGCCTCCCGTAGGAGTCTGGACCGTGTCTCAGTTCCAGTGTGGCCGATCACCCTCTCAGGTCGGCTACGTATCGTTGCCTTGGTAAGCCGTTACCTTACCAACTAGCTAATACGGCGCGGGTCCATCTATAAGTGACAGCAAAACCGTCTTTCATTGCAGAACCATGCGGTTCCGCATATTATCCGGCATTAGCCCCGGTTTCCCGGAGTTGTTCCAGTCTTATAGGTAGGTTACCCACGTGTTACTCACCCGTCCGCCGCTAACGTCAGAGGAGCAAGCTCCTCATCTGTTCGCTCGACTTGCATGTATTAGGCACGCCGCCAGCGTTCATCCTGAGCCAGGATCAAACTCTCCATAAAAGTTATGATTTGTTTGACTAGCTCATAAAAACTAATTTGTTTTAAAACGTCTAAGACGTTTGTTAATTTGGAATTAACGTTGACATATTGTCATTCAGTTTTCAATGTTCATTTTTTCGCGTTACAATTATCTATTATATCACTTTGAGATAACTGAGTCAAGAACTTTTTTAAAATTATTTTTTCGTTTCAACTCGTTCGTTTTTCTCAACAATAAATATTTTATAATGTTTGTAACTGAGAATCAATAGTAAAATTTACACTTTGTTAAAGTTTTTAATTCAACTTTTTAAATCTCAATGTTAAATTTACTGTGCCGTTTCAACGACCTATTCATCATATCAAGATACAGTTCGTGAGTCAATAAATATCTTAAATAATTTTTGTATAATATTACTTATAGTGTGGTTGTTTGCATAGATATATAAAGAATTACTGTATTTCGTGTAATTGCGATGCAGTTCTCTTTTCCTTTTACGTGTATTTCTTCAATAAAACCAGTTGCTAATTTTTAATTAGCTTCAACTCATATTTACTTAACGTTACTATTCTTATTGTTGTTACATCTTTATATAGTAAAAAAGCGAACCTTTTTATAAGGTTCGCCTTTAGAAAAGTAATCGGTTATTTAATTTCAAAACTTATTGGTTATCTTTTTCCTGACACTCAGGACATAAACCATAAATTTCCATTCTGTGATGGGATATTTTAAAACCAGTTACATGCTGGGCTAAATGCTCCACTTCATGAAGTTGCGGATAATGAAAATCAACGATCTTTCCGCAATTTTCACAAATTACGTGATAATGATTATGTGTATTAAAATCAAAGCGACTAGATGCATCTCCATATGTCAGTTCGTTGACAATACCTGTTTTCTTAAACACGCGCAAGTTATTATAAATTGTCGCAACACTAATGTTAGGAAAATCTGGTGACAGTGCCTGATAAATTTCATCTGCAGTTGGATGAGTATCACTTGAAATCAAAAATCTTAAGATAGCTTGTCTTTGCGGTGTAATTCTGATTCCGGCATTTCTTAAAGATGCAATCGAGTCCTCTAATTGATGTTCAATAGATTCCATTTCTGCACTCATCTAATCCACCGTCTTTCTACTTAATAATAATTATTACTTACTATAAATATAACGGTTGAAATACCGAAATGTCAATGATTGTACTTTATTTGCTTAATATCCTTTGTTTAAATCAACCTTATTCTCAATTACATCACCATCATTGAGAAAATGCTTGAAATTCTTAATAAATATTTCACTAGCATCTTTAAAGTTATCTTTATAGTTGCCAGTTATATGTGCAGTAATAGTAAGATTTTCAACATCATATAACGGGCTATCGCTACTTAAAGGTTCATCTTCAAACACATCTGCATAAGCGTGTCGAATTTGTTTATCGTTGAGCGCTTTAATTAATGTCTGCTCAGGAGTAATTGTGCCTCTTCCTACATTAATAAATAACGCACTATCTTTCATCGCCTCAAATTCTTTTTCTTCTAATAAATGATAAGTGTCTTTTGTTTCAGGTAATACATTGACAACAACATCGGCTGAATGCAACGCTTTGTCCAAATCATTAATTGAATATACTCTATCAAATTCTTCGACTGGATGCCCTGTAGTATTTACACCTTCAACATGCATTCCAAATGCTTGGGCTAAATGAGCTGTTTTACGTGGTATTGTTCCAGTTCCTAATAAAAGAATAGTTTGTCCATCTACTCTCTCACCTGTAAGTTTAGAATCATATACTTTATTTTCTTGATTACGTCTTGAAACAGCCATTTTTTTATAATCATCAAGTATATAAGCAAAGATAAATTGACTCATCTGTTTAGCATGGACACCTGAAGCATTTGTTAATAGGATACTATTATCTTTAAAATAATCTAAAGGGAGTTTATTCACGCCTGCAGCATACCAAGCAACCCATCTTAACTTGGGCATTTCCTCAAAGAATTTCTGATCGGCTTTACCGCTATAGCCAATGACTATTTCAGCGTCTTTTTTATCCGCTTCTTCTATCTCATCTACATTTTTGCGAAAAACAAATTCTACATCGGGAAATGTATCCTCCAGCATTTTTTCAGCATCTTTCAATCTATTTAATGATAGAACTTTCAAATTCATCACCCCAACATTTCTTTTAATTGATCCATTTGTTCTTTAACTTTTACCTTTTCTATAACATGCGTTACGATTCCATTTTCATCAATTACAAATGTTGTTCTTACGATACCCATTGATTCTTTTCCAAAACTCTTCTTCAATTGATAAACACCAGTTTCCTCTGCTAATTTATAATCTTCATCTACTAATAAATCAAAATTCAAATCATGTTTAGCAATAAAATTTTGATGTTTCTTTTTTGAATCTCCGCTTATGCCATACACAGCAATATCTAAATCGTTGAACATTGCCATATTATCTCGGAAGTCACATGCTTCAGTTGTACAGCCTGGTGTATTATCTCTAGGATAAAAATAGAGAATCGCTTTTTTACCTTTTAATGTTTCATTGGTGATGACTTCACCATCTTGATTTTCTAATGCAAATTCTGGAAATTTTTCTCCTTTTTCTAACATAAGCTCACCCTTCTTCTTCTTATAGTTAATTATATGATACGATAAGAGACGTAAATATTAAATTAAAAGAGGTTGATAAAACATGGAATTTACTGAAAGCGAACGACTTCAGAGCTTATCAGATGAGTACATTTTAGGCGGTGTCAATTCACCTTCACGTTCATATAAAGCAGTAGGCGGTGGTGCACCGGTCGTTATGAAAGAAGGTAAAGGTCAGTATTTATACGATGTTGATGGAAATCGCTATATTGATTATCTGCAAGCATACGGTCCAATCATTACAGGTCATGCTCATCCACACATAACAAAAGCAATTCAAGAACAAGCAGCAAAAGGTGTCTTATATGGTACACCTACTGAATTAGAAATTGAATTTGCCAAAAAATTACGTGAGGCAATTCCTTCTTTAGAAAAAATGCGCTTTGTAAACTCAGGGACTGAGGCAGTGATGACAACGATTCGTGTAGCACGTGCTTATACAAATCGTAATAAAATCATTAAATTTGCCGGTTCTTATCATGGACACTCAGATTTAGTATTAGTTGCTGCTGGAAGCGGACCTTCTCAACTAGGTTCTCCAGACTCTGCCGGTGTTCCTAAAAGTGTCGCTCAAGAAGTAATTACAGTACCATTCAATGATATCGACGCTTATAAAGAAGCAATGGAACATTGGGGTAATGAAGTTGCTGCTGTACTTGTGGAACCTATTGTCGGTAATTTCGGAATGGTAGAACCTAAACCTGGTTTCTTAGAAGCTGTTAATGAAATTACTCATGAATATGGCGGATTAGTTGTATATGATGAAGTTATTACTGCATTCCGCTTCCATTACGGCGCAGCTCAAGATTTATTAAACGTTTACCCTGACTTAACTGCATTCGGTAAAATTGTAGGTGGCGGATTACCAATAGGCGGATACGGCGGTCGCCAAGATATCATGGAACAAGTTGCCCCTCTAGGACCTGCATACCAAGCTGGTACAATGGCAGGAAACCCACTTTCTATGAAAGCTGGTATTGCTTTATTAGAAGTATTAGAACAAGATGGCGTTTATGAAGAATTAGACCGCTTAGGTAAAAAATTAGAAGATGGATTAAATGAATTAATAGATAAACATGGTATAACTGCTACAATCAACCGTGTTTACGGTTCACTCACACTATATTTTACAGATGAAAAAGTAACGCATTATGATCAAGCAGAAAATGCAGATGGTGATGCCTTTGCTAAATTCTTCAAGTTGATGTTGAATCAAGGTATCAACTTAGCACCTTCTAAATTTGAAGCTTGGTTCTTAACAACAGAACACACTGATGAAGATATCGAAGAAACATTACGTGCTGCAGACTACGCTTTTTCACAAATGAAATAAACTTGAAATTCGTAATCAATCATTGTATAACTTTATTATACGTTATTATTGTTGAAAGAAATTTCATCATAAATCCGTTTATAAATAGGTAAAAAGGAGCACAAAAAAATTTGAAATTAGGTGCCAGAATATTTAAGACGGGAATTGCTATTGTATTTGCGATGCTGATTGCATCCTTACTTCCAAAAAGTGCGGGATTGCCGACTGTTGCTGGTATTGGTGCCATCGTTGCTATGCAACCAAGTGTTTATCGTTCTTATAAAACGATAAAAGACCAGTTCCAAGGTAATGTAATCGGCGCAATTTTAGCTGTTATTATGGTCAGCTTATTCGGAGATAACATTATTATAATGGGTGCTACAGTAATCATACTTATAGCAATGTTATTCCAATTCAAATTACAACATGTTGCAACCCTTGCCACAGTTACCGCATTAATAATCATGGGTCAAGGAAGTACAACAGGCAATTTCTATGCTGCTGCATTCTTTCGATTTGTTTTAGTGATGATCGGTGTTTTCAGTTCATTTTTTGTTAATGTAGCATTCTTTCCGCCAAAATATGAAACGAAACTATATTATAATTCAATGAACATCGCAAACGATGTGTTTAAGTGGATTAAATTAGTGCTGAATGACACAACAGAATATCATCATGTAAAAGAAGATACTCAGACAATAAAGAAACGGTTGCAAAATTTGGATCAACTTTTTGATTACTATAAGGAAGAACGACCCTTGTTTAAAAAGCATCTACCCGAATTGAACCGTAAAAAAATCATTTTCAGACAAGTTGTTATAACAACAAGACGTGCTTATGATGTCTTAAGGAGAATGCATCGATATCAAAATGATTTGCACCAAGCCAGCAATGATTTGATGCTGCAAATCAAATTAGAACTCGATGACTTAATGACTTCTTATGATCAGATTATGTTGAGTATTGCTCAAAAAGCACGCTATGATTATGAAAACTTTCAAATGCCTGTAGATAATCCGCAAAAAATTGAATTGATAGAAGCATTCAAACAAGAAATGGTGGAACATAAACCTGAATCCGTTTACTCTGTTTCAAATTTGATGCAAATCATATCAGCAATCGAAGAATTAAGTAACGATTTAGAACATTTAGATCGATTAGTTTTAAGTTATTTTGAATATCATAAAGATGATTCTGAAATAGAAATTGATGATGAAGATTTAGATTTATAATTAAAAAGGAGTATAACCGCTGAAACATTGCGGTTATACTCCTTTTTTTATAGGTTCTATACTAAATCGGACTGGTGAGAAAATCACTCGTCCGATTTTTTGATATAAAAATAGCGCAATTATCTCTATAATTTAAAGTGACCAAACCCAAATTAAAGGAGATAAGTTGCGCCTATGAATCATTTTATATCAACTACACTGGGAATTAAAGATAAAAATATAGAATTCGACACTAAGATTGAAGAAAAAGAGTATAAAGGAAAAACATGTCTATTCTACTTTGGAAAAATGACGTACGTACCTGAACACTGCGAAAACTGCGGATTTAAAAATATCGACCACTCCATTATAAAAAATGGAATGAAGAATTCCCGTATTACGATACCTAAGGTATCTGAAAGACAAGCCTATTTGAACCTGAAGAAGCAGCGTTTTTACTGTAAGCACTGCTGTACGCACTTCACTGCTGAAACAAAAACAGTTGAAAGACATTGCCATATTTCGGATAATACCCGTTTAGCTGTTTTGCAGAAAGCTACCGAAATCCGTTCTCAAAAGTCAATTGCTGAATCTTGTGCTGTCGGGGCTTCTACAGTTGCTCGGATAATAGATAAAGCTGCTTCTCAGATTGCTCAAAAGCCATTCAGCGCTTTGCCTGAACATTTAATGATGGATGAATTCAAAAGTGTCAAACATGTCAGCCATAATATGAGTTTTATTTATGCTGATGCCGTGACCCACCGTATCGTAGATATTGTTCCCGATCGCAGATTGGCAGCTCTGAAAACGCACTTTTATCGTTATTCACTAGCTGAAAGACAACGTGTGAAGACGGTATCTATCGATATGTACGAACCTTATATGTCTTTGATCAACGAAGTATTCCCTAATGCCAAAATTATTATAGACCGATTCCATATTGTACAATCATTGAATCGTGCTTTGAATATGACTCGTGTCAGTGTTATGAATACTTTCCGAAATAACGACAGACCGCTTTACAATAAATATAAGCGTTACTGGAAACTGATTTTGAAGCCTTATGAACAATTGGAGATGTTCGAATATAATAAAGTTCCGCTGTTCAAACAATGGAAAACAACCAAAGGAATCGTAGATTTCTTATTGGATTTTGATGATAAATTGTTAAACACGCATCACTATGTCCATCAGCTGCGTTACGCTTTAAAAGAAAATGATGAACAGTTATATACATCAACCATACAGGCAATAACCATGGGAAACATCGCCCCCAAACTTCAAATTTCCATCAGAACACTTAAAAATTATCATGACATGGTACTGAATACTTTGGAATATTCGAATCTGACCAACGGTCCGCTCGAAGGTATTAATAATAAGATCAAACTGATAAAAAGGGTTTCTTTCGGTTATAAAAACTTCACTAATTTGCGCAATCGTATTATTTTATGTACGAGACTTTTTTCCTCGAATCCTAAAAAAGAGATTAAGCAGCTAAAAGCTGCTTAACCTCTATAATTTGAGCCACCAGTCCTATTTGACAGAGAGCCTTTTTATAGATCTTGAATTGTATAAAGATGATGGTAAGCACCTTGTTTTGCAAGTAATTCTTGATGTGTACCAGTTTCAATAATATGTCCGTTTTCTATTACTACAATTTTATCTGCATGTGTAATCGTTGAAAGTCTATGCGCAACGATTAATGTAGTTCTATTTTCGCTTAGATGGGTTAATGCTTCTTGAATAATGGCTTCACTTTCTAAATCTAAAGCACTTGTTGCTTCATCTAAAATAATAATAGGCGGATTATTTAAGAAAATACGCGCAAGAGAAATACGTTGTTTTTGACCACCTGACAATTTCACACCGCGTTCCCCTACTTCCGTCTCATATCCATCCGTTAAGCTCATAATAAAATCATGTGCATTAGCAAGTTTTGCTGCTTCAATTACTTCCTCATCGCTCGCTCCAGGTTTACCGAGCAAAATATTTTCTCTAATTGTATCTGAGAATAATATGTTATCTTGCTGTACTAAACCGATTTGATTACGCAAGCTTGATAACAAGAAATTTTTAACTGGGTGATTGTCAATAGTAATTTCACCTTCAGTAACATCATAAAATCTAGGAATCAAATTAATTAAAGTAGATTTCCCGCCACCTGACATACCGACAAATGCAACAGTTTCTCCATGTTTCACATTTAATGAAATATTATCTAGAACTTTCGGTGCATATTGATTATAACGGAATGAAACATTTTGAATATCAATATCACCGTTCTCTATCTTAATCGGCTTAGCGTACGGTTCATCTTTCACATCGTAATCTTCATCTAATAATTGGAACACACGATCCATTGAAGCAAAACTTTGCGTTAAAGTTGTAAATGAAGAAACAAGACGGCGCAATGGTCCAAATAATTGTTCTAAATAACCTACAAATGCTGCAAGTGTACCTACTGTAATAGAACCGTTTACAGCTAAATAACCACCAACACCAATGACAATAATCGGACCTAAGTCAGTAACTGTATTAATGGCTGCAAATGAATAAGCATTCCAACGTGTATGCTTAAATGCACGATGCAAGAAATGTTTATTTCGTTTATCAAAATTTTCCGCTTCGTTCTTTTCAATAGCGAAACTTTTGATTACTGAAATACCTTGAACTCTTTCATGTAAGAACCCTTGAACTTCTGCTAATGCTTGAGAACGTTCTCTCGTTAAACCTCGTAATCTTCCAAAGAAATAATACACTGTCAAAATATAAAACGGGAAAATAAACATTGCAGCAAGTGTCAATTTAACATCTAAGAAGAACATGATGGATAAAGCAATAATGATTGTGACACAATCCAACCATATATTCATAAGTCCTGTTAAAATAAAATCTTTCGTTTGTTCTACGTCGTTAATAACACGTGAAATGACCTCTCCTGCTTTATTATTCGAATAAAAACGTGCACTGAGTGCTTGTAAGTGATCATATAATCGTTTTCGAATATCATAGAGTATCTTATTACTTGTCCATTGTGCTAAATATTGCCTTGCATATTCAATCGGTGGTCTAAGTACCGCAAAAATAAATAAAGCAATACCAATGGAAATTGCTAAGCGCATCATTTTTTCATGTGTCGTTATATCGTGATTATTTATAACACCATCAATAGCATATTTAATAAGTAAAGGGATTAGCATCGGAATGCCGAATTTGATTATCCCAATGATTATCGTAGCTATGATACGCCATTTATACGGTTTAACAAATTTTAGATATCTGCGTATCATTTTATTCTTATCCTCCCTTACAATTCATCCATTTTAAATGAATGCTTTCAAAAATCAACGAGGCTGAACCTTGCTTTTTCAAGCTTGAGTTCAAACCCCGTTTTATACCGTATATAATAATATAGCCATTATAATGAAATTCTATATAGAGAATAAAGAAATCTGCTTTGTATTATGATTTCTGACGCAGTTTTTTATAGCGTTCTCTCCAAACCTTTATAAAGTCTGGAGCAAACGGTCCTTTTTTCTGTTCAATCCACTGTTGCAGTATATCCACGTTTCGACGTAAAATGACATCAATATCCTTTGGATAATTCATCTGCTGCATATGCTGTTGATATTCATCTTCATCTAATAGATGATATTTTCCATTTGGATAAACTTTGATATCTAAATCATAATCAATATACTTAAGTGCCTCTTCATCACATACAAAAGGAGAAGAAAGATTACAGTAATAATAAACACCGTCTTCTCTAAACATACAAATCACGTTAAACCAATATTCAGAATGAAAATATACAATCGCAGGCTCACGTGTTATCCATGTCCGTCCATCACTTTCAGTTACAAGCGTATGATCATTTCCACCAATTACAACATGATCTGTACCTTTTAAAATAGTTGTTTCTGACCACACGCGGTGAATGTTGCCATCGTGCTTGTAACTCTGAATTTTGATGTTTTCTCCTTCTTTCGGTATGGTTTCTTTTACCACGCTCCACACCTCCTTGCTGGCTTTTTTACACAAAACTTATTATAACATAAAGGCTTGGCCTTCTCAGTCTTTGTTATTTTCCTTTTCAAGATAATCTAATATCTTATGCATGGAAGCCGGGAAATTAAACTGATTTCTTTCAGATAATTTCAACCAACGGAATTGAGAGTTTAAAGTGAAATGATCTGAAGAAATTTCTTCTTTAATTTCGTAGACTTTTATATTCCATGTTAAATGTGTGAATTGATGTTTTAGTTGAAAAATTGGTTTATCTGGAACTTCTATGTTTTCATCCAGCAAAGCATTCAATTTTTGTTCACTTTCTTCCTGTTCATACATCGGAAACTCCCACATACCATTCAACAGTTTTGCTTGTCTTTGTTCTATCAAGTATTCCCCTTTTTCATTTTGGATTATAAAACAATCTTGGTGTACAGTTTTCTTTTTAACTTTTTTGATTTTAACAGGCAATTTTTCTACAGTACCTTCTTGAAATGCTTCACAATGAGATTGTACCGGACATAACAAACAAAGCGGTGATTTCGGTGTGCATATCAATGCCCCTAATTCCATCATTGCTTGATTGAATTGGCCCGCTTCAGTTTCAACATAAGGCATCAATTCATTTTCGAAAGCTTTTCTTGTAGATTGTTTTGCTGTATCACTGAAATCATTATTCAATCGAGACCATACACGAAAAACATTTCCATCCACGGTAGGCAATGGCAAATCAAATGCTATACTCATTACTGCTGCTTTAGTATAAGGCCCCACTCCTTTAAGCTTCTCAAAAACCTCAGGGTTGTCGGGTACTTTTCCGTGATAAGATTCAGCTACTTCTTGAATTGCAGTATGAAAATTGCGAGCTCTGCTATAATAACCGAGCCCTTCCCAATATTTCAGCACTTCATCTTGTTCTGCCATACTCAAATCTTCTATAGTAGGAAACCTTTCTGTAAATCGATGGTAATAATCAATGACTGTTTTCACTTGTGTTTGTTGAAGCATTACTTCACTTATCCATATGTAATACGGATTGGTTGTTTCTCGCCATGGCATTTCTCGTTGATTTATTTTGAACCAATTTAAAATATCATCTTTGAAAGTATCAGGCTGTAGCATATATACATATTTCTCCTTTGCGTCTTAAACAGCTTTATCAATTTTGTTATTTCAGTTTATCATTTATAATAGATATAAGACTATTTGAAATGAGTGAACGATTATGGATACAGGAACACATATAGTGATGGGTATTGGTCTTACTGCATTAGCGATGCATGACCCATCTATGTCGGGTCATTTTGGTGTTGCTGCAACTACACTAATTGCCAGTTCACTAATCCCTGACAGCGATACCGTTTTAAAACTTAAAAATAATGCTGCCTATATATCTAATCACAGAGGGATAACACATTCAATCCCTTTCACACTTTTATGGCCGATTTTAATTACTTTATTAGTATTTACTTTTTCAAAAGGCGTAAATCCGATGCATATTTGGCTTTGGGCCCAACTCGGAGTATTCCTCCATGTCTTTGTTGATATATTTAATTCATACGGTACTCAAGCATTACGTCCTTTTTCGAATAAATGGATACAATTAAGTGTGATTAATACGTTCGATCCTTATATTTTTATATTATGGTGCTTAGGAATTGTACTATGGGCATTTGGATTAAACGCTTATGCAGTATTTTTTCCAATATTTATTATTCTTTTCTTTTACTATGTTGTTCGTTTTATTTTCCGATCTGCTATTAAAAAACAAGTGCTTCGCATGGTAAGCAGCCAGGATAAAGCCCACTTAGTAAAAGTTTTCGTAGCTCCTACTATAAAATTTATGGAATGGCGTGTAGCTGTTCAAACAGCAACACATGATTATGTAGGAAAAAGTTATGGTCGAAATATCGTATTTGCGGATAAAGTAAAACGCCAAGAATTTCCTGATGAAGCATTAATGACCTCATTACGAAAAGATCCAAATATTAAAGCCTTTTTAAATTTCTCATCTATTTATCGATGGGATGCTAGACAATTAAGCGATAATATCTATGAGGTGCGCTTTATTGATTTAAGATATTTAAAAAATGACCATTATTCTTTTGTTGCAATTGCTCATTTAGATAAGGATATGAATATTAAACATTCTTATACAGGCTGGGTGTTCAGCGAACAAAAACTGATAAAAAAATTATATGCACATTAATAAAAAACGGAGTGGATTTAGCGTCCACTCCGTTTTCTTAATTTGTTATATTAGTTGATTTTACTTTTTCAGGATCAGCAGTATTTTTTAAATGAATAGAACGATTACGTGTCATTCTAAATTTTTCATAAGCAATATGCGGTCGGAATATGTAAAGTAATAATCCCGCAATTCCAATCCAAACTAAGAAATAAACATGATAAGGCAGGTTGCCTAAACTATTAATACCTATAATAACCGCTTCCTCTATACCAGAAACAAGGTAAAAGAGTGGATTCAACATTAATATATGCATTAAAATTGATGGTTTCTCAGAAGGAATAAAGATAATAGGAACCGTCAAAAACATTACCGCAAACATGATATATAAAATGACATCAAATAATTTATATCGACTGACCATGCGAATTAAACCTAATACCTGTGATACTAAAATAATAAATACATTCCACATGAACCAATAAAATGCAATCGCAATAAATGAACTGTCTAAGTTCACCGGCTTAGCAAATACTACTACACCAATTGAGATTAATAATCCTATGGAAAAAATCACTGTATAAATGATTGTCTTAAATGAAACAGGATAATCAAAGTTTTTATATTCATAGTAATCTCTACGATAACGCATGATATTGAAGTAAAGTGTCACAAGTGTCCATAGTAATGTTATTAAACCGATATAGCGATAATACCAAACTGCTTGCGTTTCTTCAGTAGTTTTATTGATTTTAAACCCTATCAGCATGATAACCAACAAGATAATTGATGTTACTAAAGGTGCAACTAACCATTTCCAATTTCTTTTTAAACTGCCGCCTAAATGTCTAAGTAATTGCGGTAAGCTATGGTAAAAATTGATTGTATTATTAATAATTTTATCTATCATAATGCTCCACCTACAATTCTATATATATCCATTTGTTATTTTTCATATCTGCAATATAGTAACCTTTTCCTGATTTGCAAATCCAAATATCACTTTTAACATTAAATTTATCCTTAAACTTATCCTTATTAACCATTGGATAGACAAAACCGCTAAGGTGTTTTGAATCGTTAAATAACATACTGACTGGTTGCTGTGTAATCGGCACAACAAATCGATTATCTTTTTCTGGTACCAATGATTTTTCTACTTTTTCTTTGGATTGTCCAAGATGACTATTATAAAAATCAATGTAGTTAATATAATTTGATTTCATATAATCTTCTAAAGCAGCTTTACCATGTGATTCATATAAACCAGCTGGATTAAAGTATCGAATATTCCCTTTATTCGTATCATAATCTTGTCCATCAACATCTATACGATATTTATTGTCATTTTCCCCAGTAATCGTTACCAAAGCATAATGAGGAATTTTTAATGTATTGTTCCCTTTTTCAGCTTTAGCATTCAATTGTTTTTCGGTCACAATACCATAAGATAATTTATCCTCGAAGGCCTGTTTAGAATTGGATTGTAATTTTGTTTGCTCTGTATTTTGCGCAAATTGCACAATCCCTTGATTGGTGAAAAGAAGTGCTGCAGTGATAATAAATCCTAAGGCTAAAGCAATACTCCAACCAATGACTCTAGCTAAAAAAGGTGTAGGTTTTGCGTGTTTATATCGTTCTATTCGTCTGAAATTGTATGTCATTTCAGGAATTCTTGTTCTTTTTTTCTTCCAGTCAACATCGAAATTTTTCTTTTCTTCATCTGTTTCCAGTGATTTTCGGTCATTTTCATGTTCTGTAAAAGTTGGAAGCACTCTGCTTAAAGGACCTTCCATACGCATTTGACCATGAGAAATCCAAACAGCATAGTTACTGACTTTTCGAATAACGTTTAAGTCATCGTCGATTGTTATTATTGTTAATTCATCATCAATGTAATCATCTGCCAACTCAACCGCGCGCTCTAAAAATGTTTCATCTAAATAATGAAGCACATGATTGAAAACTATAATTTCAGCTTTTGAAGTACGCGCCAAGCTCAGTATCAATTGTGCATATTGTCGTTCAGTTAATTGATACACAGCCTTGTTTTTTAAATCATTCAACCCTGCATAACGAATGATTTGTTCTGTCTTATGATCTGAACCTTTGTATGTAAATAGTTCTACCGCATTTTGTACATAAGCTTCTACTGTTTCTTCATGTAAATGCTTATCCTCCAAATCGCCAAAAAACAAACTGCCTGTTCGGTTCATGCGTCCTTTATCAGGATTTACTTCGCCTGCTAATATTCTGCCTATTAAAGTTTTTGAAGCGCCCGGCTCACCTATAATGCCTAAAGATTCCCCTTGGTATATATATAATGAAACATTATTCAATTCAATGTCTTCAGCATCATAACCGTAAGGCAGATACCATTTTTTTCGGTTTTTTCTGCGATAGTAATGTGTAATATTCAGTAATTTTAATACAATTGAACTCGCCATATCTGCTTACATCCTTCTATAGTTTTAATAATGCGACTGGGAGGCCTTCTTCCTTTTGACTGCTATGTAATATTTTTCCCCACGCAAAAATACCCTTCATACGATCAACTCGCATATATCGCTTGGTACCATCGTTTAATTCATATATTTTTCCAAATTCGATTTTACTTTGATCTACAAGGTAACTTTCAGCAATAATAACTTTAGTACGATAAACATCATATTCATTTAAGATACCATTCATTTCTGCTTTTCGCATTTTTTCTTTATATTTTTGAATTTCATCCAAAATTTCATTTTTAGTCATTTTGCTTAAACTTTTTTCACTCATCGCCTATCCCGCTTTCTCTCATTTTATCTTTAATTGTATCATACTCATAACCTTTTCGAAGCAAAGCTTCAATAGTTTTCATCTCTAATTGTCTACCCTCATATTTGCGTTCATATTTATGATAAACCTTTTCTAATTCTCTTTGTAAAAGCAATTCAATTTCTTCGCTGTCAGGTTCAAAATCAAGATTTTGCATCGCTTCATTTATTACTTCAAAAGAATAACCTTTTTGAAGTAAAGATTGCTTAACTTTATCAATTCTTTTCTTTTTAGGTCCTTTTTTCTGATGCAGTAATTTATCAGCCAGTACTTCTATATCTTCAAGCGGCTGCTCTTCTTCATATTTAGCGGTATAGTTTTCAACCAATGGTTTCTCGATACCAGCTTTAATCAGTTTTTGACGGAATATTTCAGGACCTTTATCTGTTGTACGAATCATGGTATTTTTTAAACTTTCAGCATAATCATCATGATCGATATACCCTTCTCTGTTGCAATAATTAATCACTTCTGCAATAGCTGATTCGCTGATTTCATGTTTTTGAAGATGCTGAATCACTTCTTGTTCAGTACGTTTTCGATAAGAAAGATATTGTATTGCTAGATGCAAGCCGAAACGAAAATGTTCATATTTTTGAATTTCTTCCATATTCGCTGCAGTAAGGACGTCCCCTTTTTTCAGATTGAAGTGTACTAAAGTATCCATATCAATACCCATTTCAAAACTTTCATCTAAATACAAATTAAATCGTTCTTTATTCTTTTTTTGAACTTCAATTTTAGTAACTTTCGGCATACTTTCAACTCGCTTTAAATTCATTAAATTCTATTCGATACTTATTGTAAAACAAAATTGCTGAGTTTTATAGCGTTATACTTTACTTAAATTGCAGATGGATTCCAATAGATGCGCTTTTTCAAATAAAAGAAACACAGATAAGCTTTTAAGACTTACCTGTGTTTCAAATACGCCTTTTAAACACCTAACTGTGCAAGCGCTGTTTTATATTGTTCTTCGTTAATATATCCTTGTTGTTTCATTTTTTCTAAATTTATCTTTACACGATTCACATAATTTTGCGACATATCATTTACATCATACACACTTGGCGCATTGATTTTACTTGCTAAAATAGCACTCTGCAATACTGTAATGGTTGGCATATTCTGACTGTTTTTAACAGTTGTTGTTCCAAAGTAATGGTTCGCAGCACCTTCAATTGTATATTGGTTATCACCGTAATATATATTATTGATATAAAAACTTAAAATTTCATCTTTTGAATACTCACGTTCCATACGACTTGCTACCATAATTTCTTTTACCTTACGAGTAAAACTTTGTTCATTATCATAATAATAATTTTTCACTACTTGTTGACTTATTGTACTTCCGCCTTGAACATTATGATCGCTGATTGTTGTGAACAAGGCTCTGAATATTCCTTTCACATCAAATGCGCCATGATCATAAAAACGCTCGTCTTCCATCGATATAAAAGCACCCTTTGTATAATCAGGCATATCTGATACAGGTACATACGTTGATTTATCTTTAATTGTTTTTAAATCATCAACATTCGCTTTTGATGACAATGCATACATTGCTCCGAAAAATATAGCGGCAATAATAATAAGACCTATTACTATTTTAAAAAATAATCCTTTGCCTTTTTGCTTTTTCGGTGGCGCACCAACAGGTTGATAATACGTATTATAGTGTGGTGCATTTTGTGTGTTCGTTCTAGCATTTTTTGACTCTCTAGATAGTCTTTCGCTTCTTTTCATCAGACACACTTTCTCCTCAATTGTAATTTTTACTTCATAACTTATTATAATTGAGAATGACGTGTCTTAAAATAATAATTCATTAAATTAAGTAAAAATCAGTCTCAAGAAGTATCTTGCTTTACGCCTTGATATGTAAAAAAACGAGCATTTCAAAAGAAATGCCCGTCACTCATTTAAATAAGTTTCAATTTATTTGTTTTCTTTATTTAATGATTCAACAATAGCATGATTGAAATCATTTAAATCGTCAGGTGTACGACTTGTTACAAGATTTCCATCTACAACTACTGATTCATCTTTTACATGTGCACCTGCATTTGATAAGTCTTTACGTACATTTAAAACTGCAGTTAATGTGCGATCTTTTAAATCGTCAGTATCAATTAATACTTGCGGTCCGTGGCAGATTGCAAAGACTGGTTTGTTGTCTTTCATAAACGCTTTTGCGAATGTACCATAACGTCCATCTACATCGCCGCGCAAGTGGTCTGGTGAAAATCCGCCAGGAATGAGTAAAGCTGAGTATTCAGAAGGTTCTGCAGAGCCGATACCTACACCAACTTTAGCTTTCGTACCATGTTTACCTACAACTTCTTCACCTGCTTCATGGCCGATAATAACAGTTTTATAACCTGCTTCTTCAATTGCCTCTTTAGGGCTAGTTAATTCAATATCTTCAAAATCATTTGCTAAAATAATTGCTACTGGTTTAGTCATAAAATTATCACCTTTCAATTTATATTTAAATTAGATAGCGTGAATATTAATCAATGTTATTTATTGACATATATTATTATTTAGACCAAATCAGAGAATTTTAAACATATCTTTAAACTCAGAATTATTTTTCGTGTTGAACAGTTTTCACTTTTTCTTCTAACTGATCAAGTAACCCAATCCATTCATCGACGTCTTCAACACTGACTTTATCAGGATCAACGTGATTGATTTCATCTACAAATTCAGACAGTCTTGTTTGGATATGTGAAATTAATTCTTTTTCGCTCATTTTCATTCTTTGACGCTCCTTTAAAAAATATATCATTATTCTAACATGAATTTGACAAAAATAACTAAAATATTAATAATATGTTTTGGTTGAATTTAACTTTCGATAATTAATATGCAATGTATAGAAAGAAATTTAATAGTCTCAAAACTTACTTACCCCTTTTCAAGATTACCATTCAAAAAGTATAATACTTAAATATAATGATATAGAAAGAAGGCAAACTGATGATTGATTATTCCACTCACATCAAGCAACCCATTACCATTCATAACGACCCATGGGAAGCTTATAATGATGTTGAAGAATTTGGAAACCTTCAGCTAAGCAATATTGAATTCACAACTACTAATTTATGCAATATGCGTTGCAGCCATTGTGCTGTAGGATATACACTTCAAACTCAAGACCCTGCCCCATTACCTATGGAATTAATTTATAAACGTTTAGATGAGATTCCAAACTTACGTACACTGTCTATAACAGGCGGAGAACCTATGTTTTCCAAAAAGTCTATTCGAAATGTTGTAAAACCATTATTAAAATATGCGTATAATCGCGGTATTTATACTCAAATGAATTCCAATCTGACACTACCTCAAGATCGTTATCTTGATATTGCTGAATACATAGATGTAATGCACATCTCACATAACTGGGGTACAACAGATGAATTTGCTGAGGTTGGATTTGGAGCGATGGAAAAACAACCTCCATTAAAAGCAAAATTGAAACTCTACGAGCAAATGATAGAAAACTCAAGAACTCTATCTGAACAAGGTATGTTTGTATCTGCTGAAACAATGTTAAATAAAAGCACTCGTCCTTATTTAGAAAAAATTCATAATGAAGTCGTACATGATATGAAATGCAGTCGCCACGAAATACATCCAATGTACCCTTCAGATTTTGCAAGCCAATTAAGTGTATTAAGCTTAGGAGAAATCAAAGATACAATCCGTCATCTGCTTAAAATACGTGATAAAGATACTTGGATGCTGTTTGGTACTTTACCAATCTATCCATGTATTCAAGATGAAGATGATAAAGCGCTATTTGATGCATTGAGAAATGCTGAAAATGTTTCATTAAGAAATGATCCTGATGGACGCAGTCGTTTAAATGTCAATGTATTTACTGGAAATGTGATTGTTACGGACTTTGGTGATGAAAATGGAACTATTTCTAATATCAAAACAGATAAATTAAATGATGTCTATAAACAATGGTTAAATTCAGATTTAGCACAAAGTTTAAATTGTCATTGTGAACCTTATCATTGTTTAGGTCCGAATGTTTTAGTTAAAAATATGTATTATCCAAATACTGATTTTCGAGAAAATGAAAAAATGATGCATCGAATTTTTCAACAATAATTTCAAAAAGGGGCTGGGACATAATTCCGGTCTCAAATAAAAGCCGGTGAAAACTTTTAAAGTTTTCACCGGCTTTTTTATATAAAATATACATATTATTTCAAAAAAATAAAGGCCTCGCTTATAATTAGAGAATAACCACAAACCCAAATCATAGGAGGACCTTTATGTATAAAAATTATAACATGTCTCAAATCTCTCTGCCACTGACAACAGAATTTACGTTTTCCGAAAGTGATACTGCCAGCATAGTTAATGAAATCGTCGGAAAAATCCCTGAAACAGCTTTCGACAGCTATAAAAATCACAGAGGCGCCCCTTCTCACAATCCACGCATGATGCTTAAAATAATATTGTATGCTTATAGTAATTCGATATTTTCCGGACGGAAAATAGAATTTGCATTAAAAGACAGTATTAGGTTTATGTGGCTGGCACAAGAACAGCAACCTTCTTATCGAACAATCAACCGTTTTCGTTCTGACTCCAGAACAAATAAGTTAATAAAAGATTGTTTTGTAGTTTTCAGAACTTTTTTAGTCGAAAATCAATATATTGATGAAGAAGCCGTTTATATAGATGGTACTAAAATCGAAGCTGATGCTAATAAGTATACGTTTGTTTGGAGAGCGAATACTGAACGCTATAGCAAAGCCAACTTGGAAAAGTCGGAAGCTGCGTATGAAGAATTATTACAAAAGGAAATCATACCGAATATAAAAGAAGAGTCTTCAAAGGAAATACAATCTCATGAATTAGAAGCAATCGAAGATTGTTTGAATAAGAAGGTTGAAGAACTGACTGATGATATTGAATCCAGCAATGATACTGAACAAAGAAAAATATTGAGATCAGAACGCACTGAATTAAAAAAGCATAAGAAAGTAATTACAGAATGTAAAGAGAAAAAAGAAAAGTACGAGGAACAAAAGAAGATTTTAGGTACAAGAAATAGTTATTCCAAAACTGATAATGATGCCACCTTTATGCGAATGAAAGATGATCATATGAGAAACGGTCAATTAAAACCAGCATACAATATTCAAGTAGGTACAAATAATCAATTTGCTTTGGCAGTAGGTGTATATCAAAATCCGACGGATACAAGAACTTTAGAAAATTTTTTAAACAGGATTCAAGAAGTTAATAGTGACATTCCTGAGTATATAGTATGTGATGCAGGGTATGGCAGCGAAAGCAATTATGGAATAGTTATAGATATATTTAACAGAACTCCTGTAATGCCGTACGGCATGTTTTTAAAAGAACAAAAAAGAAAATATAAAAACAACCCATTCAATTCATTAAATTGGAATTACGACGAAAAAGATGACAGGTATATATGCCCGAACAATAAAATTCTATTCTTCTCTGGATACAGATACAGTACTGATAAATATGGATATCAGAGACAATTCAAAGAATATAAATGTTATGACTGCATAGATTGTCCGCTTAGACAAGAATGTATGAATCCAAAAGCCAAACCGGATACATTAAAAACAATTCGTCGAAATATGGTTTGGGAATTTTATAAGCAGTTCACTAGAGAAAAGCTTTCAGATCCGAAAACATCATCAATTTACAGCAAAAGAAAAACTGATGTTGAAACATTTTTCGGTAATTTGAAGGCTAATTTGGGTTTCACTCGAATGTCTGTAAGGGGCATTGAAAAAGTTGAAACCGAAGTTAGTATTGCTTGTATGGCAACAAACTTAAAGAAATTAACAGCTCTACGAGC
This sequence comes from Staphylococcus condimenti, assembly GCF_001618885.1. Classification (NCBI taxonomy): domain Bacteria; kingdom Bacillati; phylum Bacillota; class Bacilli; order Caryophanales; family Staphylococcaceae; genus Staphylococcus; species Staphylococcus condimenti. The sequence continues at coordinate 13,991 of NZ_CP015114.1, read as the reverse complement.
TGATTTTTTCTTTAAATTATATAAAAAAGGGCGATTTTCGTTTTCAATTGTGAAAATCGTCCTTTTTTCGGGATTCTAGAGCATTAATGTCCCAGCCCCTTTATCTTTTTATTGAATATGTCTTGTACGTGTTAAGAATTCTAATGTTTCTTTACTTTCTTGTCTTCTTTCTTTTCTTCGTTTAACACGCGCAGGCGCCGTCTTATGGAACCATTCTTGAATTTCATTTTCTGGATATACACCTGGCACTTTTTTAGGTTTCCCATTATCATCTAATGCAACAAATGTTAGGAAACTCAATGCCGCCATATATTTTTTATCTTCCATAATATCTTCAAGTATTATTTGTACACACACTTCCATAGAAGTAGAACCTGCATATGATACCATCGCTTCATACGAAATGACATCACCTGTTCTGATAGGCAATAAAAAGTCTACTGAGTCAGTTGAAGCTGTTACTACAGGAGCACTACTATGTTTCATTGCACAAATCGCAGCAATTTCATCAATATTGGCCATCAACAATCCACCAAACATTGTATGGTGGTGATTGGTATCTTGCGGATACACTTGACGATCTTTGATACTTAATGAAGCTGACATTGGTCTTTTTTCTCTATCTTCCACAATTGGTCTCCTTTTTTGATTTTATTTTTTAATTAATATGCCCAATTTCCATCTTTAAATATAATTTCTTCTTTGCCATCTTTTGTTATTCCATAAATAGTTAAGTCTGAGCTTCCGATCATAAAGTCTTCGTGAATAAATGCATCGTTTAATCCTTCAGAACTTAACTCTTCTCTAGACATAGATGTCCCATCTTTTATTGTAAATGGATAACCTGCACCTAAAGCAATATGACAAGAAGCATTTTCATCTAACAATGTATTATAGAAAACTCGATTTCGATTTGAAATTGGTGAATCATCTGGTACTAAAGCAACTTCACCTAAATATTTTGAACCTTCATCTGTTTCTAGCAAGTTGCGTAATACATCTTCCCCTTTTTCAGCAGTAAAATCAACAACTTTTCCATCTTTAAAAGTTAATGTGAAACCATCGATTAAACTTCCGCTATAACTTAAAGGAAGTTTGTTTGTTACATGACCATTCACACGGTTTCTGTCTGGAGCTGTAAACACTTCTTCAGTTGGAATGTTTGCGATGAATTCTTGTCCATCATTCGTAAAGCTAGTAGCATCTTGCCATAAATGATTTTCAGGAAGACCAATCGTTAAATCTGTTCCTTCAGAAATATAATGTAATGCTGAATAATGTTTGTCTTGTAAATATTTTGCATGCTTACTTAAGTTCTCAACATGCTTATTCCAATTTTCAACTGGGTTATTGCCATCTACGCGGACAATATCCAATAATTCATCAATGAACTTTTCATACGCTTCATCTTCACTTAATTCCGGATATACACGTTGTGCCCATGGTTTATTTGGATATACAACAACACACCAAGGGAAATCATTATTTTGACTTGCTTCCATATAGCCTTTAAAACCTTTAGAGTATGCATTACTGAATGCTGCTTTTTTATCACTATCGACACCACTTAATAAATCTGGGTCGCTACTAATTAACGCTAAATTTGCAGCACCGCGTTCAACATAATCCATTCGCTCATCAACGTCATATGATTTTAAGCTTTTTTCTGCAAAAAATTCAGCATCTTCATATTTGAACTTTAATTTCGTTAGTGTATCATCAGCATACTTAACACGTACATCAGAAGCTCCACGTTCATACGCTGCTTCTACAATATCATGCGTAAGTTCTAATGCATCTACAGATGAACGTATAAAAACGGGTTGTCCTTCTTGTACATTCATCCCAACATCTACGATTAATTGTGCATACTGTTTTAATTTTTCTTCTAATTGTGTCATTCATAAATTCCCCCTTATAGTCTATTCGATGTTATTTCTTATGATTGGCGTAATTCACCGAGTTCAGAAGCTATTGCTGTTACCTCACTTGGAGAAAAATTATCTTTTGATGTAACAAAAGAATGAATTTCTTTCACTTTTTCTTCATCAGCATCCTCAAATTTATCAGGATCAATTAGTTGTACGTTTACAACATTCAATTGTTCACGTATTTCTTCAATCATTTTTTTATTATTTGACGCCATAATTTTCACCTCTTTATTTTTTTATTCTATCAAAGTACGGTTTTAATGAAAACTTTTAACGAAAAAGAGAAATTCTCTCTTTAGATATGAGCCAAAAACCGATAAGATAGTGATATATAGGTATATTTCACAAATGTTCGGGTAAATATAATCTATGGAACGATAGGTATACCTTGTATAAGCTAACATATGTATTTAATATTTACCCAACAAAATATCTTTTGGAGGTAAAACATGGTAACAGTTGCATTTGTCTGCTTAGGCAATATTTGCCGTTCTCCTATGGCTGAAGCCATTATGAAACAGCGATTAAAAGATAGAAATATCAGTGGTATTGAAGTAACATCACGTGGAACGGGTAAATGGAATCTGGGTGAACCACCTCATGAAGGCACTCAAAAAATTCTTCGTGAGCATAACATTCCATTTAACGGTATGATTAGTGAGTTATTCGAGCTATCTGATGACTTTGATTACATTATTGCAATGGATCAAAGTAATGTGGATAATATTAAACAGATAAATCCGCATTTGAAAGGTCAATTATATAAATTGCTGGATTTCAGTGATATGGATGAACAAGATGTACCTGATCCTTATTACACTAATAACTTTGAGGGTGTCTTCGATATGATACAATCATCTTGTGATAATCTAATCGATTATATTCTTAAAGATTCAAATTTAAAAGAGGGGTAGATGAGTTATGAAAAACAAATTAGTACCAGGAATTCTATTAGGCGCTGTTGTTGGCGGTGCAATTACACTTGCTGATAAAAATACGCGTACATCTTTAAAAAATAGTTATTCAAATCTAAAAGAAGGCAAACGTAATGAAAATGCACAACCTTCTAAATTCAACGTTCTTAAAGACGAAATTATGTACTGGAAAGATGCAGTCGAAGAAATTCGTCGTAACAATCCAGAATTAGAACGTGCGCTTAAAGATGCTAAAAATACTTTCCAAGAGCGCAAAAAGAATGACAAACACTTAAATGGCTAAATCATAGTCAATTTTATATGAACTATCTTAAGGGATAAGCACACCTATATTTAGGCATGCTCTATCCCCCTTTTTTCAAATAAAAAAATTAATATCAATGTATTAAAGGAGTTTACGTTATGTCTAAGAAAAAAGATCATAACAAAGAAAGCAACTCTGGTTTATTAAGCAAGGTAAAAGAAAAATCGGCAGAAGTCACACACCAACGAGACAATAATTATGTGCCGCCGCAAGAATTTCAATCAAAAAAGCCGAAAAAACCAAATCAAACTTTCTTTGTAGCTAAAAATAATAAACCTGCTAAATATACAAAAGATTCAAATTTATTATCATATTTAATTTACAGAATCGGCAAAGATGATGCTTCAGGGTTAGCAGCACAACTTTCTTATTATTTTATGTTGTCATTATTCCCAATGCTATTATTCTTAATGTCATTATTGCCACTATTTAAAATAGACCGTGATAAAATTGTAAATATGATTGCGAATAATGCTCCTGCTTCAACTGCCGATTTATTAACAGGAATAATCGGCGATATCATGAAAAATGCAAGCGGCAGTATTTTATCAGTCGGTTTAATTTTAGCATTATGGTCCGCTTCAAATGGTATGACTGCATTAATGAATGCATTTAATGTGGCCTATGACGTAGAAGATGGACGCAACCCTATTGTCCTCAAATTAATCAGCGTGTTATTTACAGTGATTATGGGTGCTGTATTTATCGCTGCGATGATTTTCCCAGTATTCGGACAACAAATCGGTCATTTATTATTTGGGCCGCTCGGGTTAGATAGTCAGATAAAATGGATTTTTAACATTCTCAGTTATGCATTGCCATTTGTAGTCATTTTCCTTTTATTTGTAACGCTATATACACTAGCGCCAAACATTAAAATTAAAATGAAATCTGTAATTCCAGGTGCTCTATTTGCATCAATTGTTTGGATTTTAGGAACTGCTGCATTCGGGCTTTATGTCAGTAACTTTGCGAACTATTCTAAAACATATGGTAGTATCGGTGGTATTATCGTATTAATGTTATGGTTATACATCACTGGTTTTATCATTATTGTAGGTGCTGAAATTAACGCTATCATTAATCAACGTCGTACATTAAAACATGCAGATTCATTAGAAGAACGCGAATTCAATATGTCAGAACTTCAAAATCCGCATGACGATCGTTCTTAAGCATTTTGAGATGCCCAACAAACTTGTTGCGCATCTCTTTTTTGAATAAATATTTCATAAAATGTTCACAGTGGGATATTTTGGGGTATACTATTCATTGGTTGAAAAATTTAAAACATACATATCTTTTTTCAGCTGTAAGATTCTACAACTTGAGAAAGCATAAATTATACAATTTCAAGAAAATAGGAAGTGTAAAATATGACGTTATTAGAAAGCATTTTAGCTTATAATAAAGATTTTGTCGGCAACAAAGAATATGTAAATTATTCCACAAGTAAAAAACCAGATAAAAAAGCAGTGTTATTTACTTGTATGGATACACGCTTACAAGATTTAGGTACAAAGGCACTCGGTTTTAATAACGGCGACTTAAAAGTTGTTAAAAATGCAGGTGCAATTATCACGCATCCTTATGGTTCAACGATAAAAAGTTTACTTGTTGGTATTTATGCATTAGGTGCTGAAGAAATTATTATTATGGCACATAAAGATTGCGGAATGGGTTGTCTTGATGTCAGCACTGTTAAAGATGCAATGAAAGAACGCGGTGTAACAGAAGAAACATTTGAAATCATCGAACATTCTGGTGTAGACGTGGACAGCTTTTTACAAGGGTTCAAAGATGCTGAGGAAAATGTTCGTAGAAATATCGATATGTTATACAATCACCCGTTATTTGATAAATCTGTACCTATTCACGGATTAGTAATTGACCCTCATACAGGGGAATTAGACTTAATTCAAGACGGCTATGAATTAGCTGCTCAAAATAAATAAACTTATAAATAAAAAGCTGAACCCGATTTAGAATGGGTTCAGCTTTTCTTATTGGATTAAATCATGTTGGAAAGCGTAAATAACTGCTTGTGTTCTATCTTGCACTTCTAATTTACTTAAAATATTACTAACATGCGTTTTTACTGTCTTAATTGTAATATGAGAAGCACTTGCAATTTCTTGATTGGAATACCCTTTTGCAATTAATAACAGGATTTCCATCTCTCTTTCAGTGAGCATTTCATATAATTCAGCACGTTGGTTCATGCGATTACGCATTTTAACAAGTACTTCTGCTTCAAATACAGATTCATTATGTTGTGTTTTTCTAATTGCCTCTGCAATGTCACTTGCACTTGTTGTTTTGAGGATATAACTGTCTACCCCTGCATCTAGTGCACGATAAACTTCATTATCTTCAATATAACTTGTTAACATCAACACTTTAATATCTGGCAAATCTTTTTTGATTTGCTGTGTAGCTTCAACACCATCCATATCTTCCATCAATAAATCCATTAATATTAAATCAGGATGCAGTTCATGTGCTTTTTCAATAGCTTCTTTTCCAGACTTTCCTTCCCCTACCACTTCAATATCTGGTTGTGTCGATAAATAACTTGAAATGCCGATACGCACCATTTCATGGTCATCAACAAATAGCACTTTAATCGTCATCGAATTCCTCCTTGTTCAACGGCGCTTTCACTTCAATTCTTGTCCCTGCACCAGGCAATGATACAATATGCAGTGTTGCTCCGATTTCTAATGCGCGTTCTCGCATATTTTTTAATCCATAACTTTTTTCCATTTTTTCATCTACATCAAAACCTTTACCATCATCTTGAATACGTAATAGTAAATAATCGTCTTTATTATATAAATCTATCGTCAATTTAGTACCTTCGGCATGTCGCAAAGTGTTTGATATACCTTCTTGTGTTATTCGGAATAAATGATCTTCTATCCCTTTTGGCACTTCAAAATCTTCGATATCATAAACTACCTTCATCGGAACTTTTTTCTGCAAGTCTACAACCAAGTCTTTAATACCTTCACCTAATGAACGGTCCTTTAAGCCTAATGGACGTAAATGAAGCAATAAAGCACGCATTTCAAGTTGTGAATCTTGTACCATCTTTTCAAGTGTTGGAATTTGTTGATCTAAAGGCGGTTCTAACTTAGTTTCCTTTATAGCAGACAACATCATACTTGCAGCAAATAATTGCTGGCTCACCGAGTCATGCAGTTCTCTTGCTAAACGTTGACGTTCATCTTCTATAATTTTTTTTACTTTTGTATCATTTAAATTATAAGTTTCATTCGTTAAATCTTGTGTTTTAATACGTAAGCGGTGCAATTCTTGATTTAAAGGTACCAACATATGATAGATATCTAACGTCTCTTGATAAAGTTCGATATTTTGATCATTAATACCTACGACTTCACCTTCAATAGAATGTTCAATTTGGTCTTTAATCCAATGATTTTGCTGGTTCACTTTATACGCTAATACAGAACCTACGATAATACACATCAATATTACAATGATATTTAAAAACAAAAAAACTGGAATTCCGAAAATTTGTGTATAGAACATTCCTTGAAAAAAGACAATATTTACAAAGACTTTATCGATGAAAAAGAAAATAGCTAAAATGCTGTAAATCAATATTAACATTGAACCTATCGCTCTTATATAATGGTTCATCGATAAACCACCTCTACATCTCCAATAAATGTAGAAGCATAAATATTAATATTATAATTCTCAGCTTTTGTTTCTTCTTTCATCTGAATATGGTTATTTTCAACTTTGATTGTTTCTTGATTAATAGATGCATTACCGTAAAAAGCAGCGAAATGCAGATTTACATTGTAATTTGTCGGTACAATGATTAAAATCTTACCAATGAAATGACGCACTACAATTGTGTTGTTTTCTTTAATATTAGCTGCTTTCGTCAAATCAATGTGAATGTCACCAATGCCATGCTGAATTTGCATGTCTTCCCATTTATAAACATAGACAGGTGTTTTTTGATTTCCAAACCACTTTTGCTTAATAAACTCAGGAGATGTGACTTCTTTGTCAGACGCTATAATTTTCAAAGGTTTAAATTTAAAGATGATGTAACGAATAATCAATAACAACATGAATAAGAATAAAATAATAATCGTATATTTATTTGAGAATAAGGTAAACGCAACAAGTAATACACCTATCCAAAAGGCTAATAATCCTCTAACTTTATGAAAATAAAGGTAGCCGACATAAATTAAGATAATCCCTAATAATAATACGAGCAAAAAGCCAATTTTTTCAAAAAAGATGTAGTAAAAATTGGCTATGATCATTAATGCAGTGAAAACAATCAACATCTCAGTTGAGATATATTTATTTGTCATTTTTCGCCACCTTTTCTAAGCAACTAAACTCATTTGTGCAATCATATCACATTCTCTTTCCAAAGTAATTCGTATTTTATTTTGATATGTTAAATCTGCTTCAATTCTGGCACAATCAGTTTCTGCGTCGTTTAATTCCTTCATCAACGCATTAAGTTCTGCATTTTCAATATTCTCCATACGCTGAATGTTAGAAATTTGATACTGATCTAATAAATCAATATATTTATTTTCAATTTCAAGCGTAAGCTTTTCTATCAATTCAACAATATATACTCTTTTGCGATTTAAATATTGAATATATTGTTTAGTTGAATGTAGTTTTTTATTTAAATTTTCTTGGCAGTTTACAATACTGCTTTTAATTGTATTTTGATAAATTTTTTCTAGATAAACTGTAAACAAGTTCATGGAACCACCTCATTCATTGTTGATTCCATTATAAAAGAAAGCCGGAGACAACGGGATAGTCTCCGGAACCATCTTTCATTCATACTTTAGTCCTAAACCGCTTCAAGTTTATTACAGCGCGATTTCAACAGTATTATGATTCTTTATCATAGTCAATTTTAGTTGTAAGTAAAGGACCATCTTTCGTAACGATAACAGTATGTTCTATTTGTGCTACATAACTTTTATCGCTTGTTTCAAAAGCCCATTCATTTTTACCTTCAGTCACAAACGTAGCATTTGATGAAATAAATGGTTCTACTGCTAATACAAGTCCTTCTTTTAGTAAAGTTTTCTCTTTAGGGTCATAATAATTCAATACATAACTAGGCGCTTCGTGTAATGAACTGCCGACGCCATGACCTGTTAAATTACGAATCACTTTCAAGTCATTTTTGCGTGCAGTCGCATGAACTGCTTTACCGATTTGGCTTAATTTACTGCCTGGTTTCACTTTTTTCATTGCGTTTTCAAATGCTTCTTCAGCTACTTCACATACTTTTTCTTTCATTGGATCAGAAGGTTCACCTACTACAAATGAAATTCCTGTATCTGCATATAAACCATTTTTCAATGCTGAAACATCAATATTTACTAAATCGCCTTCGCGGATTTTTCGTTTACCTGGGATACCGTGTGCGACTTCTTCATTCACACTGATACATGTTTGGCCAGGGAAATTCTCATCATGAATTGGCGCTGACAACGCTCCATGTTCTTCAAATAATTCTTTTGCGATGTCATCTAACTCTTTAGTCGTTACACCTGGTTTAGTTGCTGCTTGCATTTTATCTCTGACTAACGCACAGATATATCCGATTTCTTTCAATCCTTGTAACTCTTCTTCTGTTTTTACAATCATGTGTGATCCCTTTCCTTTTTTCAAAAATTAATTCAGAAAAGTTGACGCTCATCTGATATGATTCGTCACTACCTTTTCATTGCTGTCATGCAAAAAATTAAACAAACTCATCACAATTCAGCACTCATTCTACCTTATTATACCAAAATTAATCTGATATACTAAACGTAGGAATTTTTAAAACAGAATGAACACATTTTTACGTTAATTTTTTATGCAAGTGCTTCATCCAAGAGAGGTTTTATTTATGACACACGATAAATGGTATAACAAAATCATCGGAGCAAGAACAATTAAAACAGGACTAGCGACTTTTTTAACTGCTTTCTTTTGTATGTCGCTTCATTTAAATCCTATTTACGCAACACTTTCAGCAATTGTAACAATTGAACCTACAGCCAAAGCTTCTTTAAAAAAAGGCTACAAAAGACTGCCAGCAACCGTTATTGGTGCATTGCTTGCAGTACTCTTCACATATATCTTCAGCGACAAATCCGCTTTAGCCTATGCATTCAGTGCAACTTGTACAATTTTTATATGCGCAAAATTAAAATTGCATGATGGAATTACTGTTGCGACTTTAACAGCAATGGCAATGATACCAGGGATTGGTGATGCTTATTTATTTAATTTCTTCTCTCGATTACTCACTGCAGTCATCGGTCTTGTCACTGCAGGATTGGTCAACTTAGTTATTTTACCGCCTAAGTATTATCATCAAGTCGAAACATCTGCCTTACAAACAGAAAAAGATATGTATCAATTATATAGCGAAAGATTACATGAACTTGTAATCGGTAAATTTCATTCTACACAAAGTAATAAAAAGCTCGAAAAATTACTGACTAAAAGTATGCATGTTGAAACTTTAATTCGGTATCAAAAAGATGAGTTGTCTTATCACAAGCATGAAGATGATTGGGTACTGTTAAAAGCATTAACAAATCGCGCTCATATCGATCGTTTATTTATTACGCATTTATCTAATATTATCTATTTGCCTAAAGATACTTTTGTTGTTTTTACTTCAAAAGAACGTGCAGCTATATTGAAAATTGCTAAAAGTATTTCTGAAATTATTGCAACAGGTTATTTTGAACGTGAAGAAGCAGAAGCAAGGCTATTAAAAACATCTGTCACACATTTGGATGAATTTGATAAAGAGCAATTAAAAAGCCATTTAATTTATGAAATTCTATTAACCTATCGTATCTTAGATAACCGTTATGCATAATGAAAGAGCGGATGACCAACTTCAAATCAGGCCATCCGCTATTTTTATGTTATTTATGTTGTTTTTCTAAACGCTCAACAATTGCTTGTTTAGCCGCTTCTTCTTCTGTATTATCTAAAGCTTCTGGTTCAAAAGGAATACCTTTTCTTTCACACGCTTTTTTCAGTAAGTAGTCTGTGATTTCATGGTTTTTCGGCAATACAGGTCCATGAAGATAAGTACCTAATAAATTTTTATAATGAATACCTTCTCTTTGATCTTCTTCATTATTTCCAAAACCATATTTCACTTTGCCGAAAGTGCCGAAATCATGATAAGTTCTGCCACCGTGGTTTTCAAATCCAACAATTGTCCCAAAGGTATCACTTTCAATAACAATGTCACCTGTTAAACGCTCTTTTTTAGACTCCGTATAAAAGTCTAAAATACCTAGCCCTTCAAGTTCAGTTCCATCAGGAGTGATATATTTTGTACCTAAGAATTGATAACCCCCGCAAATTGTAAGGCCGGGCATACCGTCTTCAATCGCAGTTTTCAATTGGCTTTTAATTTTGCTTAGTTCTTCTGTAGCTAATGCTTGTTCACGGTCACTGCCGCCGCCGATGAAGAAGATATCGCAATTCTCTAACGTTACACCTTCTGTTTCATTCACTTCGACAACATTCAGTTTGATATTGCGCCATTTTGCACGTTGTTTTAAAGCAATAATATTACCAATATCACTATATAGATTCAATTTATCTGGCATAAAATGATAGACTGTTAATTCATTCATTGATTTTCCCTCATTTCAAATGAACGGTTCAATTGTTCAAGCATCGGCTCAAGTGATGTATAGTTTGGAATTGCGACTGTTTTGCCTGAATAATCCATTGTGCGTGCTGTTGCTTTATAAATATCTTTTTCAACAACAACCGCTACATTAACTTCAGCTAATTTTAATCGCAACTGCAATTCTTCTGCACGAGAACCTGTCACAATAATTGTTTCAATATCTTGATTGCTTAATTTTTCAAAGTCGGCATCGTAAATCCAAGAAATATCACGACCATCTGCAGGATTATCATTTAAGCTGATGACATAAACTTTCTTACCTTCTAATTGTTCACCCATTGATAAACTGGCATTCATCCCAGCAGGATTTTTTGCTAAATTAATCATCGCTTCTTTGTTGCCGGATTTAAAGTACTGCATACGTCCATTGTCTGAAGTATACGTTTCAAAACCATTTTTAATCGATGCATCATTTAAGCCAAGTTCTCTTAATACACTGTAAGCCGCAATTGCATTATATGCATTGAAATCACCAGCTATTTTCATATCAAATGTTGTATCTCCGATTGTTAAATGAATAAATGGTGAAATTGTAAATTTCGAAACTTCGTATTTTGGTTTTTCACGTTTGAAGCCGCACACACAGTGATAATGACCGATTTGATTATAATGTATGTAATCATAAGCAAGCAGTCGTCCGCAATTTGGACAGTATTTACTTTCGTTCATTGTACTTTGTTCGAATTCGTGAGCATGAGCTTTCATACCGTAGTATACGTTTGATTCACTCGCAATTTTCAATCTGCTTACGAAAGGATCATCAGCATTTAATATCAACTTGATACCTTTATGACTAATAGCTTCAGCAATATTGTTCACCATAATATCAATTTCACCGAATCGATCCATTTGATCACGGAAAAAGTTTGTGAACACCATCATTGTAGGTGTCATTTCTTTTAATACACGTGGGATTGATCCTTCATCAATTTCAATAACCGCTATTTTAGTATTTGGATTGGATTGCACAATAAATGCAGATGTGATACCTGCAGCCATATTTGCGCCTTCGTTATTATGAATAATATCTATGTTATTAGCTTTTAAAGTGTGGCCAATTAAATTCGATGTAGTTGTTTTACCATTTGTACCACTGATAAATACAACATCATCTACTTTTTCAGCTAAGTTTCTTAAAATATCTTTATCAATTCTTCTTGCAACTTGACCTGGCAAATCCGTACCACGTTTGCCGACAGCTCGGCTTGCTTTGCGTGCAAGTTTCGCCAAGTTAATCGCCGTCCATTGTCTCATGCACTTCACTCCTCTAAATTTCCTAGATAATTATAACATGTGTTTACGGAAGATAAAAAATTATTTCCCACTTATTTTAAGAATCTTAATTCCTTGACGTACGATTTATTTTCCAGTAACATTTTACTATTCTATATTAAGTATAGTTAGGAAGGTCGTTTGCAATTATGAATGACAAAAATGCATTTGTCGCTTTAGACTTTGAAACTGCAAATGGTAAACGTACAAGTATTTGTTCTGTAGGTATGGTAAAAGTGGTCGATAATGAAATCGTTGAAACGTTTTATACCCTTGTAAATCCTAATGATTATTTTTCACAACAAAATATCAATGTACATGGTATTCAACCTGAAGATGTAGCAACTGCTCCAGATTTTAATTTTGTGCTGCCGTATATGCTTCAATTTATTGAAAACTTGCCTGTTGTTGCACATAATGCCGCATTTGATATGACCGTTTTGCATGCTAGTATTCAAGCACTTGGTTTAGACACACCAGAAATGACTTACTTTTGTTCACTACAACTAGCAAGACGTACAGTGAATGCTAATCGCTATGGCTTGAATCATATGATGGAATACTATCATCTAGATTTCCATGGTCATCACGACGCGTTAAATGATGCTAAAGCTTGTGCCATGATAACATTTCGTTTACTAAAAAATTATGATAGTTTAAATGATATGCTCGCTGTTTATGGTAAAAATTTAATAGATAAAGGATAATCGATTGTGACATTTTCAAATGCACCAATCCGATTTTTATAGAAAGTCATATATTGACATATTTTGATATTCAGTTGTTTCAAATTACCAACTGTTACACCAATAAGTCGAATAGGTACGTCTGGATCTTTCAATTCATTGTAAAGTGAATAAGCAGTATTATAAATATCAATATCACTTCTGATTGGATCTCTCAAACTGCGTTGTCTTGATAGTGTTTCAAATTGATAAGTTTTAATTTTGACCGTTACAGTTTTTCCTGATTTTTGAATCCGACTTAATCTTTCTGCAGTTTTCTCACTTAATTCTCTTACCTTCAAGTTTTCATCATCATTAATATCAGTCGCAAATGTACGTTCGGTCCTACTGACTTACGAATGCGAAAATTTTTTAACTGGTTTATGATCAAATATAATCCATGGCCGCGTTTACCGAATATACGAATCAATTCTCTTTTCATCTTTATTATATAAGTCTTGGCATTATAAATGCTATTGGCATGCATTACTTCTTTAGTCGCTTTGCCTACACCAGGAAAATCACCAATATCTAAATTCATTAATATATCATTAACGTTATTATAATGAATAACAGTAATTCGTTAGGTTTTATTCATTCGCTAATTTTGCTAAATTATTTTTGATTTCTGTTTATTTAAATTAATTTGCTGATAAATGGACGTACGTGTGTAATATCTAAATATGCTTCATCAAGCGACATCGGTTCTACTATTTTTCTGTATAGCTTTTAAAGATGTCCATAATGATTTGAGAAGTTTCTTTATATACTTCAAAGCGAGGTTGAACATAATAACCGTCTGGGCATAACTTATGTGCTTGCGCCATCGGCATTGCTGAATGAACACCGAATTTACGCGCCTCATATGAAGCTGTGGATACGACGCCTCTCCGCTAGCTTTCCCAACAATGACAGGTTTTCCTTTCAACTCTGGTTTGTCTCTCATTTCTACTTGTGCAAAAAAATAATCCATATCGATATGAATAATTCGCCGTTCACTCATTTTGTCCACCTCACTTTCTCTCTTATATTAATTTATATTACATTTGGCAAGCACTTCAGAATATGTTGTTTATTCAT